>NZ_BAAJNQ010000001.1:0-1138386 GCF_054558365.1 Rhizobium sp. No.120
TCGAGGCGTGCCTGCAGGAATTGCCGGACGGCTCCGCTGTCACTGAGGCCGATTGCGGTGCGATATGCGTGGGAGGCGCTTTCCGCATCTCCCGCTTCGGTCAGCAGGTGGGCGCGCACGGCCCAGTAAGGCTGATAGTCGACGATTTCGCGCTCGGCTATCCGGTCAAGGAGAGCCAACCCGGTAGTTGGACCTTCCACTTTGCCCACGACGGCCGCGTGGCTGACGCGCGCGCCGGCCGTCGGCTTCATGATCACGAGCGCTTCATAGAGCTTGGCAAGAGCGGTCCAGTCAGTGATGCCGGAGCGTCGCCGGTCGGCATGCACGGATTGGATCGCAGCCTGGCACTGGAACGCGCCGAAACGCCCGAATGTGCCAGCCTTTCGCAACAGATTGTCGGCTTCCGCGATCATTTCATCGTCCCAAAGTGCCATGTCCTGCTCGTCGAGAGGGACATATCGTCCATTCGCGTCGCGCCGGGCCACCTGACGGGATTGGCTGTAGAGCATCAGCGACAACAAGCCTGCTGCCTCCGGCTCCTCGGGCAGGGTCGCAAGCAGCGTGCGGCCCAGCCAGATAGCCTCATCCGCTAGGGATCTTTGCTTGCCGATCTCTCCGTCGACACCGTCCCAACCGAGGCCATAGGCGGCATATATCGCCGAGAGCACGCTTTCCAATCGTTCCGGCAGTGCGGGCCGCTCCGGAACGATGAAGGGAATATGTGCGTCACGAATCTTGATTTTTGCCCGTACCAGCCGCTGGCTCATGGCTTGCGGAGAAACGAGGAAGGCCTTGGCTATGGTTGCGGCATCGACGGCCAGGACGGATTGTAGCATCAGCGGGGTATGAGCCGAGCGATCCAAAGCCGGATGGGCGCAGACGAAGAGGAGCTTCAGGCGCTCATCCGGAAAGGTGGAATTGTCGGCGTTCATGCGTTCCTCCGCTTCTTCGAAGGCCATCATGATCCTGTCGCGCGCACCGGCCCTGACGTTCTCGTGCCTGACCCGGCGCAGGAGGTTACGCTTGGCCGCAACCAGCAGCCAGGCTTCCGGATTGTCGGGAATGCCGCGTTCCGGCCAAGTACTCAGAGCTGCCGCGATCGCATCGGACAAAGCATCCTCGGCCGCCGGCACGTCGCGGAAGCGTGCGGCGAGAAAAGCAATCAGCTTGCCATAGGACTGACGCGCCGTTTGCTCGGCGGCGCGTCCGGCATCCAATGCCATGATGGCTACATCTGCAATCGGGGCCGTATCTCGACCGAACCCTGCTGGGAGATCGGGACGCGCAGCGCCCATTCCAACGCGGCATCGAGATCCGGCACATCGATCAGGTAGAAGCCGCCAAGCTGCTCCTTACCTTCAGGGAAGGGACCGTCCTTTACCTCATGGTCCTCGCCCTGGCGACGGACCACCGTTGCTGTCTCTGGCGCGGTTAGTCCCGCGCCTCCCGTCATGATGCCGGCCTGGACAAGCGCCTGCGTGTAGGCGATCCAACCGTTCTTATAGGTCGGATCGGCACGACGCCCAAAATCCTCGGCTGATTCACGAATGATCAAAGCATATTGCATGAGATAGATCTCCCATTTGCAGTTTGGCGATGGCCGGGCGGTGTAGCCTGCAAAGCTGAATGCCGGACTATACAACACCGCTGGCAAAACGGCGTCCTGCCGCTTCGATAGAATGAGCCGCTAGCCAGCGTGAATTCGACATTTGCGGAAAGATTTTTTGAAATTCGCCGCAGAAAAATCAAAACGACCGGCATGCCCGAAGGGCAGCCGGCCGTTAATGGTTTTGCAGCGAGTGCGTGACGCGAGAATTATGCGGTGGCGGTGGTCTGGTCGTCGATAACGGCGCCGCCGACGTGAGCCTTGATCGATTCGATGGCATGCAGGGCCGAGGCCTTCGCCTTATAGCCTTCCGAACCGAACATGGTTTCGCCGTTCGAGGCCTTGAAGCGGAAGCGAAATTCGCCGGCCTTGTCCTTGTAGACTTCAAATTTATACATGGTTCTCGTCTCCTAGAATCGCGTCAGCGCGGGATAACGCTGAAAATCTAGCTCAACTTTGAAACTATTTCCACAAGGTTGTATTTGAGACGACTTGCCCGCTATTTCGCGATCAGCATGTAATCCTCGATGCCGGCGTCAAACTGCAGGCGCGCAAGCTTGGCATAGATGCCACCGTGGCGGATCAGGCTCTGGTGCGTGCCTTCCTCGACGATACGGCCCTGATCCAGCACCAGAATGCGGTCGGCCTTCAAGACGGTCGCCAGGCGATGGGCGATGACAAGGGTGGTGCGTGCCTCCATCAATCCCTCCAGGGCCTTCTGAACGAGCGTCTCGCTCTCGGCATCGAGAGCGGAAGTCGCCTCATCGAGCAGCAGGATCGGCGCGTTCTTCAGAATGGCGCGGGCAATGGCGACGCGCTGACGCTGGCCGCCTGAAAGGGTGACACCGCGTTCACCGACCTGTGTCTCATAGCCCATTTCAAGACGCGAAATGAATTCGTCCGCCTGCGCGGCGATGGCGGCGGCGCGCACTTCGTCGCGCGAGGCGCCAGGGCGGCCGAAGGCGATGTTGTCATGAATGGAGGCTGCGAAGATGGTGGTGTCCTGAGGGACAATGGCGATGCGCTCACGCAGGGCATCCGGCAGAACGTCGCGCGCATCGATGCCATCTATGGACACACGACCCTTCTGCGGATCGTAAAAGCGCAGCAGCAGCGAAAAGATCGTGCTCTTGCCGGCACCCGACGCGCCGACGATCGCGACTGTCTCACCCGGCTTCACGGAGAAGGAGAGCCCATGCAGCGCCGATCTGTTCGGTCGTGACGGGTAGGAGAAGTGGACGTCGGAAAATTCCACGCGACCCTGCGGTGGTTGCGGCAAGGGCAGGGGATTGGCGGGGGCGGCGATGGGGGACACTTCGGCAAGCAGTTCGCCCAGGCGATCGGCAGCGCCTGCAGCTTGCGACAGCTCGCCCCAGACTTCCGACAGCGAGCCCAGGGAAGAGCCGGCGATGACGGAATAGAGGAGGAACTGGCCAAGCGTGCCGGCCGACATGGTGCCAGCAAGCACGTTCTGCGCACCGACCCAGAGAACCGCGACGATGCTGCCGAAGACCATGGCAATGGCAAAGCCCGTCAGCAGCGAGCGGGATTTGATCGCGGCGCGCGCCGCCTGATAAGCATCCTCGACGGCGCTGCCATAGCGCTGCGCCGCGGCGTCTTCACCATTATAGGCCTGAATGGTGCGGTTGGCCGCGATGGTCTCGTTGGCATAAGCGGATGCCTGCGCCAGCGTCTCCTGTGCGGCCCGCGAGCGCTTGCGCACGGAACGGCCGAAACTGACAAGCGGCAGGACGATGATCGGGATCGCGATCAGCACGATGCTCGAGAGCTTCGGACTGGTGACGATCATCATGATGACGGCGCCGAGACAGAGGATCAGGTTGCGCAGCGCAACGGAAGCTGTTGCACCGACCGCAGACTTGATCTGCGTCGTATCAGCCGTCAGCCGCGAGACGATCTCGCCGGATTGATTAACGTCGAAGAAGGAGGGCGACAGCCGCGTCACGTGGTCGAAGATCTCGCGGCGCATATCGGAGACGATGCGCTCGCCGATGGAGATGACGAAGTAATAACGCAGCGCGCTTGCAGCCGCGAGCAACAGGGCCATGATCATGATCGCTACGAAGTAGCTGTCGATCAGACCGCGATCGGCCTGATCGAAGCCGTGATCGATCATGCGGCGGACGGCGACCGGCAAGGCGAGCGAGGTAACGGCGGCGATGACGAGCGATATGATCGCGCCTGCCACCATGCCCCGATATCGCCTGAGGTATGGCGCCAGTCGTCCGAGAGGACGGATCGAACGGTTTTTCTTTTCCTCAGCCTGGCCAGTCTCTGACAAGTCGTCTCCAATCACCATATCAGCAAGGGACTCGACGTTTTCGCCCCTTGTTATCGCCGCTGCCTTCATGTATAGGCACGCCATCTTAATTGGAAGCCGTGGCCTTTAACGGACTGCGGCTTCATTTATTCAATCGGTTCGGTTGCCGCAATGCCTTGCGACAAATGGACCCTGGCATGACAGGAAGATTGTTATGAAGGCCAACATCCATCCCGACTACCACACCATCAAGGTGGTTATGACCGACGGCACCGAATATGAAACCCGCTCGACCTGGGGTTCTGAAGGCGCTGTCATGAACCTCGAAATCGACTCCAAGTCCCATCCGGCTTGGACCGGCGGCAACCAGCAGATGATGGACCGTGCCGGCCGCGTTTCGAAGTTCAACAAGCGCTTCGGCGGTCTCGGCATCTAATCGCATTGCGATTTGCCGCTTGAAAAGAGCCCGGTTTTGCCGGGCTTTTTTGCGTTGATGCAGTGCTCGCACCCTCATCGCACACGCCGCAGGTAATCGGCACGGTCGAACGGATTTGCCGCTGTGCGCTCCCGTACACGGTGCGAACCCGATAGGGGCACATAGTGGTCGAAGGCGTGCTCCAGGACGCCGGCTCCGCCCGACAATCCCGGCAATTGCCTTTGGATCATGTGGATCATTGATGATGCCACCGTCCCCTCCAGTCGTGCGATACCATCGTCGATCAGCGATCTTCTCATCGATGCGCCGGATTTCGCGAGCAGGCTGTGGACGCCAGCCAACGCCGTTGCCGGTATCTCGACGTGAAAATGCTCGATAGGCTCGCATAAGATCGTCTGTGCGGAGGAAAGCGCGGATGCGAGCACCAGCGGCGTCAGCTTGCGGAAGTCGACCGCCGTACTCGCCGGCGAACTTTGCCGTGCCGCCGTCATGGCGACGTGGCAGTCGACGATCTGCCAGCCGAAAAAACCTTCCTTCAACGTTTCGAACGTAGCTTCCTCGACCGCCCGATAGAAGCTTGCGGGCATCTGGCCGACATCCACCTCCAGGGCAAAGCTGTTTCCGCTGCCTTCCGGCCGTGGCTCGACGCACAATCCGACGGTTGCGAGAAACGGATTGGGCTCCTTGAATATGTGCTCAACCGCGCTTCCCGATCCAGCCAGCCCTTCGACACAGATGACGGTGCTTTCCTCGAAGGCGATGTCGAGGCCGAACTCGGTCGAAAGCGTTGCCTGAATGACCTCCTTCTGCACTTCGCCATAGAGCGAAATATATATGTCGCCGGTTTCCTCATTGGTACGCAGGTTGATGAGCGGATCCTGCTCAGCGAGTTGCCCCAGAGCCAGCCAGAGCGCTGCGGTTTCAGACGGGCGCATGGCGCGAATGCGGGTTTCCAAGGTCGGCGGCGCGAAGTGGTGAAGCGTGGCTGGCGGGCTTTCGGTGCCGATCCAATCGCCGATACGGGCGTTCGTAAGACCGCCGACCTTGGCGATCTGTCCGGCGCTGATCTGCGCGACTTTCTCCGCCTTGCCATCCCGGAAGAGCTGGAGGCTGCTGATCTTCGCCGGGCCGTTCGCGGTTTCGATATCGTCGCGAAGGCCGACCGTGCCAGACGCCAGATAGAGATAGGCGAGCTTCTCGCCACCCCATCCGCGTTCGAACTTGAAGATCGTCCCGGAAACCGGACCGTCATGGTTCGGCTGACGGCTGGGCAGCAAAGTCTGGACCGCCGAAATCAGGGTAGGGATGCCGAGGCCCCGCGTCGCCGCGCCGGCGAATGCCGGATGAATCAGAGACTTCGCCACTTGATCGACAAGGGCTTGCTCCAGCCTCCGTCGTGTCAGGCGCTCGGGAGCCAGAACATAATCTTCCAGCAAGAACTCGTCGTTGACCGAAAGGGCCTCGCAAAGGCGCGAGAAATGCGGATCGCTTCCGACGTCTGCGGTTTCCACCGTGGCCAGCCTGCTGCCGGCGTCATGGACGATCGACATGGCGATGGGGCGGACCGCCAGTTGGGTTGCGATATCCTCAAGTACCTCATCGTAGCGCGCGCCGAGGCGGTCGACCTTGTTGATGAAGAAGATGAAAGGGATGCCGAGGCGGCGCAATGCTCTGACGAGCACGCGGGTCTGCGATTGCACGCCCTCGACCGCCGATACGACGACCACGGCTGCATCAAGTAGCTGCAGCACCCGTTCGATCTCGGCAATGAAGTCCGGATGGCCTGGCGTATCGATGAGGTTCACCGCTACGTCGCCGATGGTAAACGAGACCACCGCGGCGGCAATGGTGATACCGCGTTGTCTTTCGAGTTCGAGACTATCGGTCTGCGTGTTGCCGGCATCGACGCTACCGAGCTTGTCGATTATGCCGGTGTCGAAAAGGAGGCGTTCCGTAAGGCTAGTCTTGCCCGCGTCTACATGGGCGAGGATGCCCAGATTCAATGTGCGCATGGTTCATCATCTTCTCAGAATTTCGGATTTGATTTTCGTGAGAAGTGAGTCGGCGCATTGGGTCCTCCACGCACATTCGATATCGGCTTGCCCCTCTCTTGAGAGAGACAGGCACCCTTCTTTACAGAGGTTTCGCGGAATCCGTCAAGTTTCGCCCGCTTGCTACTTAGGGCTTAGCTTTGCGCGCGGCTTTTTTATAAGATGGTTGGCTGCTCAAAACAAAACCGGCCGCGCTGCGCGCGACCGGTTCGAATTCATAGCCGATGATTGAGGGCTCAGTTGCCGCCAAATGCGGTCTGAAGCAGGGTCAGCTGTGCCTTGACGCTGTTCTGGTTGTCCGGAACGATGGCTGCTTCCGTCGGACGGTAGATTTCGCGATCGAGGATAGCGACGCGGTTCTGCAGGCGTAGCGAACGCTCCACGAGATCGCGGAAGGATTCCGGCAGGTCATTCCAGCCCGGAGCGGTGCGATCGACGTTGAAGCCGTCGAGGCGAACCTTATTCTTTTCGGCTAGCACCTGATCGCGCGACATTTCGCCATTGTTGACGGCGCGCTGGAGAAGCAGCCAGGAGGCCATCTGCATGAGACGGGTCGTCAGCCGCATGGATTCGGCGGCGTATAGTACGGAGGCCATGCGCGGCAGAACCTTGGAAGCGGCGCGGCCCTGGCCATCGAGATAGCCGGCGGTTTCTTCGACCAGCGACATGCCTTCAGAATACAGTGCCCTGAACTGTGCCGACGATGCGGCATGGCCAGCAAAGCTGATCGTGTTCAACCCAAGTTCCGACATTGAATAAATCCCTGCTTCACGCAACACTTTTGTTCAGGAAAAGCCGGTCAAGTCCCTAAGAGCTTTCGGCATCCGCTTTTATGACTTTAAGATGGTTGTTTTAACTGAAATTCGCAAGGCGATTCTTAAGAAAGGGTTAATCTCCACAGTTTCGGCGAGGTCCGTGATACAGGACAAAAAAGAAGAGCCGCAAAAGCGGCTCTCAAGGTAAAACAGGGAGAAAAATCAGACCAATTCGCCAAGTGGAGGAACTGTCTGAGTCCAGAGCGAATCTGGATGGTCATAGTAATATGTCGTAAAGCTTAATATTGAGTTGACCATGCCTTGATTCTGGACTCAGCCGTATAGATTTCGCACTGCGGCAAGCCACCTTAGGACGATGCCTCAGAAGCGGAAAAGACTATCCGCCGCCTTGCGGCCGGAGGCCTTTGTGGCGATCTCCTCTTCCAGCCGGGCTATCTCGCCCTGGAGCAATGCAATGCGGCTTTTCAGCTCGTCCACCGACAGCAACGACAGGTCGCTGCCGATCTCGTGGGCGGATGGCTGCTTTGGACGATCATCATCGAATAGGCTCATTTCGGCTCCTCCTTCCCTTCAAGAGGGATCAGGTGCCGTAATCTACAGTTATATCGTCCTTTTTTGAAGTCTCGCTGCGCGCCAGCGCCATGCTCTCCGGCGTGATCATCTGTGCGTTGGCCGATGGCATGGTCGTATAGGCGTCGCGATCGCCCGCCGGCTTTGCGGCGCGCATGCGGCTGCGGAAGATCGAATAGGAGGTAATCAGTACATGGGCGATGGCGGTGACGAAAAACAGCGAGTACGGGCCGATGGAGGACATGACCGGGCCGCTCAAGGTCGGGCCAATGATCGTGCCGATACCGTAGAGCAGCAGCAAGCCGCCCGAAACCTTGACGAAATCCTCGGGCGCGGCAAAGTCGTTGGCATGGGCGACGGCGATCGGATAGAGCGTATTGGCGACGGCGCCATAGATGACGACCATGCTGATGAGGAAAGCCGGGCTGCCGGGTCTCAACAGGAAAAGCAGCAGGCCGTCGAGGGCTGCGATCGCCGCCATGCCTGCGAGCACGTAGCGGCGGTCGATGCGATCGGAAAGGCGGCCCGCCGGCAGCTGCATCACGGCGCCGGCGAAAATGGTCGAGCTCATCATCAGCGCGATATCGCTTTGCGAAAGGCCGGCCTTGGCGCCGAAGACGGCGCCGAGCGTGCCGTATGCGCCATTGGCGATGCCGACGAGCAGGATACCGATCGAGGCGACCGGCGAATTGCGGTAGAGCGCCTTCAGATCGAGGCTGACGGCCTTCAGCGGCTGCGGCGAGGCGGCGGTCGACAGCGTAGTCGGCAGCATGGCGATACAGTAGCAGATGCCGCACACCATGAAGAGAATTGGCGTATGGACATCGGCGAAGGGCACCATCATCTGGCCGGCGACGGCGCCGATCAGCGTAATACCGATATAGAGCGAGAAGATTGCACCACGGCTTTCATTGGTGGCGCGTTCGTTGAGCCAGCTCTCGATGATCATCGAAGTGCCGGCTGTGCAGAAGCCGGTCACAGCGCGCAGCGCCACCCACCAGATGGGGTCGACGATGATGCCGGTCAGAAGCGCGATAATGGCGATGACGGAGATGAAGCCCGAAAAGGCACGCACATGGCCGATGCGTCTAACCAGTTTGGGCGCCGTCAGGCAGCCGAGCACAAAGCCCGTCGCCCACGTCGTGCCCAGCAGGCCGAGCGTCGTCGTCGCATAGCCTTCGGCCGTGCCGCGCACGGGCAGCAGCAGGCTGTGCAGGCCATTGCCCGTAAACAGGAACAGCGTACCGAACAGCAGAGCGAGTACCGGCAATATGTTTCTTTTCATGCTCCCCACCTTCATGCGGCTCGTTTTAGGAGCCGAAAGACAGGATCGCGCCCTGCCTGCATTCGCTATTGATTGTGTCCCGGATTGCCGCTATCGGCCTGTAGAAACAGTCTGTTGGCGCGGAAAAATGTCCGTCCTATGACGATTAGAGCATGATCGCGAAAGGCATGCAGCGGTTTTTGGTCGCGGCTGCCCTCACTCTTGCATAAATGGGGAAAAATAGCGTGACAAAAGCCATAGCGGTGCTGCTTCTGCTCGCCATGGCGGTGCATATAATCAAGCCTTTGGGGCTGCCAGGCCTGAGGCGCAGGGCTGATTTCTGGAAGATCGCCCTCTTCGCCTTTGCCATCTGGACGGTGGCGCTCGTTATCAACGAGGTGTTTTAGGGCATTCCGGACCGTTTTCGGGCTTCAGCCGCGGCGTGCGTCGCTTCCTAGACCCGGATCTCTCCGCGCATGACAAAGACGCTGCTGCCGGACAGCAAGACTTCATTTACCGTACCGCCAGATTTTTTGACATCGACGCCGATGATGCTGCGCCTTCCCATTTCCACGCCCTGCTTAATGGTGATTTTTACTTCCGCGTCCTGTGCCGGTAGCAGGGAAGTCAGATAGGCGCCTATCGCAGCGGAGGCGCTACCGGTTGCCGGGTCTTCCGTTACATTATCGAGCGGCGCAAACATGCGGGCGCGGATGGCCCACGGATTTTCGGCGGAGCGTACGTAGAGAAAGAGCGAAAAGCCCGTCTTGTCTTCCTTGTGCTGCGCAGCTGCCTCGGCAAAAACGGCGGCATTCGGCCATGCCTTGCCAAGCGTTTCGAGGCTATCCAGCTCCGCAAAGGCGAAAGGTAGGCCGACAGATGCAAAGGTGGGAGCATGGGTCGTATGGCGGATCGATTGCGGGTCAATCTGCACGCAGCGTGCAATCAGTTCGTCGGCGATCGTCTCGCCGACCGAAAGTTGGCCCGGCGCGCGAATGCTTGCGCCCGACACTCCATCATCGTTGCGTAACAAGGTAACTTCCACAAGGCCAGCGTCCTCTTCGAAGATCAGCCGGTCGTCTGCGGGTTTTCCGAAGATCGTCCGCTGCTGGCCGAGAACGAAGGCGGTGCCGACATTCGGGTGGCCGGCGAAGGGAATTTCAGCCGTCGGGGTGAAGATGCGGACGCGGGCTGTATGCCCCGGATTTTCCGGCGGCAACACGAAGGTCGTTTCCGAATAGCAGAACTCGGCTGCGATCTTCTGCATGGCGCCGCTGCTGAGGCCACGCGCATCAGGAATGACGGCCAGGGGATTGCCGACAAAGCGTTCGGATGTGAAGACATCGACGGTGACATAGGCGACGGTGTTCATGGCGGGCCCCACAGTTTTTATAGATCTGCGAGGATTTAGCCGCTGCTCGGCTGAGGCTGGAAGCGGGAACTTGTGCCGGTGACAACTTCACCAGCGGTCACCGTTGAAGGTCTGCCTTTGCGTATCAGTTTGAAAGCGGCCTCACACAATCACGATCGCTTCAATTGTTCTGAAACTGCTTGAGCACGCTGGACCAGAGCTCGACAAGCTCGGCAGTGCCCGTATCGCCTGGCTTTGCACGTACAGCCGTGTGAACGAGAACCAGATGTGTTGTCGGATCGACGAGGATGCGCTGGCCGGCTCGTCCGTCCAGAAAGAACGTTCTGCGCGGGCCGGGCATCAGCCAGGTCTGATAGCCATAGCCCCAGGGGTTCGTTTCGTGATTGACCGCCAGGAACGAGCCTTGCTTGACCGGCTCCGTGGCATCGAGAAGCCATTGGCGTGGTATGATCTGTCGTCCATTCAGGGCGCCGTCATGGGCGAGCAGCATGCCGAAGCGCGCATAGTCGCGAAGCGTCGCGCTGAAGCAGCAGTAGCCGACTTCCTGGCCTGTTTTGTCGACCTGCCAGTTCGCGCTGGCTTCTGCACCCATCGGTTGCCAGATGCGGGTCTGCAGATAGTCTGCCATGCTCATATGGGTGGCATGGGTCAGGACGAGGCTCAGTCCCTCCGTATCGAGATTGCTGTAGTGCCAGACCGTATCGGGAGGCGCGACCCGCTTGTTGAAGCGGGATATGGCTGTGATGGGGTCGAGCTTTTCCGGGCCAAGCAGTGAATTGCTGAGATGAATATTGTCGTCGGGGTTGCCGAAGTTTTCGGTGAAGGCAATGCCGGAGGCCATGTGCAGCAATGCGCGGATCGGCGTGACACCCATCTCCGTGCCTTTCATCTCCGGCACATAGGTCTCAACTGTATCGTCGATCGAATGGATTGCGCCCTCGGAAATCGCAATCCCGATCATCATGCCGGTCAATGTCTTCGCTAGGGATTGCGAGACGAAGCGATCGTGATCCGTGCGGCCGTATTGATAATGTTCAAACAGGATCGTGTCGTTGCGGGCAATCAGCAATCCCGTGGTGGGATTGGTGTCGAGATATTTCGACAGGGAGGCGGTTTCAGCGCCGAATGTGAATTTCACCGAAATCTCGGACGGGGCGCGTAACAGCTGTAACGGATGTTCGGCGGCGGCGATCGTGTGCGTTGGCGCAAGCTGATCGGCGTGGGTGAAGTTGCCGATCATGTTGCGTTGTTCGCTGAGCGGCATGCCGACGGGATAGCCGAGTTTCTCACCGTAAGCTTCTGCATCCGGTCCGGTCGGAGAAAAGACGGGAACGGCTGCGCGCACCTGTTGGGCGTGAGCAATATCTGTTTGAGCGACCAAGACGACAGCAAGAACGGCAATAAAACTGCGCCAGGCCAGCATATGGCAACCCCTCTATTCGGCCCTTCATTATAATTGGACCTAGTGCCGCTCTTTTGTAACATCCGTTTGACACGGTTTTCTTTCCGATATCACAGCAAAGCTGATCTAGCCATTGTGGCAGATGTAGCTTGCTCTGTTCTGAATGTTCGGGCTTTATTGCCATAAAGAAAAAAGCCTCGGCCGCATCACGGCCGAGGCTTTTCATTCACTTGAGGTGCTGGCCGATTTACTTGCCGGCCTGAAGAACGGCGACGCCGGGAAGAACCTTGCCTTCCATCCATTCGAGGAACGCACCGCCCGCCGTCGAGACATAGGTGAAGTCGTCGGCAACGCCGGCATGGTTCAGCGCCGAAACCGTATCGCCGCCGCCGGCGACGGAGGTCAGCTTGCCGGCCTTGGTGCATTCAGCGGCGTATTTGGCTGCGGCGACTGTTGCTGCATCGAAAGGCGTGATTTCGAAGGCGCCGAGCGGGCCGTTCCAGACGAGCGTGGTGGCGCGGCCGATCCAGTTCTTGACCGCTTCGACCGACTTCGGGCCGACGTCGAGGACCATGGCATCTGCGGGAATCGCTTCGATCGCGACGACTTCGTTTTCTGCGCCAGCCTTGAATTCGCGGGCGACGACACCGTCTTCCGGCAGCACGATCGCGCAGCCGGCCGTGGCGGCCTCGATCATGATCTGCTTTGCGGTATCGGCGAGATCATGCTCGCAGAGCGACTTGCCGACATTGGTGCCGCGCGCGGCGAGGAAGGTGTTGGCCATGCCGCCACCGATGACAAGCGCATCGACCTTTTTCACGAGGTTCATCAGAAGGTCGATCTTGGTGGAGACCTTGGCACCGCCGACAATGGCGACGACTGGACGTACCGGATTGCCGAGGCCCTTTTCCAGGGCTTCAAGCTCTGCCTGCATCGTTCTGCCTGCATAGGCCGGCAGCAGATGGGCGAGACCTTCCGTCGAAGAATGGGCGCGGTGCGCGGCCGAGAAGGCGTCGTTGACGTAGATATCGCCATTTGCGGCAAGCGCCTTGGTAAAGGCTGCGTCGTTCTTTTCCTCTTCCTTGTGGAAGCGGGTGTTTTCAAGCAGCAGGATGTCGCCATCGTTCATCTTCGAAACGGCGTCGGCGGCCGGCGCGCCGATGCAATCGGTGGCGAAGAGAACGGCATGATCCAGAACTTCCTCGACGGCTGGTACGATCAGGCCCAGGGAGAGGTCCGGGGAGGGGCCATCCTTCGGGCGACCGAAATGGGCAAGCAGGATGACCTTGGCGCCCTTTTCGGACAGTTCGAGAATCGTCGGAGCGACACGTTCGATGCGGGTTGCGTCGGTGACCTTGCCATCCTTGACCGGCACGTTGAGGTCGACGCGTACCAATACGCGCTTGCCGGAGATGTCGGTGAGATCGTCGAGAGTTTTGAAGGCTGCCATGGGAGGATCCGATATTGTTGGTGGCGAAAAGCGGGCCGACCATACTACGGATGATCGGAGACGCAAGGCGTTCAGACGTCGTTTTTGCCCGTCGACGAATCGCTTGAAACAGCTTCATGCGCGCGTTCGCGACGCTTCTGCAGGTAGGCGCGGATGCTCTTCAAAATATCATGGAGATTGATGAAGATCGGCATGATGACGGGCGGCTCCACCGCCTCGAGCGACATGCCGACGGACTGAATATGATCGTTCTCGTCGAGATCGCGAACGATGAGAATAATCTCGCCCAGACGAACGCGATCGGCATAGTCGGCCTTGCCTCCGAGGCGATGGCGCATGAGCTCCGCTATGGTGAGCCCCTTCTCCTGTTCGCTCAGCAGTCCCGGTCCATAGGCAGCGTCGAGATCGGCGGCGGGGCGCAGCGGCGATATCGAGAAGGCGCCGAAGAATTCGGCATCCTCGGGATCGACCGGCGCGCGGCTGGCGAAGATCCGGTCGAGAAGGCGCGAATAGTTGGGAGAGACGAAAAGATAGACGATGTCGTTTTCGCGCAACCGGCCGGCATATTGATAGCGCATGGATTTGCCATCGCGGACGATGAGCGATGGCGTCGCCCAGCGCGGAATGCGCTCACCGCGCAGAACCGGGCTGTCCTTCACGACACGATAGGAGAGGAGTTCGTGGTTGACGGTACCCGGCAGGTCGACCTCGACCTTGTCGATCGCGCCCATGCGTGGGGGAACGATGAGGCCAAGCCGGCGCGCCATGGGTTTGATGGTCCAGCCCTGCACGAGCAGCGAGACCAGCACGACGATGAAGGCGACGTTGAAATAGGTCTGACCCGCCTGCAGTCCGCCGAGGATCGGCATGATCGCCAGAAGAATGGAGACGGCGCCGCGCAGGCCGACCCAGGCGACGAAGCCGGTTTCCCGCTGCGTATAATCGAACGGCAGCACGCAGAGCCAGACGGCGATCGGGCGTGCGATGAAGATCAGGAACAGTGCCAGCGCGATGGCAGGGATGGCGATCGCCGGAAATTCCGATGGCGTGGCGAGCAGGCCGAGCACGAGAAACATGATGATCTGGGCCAGCCAGGTCATGCCGTCCTGGAAACGCTTGATCGAGGCGGATGCGGGCAGCTTGCGATTGCCGGCATAGATGCCCGCGACATAGACGGCCAGGAAGCCGCTGCCGCCGACCGCGCCGGTAAACGAAAAGACGAGGAGCGCCAGCGCCAGCACGAAGATAGGCGTCAGGCCGCGATCCGTCTCCAGGCGGCCGACGATAAGGACGATCATCATGCCGCCGAGCAGGCCGAGTATGACACCTAGCCCCATCTGCTGGACAAAGGTGGCGAGCATGGCGAGGTTGATGCCGGCATAGCCTTCGCCGCTTGCGAGCAGCTCGACCAAGGCGAGCGTCAGGAAGATCGCCATCGGATCGTTGGTGCCGGATTCGACTTCCAATGTCGAGCGCACCTTGTCACGGATATTGATGCCGCCGATGCGCAGAAGGAAGAAGACGGCCGCCGCATCCGTCGAGGCGACGATGGAGCCGAGCAGCAGGCCCTGCAACCAGGTAAAGCCGAGCAGCCAGCTGGCGGCAAGGCCGAACAGCGCCGCGGTTACGATGACGCCGACGGAGGCGATGGTCAGCGCGGGCGCCGCCGCAAGCTTGAAGGCCTGGATCGGCGTACCATAGCCGGAATCGAAGAGAATGATCGCAAGCGCCAGGGAGCCGAGGATATAAGCGAGATAATTGTTGGAGAATTCGATGCCGAGTCCATCGGTTCCGGCGGCAAGGCCGATCATCAGGAAGAGCAGCAGCAAAGGCGCGCCGAAACGAAAGGCGAGGAGGCTGGAGAAGGCTGCAATGAGTATGAGAACCGTGCTGATCAGCACGATAATGTAAAATGCCTCCACCTTTTTCCCCTTTCCGTGCGCCGCCACCGGACCAAAAGCCCGGAAATCCCGCCACCTCCCATCATGCCGTCGTATTAGCCGGATTGGCAAATACTGAGATCGCCCGGAGAAGAGCTCAAACTGGAGACCCTTCCGATGTCGGTAACGTCATAGTGTGATGCGCCCGCCAGAACGGCAAAGCGGTTTGGAGTGCCTGGGAGACTTCCTGCCTCAAATTTACTGGTAAATCTGGACGATAGCAGGGCAGGCAGTGAAAAAATCGAAATGTTTTTAAGAAGATGAGTAGGCCCGCTTTCGCGGGAAGTCAGACGGCGGCGCGCCTGAAATAGCGGGGATAGTCGATCACCAGCCCATCCTCGTCGACCGGAAGATCGACTGTGAAATTCCTGTCCTCGGCCGCATAGCGATAAAGTTTCTCCGGCACGATGCAGGTATAGTGCTGACCGTCGCGCACCGGTTCGAAGGTGTCGAACGGGATATAGAGCATCGAAAGCTCTGCCGTCCCGCTTTCGGGCGCCAACTCCAGCCGGCGGATCGGCAGGCTGTTGGTGAAGGGTGAGCCGTAGAGGTCGATATCGATGCAGCCGTCGAATCGCGGCAACGCCACGCCATGCTCGGTGCGCCAATGTCCCTTGCCGTCCGAGATCAGCGCCAGGCGGCGGCCATCGGTGGTTTCGACGGAAAAGGAAAGAACAGCCCAGCCGGCCGAGCAATCGATACGGTAGGAGACGCCATAGGGCGTGCCGCCACGAGCACCAATGATAATGCCGGCGGCACGGATGGCCGCGCCGCCGGCATTGTCGATAGGAGTAATCGTCAGGTGCTCCAGCCCATCTCCCTCCGTCGGACGCCAGCGGACTGTCGTCGGAAGGAGCGGGCGGAACGTCATGATCAGATCAGCTTTGCAAAGGCGACGGCCGTGTCCGACATGCGGCTCGAGAAGCCCCATTCGTTGTCGTACCACGACAGGACGCGCACGAAGTTGCCTTCCATGACCTTGGTCTGGTCGGTTGCGAAGATCGACGAGTGGCTGTCATGGTTGAAGTCGCGAGAAACCAGCGGCTCGTCGGTATAGCCGAGGATGCCCTTCAGCTTGCCGTTTGACGCAGCCTTGATGGCTTCGTTGATTTCGCCGACCGTCGTAGCCTTCTTGGCCACGAACTTGAAATCAACGACCGAGACGTTCGGCGTGGGAACGCGGATCGACGTGCCGTCGAGCTTGCCCTTGAGGTGCGGCAGAACGAGGCCGACAGCCTTTGCGGCGCCCGTCGACGTCGGGATCATGGACAGAGCTGCGGCGCGGGCGCGATACAGGTCCTTGTGCATGGTGTCGAGCGTCGGCTGGTCGCCGGTATAGGAATGGATCGTGGTCATGAAGCCGTGGTCGATGCCGACGGCGTCGTCGAGTACCTTGACCACCGGCACCAGGCAGTTCGTGGTGCATGATGCGTTGGAGATGACCAGGTGTTCTTTGGTGAGCTGGTCATGGTTGACGCCGAAAACGACGGTGAGGTCGGCGCCGTCTGCAGGAGCCGAAACGATGACGCGCTTGGCGCCGGCCGTCAGATGAGCGGCGGCCTTGTCGCGGGCGGTGAAGATGCCCGTGCATTCCATGGCGATGTCGACGCCGAGATCGCGGTGCGGCAGGGTTGCCGGATCCTTGATTGCCGTGACCTTGATCGGTTTGCCGCCGCCCACGATGATCGTGTCGCCTTCGACCTTCACTTCGGCGGGGAACTTGCCGTGGATGGAATCGTAACGCAGCAGGTGGGCGTTGGTCTCGACCGGGCCGAGATCGTTGATGGCAACGATTTCGATGTCGGTGCGGCCGGATTCGACGATTGCGCGCAGGACGTTACGGCCGATGCGGCCAAAGCCATTGATGGCTACTTTTACAGTCATGAATGTCACTCCCTTTCATTCAGGGTGTTTATTTATTGGATTTGAGAGCGCTTGTCAGCGCCCTCAGGAAAGCTTTGCCTCAGCGGCGGCGACAACGGCTTCCGTGGTGATGCCGAAATGCTTGTAGACGTCCTTGTAGGGAGCCGAAGCGCCGAAGCTCTTCATGCCGACGAAGGCGCCTTCCGGTCCGATGAAGGCATCCCAGCCTTCGCGAACGCCGGCTTCGACGGCAACCTTGACCGGCGAGTTGCCGATGACTTCCTTGCGGTAGGCGTCCGGCTGCTCGAAGAAGAGTTCGGTGCAGGGAACCGAAACGACGCGCGTGGAGACGCCCTTGCCTTCGAGAGCCGTACGGGCTGCTACAGCGAGTTCGACTTCGGAGCCCGAAGCGAAGATCGTCACCTTGGCGTCGGCATTGCCAGCCAGCGTATAGGCGCCGAGTTCGCAGAGGTTCTTCTCGCTATATTCCGTACGAGCGGCCAGCAGGTTCTGACGGGTCAGGGCAAGGCCGGACGGGCGGTTGGTCGTCTTGATGGCGATCTGCCAGCATTCGGCCGTTTCCGTTGCGTCCGCCGGGCGGAAGAGCTGGAAGTTCGGGATGGCGCGCAGGCTGGCGACCTGCTCGACCGGCTGGTGGGTCGGGCCGTCTTCGCCGACGCCGATGGAATCATGCGTCAGGACGTGGATGGCACGGATGCCCATCAGGGCAGCGAGGCGGAGCGGCGGGCGGCAATAATCCGAGAAGATCAGGAAGCCGCCGCTATAGGGGATGAGACCGCCGTGGAGCGCGATGCCGTTCATGGCAGCAGCCATGCCGTGTTCGCGAATACCCCAGTGCATGTAACGGCCGGAGAAGTCGGTCGGGGTGATCGACTTCATCTGGCTGGTCTTGGTGTTGTTCGACGGCGTCAAGTCGGCGGAGCCGCCGAGCGTTTCCGGAATGAAGCCGTTGATGACTTCGAGCGCATCTTCCGAAGCCTTACGGGTTGCGACTGTCGGCTTGGTTTCCGCAAGCTTCTTCTTGTAGTCGCTGATGGCGGCGTCGAAGCCGGCAGGCAGCTTGTGATCGAAGCGGCGGGTGAACTCGGCCTTCTTGGCCGGGTCGGCAGCAGCAAGGCGGCCTTCCCATGCTTCGCGGATACCGACGGAGCGTTCGCCAGCGGCGCGCCATTCACCGAGGATGTCGTTCGGAATGACGAAGGGTTCGTAGGGCCAGTTGAGGGCAACGCGGGTCGCGGCGATTTCCTCGGCGCCGAGCGGAGAGCCATGGACCTTATGGGTGCCCTGCTTGTTCGGCGCGCCGAAGCCGATGATCGTCTTGCAGGCGATCAGCGTCGGGCGGTCGGACTTCTGCGCGGCCTCGATAGCAGCGCTGATCGCGGCCTGGTCATGACCGTCGACCTCGATCGTGTTCCAATGAACGGCCTTGAAGCGAGCGACCTGGTCGGTCGAGTCCGAAAGCGAAACAGCGCCGTCGATGGTGATGGAATTGTTGTCCCAGAACAGGATCAGCTTGTTGAGCTTGAGGTGGCCGGCAAGCGCGATGGCTTCATGGCTGATGCCTTCCATCAGGCAGCCGTCGCCGCACATCACGTAGGTGTAGTGATCCTGAAGCTCGGAGCCGAATTCCTCGCGCAACTTACGCTCGGCGATCGCCATGCCGACGGCGTTGGCAATGCCCTGGCCCAGCGGGCCGGTGGTGGTTTCGATGCCAGTGGCGTGGCCATATTCCGGATGGCCGGCGGTCTTGGAGCCGAGCTGGCGGAAACGCGTGAGTTCATCGACCGTCATGTCCGGATAGCCGGTAAGGTAGAGAACCGAATAAAGCAGCATCGAGCCGTGACCGGCCGACAGGACGAAACGATCGCGATCCGGCCAAAGCGGGTTCTTCGGATCGAAGCGCAGATATTTGCTAAAGAGAACGGTGGCGACATCAGCCATCCCCATTGGCAAACCGGGGTGACCGGAATTGGCCTTCTCGACAGCATCCATGGCAAGGAAACGGATCGCATTTGCCATCCGGTCGTGTTGTTCGCGAGAGTTCATGGGTTTTTCCGCAATGTTCCGGGTTCGGGGGATGGCCGCACGCTTTGGAGGGAGGCCATCGGTTAAAGGCGGGGTGAAGGGACGCTCTTCCGAACGCCATTTCCAACGTCGCCTCAGGCGGTCGAGACATAGCAGTTAGGGCGAGCAAGTCAACAAATCGAGGGCTCAATCCGACCCACCTGCGGCAATTTTTTGACATTTGCCCGTTCACTTTTACAAAAGACGACAATCATGCGACAAGGCCCGCGCAGGCGGCAAAGGCAGCGTTCATCCACAGAATAGGAGTCCCGCCACAGGGCGGCCTTTATTGACGTGCTGTTGCCGAGTTGAATATTGTTGCGAAATCAGACAAGTGGCCGGATGTTTTGATTCGGGCCTTGCGCGGAGATGCGAAGGGTATGACACCTTCAGGCAAAACGGTGGACGCGGCGCTCGCCCAATTGCGCCAGGCGCTTTCGACTTTGGAGAGCGCCGTCGACGGACGGTTCGAGCGCGAACGGGCGCAGAGCGATATAGAAGGCGAGGTCCGCAGGGTTCACGCCGACCGGTCGCGTCTTGCCCAGGAATTGGATCAGGCCGAGTTCCGGGCGAACCGGCTCGAGGAAGTCAATCGTGAAGTGTCGCGCCGGCTCGTGACGGCGATGGAAACCATAAGAGCCGTGCTGGACCGCTGATCCCTCGGGAAGCAGCCGTCCAGAGCGGCAGTGATCGGAAAGTCGAATGGCACAAGTAACGGTAACGATCGACGGCAAAGCCTATCGGATGGCCTGCGAAGAGGGGCAGGAAGACCATCTGACGGATCTTGCCAATCGCTTCGACCGTTATGTCCTGCATTTGAAGAGCCAGTTCGGTGAAATCGGCGATCTCAGGCTGACCGTCATGGCCGGCATCATGATTATGGACGAGGTATCGGAATTGACGCGCCGGGTCTCCGCGCTAGAAGCCGAACTGGAGTCCCTGACCAGTAACCGTGATACGGCGCTCGCCGCCAATGCCCGCGCCGAGGAGACGCTCGCTAGTGTAATCGACGAGGTGACGACACGCATCCATGGCATTACCGAGAAGCTCCTGGAGCGGCCGGGGATCGAGCAGGTCTAAAGCGCATCGCGAGCTTTCAGCCTCCTTTCTCTCGCTTTAGATTCGATTTTGCGCATGTCGTATCGCAAAACCGCCGCTCACTTTTGCGCGACATGCTTTGAGTTATTTCTGCGGATGCCCGATGCGGCCCTCTGGTGCGGCGAGACAATCCGCTCTATATAGTTGAGGCGGTCTGCGCTTCCCGACAGGAACCACAATCCCTGGGGCCATACTCGATCCAAAGGGAGCTGTCCCTGACCAGGCTCGTGGGCCTGGACACACGGTGCCCACCTACGTTTGTAGGCACCCAGGATCGTAAACATCCATCGGTCGTCGTGGATCGCTCTTCAATTTTCCGGCAAATGGCCAAGGAAGGCGTCGCAAAGTTCTTCTGTCACGCCGACGTCACTCCTCCTCCCGCTTGACTGTTCGATCGCAGAATGCCGCCGGGCTCGATCTCGGCGCGGCTGACTGAGATTCTGAAGCATTTACCGGGCGTCAAAACAGCTGAGGACGCCATCGCGTCGCCAGCCGCGATGGCTTTTTCGCGATCGGAAGACGGCGCAGAGGCTCTGGAAATCATTGACCGAGGCGGACGCCGCCATCACAAATCAGCGTGTGGCCGCTGGTAAAGCCGTTGCCGATCAGGAAGACGATAGCTTCGGCTATTTCCCTGGGCTGGCCGACACGGCCGACGGGCGTACGTGCTGCAAAGCCGGCAAATGTCGGCTCTTTCTGATCTGCGCTCAGGAAGTCCCACCAGGGGGTATCGACGACACCCGGAGAAACGCAGTTCACCCGGATCGGCTTGAGCTCGACGGCGAGAATGGGTGCTAGCGCAGCAATGGCGGCATTGATGGCTCCAAGTCCGGCGGTTCCGGGCATGGCGGCCTGTGCCGATACGGCGGAGACGAAGGTGATGCTGCCCTGTTTCGACAGATAGGGCAGGCAGGCCTGGGCGCAGGCGAAATGCGCCATCGTCTTCTGCTCGAAACCTTTCCTGAGATCGGCAAGATCGACCGTGGCGAAAGGGCCGGCGCCATTACCGCCGCCCAATGCCAGGACGAGATGATCGATCGGGCCGATTGCCTGGAAGGCTGCTGCAAGGCCCGTAAAGTCGGCTGCATCCATGGCGATTGCCGTGAGATCGCCATTCAGACTTTGTGCGGCAGCCTGGAGTTTCGCCTTATCGCGGCCAGTGATCGTGACGCGATAACCTTTTTCGAGAAGATAGGCGGCGGTTGCAAGACCGATGCCGGAGGAGCCGCCGATAATAGCGACGTGTTGAGACGACATGGGTGTCTCCTTTCTAGAGGCTGGGGAGGGCAAGGAATAAGGTCTTAGGCCAGGCCGATAAGGCTTTGGCTGAGCGTTCGCAGGTCACGACGTGCAGTCGCGTCATAGGCCTGAGTATTGGCGCGCGAGGGACGCAGCCCGTCGAAATAGAGACCGGTGCGTGCGTCCAGGGCATCGCTGGTTGCCAGATTGAGAATGGCGTCGGCGCCTTGCTCGACCGTGCTAAGCGGCGCAACGCCAGCCTGACGCACCATCGTTGTATCCATATAGGTCGCCGGGTGCAGGCAGTTGGCGGTGATGCCGGAGCCGGCAAGCTCCTCGGCGAGATCGAAGGTGAACATGATCTGCGCCAGCTTGCTCTGGCAATAGGCGCGCACCCCGCTATAGCCGCGCGTCAGCAAGACATCGGAGAAGTCGATCGCCTGCTGGCCAGCAGAGGATACATTGACGATGCGGGCGGGAGTGCTTGCCTTCAATAGAGGCAGCAGCCGGCGCGTCAGCAGGAAGCCGGCGAGATAATTCACCGCGAAGCGCAGCTCGTATCCGTCTTGGCTTACCTGGCGCCCAGTGCTGGCGCTACCGGTGCCGATGCCGGCATTGTTGATCAGAACATCGAGGCGATCGTAGTCGCGCTCGATTGCGTCGGCCAGGGTGCGGACCTCTTTCAGCGAGGAAAGGTCGGCGAGATAATAGGCCGCTTTGCCGCCCTTGTCCCGGATGCGGGAGATCAGTTCTTCCGCGCGGGTCTTGTCACGGCCGTGAACGATCATCGTCGCACCTGCCGCTGCCAGTCGTTCCGCAACTCGGCGCCCGACACCATCCGTCGAGCCTGTAATCAGGACCGTTTTGCCGCTCATATCCATAGCAACCGCCTTCATGTTGTCCGCATGATGATAATTGGCAGCTTGTGGAAGCGGCAAACAGTTCTGACTTTATCCTAGTATTGATCCTGCTATGATAGGCAATGACCATCAATCCGAGCCAGACCATCCTAGAAGCCAGGCGTCGCGAGTTCGGCGCCTTCCTGCGCTCCCGCCGCGAAAAGCTGACGCCCGCCGGCGTCGGGCTTCCGGAAGGATTTCGACGCCGGACGCCTGGGCTCAGGCGCGAGGAAGTGGCGCTGCTCGCCGGGGTCGGAACGACCTGGTACACATGGCTTGAGCAGGGTAGGGACGTGCGCGCCTCCGCGGAGGTGTTGGCGGCGCTGGCGGATGCCCTACGGCTTGATCCGGCCGAGCGGCGCCACCTCTTTACCCTCAGCGATCGACCTTCCGCGGATCTGCCGTCGCGCGGACCGGAGGATGTGCCGGACGCGCTGGTGCGCATGCTTGCGAGCCTCGCCGGCCAGCCGGCCTATGTTCTCGGCCGGCGCTGGGATGTGCTGGCCTGGAATGCAGCGGCTGTCGCAATTTTCGGCGATTACAGCCTGTTGCAGGGCGATGCGCGCAACAGCATCCATCGTGTGTTTACCGATCTGGCTCATCGGCAGCTTCTCGTCGATTGGGAGAGCGTAGCGGCGAATTCGCTGGCGATGTTTCGCGCCGACAGTGCCCGTTACGCCGGCGATCCTGATTTCGAACGGCTGATCGCCACCTTGACGCAAGCGAGCCCCGAATTTCGCGCCTGGTGGCCGAGACAGGATGTGCTGCGACCGCTGACAGGTCACAAGCGCCTACGCCATCCGCAGGGCGGCCTGATGACATTCGAATATACCGCACTCGCGGTCATGGACCGTGCCGACATGAAGCTGGTGGTCTACACGCCGCTCGACGAGGACGGGACGAGCGGCAAGCTGAAGGAACTGCTGCGCCAGAACAGCATCGCCTAGCTTTCCGTTTCCACCTATTACGCCTCGCTCCACCATCTCGGGCGGTTCTGCTGCTCTTACCAGCGGGTGCCGGTTGGTGTGTGATGTAGATATCTATCTCACGTTGTAGTAGGCTCCCCGTAATCGGAAACAAGACTGCGCTTAGCGGTCGAAATACCTGCCGAGCTTGTCTGACGAATAGGGATTCACGCGGGCGGATCGGCGGCGAAGATGCGCTCGCAAGAAGAGGGAGTGCACAGATGACCGGATCGCGAATTCCTGATAGAGGCCGGGAGGGTGGGAATCACTTTCGTGTCTGGAGAGGCTCAGAAGCCGGATGAATGGCAAAATCCTTTGACTAACGGCAGATTCATCGCTGCCGGCACCGGCCTGCGCCAAAATTGCCTAATTTTAGAATAATGGGAGCACGCGTCATAACGGACCTGTGAAAGAAGTGTATACGGCCACACCAAACATATTGCCGGTGTTACCGGATACCCGAACAATCAGGACCGCAAGGTCAATATAAACAGGTAGAGCATGTCGAGCCCAATCGATCTGGAAAATGCCGACGAGGAATTGGAAGAGCGTGGCGGTATCGTCGGTCTGTTGAACCGCTACCGCGCGCTGATTGTCGCCGTTCTCACCGTCGCCGTCTTCTGCATCGCCGCCTATGCGATCTATGACCTGACCACCGAGGTCCGCTATGACGATGTCGTCCATGCCTTGACGACGACGAAGATCTCCTCGGTGCTGCTTGCGCTGCTTTTTACCGGCCTCAGCTTCGCTTCACTGATCTTCTATGACCAGAATGCGCTCGAATATATCGGCAAGCGGTTGCCGTTTCCGCATGTCGCGCTGACCTCCTTCAGCGCCTACGCGGTCGGCAACACGGCCGGCTTCGGCGCGCTCAGCGCCGGCGCAATCCGCTACCGCGCCTATACCCGGCTCGGCCTGTCGCCCGACGACATCACCCGTATCATCGCTTTCGTCACGCTCGCCTTCGGTCTTGGCCTTGCTGCCGTCGGTGCTATTGCGCTTCTGGTCATTGCCGATGAGATCGGCCCGTTGATCAGCGTCGATGGCTTGTGGCTGCGACTGATCGCCATCGCCATTCTCGCGGCGCTTGCTTTCGTGGTCTATGCCGGCCGCAACGGCCGCGAGGTGCGCATCGGGCCGGTCGAAGTTCGGCTGCCGGATTCGCGCACCTGGTCGCGGCAGTTCCTGGTCACCGCGTTCGATATCGCAGCCTCGGCCTCCGTACTCTACGTGCTGTTGCCGGAAACCTCTATCGGATGGCCGGGCTTCTTCGCAATTTACGCGATCGCCGTCGGGCTTGGCGTGCTCAGCCACGTCCCGGCCGGCTTCGGGGTATTCGAGACGATCATCATCGCCTGGCTCGGCAGTTCCGTGAATGAGGACGCTGTTCTGAGCTCCCTGGTTCTTTATCGCGTCATCTACAATGTCATTCCGCTCGTTATCGCGATTGCCGCAATTTCGGTTGCGGAGTTGCGCCGTTTTGTCGATCATCCGGTAGCTTCGAGCATGCGCCGCGTTGGCGCGCGCCTGATGCCGCAGCTATTGTCGGCCTTTGCGCTGCTGCTCGGCATGATGCTGGTCTTTTCGAGCGTGACGCCGACGCCGGATCATAATCTGATCGTGCTATCGGACTATCTGCCGCTGTCCCTTGTCGAAAGTGCGCATTTCCTGTCGAGCCTTCTCGGTCTGGCGATCATCGTTGCGGCGCGCGGCCTCAGCCAGCGTCTCGACGGTGCCTGGTGGGTTTCGACTTTCTCTGCTCTGTTTGCCCTGTTCTTCTCGCTATTGAAGGCCATCGCCATCGTCGAAGCCGGTCTGCTGGCCTTCTTTGTCTTCAGCCTCGTCGTCAGCCGTCGCCTGTTCAAGCGGCCGGCTTCGCTGCTTAATCAGACGCTGACCGCCGGCTGGCTCACCGCGATCGCTGTCGTGTGCATCGGTGCCATCGTCGTGCTGTTCTTCGTCTATCGCGATGTCGGATACAGCAACGAGCTTTGGTGGCAGTTCGAATTCGCAGATGAGGCGCCGCGCGGGCTTCGCGCAGCGCTCGGCATTTCCATCCTGTCCTCGGCGATCGCGATCTTCAGCCTCTTGCGCCCGGCGACGAAGCGGCCGGAGCCGGTCAACGAAGATGCGCTTGCGCGCGCCGTGGAGATCGTGCGCAAGCAAGGTATTGCCGACGCCAATCTGGTGCGCATGGGCGACAAGAGCATCATGTTCTCGGAAAAAGGCGATGCCTTCATCATGTACGGCAAGCAGGGCCGCTCGTGGATCGCCTTGTTCGATCCGGTCGGCCCGCGCCAGGCGGTGCCCGATCTGATTTGGCGCTTTGTCGAGACGGCGCGCGCTGCCGGCTGCCGCTCGGTCTTCTACCAGATCTCGCCGGCGCTTCTCTCCTACTGCGCCGATGCGGGCTTGCGGGCGTTCAAGCTCGGCGAACTTGCCGTGGTCAATCTTGCGAATTTTGAGCTTAAGGGCGGCAAATGGGCCAATCTCAGGCAGACGGCGAGCCGTGCGGTGCGCGATGGACTAGAATTTGCCGTTATCGAACCCCAAGATATACCCGATGTGCTGGATCAGCTCGCCCATGTCTCCGATACATGGCTTGCCGATCACAATGCCAAAGAAAAGAGCTTCTCGCTCGGCGCGTTCGATCCGGATTATGTGTGCTCGCAGCCGGTCGGCGTGTTGAAAAAGGATGGTAAGATCGTCGCTTTTGCGAATATTCTGATGACGGAGACCAAGGAGGAGGGATCCGTCGACCTGATGCGTTTTTCCCCTGATGCCCCCAAGGGTTCGATGGATTTTCTGTTCGTGCAGATTCTCGAATATCTCAAGGGTCAGGGGTTTCAGCGTTTCAACCTCGGCATGGCACCGCTGTCGGGCATGTCGAGACGGGAATCAGCGCCGGTTTGGGACAGGGTCGGGGGAACTGTGTTTGAACACGGCGAGCGCTTCTATAACTTCAAAGGGCTTCGTGCCTTCAAATCCAAGTTCCATCCCGAATGGCAGCCGCGCTACTTGGCTGTTTCGGGAGGGGTCAGTCCAATGATCGCGTTGATGGATGCCACATTCCTCATCGGGGGCGGACTTAAGGGGGTCGTGAGGAAATGATCTTGAAATACGCAATGTCATTGGCTTTCGCATGCGTGCTGTCGACGAGCCTGCTGATATCGGGCCAAGCACGGGCTGAGGCCGACGATACGAAATATGATTTGGGCATGATCCCGGCGCCGCACATCATGCGACCGCACGGCAAGGTTTCGAACGAAGTCGTGCTGATTTCCGATCTCGCCGGCTGGGGCGACAAGGAGAAGGCTGTTGCCGACAAGCTCGTCGCCAATGGCTCGCTCGTCATCGGCATCGACTATCCGTCCTTTCTGGCGTCGCTCAACAGCTATGACGTCAGCAAGAACGACGGCTGCATCTATATCGTCTCGGATCTGGAATCGCTCAGCCAGCAGGTGCAGCGCTCCTTTGCCGACAGTACCTATCAATTGCCCATCATTGCCGGTGTCGGCGCTGGTGGCGCCATGGCACTGACGATCGCGGCCCAGACGCCGGATGCGACCGTTGCCGGTACGCTGGCCGTCGACCCGACCGCCGGCATCGGCCTGAAGCAGGAACTCTGCACGCCGGCCGAAAAGAAGACCGATGGCGATATGGTGTCCTTCGGTCTGCAGGAAGGCGCGCTACCCAATCCTATTCTCGTGACTTTCACGGCGAATGCGCCGAAGGATGGCCGCGACCACGTTGCAGACATCCAGAAGGACCACCCGGAAGTTCAGACCACGGATTCGGACAATGCCGACACTTATGCGACGCTGGAGGCTTCGCTCGCCGATCTGATGAAGACGATCGACAGCTCGAAATCGCCGCTTGGATTGCCCCTTGATATCATGGAGACGACGCCGACCGAGGACACGCTCGCCGTTGTCTATTCGGGCGATGGTGGCTGGCGCGACATCGACAAGGAAGTCGGCAGCTATCTTCAGGACCAGGGCATCCCGGTCGTGGGCGTCGATACACTGCATTATTTCTGGACCGAGAAGGATCCACAGCAAACGGCCAACGACCTCGGCCGGATCATCGACTTCTACACCAAGCGCTTCAAGGTCAAGCATGTGGTCTTGGTCGGCTATTCCTTTGGCGCCGATGTGCTGCCGGCGAGCTACAATCGCTTGCCTCAGGCCGAAAAGGATAAGATCGTCCAGATGTCACTGCTGTCCTTGTCGCAGAAGGTCGACTATGTGATTTCGGTCATGGGCTGGCTCGGGGCTTCGAGTGCCGGCAAGGGCGGCGATCCCGTCAACGACCTCAAGTCGATCAATCCGAAGATGGTGCAATGCGTCTACGGCAAGGATGATGACGAGGATGTCGCCTGCCCGCTGCTGAAGGGCACCGGCGCGGAAGTCATCGCCATGGACGGCGGCCACCATTTTGATGACGATTACGAAGCTCTGGCGAACCATATCATCAATGGCCTGAAGAGCCGCCTCGGCGAATAATGCTCATGGCGCGCGGCATCTCCTGCTGCCGCGCGTCCTTTCTCGTTTTTCCCGATCATGGTCTCCAGCCGACTGACTTTTCCCAAGCGTCCGGCGCAGCATTCATTTGCTTCTTTCGAAGGCTGCGTTTAGTCGGGAAGGGCTCATATTATGAGCGCCGTGTTTGCTGCAGTCGCTCGCCGTCTCATCCAGAAAGGTCCGCCCTTGTCCGCCGCAACGAATTCCGCTTTCACCAAGACCTATTCCGGCTTCCTGTTCGACATGGACGGTACGATCATCAATTCGATTGCTGCTGCAGAACGTGTCTGGGGCAATTGGGCACGCGCCCAGGGTCTTGATGTTGAGAAGTTCATGCCGACCATGCATGGCAAGCGCGGTGTCGATACGATCGGCCAGCTGAATCTGGCTGGCGTCGATCCGATCGCGGAGGCGCTGAAGATCACCGAAGCCGAGATTGCCGATGTCGAGGGCGTCATCGCGCTGCCCGGCGCCGTCGATTTCCTTGCATCGCTGCCACCGGAGCGCTGGGCGATCGTTACCTCGTCGCCCTATCGGCTGGCGCTGGCGCGGCTGGACGCGGCCGGGATCCCGGTTCCGCGCTTCATGGTCACCGCCGAAGACGTGAAGGTCGGCAAGCCTGATCCGCAGGGCTATATACTCGGCGCACAACGCCTCGGCCTAAGCCCGTCGGAATGCCTGGTGTTTGAAGATGTCTTGGCCGGCGTCAAGGCGGGCGAGGCGGCTGGTGCGGATGTCGTGGTCATCACCGCCACGCATTCGCATCCGATCGAGACCAGTCATACGACACTGCAGAATTATGAAAACGTTCGCGCGCATGCGGATGGCGACGGGAAATTGTCGATCGTCCGCAAAGGCTGATGGAACCCACTCCTTTCCGCGGCCACGGCATGTCGTTTTCGCGCTTTGCAATGGGCCGCCGGCTCATTATGTTTTCGCGATATCATAGATATTTGCGAAGATCACATGAGCAAAGAGCTGAAAGCCCAATACCGCAAGGAGCGCCTGGCCGCGCGCGATGCCATTCCGGCAGAAGATCGTATTGAAAAGGGCCTGGCCATGGTGGTCCATGGCGGCGAGGCCATCGACATCAGGCCGGGAGATATCGTCTCCGGCTTCCTGCCGATCCGTTCGGAAGTGGATATACGGCCATTGATGGCGCGTCTGCGGGAGCGCGGGGCGCGGCTCTGTGTGCCCGTGATCCTCGACCGCAGCACGATCGTCTTTCGGGAACTCGTGGCCGGCGCACCGCTGGTTCCGGTTGGATTCGGGACCTCCGGTCCGGGGCCCGAGGCAGCAGTGCTGGACCCCGATGTCATGCTCGTGCCGCTTTCGGCTTTCGACAGAAGCGGCCATCGCATAGGCTATGGTGCGGGTCATTATGACCGCGCGATCGAGCGCTTGCATCAAAAAGGATTGAATCCGCGGCTGATCGGCATTGCATTCGATTGCCAAGAAGTGCCATCAGTACCCGCTGAGCCGCATGATGTCCGTCTTGACGCGATTTTGACCGAGAGCGGACTCAATTTCGTTTCGGAAGTGATTGGATAGCGAATGCGGCTGCTTTTTCTGGGTGATATGGTCGGCAAGACAGGACGGACCGCGGTATGGGACCGTCTGCCGGGCCTCGTATCCGACCTGACGCTCGATTTCGTCATCGTCAATGGCGAGAACGCCGCCGGCGGCTTCGGTATCACTGAGGATATTTTCCTCGAGACGATCAATGCCGGCGCCGATGTTGTGACGACGGGCAACCATGTCTGGGACCAGAAGGAAGCTGTCGTTTTCTGCGAGCGGCACGATCAATTCCTGCGCCCCGCCAACTATCCGGCCGGCACGCCCGGCCGAGGCTCCGGCCTCTATTATGCCCGCAACGGTGCGCGGGTGCTCGTTGCCAACATCATGGGTCGCGTCTTCATGCATCCGGAGCTAGACGATCCCTTCAAATCGGCAGAGGCCATACTGGATGCCTGCCCGCTGAAAGAGCAGGCGGATGCCATCGTCTTTGATTTTCATGCGGAAGCGACGAGCGAAAAGCAGTGCTTCGGCCATTTCGTCGATGGCCGCGCTAGTTTCGTCGTCGGCACGCACACACATGTGCCGACCGCGGACGCGCAGATCCTGAATGGCGGCACCGCCTATATATCGGATGCCGGCATGTGCGGTGATTACGATTCCTCGCTCGGCATGGAGAAGGAGGAGCCGCTGAACCGCTTCATCTCCAAGATGCCGAAGGGACGTTTCGAGGCGGCTTCGGGGCCAGCTACGATCTGCGGCGTCGGCGTCGAGATCTCCGATGCCACGGGATTGGCGGAAAAGATCGCACCACTCCGGCTTGGCCCAAGGCTTGCGGAGACCATTCCGGACTTCTGGCGCTGATCGCTGCACGATCATTCATTATCGTCCGATGATGACGCGATTGTGAGCAATCGTGCCTGAATGTTGCTGGACCCGTTTCGGGTCGTGCCGCATCCTTCGGCCACTATCTGGCTTGAGGGGATGGCATGTTAAAGCGATTTCCTGTCTTTGCCGTGTTTTTCCTGGCGATCATCCTCAACTGGAACGTCGCGGACGCCCAGCAGAATCCGGTTCGTCCGCAACCCAGTCAATGCCAGGCGATCGCACAATCCCTGCCCAAGGCGGCATTCGTCAGTTTTTCTCCTCCCGGTCCGACGCTCGCCAATGATCCGGTTAATGGTGATGTGAAGATCACCTTCCTCGGCCATGCCACGCTTTTCATCGAAACGCCGGGCGGCGTTTCCATCGCCACGGATTATAGCGGCGCCTATCCGCCGCCCTATACGCCTGAGGTCGTGACGATGAACAAGGCGCATCCGAGCCACTACACGCTGACGCCGGATCCCGCGATCAAATATGTGCTGCATGGATGGAGCGATGTGCCCGGCGAGCCGGCAAAGATCCGCATGACCGTCGGTGATACATTGATCCGCAATGTCGTTACCGATATTCGCTCCTGGGGTGGCGGCATCGAAGCCAATGGCAATTCGATCTTCATCTTCGAGGTGGCGGGCCTCTGTATCGGCCACCTCGGGCATCTGCATTTCGAACTCACCGACCAGCAATATGCCGAAATCGGTCGGCTCGATGTCGTGATGGTGCCGGTCGACGGCGGCTTGACCATGGGGGCCGACAGCATGAGCCGCGTGGTGAAACGGTTGCGGTCGTCGCTGATCCTGCCCATGCATCGCTGGGGTCCGCCGGTCGATCAGTTTCTCGCCCTGTTCGGTCCCGATTTCGACGTCGCCTATGCGCCGACCCCGAGCGTCACGGTGTCGGTCAAGACCTTGCCGCGCAAGCCGCTGATCTATGTGCTCAAGGGGCTCTGAGGATTTTCGTTGAGATAGGTATCCTACTCATCTATGCAACTTCCGCTGGCCGTGATTGATTGCGCCATGCCATTGGGGGAAGCGCATGAATCGGGTTCTTTTGACTACAATAATAGCTGCAGCGCTATCGGGCTGCGTCTCATCAAACCCGGTCAACACGACGCCCGATGGCTATCGCCTCCAAAAATTCAGTCAGGGAACGGTTTCTGTCGGCAAAAGCGCAAATCTGTTAGCCGCTGGCAGTTGGAGCGTGTCATGCCCAACCGATGCAATGACTGACAAACGCAATTGCAGCATTACGTCCCTGTCGGGGGCTTTGTTCATCGACTACGGAAGTTCACCAACACCGCAACGCGTCTGCCTCTTGTCGCATGATGCGCCTGGTATGACTGCCTTGATCAGAGTTGATAGCCATCCGGCGGTTGCTACGGATGCACAGGGCTGCGTTCCGGCAAGCCGGATCATTCACCAGATGAGAGGCGGCAGCACTTTCCTGGCGCGCGTTGCCGCCATCAATGACTGGTCGCCCGATCTACGACCCGTAATCAAGGACGAACGCGCGTCGCTCGAGGGATTGAACAACGCCATGGAAACCGTCGGCGATATTCGGGCAGGCAAGCTTGCGGTCAAGCCATAGGAATGTGGCGGAAGGCCTCGACCGCCGCCATTATCCGGCTTTTCACTTGAATGAAGGCCGCTTCGCTCTTATAAGGCGGCCATTCCCAACAAAAGACGTGAACAGGGGTGCCATGGCTGGCCATTCACAGTTTAAAAACATCATGCACCGCAAGGGCCGTCAGGACGCGGTGCGCTCGAAAATGTTCTCTAAGCTGGCGCGCGAAATTACGGTCGCTGCCAAGACGGGTCTGCCCGACCCGGCCATGAACGCGAGCCTGCGTCTGGCGATCCAGAACGCCAAGGCGCAGTCGATGCCGAAGGACAATATCGATCGTGCAATCAAGAAGGCTTCCGGTGCCGACACCGAGAATTACGATGCGATCCGTTACGAGGGCTATGGTCCGGGCGGCACGGCGATCATCGTCGAAGCGCTGACCGACAACCGCAACCGCACGGCGTCCAACGTCCGCTCGATCTTCACGAAGGCCGGCGGTGCGCTTGGCGAAACCGGTTCGGTGTCCTTCTCCTTCGATCACGTCGGCGAAATCACCTACAAGGCTTCCGCCGGCGATGCCGACAAGGTTATGGAAGCGGCGATCGAAGCCGGTGCCGATGACGTCGAAAGCGACGAAGAAGGCCATGTGATCATCTGTGCGTTCGAATCCCTCGGCGAAGTCGCCAAGGCGCTCGAAGCGACGCTCGGCGAAGCCGAAACCGTCAAGGCGATCTGGCGCGCGCAGAACAACGTGCCGGTCGACGAAGAAAAGGCCCAGTCGCTGATGAAGCTCATCGAAAATCTTGAAGACGATGACGACGTCCAGAACGTCTATTCGAACTTCGAAGTTTCGGACGAAGTGCTGGCCAAGCTTTCGGCTTGATCAACAACCATCAATTGCAAAGCCGGCTGCAGCAATGCAGCCGGCTTTTTGCGTTATGGAGCTGTCGCGCGGATAAAAGCGTCGCGGAAGGTGAAGAGATCCGGTGCGGCGACATCGGAGACGGCCCAGAAGACCAGGCCATCCGCATGCCATTCGACGAAATTATAGCCCTCCTTCTCAGCATTGGTTTTGGCTCCCGCAGCGCCCGGCCAGATGAAGAGATTGATGACATGGCCATGCCGGCGGTAGATCAGTGCCGCCACCACCCGGCCGCCGAGATAATCCACCCGACCGCCGACCAAGGGGAAGCCCTGTGCCGCCAGATCGACCACGGGCGGGGAGAAGTCGATCTTGCCGTTGAACCATGGTTTGACCGTGTGCTTGTCTGAGGTCAGCACGTCGGTGAGGTGATCGGCGAGCATCGAGCGGACGTGGCTTGCGAGAAGCTGATCCTCGATCGTCTGACTCTGCTGCACGTTCAGCACCAGCAAGAGGCTGGCGGCGAGAACGGCAAGCGAGGGCACGAAGCTCCATTGGCGCACGAGCCGCCACACACGCTGCCACTGGCTCTGCGTGTGGCTCGCAGCTGCTCGCCTCATCATGGATTGCTCTAGCGTGAGTGCCGCCTGCACGCGGGCATGGACGGTATCAGGCGCCTGCCATTTGACGCCCTCGCGTGCGGAAAGATGCTTGACCATCAGGGCATTCTCCATCTCGCCGGCGCAGTCCCGGCAAGTGGCCAGATGTGCCTCGAAGCGCGCGGCATTGGCTGCATCCAGTTCGCCGTCGATGAAGCCGTGCAGCAGGTCTTTCCATTCGCCGTGGTCATGGTGCTCTCCGCCGTTCATCGTGCCGCCTCTTTTCCTTCGAGGCTGCGCCAGACTTCGCCGAAATCGCGGCGGGCACGGGCGAGGCGCGACATGACGGTGCCGATCGGCGCATCGATGATCTCGGCGATTTCCTTGTAGGAGAGATCCTCGAGTTCGCGCAGGACCAGAACCTCGCGCATGGCATCAGGCAACCGGTTGATGACCTCGCGCACCCGCTGCGCTTCCGATTTACGCACGAAGGCCGCCTCCGGCGTATCCTCCTCGGAGGCAGGATCAGGGGAGGGCGAGCCTTCATCCGAATCTCGTTCGTCCGTCATCGGCTGCTCATAGCGGGTCTTGCGCCGACCCTCCTGCAGCCAGGCGTGATAGCAGTTGCGGACGATGGTGAAGGTCCAGGCGCGGGCATCGCCATCGCGAAAGCCACTGAAGCCGCGATAGGCGCGAAGATAGGCTTCCTGCACGATATCCTGCGCGGCATCGGCATCGCGGCTCAGGAACCGCGCGAAATTATAGGCGGCGTCCAGATGCGGGATGATCGTTTGCTGAAAGCGGCGCATGCTCTCGTCTGGTGGAGCGATCGCGCGCTTCAATGGCTCCGCGCCGGCAGCGGATTGAGCGACCGCCATCTGGACGGCGTGATTGCCGAGCTGTGCCGCCGCAATGAAACGACGCAGGCGAGCCAGAAATCGCGCAAACCTGCTGATCGCGGTGTTTTGCGGCGAGTGCCATGTCCATGGGTGGAGCTGGCCGCCGAGTGTCATCGAACTCACAAGTCGGGCGTCTGTCATCATGATCCCCGCAAAACGCCGATGCCGACTGTAAGCTTCGGATAAGGCGCTTGCAATGTTGCCTGAGAGGCTAGATCGCGCTTGCGCGGGTTTTATTCCCGGGCTGATGAAAAAATCAAAGGCGAGGGAGTGCGGAATGTCCGCCATTCCATCCGTCAATCTCCCGCCGCTAAAATAGTCCAATGAATTTCAATGGTTTGCAAGAAATCTTCGGTCGAGGGGGAATAAGCGCTCATCACCATCGATCTTCTTCCTCAGTGGATGGTTGCAATCGTTTGCGACTTCCGCCTGGCCCGAAAAGCCATAACCCTGAGGAGAATTGCGATGTTTGATATGACCCGCCGCGCCGTGCTCGGCACGGCTGCAGCTGCGGCAGCCTTCGGGCTGTCGTCGAAGCTCGAATTCATTCCGCAAGCTTTTGCCGCAGCCCCGCTCGAGCCGGCAGTCGGTTTCTACAAATACAAGGTCGGTTCGATCGAGGTCACGGCCATCTATGACGGCATCTGGCGCAAGCCGCACGATCCGGCTTTCATCAAGAACGCCTCCGTCGAAGACACCAAGGAAGCGCTTTCCAAGGCCGGTCTGACCACCGACTTCATGCCCATTCCGCTGACCGTCGTCGTCCTCGATATTGGCGGTCGCAAGATCATGATGGATGCCGGCTCCGGTGTCGGACAGTGGCAGACCAATGCCACGCATCTGCCGGCCAACATGGCCGCCGCCGGCATCGACTATAAGAAGATCGATACGATCATGATCTCGCATTTCCATCCGGATCACGTCTGGGGCCTGATGGAAAAGGGAACGAACGCGGCCGTCTTCCCGAATGCTGAGCTGATCGTCAACGCGGCCGAATACAACTGGTGGACCGATCCCGGCCGTGTTGACAAGCTGGCGGAGGGCCGCAAGGAAGCCGGCCGGCGCATCGCCTCCGTCTTTCCGACATGGAAGAACTGGAAGCTGGTCGACGACAATGCCGAAGTGGTGCCGGGCGTGCATATGCTGGCCGCTTACGGCCACACGCCAGGCCATTCGGTCTTCCTCATTGATGGCGGCAGCGAACAGCTGATGGTCTCGGCCGACATCATGTATGTGCCGGCGCTGCTTGCACCTCATCCGGAATGGGAAGGTGCCTACGACCAGGACGGCCCTATGGCCGTCGCCACCCGCCGCAGGCTGATCGACCGCGTCATTGCCGACAAGATCAGGATTTGCGGCTCGCATTTCCCATTCCCGGGCTCCGGCACCTTCGTCAAGGACGGCAATGCCTACGGATTTACCCCCACCATCCAGGCCTGAGTGGCCAGAAAGAGGAGCAACTACCATGTTCAGACATGCTATTTTCGGGATCGCCGGCTTGTGCGCTGTCGCCATACTTCCGGCCGCAACGGCAGGCGTTGCCTTTGCCGTCGATAATATGGAATCGACCGATGCGCCGGACCTGACCTCCGTGCGCGCCAAGATCGACGCGAAGGACTATGCCGGCGCACTCGCCGAGCTTCGCGATATCGCCGAAGAGCACCAGCAGGCTGATGTCTACAACCTGATGGGCTTTACCCTGCGCAAGACCGGCGACTTCAAGACGTCTCTGACCTACTACACCAAGGCTCTCGAGCTGCAGCCGGATCACAAGGGCGCGCATGAATATCTCGGCGAACTCTATGTCGAAACCGGCGACATGCCCAAGGCCCGCGAGCAACTTGCAACGCTGACCAAGCTTTGCCCAGCGGGATGCGAGGAGCTTGAGGATTTGACCAAGGCGATATCAGCCAAGGCCAGCAACTGAGGCCCGATCTCCATCGTTCCGGCGGCATCTCTCATTGACCCATGTCTTGAAGATACCGCCGGGCGTGATCGGAGCTTCAACGAACCTATGATGGGAAGGAGAAAGGCCATGGAATTCGAAGAGGAGAGTACGATTCTTGTGAATATGGCCGACATGGCATTGCTGTTCGGCCGCCTGCTGCTATCGCTGCTCTTCCTGGAAGAGGGCATCGAACTTGCCAGCAATTTGGACAATGCCTTAGATGCCATGGCCAGGCTTGGCGTCACGGCCCCGATCGCGGTTGCCACCATCGTGCTGCAGCTTGGCGCGGGTCTTGCCATTGCGTTCGGGCTGATGACCCGGTTGGCCGCGTTCGGCCTCGGCCTGTTCTGCCTGCTGACGGCGATGCTCTTTCACACGAACTTCGGCAGCCACAACGAGTTGCTGCATTTCGAAAAGGATCTGGCGATTGCAGGCGGCATGTTCGCGCTGATCGTCGCCGGCGCTGGCAAGCTGTCGCTCGATATGCTCATCCGGCGTCATTGGAAGACGAGGCTGGTGGCCTGAGCATCGAGCGCCCGGTGAGCCGCACAAGAGATGCGGCTCACCGGTTGAACTGTTTTCCCAGAGAATCAGGAGACTTTCTTGAAGCTCGGAAGCGTTGCGAAGAGTTCCACCGACTTCAGCCGCGAGTCGATGTCATGGATCGGCATCGAAATGATCACTTCATCAGCCTCCGTATCCTGAATGAACTGCGAAATCTTCTTTTCGGCGGTCTCAGGCGAACCGACGACGGCATAGCGTAGCGTATTTTCCACATTCAGCTTTTCCATCGGCGTCCAGAAATCGTCCATGTCACGGCGCGGGCGCGGGAAGGGGCCGCGCACATTCCGACGGAGATTGACGAATTGCTGCTGTGCGGAGGTGAAGTGATATTGCGCCTCTTCATCCGTCTCCGCCGCCGCTCCCATGACGCCAACCATCACATAGGGTTTGTCGAGCGTCGCCGATGGGGTGAAGCGTTCGCGGTAGATGGCGATGGCATCCATCAGGGCTTCTGGGGCGAAATGCGAGGCGAAGGCGTAGGGCAGGCCGAGCATGGCGGCGAGGTGGGCGCTGTAGAGGCTGGAGCCGAGCAGCCAGATAGGGATATTGGCACCATGGCCGGGAACGGCAAGGATGATCTGATTGTCGTCCGCAGGGCTGAAGAGGTGCTGCAGTTCGACGATATCCTGCGGAAAACTCTGCGCGCCGGCGTCGATATTGCGCCTCAGTGCCTGTGCAGTGCGCATGTCCGTGCCCGGTGCGCGCCCAAGGCCGAGATCGACGCGACCGGGGAACAATGCTTCCAGCGTGCCGAATTGCTCGGCGATGACCAGCGGCGAATGGTTCGGCAGCATGACGCCGCCCGAACCGACGCGAATGCGCGAGGTTGCCGCGCCGACATGGCCGATGACAACCGATGTAGCGGCGCTGGCGACGCCCGGCATACCGTGATGCTCGGCGAGCCAGAACCTGTTGTAGCCCAGCTCTTCCGCCTTCTGCGCCATGCGCTTCGAGCTTTCGAAGGACTGGCTGATGGTGCTGCCTTCGGCAACGGGCGAAAGATCGAGGATGGAAAAGGGGACCATGGCAAGAAACCTGCGTGGTGGAAAGGAGGGTTGCTTGCACATGTAGGAGCGCTGCGCACCTATTCCAAACCCGTCGCCGCAATTTCGTCACGATGTTTTCAGCGCGGCTCCGGCAACCCGATCCGGCCTTGTTTTTGTTTTGTTCACATTTTGCTGGCACATGTCGGGCCTGAAAGATAGGTTGGCTTATGCAGAATACGATTCGCATCATCGGCATCGATCCGGGCCTGCGCCGCACCGGCTGGGGTATCATCGATACGCTTGGCAATTCCCTGCGCTTCGTGGCGTCGGGAACCGTGATGTCGGATGGCGACATGGATCTCGCATCCCGCCTTTGCCAACTGCATGACGGGCTTGCAGATGTCGTCCACAGCTATAAACCGGACGAGGCCGCCGTCGAACAGACCTTCGTCAACAAGGATGCTGTAGCGACGCTGAAGCTTGGCCAGGCGCGTGGCGTCGTCATGCTGGTGCCGGCCCGCGCTGGCCTGCCGGTGTCGGAATATGCGCCGAATGCGGTCAAGAAGGCCGTCATTGGCGTCGGCCACGGCGAAAAGCAGCAGATCCACATGATGCTGAAGATCCTGATGCCTAAGGTCGAGTTCAAAGGCAATGACGCGGCCGATGCACTCGCGATTGCCGTCTGTCATGCCCATAATCGCGGTGCCAGCCGGCTGCGACAGGCGGCCTTGGCTGGATAGTTTGTTCTTGACTTGTTCCCGGTCGAGCGCTAGGTATTACTGAAGAGGTATTACTATGCGCGTGACGGAAAAAGGTCAGGTGACCATCCCGAAGGAAATTCGAGACAGGCTGGGCATCAACCCAGGTTCGGAGGTTGATTTCATCGCTTCCGGCAGCGGCGCGATGCTCGTCAAGATCGGAGAAGCGTCGGACCCAGCCATTCGCGATTTCGACGATTGGCTCGAGCGGGTCAGGGGCACGATTGACCTTGGCGGCATGACAACGGACGAATTTATGGAGTTTCTGAGAGGGCCGCGTGACGACATCGACCCTCATTGATACCAACATTTTCATCGATATCCTCGGCCCGGCTTCAGTCCAGCGACAATGGTCGGCCAAACTCTTGAAGCGATGTGTCGGCGAAGGCGATCTCGTCATCAGTCCGGTGGTGTGGTCGGAACTCGCTGCCTCGCCTTTGAGCGAAGAGGAGTTGACGATTGCCTTGTCCTGGCTCGATATGAAGCGCGAGGCCATACCTTTCGAAGCGGCGTTTCGAGCCGGAAAAGCGCATCGCCTCTATCGGCTTGCCGGAGGACAACGGGAAAGAACACTTCCGGATTTCCTGATCGGCGCACATGCCGAATGGCGAAGGCATAGGCTGCTGACGCGTGATGCCTCGCGCTATCGCTCCTACTTTCCCTCGCTCGACCTCATCTCTCCCGAAACCCATCCTTGACGGACCTCATTCATGATCGGCAAGCTGAAAGGCACAATCGAAGAGATCGGCGAAGACTATGTGCTCGTGGATGTGCACGGCGTCTGCTACGTCGCCTATTGCTCGGCCCGGACGCTGTCAAAGCTTGGCTCCGTCGGTAAGGCCTGCATTCTCTTCATCGAGACATATGTGCGCGAAGACCAAATCCGGCTTTTCGGCTTCATGACAGCGCTGGAGCGCGAATGGTTCAACATCGTGCAGACTGTTCAGGGTGTGGGCGCGAAGGTGGCGCTGGCGCTGCTGTCGACCCTGACACCGGCCGAGCTTGCCAATGCGATCGCCTTGCAGGATCGTGCCGCCGTCTCGCGGGCGCCGGGTGTCGGTCCGAAGGTTGCGATGCGTATCGTGACGGAACTGAAGAACAAGGCGCCCGCCTTTGCTGGCGATGCCGTCAATATCGGGCTCAAGCAGGAGCTTGGGGAGGGCGTTGCCGCAGCGCCCGTTGCCGACGCCGTTTCGGCGCTGACCAACCTCGGCTATTCCCGCGATCAGGCCGCCAACGCCATCGCCGCGGCAATGAAGGCAGCTGGCGAGGGTGCCGACAGCGCCAAGCTGATCCGGCTCGGGCTTAAGGAACTATCGCGGTGAGGCTTTGCACCTTCCGCAATCCTGACTATTGTCGCAAAGCTGAGAGATCGGGTTTTGGCACTCCTTCGTCAAAGAGTGTCTTTGATGCGGCGGATGTGATAACGCCTTCGGCGTGGGAGCCGCAAAACGCATACCGGGAATGGAACCTCTGACATGAGTGAAGCCGCACGTCTGATATCGCCGGAAAAGCGGGGCGAAGACATCGATGCGACGCTCAGGCCGCAATCGCTGGACGAGTTTACGGGCCAGGCGGAAGCGCGCGCCAATCTGAAGGTCTTCATCGAGGCGGCCAAGGGTCGCGGCGAGGCGCTGGACCACGTGCTGTTCGTCGGCCCGCCCGGCCTCGGCAAGACGACGCTGGCGCAGATCATGGCAAAGGAACTCGGCGTCAATTTCCGCTCGACATCCGGCCCCGTCATCGCCAAGGCGGGCGATCTGGCGGCACTCCTGACCAATCTCGAGGAGCGCGACGTGCTCTTCATCGACGAGATCCATCGCCTCAACCCGGCCGTCGAGGAAATTCTTTATCCGGCGATGGAGGATTTCCAGCTCGATCTGATTATCGGCGAGGGCCCGGCGGCGCGTTCGGTGAAGATCGATCTTGCCAAGTTCACGCTGGTTGCGGCCACGACCCGCCTCGGCCTCCTGACGACGCCGCTGCGCGACCGTTTCGGTATTCCGGTGCGTCTGAGTTTCTATACAGTCGAGGAACTGGAGCTGATCGTTCGGCGCGGTGCCAGGCTGATGGGTCTTGGCATGACCGACGAGGGTGCGCGCGAGATTGCAAGACGCGCTCGCGGCACGCCGCGCATTGCCGGCCGATTGCTGCGACGCGTGCGCGACTTCGCTGAGGTCGCCAAGGTCGAAGCGGTGACGCGCGAGATCGCCGATGAGGCGTTGACGCGGCTTCTCGTTGATAATGTCGGCTTCGACCAGCTCGACAAGCGCTACCTCAATATGATCGCGGTGAATTTCGGCGGCGGCCCTGTCGGCATCGAAACCATAGCCGCCGGGCTTTCCGAGCCGCGGGATGCGATCGAGGATATTATCGAGCCCTATATGATCCAGCAGGGCTTCATTCAGCGCACGCCGCGCGGCCGTGTCTTGACCGCGATTGCCTGGAAACATCTCGGCATGCAGCCGCCCAAGGACCTTGAGGCCGCGCAGTTCGGACTGTTCCGGGAGGAAGATTGAATGCTCGGCCGTCGTGCCTTCCTGAAGCTTTTCGGCGGCAGCATATTTGGTTTGATGGCACTCGGGGGATATGCCCTCGGATACGAGCCGGTCGTTCGTCTGAATGTCACCCGCTATGCGCTGACCCCGCCAGGATGGACGCCTGGGCTGAAGCTTAGGATCATCGCTCTTGCCGATTTCCATGCCTGTGAGCCGTGGATGAATGCCGAGCGCATCGCATCGATCTGTGCTCGCGCCAATGAGCTTGATGGCGACATCATCTTGCTCCTCGGCGATTACACATCGGGAACTGATCTCATTACCAACCGCGTCGATCATCGCATCTGGGCGGCGGAACTGGCGAGGCTGAAAGCGCCGCTTGGCGTCCACGCCATCGTCGGCAACCACGACTGGTGGCATGATTCTACGGCACAGAGAACCGGCCATGGGCCGACCTTCAGCCATCGGGCATTGGAAGCTGCCGGCATCGAAGTCTACTCCAATCGGGCAGCACGCGTTGAAAAGGGCGGGCAGGGGTTCTGGCTTGCCGGCGTTGAGGATCAGCTCGCCTTGCGCCGAAGCATGCGATGGAAGAGGCCGGTTACCAAGGGGCTCGACGATCTCGGCGGTACGCTGGCACAGGTCGGTGACGATGCACCGGTTATCCTTATGGCCCATGAGCCTGATATCTTTCCTGCAGTCCCCCAACGTGTCTCGCTTACTTTGTCGGGGCATACGCATGGCGGGCAGGTGAGGATTTTTGGCTGGTCGCCCTATTCGCCCTCGCGCTATGGCGACCGGTATGTCTATGGCCATATCGTCGAGGAAGAGCGCCATATCATCGTTTCCGGCGGCCTCGGCTGCTCCATCGCGCCGGTACGTTTCGGCGTTCCGCCGGAGATCCTCGTAATCGACCTGGGATAGAGGATCATGTCAAAGCGCAAACACATCAGATTGAATGCCGGCCGAACACGCTTCCAGATGCGCGTCGCAGGCCTTGGCTTTCGCGATGGCCATGTCCTGGTGCATCGAGCTGTGCATGAGCACTTCTGGACTTTTCCCGGCGGTCGGGCTGAGATCGGTGAAACCTCGGAAGAGACGTTGCGGCGGGAAATGATTGAGGAACTTGGCGTCAAGGTTACGGTCGGGCGCCTGCTCTGGTCGGTCGAGAATTTCTTCCATTACGAGGAGATGGACTGGCATGAGCTCGGCCTCTATTACCTTATGGATATTCCGGCCGGCTTTCCTTTCGATCCGAAGGAGATCGTGCATTGCATTCAGGATGGCGACAACGATCTGGAGTTCAAATGGGTGCGGGCGACGCGCGATGCGCTGGTTGCGCTCGATATCCCGCCCTATTTCATCGCCGAGGAAATCGAGGCCTTGCCGTTGACGTCTCGCCATCTCGTCTGGCGGGATGGTGATCTCGACAAGGCTTGAGGAGGAGGCTTATGTCCGCTTTCGATCCGGTTCGGAGCTTTCGCAAGCTTGCCTATAACAACGCATTGGCGAATGTCCGGCTGCATCGAGCTTGTGCGGCTCTGCTGCCGGGCGAGTTCGAAGCCAAACGCGTCAGCTTCTTTCCGTCGATCAAGGCGACCCTCAATCACATTCTGACGGTGGATTGGTTCTATGTCGATGCGCTGGAAGGCGGCACGCTCGGCCTCAAAGCCTTTGATATCGAGGAGCCGTATGACCAACTGGAGGAGTTGAGCCGGGAGCAGGCCGACGTTGATCGCAGGCTGGTCGCGTTCTGCGAGGCGCTGACGCCGGAGACCGCAATGCGGATCATCGATATCCAACGCGACGGCCGCGTTCAGCGGGAGAGAGCGGATGATGTGCTGAACCATCTGTTCCAGCATCAGACGCATCATCGCGGGCAGGTGCATGCCATGCTGGCCGGAACCAGTGTCGCGCCGCCGCAGCTCGACGAATTTATTGTTTCCGACGATGCGCGTTTCAGAGGCGAGGAATTGGCGGTACTCGGTTGGGACGAGGCGAAGCTGATGCGCTGAAACGGGCTTGGCGCGGCGCCGGTTTTGCCAGTGTCTGTATTGTTTGCTTGAGTAGAGCCTTTCCGCCGCCTTGCCATCCAAGCGCACGGATTTTCGCCGTATCCATTGTAGAGATCGCGCTGCGCTCCGCTGGCGCCGGCAGCGCGTGTGGACAGCCTGTCGCGCTCTGGAGGTGGCCGAGGATCTCGCGCGTGTCGGTCAGAATATCCGACAGATTGAAGGCTTCACCGTCTATGCGGCCGGTTTCCGTTTCCAGCAGAAGACGAACCGCGCGGCCGAGGTCGCGGCCGTGAACTTCGGTGCCTGCCCGGGAAGGAACTGGCTTGCCGCTCAGATAGTCGTCGAACAACGCGTCCCATTTGTTCGGTGGTAGGTCGCCATAGACGCCTGTCGCTCTTAGGCTCGTGGTCGCAAAGCCAGGCGTGGATAGGGAGAAGAGTGCGTGTTCGGCGTCGCGCTTCACCTCACCGTAGAGCGTATTTGGCATCGGCTTGGTCCCCTCGGTCAGCTCCTCTCCGGAAATCCCGTCTCCATAGACTGCGCGGGAGGAGAGAAAGATGCATCGACGAATGCCCGCCTTCCGCGCTGTCTCGAAAAGCCTGACCGAGGCATCGAGATTGAGCCGGCGAAAGCCTTCCGGATCGTCCCCTTCGCCACCGCGATATTTGCCGGCGACATGGCTGAAGGCGGCGTGCACGAAGAAATAGGCATCGTCGAAAGCGCCGCTCTGATTTCCCGTTGGATCAAGGCTCAACGGGACGAAAGAGACGGGCTGCGAAAAGAGGCCCGATGGAGGCGTATTGCGCCCGCCGATCGCAACCTTGTATCCGGCTGATAGCAGCTCTTCGGCGATATATCTGCCGACGAGGCCCGTTCCGCCTGAGAGGAGGACTTTCATGCTACAGCTCTCGGGTTTGCGAGCGCGGCGATATCGGGCATGTTCCGGCCGGAATGGAAGCTATGCCATAGCTCGATCAGCGGTTTCAGCTGTTCCGCCTTGGGATGGTTCTCCTCCCACGGCTTCTCATACTGGTAATGCAGGATCGAGATGCTGTTCCAATCCCAGAGCGCGGGCATGCTGAACCAGACATATTGCAGCATGTTCATGAAGACGGGCAGTCCGTGCCAATCCGGGAAGAAGGCCTCGAGAAAGGTCTGGTCGGTGCGCCGCCAGAAGACGTCGGGGAGATCGAGCCGTTCCAGCATGTGCCGAAAGGTGGCAAGCGACGGCTTGGCGACGAAGACGCCGGAATTCAGCCGATGGAAATCGGCAAGACTTTCATAGACATTCGGCGCGGCCGAAAATTCCGGATAGTCGAAGAGCCTATCGACATTTCGCAGCACCAGCGCGTCGGCGTCGATGAAGACGCAGGTATGATATTCGATCAACTGCCAAAGCCGCAGCTTGCAGAAATTATCCAGTGGCGTGTGGAAGGAGGGCTTGCGGCCCTTTGTGAATGGGGCGGCGGCGTGAAGGTTGCCGCGGGCATGCCGCTCATTGAAGGCATCCGATAAGGGAAGGTGCTCGACTTCGATCAGCCGGCAGTCGAGTGCTGCCAATGGGGAGAGGTGGTTTTCGCCGACCCCTTCCGTATGCAGCACGACGATATCGGCTTTCGTGCCGCTGTGGGCGATCGAGCGTGCCAGTGCGAGGGCGCCCATGGCGTAATCGGCATTCGTGACGAGGGTTACGAACGCCTGCCCGGCACGCGGCCGCGTTTGTGCACGCAGGCCCTGCAGAATTTCGCTTCCCGGCATCATGACACGGACTTCAGCCTCTTGCCCTCGGGATCATGGTTGATCGTCGCGGCGAGATCCTTGGTCCAGGCGGAGACGGCTGGAACGCGCGAACGGTCGACGCGATAGGCATATTTCCTGGCGACATCGACGATTTCGCCAAGAAGGCCGGTTTCGAGCGTAATCGGCGCAAGGCCGAGATCGAGGAACTTGTCGTTCTTGACGATCAGCTCATTCTCCGGAGCCTCCTTGCGCGGGTTCGGCAGGCGCACGACTTCCGCGCCGCTCATCTTGGCGATCATCTCGGCGAGATCGCGCACGCGATGCGTTTCCGTCATCTGGTTGAAGATTTCGACGCGGGCGCCGCGTGCCGGCGGGTTCTTCAACGCCAGCTCGATGCAGCGCACAGAATCCTGGATATGGATAAAGGCTCGGGTTTGGCCGCCGGTGCCGTGGACGGTCAGGGGATAGCCGATCGCCGCCTGGATGAGGAAGCGGTTGAGCACCGTGCCATAGTCGCCGTCATAGTCGAAGCGGTTGATCAATTGTTCGTGACGGCGCGTCTGTTCCGTGTGCGTGCCCCAGACGATGCCCTGATGCAGATCGGTGATCCTCAGCCCGTCGTTCTTGGCATAGAACTGAAAAAGCAGCTGATCGAGGCATTTCGTCATGTGATAGATCGAGCCGGGATTGGCAGGATAGAGGATCTCCTGGCTTGCTGTGCGGCCATCGGTCGTCTCGATGCCGACGGGCAGGTAGCCTTCGGGGATCGCAGCGCCGATCGTGGAATAGCCATAGACACCCATCGTGCCGAGATGCACGAGATGAGAGTCGAGGTTGAGCTCGACGAGTGCGTTCAGAAGATTGTGGGTGGCGTTGACGTTGTTGTTGACCGTGTAGTTCTTGTGCCGGTCGCTCTTCATCGAATAGGGGGCGGCGCGCTGCTCGGCGAAATGGACGATGGCATCAGGGCGATGCTCGGCCAGCCATTTCTTCAGGAGCTCATAGTCTTTGGCCAGATCGATCAGGTGGAAATGGATGCGGCGACCGGTTTCAGCGTGCCATATACGAGTGCGTTCCTGAATCGAATCCATAGGCGTCAGCGACTGAACACCCAGCTCGGTATCGATCCAGCGGCGAGAGAGATTGTCGAGAATGTGGATCTCATGACCGGCGTCGGAGAGGTGAAGCGAGGTTGGCCAACCGATGAATCCGTCACCGCCCATAACCGCAATTTTCATAGGATCTTCCTTCCATGCCGATCCGCTAGCCGGTGCGAATCCGGATAGTCGGAGTTTATGACAATTGTTCAAAGCTTGCTTGATGGCAGAACTTCGGCCAAAGAGATGCCGGACATTCAAGGAGATGCGGCAACGATGAACAGCCCCTTTCTGATAGCTGGGGAACTGGAAGCCGGAAGCCACCGGCTGATTCAGCGAGTCTACTATGAGGATACGGATTTTTCCGGCCTCGTCTATCACGCGCGCTACCTCCACTTCCTAGAACGGGGACGTACGGACTATCTGCGTTGTCTCGGCGTGGAACAGCGCGAACTCCTGAATGCCGATGAAGAGGGGCTGGTGTTCGTCGTCCATCGTATGGAGATCGATTTCAAGGGACCGGCTCGCATGGATGACGTGCTGACGATCCGCACGGTTACCGAAAAGGCCGGTGGTGCCAAGATGGTGCTGTCCCAGGAGATCCGGCGGGACGAGACGCTGCTGATTGCCGCGAAGGTCATCATTGCCGTGATCAATGCGAAGGGGCGTCCGCGCCGCCTGCCGGAGAAGCTCGCCGCACAGATGCTCACGGCGTCGGAAAGTGCCGGGTAATCAGTAACCTGGCATGCTCTTGGGATTAGGCGCCGCCCGCATAGGGATAGCATGGTCAACAAGAGGTAGCTTGCAATAACTTGAGTTTTATGTGAAGGAATTCACCGCGCAAGCTTTGTTTGCGTTGTCGCCGGTTTCGTCCGGTCAGTTCTTCCCTGGAGCACGAATAATCTTCGCCGCCGTCAAATCCTTCATGTTTCGACGCTAACATTCTTTTAACCATAATAGTGTCTTACTGGTTTCGTCGGAGTTTGTGCGGTGCACGCCTTCCTTTGACCAAATTTGACGGCAAGAAGGCAGTTATAAGCTTGGAAGGCTTAACCAGGGCGTTCAGCGGCGGCTGCCAAACAATTCTTGTGAGATCACTTTTAGCCGCCCGGTCTAGCGCCGGGCGTTTGGATTCGGGGATTTTGGATCAATGGAACAAGTAGCATTGGCAGCGGCCACCACACCGGACATCACCCTCTGGTCGCTCTTCATGCAGGCAGGCCTGGTGGTCAAGCTCGTTATGATCGGCCTGCTGGCAGCGTCCGTATGGACCTGGGCGATCGTCATCGACAAATATCTGAGCTACGCGCGGGCACGCCGGCAGTTTGACCATTTCGAGCAGGTCTTCTGGTCTGGCCAGTCGCTCGAAGAGCTGTATCGGACGCTTTCGGAACGCAACAATACAGGCCTCAGCGCCATCTTCGTCGCAGCGATGCGCGAATGGAAGAAATCCTTTGAGCGCGGCGCCCGTTCGCCGATCGGTCTGCAGATGCGTATCGACCGCGCGATGGACGTGACGCTGGCGCGTGAATCGGAACATCTGACGGCCCGTCTCGGCTCGCTCGCAACCATCGGCTCCGCCGGTCCGTTCATTGGTCTCTTCGGTACGGTCGTCGGTATCATGACCTCGTTCCAGGCGATTGCCGGTTCGAAGTCGACCAACCTTGCGGTTGTCGCGCCGGGTATTGCCGAGGCGCTGCTGGCAACGGCGATCGGCCTGGTCGCCGCTATCCCGGCCGTTATCGCCTACAACAAGTTCTCCGGCGATGCCGGCAAGCTTTCGGGCCGCATGGAAGGCTTCGCGGATGAATTCTCCGCTATCCTTTCGCGCCAGATCGATGAAAAGCTGCAGCCGCGCCAGGCTGCGCAGTAAGTCGCGGACAGAACCGGAGTATTCATATGGGAATGTCTGTTGGAGGTAGTGGTGGCGGCGGTGGCCGCCGTGGCGGTCGTCGTGGTGGAGGCCGTGGCGGCCCGATTTCCGAGATTAACGTGACGCCGCTGGTCGACGTCATGCTCGTGCTGCTGATCATCTTCATGGTAGCGGCGCCGATGATGACATCTGGCGTGCCGATCGACCTGCCGCAAACGCAGGCCGGCGCGCTGAACGCCCAGACCCAGCCCATCACCATTTCGATCAAGGCCGACGGTCAGGTCTTCCTGCAGGAGACGCAGATTAACGTGGCCGAGATCGCCGACAAGCTGAAGGCGATCGCGACGACTGGCTATAACGAGCGCATTTTCGTGCGTGGTGACGGCAAGGCGCCTTACGGCGTCATCGCCGATGTCATGTCGCGCATTCAGGAGGCCGGTTACAAGAATATCGGTCTGGTCACGCAGCAGATAACGGATCACTGACGAACCGACATGAAGCGCAGTCTTGCCACATCTGCTGTCATTCACATCCTGGTGCTGATCGGCGCCATGGTGACGCTGAGTGCGCCGGCGCCGTTGGAGACGCCGGAAAGCACGGCAATGGATGTCGATATCGTGCAGGCTGACCAGCTTCAGCAGGGCGAGAAGAAGGCACCGGTCACAGATCACGCTGCGCGCAAGCCGACGACCAAGCAGGATCAGGTCGCCAACGCCCAGAATACAGGCGAGAACAAGGTGGATATCAAGAACCCGGTCGTGCCGACGCAACGGCCGGAGAGCGAGACTGCGGCCTTGGCGCCGAAGAAGGTGGATACGCCTGTACCGCAGGACGATCCGAGGCCGAACGACGTCAAGACGATCGAGCAGAAGGAAACGGAGGCCGCCCCGAAGGAAGTGGCCGCCATTCCCCAGCAGAAGCCGGACGTGACGCCGACCCCGAAGCCGGATCCCACACCGCCGACCCCGAAGGCCGATGCAACGCCGACCCCGCCGACGCCGCAGCCGACGGAACAGGCCGAAATTCAACTGCCAAACAACGTCCCCGTGCCGGATGTGAAGCCGCAGCCGACGCCGCCGAAGGCTGCCGAGCAGAAGCCGGAGGTCAAGCCGACGCCGAAGCCGGATGTGAAGGTTGCCGACGCAAAGCCGACGGACAAGACGACGACGCAAAGCACGAGCAAGAATACCTCGGCCGATGACGGCAAGAAGGACGCTGACAAGAAGCGTCAGACCCCGAAGGCCTCCAGCAAGGGCCTTGACGATGGTCTCGCCGATCAGATCAACGACCTTCTAAACAACACTTCGTCGAAAGGTGGCGCGAAACGCTCGTCGCAGCAAGCCTCAGCCGGCGCCGATACCCAGGTCGCTTCGCTTGGCGGCAAGAAATCGCTTGGCGCCGGCAAGCTCAGCCAGAGCCAACAGGACGGTCTGCGTGATCTGATCCAGAAATACTGGAACCTCCCACCTGGTCTTGAAGGCGGTGGCGACGTGCGAATCAAGGTGCACTTCAAGCTCGACAAATCCGGGCAGATCGTCGGTCAGCCGGAAGCGACGACGAACGGTGGACCGGCTTCGACACAAAGTGCCATGCAGTCCGCCGCTGTACGAGCGGTCCTTCGCGCGCAATCGGAGTTCATGACGATTCTTCCGGCGGACAAATATGAGGACTGGCAGGAAGTCGTCGTCAATTTCAGTGCAGCGGATCTGGGGATGTGATGCGGGGAGCGCGGCTTTCGACAAATCACTGTCTCCGTCTCGGCATGAGCTTGCTTATGGCACTGGGGATGATGTTGGCTGGTTCCGTGTTGGTGCAGGCTGCAAGCGCTAAGCAGCAGCCTGGCAACTGGGCTGGGGACCACATCCGCGACGACGTCACGAAGAATTGGAATATCCCTCCCGGCTTGGAGGGAGCGAAACGTGTCCGCGTCCGGGTGCATCTCAAGCTCAGCCGAAGCGGAGAAATCGTGGGCGAGCCGAAGGTTACCGTGACCGGTGGCCCCAAGGCGACGCAGCAAGCCATGGCGGCAGCCGCAATGCGAGCTGTGCTTCGGGCTGCCCCATTCAAGAACCTGCCAATAGATCAATATGACACCTGGAAAGAAGTTAGCCTTAACTTCGCACCGGCTCTGTGACGAATTAATGCTGAAAGGCTTGGCACATATGATCAGAAAATCCTTCGTCCGCCTCCTGGTGGTGCTAGCAGGCCTGATGGCTGTGGCATCCACCCCGGCCTATGCCGTGGTCGAGCTCAATATCAACAAGGGCAACGTTCAGCCCATGCCGATCGCTATCACCGATCTTCTGTCGAATGATACGCTCGGCCCGCAGATCTCGAGCGTCATCGCCGCCGATCTACAGCGCTCCGGACTGTTCGCTCCGATCAACAAGCAGGCCTTCATCGAGAAGATCACCAATCCGGATTCGACCCCGCGCTTCCAGGACTGGACCTCGATCAACGCGCAGGCGCTGGTGACTGGCCGCGTGACGCAGGAAGGCGGCCGTCTTCGTGCCGAATTCCGCCTCTGGGATACGTTCGGCAACAGCCAGATGATCGGCCAGCAGTTCTTCGCCCAGCCGGATAACTGGCGCCGTGTCGCGCACATCATCGCCGATGCGATCTATCAGAAGATTACCGGCGAAAAGGGCTATTTCGATACGCGCGTCGTTTTCGTCGCCGAAAGCGGCCCGAAGACGGCCCGCAAGACGCAGCTCGGCATCATGGACCAGGACGGCGCCAATGTGCGCATGCTGACCGACGGCAGCGACCTGGTATTGACGCCACGTTTCTCGCCGAACCGGCAGGAAGTGACCTACATGTCCTTCGCCAACCAGCAGCCGCGCGTCTATCTGCTGCAGCTGCAGACGGGTCAGCGCGAACTGGTTGGCAACTTCCCGGGCATGACCTTCTCGCCGCGTTTCTCGCCGGACGGGCAGCGCGTCATCATGAGCCTGCAGCAGGAAGGCAATGCCAATATCTACACGATGGATCTGCGCTCGCGCACCACGACGCGTCTGACGTCTACTGCCGCGATCGATACCTCGCCATCCTATTCGCCCGATGGCACGCAGATCGCCTTCGAAAGCGACCGCGGTGGTAAACCGCAGATCTACGTAATGAATGCCGACGGTTCCAACCAGCGCCGTATTTCCTTTGGCGACGGCTCCTATTCGACGCCTGTCTGGTCGCCGCGCGGCGATCTCATTGCCTTCACCAAACAGTCCGGCGGCAGCTTCTCCATCGGCGTCATGAAGACGGATGGTTCCGGCGAGCGCCTGCTGACGACGGGCTTCCACAACGAAGGCCCGACCTGGGCCCCGAACGGCCGGGTCATCATGTTCTTCCGCCAGCCGGCAGGCTCCGGTGGCCCGCAGCTCTATTCGATCGACCTGACGGGCTATAACGAACAGAAGATCCCGACCCCGGGCTTTGCTTCCGACCCGGCATGGTCGCCGCTTCTCGAGTAGTGGAAGGACCTGCCACGTTATCGCCGCAAAGTCCTGTGAGTGGACCGTTTGGCGACAATTTTAGGACATCATTAACCATACTTGTTGAAATCCGATTAACCGAACCCGGTTACAGTCTGGCAACCCTGATAGAGACTTTAAGGAGAGACCGGCCATGAGCCGCACCGCAACCCAGGCCGTTGGCCATATGCAGAACCTCGCCCGCAACCCGATCATGATCGCGCTTTTCGTTGGCCTTTCTCTGGCCGGCTGCGCCTCCAAGAAGGGTCTGCCGAACGATGCCAACGGTCTTGGCCTGAACGGTGCCGGCAATGCAACTCCTGGCTCGCCGCAGGATTTCACGGTCAATGTCGGCGACCGCATCTTCTTCGACACCGACAGCACCTCCATCCGTACCGATGCTGCGCAGACGCTGGATCGTCAGGCCCAGTGGCTGGCTCGCTATCCGAACTATGCCATCACGGTGGAAGGCCATGCCGACGAGCGCGGCACGCGCGAATACAACCTGGCCCTCGGTGCCCGTCGTGCGGCTGCCACCCGTGACTATCTCGCTTCGCGCGGCGTTCCGGCCAAGCGCATGAAGACGATCTCTTACGGCAAGGAACGTCCGGTCGCGACCTGTGACGATATTTCCTGCTGGTCGCAGAACCGCCGTGCCGTCACCGTGCTGAACGGCGCCGGTTCCTGATAGGTCAAACGACCGGTCGAAACGTATAAAGGCGGCCCCACGGTCGCCTTTACTTTTTTGACCACACTTTGGCCGAACTCCGTTGCTTTTTGAGAGCAATTGTAAAAATCTCCTGTTCGAGCCTTCTGGCCCGAAGAATCAATGAGACAGGACGATCCATATGAGAAAACTTGTCGTGGCGAGCATGCTTTGTCTCGCTGCCTTTGCAGGTAGTGAGCGCGATGCTTCTGCCTTGTCGCTGTTTGGAATTCACCTTGGGAGCCGCGATGCCCCTACGCAGGTAGCTCCGGACAATGCGGATCAAAGACAAGCACAATACGGCCAGGCACCGATCGTGAGGGTTCAAAGCAGCAGCGCCGAGGTTCGCGTGCAGCAGCTCGAAGACCAGATGCGCCAACTGAACGGCCGTATCGAGGAAATGAGCTATCAGCTTCTTCAGATGCAGGAGCAGATCCGCAAAGCGCAGGAAGACAACGAATTCCGCTTCCAGCAGCTTGAAAAGCGCGGCGGTGGCGGCAGTGCGCCTGCATCGAGTGGCACCATGAAGAAGAGCGAGGCCGATGTGCCCGCGCAGGGCGGTGGTGGCCAGCAGGACGATATCGCCGGTGTTATCAGCAACTCGCAGAACGCCGGCGGCAAGCCGCCGAGCGAGCTTGGCTCGATTCAGTTCGACCAGAGTGGCGACCAGATCGGCTCCTCGATGTCGGGAGCCAATAATGGTTCGGGTGCGCCGCCAAGCGCAGGCTCCGGCTCGCAGACTGCATCGCTCGGCAGCGAGAACGATCAATACAAGGCGGCCTACGGCCATGTCCTGTCCGGCGACTACAGCGTCGCCGAACAGGAGTTCCGCCAGTATCTCGGCAGCTACCCGAGCAGTTCAAAGGCTGCGGATGCGAATTTCTGGCTCGGAGAGGCACTGTATTCGCAGGGCAAGTACAACGAAGCCGCAAAGACCTTCCTGAATGCGCATCAGAAATATAGTACCTCGGAAAAAGCGCCGGAAATGCTGCTGAAGCTTGGCATGTCTCTGGCTGCTCTCGACAACAAGGATACGGCCTGTGCCACGCTTCGGGAGGTGACCAAGCGTTATCCGAAGGCCTCCAAGGCTGTGACCAGTAAGGTCGCCAGCGAACAGAAGCGGCTTGCCTGCTGATCGCCATGCCCATTGACGCTGTGACCGGCGATGCCACAGCCATTACACCTGAAGCCGCAACCAGCGAATTTCTGCATTCTCTCTCGAAGCCTGCTCATATTCTCGTCGCCGTTTCGGGCGGCAGCGATTCCACCGGGCTTCTGATTGCCCTTGCCGAGCGGCTGAAATCCAATCCTCACAACGATATTACCCTTACCGCGGCAACGATCGACCATGGATTGCGTGCCGCATCAGCGGAGGAAGCGCGAGAAGTTGCGGCACTCTGCGCCTCGCGCGGGATTTCCCATTTTATCCGTCGCTGGGAAGGGGAAAAGCCTGGAACCGGCATCATGGCCGCAGCACGCGAAGCGCGTTACGTACTGCTTGCGGAGCTCGCCTCCGAGATTTCGGCCGACGTGATCGTAACGGCCCATACGCTTGACGATCAGCGCGAGACGATGGCCATGCGCGGCGCGCGGCGCGGGCAGGGCGGTTACGGCACGGGCATTGCCGATGCGGTTCTCTTCGATCGGCGTATCTGGATTGTCAGGCCGTTTCTCGCCTGCCGGCGGGCTGAAATCAGGACCGATCTCAAGACGCATGGCGTATCCTGGCTCGACGACCCAAGTAACGAGGATGACAGATACGAGCGCGTGCGCACCCGTATGGATCTTGCAAGGGAACCGGTGCAGATGCCGATTGATGGTGGCGCCGATCGTGCCGCGCTTTCCAGGCGGGCAGCAGCGTGGCTGGATGAGCATGTCGCAATCCATGCGAATGCGCTCTGCGTCGTTGATCGGTCCGGACTTTCCGCTGATGCAGCGGTCGTTACCTATGCCCTGTCCTATCTTGCTGCCGTCTTCGGTGGCAGTTCCTATCCGCCGGGGCGTGCGCAAATGGAGCGCGTTCTCGAATTTGTGAACGGTGCGAATTTCGGCCGGCGCACGGCGGGAGGGGTGATCTTCGACCTGCGTCGCGATGCGCTTTATCTTATGAGGGAAAGCCGCAATATCGCTCCGCTTTCGGTGCTGCCTGGCGAAAAAGTCAATTGGGATGGTCGTTTTGAGGTAGAGAATTTCGGCTCAACTGCAGTCCGCATCAGTGCTCCCGGAGCGGTAAATATGACGACTTTTCCGGCGAATTTGCCAGGAGGCGTGGTGAAACGCGCGGAGGCGACGATGCCGTCGATCGTGACGGAAGAAGGGGATGAGGCTCCGCGTGTGGCGCTCCTACCCCGTCTCGCGCCCTTCGACCGCTTTTTGACACGATTTGACCTCACATTCGCTGACCGTCTATCCGCTGCTTTCGGGCGTGAAGCCTATAGGCGGCTGCCGCTTTCCGCCCTATAGACGGAAAAAACATGCGGCGATGCGGTTTGCCTTGGCAAGGGCTTGGCGCAACCCTATGTTAGGGATCAAGTAATACCGCCGCTTAACGGCGGGAGTTTCAGTGCTGGGGAGTTCGATGAACCCTAATTTTCGTAATTTCGCTCTGTGGGCAATCATAGCCTTGCTGTTGATTGCCCTGTTCAGCATGTTTCAGAACGCGCCGGCACAAACAGGCTCCAGGGAAATACCGTATTCGCAGTTCCTCCGGGAAGTTGATTCCGGCCGCGTTCGTGACGTGACCGTCACCGGCAACCGCGTCGTCGGCAGCTATGTCGAAAACGGCACTCCCTTCCAGACCTATGCTCCGGTCGTGGATGACAGCCTGCTTGAACGCCTGCAGAGCAAGAACGTCAACATCGTCGGTCGTCCGGAATCGGATGGCTCCTCGAGCTTCCTGAGCTATCTCGGCACGCTGCTGCCGATGCTCCTGATCCTCGGCGTCTGGCTGTTCTTCATGCGACAGATGCAGGGCGGCTCGCGGGGCGCCATGGGCTTCGGCAAGTCGAAGGCCAAGCTTCTGACGGAAGCACATGGTCGCGTTACCTTCGATGACGTCGCCGGTGTCGATGAAGCCAAGCAGGATCTGGAAGAGATCGTCGAATTCCTGCGTGATCCACAGAAGTTCCAGCGCCTCGGCGGTCGTATCCCGCGCGGCGTGCTGCTTGTCGGCCCTCCCGGTACCGGTAAGACGCTTCTGGCGCGCGCCATTGCCGGCGAAGCCAACGTGCCGTTCTTCACCATTTCCGGTTCCGACTTCGTCGAAATGTTTGTCGGTGTCGGTGCCAGCCGTGTCCGCGACATGTTCGAGCAGGCGAAGAAGAATGCGCCATGCATTATCTTCATCGACGAAATCGACGCCGTCGGCCGCCATCGTGGTGCCGGTCTTGGCGGCGGTAACGACGAGCGCGAACAGACGCTCAACCAGCTGCTGGTCGAGATGGACGGTTTCGAGGCCAATGAAGGCATCATCCTGATCGCGGCGACCAATCGTCCCGACGTTCTCGATCCCGCGCTGTTGCGTCCGGGCCGTTTCGACCGTCAAGTCGTGGTTCCGAACCCGGATATCGTCGGGCGCGAGCGCATTCTCAAGGTTCATGCTCGCAACGTGCCGCTGGCTCCGAATGTCGATCTGAAGACGCTCGCTCGCGGTACGCCCGGCTTTTCCGGTGCCGATCTCATGAACCTCGTTAACGAAGCCGCCCTCATGGCTGCCCGCCGCAACAAGCGCCTGGTGACGATGCAGGAATTCGAAGACGCCAAGGACAAGATCATGATGGGCGCCGAGCGCCGCTCCTCGGCCATGACCGAAGCGGAAAAGAAGCTCACCGCCTATCACGAAGCCGGTCACGCCATTACGGCGCTCAACGTCGCCGTCGCCGATCCGCTGCATAAGGCGACCATCATTCCGCGCGGCCGTGCCCTTGGCATGGTCATGCAGCTCCCCGAGGGCGATCGCTACTCGATGAGCTACAAGTGGATGGTTTCGCGCCTCTGCATCATGATGGGCGGCCGTGTCGCGGAAGAGCTGACCTTCGGCAAGGAAAACATCACCTCCGGTGCATCCTCCGACATCGAGCAGGCAACCAAGCTTGCCCGTGCGATGGTCACCCAGTGGGGCTTCTCCGACGAGCTCGGTCAGGTCGCCTATGGCGAGAACCAGCAGGAAGTCTTCCTCGGCCATTCCGTATCGCAGTCCAAGAACGTCTCGGAAGCAACGGCTCAGAAGATCGACAATGAAGTTCGCCGTCTGATCGACGAAGCCTATCGTCAGGCCAAGCACATTCTCACCGAGAAGCACGACGAGTTCGTGGCGCTTGCGGAAGGTCTGCTCGAATACGAGACTCTGACGGGTGAGGAAATCAAGGCCCTGATCCGCGGCGAGAAGCCCGCGCGCGATCTCGGTGACGATACGCCGCCGAGCCGTGGCTCGGCCGTGCCGAAGACCGGCGCGAAGAAGGATGGTTCGCTCGGTGCCAAGGGTGATGAGCCCGAAGGTGGCTTCGAACCGCAGCCGCGCTGAGGCGCGATGGGCTCAATCTCGAGGTTGAGGGCCAGTCATCTGAAAAGGTGGCTGGCCTTTTGCTTTGAGAGCGAAGAGAGATGAGGCTTGGGAATGGCGGCTAGCCCTATGGCAAGCCCGACCCCAAGGGAAAGTAATGCCGACGCGGTAGGCTGTGAATTGGACTATGTCCATCACGATCTGATGCATTTTTAGTGCTTATTAATGGTAACGCGGTGTAATAGGCGTTCTCGGTAATTTAAGTGCCGAGTTTTATAATCTATGGCATGAGCCAGAAGCATCGATGTTTGCAGTGCCGCTGGTTTCTCAGTGGCGATATCGATGTCGCCGCATTTCTCGCGAGAATGCGGCAACGACAGGAGTGCATATGAAACGCCGTTATTTCGGAACTGACGGAATTCGCGGTCAATCCAATATCTATCCGATGACGCCGGATCTTGCCATGCGCGTGGGTATCGCTGCCGGCACTATCTTCCATCGAGGCAGCCATCGCCATCGGGTCGTTATCGGCAAGGACACGCGCCTTTCCGGCTATATGCTCGAAAATGCCATAGTGGCAGGCTTCACCGCGGCTGGTGTCGATGCCTTCGTTCTCGGTCCTATCCCGACGCCGGCAGTCGCGATGCTGACGCGCTCGTTGCGCGCTGATATCGGCGTCATGATCTCGGCCTCGCACAATCCGTATCAGGACAATGGCATCAAGCTTTTCGGCCCGGATGGATACAAGCTCTCCGACGATCTAGAAATGAAGATCGAAGACATGCTCGACAAGGACATGTCGGAGCATCTGGCCAAGTCGGAGAATATCGGCCGTGCCAAGCGTATCGACGGTGTCCATGACCGCTATATCGAACACGTCAAGCGTACGCTGCCGCGAGATGTAACGCTGCAGGGGCTGCGGATCGCGATCGATTGCGCCAATGGCGCTGCCTATAAGGTCGCCCCGGCCGCTCTTTGGGAGCTTGGCGCCGACGTGGTGACCATCGGTAACGAGCCGAACGGCACGAATATCAATCTGAATTGCGGCTCTACCAGCCCCGTTGCCCTGCAGAAGAAGGTGGACGAGGTGCGCGCCGACATCGGCATTGCGCTTGATGGTGATGCCGATCGCGTCATCATTGTCGATGAAACCGGCACGATTATCGATGGCGACCAGCTGATGGCCGTCATTGCCGAAAGCTGGGCCGAGAGCCAGACGTTGCGCGGCAATGGCATTGTCGCAACCGTCATGTCCAATCTCGGACTGGAGCGCTTCCTCGACGATCGCGGCATGTCGCTTGCGCGCACTGCCGTCGGCGACCGCTATGTCGTCGAGCATATGCGACAGCACCATTACAATGTGGGGGGCGAGCAGTCCGGTCATATTGTGCTCTCCGACTACGGCACGACAGGCGACGGCCTTGTGGCTGCGCTGCAGATCCTGGCTGCGGTGAAGCGCACGGGCAAGCCCGTCAGCGAAGTCTGCCGCCGGTTCGAGCCGGTGCCGCAGCTGCTTCGCAATGTCCGTATTTCCGGCGGCAAGCCGCTGGAGGATATTCATGTGCGCCAGGCAATCGCCGATGCGGAAAGCGAGCTGTCCCGCAGCGGTCGGCTGGTGATCCGCCCCTCCGGCACCGAGCCCTTGATCCGCGTCATGGCGGAAGGCGACGATCGCGGCCAGATCGAGCGTATCGTGGGCGGATTGATCGACGTGATCTCGAACGTGCGTTCGGCTGCCTGAGCAGGCAAAAGAAGTAATTACGGATAAGATACCGTGGCCGCCCTATGGGGCGGCCATTACGTTTCCAGTTTCAGGATAGCGGGCCGCTTACTGGAACATTTCTCCGGGATAAGCGCCCCAGAGCTTGTCTTGCCTGATATAACCTCTGGCGGAGTGCTCGCGGACGGAGACGCGACACCAGGTTCCGGTGCAGGATTGTAGTGACACCAACACACGCGGCTGCAGCTCGGCGATCGTCCTTGCGGCAGGATTCGGATCGGCGCGCAGCATGGCATTCTTCGCCAGCCAGGGGGCGATCAAAGCCGTACGTGTTCCGGAGAGCAGGGCGCTGTGCATCCAGCCGGTAACGCCGGTATCGTCACGGACCTGCCGCCAATGGCCGTATTCGTCGATGATCTCCAAGGGAAGACCCGGCTTCATATAGATCCATTTCGTGGCATAGATCGTCGACGGGCCGACGCGCATGCGCGCCTTTTGGGCGCGAAGCGAAACATAGCGCGGGATCGGCAGGCCGGTCTCACGCCCCTTGTTCCATGTGGTGGCTGTAACCGCTATCGGCTTTACCGGCATCGCGCCTGCCAGGGCGGCAGAGTTCAGAAAGATGAAAGCAAGGCCTAGGCCGGCCGATATTGCGCGATGGTAAGTCAATGACTCCCTCCTGAATTATCTCCCCGGCGGCAGCACTGTAATGGTTCGATTCTTGCCAAACGGTTTAGGAGCTGCCACCTCTGGTTCATCCACAGATCCGGTGTTTGAGTTGAAAGTGAGATGGCGCGACGTCTTATCTCGTTCACTTCATTAAAGTATCAATTTCTTCTAATATATAAAACAAAGTATAATCTCTGAATAAACACGGTAAATATTCGTAGTTAATCAGGTTTTAACTCCTTTTCATCATTATCCCCGTTAGGTCTTTTCAATTGGCAAGCATTTGCTGTGCCAAGGGCAAGAAATTTGGAGCCAAAGCCATGATGAAAACCCTGATTGGGGCACTTGCCACTTTGCTTGTCGGCACGTCGGCCTTTTCCGCTGATCTTTATACGCCCGAACCGGTACAGCCGGCGCCGGAAGTGACGGTCGCTCAATCCAGCGGCTGGTATCTGCGCGGTGATGTCGGCTATGCCTTCACGAACCTGCGCGGCGCGAACTACTTCCAGGGCTCCAATGCCAGCCTTGTCGATTTCGATCGCGCCAAGCTCGATGGCAATGTCACGCTTGGCGGCGGTGTCGGTTACCAGATCAACAACTACCTGCGCACGGACTTGACGCTTGACTATCTCTTCAAGTCCGATTTTAAGGGCTCCACGAAGGGCGATTGCGGTGCCTGCGGCCCGGGCTTTACTCCGACTGCGGCGACCTCGCGCGATCTTGCTTCCTTGACAGCCTATAGCTTGCTTGCCAATGCCTATGTCGATCTCGGCACCTACGGCATCTTCACTCCCTATGTCGGCGGCGGCCTCGGCGGCACCTACGTCAAGTGGAGCAATCTGAAGAACACGTCCTGCTCCGACGCCAATCCGGATTCCTGCGACGGAACTGTCTCGCATAATGGTCGCGGCAGCTGGCGCTTTACCTATGCGCTGATGGCCGGTACTTCCATCGATCTGAGCTGCAATCTCAAGGCGGATGTCGGCTATCGTTACCGCCACGTTCAGGGTGGCGACATGTTCGGCTACAATGAGAATGGCGGTCCTGGCTACGATAAGGGCCTGAACCTGCACGAAGCCCGGATCGGTGCCCGCTATACGTTCGGCGGCTGCCAGACAGCGAGCTACATGCCGCCGGCCGACATTCCGGTTCAGGCACCGGTCTATAAGTAAGCCGTATCCATCCAAGCTATTGAAAAGCCGTCCGGTTTCTTGCCGGGCGGCTTTTGTTTTTGCTCTCTCCCGTTAAGCAATTCGCCATCGCTTTAAAGCTTCATTAACCATGAATTCCTTATGGTTAATGAAATGAGAACGGCAGCCTTCCCGCTCAAGCCCAGACAGATGAGATATCAAGGGGAGGGAGGGCCAGCCGGTTCGACATGCGGGCGCGAGCCCGAGGATGGAAGGCGAGGGGTAATGATCCGTTTTGACGCTTTGGCGCTGGCCGCGGCGATGGCAGGCGCATCGGCGAGTATTGCCCTTGCTGCCGATGCAACACCGCCGGAAATCAAGATGTCGGAAGTGAGCGTCAAGGATGCCAAGGGATGGTATGTGCGCGGCGATTTCGGCTATGCCGCCAATGCCAGCCGCACCGACACGAAATTTCGCGCCTACGATCCTACCGGCGGCGATTACAGCTCGAGCAGCTTTGATTCGACCCGTTTCGGCGGCGATTTTTCCGGCGGCCTCGGTGTTGGCTATCAGTTCAACGATCTTTTCCGCGCCGACGTATCAGGCGATTTCTTCACCGGTGATTTCAATGGCCGCGTTTCGAGCGATTCACCGTGCTCTGGCGGTGGCGGCGGCACCGGATGCTCCACGAGAGCTCACTCTTCCTTCAGGGCCGGTAGCCTGATGGTCAATGGCTATGTCGATCTCGGGACGCTCGCCGGCTTCACACCCTATGTCGGTGCCGGCCTCGGTGCCACGCGGGTTTCCTGGAGCAGCGTCAACGCTATCGGCTCCTGTGTGGATGCCACGGCGGGTTGTGGTGGCGCTGCCTCAGTCAGCGCCCGCTATCCTGGTGATAGCGACTGGCGCTTGACCTATGCCTTGATGGCGGGTGTCGCTTATGAGGTTGCGCCGAATATCAAGGTCGATCTTGGTTACCGCTTCTCGCATATCGCCGGCGGCGACATGTTCGGCTATTCAGCCGCAGATTCGGCTGCAGGCGCCGGCGGCACGGCAGGCCGGGATGGTGCGTTGTCGCGCCATGAGATTCGCGTCGGTTTGCGAATCACCACCTGGTAGCGTCTGAGTCTTACGATGTCGTCAGCACGTAGGCGATGCGCCGAAAGAAATCCACGGTACGGAAGATGTGAGCCGGTATGCGCCGTAAGGCAGGCGCCTTGGCCGCGCGGTAGTCGCGACGCCAACCGATCATCGTCGTCCGCTGCAGCCGGCTGAAACCGGCGATGTTCGCGCGGGTGCTGACGATGGATACATTCATGTCCCAGCCCCGCTCCACGGCCACATCCCAGGGCAGCGACATGATGGCCAGCGATTTCACGATCTTTTCGGCGCCTTTGCGCGTGACGAGATAGCAGGCCGTCGAGCCCTGTGGACCAAAGAGGCAGCGTCCGACGATATCCCCCTTGCTGCTCCGGCCCATGGCACGAAAGCCGTTCCAGCGGTGATTGACGAGCTTGATCAGGTCGGCGTTGGGTGCAGCATTCTTTGCCGCCACAGCGCGTGCGAGGAAATCGATATCCAGCGCGACATCGTCCTCGATGATGACAGCCATCGCGTCGTCGCTCGCCAAAAACCGGTGCAGCGCCAGCAGATGGCTGCGATAGCAGCCGTATTCACCGGGCAGTATGGTGCGGCCGTGCCGCCGCTGGAAACGATCGTGATCTACGTCGACCCATTCGTCGCGTGGGACGAGGGCGCCGTCGACACCGTGGATACGTTCGAATCGAAAACCTAACTCGTCGCTCTGCCGCTGAATCTCCGCCAGTCGTTCGGCAGCCCGATCGATATTGATAAGATAGACCGGCATGGTTTGTGACGGTGTAAAAGAAGTTTCGGCGAGCGCAGTTACGGACATCGAGCACACTTGATTATTTCCATCGACGCAAACGGCCAGCGCCAAGCCATATATGATTGCGCATCAGCATAGAAACCAGCTTTGTGGCATTAAATTTGGCTTATTTCCATTGCGCGTGACTTGCGCACCATCAACATCTCACACGAAATCGTGACGGAGCGCCCTGAGCAATTTTTATTGTTGCGCTACCGGGCTGCTTCCAATATATCCGGCCGCGGGACACCCTTCCCCAACGAAGGGCTTTCTATCTGAGAGGATAGCATTATGACTAAGCTCGCCAAGCCGGACATCCGTCCGAATAATACCCATTTCTCTTCTGGTCCATGCTCGAAGCGCCCCGGTTGGACGCTTAACGCTCTATCCGACGCGGCTCTTGGCCGTTCGCACCGCGCGAAGGTCGGTAAGGCAAAGCTGAAGCAGGCCATCGATCTCACCCGCGAAATTCTTGAGGTGCCCACGGATTACCGCATCGGCATCGTTCCCGCTTCCGATACCGGCGCCGTCGAAATGGCGCTCTGGTCGCTGCTCGGCGAACGCGGTGTCGACATGCTCGCCTGGGAAAGCTTCGGCGCTGGCTGGGTGACCGATGTCGTCAAGCAGCTGAAGCTCAAGGACGTCCGCAAGCTCGAAGCCGGTTACGGCGAGCTGCCCGATCTTTCCGCTGTCGATTTCGACCGCGACGTGGTCTTCACCTGGAATGGTACCACCTCCGGTGTGCGCGTTCCGAACGCCGATTTCATCCCGGCCGACCGCAAGGGTCTGACGATCTGCGACGCCACTTCGGCGGCCTTCGCTCAGAACCTCGATTTTGCCAAGCTCGACGTCGTCACCTTCTCCTGGCAGAAGGCTTTGGGCGGCGAGGGCGCGCATGGCGTCATCATCCTGTCGCCGCGTGCCGTCGAGCGCCTGACGACTTATCAGCCGGCCTGGCCGCTGCCGAAGATCTTCCGCCTGACCAGCGGCGGCAAGCTCATCGAAGGCATCTTTGTTGGCGAAACGATCAATACGCCCTCGATGCTCTGCGTCGAAGACTATATCGACGCTCTGCTCTGGGCCAAGGATCTCGGCGGCCTGAAGGCGTTGATCGCTCGCGCCGATGCCAACGCCAAGGTCATCCACGACTTCGTTGCCGCTAACGACTGGATCGCCAATCTCGCCGTCAAGGCCGAGACGGCATCCAACACGTCAGTCTGCTTGAAGATCGTCGACAAGGATGTTGTCGCTCTCGATGCCGATGGTCAGGCGAATTTTGCCAAGGGCCTGGTTGCGCTCCTCGAAAAGGAAGGCGTTGCCTATGACGTCGGCCATTACCGCGACGCGCCCTCGGGCCTGCGCATCTGGGCCGGTGCAACGATCGAAGCTTCCGACATGCAGAAGCTGATGCCCTGGCTCGCCTGGGCTTTCGAAACGCAGAAGGCGACGCTCTCCCAGGCAGCTGCCTGAGGTTTGAAGCGTCTATGGCTCCGCCGGTAAAGCGGAGCCCAGCATTCCGAAATTCTCGTTGTTTTCATGCAATTCCGACCGGAAGGCCGTTTCGCATTTCGTGGAATTGCTCGTCTTAGCTGACCTTTTCAGGAGGCCTCCATGGCACCTCGCGTTCTCGTATCCGATGAATTGTCGGAAACCGCAGTCCAGATCTTCCGCGATCGCGGCGTCGAAGTCGATTTTCAGCCGCAGCTTGGCAAAGACAAGGACAAGCTGTTCGAAATCATCGGCAATTACGATGGTCTTGCCATCCGTTCCGCCACCAAGGTGACGGAGAAGATCATCGAAGCGGCCAAGAACCTCAAGGTCGTCGGCCGCGCAGGCATCGGCGTCGACAATGTCGATATTCCGGCCGCCTCGCGCCGCGGTATCATCGTCATGAACACGCCTTTCGGCAATTCGATCACGACCGCCGAACACGCGATTGCGCTGATGTTTGCCGTTGCCCGCCAGCTTCCGGCTGCAGATGCCTCGACGCAGGCCGGCAAGTGGGAAAAGTCGAAGTTCATGGGTGTCGAAATCACCGGCAAGACGCTCGGCATCATCGGCGCCGGCAATATCGGCTCCATTGTCATTGCCCGCGCCCTCGGCCTGAAGATGCATGTCCTTGCCTATGACCCGTTCCTGTCCAAGGAGCGCGCCGAGGAAATGGGCGTTACCAAAGTCGAGCTCGACGAGCTCTTCGCCGGCGCCGACTTCATCACGCTGCATGTGCCGCTGACCGACAAGACCCGCAACATCATCGACGCCTCCGCGATCGCCAAGATGAAGCAGGGTGTGCGCATCATCAACTGCGCCCGCGGCGGTCTCGTCGATGAGGCAGCCCTTGCCGCCGCGATCAAATCAGGTCATGTCGCCGGTGCCGCTTTCGACGTCTTCGAGGTCGAGCCGGCCAAGGAAAGCCCGCTCTTCGGCCTGCCGAATGTCGTCTGCACGCCGCATCTCGGCGCTTCCACGACCGAAGCGCAGGAAAACGTCGCTTTGCAGGTCGCCGAGCAGATGTCGGATTACCTGATGAAGGGTGCCGTCTCCAACGCCATTAACATGCCTTCGATCACGGCTGAAGAAGCACCGATCCTGAAGCCGTTCATCAAGCTTGCCGATGTTCTCGGTGCCTTCGTCGGTCAGGTTACGGACGATCCGATCAAGGAAATCGAAATCCTCTATGACGGCGTCACCGCCAACATGAACACTAAGGCTTTGACGAGCGCGCTACTCGCCGGCTTGATCCGCAATCAGGTTGCCGACGTGAACATGGTTTCGGCGCCGATCATGATCAAGGAAAAGGGTATCGTGCTGGCCGAAGTCAAGCGCGACAAGACCGGCGTCTATGACGGCTATATCAAGCTGACCGTCACGACAGACAGCATGACGCGTTCCGTCGCCGGTACTGTCTTCTCGGACGGCAAGCCGCGCTTCATTCAGATCAAGGGCATCAATCTCGACGCCGATGTCGGCAACCACATGGTCTATATCGCCAATACCGACGTTCCCGGCATGATCGGCTTCATCGGCACGACGCTCGGCTCCGCCGGTGTCAATATCGCCAACTTCCAGCTCGGCCGTGACAAGCAGGGCGGCGATGCCATCGCGCTTCTCTATGTCGACGGCCCGATCAGCGATGACGTTCTTGCCAAGCTGACGGCACATCAGGCGATCCGCCAGGCAAAGCCGCTGGTGTTCAACGTCGACTGAGCCTGTTCGCCCTGAAGAAGGGTGGCAGCTACAGAATTCGCTCCTCCCAAGAGCCAGTCCGAAAGCCCGGCGCGACACGAGTTGCGCCGGGCTTTCTTTATGGTTGTGAGGGTTGTGGATAAGCCCGGTGCGCGGACTATCGGGGGCGAGGAAACGCGCCTATCTCTATGTCATGGAGGCTTTGCGAAAGAACATTCTCGGGGAAGGAGCAGGCACGCCGATCGAGTGGCTGGCGAAGCCGACCTCGGTGGCGATCGTGCTCTTTGCGCGCGCCATCACCGCCGTCCGGGCGATCTGGCCTGAAAGCGGTACGCAAACCCGCCGCTGCGTCTATTTCGCCAATCACTCCAGCCATGGCGATTTCATCCTGATCTGGACTGTCCTGCCGCCACGATTGCGCCGGCGCGTGCGGCCGGTGGCCGGCGCGGATTATTGGTTGAAATCGCCGCTGAACAGGTTCATCGGCCGCGATGTTTTCAATGCCGTGCTGATCGAGCGGGATCGCGAGGCGCGCAAGGAAGATCCGGTCACGCAGATGACGCAGGCGCTCGATGCCGGTTCCTCGCTTATCCTCTTTCCGGAAGGCACCCGCAATCTGACTGATCAGCCGCTGCAGCCTTTCAAGAGCGGGCTTTTCCATCTTGCCCAGGCCCGTCCCGATATCGATCTGGTGCCCGTCTGGATCGACAACCTCAATCGCGTCATGCCCAAGGGCGAGTTCGTACCCATTCCGCTGATCTGCACCGTCAGCTTCGGCGAGGCGCTGCATATCGTCGAGACCGAGGAGAAGGCGGAGTTCCTGGCGCGAGCCGAAGCGGCGCTTCTGGCGTTGGCGCCCAAGCGGGCGGGAGAGTGAGCATGGGCGCGGCAAGTGCCGATCTGATCCACCTCGTCCTTGGCATTTTCGGCGTTCTGATCGTCGCCTCGGTCATTGGCTACGTGCTGGAACGGCGCCTCTCGCCCGACGGATCGAATGCGGCGATCGAAAACCTGAATGCGCGCATCAAGGCCTGGTGGGTGATGGTGGTGCTGATCGGCATTGCCTTCATTGCCGGGCGTGCCGGCGTCATCCTGCTTTTTGCCTTCTGCTCCTTTGCGGCACTGCGCGAATTCGTGACACTGATCAACACGAAGCGGGCGGATCATTGGGCGCTTGCCGCCGCCTTCTTCGTCGCTTTGCCGGTGCAATATTACCTGCTATGGGCCGAGCAATACGGCATCTATTCGATCTTCATTCCTGTCTACGCCTTCCTCTTCATGCCGATTATCGCGGTGCTGCGCGGAGATACCGAGCGGTTTCTGGTGCGCATCGCCGAAGTGCAATGGGCGCTGATGATCTGCGTCTTCTGCGCCTCGCATGTGCCGGCGCTGCTGACGCTGCATATTCCCGGCTACGAGGGCCGCAACGTGCTGCTGATCGCCTTCCTGGTGATCGTCGTTCAGCTCAGCGACGTCCTGCAATATGTCTGGGGCAAGTTGTTCGGGAAAACGAAGATCGCGCCACGGCTGTCGCCATCGAAGACGGTCGAGGGCTTCGTCGGCGGCGTTATCAGCGCTTCGCTGATCGGCGCGGCACTCTGGTGGGTGACGCCGTTCACCCCGCTACAGGCTGGACTTCTCGCCTTCGTCATCACAATCATGGGTTTCTTCGGCGGGCTTGTCATGTCCGCGATCAAGCGGGATCGCGGCGTTAAGGATTGGGGCCACCTCATCGAGGGGCATGGCGGGCTGATCGACCGGCTGGACTCGGTCGTCTTCTCCGCGCCGATCTTCTTCCATCTCGTGCGCTACTGGTGGTCGCTGACATGACAGGAAGGCTAAAAGCGCTTGCCGGCAGCAGCATCGTGCACGTGCTTTTCGCCTTTCTTGCCATGGGCGGCTGGGCGGTCTTTGCCAATCGCATGCACCCGATGCCGCGGCCACTGATTGCGGGCGTCGTGCAGGGCGTGCTTTCCGGCTGCCTGACGCTGTTCCTGAAGTCGGTCGTCGAGGCCTTATCGCGGCGATTCAGTGGCCTTCTGCGTCTTTGGGCGCCGCCGCTGATTGCCTGCCTGGGCTCGGCGACCATCCTGGTTGCCATCCATGCGCTGAGCGGCACGCCGGAGATCCTGAAGACCATCGCCGTGCCGCTGCTGGTCTCCTCCAGCTATGCGGCGATCTATAATTACTCGATCTCGGGCTGAAGGCTGCGAAGTCATGAAAGGTGAGGGGCGATGACGGGCGAGGGGATGGGCGACAGACGACCGCTGGCGAGCCGAAATACGCGGTGGGCTCAGATGCTGGCGCGGCGCATGACGGCGCTTTCGGTAACGCCCAACCAGATCTCGCAGGCGAGCATGCTCATGGCAATGCTGGCAGGGGCTTCGTTCTGGCTCTCCGGCGCCGCCGATAGTCTCGGTATGCGAGTGGTTCTGCTGATCCTAGCCGCGTTGTTCTGCCAGCTGCGTCTGCTCTGCAATCTACTCGATGGCATGGTGGCAGTCGAAGGCGGAAAGGGTGAAGCCGACGGGCCGTTTTGGAACGAATTTCCGGATCGGATCGCCGACATCCTCATCTTCACCGGTATCGGCTATGGCATTGCCATACCAGGCCTCGGTTGGGCCGCCGCCGCCTTTGCTGTGCTGACGGCCTATGTCCGCGAGCTTGGCCGCGCCACCGGCAATCCCAGCGATTTCAGCGGCCCGATGGCAAAACAGCATCGCATGGCGGTCATTACGGCTGCGGCTTTGCTTTCGATTATCGAGGCTCTGTGGACCGGCGGCAGCTGGGTTTTGACGATCGCGCTCTGGATCATTGCCATCGCTTCGGCGGTCACGGTATGGAGGCGCAGCCGCAATCTGATCCGGCATTTGAAGGCAAAGGGTTGATCCGCACTTTTGCCGCCCCCTTGCGCCGGATAGCGATCCTTTCTATATCCCTCCAGAATTAGGTGGGTTGCGAATGGTGCAGCCCATTGCCCGCATGAAAATTCGCCGCTTTTGCATGGCATCCGGCGGCAGGAAGCATGATCCCGAAAAGTGTGCAGCGGTTTTGGATCAGATCGTGCGAAATGAAATCGTGAGAGCGTGACGACGTTTCGAAGGAAGGTCATCCCGCTACGGACAGCATCGAAGATCGTTCAAGACTGGCGGCAACGACCGTGAATACACTGGATTTTGACAAGAGGCCGGAAGATACCCGCGTCGTCGTCGCCATGTCGGGCGGTGTCGACAGCTCCGTCGTTGCCGGCATTTTGAAGCGGCAGGGCTATGATGTGCTCGGCATCACGCTGCAGCTCTATGACCATGGCGCGGCGGTGCATCGCGCCGGCTCCTGTTGCGCCGGCCAGGATATCGACGATGCGCGCCGCGTTTGCGAAACGCTCGGCATCCCGCACTACGTGCTCGACTATGAAAAGCGCTTCCGCGAGACGGTGATCAATCCTTTCGCAGAAAGCTATGTCGCCGGCGAAACGCCGATCCCCTGCGTTGCCTGCAACCAGACCGTCAAGTTCGCCGATCTCTTGGCGACGGCCAAGGAACTCGGCGCCGATGCGCTGGCGACCGGCCATTACATCCGCTCGCGCCCGAACCCATCGCCGGAGCATCCGCATCGCCGCGCGCTCTATCGCCCGGCCGATGCCGATCGCGATCAGAGCTATTTCCTCTTTGCGACGACGCAGGAGCAGATCGATTATCTGCGCTTTCCGCTCGGCGGCATGCCGAAGGCCGAGACTCGTGCCCTTGCCGAAGAGATGGGCCTTGTCGTCGCGAAAAAGGCCGACAGCCAGGACATCTGTTTCGTACCGCAGGGCAAATATTCCGACGTCATCGCCAAGCTGAAGCCGAATGCGGCGCTTGCCGGCGAGATCGTGCATCTCGACGGCCGCGTGCTCGGCCAGCACGAAGGCATCCTGCATTACACGATCGGCCAGCGCCGCGGTATCGGTGTTGCCACGGGCGAGCCGCTCTACGTCGTCTATCTCGACGCCCGCTCGCGCCGCGTCATCGTCGGCCCGAAGGAGGCGCTCGAAACGCATCGCGTCTACCTGCGCGATGTCAACTGGCTGGGTGACGAACCGCTCTCGCAGGCCGCTTCCGGTGAAGGCTTTGCCTGTTTCGCCAAGGTCCGCTCCACCAGCGCGCCGTCCCCGGCTGTACTGCATGCCGATGCCAGCGGCATCTATGTCGATCTTACCGTCGGCGAGGCCGGCGTGGCTCCGGGTCAGGCCTGCGCTCTCTATTCGGCACCTGGTGATGACGCCCGCGTCTACGGCGGCGGCTTCATCGAACGCTCGGAACGCGAGCCGATGGCGGAGGCGTCGTTGAAGGCGCTGCTGACAGGTCCCGTCGCCGCCTGAGAGCAGGCGGCGTCGGCATCAAGAGAAAGCACTGATTTTTCCAAATCATCCGCTTGACACCAAGCCGAACCGCACCTTATAAGCCGCTCAACCGACGAGCTAGCGCTTTCGAGCGACGGTTCGTTTGACCTTTGTGCTTGGTGTTCGACATCAAGTGCAGCGTGGCGGAGTAGCTCAGTAGGTCAGAGCAGAGGAATCATAATCCTTGTGTCGGGGGTTCAAATCCCTCCTCCGCTACCAACTTTGTCACCGTGCAACGCTTGAGAATCTCGGTGTATCGCTAGCGCTTAACGAGCTGCAGAAGCGCTCGTTGCGATGCGCGCGAAAGCTCTTGGAATGGCCGCGTTCAGGAGCCGGCTGCTCCGATCCCCTTGGGGCCGTCAAGCCGGGCCATGTCGTCGTCCAAGGTTCGCACCGCTGCGGCCAAAGTCGCCAGTGCCGACATCATGAGGGCGTGGTCTTGGCCTTCTTGGGATTGAGATTGGGACAGAGCAAGAGCTCGATCGTGAAGCTGTTGGCCGATTGTATCAAGCCGGTCGATGGTGTCCTGGTTCATAGCCGTCTCCTTCACAGGCCAATTCGGCAAATTGCCATATGTTTGGGAATGCCTGTTGCGGCTTATTTGTTCCGGGCAAACCTGATCGGCGGGCGGTAACTGCAGCCAGGTATATCGCCCAGCTTGGACGGGTAGTTCTTTCAGATATCCAAGCGCTCCCCTTACGCGTCTTGGGCGAGAGTCCCCTTACACAAACTCGACCCCCATGCTGTTGATTTTGCGCCAGCGCACTGCGCACGCCAACAATCGCTCACCCGAAAGTTGTAGGTCGAAGGTATTGGGTGCTGCGAGAGGATTTTCGATCTGGATCATGGCGCCGGTATCGGACAGATTTCGCACGAGGCAATCGAAAACCGAGTGGCCGTCGTTAAATATGATTTTCGCGCCGAGAAGCGTTCGCTTTCGGGTGGCTACCCGGCCTTCGGGTGAGAATGCCGCCATGGGATTGGCTCCTTAATTTTTATTTTTACTAATATGGCATGTTCCAATATCCAAGATATTAATGAGAAGCCGCAAATTGAGCGCTCTCCAATTGTTGGGGTGGGGGAGAGGCTAATCTAAGTGTCGGATGAATGCCGGACAGACGGAGCTTGGCGCGGCCGGAATGCATCGGCGCCGCCCTGTCCCGGGAGGTCGTCCTCCGCCATGATTTCCGTCGAAATATCTCGGCAGAGCCTGATTGACGAAGGCGCCGGCGAACAAGCTGCCGTCGTTCGCGTTGTATTTTCAAATGGCCCATGAAAATCCACGCGACATATCTTGCAAGACGAAACCTGCTCTGGCACCGTGCTGCCATAGGGGATCGGGGTTTTCAATGAAACTGTTTTTGGCGGCGGCCACCATGCTGGTGGGCGCCAGTTCCGCAATGGCGGCAGACGATGCCGTGAACAATGCGTTCCGCGTCTGCAAGATGATCGACAATACCGGCTTGTTTACGGCGCCTTGCCAGGTATCCAGCCGAAGGAATGCCGTCATGGCGACGATAGACCTGCCGATTGCCGATGCCAGAAAGGCCTGTGCGCAGATTACCGGCGTGGTCTCGTCTAAGGGGTTCCACTTCCCCGGAGGAGAGTGGACCGTGCAGATCAAGTCACCGACAAGCGGCGACAAGTCCATCGCATTTTGCAGATTGCCGAAATAAAGCAATCCGAGGAAAGGTGCGCGTGGCGGCTTTCCGTTCGGAGTTGCGTAAAAGCAGAGGGGGACGTTTTCGCGATTCGAAGGAAGGCGAAAGGGTTCAACGCCTCAGGCCGAAGCGTTTAGTTCCTCTTCGGCAAAGGCGAGCTGCAGTTCCACCTGCACCGCATGCATGAAGAGGCCGGCTTGCCGCGAGATTTCGTCGTCTTCCATTCCTTGTCCACGCAGGGAGGCGGCAAAGCTTGCCATTTCCGAACGCCAGAAGCGGTTTGCCGCTTCGCCATGTAGCTGCTGAAGGGCTGCGGCACACCGCCTGACATCACTGGTACGCCTGTCGGCCGGGAATGGTAGAAGCGACATATTCTCTCCGTCATTGGCAGGGCGAATCGCCTGCCTCTGTTGGCAAGATCGCCGGCAGTCGTTCATAAAAAGTGAATAATGTCAGAGAGATCCAGCATGCTGCAGGAGAGACGGGGCGATTTCACTGCATGACGGATATGCCAGCTTCCTGAGCAGCCTTGATCAAGGCTTCCCTTACGGCTTCGGCGGAGACGGCACCCAGCATCGCTTCGAGGCAGATCCGCACTGCCGCGACATATTCCTCGCCATTGTCCACAGGCCAATATTCCAGCAGCAATTCCGCCGCCTGATGCACTGAATTGATACGACGTGTTTCGCCGCTCTCTCCCATGACAAGCGTGAGGGCTGGAAATGGGCGTAAAGTGTTTCGTTTCAAAACGTATTACCTCCGAAACATTCATGCTTCGGTAAGACTGCAAGAAGCGTACCGGGCCAAGGGTCTTGCCTGATACCCTCGCATATGGGGTGCTATCAAAGCCCGGCAGTGGATTCGATGTGGCGAGAACTCTAAAGCGTGTCGCGATCTTTCAGATTCGCGTCCCACGCTTTAGGTCTTTGATTTTGCGCATGTCGTTGGCGCAAAACCGCTGCACACTTTTGCGCGACATGCTCTAGTCCAATACGCTCGCTTCGACGCACGCCTCTATGAACACTTTCCTGGCTTTATCGCTCAACAGGGGATTGATATCGGCTTGAAGGCAGAGTCTTCGGGCAGCATTGTATTTTTCGCCTCTGATGGCCGGCCAGCGGAAAAGAAGATGATTATGGGCTTCCTTGGGGCTGCGGACTGCCTCAGGCATTCCATAGCCAATGCGCAGATAAACGGGTTCTTGCCAGCGACCATCGCCGGCACCCAAAATACTGTTCATTTCGATGATGCTCCGACATTGCCTCCCCAAACTCCTGCAAGGGCAAAAAGTTTCGCAATGTCCGGAAAATTGATCCCCATATTGCAAGCGGGAGATCGACCCCATCGCCGGTTCTCCCGATCGGCTGAATGAACTATTCGGCTACGACAGGCCACGTGTCCTTCCACGAATGGATGAGGAAGGGCGATAGCTTTATTGAACGACCGGCATCTCGAGAGGGACGCCAGCCTCGGAGGCGGCGGCGACAAAGCTGTTGCGGGCCTCCAGTGGCTGTCCCTGGCCTCTTTCGACATCGGCACAGACTTGCAGCGCCATCATGAATGCCTTGCCCTCCGCGACAGGCCATGCGTTCAACAGCATGTCCAGCGCTTCTTTCGTGTTCGCGACCGTATAAACTTTTCCGGTGCGCTTGCAGATGACCATGATGGGATTAATCCAGTCTTTGTTGTTCATGGCAGAAGGCTCCGATGCGACGCGGCCGAATTAACGCTACGGTGCGTGAAATCTCAAGTTAATTTCAAGACAATATCTGGAGCAGTCCGGAATTGTTTCAATCGCCGGGAAGGTCAATTCGCGTGCCGGTGTGATCAACTGTCGCAGCGTAACTTTCGACAGCGCGTCTTTCACGGAAAATCATCACACGGAGATTACATGCGCGAGGAATGAGGTCATAAAAGACTTGGTACGCGGCACGACCGGGAGAGAATGATGGGAAGCTTTGCGGAAATCAGGGAGCGCGCCGAGAAGCGCAAGGGTGGCGCGGAAGGATTGATGGCGCTGATGCCCAGAATGCCGAGCCACGACGTGCTGCGTACGCTGCCCGACGATCGGATATTGTCGGAAATGACGCGCTACATCTTCTATGCGGGCTTCGTCCGCAACGTCATCGATTCGAAATGGACGGGCTTCGAAGCTGCTTTTTCCGGCTTCGATCCGGCCTTCCTCAATCTCGCGCCGGATGATTATTGGCATGACCTGACCTCCGACACGCGAGTCATCCGCAACGGTGCCAAAATCATGTCGGTTAGGGCCAATGCGCAGTTCGTCCGCCGGCTTGCCGACGAGCATGGCAGCGCCGGCCGCTTCTTTGCCGATTGGCCGCTGGAAGATCAGATCGGACTGCTGGCTGTCCTGGACAAACAGGCCAACCGGCTCGGCGGCATGACTGGACAATATCTATTGCGCGCAATCGGCCGCGACAGCTTCGTCATGAGCCATGACGTTCTCGTCTGCCTCCGGCTTGCGGGCGTGCCCATTTCGGAAGGTAAGCCCACCAAAAAGGATCTGCGGCTGATCCAGGATCAGTTCAATGCCTGGCATGAGGAGACGGGTCTGCCCCTCACCTATCTCTCGCGCATCTGCGCCTTCTCCGTCGGAATGCCAGGGGAGGAGGACGAGATCTGATTGATCTCATCCATCGAATGATATTGGATCGTGTCACTAGACCGGAGGAGCAGAATGACGACCGACAGCAGGCCCTTGGCCATCAGCGCGCCGGAGCCGCGCTCGCTCGAGCTTATCTTCACCAGGGATGCACTGGCGCTCCTTCATTCGAAATACCGCATCGTAGAAGCGGATCCTGGCGATATTGCAGGACTAGGGAACGATGTGATCGGAGAGGCGCGCTATATCATCGGCCAGCCACCCTTGTCGAAGGAGACGCTTGACCGCATGCCGCAGCTGCGCTGCATCCTGAATGTCGAGAGCAATCTCATCAACAACATGCCCTATGAGGTGCTTTTCGAGCGCGGCATCCACGTCGTCACCACGGGTCTCGTCTTTGCCGAGCCGGTCGCCGAAATCGGCTTGGGGTTTGCGCTGAGCCTGGCGCGCGGAATCGTCGATGCTGATCTCGATTTCCGGGAGGGCAGGGAACTTTGGGGCGGCGATGGCAATGCCAGTGCCCGGCTGATTTCCGGCAGCGATATCGGTATCGTCGGCTTCGGCGATCTCGGCAAGGCGCTGAACCGGGTTCTCTCCGGCTTCCGCGCCAATATTAGGGTGTTCGATCCCTGGATGCCGCCTTCGATCCTGAGAGAACATGGTGTGCAGCCCGCCGGTCTGGACGAAGTGCTGTCCACCAGCGATTTCGTCTTCGTTGTTGCTTCCGTCACCAGCGAGAACAAGGGTTTTCTCGGCGCTGAGGCTTTTGCGAGGATGCGCAAGGGCGCGGCCTTCATCCTGCTCAGCCGGGCCGATGTCGTCGATTTCGAGGCACTGATGGCGGCGGTCGCATCCGGCCATATCGTCGCGGCGAGCGACGTCTATCCTGAGGAGCCGCTTAGCCTTGATCATCCGGTTCGCAAGCTCAAAGGTTTCCTCCGTTCCGCTCACCGCGCGGGTGCGCTCGACAGCGCCTTTAAAAAGATGGGCGAGATGGTGCTGGAAGACATGGATCTAATGGATCGCGGCCTGCCGCCGATGCGCTGCAAGCGTGCCGAACGGGAAACGGTGTCGCGCATGCGCTCGAAGCCGGTGACTCGCAACTGAAGGTCGTTGCGGCGAGATATGAAACTGCAGGTGCATTTTCGAACCGACTCATCTATGTCTCGCCCATTGCATGCAGGTGAGGATATCGATGGCAAACCGGGAAATCGACATAGCATCCGTGGCGAACAAAGGTCGCGTGACGGCATTCATCGGCATCATCGCCTTGATAGCTGTCCTGATGCTCGTCTTCAGTTCGTGGTACACGATCGATCAGGGCGAACGCGGCGTCATCCTACGCACGGGCGCCATGGTCGGCACGGCTGAACCAGGCTTGCACTTCAAATTGCCTTGGGTCGAGACCGTGGTCAAAATTCCTGTGACGCAGCAGGTCACCTATTGGACCTGCCAGAGCGGTACGAGCTGCCAGGACAATGAGCATCAGCAGATGCAGGCCTACTCGCAGGATCAGCAACCGGCCGACATGCGCGTGACCATCTCCTGGCACGTGCCGGCGGATGCGGTCGAGCATGTCTATTCGGAATTCGGTTCGCTCGGCAATCTGGAATCGCGGCTGATTGCGCGGCGTGCTCCCCAGGATGTTAAGACGGTGTTCGGCAAATTCACCGCCGCCTCCGTCATACAGAACCGCGCGCAGTTCAACACCGACGTTCAGGCAGCGATCGAGACAGGTATTCAAGGGCCGGTGCAGATCGACAGCGTTCAGGTCGAAAATATCAATTTTTCGGAAGCCTATGAGAACAGCATAGAGCAGCGCATGCTGGCGGAGGTCGAAGTGCAGAAGCTGCGGCAGAATGCGGAGCGCGAGAAAGTGCAGGCGCAGATCACAGTGACGCAGGCCCAGGCCGCCGCCGACGCCCGTCGTGCTGATGCACAGGCCCAAGCGGATGCCGTGAAGCTGCAGGCAGAAGCTGAGGCCGAAGCGATCCAGCTCCGCGGCGATGCAGAAGCAAAGGCAATCAAGGCCCGAGGCGATGCATTGCGCGACAATCCGAACCTGATCTTCCTGACGCAGGCGGAAAAGTGGAATGGTCAATTGCCAACCACCATGTTGCCGAACGCGACGGTGCCGATGCTCAATTTCGACCCACGTCAAAGCCCGGCCACGGCGGCGCGTGAATAGCGCGCAGTGCAACCGGCCGCCCATATGCGTGAAAGCGGTTCAGCCTTGTTCAGACGGCTGAACCGCCCTTTAGAGGTATGCTAGCGGCGGTCGAGCCGGTTGGCGAGGCGATCGCCCAGCCACTGCATGCCGCAGACCAGAATGATCAGCACGATGACGACGGCGATCATGACGCCGGTTTCGAAGCGCTGGTAGCCGTAGCGGATCGCAAGGTCGCCGAGGCCACCGCCGCCGATGGTGCCCGCCATCGCTGAAGCACCGATCAGCGTGACCAGCGTCACCGTGAAGCCCGCGACGATGCCGGGCATGGCCTCGGGCACCAGTACTTCGCGGATGATCGTCCAGCGATTGCCGCCCATGGCGCGGACCGCATCGATCAGGCCTCGATCGACTTCACGCAGCGAGACCTCGGCGATACGGGCATAATAGGGGATCGCGGCAATGGTCAGCGGCACAATCGCCGCCGTTGTCCCGAGCGCGGTGCCGACGATCAGTCGCGTCAGCGGAATAAGGGCAATCAGCAGGATCACGAAAGGCACGGCGCGGAAGCCGTTGACCAGCGCGGCAAGGATGCTGTTGATCGCAGGCTGCTCGGCAATGCCGCCGCGACCGGTGACGACGAGGGCGAGGCCGAGCGGCAGGCCGATGACCAGGGAGAGGAGGCCGGACGCAGCCGTCATCCAAATCGTCTCCCAGAAGGAGCGCCAAAGTAGGCCGAGTATCACATCAGTTGTCATAGCCTAAAACCTCCACCCGGGCGGAGCGGGCTTTCAGAAAATCGCTGACCTGCGCCGGCAGGTCCGGATCGCGCGTCGGGACGGCGACGAAGAAACGGGCAACGGGTTGGTTCTGGATGTGGTCGATGCCGCCGTGAACCAGGCGGAAAGAGCGCGGCAGGGCAGCGGAAAGCTCCGCAAAGAGCGCGCCCTGCGCGGCCGGGCCGGCAAGATCGACACTGAGAATGGCCTCGATGCCGGAAGTCGGAGAGAGGCGCGTGGCGATATGTTCCGGCAATTGCGGCCGGATGCCGCCAAGCAGGCTTGCAGTGATCTCCGTTTGTGGGTTGGCGAAGACCGACCAGACGGAACCCTCCTCGACGATCCGGCCTGCATCGATGACGGCGACGCGATCGGCGATGGAGCGCACCACTTCCATCTCGTGCGTGATGAGTAGGATGGTTAGGCCGAGTTTGCGGTTGATATCCTTCAGCAGCGCCAGGATCGATCGGGTGGTTTCCGGATCTAGCGCCGACGTCGCCTCGTCCGACAGGAGCAATGCAGGCCGGGCGGCAAGGGCGCGGGCGATGCCGACGCGCTGCTTCTGGCCGCCGGAAAGGGCGGCTGGATAGGCTTTGGCCTTGTCGGCGAGACCGACGAGTTCGAGCAGTTCGCGTGCGCGCCGCAGCCGTTCGGTCTTGGCCACTCCCTCGATTTTCAGGGGCAGGGCGATGTTCTCTTCGACCGTTTTCGCGGACAGCAGGTTGAAATGCTGGAAGACCATGCCGATGCGGCGGCGCAGCGGCTGCAGTTCCTGTTCCGAAAGGCGCGCAATGTCGCGGCCTTCGATATGAATCTCGCCGCTATCGGCGCGCTCCAGCCCGTTCAGGCAACGGATCAACGTCGATTTACCGGCGCCACTGCGACCGATGATGCCGACGATCTCGCCACGGCGCGCGGTCAGCGAGATACCGTCCAGCGCCGGCGTGCCGCCGAACCGGCGTCGGACATCAACCAGGCGGACGATCTCGTCGTCCGCCGTTCGTTCGGGCGACGCCTGCCCGTCGATTGATGTGGCTGGGATGAAGGAATTCATGTCTGCTTCCCAATCTTCTTTTTTGCGTTCGGCGCGGGTTGAGCATGGGCTTTAAACATCGAAGGCGGCCCGGGCAAGATACCCCGGCCGCCTTGCCGCTTAGCGCTGTCCCCCGCGCCGTGCTGATATCAATAGGCGCTCTGGCCGGTACCCTTATAGACCTTGTCGAATTCGGCCTTGACGGTGTCGTTCTGATAAGCCGCAACCAGCGTCTTAACCCAGGCTTCGTTCTCGTTGCCCTTCTTGACGGCAATGAAGTTGCGGTACGGATTGCCGTCGATCGGCTCCTGCGCAATGCGATCCTTCGGGGTCAAGCCGCTCTTCAGCGCCCAGTCGGTGTTGACGACGGCTGCGTCCAGGTCGTCGATCGAGCGGCCGACGATGCCGGCGTCCAGTTCCTTGATCTCGACATTCTTGGGGTTTTCAGAAATGTCGGCCGTGGTAGCGAGGATGCCGGTGCCGTCCTTGAGCTTGATCACGCCTTCATGCTGCAGAACACGCAGGGCGCGGCCTTCATTGGACGGATCGTTCGGCACGCCGATGGTGGCACCCTTCGGAAGGTCGGCGACAGCCTTGTACTTCTTGGTGTAGAGCCCGATCGGCCAGACGCCAGTATAGCCGACGTTGACAATGTGATAGCCGTGCTGCTTGATCTGGTTGTCCAGATAGGGCTGATGCTGGAAGGCATTGGCCTGGACTTCGCCACGCTCCAGAGCTTCGTTGGGCTGGGTATAGTCGTTGAAGACGACCGTTTCGATCTTAAGGCCCTTTTTGGCGGCCTCGGCTGTTACCACGCGCCAGACATCCTCGTCTTCTCCGCTCATGATGCCGACCTTGATCGTTTTGTCTGCGGCGAAAGAGGGCGTGGCGGTTGCCGTCAAGCCGAAGACGGCGACAGCGGAGGCGACAATGGCGGCAAGGCCGGCACGGCGGGAAAGGCGCAGCGCGTCGAAACCTTTAGAAAGCTTTTCAGTCATGGGAAATCCTGTTCCAGATGAGCGAGATCGTTTTTCTCGGTGACATCAGGATCATCTCAGACGTGCGCTTCCTCCGCGAAGCAGGATCATGCGTTGTGCAGCGCGGTTCTGAAAACTCTTTTCAGTGCAGCGCAAAAGCGCAAACTAATTTTCTATAAATGCAGTAGACTATTTATGCGGCAATTGGGCATTTGCTTAAATTTTAATCATTTCAGCGGTGGATTGGATCTTTCCAGAGGACCTCCTCCGGCTTTTCCACCGGTTCGATATCGAGATTGACGACCACCGGCTCTTGGCCGGAGCGGACCAACACACATTCCAGCGTCTCATCGCGGCTGGCGTTGATCTCCTGGTGCGGTACATAGGGCGGAACGAAGATGAAATCGCCGGGGCCGGCTTCGGCAACGAATTCGAGATTTTCGCCCCAGCGCATCCGTGCCTTGCCTTTGACGACATAGATGATGCTTTCGAGATCGCCGTGATGATGGGCGCCCGTCTTGGCATTGGCGTGGATCGTCACGGTTCCCGCCCAGATCTTTTCAGCACCTACACGCGCATGATTGATCGCGGTCGCGCGGTTCATGCCGGGGGTTTGTGCGGTATTAGGATCGAGTGCATTGCCGGGAATGATCTTGATGCCGTGTTCGCGCCAGTCGATAGGCTGATGGTCGTGATCATGCCCGTCGTGATGCTGATGTTCATGATCGCCGCCCATGGCGTTCCCTTTGCCCTTGGAAGAGAGATTCGCGCGCCTTCCTCCGACGCGCGGCAATTCCATACTACGCGAAGCCATTCAAAAATAAAGGGAATTTCAGAAAATTCTTAAAGAGGCTTTTCAAGTCGAGATTAATCTATAGACTTGATCAAGTTAAATGACCGGTGGGAACATTTTGTGTGTGTCCCGCGTTGCGCCGGTCACGAGATGGTTTGCCGCGCCGCGCCCCCGTTTTCCGGCGCGCCAAACTGAAGAAGCAGCGCTTGTGTCTCGGAGGAGAGACCATCCATTTTCATACATGCGCCGGACTTCCAATTGAAAGGAGACAGACATGTCGAATGCCTTGCCGCCCCTTCATGAGGGTCATGCTCCCATCACCCTTCAACAGCTCTTCCGCGAAGCGCTCTATGCCTTCGAGGAATGGGACAGGGAAGTAACTGAACCGATCGTGACGTTCGAAGGACGCATCCACCCCATCAGCGTCGTGTTCGAAGCCATGCGCGAATGCACTGATATCGTGCCCAACAACATCGTCTCGGCCGTGACCGAGCGGCTGACCAAGCCCTGGGAGGGTGAAGGCCCGCTTGACACGATGACCTTTTCGACGGCCGCCCGCGTGATGGGCGTTCTGGTTCGCAAAAGGTTGCTCGCCGTGAACAACGGCCTCAACGTTGCCGCCCTTGCGGCGGAGGCCCAGGCGACGGAAAAATCCGATCGCTGAAAAGCGAAGATCGATTATGGAAGGCCCGCCGGCATGCCCGCGGGCCTTCTGCGTTTTTAACGGCTGCTGACATCGAACTCCGGATCGACCGGGATCTGCATCGCCGTGACCAGATGGTTCGTTTGTCCGGCAAGCCCGATGACAGCAAGCAGTTCCGCATGTTGGGCGTCGGTCATCCCCTTCGCCTTGGCAGCGGCGGTGTGGGAATGGATGCAATAGCTGCAGCCGTTGGCGGTGGAGACGGCAATGTAGATCATCTCACGCACGAGCGGATCAAGCGCGCCCTCCGCCATCATGACAGTTTTCAAGCCTTCCCATGTCCGCTTCAGCAGCGCCGGATCATTTGCTAGCCCCCGCCAGAAATTATTGACGAAATCGGATTTTCTCACTGCACGAATGTCATCAAACACCGCCTTCACGGCCGGGATTGCCTCAACTTCCGCATCATCGAGCAATTTAACCGTTGCCATTTCCAACATCTCCTTCAGCTAATCCGCTGGCGTCGGACAATAGCGCATTTTCCGGCGGTGTCGGCAGCATGGAGCTCGAATTCCCTTGCCTTTTCGATTGCAAAGATCATGCATATGTGAAAATAGTATTCACATAAGAAAATTCGGCGTCGATGTGGAAACCGATGACGAGGTGAGGAGAGAGGCGTTTTGAGTGTCGCTCACCTACCCGCATCGGCGGGCAGCGGCCGAAATTCGGGGCGTGGCGGCCCCGCGTATGGGCGAGCATAATGTGGCGCTCTGGGAGGAGTTCGACCTTGGCTGAAGGGGGTCGAGAGGCCGCGATGGATAGAGAAGGAGTTTTCCAATGACGCGCATCACCAATCTTCGCGTTTTCGATTTGCGTTTCCCGACATCGCAGAGCCTTGACGGTTCGGATGCGATGAATCCGGATCCGGACTATTCGGCAGCCTACGTCATCCTCGAGACCGACAGACCGGGCCTCGCCGGCCATGGCCTGACCTTCACCATCGGCCGCGGCAATGACATCTGCTGCATGGCGATCGAGGCGATGCGGCATCTGGTCGTCGGCACGGAGCTTGCGACGGTTCTGGAAAACCCCGGCAAATACTGGCGGCATCTGACGAGCGACAGCCAACTGCGCTGGATTGGGCCGGAAAAAGGCGCGATGCATCTGGCGACGGGCGCGGTCGTCAATGCCGTCTGGGATCTGCTCGCCAAGGAAGCCGGCAAGCCGGTCTGGCGGCTGGTTTCGGAGATGGATGCCGAGCGGATCGCCGATATCGTCGATTATCGTTACCTGACCGATGTGCTGACCCGCGATGAGGCCGTCGCTATCCTGAAGAAGGCGGAAGCCGGGAAGGCCGACCGTATCGCCACGCTCCAGCGCGAGGGCTATGCCTGCTACACGACATCAGCCGGCTGGCTCGGCTATGACGATGCCAAGCTGCGCCGCCTGTGCCAGGAGGCGATCGACGCTGGTTTCAACCATGTGAAGATGAAGGTCGGGCGCGACCTGGAAGACGATATTCGCCGCCTGACCATCGCCCGCGAAGTGATCGGTCCAGACCGCTATCTGATGATCGACGCCAACCAGGTTTGGGAGGTCAATCAGGCGATCGACTGGGTGAAGAAGCTCGCTTTCGCCAAGCCCTTCTTCATCGAAGAACCCACAAGCCCGGATGATGTTGCCGGACACCGCAAGATCCGCCAGGCCATCGGCCCGGTGAAGGTCGCGACGGGCGAGATGTGCCAGAACCGCATCATGTTCAAGCAGTTCATCGCCGAGGGCGCGATCGACATCGTGCAGATCGATTCCTGCCGGATGGGCGGTCTCAACGAAGTGTTGGCGGTGCTGCTGATCGCCGCCAAGTATGGATTGCCGGTCTGGCCGCATGCCGGCGGCGTCGGTCTTTGCGAATATGTGCAGCACCTGTCGATGATCGATTATATCGCCGTGTCGGGCACCAAGGACGGCCGCGTGATCGAGTATGTCGATCATCTGCACGAGCATTTTATCGACCCCTGTATCATCCGCGACGCAGCCTATATGCCGCCGAGCTTGCCGGGCTTCTCGATCGAGATGAAGCCGGAATCGATCGCGGAATATACGTTCAAGGGTTGAAACCTGCCGGATTGCCCAAAACAAAAGCTCGCCATCCGGCGGGCTTTTGTCGTTTATATTCGGAAGATCCGCCTCAGACGGGCTTGTTCAACCAAGCCTGAATGACGGGCACGTCCGCATCGTCAAACTCGTGACCGCCTGGAACTGTTGCAAGCTCAACTACGGCGCCGCCATTCCGCAGACGTTTGGCCAGCGGTTGAGTATAGGGACCATACAAATCCTTCTCGCCGGCGACCACCAGCACCTGGGCATCCGACATGTCCGCTTCAGGCGGATTTTCGAGGGCCGCCATGGAGCGGAGCAGCACCGCGCGGTGGATCAGATGCGGGTGCAGCGACAGCATGGCATTCAGCAGGTTGGCGCCGTTCGAATAGCCGATATAGACGATGCGGTCCGGATCAAGCCCGTAGGCATGGATCGCGCCGTCGATGAAGGCTGCGAAGGCTTCGGCCTCGCTGGCGATGTCGGCCTGATCGAAGCTCATCGGCCCGTTGCGACGGAACCAGCGTGGCGCACCTTCTTCAAGCGCCCGGCCGCGTACGCTGAGCAAGGTCGCATTGGGATCGATCTCGTGACCAAGCGGCAGCATTGTCGTTTCGTTGGCGCCGGAACCGTGCAGCAGAATGAAGACATTGCCGTTCGGCTCATCGGGTGTGAAGAAGCGATGGATGAAGGGCAGGTCGCGATAGATGACGCGCGGCTCTCCGGGCATGGAGAACTGCGGCAGGATCACGTTCAACTCGGCCAGAAGCTTCGGACTGTCACCGGGAGCGAAGAGGCGTGTGCCGAGTGTCGCTTCGTCCTCGTCGATCAACATGCCAGGCGCATCCGTGGCGAGTTCGAACAGGATCTGGCCAGGTTCACGGACATAGAGCGAGCGGAAATATTTGCGGTCATGCATCGTCGTCGGCCCGGAATCGATCGCCTGCAGGGCGGTGTGGACCGACTGCAATTCCGCATCGTCGGCGGCGCGAAAGGCGACGTGATCGACCGTACCCGTCCCCGGGGCGCTTGCCCAGAAGCCGCGGGCATCGCGGATGTCGAGGATATCGCCGGGTTCCGAGACGAGCCGGCTGATCGCCCCGGTGGCAACGAGCGGCCGGTAGTCGAAATGGTCAACCAGCATGGCTTGCGTTTCCTCGGGCGTTTCGCTGAATAGCGTCGCACCGCGGATGCGGGCAATCGCGTGTTCCTGTGGAATAGTGTCGCTCGCCCACGGAGCCGCCGCCTGCAGGGCATTGGTTCCCACCAGTTTGACGATGACGCCATCCGGATCCTTCAGCCGAAGCACAGGCTCACCGAATTCCTCTGAGGGACCCTCCGGCTTCAGACCGGCGCTCAGGGCGCGTGTCAGCCAGAAGCCGATGCTGGCGGGATCGATGGCGAGAGAGATTTCACCGATCTGGCCGACGCCGGCGCGGCCGGGCGAACCATCTTCCCAAACCAGAAAGGTAATCAACGAGCCGGGCGAGCCCTTGGCGTCGCCATAGAGGAGATGAAGCTGCGTGGCGTCCTCGAAGCCGCCGGTGCGCTTGACGAGGCGCAGGCCGAGGAAGCCGACGTAGAAATCGACATTCGCCTGGACCTTGCGGGTGATCAGCGTGATGTGATGGATGCCGGCGACCATGGGATGCTCCAGACAGTTATTTCGTTCTGGTGCTATTTAGGCCGGCGTCATTGTTCAATGCAATGCGCTGCCCGTGGAGGCACTGTTCACAAAAGACGCTATTGCCTGGATCGGCAGGCGGCGAGCAATCAATGCTCGCCGAGGCTGTCTTCAGGCGATCTGCGGCGGTGGCCGCTGATTTCCGAGCCGGCGGTCCGCGAGAAGCTGGCGTTCCAGATCACAGCAAGCAGTGCAATGGCTGTGACGACGATGAAGGCGACGGAGAAATCGATCATCTCGGCCTTTGTCTCTCCGCGGAACTGCATCGAGCCATGGAGAGCAAGGGCGGCGACGCAGATGCCGAGGGAGAGCATCAGCTGCTGGAAGGTCGAGTAAAAGCTCGTCGCAATGCTCATGCGGTCGCGCTCGATCTCGTCATAGGCAATCGTGTTGTAGGCCGTGAACTGGAACGACATGAAGAAGCCGCAGAAGAACAGGATCACGAAGATGACGGGCAGCGGCCAATCCGGCTTGAAGATGGCGCACATGCCATAGCCGAGCGTGCCGATCAGGCCGAAGATGATGAGGGCGGTGCGGAAGCCGAGCGTGCGCAGGATGCGGACCTGCAGCGGCTTCATGGCCATCGAGCCGAGCGCGGTCGCAATGGCGATCTGGCCGGCGGCAGCGGCCGAAAGACCAAAGCCGAGCTGCAGCATCAGCGGGATCAGGAAGGGATGGGCACCCTGGCTGATGCGCGTCAGCGAGCCGGCGATGACCGAAGTGCGGAAGGTCGGCACCTTCATCAAGGAGAAATCCATGATCGGCGAGGGGTGCTTGCGGGCGTGACGGAGATAGGCGATGCCAAACAAGAGACCGATGGAGATCAGGAAGACAGCGAGATAGCCTTCGCCCTCGCGGCTCGACATTTCGAAGCCGAAGAGCAGCGATCCCAGCGAAATGCCGGAGAGGATAAAGCCTGAGAGATCGAAACGGCCGGTGCGCGGGCCCTTCACCTCCTCGATGAACATGGTCACCAGGATGAAGCCGATGATGCCGATCGGCACGTTGATATAGAAGATCCAGCGCCAGTCGAGGTAGGTCACGAACAAGCCGCCGACCGGCGGGCCGAGAATGGGGCCGACCAGCGCCGGGATCAACAGCCAGGACATGGCGTTGACCATATCCTTGCGGGCGACGCTGCGCATCAGCACCAGACGGCCGATCGGCAGCATCATAGCGCCGCCGAGGCCTTGCAAAAGCCGCGCAAGGACAAGGAAGAACAGGTTTGGCGCCTGGGCACACAAAAGTGAACCGAGAACGAAGACCGCGATAGCGGAGCGGAAGACGGTGCGCGATCCGAAGCGATCGGCGATGGCGCCGCTGGCGGGAATGAAGATCGCCAGGCTGAGAAGGTATGAAGTCAGCGAGATACTCATGGCCGGCGCGCTGACGCCGAAGTCTCTCGCCATGGTCGGAAGGGCTGTTGCGAGCACGGTCGCGTCAAGCTGTTCCATGAACATCGCGCTTGCTACGATAAGCGCTACTACACGAAAATTCGGTGCGGCCCGCCTGACATGGGCGGCCTGGAATATCTGATCCGACATTGTCGGGGATCGCTCTCGATGGTGCGGTGGGGTCCTAAGACAGAACCGCAAGTCTGGTCATGGCGCGAAGGCCTATTTGAACGGCGGTTTGTATACTCCTGCTTGCACGCGATTGCTATATCAGAAATCGCAAATCCCATTCATGGGATGAAAAAAATCACGCACATGCAGGGGCAAACGGCATCAAATGAACGTGAGGTGAATGAAAAGGGCGATATCGCGCCGAAATGCTCACGCTTGGTTTTCTCGCGCAAGATAATGTGCTCGTTTGGCCGGATGCCATAGGCAAAAAGACCGGTGCCAGTTGTTGGCGGCACCGATCCAAATCGTCGTTTTCAGCAGGCACCGCGGCGATCAGTAGCCTTCGGCAAGTCCCGAGCCGGCGCGACTGTCCATGGCGCCGTTGTAGCGGGCGCCACCGCCCTTGGCGATGTCGCCGAGGCTCTTGCCGCCCACGAGAATGCCGGCGGCCTGGCCCCAGATCGGCCAGCTATTGTCGACCTGAACCGTATAGCCCATGCCGGTCAGAAGCTTGATCGTATCGGGCGAAAGTGCCCGCGGCTCCATGTAGACCTTATCCGGCAGCCATTGGTGATGGATGCGCGGAGCATCGATCGCTTCCTGAATGTTCATGCCGAAATCGATGACGTTGATGATCGCTTCCAGCGTGATGGTGATGATGCGCGAGCCGCCGGGGCTGCCGATCACCATGAAGGGCTTGCCGTCCTTGGTGACGATCGTCGGGCTCATGGAGGAGAGCGGCGTCTTCTTCGGCTGGATGGCGTTGGCCTCGCCTTGCACGAGGCCGTAAAGGTTTGGCACACCGGGCTTGGAAGTGAAGTCGTCCATCTCGTTATTCAAGAGGATGCCCGTGCCGGGCGCAACGACGCCGGCGCCGAAGGAGCCGTTCAGCGTATAGGTGACGGCAACGGCGTTGCCGTCATTGTCGATGATCGAATAATGCGTGGTTTCGTGGCTTTCGCCGAGGCCTTTCGGCATGAGATCCTTGGAGACGCCGGCCTTATAGGGGGAGATGCCATCGCGGATCTTCTGGGCATAGGCCTTGTCCAGCAGCTTGCTGACGGGATTGTCGACGAAGTCAGGATCGCCGAGCGCCGAGTTGCGGTCGACATAGGCGTAGCGCATGGCTTCGACCATGTAATGGACCGTGTCGGCCGAGGCGTAGCCGGTATAGGAGAGCGGATAGCCTTCGAGCACATTGAGGATTTCGCAGATGATGACGCCGCCGGAGGAGGGCGGCGGCGAGGAGACGATCTCATAGCCGCGATAATTGCACTTCACGGGTTCGAGTTCGCGGACCTTGTATTGTTCGAAATCCTGGTTTGCGAGAATGCCGCCCTTATCCTGGCTTGCCTTGACGATGGCGTTGGCGACTGGCCCCTTGTAGAAGCCATCTAGGCCCTGATCGGAAATGCCTGATAAGGAATTGGCGAGGTCCGGCTGCACCAGCTTGTCGCCCGTCGCGAAGGGCTTTCCATCAGACTTGGTGAAGATTGCGGCAGTGGCCGGATCGCGCGAGAGCCACTTCTTGCCCTCGTTCAGTTCGGCGGCATCGGCCTGGTTCAGCGTGAAGCCTTCCTTGGCATAGCGTATGGCCGGCGCGATCAGATCCTGGCGGGACTTGGTGCCGTATTTCTCGCGGGCCGTCTCAAAGCCCATGACCGAACCTGGTACGCCGACGGCGAGATAACCATCCGTGCTGGCGCCTTTGACGATATTGCCCTTGTCGTCGAGATACATGCCTTTGGTCGCCGCGAGGGGTGCGCGCTCGCGGAAATCGAGGAAGGTCGTCTTGCCGTCGCGCATGCGGATGGTCATGAAGCCGCCGCCGCCGATATTTCCGGCGGTCGGGTAAACCACGGCGAGCGCATAGCCGACCGCAACGGCGGCATCGACGGCATTGCCGCCGTTCTTCAGCACCTCGACGCCGACATCGGTGGCGAGATGTTGAGCGGTGACCACCATGCCATGCTCCGCCTCGACCGGTGGCGGCGCGGCAGCTCTGGCGGTGACGGAGAAGAGAGCAAATGTGACCAGGGTTACCGACGAAATCGCCCGCTGGCGGAAGTGGCGCATGATGAGTATGCCTCCCATTATTATCTTGATGGAAAATCGCCAACGAATGACATGGCGCCGCTCATGAAAATTGCGATATCCGCTGTCACAATTTTTAATGGAGCGGATCCCGCCATGGGCCGGATTTCGATCGGCTATGTCTTCCTTGCACTACTACGGATAATTTTGGTCCTCCTGCGCGCAGAAAAATGCTTCGCACTTGCAATATTATTTTATTAGTTGAATCTATTTTAGATTGTTGCTTTTCGAGGTGAGTGTTGCGTGGAGGGTAATCATGGCCGTGACGAAGCTCGAGCAATGGAAGAGCGAGCGTAGGATCAAGAGCAGGCCATTCATCGTCGGCGAAAGGACGCATGTCGTGGAAATCGAATGCGAGCATTGCAGACGACATTTCCTTCGATGGGCATCGACGGCAGCCGCCTATTGGCGCTGCGACGATTGCACCGCGATTATCTAACCCACACGTTCCGGTGGTTACGCGATCAATATAGCGCGGAAGTCGTTGACGTTCGTTCCGGTCGGGCCGGGGACGAAGAGATCGCCGATGGCATTGAAAGCAGTCCACGCATCATTGTTTGCCAGCATCTCGGCCGGCACCATTCCAGACTTGCGCAACCGCGCCACAGTGCTTGCATCGGCAAACGCGCCGGCATTGTCCTCGCTGCCGTCAATGCCGTCCGTATCGGCCGCGATTGCGTGAATGCCGGCATGGCCGTCGATATCGATGGCGAGCGACAGCAGGAATTCCGAGTTTCGTCCGCCCTTGCCCTTGCCTTTCAAAGTCACCGTGGTTTCGCCGCCGGAAAGCAGCACGATCGGCTTGGTGAAGGGCCTGTTGCGATGAAGCACCTCACGCGCGATGGCGGCATGGGCATGGGCCGCTTCACGGGCCTCACCCTCGATGGCGTCCGAGAGGATGGTGGCTTCGATGCCGGCGGCACGCGCCACCTCGGCAGCGGCTTCCAATGAGACGCTGGCGGAGGCGATGACATGGACTTCATTGCCGGCAAAACGAGGATCGTCCGGGCGCGGCGCATCGGCTTCCGCTTTCTCGATATGGGCGAGAGCGGCTGGCGGCAGTTCGATCTGGTAGAGGCGGATGAGGTCGAGCGCGTCCGCGCGTGTGCCGGCGCCGGGCACGGTGGGGCCGGAAGCCACCAGGGCAGGGTCGTCGCCGGGAATGTCCGAGACGACGAGCGAGACGACTTTGGCCGGATGGGCAGCGGCAGCCAGCCGGCCGCCCTTGATGGTCGACAGATGCTTGCGGATGACATTCATCGCAGAGATTGGTGCACCGGAGGCGAGCAGCGACTTGTTGACGGCGATTTCGTCCGCAAGGCGCAGGCCGTTCGCTGGCGAGGGAAGCAGCGCCGAGCCGCCGCCTGATATCAGAGCGATCACGAGATCGTCCGCCGTCAGGCTATCGACGAGTTTCAGCAATCGGCGTGAGGCGACGAGACCCGCCTCATCCGGCACGGGGTGGGCTGCTTCGATGATTTCGATCCGGCGGCAGGGGGCCGAGAAGCCATATCGCGTCACGACAAGACCTTCCAGCGGCCCCTCCCAGCATTGCTCCAGCGCGGCTGCCATCTGGGCAGATCCCTTGCCGGCGCCGATGACGATCGTGCGGCCCTTAGGTTTAGCCGGCAGATGCGCGCGAATGCCCGTCAACGGATCGGCTGCACGAACGGCGGCATCGAACAGTGAGGTCAGGAAAGCGCGGGGATCGGTAACGGTCATGTCGAACTGCCTGTCTGCTAGAGCGTTTATACGCAATTCCGGACGGAAAACCGCTACGCATTTTTCCTGAATTGCTTCTCAGAGCCTGTAACCATTTGGTGGCTTAACTGGTTGGAAGACGCAAGGGCCAGGAACTGCAATTGTGTCCTGTGCGACGAATCCCTATGTAGAAGGAAGGAATTTCATGCTTTTATTCAGGGGTTTTTCGATATGGCCGAATTGAAAGTGAAGACGAGGCAGACGGGCGCAACCGCTACGGTCGGCCGCACCGGCTTTCCGCATGTGACGTCTGTGACAGGTGGTGAGATCGACATCGTGACCTCGCCGTCGCAGCCTGGCTTCAATCCGCTCGATCTGCTCTATTCGTCGCTCTCGGCCTGTCTGGTCTTGAGCGCTCGCATGGCGGCAAGCAGCCTCGGCGTGCTCGACAAGCTCACCGAAGTCACCGCCGTCGTCACGGGTGAGAAGGCGACCGAAGGCCTTTCCCGCGTGGAGAAGTTCAATATCGCCTTCACCATCAAGGGTGATTTCAGCGATGAAATCCGCAACGCGATCGCGCATGCCGCCGAGGATGAGATCTGCACGGTGAGCAACACGATCCGCGGCAATCCGCAGTTCGAGACGACGATTTCGGGGTGAGATTTGGTCTATCCCGCCCCCGTGTGGGCGGGAACGCAAAATCAGCATTTAGCCGCAAGGCTAAATGCTAGATTTTGCAAGGGCGGGGGTAGGCAGGGACGCACCGGCTTTCCCAATGCTATAGCGACAAGTGACGGACCTCCGCTCTTGCAATTTCAATGGGTTAGAAATTGCGCTAGCATTCTGAATATGCGTGACCTTCGGTGTCGCAATTCCTAAACCAATGAAATTGCTTTTTCGCCCGCCAAGGGCGAGATGGCTCGGCATCTGCTGTTGCCCCTCACTTCGCCGGAAACTCAAAACCTTCAAGGTAAGGCCCAAGCTCCGGATCGATATCCACCTTCACGGCATTGTTGTAGATCGCCGTCGCGATCATGATGCCGGCGAAGGCGACGAGGTTGGCGAGCGTTGGCTCGTCGTAGCGGGCCTTCAATCGATCCCAAATCCCCTCCGGTATGGCATTGGAATCCTTGACGATCGCCTTGCCGAATTCGATCAGCAGCGCCTCGTCTTCGCTCGGCACGACCGTTTCCGGCGTCAGGCCGGCATTGATCAGCGCGCGCCGGAAGAAGCCGACCGGAATGATCGAGCGGCATTCGAGCGCGATGGTATGGCAAAGCAGCCAGACTGCACGATCGTCCAGAGCCGGACGCAGCTCCTCGCGCAAAGGAAACCATTCCGCATAGATGCGATGCGCGACCGGCGAGTGCAGCAGCGTGCGCTTCATATTCGTCATACGGCCGCGCAGCTGCACTTCGCGATCATGCTCGGCGCGCACGGCCTCGGAAGCGGTCTCGTAATCGATCGGCGTGATATGGCTCATGTTATTCTCTTGTGATGGGTTCTCTTACTGCGCGGCTTCGGCAGCAGCTTTGAAGAAGCGGTTTTCCGGGCGCGGCAGGCCGAGGTGTTCGCGCAATGTCGTACCTTCGTAATCGCGACGGAAGATGCCGCGGCGTTGCAGCTCTGGAACGACGCGGGTGGTCACGTCAAGCAGGCCTTGCGGCAGGAAGGGGAAGACGACGTTGAAACCGTCCGAGCCTTCCTCGTGCAGCCACTGCTCCATCTCGTCGGCGATGCTCTCAGGCGTGCCGACAAAGGCAAGGCCGGCATAGCCGCCGAGGCGCTGAGCAAGCTGGCGCACGGTGAGCCTTTCGGCTTCAGCAAGGGCGATGACACGCTCGCGGCCGCTCTTGCTGGCATTGGTCTCCGGAATTTCCGGCAGCGGGCCATCCGGATCGAACTTGGAGGCATCGTGTCCCAACGCGATCGACAGGGATGCGATGGCGCTATCGTAATGCACGAGACTATCGAGCTTTGCCCGCTTGGTCTTTGCCTCCTCGACCGTATCGCCGACGACAATGAAGGCGGCGGGCAGGATCTTCAGATGATCCGGATTGCGGCCGATCGCCTTCATCCGTCCCTTGATATCGGCGAAGATCGACTTGCCGTCGGCAAGGTTTCGAGGTGCTGCGAAGACGGCTTCAGCCGTTTCGGCGGCAAGCTGTCGGCCGGCATCCGATTGCCCGGCCTGAACGATGACCGGCCAGCCCTGCGGCGGGCGGGCGATGTTGAGCGGGCCGCGCACGCTCAATTCCTCGCCCTTGTGCCCGAGGACATGCATTCGCTCGGGATCGAAGAAGATGCCGCTTTCGGGATCGCGGATGAAGGCATCGTCGGCGAAGCTGTCCCAGAGGCCGGTGACCACATCATAGAATTCGCGGGCGCGATGGTAGCGCTCGCCATGTTCCATATGTTCTTCGAGGCCGAAGTTCAGTGCGGCATCGGGATTGGATGTGGTGACGATATTCCAGCCGGCGCGGCCGCCGCTGATATGGTCGAGCGAGGCGAAGCGGCGGGCGATATGATAGGGCAAGTCGAAAGTTGTGGAGGCGGTAGCGACGAGGCCGATCCTGTCGGTGACGGCGGCGAGCGCCGAAAGGAGGGTGAAGGGCTCGAAGGAGGTGACGGTCTGGCTGCGCTTCAGGGCCTCGATCGGCATGTTGAGGACCGCGAGGTGATCGGCCATGAAGAAGGCGTCGAATTTCGCCTTTTCCAGCTCCTGCGCGAAGCTTTTGATGTGCTGGAAATTGAAGTTGGCGTCCGGATAGGCGCCGGGATAGCGCCAGGCACCGGTATGCAGGCTGACGGGACGCATGAAGGCGCCCAGCTTCAATTGCTTCTGTTCGGTCATGGGCTCTCTCCAAAATCGTCAGCCGCTATGGCGTCATAACGGCTCCGCCAGCGGAATGATGCCTTAGGACGTAGGCGTGCTTCTTGCCTATTCAAAGAGCCGATTTCATTTATTTGATCGCTTTCGCGGAATATTCATCCGCCCTCGACTTCGGTGCTGTTCTGTCCGGCAAAAACCTTCACGAGCCAGTCTATGAAGACGCGAACCCGCGGTGAAAGCTGGCGGCTGCGCGGATAGAGCATCGAGACGGGCGTCCGTGTCGGCGGATAGTCCGGCAGGACATGCAGCAGTTCGTGCGATCGTAGGGCTTCCTCGGCGTGATAGCGCGGAACCTGGATCAGGCCGAGGCCGAGTTTGGCGGCGGCAAAATAGCTCTCGGCCGCATTGACGGAGATGGTGGCTGGCAGGGTGATTTCGCGCACGGCGCCATCGAGCTGGAATTCTAGCGGCAGGAGCCCGCCCGTTGCGGAAGAGCGGAAGCCGACCATGCGGTGGCCGTCGAGCTTCTCCGGATGGGCGGGCATGCCGAAACGTTCGACATAGGCGGGTGCCGCAAGCGTCACTTCTTCCAGCATCGCGACGCGGCGGCCGATCATGTCGCTATCTTGCAGCGTGCCGACGCGCAGCACGCAATCGATCCCCTCGCGGATCAGATCGACAAACCGGTCGCCTTCGGTGATCTGCAATTCGATGTCGGGATAGGTTTCGAGGAAGGAGGGCAGGTTCGGCAGGACGAAGTGCCGCGCAAGCGTTCCATGTACGTCGACGCGCAGGACGCCCTTCGGCTTCGCCCCGGCAAAGGCGCCTTCCGCATCCTCGATATCGGAAAGGATGCGCAGGCAGCGCTGATAATAGGCCTCGCCATCGAGCGTCGGGCTGACATGCCGCGTCGTGCGCTGTAGCAGGCGCACGCCAAGACGCCCCTCGACCTGTTTGATCGCATCCGTCACCGTCGAGCGGGGTAGGCCGGTATCTTCGGCCGCCAGCGTGAAGCTGCGGCGTTCCACGACCCGGCAAAACACCCGCATGGCATCGAATCTGTCCATATTATTTGTTCGAAAATTTCGGATAGTGATGCCGATTAATGGCCGATTATCCGCCTCAAGAAAAGGGGCATCTTCTCCTCATCGAAATGCGCTACGGCGCAAAGCAACGAAGGATGAGAAAATGAGCAGCAATTCCAACAAGGTAGCGATCGTCACCGGAGCATCCCGCGGCATCGGCGCCGCCATTGCCGAGCGTCTGGCCGAAGACGGTTTCACGGTCGTCATCAACTATTCCGGCAGCGAAGCCGCCGCCGAGAGGCTCGCCCGCAAGATCGAGGAAAAGGGCGGCAAGGCGCTGACCGCGAAAGCCGATGTCTCCGATGTCGAAGCCGTGCGCCGCATGTTCGACGCAGCCGAAGCTGCCTTCGGCGGTGTCGATGTCCTCGTCAACAATGCCGGCATTATGCAACTGGCCAAGATCGCCGATGCGGAAGACGCCCATTTCGACCGTCATATCGCCATCAACCTCAAGGGCACGTTCAATACGCTGCGAGAAGCCGGCAAGCGCCTGCGTGACGGCGGCCGCATCGTCAATTTCTCGACCAGCATTGTCGGCCTCAAGCTTGAAACCTACGGCGTCTATGCCGCTACCAAGGCCGGCGTCGAGCTTTTGACCGGCATTATGGCAAAGGAACTGCGTGGCCGCTCGATCACGGTGAATGCGGTCGCGCCCGGCCCGACGGCCACCGATCTCTTCCTGAATGGCAAGAGCGACGAACTCATCGACCGCATGGCCAAGATGAACCCGCTGGAGCGCCTGGGAACGCCACAGGATATCGCCGCTGCCGTTTCCTTCCTCGTCGGCCCGGATGGCGGCTGGATCAACGGTCAGACGCTGCGCGCCAATGGCGGAATGATCTGAGCCAACTAGGCGGCAGGGAAATGCCTGCCCGGCCTCCCGCTCTCAGTCAATCGTCAACTACAGCCAATTCAGCAAAGGAACAGGATCATGAGCAAGCAAGTCATCGTAATCACTGGTGCATCGAGCGGCTTCGGCGCCCTGACGGCACGCGCGCTCGCCAAGGCAGGCCATATTGTCTATGCCGGCATTCGCGAAACCCAAGGACGCAATGCGGCGCAGGTCGCAGCGGCGGCGGCATTCGCCACGGAGAACGCTGTCGATCTCAGGATCGTCGAACTCGATGTCGCCTCGGATGCTTCCGTCGAAGCCGGTATTGCCGCCGTTATCGCCGGGCAGGGCCGCATCGACACCATCATCCACAATGCCGGCCACATGTCCTTCGGTCCGGCGGAGGCATTCACGCCCGAACAGTTCGCCGAACTCTACGATATCAACGTGCTTAGCACCCAGCGCGTCAATCGTGCCGTGCTGCCTTACATGCGCAAGGAAGGGAAAGGGCTGGTCGTCTGGGTCTCCTCATCCAGCACACGCGGCGGCACGCCGCCGTACCTCTCGCCTTACTTCGCTGCCAAGGCCGCCATGGATTCGCTCGCCGTCTCCTATGCGTCGGAGCTGTCACGCTGGGGCATCGAAACCGCCATCATCGTGCCCGGTGCCTTCACGAAGGGCACCAATCATTTTGCCCATTCCGGCTCGCCGGCCGATAAGGCCCGCGCCGCCGAATATGATGACGGCCCCTATGCCGGCGTTCCCGATCAGGCACTGAAGGGACTTGCCTCATTGGAACCTGCGAATGCCGATGCCGCTTCGGTGGCGACGGCGATTGTAGATATTGTCGACATGCCGTTTGGAACGCGGCCGTTCCGTACCCATATTGATCCTTCAGAGGATGGTGCTGAGATCGTCAACGGTGTTGCCGACCGGGTTCGGGCAGAGCTTTTCCGGCGCATCGGTCTGGAAGACCTGCTGAAGCCGCATGCAAAGGCCTAAGGCCCTCAATCATCCTTAGAAGGTGTCAAATCGCCGCTTCTGTGCCACAGAAGCGGCGATCTGTTGCGTGCATCAGGGCTATTTTGCGTTGTACAGCATTCCAAGCCTTGGAGTTTCGTACTAAAGCGATTCCTTCAGAGGGTCGGGAGATATCCATGGACGCGAAGGACATTGGCGAAATTGCCAGCTGGCTCATGCAGGCCGGTCTCAAGGGGATGACGGAAGTCGATATCCTCTCGGGTTTCTGCGAGCAGTGCCGTCAGCATGGTCTCAACATCGATCGGGCCATGGCGCTGATGGATACGCTGCATCCAGTCTATGAGGGCCGCGCCTTCCGCTGGGACGGCAATCAGATCATCGAGCGCGAGTTCGAATATGGCCCGACGCAACAGGGGATCGCCTCTGAAAACTGGCAGCGCTCCGCCTTCTACCACATGCTGACAACAGGCGGAGACGAAGTGCGCCGTCGTATCGGCTTCGGCGAGCCAGCCGATTTCTACGGGCTCGATACGTTGCTGGCAGATGGTCATACCGATTACATCGCCATGATCCACCGTTTCGAAGAGGGCGGCACGATCGGCGAGATGGATTGCTTCTATTCCAACTTCGCCACCGCCGCCGAAATGGGATTCCCGGAAGAGGATTTGCGCGTGCTGCGCAAGTTGACGCCGGCACTTGCTCTCGCCATCAAATGCACCGGCATGAGCCGCATCGCCCGCACCATTGCCGAAGTCTATCTTGGGGAAGATGCCGCCCGGCATGTGCTTGAGGGCAAGATTACCCGAGGCAAAACGGAGCGGATTTCAGCGGCGCTCTGGTTTTCCGATCTCGCCAACTATACGCGCATATCGGATACGGCCGAGCCGGATGAAATCATCCCTATGCTGAATGCCTATGCCGATGCGGTCATCTCCTCGATCCATGAGGCGGGCGGCAACGTGCTGAAGCTGATCGGCGATGGCACGCTGGCGATCTTCAAGGCTCGCAATTCCGCCGATGCTTGCGCTGCCGCCCTGATGGCGGAATCGCTGCTGCGCCAGCGGCTGCGCGACCTTAACTCGCAGCGGCAGATCGAAGGCCGGCCCGTCACCGACGTCTATCTCGGTCTGCATATCGGCGATGTCTTCTACGGCAATATCGGCAGCATGGACCGGCTGGACTTCACAGTCATCGGCCCTGCCGTCAATGAAGTCAGCCGCATCGCCTCGATGTGCCGGTCGGCCGACCGAAACGTCCTGATGTCGTCGAATTTCGTCGAGGCGCTGTCGGGCCAGCAGAGCAACGATCTCGTTTCCGTCGGCCGCTATGCGCTGCGTGGCGTCAACCGGCCGCAGGAACTGTTCACGCTGCTCTCTTCGGCGGCCTGAACCGTCCATGTAACACTTTCAGCGGCGGCCGGCCGCAAACATCGGGCCGCCCTTGCTGGCCGGAAAGCCATAGCCATTGATCATGACGAGATCGATATCGCTGGCGCGGGCGGCGATGCCTTCCGCAAGCAGCGCCTCGCCTTCGGTGGCCATGGCTTTCAGCAGGCGGCTCACGATCTCTTCCGCAGTGAAGCTCCTTGGTACAATGCCTTTTTCAGCGCGGGCGGCTTCGATCATGGCCGTTGCCTCGGGATCAACAGTCCGTTTGCCGTCGGGGTAGGCGTACCAGCCGCGGCCGGTCTTCTGGCCGAAGCGGCCGGCTTCGCAGAGCCGGTCGGCGATGACGACGTAGCGTTCCGAGGGATCGCGTGTCGCGGCCTGACGCTTGCGGCGTGCCCAGGCGATTTCCAGACCCGCCATGTCGAATACGGCAAAAGGCCCCATCGGAAAGCCGTAGGCCTCCAGGGCCGCGTCGATCTCCTGCGGCGAGGCGCCGTCCTCGACCATGTATTCGGTTTCGCGGCGATAGGCGGAAAAGATGCGGTTGCCGATGAAGCCTTCGGTGACGCCCGATACGACAGGCAGTTTGCCGAGCCGCTTTGCCAGGGCAAGAGCTGTCGCCAGCACATCCGGCACCGTCTTCTTGCACTTCACCACTTCCAGGAGCCGCATGATATTGGCGGGCGAGAAGAAGTGCAGGCCGACGACACGCTCTGGCAGTTTGGTGGCCGCAGCAATGACATCGGGGTCGAGATAGCTCGTATTGGTCGCAAGGATCGCATCGGCTCGAACGATCGCGTCGAGGCGCTGGAAGAGCTCGGTCTTGACGGTGAGATCGTCGAAGACGGCTTCGATGACGATATCGGCTTTTGCGAGCTCTTGAATCTCCGCCGTCACGGTCAGCCGGCTGAGGCGATCTTCGCGGCCGGCTGCATCGAGGCGACCGGATTGCACAGCCTTGTCGAGGAGGCCAGCGATCCGTTCGCGGCCCTTATCTGAAGCATCGATGGTCTGCTCGACGCCGATCACGCGAAAGCCGCCGTTGAGGGCGGAAACGGCAATGCCTGATCCCATAAGACCGGTGCCGACAATGCCGATGGTTTCGATCTTGCGTGCGGCAAAGGCCTCCAGTCCCTCGACCTTGCCGGCGGCGCGTTCCGCGAAGAAGACATGGCGCAACGCTGCGGCCTCTTCGCTGTCGCGAAGCGCAATAAAAGTGCGGCGTTCCTCGGCAAGCCCTGCCGATAAAGGGACGGTCGCCGCCAGGCGCACGAGGCGGACGGCCTCGGCAGGCGCATGCTGGCCGCGCGCCTTGCGCAATGCGTCCGATGCCGCCTTGTCGATCACATCTGTAGCTTCCGGAGGAACGGTCAGCGATCCCGTGCGGCGTAACGATGCGGCGTTGGCCGTCTTGGCGTCGGTAATAGCTTCGGCGATCAATTCACCTTTAGCTACGCCTTCCACGATACCGCGCTTGAGCGCTTCGGCGGCAGAGACGATGCGTGCATTGGCGATCATATCGATAGCGGCGGTGATGCCAGTGAGCCGCGGCAGGCGCTGCGTGCCACCGGCGCCGGGTACGATGCCGAGCTTGACTTCGGGAAGGCCGAGTTTGGCGGTCGGCGCGGCGAGGCGACGATGGCAGGCGAGCGCTACTTCCAGACCGCCGCCGAGGGCCACACCATTGATCGCGGCGACAACGGGTTTGGCAAAGGCTTCGATGCGGGCGATGACATCAGGCAGCTGCGGCTCGACCGGCGGCTTGCCGAATTCCTTGATATCGGCGCCGCCGATGAAGCTGTTGCCCGCACCAGTGAGCACGATGCCCGTGGTCGTCCCGTCTTTTTCGACGTGATCAAGCGCCGCCATCAGGCCGGCCCGGACATCGGCAGAGAGCGCGTTGACCGGCGCATTGTCGATAGTAACGACAAGGATCTCGTCGGTCAGCGCCGCCGAGATGGTGTCCGAAAAGCGCAATGCCGACATGATCTTGACCGCCTATATTATTCCGGAATGACTGCCGTTGCCTGGATCTCGATCTTGGCACGATCTTCGACGAGGGCGACAACCTGCACGGCGGCCATGGCCGGGAAGTGCCGGCCGATGATCTCGCGATAGGCCTGACCGATTCCCTTCAGATTGCCGAGATATTCCTGCTTGTCGGTGAAATACCAGGTCATCGAGGTGATGTGCTTGGGCTCCGCGCCGCCTTCGGCAAGAATGGCGACGACATTCTTCAGCGTCTGGCGCACCTGCTCGACGAAATCGTCGCTTTCGAATTCGCAGGCGGCATTCCAGCCGACCTGGCCGCCGACGAACACCATGCGGCCCGTCGCCGCCATGCCGTTGGCATAGCCGATCGGCTTGGCCCAGCCTTCAGGTTGCAGGATGGTGTGCATCGGTCGTCTCCAGATGAGAGGTCAGTGCGGCGCGGATATCCTCCGGCCATTCAAGGGATTTATGCGTATCGAGCGAAGTGGCGACGACGCGGTGCTTGGCCGTCCACAGCACATGGCCGTTTGCCGAAACCTGGTGTTCGAGATCGAGCGAGGAGCGGCCGACACCATGGACCGAAAGCAGAAATTCGAGATTGTCGCCTTGCAGGCCCGGCTTGATGAAGGTCAGATCGAGCCGCACGGTGGGAACGCCGATGCGGCGGTCGTCGATCAGTTTTCGCCAGGAGAAGCCGATCGAAGCGAAATAGTCTTCCAGCACCCCGACAAGAATGTTCAGATAGGATGGGAAATAGGCGATCCCGGAAGGATCGCAATCTCCGAAGCGCAGAGGTCTGGTGGTCTTGAATGCCAAAGCGGGCCTCAGTTCGAAAAGGCGGCGATGCCGGTGATGGCGCGGCCGAGGATGAGGGCGTGGATGTCGTGCGTGCCCTCATAGGTGTTGACCACTTCGAGGTTGACGAGATGGCGGGCGATGCCGAACTCATCGGAAATGCCGTTACCACCCAGCATGTCGCGGGCAGCGCGGGCGATATCAAGCGCCTTGCCGCAGCTGTTGCGCTTGAGGATGGAGGTGAGCTCGACAGGCGGATGGCCTTCTTCCTTCATGCGGCCGAGACGCAGGCAGCCTTGCAGGCCGAGTGTGATCTCGGTCACCATGTCGGCAAGCTTTTTCTGGATGAGCTGGTTGGCAGCAAGGGGACGGCCGAACTGTTTGCGGTCGAGCACATATTGCCGTGCCCTGGCATAGCAATCCTCCGCTGCGCCGAGCGCACCCCAGGCAATGCCGAAGCGGGCGGAGTTGAGGCAGGTGAAGGGACCCTTGAGGCCGGATACGTTCGGCATCAGATTTTCTTCGGGCACGAAGACATTATCCATGACGACTTCGCCCGTTATGGAGGCGCGCAGGCCCACCTTGCCGTGAATGGCGGGTGCGGACAGGCCCTTCCAGCCCTTTTCGAGGATGAAGCCGCGGATAAGACCGTCCTCGGTCTTCGCCCAGACGACGAAGATATCGGCGATCGGCGCGTTGGAGATCCAGGTCTTGGCGCCGGTCAGGCTATATCCGCCATCAACCTTCTTTGCGCGGGTGACCATCGAGCCGGGATCGGAGCCATGGTTCGGTTCGGTGAGGCCGAAGCAGCCGATCCATTCGCCGGTCGCGAGCTTCGGCAGGTACTTCTGCTTCTGCGCTTCCGAACCGAAGGTCTCGATCGGCACCATGACGAGCGAGGACTGCACGCTCATCATCGAGCGGTAGCCGCTGTCGACACGCTCGACTTCACGGGCGATCAGGCCATAGGCGACATAGCCGAGGCTGGCGCCACCATATTCCGGGGAGATCGTCGGACCGAGCAGGCCGAGTTCACCCATTTCGCGGAAGATCGCCGGATCGGTCTTTTCATGCCGGAAGGCTTCGAGGACGCGCGGCGCGAGCTTTTCCTGCGCGTAGGAATGCGCGGTATCCAGCACCATCCTTTCGTCGTCGCTCAGCTGTTCCGTCAGCCGGAACGGGTCGGCCCAGTCGAAAATCTCGCGGCTCATGCTGGTATCTCCCATTAATTGGTCTTCAAAAGTTCGCGCGCGACGATGAGTTTCTGAACTTCCGTCGCACCTTCATAGATGCGAAGCGCGCGGATCTCCCGATAGAGTTTTTCCGTTATCTCGCCCGATTTCACGCCACGTCCGCCAAAGAGCTGGACAGCGCGGTCGATGACGTTTTGCGCGGTTTCCGTCGCCGTCATCTTGGCCATGGCGGCTTCGCGCGTCGTCGGCAAGCGCTGCACGTCGCGGCGCCAGGCCGCCCGGTAAGTGAGCAATGCCGCCGCATCGATGCCGGTCGCCATATCGCCGAGGGCGGCCTGCGTCAACTGAAGGTCGGCAAGGGCTGCGCCGAACATCGGACGTGACCGCGCATGGGCAAGCGATTCATCGAGCGCGCGGCGGGCAAAGCCGAGGCCGGCAGCGGCGACCGATGCGCGGAAGATATCGAGCGTGCGCATGGCGATCTTGAAGCCTTCGCCTGACGCGCCGAGGCGACGGGAAGCGGGAATGCGGCAATTGTCGAAGCGGATCGTCGCCAGCGGATGCGGCGCAATGACCTCGATGCGCTCGGCAATGGAGAAACCGGGATCGTCGGCAAAGACCACGAAGGCCGAGATGCCACGGGTTCCCGGCGCTTCGCCGGTGCGCGCGAAGACGGTGTAGACGTCGGCAATGCCGCCATTGGAAATCCAGGTCTTCTCGCCGTCGAGGACATAGTGATCGCCATCAAAGCGGGCAGCGCAGCTCATTGCGGCGACATCGGAGCCGGCGTCCTTTTCCGACAGCGCAAAGGCGGCAAGCCAGTCACCCGAGCGCACCTTGGGCAGGACGGTCGAGCGCAATTCGGGCGAACCGGAAAGGCCGATGGCGCCCGTGCCGAGCCCCTGCATGGCAAAGGCGAAATCGGCCAGGCCGTCATGCCAGGCGAGCGTTTCGCGGGCGAGGCAGACCATGCGGGAATCGATCAGCGGTTCGCTGTCGGAAGACCCAGTGGCGGCGGTGAGAAGCCCGGCTTCGCCCAGCGCCTTGACCAGCTTGCGGCATGCGGCATCGACATCGGCATGATCGATCGAAGCCATGATGCCGGATTTGGCGAAGGCGTCGACTTCAGCCGTGAAACGGTGGTGGCGTTCTTCGAAGAAAGGCCACTCCAGATGATCGCGCGTCGGGCCGGGGAGGCTAGTTGTCGCGGACATCTCCTCAATCCCCCTGGAATTCCGGCCGGCGCTTGGCGGCGAAAGCCTCGAAAGCGCGGCGGAAATCCTGCGTCGCCATGCAGATCGCCTGCGCCTGCGCTTCGGATTCGATCATTTCGTCAATGCCCATCGCCCATTCCTGATTCAGCATGGTTTTGGTCATGCCGTGCGCGAACCATGGGCCGTCGGCGAGCGAACGGGCGAGCTTGACTGCTTCGCTTTCGACGTCAGCGCCGGTGTACAGGCCGTTATAGAAGCCCCAGGCCTGTCCTTCCGCCGCCGTCATCGATCGGCCGGTGAAGAGAAGCTCGGCGGCGCGGCCCTGGCCGATGATGCGAGGCAGGATGCCGCAAGCGCCCATATCGGCACCCGCCAGGCCGACGCGGGTGAAGAGGAAGGCGGTTTTCGCTTCGGGCGTCGCGAGCCTCAGATCAGAGGCCATGGCAAGGATGGCGCCGGCGCCGGCGCAGATGCCGTCCACTGCCGAGATGATCGGCTGCGGGCATTTGCGCATCGCCTTGACGAGATCGCCGGTCATGCGTGTAAAGGCCAGAAGCTCGGGCATCGCCATACGGGTCAATGGCTCGATAATCTCGAAGACGTCACCGCCCGAGGAAAAGTTGCCGCCGGCGCCGGTCAGTACGATGGCACGGATATCGGATGCGTAAACGAGATCGCGAAAGAGATCGCGTAGCTCGGCATAGCTATCGAAGGTCAGCGGGTTCTTACGTTCCGGGCGATTGAGGCGGATGGTGGCGACGCGGCCGTCTTCGCTGACATCCCATAGGAAGTGCTCAGGCTTCAAATCCTTGAAGGGCTTCAGATGCCCCCTCATCGTCATGTCCCGATCGCTCATCGCGCTCAAATCTCCCCACCGGCAACCGCAATTGCCTGTCCATTGATCGATGCCGCGCCCGGCGAGACTAGCCAGAGTACGGTATCGGCGACCTCTTCTGGCTTCACGAGCCGCCCTTGCGGATTGGATTTCATGAACTCGGCCAGCGCCTGTTCGGCCGTGCGCCCGGTCTTGGCGACGATGGTTTCGATCGAGCGCCGGATAATCGGTGTATCGGTGAAGCCGGGGCAGACGGCATTGACCGTGATACCGGTTTTCGCCAGCTCCAGCGCCAACGAGCGGGTCAGGCCGACGACACCATGCTTGGCCGCGACGTAAGCCGAGACGTAACCATAGCCCTTCAGGCCGGCCGTCGAGGCGATATTAATGATCCGCGCGCCGGCACCATGGGCTTTCAGGTCGGGAAGGGCAGCCTGCGTCACCACGAAAACGCCTGTGAGGTCGACCGAGAGAACGTGGTTCCAGGCCTCCAAGGTCGTCTTCTCGAAGGCTGCGCTCGGTGCCTCGCCGGCATTGTTGACAAGGATATCGACTGGGCCGAATTTTTCGCGTGCCTTGGCAAGGCCCTGGGCAACAGCATCGGTGCTGGTGACATCGAAGCCATTGACCACAAAAGCCTGGGCGCCGATTTCGGTGGCGACCGCTTCCAGCGGCTCGCGGCGGCGGCCTGCGAGGCTGACGTGTGCACCTTCAGCGGCAAGCGCCTTGGCGATCGCGGCACCGATGCCGCTGCCGGCTCCGGTGACGAGGGCGTGACGGCCGGCGAGTTTACCCGAAGTCGTCATCTCATCCTCATTTCGCCGGTGATGCGGTGGCCGCACGGGCGAGGTTGGTTTCATACTGCGTCTTGCCGGAAAGATATTGCTTCGGCCAGGGAATGGAAGTCAGCCCGATCTTTGCGGCTTCATGCAGCGCCCATGCCGGGTCTGCCAGATGCGGGCGAGCGATGGCGCAGAGGTCGGCACGGCCGGCGGCGATGATCGAATTGGCGTGATCGGCCTCGGAGATCGCACCGACGGCAATCGTCGGGATGCCGATCTCGTTGCGGATCTTGTCGGAGAAGGGTGTCTGGAATAGGCGGCCGTAGACCGGCTTTTCCTGTTTCGAAACCTGGCCCGAGGAGCAGTCGATCAGGTCGGCACCAGCCTCCTTGAACATGCGGGCGAAGATTGCCGCATCTTCCGGCGTGTTGCCGCCATCGGTCCAATCATGGCAGGAGAGGCGGATCGAGATCGGCTTGCCCGCCGGCCAGATGGCGCGCATCGCCTTGAAAACTTCGAGGGGATAGCGGGCGCGGTTTTCGTGGCTGCCGCCATACTCGTCATCGCGCAGATTGGTAAGCGGCGACAGGAAGCTCGACAGCAGATAGCCGTGGGCGCAATGCAGTTCCAACCAACCGGCGCCGGTCTCGATCGCCAGTTCGGTCGAGCGAATGAAATCGGCCTTGACGCGCTCCATATCGGCGCGATCCATGGCCTTCGGCACCTGACTGCTCTTGAGATAGGGAATTGCCGATGCCGAGATCAGCGGCCATTCGCCTTCTGGGAGCGGCTGGTCGATGCCTTCCCAGGCAAGCTTCGTCGCACCCTTGCGGCCGGCATGGCCGAGCTGGATGCCGACCTTGGCCGCACTGTTCGTGTGAACGAAATCGACCAGGCGCTTCCATTGCGCGACCTGTTCCTCGTTCCAAAGGCCAAGACAGCCGGGGGTGATGCGGGCGTCTGGGGTAACGCAGGTCATTTCCGCGAAGATTAAACCTGCGCCTCCAAGCGCGCGAGAGCCGAGATGGACGATATGGAAATCGTTCATCACGCCATCTACAGCCGAGTACATCGCCATCGGAGACATGACGATGCGGTTGACGAGCTGGATATCGCGCAGTCGGTAGGGCGTGAACATCGGCGGAAGGCAGCGATCGTTGCCGACATCGAGGCCGGATTTTTCGGCGAACCAGCGCTCATAGCCTTCGAGCCAGGTCTTGTCGCGCAGCCGCAGATTTTCGTGGCTGATGCGCTGAGAGCGGGTCAGCATCGAATACATGAATTGCGGCGCTTCGAGCGTATCGGCATAGCGGCGGCCGACGACTTCGAACCATTCCATCGCATTGCGGGCGGCATTCTGGATGCGGGCGACATCGACGCGGCGGATTTCCTCGTAGCTTTCGAGGACGGCCGGTATCTTGTCCTTCTCATGCCCGTGGATCTGGAATTGCCGGGTCAGCTCGATGGCATCATCGATGGCGAGCTTGGTGCCGGAGCCGATGGCGAAATGCGCGGTGTGGGCGGCATCGCCCATCAGCACGACATGGGAATTGCCGTTGAAATGGCTCCACTTGCCGCAGATCAGGCGGTTGAAGTTCAGCCAGGCCGAGCCGCGGATGTGGCGAGCATTGGTCATTAGCGAAGCGCCTTCGAGCACTTCGGAGAACAGATTTTCGCAGAAGGCGATGGAGCCGTCCTGATCCATCTTGTCGAGGCCGTGAGCGAGATACGCCTCTTCCGTCGTCTCGACGATGAAGGTCGAGGTCTTGTCGTCAAACCTGTAGATATGCGCCTGGAACCAGCCGTGATCGGTACGACGGAAATCGAAGGTGAAGGCGTCGAAAAGCTTGTTGGTGCCGAGCCAGATATAGCGGTTCGGCCGGGTGATCATGTCAGGCTGGAAGACTTCCGGATAATGATTGCGGATCTTGGAATTCAGGCCGTCCGAGCCGATGATCAGATCGGCGTCGGGATAGTCGAGATCGGAATTGACCTCGGTCTCGAAGACCAACTCGACGCCGAGTGCTTCGCAGCGGCGCTGCAGGATGTTCAACAGCTTCTTGCGGCCGATACCGACAAAGCCGTGGCCAGATGTGCGCTGGCGCGTGCCCTTGAAAAGGACTTCGATATCGTCCCAATGGTTGAAGGCATCCTCGATTTCGGCAGCGCTTTCGGGATCCCATTCCCGCATCGACACCATGGTCGCGTCAGAGAAGACGACGCCCCAGCCGAAGGTGTCATAGGGGCGGTTGCGCTCGACGACGCGGATGGAGTGCTCGGGATGGAGCTTCTTCATCAGAAGCGCGAAGTAAAGCCCTGCGGGGCCGCCGCCGATACAGACGATGCGCATCGCTTTCCTCCTCATTCGGCTGGAGCCGATCTCAAAATAATTTAAGTTTAAAATATCTTGTTGGAGCCATTCGTCAAGGCTTTTCCTGCTCCAATATGCGGCCTGTAGGCACCCGTAATAGCAGGAAAATCGAAAATAGCGCTTTTGAATCAATCAGAAATCAAAAATAGTTTAGGCTTAAAATTTCTTGCTTGAACAATGCGGGCTTCGGTGCGATCTTTTTTAGCAATGCCACAAGCGCCGCGGGGAAACGGCTGTCGTGGCGATTGATCGAAAGAATGTGGGAGCAATGTAATGCTGGGACCGACCGGTCATACCGATACATTCACGCGAGACAATCTGCCGCCCTTCGATGAATGGCCCGAACTGCGGATGGAGGGTTTCGACTATCCGGAATGGCTGAATGCCGGCTTCGAACTCAGCGACCGGATGGTCGAGAAGGGTTTCGCCGATCACGTGGCCCTGATCGGCAACGGCCGCCGCCGCACCTACAAGGAGCTGGCGGATTGGACCAACCGCATCGCGCACGCGCTCATCGAGAATTTCGGCGTGAAGCCGGGCAATCGCGTTCTTATCCGCTCCGGCAACAATCCTGCCATGATCGCCTGCTGGCTGGCGGTGACGAAGGTCGGCGCCGTTGCCGTCAATACCATGCCGATGCTGCGGGCGGGCGAGCTTTCCAAGATTATCGACAAGGCGGAGATTTCGTTTGCGCTTTGCGATACCAGGCTGTTGGAGGAGCTCGTCACCGCAGCCAAGGACAGCCGCTTCCTGAAGCAGGTCGTCGGCTTCGATGGTACCGCCAATCATGACGCCGAACTCGACCGCATCGCGCTCAACAAGCCCGTTCGTTTCGAACCGGTCAAGACCGGGCGGGATGATGTGGCGTTGCTCGGCTTCACCTCGGGCTCGACGGGTGTGCCGAAGGCGACGATGCATTTCCATCGCGATCTCCTGATCATCGCCGACGCCTATGCCAAGGAAGTGCTGCAGGTGACGCCGGATGATGTCTTCATCGGCTCGCCGCCGATCGCCTTCACCTTCGGCCTCGGGGGGCTGGTCATCTTTCCCCTGCGCTTCGGCGCATCGACGGCGCTGCTCGAAAATGCCTCGCCGAAGAACATGGTCGAGATCATCCAGGAGTACGGCGCGACCATCAGCTTCACCGCACCGACCGCCTATCGCGCCATGCTGGCGGCGATGGAAGAGGGGGCGGATCTATCATCTCTCCGGGTCGCGGTTTCCGCCGGCGAAACGCTACCGGGGCCGATCTTCGAGGAATGGACGCGAAAGACTGGCAAGCCGATCCTCGACGGCATCGGCTCGACCGAGATGCTGCACATCTTCATTTCCAATCATCTCTCCGATGCCAGGCCGAACTGCACCGGCAAGCCGCTGAGGGGTTATGAGGCTCGCGTCGTCGACGACAAGATGAACGAGGTTCCGCGCGGCACGATCGGCAAACTCGTCGTTCGCGGGCCGATCGGCTGCCGCTACCTCGCCGACCATAGGCAGGCAGACTACGTGCGCGACGGCTGGAATGTGACCGGTGATAGCTTCATTCAGGATGAGGAAGGCTATTTCCATTTTGCCGCGCGTTCCGACGACATTATTCTTTCGGCCGGTTACAATATTGCCGGACCGGAAGTGGAGGCGGCCCTGCTTTCGCATGCCGACGTGCTTGAATGCGCTGTCATCGGCAAGCCGGACGAGGAACGGGGCCATATCGTGCAGGCCCACGTCGTGCTGGCGCCCGGTGTCACCGGCTCGGATCTGCTGGTCAAGGCGCTGCAGGATCACGTCAAGGCCGTCATCGCGCCGTACAAATATCCGCGCTCTATCGTCTTCGTCGAAGCCTTGCCGAAGACGGAATCCGGCAAGATACAGCGCTTCCGCCTGCGAAACTGAGGATACCGGTCAGGCGTCTCGCTTCACCTACTTGGATCCTTCGGGCTCCACAGCACGGTTTCGGCATCTTTTTCATAAGCCATGCCCTTGGGATAGCTGATAGCCTCGAACTGCAGGCCCCATGGTGCCTGGAAATAAAGGATCGACTGGCCAGCTGCCGGACCCTCTGTGATTGAGAGCGGCCCCAGCCGCGTCCCAACGTTCCTGCTATCCAGATAAGCCTTTGCTGCGTCAATGTCGTCCACATAGAGCGAGATATGAAACGCGCCGATATCGCTGTTCTTCTGCCTGAGGTTGCGCTGATCGGGCGCTGAATATTCAAACAGTTCAATGTTCGATCCGAAACCGCACCGCACCTGAGTGATCTGCTTGATTTGAGCCTTGGGATCGACACCGAGCAGATCGCTCATGAATGTGCCCTTATCGTCGGCAAACGGGCCGAACGACATGATGACCTCGCAGCCAAGCACGTTTTCGAAGAAATCGACTGCCTGCTTCATATCCGGCACCGTCAATCCCGTATGATCGTGGCCGCGAAGACCGGGCAGTCCCACGGTCTTCGTTGCTGCAGAAACAGGATCCTTCATAGGGTCTTCCCTTTCCATATGTCGATGTTGTTGCAGTCTCGTTCGTACTTGTGGCTCAAGCACAAACTTTGCACTATGATCGAGTGACCTTCATGCAGCGGGCGCTTCTTCCATCAGACTTTCGCGGCCGAGCCAGTGCGGGTCGACTTCCGGCAAGGGAATGGCGTCCAGCAGCATGCGGGTATAGGCGGAGGCGGGGGCGGTGAAGACGCGCTCGCAATCGCCTTCCTCTTCAATACGACCGTTACGCATGACGTAGACGCGGTCGCAGACCGCGCGGATGACGGAGAGATCGTGGCTGATGAACGCCATCGAGAGGCCAAGATCGCGCGAAAGCTCCTTCAGCAGATTGAGAACCTGTGCCTGGGTCGACACGTCGAGGCCGGAGACGATCTCGTCGGCGAGCACGAAATCCGGCTTCAGCAGTGCAGCACGGGCGATGCCGATGCGCTGGCGCTGGCCGCCCGAGAGTTCATGCGGATTGCGGTCGAGGCATGCCTGAGGCAGCGTCACCCGTTCGAGAATTGCGCCAACCTGCCGCTCAGCTTCTTTCCGATCCGAAGCCAGCCGATGCAGCAGTAGCGGCTCGACGAGGATGCGGCGGATCGTGTGGCGCGGATTGAGCGAGGCCATCGGATCTTGAAAGATCATCTGCATGCGGCGGCGTAGCGGTCGCATATCGGCATCAGGCAGATGCGTGATGTCTCGGCCATCGAAATGGATGCTGCCCGCATTTATGTCAATCAGCCGTAACAGGGTGCGGCCGAGGGTCGTCTTGCCTGAGCCGCTTTCGCCAACGATGCCCGCGGTTTCGCCGCGGTTGATATCGATGTCGACGCCGTGCAGCACCTTGATGCCCGAGCCCGGCGGCCCGAAAAGGTGCCGCTTGGCGCCATAGGTGACCTCGATGCCTCTGGCCGAAAGGAGAGTATCGGAAACGCTCATCGGCTTCCCTCCGGAATGCCGATCTCGCGGCGCAATTGTTCGAAAACGGCTTGCGGCACCGGCGTCAGCCCGGCATCCGGCCGGTCATAGCGCGGCCCGGCCGATATCAAGGATTTCGTGTAGATGTGCTTGGGATGCGCCAGCACGTCGCTCGTGCGTCCGTCCTCGATCACCTTGCCAGCGTAAAGCAGGGTCACACTGTCGCAGATCTGGGCGACGACGCCGAGATCGTGGGTGACGAAGATCACGGCGGTGCCGTGCGCTTCCTGCAGGCCGCGGATCAGCCGCAGGATCTGCTTTTGCACGGTAACGTCGAGCGCGGTGGTCGGCTCGTCGGCGACCACCAACTTCGGCTGCAGCGCGAAGGCGGCGGCGATTAGGATGCGTTGGCGCATGCCGCCGGACAATTCATGGGGATAGGCGCGCAATACACGCTCGGGATCGCGGATATGTACTTCTTCCAGCAGCTTCAGTGCCCGCCGGTGGGCGTCGCCTGATGACATGCCCCGTTTCAACCGCAAGCCATCGGTCAGTTGCGCTTCGATGCGCCGGCCGGGATTGAGGGCCGTTTGCGGGTCCTGAGGAATCAGCGAGATTTCGCTGCCCATGATATCTCGCAATTCCCTGGCGGAGAGCGTGAGCAGGTCGCGGCTTTCGAACAGGATCGATCCATTCGTGATGCGGACGCTGCGCGGCAGGATGCCGAGCAGCGCCTTGGCGATGGTCGATTTTCCGGCGCCGCTTTCGCCGACCAGCCCGCGCACTTCGCCGCGCGCGAGCGTCAGAGAAACGTCGCGCAGAATCGGGGCGCCGCTGTCGCGGTCGGACACGGCGCTGAGGCCGGCAATGGAGAGAAGCGGAGGCATCATCGGCGCATCACCGGATCGAGGGCGCGGCGCAGGCCGTCACCGAGTTGATTGAAGGCAAGCACCGTCGCAAACAGCGCGATCAGGGGCACCACGAGCACCCACCAGCCTTGGTAGATCATTTGCCGCCCTTCGGCGATCATGCCGCCCCAGGTCGGCGTGTCGGAGGCAACAGACAGGCCAACGAAGGACAGAATGGCTTCGACGATGACAGCAATGCCCATTTCGAGGCTGACAAGGGCGATCAGCACCGGTGTCACATTGGGCACGATTTCGCTGAAGAGGATTCTCACGCGTGAAAAGCCGATGGTGTGAGCTGCCGTCACATAATCCATCCGCGCCTGCGCTTGCGTTTCCGAGCGCACGACGCGACAGAAGCGCGTCCAGTCGATGATGACGATGGCCGCGATGACCGAGTGCACGCCGGAGCCGAAGACGGCGACGAGCAGGATCGACAGAAGGACTGGCGGGAAGGCCATCCAGATATCGACGAGACGCGAGATCACCTTGTCGATCCAGCCGCCATACCAGCCGGCGAGAAGGCCGAGCAATGTGCCGATGAGTGCCGCCAATCCTGCCGCGACGAAGGCGACCGTCAGCGCGATGCGCGTGCCGAAGATGGCGCGGGACAGCACGTCGCGGCCGAGATCGTCCGTGCCCAGCAGGAAGCCTGGATCGGATCCTTCGATCCATGCTGGCGGCAGGGTGCCGGACATCAGATCCTGCTCCAGCGGATCCTTCGGCGCGATGTAAGGCGCGAAGATCGCAAGGATGATGAGGATAAGAATGAAGCCACCGCCGAAGATCACCTTTGGTTCGGCGAGCAATGCGCGCAGGCGTTTCGCCATTCTGGAAGGCGAGCGCGACATGGCGGGCGAGGTGACGTCAGCCATGGGCGAGCCTCGGATTGAAGGCCGCGACCAGGAGATCGACTGCCAGATTGACGAGAATGAAGAGAGCGCCGAAAACCAGCACCAATCCTTGAATCAGCGGCAGGTCGCGATTGATGACGGCATCGATCGCCATATTGCCGATGCCGGGATAGGCGAAGATGCGCTCGACGATGACGGTGCCGCCGATTAGGAAGGTGAATTGCACGCCGGTCAGCGCGATCGTCGGGCCGACAGCATTGCGTAGCGCCTCCTGCAGCACCAGCCGCAACTCGGACATGCCTTTCAGCTTGGCGAGCAGAATATAGTCCTGCACCATGGCCTCGGAGAGTGTGGCTTTCAGCACGCGGGCGATGATGGCGGCGAGCGGCAGGCCGAGCGCCAGGACCGGCATGATTATGTGGGCGCAAATGTCTGTGAAGATCGCGAAGCGGAACGTTACGAGACTTTCGAGGAGATAGAAGGGGGTGGCGAACTGTACGTCCGTCCTTGGATCGATGCGGCCGGAAAGCGGGAAAAGCGGGAAGAGAACGCCGAGCACAAGAACCAGCGCGAGAGCCCACACGAAATCCGGCACTGCCAGGAAAAGGCCGTTCAGGCTGTCAATGACTGGTTCGAAAATCGTGCGGCGGGCGAGCGTGCCGACGATGGCGACCGTGCCACCGAGAAGAGCGGCCTGCACCAGCGCGGCGAAAGCGAGTTCTAGCGTTGCGGGGAGGCGTTCGCCGAGCAGGGAGAGTACATCGCGCTTCAGGGAGATCGATGTCCCGAAATCGCCCGTCAGAACCGCTTTGAGCCAGAGCCAGAATTGCGTGGTCAGGCTCGCATCGAGGCCGTAATGGGCGCGCAGCGCTGCGATATCGGCAGGGCTTGCGCCCGGCGAGATCATCATGGCGATCGGATCGCCCGGCACGACGCGTAGCAGGACGAAGACGATCACCGCCACCCCGAAGAGGGTGATCGCGGCCATGATCAGCCGGTTGAGAATGGAGACTGCTATCATGCGTTATGAGTTCCGATGGCACGGCTATGGCGGTCCTAAGCCCCTCATCCGCCCTGTAGGGGCCTCTCTCCCTGCTGTGGCGGGGAGAGAGGGAAAGAGGCACCGGCAACCTACCCCTAACAACCTGTTCCCGCGAGGATACAAAGGTTGTTCCCTCTCCCCGCTTGCCAGGAGAGGGCTAGGGTGGGGCAAGGCTACAAGAGCGAGATCAAGCCTTCGACATCAGCGTCGGCTGCAGGGCGCCGGAGACGTTCGGCGTGACCTTCAGGCTCGCTTTGTAGACGATCGGCTGGGCATATTGCAGCAGCGGGATTACATAGCCCTGCTCGGCTATGTATTTGATCGCCGCTTTCCAGCCGGCAATACGCTTTGCCTCGTCCTTTTCCACCCAGAGCGGCCCCAGCATGTCGTCGACATCCTTGGTCTTCCAGGCGGAGTGCGGCGAAGGCCCGAACATGGCGAAGCCGGTTGAGGTCGTCGGATCGCCGATGGCGTTGCCCCAGTTGTAGAAGGCGGCCGGTCCGAGCTGATGGGCTGCGCGCAGCTCATAATGTTTGGCGATTTCATAGACTTCGATGTCAGCCTCGATGCCGACCTTACGCCACATGCCGACGATCGCCTGGATCATCTCGTAATCCTTCGGCTTGAAGCCGCGGGTCGTCTTGATGGTAAATTTCACAGGCTTTTCCGGCGAATAGCCGCTGGCCGCCAGAAGTTTCTTCGCCTGTTCCGGATCGTAAGGAGTTTTGACTGACGCGTCGTAGGCCTCATATTCCGGCGCTTCGAGCGTCGACAGAGGCTTGCCGTAGCCGCGCAGCAGCCGCTTGATGATCGCTTCCTTGTCGATCGCCATATTGGCAGCGAGGCGAACGTTCTTGTCGAGCATCGGATCGACATTGCTGATGAAGATCATGCCGATGTCGGAGATCGGGGTGGCGACGCCAGCAAGACCGGACTTCTTCTTCAGCCGGTCGAAATCCTCATAGGGGATTTCCAGCGTCACGTCGGAAGAGCCGGATTCGATTTCGGCCACGCGGCTGGTCGTATCAGGCACGAACTTGAAGATAACGGTATCGAAGGCCGGCTTGCCGCCGAAATAGTTCGGGTTCGCCTTCAGGCGCAGATAGGAATTGCCCTCGTAGGCATCGACCATATAGGGGCCGGTGCCGATCGGCTTCTTTTCGAAGCCCTGCGCGCCCACCTTGGTATAATAATCTTTCGGCAGGACATAGCCTGTCAGGAAGGCCATCCATTTGAAATAGGTCGGCTCGAAACGGACGACATCGCCGGTGATGCGGTTGCCTTCCACCTTGTAATTGTTGGCGGTCGACCAGATGAACTGTATCGGATTGCCGGTGTCCTGCTTGGCGGCGCGCTCCAGCGACCAGACGATATCGTCAGGCGTCAACTTGGAGCCGTCGTGCCAGGTCACGCCTTCGCGCACGTCCATCCAGACCTTGGTCTTGTCGTCGTTCCAGCCCCAGGCCGTCAGAAGTCCCGGTTGAAACTTTAAGTCCGGTCCTTGGCCAATATACTGGTCGAAGATCGACCGATAGATCGCCTGGATCGTCGGGTTGACGGCGGACGGGCCGGTCGTCGGATCGAAAGAGGGCAAATTGACGTTGAAGGCGATGGCCAGCGTGCCGGCTTCGGCTGCTTCTACAGGCGTTCTGCCGGCTAAAATCCCAGTCAAAAATGCGGCTGCGCCGAGGCTCAGGGCCTCGCGCCGAGTAAGCGTTGTCATGGTCACTCCGTTCCCCTGTTAAGCGGCAGAAAAGCATGACGCCCAACTGCCGCTGGCGATTTATTGTCGGAATGTTTTAATCTTAAAATACGTATTTCGGAGCGGCAAGCGCTTTCTCTGGTGCCTTCAAAGAATCCCGCATCTATTTTGCGCCTAAATTCTATGCATGCGCATATATCTATGCTGCTGGCTGTCGTTCGAAACTTTTGATCTTGGAAAATGGATGCGCTGGCATCATTGTGTATCGGCGATCCATTCAGCTGCATCTCATATTTGTTCGTTGACAGCTCAAGGAAGTTCAAAATATGATTTTGCAAATGATTTAAAACAAGCCCGCATGGGCAAAGGGGTAACGTCATGGCCGAGCGATCGTTTGCGCGCGAGGTCGAGGATCTGAAGCTCGGGGAAGGCGATATCTTCCGCGGCGAAGGTATTCTCGCGATCACTAAGGCACTTCTGCAATCCGGTGTTTCCTATGTCGGCGGCTATCAGGGATCGCCGATTTCCCATCTCATGGACGTTCTGGCCGACGCCAAGGATGTGATGCAGGATCTGGGCGTTCATTTCGAGACATCAGCCTCGGAAGCGGCCGCCGCCGCCATGCTATCTGCCTCCGTCATGTATCCGGTGCGCGGCGCCGTCACCTGGAAATCGACGGCCGGCACCAACGTCGCCTCCGATGCGCTTTCCAACCTGTCCTCCGGCGGGGTCACTGGCGGCGCGCTGATCATCATCGGTGAAGATTACGGCGAAGGTTCCTCCATCATGCAGGAGCGCAGCCATGCCTATGCGATGAAATCGCAGATGTGGTTGCTCAACCCCCGTCCGAACCTGCCGTCGATCGTGCAGGCGGTGGAAGAGGGCTTCGAGCTTTCGGAAGTGTCGAACACGCCTGTCATGCTGCAGGTCGGCATCCGAAGCTGTCATGTCCACGGCCAGTTCGTCGCCAAGGATAACAAGCGGCCGGCCTATACGCTGAAGCAGGCGCTGGAAAATCCGGTTCGCGACGTCAACCGTATCGTGCTGCCGCCGGCCTCCTTCCTACATGAGAAGGAGAAGCTGGAGAAGCGCTGGCCAGCCGCTGTCGATTTTATCAAGAAACGCCAGCTCAACGAGTATTTCGGACCCTCTGAAGGCGATGTCGGCATCATCCTGCTTGGCGGTATGTATAATGGCGTGATGCGTGCGCTGCAGCAGCTCGGACTTGCCGATGTCTACGGCAATTCCGCCGTGCCGCTCTATGTCTTGAATGTCGCCTACCCGCTTGTCGATGACCAGATCGCTGAGTTCTGCGCTAGCAAGAAGGCAGTGCTAATGGTCGAGGAGGGGACGCCCGAATATATCGAGCAATCCCTGAATACGATCCTGCGCCGCCGCGATATCCAGACCAAGGTCGCAGGCAAGGATGTCCTTCCCATGGGTGGCGAATATACCGCGCCCGTATTGATGAAGGGCATCAAGAACTTTCTGGAAGTTCACCAGCGTGTGCTGCTCGGCAACCAGCCACCGCTGCCGGATCCAACGCCTGTTCTCAACGATCCAAAGATCAAGGCGCTAGCCGAAGTCGTGCCGCCGCGGCCGCCCGGTTTCTGCATCGGCTGTCCGGAGCGGCCGATCTTCGCCGCGATGAAGATGGTCGAGAGCGAACTCGGCCAGCATCACATATCAGGCGATATCGGCTGCCACCTCTTCTCGATCCTGCCGCCCTTCAATATCGGCAGTACGACCATGGGCTACGGGCTGGGACCGGCCGCGGCCTCGGCCTTCAATGTCGAAGCCGACAAGCGCGTGATCTCCGTTATGGGCGATGGCGGCTTCTGGCACAACGGGCTTGCGACGTCGGTCGGCAACGCCGTCTTCAACAAACAGGATGGCGTCATCCTCGTCGTCGACAACTATTACTCGGCGGCGACCGGCGGGCAGGACATACCGTCCTCGCGTGCCCTCAATCCGCGCCGCAAGACTAACAATTCCATTGTCAATGCTGTCAAGGGCATCGGCGCGACCTGGGTGCGCCAGATCGACCGGACCTACGATGTCGCCAAGATGCGCGACACGCTGCGCGAGGCTTTGACCTCGAAGGAGCCGGGGCCGAAGATCATCGTTGCCTCCTCGGAATGCATGCTCAACAAGCAGCGCCGCGTGAAGCCGCAATTCGCCAAGGCTGTCAAGGACGGCAAGCGCATGGTCAAGGAGCGCTTCGGCGTGGACGAGGATGTCTGCACCGGCGATCACGCCTGCATCCGTCTTTCCGGCTGTCCCTCGCTGTCGGTCAAGCACACCGACGATCCGCTGAAGGACGATCCGGTGGCGGCGATAGACAATAATTGCGTGGGATGCGGCAATTGCGGTGAAGTTTCGGAGGCGGCGGTGCTCTGTCCCTCCTTCTATCGGGCCGATATCATCCACAATCCAACGAGTTGGGATCGTTTCGTCGCCCGTATGCGCTCCAGCATAATCGGCTGGCTGCAGGCGCGTCGTCGCGCCAGACGCATCGTCTTCGCAGATTGAGAGGGCGATATGAACGAGCATGTGAGCATGGATGATCTCGGCGCTGCCAGGCTTTCGACGGATAAGCCGCTGTCGCTTGCCATCCTCGCCATGGGCGGGCAGGGCGGCGGTGTCCTGGCCGACTGGATCGTCGGCCTTGCCGAAGCCGAAGGCTGGATGGCGCAGACGACGTCCGTGCCGGGCGTTGCCCAGCGGACGGGCGCGACGATCTACTATATCGAGATGCTACCGGCCCGCGACGGGCACGAGCCGATCTTCTCGCTGATGCCGACGCCGGGCGATGTCGATGTCGTCATGGCGGCGGAGCTGATGGAAGCCGGCCGCTCCGTGCTGCGCGGCTTGGTCACGCCAGACAAGACGCTGCTGATCGCCTCGACGCACCGCTCCTTTGCAGTTGCGGAAAAGGAGAAGCCGGGCGATGGCATCGGCAATGCCGAGGTGGTGGTGGATGCCACGGATTTCGCCGCCAAGCGCACCATCGCCTTCGACATGGAAACGATGGCCGTTAGGAACGGCAGCGTGATTTCGGCCTCCATGTTCGGCGCTTTGGCGGGTTCGGGGGCGCTACCGTTCGGCAAGCAGGCTTTCGAAACGATGATCCGCGCGGGCGGCAAGGGCATCGAGCCTAGCCTGAAGGCCTTCAATGCCGCTTTCGATCGTGTCAAGGAGAAGCCGCGCGATGCGGTTTCAGCAACGCCGCCGAAGCACTTCGACGCGCTGCCGGAGACGGCCGGCCACCTGGCACTGGACCGTCTGGTCAATCGCATCCGCGCCGAATTTCCGGAAATTGCCTGGCCGTTGCTGTTTGCCGGCGTCAAGAAGCTGACTGATTATCAGGACCCGGCCTATGCCGATGAATATCTGAGCCGTGTCGCGGCGCTTCATGCGCTGGATCGCAAGGCCGGCGGCGCAAGCAAGGATTTCGCCTTCACCGTGCAGGCGGCGAAATATGTCGCAATCGCCATGACATATGACGATGTTATCCGCGTTGCCGATCTGAAGGTGCGTGGCTCGCGCTTCGAGCGCGTGCGCAAGGAAGTCGGCGCCAAGGACGATCAGATCGTCTATATGACCGAATATATGCATCCGCGCATGGAGGAGGTCTGTGGCACTATGCCGAAGGCAATGGGTCTCTGGATCGAAGGCCGGCCGCGCCTGTTTGCCCGGCTCGACCGCTTCATCAACAAGGGACGCCGCGTTCAGACCGGCACGCTGTTCTGGTTCCTCGGCCTTTACATGGTCTCGGCGCTGCGCCGTATCCGCCGGGGAACGCTGCGGCATGCCCGCGAGGTGGAGCATCGCGAGGCCTGGCTCGCGGCAGCATCCAATCTGCTGGCCGAGAATTACGATCTCGCCGTCGAGGTGCTCGGTAACCGCCGCCTGGTCAAAGGTTATTCCGATACGCATGCGCGCGGTCTTTCCAAGTTCGATCGCGTCATGTCGGCGCTGCCGCTCCTGCGCGAGCGCGAGGATGGAGCCGCCTGGATGCGGCGGCTGCGACAGGCCGCGCTTCTGGACGAAAAGGGTACGGCGCTCGACGGAGCGCTCAAAACGGTCGGGACACTCTGACACGACCACGCCGGGCGCAAATAATATCGACCAAGACCGACAATTCCAAAAGGAAACAGTCGCATGGACACTCTTCGAAATGGCGCTGCGAAGGACCTTTCAAGTCCTCGCGGCGGTGAGATCTCGCATGCCAGAAGCCTCGTCGTCGTGCTCATTTGCTGGCTGGCGATCTTTGCGGAGGGCTACGATGTCGGCGTCCTCGGCGCCATTCTGCCGGCGCTGTCCACCGACAATGTCTGGCACCTCACGCCACTCCAGCTTGGGGCGATGGGCAGCTATACCGTCTTCGGCATGCTTATTGGTGGCATTGTCGTCGGCACGCTCAGCGATCTCTATGGCCGCAAGCCGATGTTTCTCGCCTGCCTCTTGCTATTCGCCTTCTGCACGGCTGTCACCGCCTGGTCTCCGACCCCGACATGGTTCGGCGCCAGCCGTTTTGCCGCCGGTCTTGGCCTCGGCGGCATCATTCCTCTGGCGGCCGCGCTGACCATCGAATATTCGCCGACCGCGAAGAAGAATCTCAATTATGGCATCATGTATTCCGGCTATTCGCTGGGCCTGTTTGCCGCTGCGCTTGTCGGTAGATGGCTGTTGCCGGATTATGGATGGCGGCCGGTCGTTCTTGTCGGCGCGCTGCCGATATTGTTCGTGCCCATTATGGCATGGTTGCTGCCCGAGTCGCTTGATTTCCTGGTTGCGAAGGGGCGAGGTGAGAACGCGAGGCGGCTTGCTGCCCGACTTGGCGTTCCCGTCCCTGCGGGAAGCGCGCCCAGGGAAACCGGCCTCGGCTGGCGCGCAGTGTTGGGCGAGATCTTTTCGCCGAGAAACGCCTTCGCCACCGCCTGCTTCTGGATCGCACTGTTCATGGGGTTGCTACTCGTCTACGGGCTGGCCCAGTGGCTGCCGCAGATCATGCGCAAGAGCGGCTATGATCTGGGTGACAGCCTGCTGTTTCTGGCCGTCTTCAGCTTCACGTCAGCAATTGGCGGCATCGTGCTTGGTCAATGGGCGGATCGCTTCGGTGTACGGCTAACCGTGACGCTATCCTATCTGCTTGGAGCCGTCGGTATAGCGCTTCTCGCCATCAAGGGATCCATCTGGCTGAACTACACGGTCGTCGCCATTGCCGGTTTCGGCACGGTTTCGGCATCGCTGATCCTCACCGGCTATCTTGCTGCTTACCTGCAGCCTTTCGTTCGGGCGGCCGGCACCGGCTGGGCCCTGAGCTTTTCGCGCATCGGCGCGCTTTCCGGCCCCTTGATGGGCGGATACATCGGCAGTCTGAATGTCGGCCCGGAATGGAATTTCTATATTTTCGCCATTGTTGCCGCCATCGCGGCATTGGCAACGGCGCTGATACCGAACAGGCGGTGATGCAATCTCGAGCGGTCCGGCGTCGGCCGCTCAGATCTCGTGCTTACGGATATTATGCAGCACCTTGTGCAGGGTCGAGATGAAGGTGCGATATTCGGCTTCGTCGACGCCGTCGAACATCTGCAGGAACAGGTCGTACATGGTCGGCCAGACCTTTTCGAAGGCGGCGCGGCCCTCCTCGGTGATGGAGACATCGCGGATGCGCATGTCTTCGGCGCGGGGCTGACGGCGGATGTAGCCCTGCTGTTCAAGCGAATCCAGGGTGCGGCTCATCGTCGATTGCTCGGTCACGGCGAAGACGGAGAGCTCGTTGATCGTGAGGCTGGAAGAGACGCTAAGAACGGCGAGCGTCCGCATCTTCGCAGTCGTCATATCGTATTCGCGCAGCTCTTCCAGCAGGTTGGCGTTCCAGCGCGCCATCAGCCGGTTCATCAGATAGGGCGCGAAGTGATTGAGGCCGATTTCGCCCATGGTCGGGCGTTTTGCGTTCTCATCCCGATTGCGCCGCAAAACGGTGCCTGAAAACCGCTCCTCCATCGACGATGTTCCTCCGGAAACTTGTTATTTCAGCGATGATGCGAGCAGGAAGCCGGAGCCCCCACCAAGGCCTGGACCGGGATGCGCGGAAGCGCCGATGTGGTATAGGCCTGATACGTGGGTGCGGTGGTTAACAGATGACTTGAAGGGACGCCAGATGAAAAACTGGTCGAGGCCGCAATAGCCTCCATAGGGGTCGCCGCCGACGAGGTTCCTGTTCATCGCTTCCAGATCAGCCGGAGAATAGGCGCGGCGTGCGAGCTTAATGCTTGCAAAATCCTCGATATGGCTCGCAAGCACAGCTTCGATGCGGTCGGCGTAGCGCTCGCGCACCTCATCTGTCCAGCGGCCGTCCTCAGGCGCTTCGATTTTGCCCGCGGCATCGCCCTTGATGCGACGCGGCGCTTCGGGAAGCTGCAGCCAGAGGATCGATTTGCCCTCTGGCGCGCGGCTGGGGTCGAGTGCGACGGGCTGGCCAACGCAGACGGTGGGTTCGGCGGGCAGAAGTCCGCGTTCGCATTCGTTGGCTGCGCGCGAGACGCCGTCGAGGCCCGGCGTCAGGTGCAGCAGCGCCACCTTACCGAGCTCGGCACCGGCTTTCCAGCGCGGCGGCTCGGACAGAGCATAGTGGATCTGCATGTCGCCCTTGCCGTAGCGGTAGCTGGCAACGCCCGTTTTGACCTCAGGCGGCAGCGGATCCGGCCAATCCTTCATCAGCCGCTCATAGAGCTGGTTCGGCGTCACCGAGCAGATTACGCCGGCCTTCGCCTTCAACGTTTCGCCATTTGCAAGACGTACGCCATCAGCGCTGCGATTGTGGTCCGGAATGATGGCGGCGACGTCGGCGCTCACACGAATTTCACCGCCATGATCAGTGATCAACCGTTCGAAGGCCGTGAGCAGCTTTTCAGCGCCGCCCTTGACGATCGGTGCGCCGCCGAGTTCCAGCGCGAAACCGATTACCTTCAACATCTCGGCGGAATAGGCGCTTTCGGGGCCGAGGCCGCAGTGAAGTACCCAAGGCGCCCAGAGCGCATGGATATCCTCGGACCTGTAACTTGTTTCGAGATAGCCGCGCGCCGGGGTCAGGGCCTCACCAAACCAAGCCGCCAGCTTCCGCAATCCGCGGCTCCAACCTTGCTTTGCGACGGTCTTCAGGGTCGATCCTGACCATAGCGCGCCGCCAAGCAGGGAAAACAGGAATGGCGCGTCGGCGGCAAGGGCCTCCATCTCGCGGGAGAAGGTCTGCCCGTCGCCGGGCGACAGTTTGTCGAAAGCGGCGATATTGCGCTGCCTATCCTTTGAGAAGATGACATGCGAGCCATCGGGACGGAGCACACCTGTGGGAAGGTCGGCATGGGCAAATTCCAGGCCTCGCGCTTCAAGATCCCTGCCGATGGCGCCATAGGCCGGCGAGGTGAGGAAAAGCACCATGGTCGTTGCCATGACATCGTGGATGAAGCCGGGCTCGGTGATCTCCTCGGTGCGCAGGCAACCCCCGATGCGGTCATTGCGCTCGAGGATAAGTACCTTGTAGCCCTTTTTGCCGAGCATTGCGGCTGCGACAAGCGCGTTTATGCCGCTGCCGACAATGATGTAATCATGATCGCCCATTGCCACCGCCCCTTATTGACAAGATGAACGGAAGGAGGAGCCTGCCCTCAAGGCTCCTCTTTTCCAGCCAATCATGCAATCAATGCCAATGCGCGAACCGGCGAGCCGGTGCCCTTGACGAACTTCAGCGGGGCAGCGATCAGCACGGCGCCCTTGGCTGGCAGCTGATCGAGGTTCGAGAGGCTGGCGAGGCCATAGCGGTTGGCCTTGTGCATGAGGTTGTGCGCCGGGAAGGGCGGGTTCATACCGCCGGCGGAGCCGGCATCGGTGCCGATCGTTTCCGAACCCCAGCCGATGATACCTTTGGTGAGCAGATATTCGATCGCCTCGGCCGTCGGGCCGGGAGAATGCGGGCCGTTTTCATCGGCATTCAGGAAGGTTTCCGTCGAGCCGTTGCGCTTGTACCAGTCAGTGCGAAGCAGCACCCAGCTGCCGGCCTCGATCGCGCCATGCTGGGCTTCCCATTCCTTGATGCTCTCGACCGTGAGCAGGTAATCCGGATCGGCGGCGGCTTCCTTGGAGCGGTCGATGACATTGACCGGCGCCACGAAGTTCTGCGGCGGAATGGTGTCTGTCGTGTTGTTCGGGTTATCCTTGCCGGTGATCCAATGGCAGGGTGCATCGAAATGCGTGCCGGTATGTTCGCCGAGCTCCAGCCAGTTCCATGCCCAGAACGGGCCGTCCTGATTGTATTCGGAGATCGTGTGAACCTTGACCTTGGGCGTGTTCTTGCCGAACTGTGGCGGCAGGTAGAGCACCGGTGTATCCGGGCCGAGCGGTGCGGTAAGATCGACGACCTTGATGGAGCCCGAAAGCAGGGCCGAGGCTAGGCTGGCAAGTGTGGTGGCTGTCATATTTTGCGTTCCCCTTGTTGTTGCGTGATCCATGCAAAGAGCCTTTTTGTGGGTCTTTTGTTCAGGATCAGGCATGAAATAGGTATCGCCAGGCGCGGGGTGCCTTTCCTCCTGGCACCGTGTCCGCGGGCGGCGGAATAGCGGGAGCCTATGTCACAATATATGATATTGCAAGCATTCCGCTGGGGTTCACGGAGCCAATTTTGACCTAAAATCGGCAGCGGTCATGAGTTTGTAAGCTGCTGAAGTAAAACAGCATTCGTCGAGTTAATTCGATGAAATGCTATCAATGGTTGCTTTTGCTTCCTGCGGTTCGCGCCGACAGATACTTGAAGCTTAAAACTCAAAATGTATGCATGTGATAATAATAATCACAAACCAAAAAGGGGCAGATGATGAGCTATGATGCGATCATAGTCGGGGCCGGTCACAATGGCTTGGCGGCGGCGGTGCATTTGGCCGCCAAAGGCTGGAAGGTCGCCGTCATCGAGGGAAATGCGGAGCCCGGCGGTGCGGTCAAGACGCGCGAGGTGACACTGCCCGGCTTCCGGCATGACCTCTGTGCCATGAATCTCTCCATGTTCGCCGGCTCGGCCTTTTTTGCGCAGTACAAGAACGAGCTGTTGGCCGAAGGTCTGGGCTTCGTGCCTGCCTCGGATTGCTTCGCAAGCGTCTTCCGCGACCATACCTATCTCGGCGTCAGCACCGATCTTGAGAAGACCGCAGGCGCCATCGCTGACATCTCGCCGCAGGATGCCGCCGCCTGGCGCAATATGCTCTCTGAGTTCGGGACGGATGCCCCGCATATTTTCGGTCTGCTCGGCTCGCCCATGCCATCCATGGCCGCGGCCAAGGTCGTCTGGAAGGCTTGGCGCGAAAAGGGAATGGGCTGGATTTATGACACCGCGCGCATGCTCGTCGCGTCGCCGCGGGATTTTCTTGATGCCCGTTTCCAGAATACCAAGCTCAAGGCGATGATGGCCGCCTGGGGTCTGCATCTCGACTTTGCGCCCGATGTCGCCGGCGGCGCGCTGTTTCCCTATCTCGAATCCATGGCCAATCAGGCATTCGGCATGGTGATCGGCAAGGGCGGTGCGGATACGATCATCAAGGCGATGGCGGCCGTGCTGAAGGGCAAGGGCGGCGAGCTGATGCTCGGCACGCGCGTGGACAAGATCACGACCTCTGGCGGCAAAGCGACGGGTGTCGTTCTTGCCGATGGACGTCGTTATGAGGCGAAGCGCGCCGTCATCGCCAATGTCCATCCGCAGATCCTGTTCGGCAAGCTTCTGGATCAGGATCCGTCACGGCAGGAATTCGACAGCAAGGTCAAGCGCTTCCGCGCCGGACCGGGCACGATGATGATCCATCTGGCGCTGTCTGGCCTTCCGGATTGGATGGCGGGCAAGGCGCTTCAGAATTTTGCCTATGTGCACATCGCGCCGGATCTCGAAATGATGTCCCGTGTCTATGCCGAGGCCATGGGTGGACTGCTGCCGGCTGAACCTGCCCTGGTGGTCGGACAGCCGACGGCCATCGATCCGTCGCGCGCGCCCGATGGGCAGCATGTGCTTTGGATACAGGTGCGTGTCCTGCCAGCGGAATTCCATGGTGATGCCGCCGGTCAAATCAGCGGCGCGGGCTGGGATGAGATCAAGGATAGTTATACCGAGCGCGTGCTCGATATAGTCGAACGTTATGCGCCCGGCTTGCGCGGCAAGATATTGGGGCGCTCGGTCTTTTCACCCGTCGACCTGGAGCGCGAGAACCCGAATCTCATCGGCGGCGATAATCTCTCCGGCAGCCATCATCTCGACCAGAATTTCCTGTTTCGCCCCGTTGCCGGCTATTCGCGATACAAGACGCCCGTGGCATCGCTCTACATGTGCGGGGCCTCGACATGGCCTGGTGCGGGAACGGGTGCAGGTTCCGGTTTCATGCTGGGGAAAATGCTCGCCAAGTGAAGGCCTTATGACTTGACGTTGAAACCTTTGACATTTCAAATATCGTCCCCTAGATCGCTTGGATTGGTGATGCGGAACGATAGGCCGAGGCGACGTTATGACAGAGTCCGAGAGTGCAAGCGTTGATCTGGAGATCATCGTTCAGGGCGCGCAGGAAGGCAAGAAGCTCGAACTGCGGCTCTGGCTGCGCATGCTGTCGACGACCAAGCTGATTTCGCAGGAAATCCGCCGACGGCTGCGTAACGAGTTCGGCGCGACGTTGCCGCAATTCGACCTGATGGCGCAGCTTTATCGCGAGCGGGAAGGTTTGCGGCTCGGGGAGCTTTCGAAGCGCACCATGGTCACCAACGGCAATGTCACCGGTCTTGTCGAGCGGTTGGAGGCGGATGGCCTTGTGCAGCGCGTGACGCCCGATGGCGACCGGCGCGTGACGGTCGCCAAGCTCACGGCGAAGGGCGAGACCCAATTCAGCGCCATGGCTGCCGCTCATGAAGGCTGGCTGCGCGACATGATGGCAGATGTGGAGCCCGCAATCGTTAGCGAGCTGTGGCGGGATATCGGTGCGGTGAAGTCATCCGTCAGCAATCATCTTTCGGGTGCCGACTTCGATTAACGGGCCCGCTCGTCCTTGAACTTCTTCTCAAGCACGCTAACGAGGCGGACCATCGGCCAGAGCAGGATGATATAGATCAGCGCGGCCATGATCAGCGGCGATGGGTTGGCGTAGAAGCCTTGGGCGTTCTGCCCTTCTTTCAGAAGTTCCGGCAAAGCCACGGTCGAAGCAAGCGACGTATCCTTGAACATCGAGACGCAATTGCTCGTGGTCGGCGGGATGACGATGCGGACGGCCTGCGGCAGCACGACCTTGTAGAGCGTGATCAGGAAGGGGATGCCGAGGGCGGCAGCCGCCTCGAACTGGCCGCGTGGCACGCTTTCGATGCCTGAGCGGAAGACTTCGGCCGAATAGGCGGCAAGCACGATCGAGAAGCCGAGGATCGCAGACCACCAGGCAGAAAAGCTGATGCCGACGAAGGGTAACGCGTAGTAAATCAGGATCAGTACGACCAGCATGGGCATGGCGCGCATGATGTCGATATAGGCGATCGTCAGGAGCTGCAAAGGCTTGGGGGCATAGAGGCGGATCAGGCTGACGACGAGACCGCCGGTTACGCCGATGAGGATGCTGACCACGCCGAGCGCGACGGTCATCCAAAGCCCGCGCAACAGCTGCGGGAAAGCCGAGATCATGACGTCGGAATTGAAGAAAGTATCGACGAAAGACATTGGTACTCCCGCGTGCGAAACGAAGACGAGGTTTCCTGCATCCGCGCCGGTCGTTGCGACCGGCGCAGTTTCATTTCAATAATGATCTTTTGATCACGCCTTGGGGATAGGCAATTCGGTTACGGTGGAGGAGCCTGCAGGCGCCTTGCTGCCGAACCACTTCTCGTGGATCTTTTCCAGCGTGCCATCCTTCTTCATCGCCGTGATCGCATCGTTGATCTTGGCGACGAGCGGCGAATCCTTGGTCATCATCAGGCCGTATTGTTCGCCGGTCTTAATGCGATCCTTGATGGCGAAGCCCTTGGTCTTGACGAAGAGATACTGCATGCCGGGAATGTCGCTGACGACAGCATCGATGCGGCCGGCGCCGAGATCAAGGAACATGTCCTGCTGCGAATTGTAGCCCTTGACGTCGGCAAAGCCCTGCGCGGCCTTGTTGTCGTTGGCCCATTTTTCACCCGTCGAACCCGAAAGCACGCCGATAGTTTTGCCCGTGAGATCGGCAAGCGCCTTGATCGCGCTGCCGTCCTTGGCGGCGACGCCCATATCGGAGTCGTAGTAGGGCTGGGTGAAAGACTGCGATTTCAGGCGTTCCGGCGTAATCGTGATGGACGAGATTGCCACGTCGATGCGCTTGGAGCTGGTTGCCGCAAAAAGGGCCTGAAAGCCATAGTCTGCGATATTGGTCGTCATGCCCGCGCGCTTGGCCGCTTCGTTGACGATATCGACCTCGAAGCCTTCGAAGCCGCCATTTGCGGTCTTATATTCGAAGGGCGGGTTGTTGGGATAGGAGCCGACGTTCAGCACATCGGCGGCATAGGCAAAATGACTTCCGCCGGCCAAGCCGACGGCGGTCGCGAGGACCAGCAGACTGCGACGAGTCATGGACATTCTTTAGTCTCCCTCTGGTTATGGCCGCGGGCTTTTCCTCTCACCCGCGGTATTCCCCGTCCGCCCGATCGGCGGCCGTCTTATGTCATCGCGTTGACCATGCGGTCGAGCGCGATACGCATCTGTTCGGTTTCGCGGAACGTGCACATGCGCAGGAATGCGCGTGATGCCTCGCCGAAGTGATATCCAGGCGCCAGGCCGACGCGGGCCGTTTCAAGAATGCGCTCGCACAGCGCCGTTGCGTCAGGCTCGCCCTGCAGCGCAAAGAAGGCATACATGCCGCCACGCGGCTTTTCAGGCAGGATAATGCCGGGTATTTTCGGCAGCTTCTCATAGGCCAGATCGAGGCCCGCCTTGATGCGTCCGCGGATTTCTGAAACCAGCGGCTCGCCTTCGCGCAGAGCGGCTGCCGCACCGGCCTGAACCATGGCCGAGGTGCCGCTATTGATATACTGCGTCATGGCGCCAAGCTGGTCGGCCACGGCCGATGGGTGCGTCAGCCAGCCGACGCGCCAGCCGGTCATCGCCCAGGCTTTCGAGAAGCTGTTGATCGCGATGACGCGATCACCGTCCTCGGCTACCTGCAGGATCGAAGGTGCTATGTCACCATCGAAATAGAGGCGGGCATAGACCTCGTCGGAAATGATCCAAATGCCGGTGCGGCGGCTGAAATCCAATAGCGCCTGCATTTCCTCGCGCGACGCTGTCCAGCCGGTCGGGTTGGAGGGCGTCGACAGGAAGATGGCGCGGGTACGGGCATCGCAGCGGGCGAAAAGCTTTTCGAGATCGAGGCGCCAGTCGGTGTCGAAATCGAGCGACACGGCGCGCGGTTCGCCGCCGATCAGATGGATGGCGTTATGGATGTTCGGCCATTGCGGGGCGACATAGACGACATTGGTGCCGACATCGACAAGCAGTTCGAGCGCCATGTAGAGTGCCTGCATGCCCCCGGGAGCGACCGTCGTGCGTTCGATCGGGATCGGACGGCCATGCCACTGCGTCTGATAGTCCGACAGGGCTTCGTTCAGTGTCGCCAACCCGCGCATGTTCGGAACATAGAAGGTTGCGCCATCATCAAGCGCTTTCTTCGCAGCATCCCGGATGAACTCCGGCGTCACGATATCGCCTTCGCCGAACCAGAGCGGAATGACGCCACCGAGTTCGCGTGCGCGCTTGGCGAGCACGGCGATATTGTCGGTGCGCATGTCGCGGATCTGGGCGCGAATGCCTTCCAGGGCATCGCGGCCCATCATCACGTTCGGCAGGTTATGCTGCGGTAGAAGAGACAAGAAATTTCCCCTGGGAATTCTGCATTGGAGGGTTCAAACGGCTGCGGGAACTTTCGCTTTTGCAGCCCCTCAATGTCGAATGGTTATCCAAAAACAACTGCATTTCAAGGACAAATTTTAAGCTTAAAAAGTCTGCCTTCCTGCTCCGTTTCATATTGCTTTCCATGCAGTAACTATCTGATAGACATCAGCTTTATTTCTTATCGGCGGCGTTCTTTCCCGCTCGCGCGGCATCGACGCCCGCAGCCAGGCCGGCACCCAGAAACATCGTGTCGCCCGCGAGAATGAAGAAGCTGATACCGGCCTCCGACCATGCGCCGATATCATCGGGCGAGGGGCGGAAGATGCCGACCGCGCGGCTGGTGGACAGAGCGGTTTCGGTGATGGTTCTGATCGCCGCCTCGAGCTTGTCCTTGCCGGCTAGTCCCATCGCATCAATCGAAACGGAGAGATCGCCGGGGCCGATGAAGATGAGATCGACGCCATCAACGGCGGCGATCTCTGTGATATTGGCAAGCCCCTCGGCCGTTTCCACCTGGATCGCAAGCAGCAGTTCTTCATTGGCTTTCGCGAGATAGTCCGGAATGCGGTAGCCATAGGCGGCTGCCCGACCCGGGCCGACACCTCGCGCGCCGAGCGGGGGATAGCGGGTGGCCTGCACGGCAGCGCGAGCCTGCTCCGCTGTCGAAACACGCGGCACGAGAACGCCTGCGGCACCAGCATCCAGCACAGCTGCAATATCCTCCGCCGCATGGCCGGGCACGCGAACCATGGCAGGAACGCGATGGACATCGGCGGAGCGGATCAGGTCTTCGATACGCTCGCGGCTGATCTGCGAATGCTCCCAGTCGATGCAGAGGAAATCGATGCCTGAGGCCGCCGTGACTTCGATGGCGACTGGGTGTGGAATCGCCGCAAACGTACCAATCAGCAGCTTCTGCTCGATACAGTTTCGGCGGAAATCGCTCATCATCATCCTCATTTAGCGGTCCCTTAGGGTGAGACCGAAAGATACAATTGCGAAACGGCAATCTGCTCTGCGTTCAAAACAGTTTCCTGTGCCATCAAGCGCGGCATGGGGGCATTGCGGTGGCGGAGTTGTTCGGGCGCCGCCACCGCTCACAGGCGCGGCTTACTTGCGCCGCGCCATGATCTCGGTCAGGACCGCGTCGAACCGCGCGATCTCTTCGACCTTGTTATAATGCACCAGCGACACGCGGATGGCACCCGTTTCCATGGATAAGCCAAGGCGTTTCATCAGGCGTGGTGCGAACATGTGGCCGTCACGCAGGCCGATGCGCTGCTTGCCCATCTCGTCTGCGAACTCCTGTGGAGTGATGCCTGGTATGTTGAAGCAGATCGTGGGAACGCGTTGCTCCAGGCGGTTCTCGTCGGAGATGCCGTAGATGGTGGCGCCGTGGCGCTTCAGAACAGCGATCATCTCGCGCGAAAGCATCAGTTCGTATTGGCGGATTGCGCCCATGGCGGCGGCAAGCGCCTCGCGGCGGCTATGGTCACCGGTCGGCAGGAAACGGCGGCCAAGGCCTTCGAGATATTTGACCGCGGCATTCATGCCGGCGACGTTCTCATAAGTGAAGGTGCCGACTTCGATCTTGTAGGGCGGCACGTCCGGAATGAAGTCTTCCTTGAATGTCGGCAACTTGATCAGCGCGTCGTAACGGCCCCAGAGGAAGCCCATATGCGGCGAGAAATTCTTGTAACCGGAGCAGACGAGGTAGTCGCAGCCCCAGGCCTGCACGTCGATCAGGCCATGCGGGCCGTAATGGACGCAATCGAGGAAGGTTTCGGCGCCGGCAGCTTGCGCCAGTTTGCAGACGCTGGCGACATCGACGATCGTGCCGATGGAATGCGCGGTGACGGTGCAGGCGACGAGGCGCGTCTTGTCGTTCAGCAGGGGCTTCAGATCTTCCACATGCAGTGTGCCGTCTTCGCGCATGCGCCACCAGACGATCTTTGCTCCGTCTGCCTCCAGCGCCATCCAGGTCGCGATGTTTGCATCATGATCCATGTCGGTGACGACGATCTCGTTGCGCTCTCCGAGCAGCTTTGCAATGCCGAGGCTCACAAGCCGGATGAAAGAGGTGGCGTTCTGGCCGAAGGAGATTTCCTCCGGGCGATAGGCGTTGACCAGCATGGCGACGCTTTCGCGGGCTTCTTCCAGATTGCGGTCGACGCCTTGGCTGTGCTGGTATTTCGCCATGCGCTGGACGTTGAAATCGATGAGATGATTGGCAACCGCATCGACGACCGTCTGCGGTACCTGTGCACCGCCCGCATTGTCGAGGAAGACGAAATCGCCGGCCTTCCGGATGGCGGGGAACATGGCGCGGATCTCGTCGACCGGGAAACTGTTATGGCCGGCAAATTGCGATGCGGAAGGGGCGGAGCTCATGGGGATCTCGCTCTGAATATGGGTCAAAATCTGAGTTCTGATCATTTGATCACAAAATACTTTAAGGTTCAACCAAATTCCTTGGTCTCTTTCTGAAGAACTAGCGGCGGCCGGAGCTCGAGCCCTTGCGGGGCTCGTCCTGCGTGGCCGGGCAATAATCCCGCAGGATTTCGTGGGTGCGCCTGATATCCGCGACGACGCCGTCGCGAGCTGCGGCGAAGTCTCCCGCCTTCAACGCCCTGACGATGGCGACATGTTCGCCGGCGGGATCGAGTTCGCCGCTGCGCATCAAAGGCTCTACCGATGCGGAGAGCATGCGCATATAAGGGCCGAAACGCAGCCACAGCGTCTCAATGAGCTGGAGCAGCACCTCGGAGCCGGAGGCGCGATAGATGGTAAAATGGAATTGCTGGTTCTTGGCCATCAGGTCGTAAACATTGGCTGCGCGGCCGATGACATGCTGCTCCCCGGCGATGCGATCGAGTGCTTCAATGTCTGTGGAGGTGAGGTTGGGCATGCCGAGCTCCGCGGCCAAACCCTCTACGGCGATGCGGGCGCGGCATAGATCGTCCAAGCGGGCGAGCGTGACGATCGGGATGCGGGCCGAGCCGTTGGCTGCGACCTCAAGCGCATTTTCGGCCGCCAGACGGCGCAGCGCCTCGCGCACGGGCATATTGCTGGTTCCGAAGGTTTCTGCGAGCGAGGCAATGGTCAGCGTCTGGCCGGGATCGAAATTGCCGGCCATAAGCGCATTTCGCAGCTGCTGATAGACGCTCTCCTGGATCGTCGTTCTGGAGGACACCGGTTCCAGGGCTATGCGCACGCTTGTTTCCTCTCCGCTTCTCGAGACTCGTTCATGGTAGAACGAAGGGCGGGAGAAAGGAAAGGGCTCTCGGAGCGGCCGTCAGGCTTCCTCGGTTTCCCAGCGTTCATCATCGGCCAGATCATTCTTCGCTCGAGGCTTGTGTAAGCCGAGCCCAACACCGATGAGGGCGAGGGCGCCGCCGATGGCGTGGTAGGAATGCAGCTGTTCTCCAAGCAACGCCCAGGCCAGTGCTGCAACGATGATCGGCAGGAGATTGATCAGCAAGGACGTCCGGCCAGCTCCGAGCCTCTGAATGCCGATCATCCAGCAGAGCGGCGCGAGGAGAGAGGTCGGGATCGCGGCATAGAGGATCAGCGGCAGGTTGGCTGTTGTGATCGGCGAGATATTGTCCATCAGGAAAATCGGGATCAGCAACAGGGTCGAAAAGCCGATCTGCCAGAAAAGCTGCTGCCACATGGGAATCGGCATCGCCCAGCGTCTCAGCATGACCCCATAGAGCGCATTTGAGAGAACGGCGATGATCATCAGCCCATCGCCGATATGAAAGCCACCATTCACAAGGCGCATCGGATCACCCTGCGATGTCAAATAGACGAGCCCGATCAATGAAAGGACGCCGCCCATAAGGCTTGTCGCAGTCAGCTTTTCAGAGGCCAGGAGGCTTGCGAAAAACGTCGACAGCAACGGCATCAGCGCAACAATGACGCCCATGTTGATGGCGGAGGTGGTCTTGGCTGCCTCATAGGCGAGGCTCTGGTAGATCACCATGCCAAGAGCTCCGAGAATAGCGAGTTTCAGCCAGTGCTGCCGTAGTAGGGAACGATTGTGCCATGCCGCGCGGCCGACAAAGGGCAGAAGCACGAGAAAGGCCAACAGCCAGCGGTAGAAGGAAATCGAGCCTGGCGAAATCACGCCTGCGGATGCCTTGGTGACGACGGTGTTGCCGGACCAGATCAGCACCGTCAGCAAGGGCGCAAGGCCGGCCGCGCTGACGATGGATGCGGAAGCGTTCGGCTGGGTGCTCATGTGAATAGTCTCTCGTCGTCTAGTGGTTTGGGGCGAAACGAAGGAGGGCGGATTGGGTTCGCCATCCCGAAGCTTGTCTACCGCTTGTCCGAATTTTGGTATATAACGAGATTAAGACAAGCGGTAGTGAAATGAGGACATGTCCAGCAGGCCTCCACGCATAGAAGGCGATCCGCCGAACCCGGTTTCCTTTCGAACCGAGAATTATAGGGCGGGTACAGTTTTCCCCAAAAAGAGCCAGCCCTGGGGTGAGCTCAATTATGCGATTACCGGCGTTTGCGAGTTCGATATCGAAGGCATGCGCTATCTCTCGCCGCCACATTACGCCATCTGGCTGCCGCCGCAGACGATGCACGGCGCCGCGATCCAGCACGATCTACGCTATGTGACCGTCTATATCGAACGCGCCCTTTGCGCTGAGCTACCCGACACGCCGTCGACGCTAAGCATCAGTCCGCTGCTTAAGGCAATCCTGGCGGATTTCGCTGCGCGGGACGTTACGGTGCCGGAAACGGCTTCGGACTTACGGCTTGCACAGGTTCTTGTCGATCAGATTCGCCTGGCACCACGCTGCGAGAGTTATCTGCCGCTTTCCGACGATCCACTGCTCGGTCCAGTCCTGAGCGCATTACAAGCCGACCCCGGCGACCGGCATTCCCTAGCGGAATGGGCGCGCCGGATGGGGACGACCGAGCGTACGCTGTCGCGCCGGTGCCAGGAGGATCTAGGCCTCTCCTTCAAGGAGTGGCGGCAGCGATTGAAGCTCGTCGCGGCGCTTTCGCTGATCGAAGCCGGCGAGCCTGTGCAGCGCATTGCAACGCAGTTGGGTTACAGCAATGCATCGGCCTTCATCGCCATGTTCCGCAGGCTGACTGGCACAAGCCCGAGCCAGATGCGCTAATTTCAGGTTTCAATTAAAACGATCTCCAGCTTGCGCAGCTCTTCCGGATCGGCCATCGCGTCGATGACGTTAATCTTGCCATCCGCATTGAAGGCGCAACGAAGGGCGATGTGCAGCTGTCCGTCGATGACGACGATGGCACCGACCGCGCCGTTGATGACCGCGAGCCGAGCTCCCCGCGCACGGCCTTGGAAGGTCTTCGCGACATCCACGCGTCCGTGGATTTCGCCTGTCGTGCCCATGCGGGCGGCAACGGCATCCGGCCGGAAGATGGCTTGGGGATCGAGGACGGCGAGCAGCGCCTGCAGGTCGCCGTCACGCGAAGCGGCGAAGAAGGCGTCGATCACATGGCGCTGACGGGTGAGATCGGCCTCCGTCGTTGACGGCGTATCCTGCACGCGGCGGCGGGCACGGCTCGCAAGCTGGCGTGTCGCGACCGTCGTGCGTCCCAGAATCGGGGCGATATCGTCGAAAGAGACGTCGAACATATCGTGCAGGACGAAGGCAAGCCGTTCGGCCGGGTTCAGTTTTTCCAATACGACCAGAAGAGCGAGGCCGACGGAGTCCGCCAGCAAGGCATCTTGTTCCGGGTCGGTGCCGTTGCCAGCCTCATGCACCACCATCGGTTCGGGAATGTGAATGGTCAGCGGCTCCTCGCGCCGGGATTTGCGTGACCGCAGCAGATCGAGACAGATGCGTGCTGTCACCGTCGTCAGCCAGCCGCTGAGATTTTCAATCTCCGAGGTATCGCTGCGGATAAGGCGCAGCCATGTCTCCTGCATTGCATCTTCGGCCTCCGTACGCGAGCCGAGCATGCGGTAGGCGACGGCGCGCAGATGCGGCCGGTTCGCTTCGAATTTCTCCGCCTGCCACTTTTTTTCGTCCATCGGTCACATCTCCTCGTCCTCATCCGTCAAACCCATGACGAACGAAATCCGGCCGGTGTGACATCGGATCGGCGGGAAAGTGCATCGTCGGAAGATGAGCCGCAACAGGCTCTGACAAATAGAGGAAAGAATTATGCAAGCTCGTATGAAGAACCCTGTCCTCGTCCTGCCCGAAACGCTGCAGGCGCTTCTGGCCGTCAGCAATTCGATTAAGGATCGTGGCCTTTCGGAAAACACCATGGATCTCGTGCATCTGCGTGTCAGCCAGATCAACGGCTGCAGCGTCTGCACCGACATGGGCTTTCGCAAGCTGGAGAAGGCGGGCGAGGCGATGGCGCGCATTGTCGGCGTCTCTGCCTGGCGGGAAATGCCTTACTTTTCCGATGCCGAGCGCGCCGCTTTGGCACTTGGGGAAGCCGTCACCCGCCTTGCTGACCGCCCGGATGCTGTCACCGACGAGATCTGGAACGAAGCAGCAAAACACTACGATGAAAAGGCACTCTCTGCCCTCATCGTTGCGATTGCGATCGACAATGTCTGGAATCGCTTGAACTCGACAGTCCGCCAGCAGGCGGGAGCCTCCTGGAATTGATTGTTCGCAATCGGCACCACCTTCCTCCCACATGGAGAAGAAGGTGGTTTGTTTCTCAAGCTTCGCCGACCCGTGAGCTTGTCAGCAGCTTCGCCAGCCAATCGACGAAAACGCGCACCTTGTTGCTCAGGTGCCGGTTTGGCGGATAGACGATGTGCATGGGTAGCGTCGGCCTTGTCCAATTGGAAAGGACAGGCACAAGCTCACCTTTGGCAAGAGCATCACGCGCCATGAAGCTCGGCACCTGCGCAATGCCTAGGCCCATAAGTGCCGCCTGAACGTAGCTGCGACTGTCGTTCACCGAAAGGATATAGCGCGGGCTGATTTCCAGCGACTCATTGCCTCGTTCGAACATGAAAGGAATCGTCCGGCCGGTTTGCGCGCGGAAATAGCTGACCGCATAGTGGCTGGTCTCCAGATCTTCCGGCCGTTCCGGCATCCCATGCTTCTCGATATAAAGAGGGGCCGCACAGGTGATGAGGTGGATCTCGCCGACGCGGCGGGCGATCAGCGATTGGTCGCTCGGCATGCCGGCGCGCAGTGCGCAATCGACGTTTTCGGCGAGATAGTCGACCAGCCGATCGCCGACGCCGAGATCGATGTGGATGTCGGGATAGCGCTGATGGAAATCGCAAAGCGCCGGCATGACGATCTTCTCGGCGAAGGCGCCTGCCATTTCCACGCGCAGGCGGCCGCTCGGCAGGCTCTGCGAATTGCTGATGCTGCCATCCAGCTCCTCAATTTCGGAGAGGATCTGAATGGCGCGCTCGTAGTACAATGCGCCATCGGTCGTCACCATGACGCGCCGTGTCGTGCGATTCAGAAGTTTTGCGTGCAGATGTGCCTCAAGCGACTGGATGAGCGTCGTCACCGTCGCCTTCGGCATGGAGAGGGCTGCTGCGGCGCGGGTAAAGTTACCCGTCTCCACCACGCGCGCGAATGCCCGCATTGCTGACAACTGGTCCATTTCATGATGCCCTTCGGCCGTAAAAGAAAGAGGCCGATTGTTTGTTATCCTGAATAGTCTTATCGAATGTAGGCTACTTATTCTAAGAGCGGAATAACAATATGTTGTTTCGTAAGTTGTTGCAATGCGGCATGGGGGCGCCAAAGACCGCATTTCGAGAATATGGTCGCAAAGCGTAGTAAACCGCTTTTTGGATTGGGACATATTCGCTCGAGCAGACAGGGATTTGGGTCGATGAGTGCGCCGTGGAAAGATGTTGTGCTGGAAAACGTGCCTACGGGGCCGGTGGCAGCTCGGATCTACAACGGTGATGGTTTGAAGAAAGCGGCGCCGCTGGTGCTTTATCTGCACGGGGGAGCCTTTCTCGATACCGACCACGCGACCAACAGACCGGTGGCGGCAAGCCTTGCCGAGGCCGGCGCCATCGTGGTTGCAGCGGATTATACCAGCTGCAATCAAAATGCTTTTCCGAAGGTGCTGGAATGCGCCTACGGGCTTCTCGCCTATCTCAGCAACAAGCGGAACATGCTTGCGCTGGGCGGGGCGAAAAAATCGCTGCTATTTGTCGCCGGAGAGGAATCGGGTGGCAATGTTGCAGCGGGTGTCGCTTTAAAGGCGCGCGATCAGATACCCGGTTCGTTGGACGGACAGGTGCTGATATCGCCTTTGCTTGATCCCTTCATGGGGTCGAAATCTTTCCTCCAGGCGGAGGAAAGCGGCATGCGCGAGCGCTGGACGGAGGGTTGGAACCGGTACCTGGGTTTCCTGGGCGGTGTCTGCCACCCCTATGCAGCGCCTCGATACTGTTCGCGGCTTTCGGGCCTCGCGCCGGCATTGGTGCTCACGGCCGAGGACGACCCGCTCCGCGACGAGAGCATGGAATACGGCAGTCGGCTGAAAGCGGCTGGCGTCCGTGTTCGCCAGCAAGTCCTCCCCGCCGGGACAGGCTGGCCCACCCTCTATGGCGGGCAGTCGAAGGACAGGCCTTCATGGCAGCAGGATATCTGTTGTTGTTTCAAGGGGTTTGTCGAAGACGTGCAGGCTTGATCGACTAGGAGATCCCGTCCGCGAGGGATGAGCGCGGATTGGATTAATGTCGAAGGCATGAGACCGGAGCGATGGTCACGCGGATGCGCGGTGCTTCGGCCCCTGATTTTATTGAGACGATAGGAATTTGCGGTCCCGTATCCCAAGACGGGGCCAAAGGAGAGACTGACATGAAGTCCAACGATAAGCGCTGGGCCCTGTGGGGCGCCGGCATGGGTGTTGCTGCGGCTGTTGCGGGTGCGGCCTTCTATCTGGAGCTGCCGCGCGGTGCCCAGGCGACCGAGGCCGCAAGCCAGGCTGCGAAGCCGGCGATCCCCGTTACGGTTGCCGCTGTCGAGCAGCGCGACGTAACCTCCTGGCAGGAATTTTCCGGCCGGCTCGAAGCCATCGACCGGGTTGAAATCCGGCCGCGTGTTGCCGGTGCAATCCAGTCCGTGCATTTCCGCGAAGGCGCCTTGGTCAAGCAGGGCGACCTGCTTGTCACGATCGATCCCGCACCCTATGAGGCGGCCGTCGCCCAGGCTCAGGCTCAGGTCGGAGCGGCAAAAGCCAAGCTCGATCTCGCCAAGGTCGAAGTCGATCGCGGCCGGAAGCTCTTCGACAATAAGACGATTTCGCAGAGCGACATGGATACCCGCACCAGCAACGCTGCCGAGGCAGAGGCCAATTTGAAGGCGGCGCAAGCGGCCCTTCAGACCGCGCAGCTGAACCTCGACTATACGCAGGTTCGCGCTCCCATCGCCGGCCGCGTCGGCAAGATTGCCGTCACCGTCGGCAATCTCGTGGCCGCCGGTTCTTCTTCGCCGGCACTCACGACGCTCGTTTCGGTCGATCCGATCTATGCGAGCTTTAGCGCCAACGAACAGACCGTCACCCAGGCTCTGGCCGAACTGCCTACCAACAATGGCGTATCTCCGCCGGTCGAGCAGATCCCGGTTCAGATTGGCACGGCAGGCGACAACGGCACACCGATCAAGGGCAAATTGCAGCTGATCGACAACGAAGTCGATGCGGCGAGTGGCACCGTCAGCGTTCGCGCCGTATTCGATAATCCGGGCGGTCGTCTCATCCCAGGCCAGTTCGTGCGGGTCCGCATGGGGCAGCCGAAGGCCGAGAACAAGGTCGTCATCGACGACCGGGCAGTCGGCACCGACCAGGACAAGAAGTTCGTCTTCGTCGTGGATGGCGAGAACAAGGTCAATTACCGGCAGGTCCAGCTCGGGTCGCTGTCCGACGGCCAGCGAGTGATCGAGGGCGGCCTGAAAGCCGGCGAAAAGATCGTCGTCAACGGGCTGCAGCGTATCCGTCCCGGTGCAGTCGTCGCACCGCAGTTGGCGGAGAAGGTCGCGACCGCTCAGTAAGACTTCGCCTTCTGCCCGTGGGCAGAAGGCCGACATTCCGAAATCACATGATCCGCCGGCGGCTCTCAAATCGTCGGATAGGAATTTTGCATCCGTTCTTACCCCAGAGGGGGCTTTGATATGAACATCTCAAGATTCTTTGTCGACCGTCCGGTCTTTGCCGGTGTTCTTTCGGTCCTCATCGTGGTCGCCGGCCTGATCGGTCTTAGAGCGCTGCCGATCTCCGAATATCCGGAGGTCGTGCCTCCCTCGATTGTCGTGCACGCCACCTATCCCGGCGCCAACCCGACCGTCATCGCCGAAACGGTGGCGACGCCGCTCGAAGAGCAGATCAATGGCGTCGAGGGCATGCTCTACATGTCCAGCCAGGCGACATCAGACGGCGCTCTCAACGTGACGGTCACCTTCAAGCTCGGCACTGATCCGGACAAGGCGCAGCAGCTCGTGCAGAACCGCGTTTCGCAGGCCGAGCCGCGCCTGCCCGCGGAAGTCCGTGCCCTCGGCATTACGACCATCAAGAGCTCGCCCAACTTCATCGTGGTCGTAAATCTCGTCTCGGACGGAGCCGACCACGACATCACTTATCTGCGAAACTATGCGACCCTGAATATCAAGGATCGACTTGCTCGGATCGAAGGCGTGGGGCAGGTGCAGGTCTTCGGCGCCGGCGACTATTCCATGCGCGTATGGATCGATCCGCAGAAGGCCGCCGAGCATAATCTTGCGGCCAGCGACATCAGCAATGCAATCAGCTCCCAGAACGTCCAGGCTGCGGCTGGCATCATCGGTGCCTCACCCAGCCGGCCGGGCGTGGATCTGCAGCTTAACGTCAATGCCCAGGGCCGCCTGCGCACACCTGAGGAGTTCGGCAACATCATCGTCAAGACGGGCGCCAATGGCGAAATCACCCGCCTTCGCGACGTCGCCCGCGTCGAGCTCGGCGCGGAAGACTATACGCTGCGTTCGCTGCTCGACGGCAAGCCGGCCGTCGCGGTCGCCGTTCTCCAGGCGCCTGGTTCGAACGCCATCGAGATCGCGAACAACGTGCGCTCGACCATGGACGTGCTGCAGCAGGCCATGCCTGCGGGCGTTAAGTACGAGATCGTCTACGACACGACAAAATTCGTCCGCGCCTCGATCGAAAAGGTGATCGACACACTGCTCGAAGCCATCGCACTCGTCGTCCTCGTCGTCATCCTGTTCCTGCAGACATGGCGTGCCTCGATCATCCCGCTGATTGCCGTTCCCGTGTCGATCATCGGCACCTTTGCGGTGATGTATGTCTTCGGCTTCTCGATCAACGCGCTTAGTCTGTTCGGCCTGGTGCTGGCGATCGGTATCGTCGTGGACGACGCGATCGTGGTGGTCGAGAACGTCGAACGCAATATCGAGAACGGGCTCAATCCGCGAGACGCCACCTACAAGGCCATGAAGGAAGTCTCCGGTCCGATCATCGCGATCGCGCTGGTCCTCGTCGCGGTCTTTGTGCCTCTCGCCTTCATCTCCGGCCTGTCCGGCCAGTTCTACCGCCAGTTCGCGCTGACGATCGCCATCTCGACCGTCATCTCGGCCTTCAACTCGCTCACCCTGTCTCCGGCACTGGCATCCCTGCTCCTGAAGGGTCATCATGCGCCGAAGGATGGATTGACGCGGATCATGGACGCGGTCTTCGGCTGGTTCTTCCGCGGCTTCAACCGGGCGTTCGGAGCCGGTTCGAAATACTACGGCAAGGGTGTCGGCGGCCTGCTGTCGCGCAAGAGCATCGTCATGGTGGTCTATCTCGCACTGGTGGGAGCGACCTATAGCCTGTTTACAACTGTTCCCGGCGGTTTCGTGCCATCGCAGGACAAGCAGTATCTGATCGGCTTCGCACAGTTGCCGGATGCCGCAAGCCTCGACCGTACGGAAGACGTGATTAAGCGCATGACGGACATTGCGCTGAAGCAGCCGGGCGTCGCCAATGCGATCGCCTTCCCGGGCCTGTCGATCAACGGCTTCACCAATTCCTCGAATGCCGGTATCGTTTTCGTGACGCTGAAGGACTTCGACGAGCGCAAGACGCCGGATCTTTCGGGCGGGGCGATCGCCATGGCACTGAACCAGAAGTTCGGCGCCATCCAGGATGCCTTCATCGCCATGTTCCCGCCGCCGCCGGTCAACGGTCTCGGTACGACAGGCGGCTTCAAGCTGCAGATCGAAGATCGCGCCGGTCTTGGCAACCATGCGCTCGACCAGGCGGCCAAGGCGGTGATCGGCAAAGCCTACCAGACACCAGAACTCACCGGCATCTTCTCGAGCTTCCAGATCAACGTGCCGCAGCTCTTTGCCGATCTCGACCGCGCCAAGGCCGAGCAGCTCGGAGTCTCCGTTACCGATGTCTTTCAGACGCTGCAGATCTATCTCGGTTCGCTCTATGTGAACGACTTCAACGCCTTCGGCCGCACCTACAGCGTCCGCGTGCAGGCTGATGCCAAGTTCCGCGCTCAGCCGGAAGATATCGGCCAGTTGAAGGTTCGTTCGGCATCGGGCCAGATGATCCCGCTTTCAGCCCTGCTGAAGGTGGATGCCACGACCGGTCCGGAGCGCACGAACCGTTATAACGGCTTCCTGGCAGCTGACATCAATGGTGGCCCAGCGCCCGGTTTCTCGTCGGGCCAGGCGCAGGCGGCGATCGAGAAGATCCTGCACGAGACGTTGCCCCCAGGCATCGACTTCGAATGGACTGATTTGACCTATCAGCAGATCCTGGCCGGCAATTCCAGCGTCGTCGTCTTCCCGCTGGCGCTGCTCCTGGTCTTCCTCGTGCTGGCCGCCCAATACGAGAGCCTGACCTTGCCGCTCGCCATTGTCATGATCGTGCCGATGGGCGTCTTGGCGGCGCTGACCGGCGTCTGGCTCACGGGTGGAGACAACAACATCTTCACCCAGATCGGCCTGGTGGTGCTTGTCGGTCTATCGGCAAAGAACGCGATCCTGATCGTGGAATTCGCCCGCGAGCTGGAATTCGAGGGCCGCACGCCGGTTCAGGCTGCGATCGAGGCCAGCCGCCTGCGTTTGCGTCCGATCCTGATGACCTCCATGGCCTTCATCATGGGTGTCGTGCCGCTGGTCACCTCGACCGGTGCCGGTTCCGAAATGCGTGCGGCCATGGGTATCGCGGTGTTCTCGGGCATGATTGGCGTCACCTTCTTCGGCATCTTCATGACGCCGGTCTTCTACGTGCTGATCCGCAGGCTGACGGGCAACCGTCCGCTCAAGCAGCATCACCACAACGACAACGAACATTCGGCGGAGGTACTCCCGATCGCCGCCGAATAGGGGCCGTGCCGAGACTAAACTCCAGTACTCGACATGCCGGGCGGGGCCGAAAGGTCCCGCTTTTTCTATATTTATATTTTCGTCCTAGCTAATTTACCCTTATTTCGAAGAATTTGCTGCGTAGTCCGCTGATTTCCTTTGCATGATGGCACCAGAGGTTTATCAAGCTTTTGGAAGAGTTGATTGACGTACATCGGGCGTGGAGGCGCTCGTGGAATTTGGGAGCTGAGGCACCGCAGCCGGAAGACTGTCGCCGCATTCGCACGACGAAAAGGCTCCGTTATTCTGTTTCGGTGTCCGATGCGTACCAATTCGGAGGATAGTTTATGCAAGGCAGGAAGATCGCTTTTCTCGGAACGGGATTGATGGGCGCGCCGATGGCGCGCCGGCTGCTTGCCGCCGGTTTTGCCGTAACCGTCTGGAATCGCGACCGGAGCAAGGCCGAGCCTCTGGCTGCCGATGGCGCGACTGTCGCCGATACTGCAGTCGAGGCTGCGAGGGGAGTGTCCATTCTTTTCACAATGCTGACGAATGGTGGCGCCGTTGGCGAAGTCCTGTTCGGCAGTGGTGTCGCCGATGTGCTGGAGGTTGGGACGATCGTAATCGACAACAGCTCGATATCGCCAGCCGTTGCCCGCGAACACGCCTTCAAACTCGCCGAACGCGGCATCAGGCATATCGATGCGCCGGTCTCCGGTGGTGTGGTCGGGGCGGCTGCGGGAACGCTGGCGATCATGGCCGGCGGCGATGCCGCGGTCATCGATAGTGTTCGTGATGTCATGGCGCCGCTGGGACGCGTGACCCGTGTCGGCCCCAGCGGGACGGGACAGCTTGCAAAGCTCGGAAATCAACAGATCGTTGCCGTGACCATCGGTGCCGTCGCGGAAGCGATGCTGCTTGTGGAGGCCGGCGGCGGTTCGCGCGAGGCGTTTCGGGATGCCATTCGCGGCGGCTTTGCCGAAAGCCGGATTCTGGAACTGCACGGCCAGCGTATGGTCGAGCGCAACTTCGAGCCGGGCGGCACCGCCCGCAATCAATTGAAGGATCTCGATACGGCGCTGGCGGCTGCGCAGAATCTGTCGCTTCACCTGCCGCTGACCGAGGCCGTCCGTGCCGAGTTTGCTGAATTCGTCGAGAATGGCGGCGGCGAGCAGGATCACAGTGGTTTGCTGCAGCATCTGGAAGACAAGAATGCCCGAGGAAAGGCTTGAGGAAGAGATGAGTGATAAGGGTGCATCCAAGCGTCGTCTGCGTTCGCAGGACTGGTTCGACAATCCCGATCATATCGACATGACGGCGCTCTATCTCGAGCGTTTCATGAATTACGGCATCACGCCGGAGGAGTTGCGCTCCGGCAAGCCGATCATCGGCATTGCCCAGAGCGGCAGCGATCTTACGCCCTGCAATCGTCATCACCTCGATCTTGCCAAGCGTGTCCGCGATGGTATTCGCGATGCAGGCGGCATTCCGATCGAGTTTCCGACACATCCGATCTTCGAGAACTGCAAGCGCCCGACGGCAGCGCTCGACCGTAATCTCGCCTATCTCGGTCTCGTCGAAGTGCTCTATGGTTATCCGCTTGATGGCGTCGTGCTGACGACCGGTTGCGACAAGACTACGCCGTCGGCGCTGATGGCGGCTTCGACCGTCAATATTCCGGCGATCGTTCTTTCCGGTGGCCCGATGCTCGATGGCTGGCATGAGGGCGAGCTTGCCGGCTCCGGCACGGTGATCTGGCGCTCCCGCCGCAAGCTAGCGGCGGGCGAGATCGACGAGGAAGAGTTTATGGAGGCATCGCTCGCCTCTGCGCCCTCGATCGGTCATTGCAACACCATGGGAACAGCCTCGACCATGAATGCCATGGCGGAAGCGCTCGGCATGTCGCTGACGGGCTGTGCCGCCATTCCCGGCGCCTATCGCGAGCGCGGCCAGATGGCCTATCGCACCGGTCGGCGGGCGGTGGAGCTGGTGCTGGAGGATATCAAGCCTTCGGACGTGCTAACGCGCGAGGCCTTCCTCAATGCCATCCGCGTCAATTCCGCCATTGGCGGCTCGACCAATGCACAGCCGCATCTTGCCGCCATGGCCAAGCATGCCGGTGTCGAGCTTTATCCTGACGACTGGCAGGTGCATGGTTTCGACATTCCACTGCTCGCCAATGTGCAGCCGGCAGGAGCCTATCTCGGCGAGCGCTTCCATCGCGCCGGCGGTGTTCCGGCTGTCATGTGGGAGTTGTTGCAGGCCGGCAAGCTCGATGGCAGCTGTCCGACGGTTACGGGCCGAACGATGGCTGAGAATCTGAAGGGCCGCGAGGCGAGCGATCGTGATGTCATCCGTCCTTTCGCCGAGCCGCTGAAGGAGCGCGCCGGCTTCCTGGTCCTCAAGGGCAATCTCTTCGACTTCGCCATCATGAAGATGAGCGTCGTGTCGGAAGAGTTCCGCAGTCGCTACCTGCGGGAGCCGGGCCATGAGGGCGTATTCGCGGGGCGGGCCGTCGTCTTCGACGGATCGGAGGATTATCACAAGCGCATCAACGATCCTGATCTCGGTATCGACGAAAAGACCATTCTCGTCATTCGCGGTGCCGGGCCGATCGGCTGGCCCGGATCGGCCGAAGTCGTCAACATGCAGCCGCCCGATGCGCTCTTGAAGCGGGGTATCCGCAGCCTGCCGACGATCGGCGACGGACGTCAATCGGGTACCGCCGACAGCCCTTCGATTCTCAACGCTTCGCCGGAAAGTGCGGCCGGCGGCGGTCTCGCCTGGCTCAGGACCGGCGACATCGTCCGCATCGATTTCAATCAAGGGCGCTGCGACATGCTGGTGGATGAGGCGGAGATTGCGCGCCGCAAGGGCGATGGCATTCCGCCGGTGCCGCCGGATGCGACGCCGTGGCAGCGCATCTATCGTCGTTCGGTCACGCAGCTTTCCGATGGAGCGGTGCTCGAAGGGGCCGCCGATTTCCGCGACATCGCCGCCAATCCGCCGCGGCATAATCATTGACGGGGTATGGCGGCGGTAGGGATTGAAGCGCTGCTGTTAATTTGGGTAGCTTGCGCAGCCATTAAAGTTCGCGAAAGGGAGTAGTGCGACTATCATTGGCTGCGGTTGGCTAGTCTCTTCAGTTTCCGAAGGGGGTGGAGCTCTTTGGCAGAGACGACATCAGGGCGAAGCGAAGAAGAGTTCCAGGACCTTTTGAGAAGGCTGGAGCTGGCGCTGGAGGCGTCTCAAATCGGCGTTTGGCAGCATAATGTCAACGAGCAGGAACTGCTCTGGGACCAGCAGATGCACAGGCTCTACGGGACCGGGCTCCAAGAGCGCAGGGTTTCCTCCGAGGTCTGGATGAACGCGTTGCATCCGGAGGATGTCGAAAGGGCCATCCAAGACTTCGATGCAGCGTTGGCGACGAAGGGTTTCTACAATTCCCAGTTCCGGATCATCCTGCCGGGGGGCGAGGTACGCTATCTGCGTTCGCGCGCGCATTACTATGAGGATGCCGAGGGGGCGCCTTCCTTCATCGGCGCGGAATGGGACGTCACTGCCGACGTGCTGCTCAATCGTGAATTGTCGGATCAAAAGGCTATTGCCGAAGCGCGCGCCGTCGCGTTGGAGCACAGTCGCGCGCGAATAGAGCATGCCGCCGATCACGATTATCTCACGGGTCTTCCGAACCGCCGCTATTTCGACCGGCGTCTGGCCGAGCTGCGCAAAGATACCTCGATCGAAACCTTGGCGATACTTCATATCGATCTCGATGGGTTCAAGGAGATCAATGACAAATGGGGCCATGCGGCCGGTGATGCTACGCTGCAAAGCGCTGCAGCCCGCATTTCCGGTGCGATCACCGCCAATGACATCGTTGCCCGCATCGGGGGTGACGAGTTCGTTGCCGTGCTGGTCAATATCGGCAGTATTGAACGGATCCAGGCGATTGCCGACGATATTTTATCGCGCTTACGTCGGGAAGTTCGTTTCGGCAACGAGATGCTGCGGATTGGCGCATCCATCGGCGTGGCGGTCGGTCAGACGAGCGGCACCGGCAATCTTCTTGCTGCATCCGATGTTGCCCTCTTTCAGGCCAAGAAACTCGGCCGAAACCGGGTGGAGTTTTTCACGCCGCAACTCCAGTCCGATCTGCATGCGGAACGCCGTCTGGCCGACGAGCTGCGATTGGCGCCGATGCTGCGGCAGATCGAGCCCTTCTATCAGATTCAAGTGAATGCGCAGACCCGCCGCATCGTCGGACTGGAGGCACTGGCGCGCTGGCGCCACCCGGTAAGGGGATTGCTTATGCCAGTCGCCTTCCTCAAGGTCGCCGACGAATATGGGGTCACGGCGGAGATCGACGCGGCCGTGTTGAAGCGGGCGCTGGCGGATCGGGACGCCTGGGTTTCTCGGGGGCTTTCGCCGCCTCGCATTGCCGTCAATATCTCCGGCCGTCGCCTTGCCGATCCAGACCTGATCGATGGATTGCGTGCGCTCAGAATACCGCGCGGCACTATCGCCTTCGAGCTGGTGGAGACCATCTTTCTGGACGAGCCGGACGAGGTGGTGCTTGCCAATATCTCTGCTATCAAGGCGATGGGGATCGATATCGAGATCGATGATTTCGGCTCGGGTCATGCTTCATTGATCGGGCTCGTCAAGCTGAAGCCGAAGCGGTTGAAGATAGATCGGCAACTGGTGACCGCCGTAACGGTATCCGAAGAGCAGCGGCGCCTTGTCGGCTCGATCGTTGAAATCGCACGCGCTTTGAATGTCGAGGTGGTCGCCGAAGGGGTCGAGACCGAGGATCACGCGCGCGTTCTGGCTGAGGTCGGCTGCGACGAACTTCAGGGCTATGCCATCGGCTATCCTTCTTGTGAAAGCGAGACTGCGGCTTTGCTGAAATCAGCCGAAGCATCGAGGCCGAGCTGATGCTTGGCCGGTGGTTGCATCCTGTGCTACTGAATCTGCAGGGCCGCGATCAGACCGTAGCTAATTGCGCCAAGTGTCAAAAGCGATAGCGTCGCCGCAGAGATCACTCGGCCGCCGGCATGGGTGACCGCGCGGATGTTTACCGACAGGCCAAGAGCTGCCATGGCGATGACGGTCAGGACGCCGGAAACTGTTTGCATCGGTGTCACCAGCGCATCCGGAATAAGTCCGAACGAACGAAGCGCCGTCAGTCCAAGAAAGCCCCAGATGAACCAGGGAACAAGCGAATGGTGCTGGCCGCTGCCTCCGTCAGTTCCTGTGGCTTCGGCCTTGGTGATGATGCCGAGCAGAAAGATGACCGGGCCAAGCATCAGGACACGGACGAGCTTGACGAGTGTGCCGGTTTGCACGGCAAGCAGGCCGACAGGGGTGGTCGCCGCCAGCACCTGCGGTACAGCATAGACGGTCAGACCGGCGAGGGTTCCGTATTGCGGCACGCTCATGCCGAAGCGGAAATAGAAAAGCGGCAGCAGGAAGACGGCGGTAATGCCGAGCACGGCGGTGAAGGCCAGTGCGGCGGCGATCTCCTCGGAGTCAGCCTCGATCACTGGCGCCACTGCGACAATGGCGGAATTGCCGCAGATCGAGTTGCCGCAGGCGATCAAGGTCGCTAGCTTCGGCGGCAGGCCGAGCGCCCGGCCAATGAGATAGGTGGCGGCGATCGACAGCACAACGACGATGGCGATGCCGGCGATCAGCCAGACGCCGGCGCCGCGGATCGCCGAAAGGCTGATGGACCCGCCGAGAAGGACGATGGCGATTTCCAGAAGGAACTTGGCGCTGAAATCGATGCCGGGTTTCATGACCGGCTTCAACGGCTTGATGGTGCAGACGGCGATGCCGAGGGCAATGGCAAGCACTAGGCTTTCGATCCATCGGACGCCGAGGAGGCCCACCTCAAAATGCTCCGCAGCATAGGCCAGAAGGGCGACGGCGGCAGTGAGTGCGAGGCCGGGAAGGATGGTGCTTGCGCGTTGAGCAATGGACATGGCGTGCCGTCATTCGTTTGTTATGCTTTGGTGACGGCTAGAAAGTCTCATCTGTCGATGTCGACATCCATCGAATATTATCCTATATATCGTTCGATAAATTAGAATGATTTCCCATGACTTTCGAACAGCTCGCAATCTTCGTCGCCGTCGCCGAGCGAGAGCATCTGACTCATGCCGCAGAAGCCATCAACCTGACGCCTTCCGCCGTCAGCTCTGCGATCAAGAACCTTGAGGTCTATTACGGCGTGGAGCTGTTTCATCGCGTCGGTCGCCGGATCGAGCTGACGGAGACGGGACGATCCTTCCTCGGCGAAGCCAAGGCGACGCTCGCACGCGTACATTCGGCGGAACTGATGCTGTCCGAACTTGGCGGGTTGCAGCGCGGCAGGCTCAGTCTCTGCGCAAGCCAGACCATCGCTAGCTATTGGCTGCCGCCCTTGCTGATGCGGTTTCGTCGCGAATATCCCGGCATCGAGCTGGACCTTACGATCGGCAATACCCGTACCGTCACCGAGGCGGTTATCGACGGTGCGGCTGAACTGGGTTTTATTGAAGGTGAAGTGGATGCACCCGCGCTGTCGATGAAGATCGTTGCGCAGGATGCGCTTGTGATCGTCGTGCCGCCACACCATCCCTGGGCGGATGGGCGGCAGCTCACCGCCGCCGACTTCGTAAGCGGCACGTCCTGGGTGATGCGCGAGGAAGGATCGGGCACGCGTTCCGAATTCGAGAATGCGGTTGCTAGTCTCGGCGCTTCGCCGCGCGATCTCGACGTGACGCTGGTGCTGCCCTCGAATGAGGCAGTGCTCTCCGCAGTCTGCGCGGGGCAAAGCGCTGCCGCCATTTCGAGTGCTGCGGCCAAAGCCTATCTCGGGCAGGGATTGCTGGTTCAGGCGACGTTCGACCTCCCCGCCCGCAGCTTTCGGTTGCTGCGCCATAAGGAGCGCCATGCGAGCAAAGCTGCACAGATGCTGGAGGCAATGTGCAAGGGTTGAATACCCGCGAAACCGCTATCGCCGCTCATCCCGTTGCCGGTTGGCGATGACGAGTTCGATCTCGTTGCGCTCCAGCATGGCGCGAATGTCCGCTGGCGGTGGTTCGTCCGTGACCAGAACATCGAAGGCGGCCGGTTCGCTCAGAACGATCGGCGCGCTGCGGCCGAACTTGGCGCTGTCGGCGACGACGATGCGGTTTTCGGCGCGGCTGGCCGCCTCTTGTGAATATTCCGCTTCTTCAAGATCGTGCAGCATGAAGCCCGAGGCGGCATTGATAGCGCCGACGGAAAGGATGGCGTGGCGCACATTGAAACGGCGCAGGAAATTGGCCGCTTCCATACCGAAGGTGCCCCCGTCGTGACCGCGCAGTTCTCCCCCTGCAAAGAAGACGCGGTTGCCGTTGCGGGTGGCAAGCGCATGGGCAACCGCGACGGCATTGGTGACGACGAAGAGATTCTGATGTTTCTGCAGTGCGGCGGCGATGAAGGCGGTAGTCGAACCGACATCGAGGAAGAGCGCATCGCCATCCTCGATCATGGCGGCGACCGAGGCCGCGATCATGCGTTTGGCTTCGGCATTCTCGTTCATCCGCAGATGCAGTGGAGGCTCGATCATCGAGTCCTTGATATGGACTCCGCCATGCACCTTGGTCACAAGGCCGTTGGCTTCCAGGCTGCGGATATTGCGTCGGATGGTTTCTTCGGAAACGCCGAGCCGTTCGGCCAGGAACTGGATGCGGCTCGCGCCGCCGGCCAAGCGCAGCTCCTCCAGAATCTCGCGCTCGCGATGGTTGGAGTGCAGCGGTGGCTGGGATGTGCCCGGCATGGTTCCTGATCCTATTGAGGGTATTGATCCCAAACTTACTTGGCTTTCAACTGGCTTGTTCCGTTGCTGCCGGAGGCCTTAATGCTCGCAGCCTTTATCCGGTCGCTTCGTGCCTGAGTTTTTAAGACAAATCTCACCTACGGTGAAGCGTAGTCTTTAGGATATCCATAGCTCATCCGATTGAAGATGGCGTTCAAATTCCACAAAAAGCCAAATATTCGTTTCATTTTGTGGGTCGCTTCTTGACAGTCTTGGTTTTGTGAGGAACTTTTCAGATCGGAAAGATGCTCAGCAGCAGGACCGGAGGGGGAATGACTGCGACGGCGGAAGACAGGATACATTCTCTCAGCATTTGGCGCGGGCCGATCGACATCGAACCGCTTGTCGGCGGCATTACCAATCGCAACTATCTGGTCGGCAATGATGGTCGCCGCTTCGTCGTGCGGCTTGGATCGGACATTCCCGTTCATCACATCAGCCGCGCAAATGAGGTGGCGGCGAGTAGGGCTGCCCATGCCGCCGGTCTTTCGCCTGCTGTGATCCACCATGAGCCCGGCATACTGGTGCTGGACTATATCGACGCAAGGCCACTATCGGCCGATGATATAAGAAATCCTGCTATAATGAGCCGAGTCGTGCCGCTTGTCCGGTCCTGTCATCGGGATGTCGCCAGGTATTTTCGCGGACCGGCGGCGATCTTCTGGGTCTTTCATGTGGTCAGAGACTATGCAGCCGTTCTGGAGACGGGCGGCAGTCGCTACAAGCCGCGGCTGCATTCCTTTCTGGAGATCGCCGAGCGGCTCGAGCGCGAAGCCGGTCCTTTCGAGATTGCCTTCGGTCACAACGATCTGCTGGCGGCAAATTTCCTTGATGACGGCAGGCGGCTCTGGCTGATCGATTGGGATTATGCCGGTTTCAACACGCCGCTGTTCGATCTCGGCGGCCTTGCCTCCAACAATGAATTCTCCGAGGCGCAGGAGGAGGCGATGCTGGAGGCCTATTTCGAGGCTCCCGTCAGCGGCGATCTGCGCCAGCGTTATCAGGCGATGAAATGCGCCTCACTCCTGCGCGAGACGATGTGGAGCATGGTTTCGGAAATCCATTCCGACATCGAATTCGATTATTCTTCCTATACAGCTGAAAATCTCAGGCGCTTCGAGAGCGCCTGGCAGGATTTTCGCAATTCTTGAGGTGACATGATGAAGGAACTGCCGGCTACAGCAAAGACCGTCGTCATCGGCGGCGGCATCATCGGCTGCTCGACGGCCTATCATCTCGGCAAGCTCGGCTTCACCGATACCGTGCTGCTGGAGCGCAAGAAGCTGACCTCGGGCACGACGTTCCATGCTGCCGGTCTTGTCGGCCAGCTACGCACAAGCGCCAACATCACGCAGATGCTCGGCTATTCCGTCGATCTCTACAAGAAGCTCGAGGCGGAGACGGGGCTTGCCACCGGCTGGAAGATGAATGGCGGGTTGCGCCTTGCCTGCAACGAGGAGCGCTGGACGGAGGTGAAGCGGCAGGCGACGACGGCACAGTCCTTCGGGCTGCAGATGCACCTGCTGACGCCGCAGGAGGCGCGCGATCTCTGGCCGCTGATGGATGTCGATGATCTCGTCGGCGCCGCCTTCCTGCCGACCGACGGACAGGCCAATCCCTCCGACATCACCCAGGCGCTGGCGAAGGGTGCTCGCATGAGCGGTGTGTCGATTTTCGAGGATACCGAAGTTCTCGATCTGGAGATCGACAATGGCCGGATTCGCGCCGTCGTCACCGAGAAAGGCCGCATCGAATGCGAGCGCGTCGTCGTCTGTGCCGGGCAGTGGACGCGGACTTTTGCCGCCCGCTTCAGCGTCAACGTGCCTCTCGTCTCGGTCGAGCACCAATATCTCATTACCGAATCCTTCGGCGTGCCGTCCAACTTGCCGACGCTGCGCGATCCGGATCGGCTGACCTACTATAAGGAAGAAGTCGGCGGGCTTGTCATGGGCGGCTATGAGCCCAATCCCATTCCCTGGGCACTCGACGGCATTCCGAAGGATTTCCATTACACACTGCTCGACAGCAATTTCGATCATTTCGAGCAGATCATGGAGCAGGCGCTGGTGCGTGTGCCAGCGCTGCAGACGGCCGGCGTCAAACAGCTGCTGTGCGGGCCGGAGAGCTTTACCCCGGACGGCAATTTCATTCTCGGCGAGGCGCCGGAGCTGAGGAATTTCTTCGTCGGCGCCGGCTTCAATGCCTTCGGCATCGCATCCGCCGGCGGGGCGGGCATGGCGCTTGCCGAATGGGTCGCCAAGGGCGAGCCGCCTTACGATCTCTGGCCTGTCGACATCAGGCGCTTCGGCCGCCCGCATTTCGACACCGACTGGGTGCGCACCCGCACGCTGGAGGCCTACGGCAAGCACTACACCATGGCCTGGCCCTTCGAGGAGCATTCCAGCGGCCGGCCCTGCCGCAAGTCGCCGCTTTACGACCGGCTGAAGGCGCAGGGCGCCTGTTTCGGCGAAAAGCTCGGATGGGAGCGGCCGAACTGGTTTGCCGATCTATTTGCGGGCGAGGAGCCGAAGGACGAGTACACGTATGGACGGCAGAACTGGTTCGATGCCGTCGGCCGCGAACATAAGGCTGTACGCGAGGCGGCCGTGATCTTCGATCAGACCTCCTTTGCGAAATTTGTGCTGAAGGGCAGGGATGCCGAGGCGGCAATCTCATGGATCGCTTCCAACGACGTCGCCAAGCCTGTCGGCGCCCTGACCTATACCCAGATGCTCAATGACCGCGGCGGCATCGAATGCGATGTCACCGTTGCCCGCATCGCCGAGAATGAATTCTACATCACGACGGGAACCGGCTTTGCCACCCATGACTTCGATTGGGTCGCCCGCAACATTCCGGCGGAGATGCATGCGGAGCTGGTGGACGTTACCTCCGCCTATTCCGTACTGTCGCTGATGGGGCCGAGGTCGCGCGCGATATTGCAGGCGGTGACCTCGGCCGACGTTTCGAACACCGCATTCCCCTTCGGCAGGGTGAAGACCGTCGGTATCGCCGGCTGCCCGGTACGGGCACTGCGCATCACCTATGTCGGCGAACTCGGCTATGAGCTGCATGTCCCGGTGGAATATGCCACTGCCGTCTATGACGTGCTGATGGCCGCCGGCCGTGAATACGGGCTTATCAACGCCGGCTATCGCGCTATCGAGAGCTGCCGATTGGAGAAGGGCTATCGCGCCTGGGGCTCCGACATCGGGCCGGATCATACGCCGATCGAAGCCGGGCTTGCCTGGGCGGTGAAGACGAAGAAGGACGTGGCATTTCGCGGCAGAGAGGCGATCGAGCGGCAGCTGGAATCGGGAGTAAAGAAGATGCTCGCCTGCTTCGTGCCCGACGATCCAGAGATCGTGCTTCTCGGCCGCGAGACGATCTATCGCAACGGCCAGCGCGTCGGCTGGCTGTCGAGCGGCGGCTACGGCTACACGATCGGCAAGGCGATCGGCTACGGCTATGTCCGCGATCCCGGCGGCGTGACCGAGGATTTCGTGCTTTCCGGACGCTATGAGCTCGATGTCGCGCAGCAACGCGTCCCATGCCAGGTGTCGCTGAAGCCGCTTTACGATCCGCAGATGGCGCGGATCAAGGGGTGATTGTGGAAGTCGGGGTTGTATTCCTGACAGGATAAGGAGCCCGATGCGGGAATATCGCGCGCTCGGAATGCGCCGATTTCGGCTGGGCCGACCCACATCTCATGGTTTTCATCGAGACCACACTTCGCGATCAGTTCGGAGAATGGCCCGTGTTTTGGCCGTCATCCTTGTTGACCCAGTAATGGTCAGATATCCTCTGATTGTTATCGATGATCCTTGCGGCGATATCAGGATTCCCGCCCATGAACGCTTCAGGATCGGCGCCACATAGAAGAAGGAAAAGCTTCTGGTGGGCAACAGCCGCAAAGTATTCGTATGCCGGTGGTTGCTCCTGTGATCCAACCGATTTCAGCTCGTTGGCTGCCTGTCTGCTGGCATGCTCGAGCGCTTGATAGATTGTTGCAAGCATGGCCTGTTCGGCCCGCCTCTGAATATCTCCGTACTGTTTCTGATCCGGCGTCGGAATAGGGCAGCTCCCGCTCATTGCATGTATCTCCTGGCTGAATGTTTCATTTGTAAAGATCGGCAATTGCCACCAGATCGCGCCTGCTTTGGCCGGCGGAGAAAAGTTTTGCCGAGCCGGGTTGTCAGGTGCTGATCTCCGCAATCATCCCCTATCGCCGAGCAGGTAAATCCCAAACCCGATAAAGATCGTTGAGCGCCTCGGCTGTACGGCATTCCACTATCGGCAAGTTGGCTTCTTGCAGGATTTTTGCGTATTTGGCGCCGCTGTTACGGGTCCTCACGAGTATCCAGTGAATCATCTCCCATTTAACGCTGTCCTTGGCGCCTTCGAGATGCCCCGCTCGATCTGAGCGGTTGATCAGGGTCCGCTTGAGATAGCGGGAAAAGCGCAGCCAATGATTGGAGGTGATGAGGATGGCGCCGGTCGCGCGGGCCAAACGTTGCGGCATCAGACGCGTATAATTGCCTTCCATGATCCATTGTTCGCCTAGAATGGCCGCGTCGTGAAGAGCGGCGAATTCCGCTTCAGGGCGTTGTTGCCAATCGGTATGGGGCAGGTGATGAAGCTGATCGAGATGTACAGCCGGAAACCCCAACTTTTTGGAAAGGGCGACCGCCAGGGTTGATTTGCCGGCATTGGAGGGGCCGAGCACGACGATGCGCTCGCCAAGGGAATGCAAGGGAAGCATGAGACACCGGTCGGAAAATTGGGATGGCTTCCAATGACCGAAGCGAAGGGCGTTGTCAACGTTTGCGTGTCCTGCTTCTATTATACGTCATTTACGAGATAAGCCCGGAGGCAGGCTGCGCTATCTCCAAAACCTGTGATCTCCCCATCCCATCCCCAGCCATTTTCTTGACACGTCGGCTCTTTCATCCTCAATCGACATGCTGACAACAGATGGAGGCCAGAGACGATGGCTGAGGCGAACATCAAGCTTGAGGAGAGCTGGAAAGAGGCGCTGTTGCAGGAGTTCGAAAGCCCCTATATGCAGCAGCTCAAATCTTTCCTTGTCGAGGAAAAGCAGCGCGGCAAGGTGATCTTTCCCCGTGGCAGCGAGTATTTCCGGGCGCTGGATCTGACCCCGCTTGACGAGGTGCAGGTGGTCATTCTCGGGCAGGATCCGTATCACGGCTTCGGTCAGGCGCATGGGCTCTGCTTCAGCGTCCGCCCCGGCGTGCGCATTCCGCCGTCGCTGGTCAATATCTACAAGGAACTGGAAACCGATCTTGGCATTCCGCCGGCCCGCCATGGCTTTCTGGAAAGCTGGGCGAAGCAGGGTGTGCTCCTGCTCAACAGCGTGCTGACGGTGGAGGAATCCCAGGCCGCCTCGCATCAGGGCAAGGGCTGGGAGCGCTTTACGGATGCGGTGATCCGCAGGGTCAACGACGAATGCGATGGCGTCGTCTTCATGCTCTGGGGCTCCTATGCGCAGAAGAAGGCGGCCTTCGTCGATACCGAGCGCCACCTGGTGCTGAAGGCGGCACATCCGTCGCCGCTCTCGGCCCATAACGGCTTCCTCGGCTGCCGGCATTTCTCCAAGGCCAATGCCTATCTGGTCGCGCATGGCCGGGATCCGATCGACTGGGCGCTGCCGAGCAATCCGGATGCTCAGTAAGGCGCTGCTTTCTGGACCGCTACATCAGTGAACGATCCGAATTTATCGTTCACTCATTGAAGACAATCCGTTTGGCTATTCGGGGCTATCGAAACGCGGCCGACAAGACCATCTTCTGCCCATGAGAAACGCCTGCCGGTGCAGGCGAGCAAAGGGGTTAGAGATGCTCAACCAGATCAAAGGTCTTCACCACGTTACCTCGATGGCGGAAGACGCCCGGACTAACAACAAGTTCTTCACTGATACGCTCGGCCTTCGCCGCGTCAAGAAGACCGTGAATTTCGACGCTCCCGATGTCTATCACCTCTACTATGGTGACGAGATCGGCACGCCCGGCACGATCATGACCTACTTCCCGTTCCCGAAGATGGCGCGTGGTCGCCCGGGTACCGGTGAAGTCGGTAATACTGTATATTCTGTTCCCGAAGGTTCCATCGGCTACTGGACCGAACGGCTTGGCCAGAGCGGTGTCGAGGGCCTGAAGACTGACGAATCCTTCGGCCAGAAGCGCCTGCATTTTGCCGGACCAGATGGCGATGGCTTCGCGCTTGTCGAAGTCAAGGACGACAAGCGTCAGCCCTGGACTCATGGCGGCGTCGATGCCGAGCATGCCATTCGAGGTTTCCACTCCGTCGCCATGCGGCTCAGGGACGACGGTGCCACGGCCGAGTTGTTGAAGTACATGGGTTACGAGGTGGTCGATACGCATGACGGCATCAAGCGGCTTGCCATTCCCGGCGGCAACGGTGCCGATTATGTCGACCTCGAAACTATGCCGAACATCAACCGGGCGCTGCCGGGCGCCGGCTCCGTCCACCATGTCGCCTTCGCGGTCGAAAACCGTGCAAAGCAGCTCGAAGTGCGCAAGGCGCTGATGGATACGGGTTATCAGGTGACGCCGGTTATCGACCGTGATTACTTCTGGGCAATCTACTTCCGCACACCGGGCGGCGTGCTGTTCGAAGTCGCCACCAATGAACCCGGCTTCGATCGTGACGAGGATACGGCCCATCTCGGCGAAGCGCTGAAGCTGCCGGAACAGCATGCGCATCTGCGTGGGTTGATCGAGCAGCATCTCGAACCGCTGGAAGGCTAATCCAGGAGAAAGATCATGATGGATACGACTTACGTGCACCGGCTGAAGGCCGGTGCACCCGGAAAGCCTATTTTCTTTACCTTCCATGGCACAGGCGGCGACGAAAACCAGTTCTTCGATTTCGCCACCCGCCTACTGCCGGACGCAACCATCGTCTCGCCGCGCGGCGATGTCTCGGAATATGGCGCGGCGCGTTTCTTCCGCCGCACGGGCGAGGGCGTCTATGACATGGCTGACCTTGCCAGGGCGACGGAAAAGATGGCGACCTATGTCTCGGAGCTCGCGGCTGAGCACGGCGCATCGCAGGTGCTTGGCCTCGGCTTTTCCAACGGTGCGAATATCCTAGCCAATGTTCTGATCGAGCATGGCAATCTTTTCGACGCGGCCGTGCTGATGCATCCGCTGATCCCATTCCAGCCAAAGGACAATGCAAGGCTGGAGGGCAAGCGCGTGCTGATTACAGCAGGCGAGCGCGATCCGATCGCACCCGCTCCAGTCACCAAGGCGCTTGCCGATTACTTTACGCGGCAGAATGCCGAGGTCACTCTGGACTGGCATCCAGGCGGCCACGATATCAGGCCTAACGAAATCGAGGCAATCCGCAGTTTCCTGACGCCCTATGCTTAGAAACTGCCAAAAACACCGGCTGCGCGGTAGAGACTATGCTGCGCAGTCCGCTATTTGCCGATCAGGCGCATCATTGCCTTCGCTTGAGAGGCCGCCGCGAGTTTTCCCTTCTGGTCGATATACTCCGTTCCGCAGAAGCGGTTGAGATTGGCAAAATCCATGCTGTCCGGTTGGGCATGCCTTGTTTCGGCAATGAACATGCGCCAGGCACAGCCGAGCATCTTGTCGGGTTGGATTGCCTGGTCGCAGCCTGTGCTGAGGCATAGAGCGACATGTTTCTGCGCCCGATATCCGCCCGCGATCGCCTCCTCATAATCAGCTTTCCAGCTATCGCGCGTATGTTCGCAGCGGGCCGGATCGCTGCTATGGCTGCATTGGACCGTTTTGTCGACATAGGTTTGCGCCGGCGGCCATAGCGGGCCGTCGACTAGGCTGACGCAGCCGCACGCAAATAAGGTGGCCGACAGCAGGCGCAATTTGATTCTCCTTCGACAAGGTCGCCAGAATCGTAGAACGATCGTGAAGATGTGCAAGATCGATATGATCCTACCAATACGAATGGGTAGGTAGATGTCTTTCGATTACGCCGGAGCGTGTGGCGTGACCTTCCTGCCACCAGTGCCATCTTCCCAGTGCCCGCGACACGCAACGGCGCAAGCTTTGCTTGTAGGCATCGTTGCCGCCCGCTAATGCTCTGCCGCTATAGGACGGAGGATTCCACGTGACGCTGGCGGAACAGCAGCAATACAGGCTGGGCGTGGCCTATGTGGCGCTTTCGGCGCTCGCCTGGTCGACGTCCGGGCTGTTCGTTCGAGCGATCCATGCCGATCTCATGACCATTTTGTTCTGCCGCGGAATCGTCTCCGGCCTCGGCGTCTTCGCGTTGTTTTTCTATATCGAGCGCCGTAATGCCTTTCGCATACTGTGTTCCATGCGCGGCCCGTCGCTGGCGGCGACGATCTTTTCCACCGCCTCCATGATCAGCGGTATCGGCTCGATTTATTATACATCGGTTGCGGACGCCATGGTCATCTATGCGACAGTGCCCTTTGTCACCGCGGGCGTCGCTTTCGTTTTCATCCGCGAGCGTCCGAATTTGAGGACACTGATTGCGAGTGGCATTGCCTTCATCGGCGTACTCGTCATGCTTTCCGGCCATGCGAGCGATGGCGGCAGCTGGCTCGGCAAGGGGCTTGCTGCCATCATGACGTTGACGGTCGCCGCTCTTGCGGTGGTCATGCGTCAGCATCGCAATGTGCCGATGCTACCGGCCATGGCGCTTTCCGCCTGGCTGTGTTCCTTCGTTACCTTCTGGTTCGCTTCGCCGCTTTCGATCTCCGGCCAGGATCTTGGCCTGATCATCGCCTTCGGCATCATCCAGAACGCCATGGGCCTCAGCCTCTACACCTTTGGCTCGCGGCTGGTGCCGGCCTCGGATGCAGCGCTGCTGACGGCGCTTGAGGTGCCGCTGACGCCACTCTGGGTCTGGATGATGTTCGCCGAGCGTCCTTTGACGGCGACACTCATCGGCGGGCCGATCGTGCTTGCGGCACTTTTCGGACATATCCTGTTGGAAATACGGCGGAATCGAGCGGTGACATTGCCTCAAGCCCACTGACCGACTTGCCCCTTTCATCTCAAAATGCTGAAATCGGCTCAGTCATCAGGAGTCGGAATCGATGAAAAAGGTCTTCAATCCCGCATCCGTTCGCCGCCCTTTCGGCAATTACAATCACGGCCTGCTGGTGCCGCCCGGCGCCAGTCTGCTGGTCACGTCCGGCCAGCTCGGCATTGGTGCCGACGATCGCATTCCGCCTGACGTCACCGGTCAGGCCGAACTGTGTTTCAAGGCGATCGGCGCTATCCTCGAGGAGGCCGGCATGGGGTTTGCCGACGTCATCCGCATCGGTGGTTTCGTGACCACGCGCGAGGATTTTCCCGCCTACATGGCTGTGCGCGATCGCTATGTCCAGACTCCCGCGCCAGTCTCCACGCTGCTGATCGTCGGCGGATTTACACGGTCCGAGTTTCTGGTCGAGGTCGAGGTCACGGCGGCGAAGGTGATGTGATGTCGATCAGCGATCCGGAGCGATCGGCCAACCTCGTGATGCCGCGCATTTTGGGGCTCTACGAGACGCATCTGACGGTCGCCAATCTTCAGCGCTCTATCGCCTTCTATCGCGACGTCCTGCAGCTCGAGGTCGGCACGGTCATCGAGAGCAGGAAGGTTGCCTTCCTGTGGATCGACGATAAACGGATGGGCATGCTCGGCCTTTGGGAAACCGGCAGCTCCCCTCTCAAGATGCGCCTCCATATTGCCTTCAGAACCTCTCTCGCCGATGTAGTCGGCTCCGCCGCCGCATTGAAGGCTCATGGCGTTCAGCCGAAGGGTTTCAATGGCGAGCCGCTCGATGAGCCGGTCGTTCTCGGTTGGATGCCAGCCGTCTCACAATATTTTTCGGATCCCGACGGGCATTCGATCGAGTTTATCCATGTGCTTGAAGAGGCGGCCGATCCGGATTTCGGTGTGAAGCCCTATTCGCAGTGGCTATCGCGGCCAAAGCCGGCTGCTTGACCGGCACCGGCCGGCCCTCCTTTTCAATCGGCTTTTCGTCGGTTTGCTTATGGTCTAAGCGAAAAGGATCCGAGCTATACCTCTGATACGACCAGTTCCAAGGCAAGCAGAAGCATGGAAGACCAACATGACGCAGAATATCTACGACGATCCAGCCTTCTTCGAAGGCTATAGCCGCCTGCAGAGATCTATCGACGGGCTGGCGGGTGCCGCCGAGTGGCCGGCGATCCGTTCCTTGATGCCTGACCTCAAGGGTCTCGATGCCGTCGATCTCGGCTGCGGTTTCGGCTGGTTCTGCCGTTGGGCCGCCGAGCAGGATGCAGCCAGTGTCCTTGGGCTGGATGTCTCCGCGAACATGCTGGAACGTGCGCGGGCGGAGACGACGGATGCGCGGGTTCGCTATGATCGCGCCGATCTCGAGAAACTTCAGCTTCCCAAGGCGAGCTTCGATCTCGTCTATAGCTCGCTCGCCTTCCATTATGTTGAAGGCTTTGCCGGTCTGCTGACGACGATCCGTCAGGCGTTGAAGCCGGGCGGTCGACTGATCTTTTCGATCGAGCATCCGATCTATATGGCGCCCCGGCGGCCGGAATGGCTTGACGATGCCGAGGGCGGCAAGATCTGGCCGCTCAATGCCTATCAGATCGAAGGGCCGCGGCTGACGAACTGGCTCGCCGAAGGCGTCGTCAAGCAGCATCGCACGATGGGAACGACGCTCAACCTCTTGATCAACTCCGGTTTCATCATTGCCCATGTCGAAGAATGGTCGCCGAGCGATGAGGATCTTGCAGCCCATCCGGAGTGGGCAATCGAGCGCGAGCGGCCGATGTTTCTGCTGATTTCCACCCGGACCTGAGGCAGGCTTCAGCATACCGTGGCAGCGCAGAACGCTGAGGCGATCTGTTTTTCTTTTTGTTGATAGATTTTATAGAAAATTAATTGCTCGCGAAGGGCTACTTCCGCAAAATGTCGTTTCTTGAGGCGCATGCTGCCCATCGATAATGTGAGGCTGTCGGCGCGATTTAGGGAAGAGTGCGATGAACATGAAAACTTCCGTGGCAATCGAGAAGGCGGTGCCTGTCGCCGATCCCGATATTGCGCGCACCGAGTTCCGCAACGCCATGGCGCGGATGGCGGCGGCAGTGAACATTGTCACAACCAACGGCCCCGCGGGTATCGCCGGCTTTGCCGCGACCGCCGTCTGCAGCGTAACCGACAGCCCGCCGACCCTGCTCGTCTGCCTCAATCGCGGCGCTTCCGTTCATCCCGCCGTCACGCAAAACGGGGTGCTCTGCGTCAATGTGCTATCGGAAGCGCATCAGGACCTGTCGCGGCTATTCGGCGGCAAGACCCCGGTTGCCGAACGCTTCGCTGGTGCCTCCTGGTCGGAGCTATCGACAGGCGCGCCGGTGCTTGAGGATGCTCTTGTCTCGTTCGATTGCCGCATCGTCCGTCAGGCCGACGGCGGCACGCATGACATCCTGCTCTGCGAAGTCGATGCCATCCGTCAACGTGACGAGGGGCAGGGGCTTATCTATTTCGACCGGGCCTATCATCCTGCGGGTTCGGCCGAGTAAGCCGGCTTTTTCATTCATGCCAGGAAATTTTCGATCGCCAGTAACACTTGGGCAGGGCGTTCGCGATGCGGCACATGCCCGGTATCCGGCATGAAATAGACCGAGCCACGTCCGGCCGCGATGTGATGCGGATGGGCTTCAGAGCCATATTCGTCACGCTCGCCATGTATGGCAAGCACCGGGCAATGGAGCTTTTCAAGGGCCGGATCGAGCGACCAGCCGGCGCGTTCGGGAGCAAGCCACGTATCGATCCATGCATGCAGTACCCAATCGGTCTTGCTGCCGTGATATTTCACGAGTTTGGCAAACGTCTCGGCCGATCTGAATTCCTGCTGCGCGATCCTGATGCCTTGCAGGGTTCTCTCTTCCACGAAAGCCTGCGCGGCTATGGTGATGACGGCCTGGCAGCGCTCGCCAAAGCGCGCTCCCGTCTCCACGGCCATGCCGCCGCCTACGCTATGCCCGCAGGCGACGAACTCTTGGATGGAGAACTGCTCGCATAGCAACGGCACAGCCTGCTCGGCCTCAAGGGCCATGAAGTTCTGTTGCAAAATATCTGTGCGGGCATCGGATCGGCCGAAGCCCAGCCGATCATAGGCGATCACTTGACGGCCGGAGGATTGGGCAAGCTGTTGCGGAAAATCTCTCCAGAGTGCAATGCATCCGAGGGAATCGTGAAACAGGATGATGGGTGGCCGGAAGATCCCGGTATCCGGTCTCCAGGATTTGGCGTAAAGCCGCCCGGCGGAGCTCGCGATCCAGTGTTCCGTTTCGACGATGTTGGCCATTTTACTCAATAGTTTTCTTGATACCATTCGACGAAGCGCTTCACGCCTTCATCGACTTCGACCTGCGGCTTGAAGCCTGTCAGCGCTATCAAGAGGTCCGGCACTGCATATGTGTTGTGAACGTCTCCGGGCTGCATGGGCAGCATCTTGCGGATCGCCTTCTTGCCGAGCATCGTCTCGATGGTTTCGACGAAACTCATCAGGCCGACGGGCTGGCCGCCGCCGATGTTCACGACGCGGAAGGGAGCATTCTTCGACAGCGTATCGATGACCGTTTCCGATACGACGCGGTTTTCCTCCGACGGCACGACGCCTATGAGGCGTACGATGCCTTCGACGAGATCGTCGATATAGGTGAAATCGCGGCTCATCTTGCCTTCGCCGTAGATCTCGATCGGCCTGTCGTTCTTGATGGCATCGACAAACTTGAACAGCGCCATGTCCGGGCGGCCCCAGGGACCATAGACAGTGAAGAAGCGGAAAGCGGTTGTGGGCACATTGAAGAGATGGGCGTAGCTGTGCGCCATCAGCTCCATGCTCTTCTTGGTCGCCGCATAGATCGTCATCTGCTCGTCAGCCTTGTCGCTTTCGGCAAAGGGGATCTTTTCGTTGGCGCCGTAGACGGAAGAGGTCGATGCCAACAGCAGGTGCTTCGGCTGCAGGTTTCTTGCCAATTCCAGAATGTTGAACGAACCGACAAGGTTGGAATCGACGTAGGAGCGCGGATTTTCGAGGCTATAGCGGACGCCTGCCTGGGCGGCGAGATGGACGATCACGTCAGGTTCGGCGAGTTCGGCGGCATGATCCAGCGCGGCCTTGTCTTCGAGCATGCCCGTTACGGCCTTGAAGCCGTTGGAGCGGGCGAGGATGGCTGTGCGCTTTTCCTTGAGCTTGACGTCGTAATAGGGCGTCATGCCATCGAAACCGACGACGAAATGACCCTCGTCAAGCAGACGCCTGGCAAGGTGGAATCCGATAAACCCGGCTGTGCCGGTGATGAGATAGCGCATTGATCGGCCTTTGCTTAAAGCATTTCGAGGAAAGGTGCGTAGCGGTTTTCCGTTCGGAATGCGTAAACGCTCTAAAGTGTGGCGTCGCTTGAGGGTCTGCCGACACTTGTATAGGCAAAGCCGTGCTTTGTGACCTCGTCATGGCGATAGATGTTTCTGAGGTCGACCAGGACCGGAGCCTTCATGACGGATTTGAGCCGGGTGAAATCCAGCGCACGGAACTGGTTCCATTCCGTCACGATGACGAGCGCATCGGCGCCGCGCGCAGCGCTGTAAGCATCGTCCGCATAGGTGATGTTGTCGATGACAAGCCGTGCATTCTCCATCCCTTCGGGATCGTAGCCGGTCACCGTTGCGCCGGCATCCTGCAGTGTCTGGATGATCGAGATTGCCGGGCTGTCGCGCATGTCGTCGGTATTCGGCTTGAAGGTCAGGCCGAGGACGGCGACCGACTTGCCTCTGATATCGCCGCCCATGGCGGTGACGACCTTACGGCCCATGGCGCGCTTGCGGTTGTCGTTGATCGATACGGTCGTTTCGATCAGGCGCACGGGGCTGTCGTAATCCTGGGCGGTCTTGGCGAGCGCCAGCGTATCCTTTGGGAAGCAGGAGCCGCCATAGCCCGGGCCGGCATGCAGGAATTTCGAGCCGATTCGGCCATCGAGACCAATGCCGCGGGAGACTTCCTGCACGTTGGCGCCGACCTTCTCGCAGAGATCGGCCATCTCGTTGATGAAGGTGATCTTCATGGCGAGGAAGGCGTTGGCCGCGTATTTGATCAATTCCGACGTGCGGCGGGAGGTGAAGAGAAGCGGCGCCTGGTTGAGATAAAGCGGGCGATAGACTTCGGTCATGACACCGCGCGCCCGCTCGTCGTTGAGGCCGATGACGATGCGATCGGGACGCTTGAAATCCTCGATGGCCGCACCTTCGCGCAGGAATTCCGGATTGGAGACGACGGCGACATCGGCTTGCGGATTGGTTTCGCGCACGATGCGCTCCACTTCGTCGCCGGTGCCGACAGGGACCGTGGATTTGGTGACGATGACGGTGAAGCCCTTCACGTGCTCGGCAATCTCGCGAGCAGCGGCATAGACATAGGAGAGGTCGGCATGGCCGTCGCCGCGCCGGGAAGGGGTGCCGACCGCGATGAAGACGACATCGCTGGCGGCAACGCTTGCCTTCACATCTGTTTCAAAGGAGAGGCGGCCGGCGCGCACGTTGTCGGCGACGACTTGTTCCAGACCCGGTTCGAAGATCGGTATCTCGCCGCGCCGCAGAGCCTCGATCTTGCTCGTATCCTTGTCGACGCAAATGACATCGTGGCCAAAATCGGCAAAGCAAACACCCGACACAAGCCCCACATAACCCGAGCCGATCATCGTGATGCGCATGAAATTTCAATCCTTTTGCTAGCGCTGGATCTTGCGCCGAGACGCAAACCCGGCATGGGCGATCATCCGCGTTTATACACAGGATCGCAGGCAACGCCTATATGCCTATACCGGTTTTAGGAAGGTTGCAGCGGAAGTATCACCGAAGCTTCGTCGATCCTCTGCCTGCGCGATCATCTTGTTTTTCAAGTGAAACGAAGCCTTTGCACTTTAAGTCTATGATAGCCTATTGCTTGTGATTGGCAGTGTGTTGTCACATGATGAATTGGGTGCGGTCGCTCCGCAGGGGCGGCGGTATAATGGGCGGTTCGGGACTTTTGCATGAAATCGACTTTCGCCGTGCGGATGATGCGGGCTGGCGAGCTGGAGCTCGCTTTGGAATGGGCTCGGCAAGAAGGCTGGAATCCCGGTATTGACGACGCGCACGCCTTCTGGGAGGCGGATCCCTCCGGCTTTCTGATCGGCGCCATCGGCGAGGTCCCAGTCGGCTGCATATCCGTCGTCCGTTATGGCGAGGCTTTCGCTTTTCTTGGCCTCTATATGCTTCATCCGGAGTTTCGTGGGCGGGGATATGGCAAGCAGCTTTGGAACAAGGGCATGGCGCTTGCCGGCAATCGTGTCGTCGGGCTGGATGGGGTCGTCGCGCAGCAGGAAAACTACCGACGGCACGGTTTCGAGATGGCCTATCGGACGCTCCGCTATGGCGGTATTCCCAAAATACTTGAGGTGGATGAAGCGCAGGCGAGGCAGGTGGTGCCGGTCGCGGACGGCAAGCTCGAAGCGCTGGTGCACTATGATGCGGAAATTTTCCCCGGCTTGCGTCACTCCTTCATTCGGGCCTGGTGCGGCGCTCCCCAAAGGCGGGCATCCTTCATCGTCGGCGGCGGTAGCAGGGTTCGCGGCTACGGCACGATCCGCCGCTGTTTCGAGGGTTACAAGATCGGTCCATTATTCGCCAACAAGCCGGAGGTCGCGCTGGCATTGATGAGCAAGCTGCTCGCCAAAACCAATGGAGCGCCTGTCTATCTTGACGTGCCGGTCGATAATATCCAGGCGATCCGCCTTGCTGAAGAGTGCGGGCTGTCTCCGGTGTTCGAAACGGCGCGCATGTATCGCGGCAAGGCGCCGGAAATCCCGCTCGATCGCGTCTTCGGTGTCACCACGCTCGAACTTGGTTAGCTTTTCTTGATCCAGTGCCGCATGGGCCTGACGATGGCGTTGCGCCGGCGGTCAAGCCGGGTTTTTGAGGGGCGAGGATCGCCACCGGAGAGGGTTGTTGAAAGGCCCTCGGAACTGCGACAGGGGAAAAATCCTGTTGGAGGCGCTGATTCGTCATGCAAAAAGCCGAATCTCCTGAGACAACAGGGTCGCTTTCCCAAAAACAAAGCTTTATAGATGCGCGGGTTTGAGCAAGGCGCGCTGCCGCGCGCAGGAAGCGGGAATGGATAAATGACGAATGTTGTAGTGATCGGCTCGCAATGGGGTGACGAAGGCAAGGGCAAGATTGTCGACTGGCTTTCGGAACGCGCTGATGTGATTGTACGCTTTCAGGGCGGTCATAATGCCGGTCACACGCTTGTCGTCGATGGCGTCAGCTACAAGCTTGCGCTTTTGCCTTCCGGCCTCGTGCGCGGCAAACTCAGCGTCATCGGCAATGGCGTCGTCGTCGACCCCCATCATTTCGTCGCCGAAGTGGAAAAGCTGCGGGCCCAGGGCGTAGCCGTTACTCCTGATGTGCTGCGCATTGCCGAGAACGCGCCCTTGATCCTGTCGCTGCACCGCGATCTGGACGCCATGCGCGAAGATGCCGCTTCCAACAGCGGCACGAAGATCGGTACGACGCGTCGCGGTATCGGACCGGCCTATGAAGACAAGGTCGGCCGCCGCGCCATTCGTGTCATCGACCTCGCCGAGCCGGAAACCCTGCCTGCCAAGATCGACCGGCTTCTGACGCATCACAACGCGCTACGCCGCGGTATGGGCGTCGACGAAATCTCCTTCGACGCCCTGCATGAGGAGCTGAGCTCTGTTGCAGAACATATTCTTCCCTATATCGACCAGGTCTGGCGGTTGCTCGACGAGCAGCGCAAGGCCGGTGCCCGCATCCTTTTCGAAGGGGCACAAGGCGCTCTCCTGGACAACGACCACGGCACCTATCCGTTCGTCACCTCGTCCAACACGGTTGCCGGTCAGGCCGCAGCCGGCTCGGGCCTTGGCCCGACGGCGCTTGGCTATGTGCTCGGCATCGCAAAGGCCTATACGACTCGCGTCGGTGAGGGACCGTTCCCCTGCGAATTGCATGACGAGATCGGCAAGCATCTGTCGACCGTCGGCCGCGAGGTGGGCGTCAATACCGGTCGCCCGCGCCGCTGCGGCTGGTTCGACGCCGTACTGGTGCGCCAGACCGTGAAGACTTCTGGTATTACCGGCATCGCGCTCACCAAGCTCGACGTGCTCGACGGCCTGGACGAACTGAAGATCTGCGTCGGTTACAAGCTCGACGGCAAGGAAATCGATTATCTGCCGGCAAGCCAGGCGGCGCAGGCCCGAGTCGAGCCGGTCTACATCACGCTCGAGGGCTGGAAGGAATCGACCGTCGGCGCCCGCAAATGGGCCGATCTGCCGGCGCAGGCGATCAAATATGTGCGTCAGGTGGAAGAGCTGATCGGTGCGCCCGTGGCGCTGCTTTCGACCAGTCCGGAGCGCGAGGACACCATACTTGTGACCGACCCCTTTGAGGGCTAAAGTTGCGTATCTATGACGAATCCCGGCCCGGCTGCACACCGGGCATCATGAGAAAGTACTGATGGCGGATTTTGTAGCAGTTATTCGACGGGCCGTTGACGGCCTGACGGACAATACTCCCGAGATGCGGGTCAAGGTTTACGATCGAGCTCGTGGTGCCGTGCAACGGCAGCTTGAGAGCATGAAGCCGCGCCCGCCAGAGGAAATGCTGCGTCGCCAGCTCGACAAGCTTGAGGCAGCGATCGTCGAGGTTGAAGCCGAACATGCCGAGGCCTTACCGGGCAGCGAAGAGCAGCCCGTTGCGGAAGCGCCCGCGCCGCATGAAGAGATCGCTCAGGACCATCCTGAGCCTCAGGAAGTCCATGCCCAGCCGCATGAGGAAGAGCCTGCGCCAGAGCCGGCCGAGGTCCATGTCCATGAGGAGCCGGCCGCAGCTGCGTCGGTCGAGAACGAGCAGGCTTATGAGGAGCCGGCCGCGCATGTCGAAGAGGGTCATGCGCAAGAGCACCAGCCTGTTGAGGAGTGGAGCGAGCCGCATCCGGCGGACGAGCCTTTTGCTCCGGCTGCAGAGCATGCCAGTATCGATCATCATGCCGAGGCTCACGAAGAACCGGCCCTTGAGCCGGTTTACCATGAAGAGCCGCAGAGACACTGGGAAGAACCGCAACAGCATGCGGAGCCTCACCATGTGGAAGAGGCGCCGGCAGCCGCTGCAGCAATCGCGCCGCCTGTGCCGCCACGGCCAGTCGATGACGTCATAAGCCAGGTCGAACAGATCTGGGCCGAGGTGGATGCGCCAGCCTCCCGCGCTGCGCCTGAACCTGCCGCCGCGCGCCACAACGAACCGGTCATGCCGGCCGCAGCTTTCACTGAAGCACCCTTTGGCCAACCGGCCGAAGGGCCGGTCAATTCCAAGGCACCTGCCGTCAACACGGGCTTTGCCTGGGACGCAGATGTCTTCGAGGAAATGCAGCCTGCACCCGCGGCCTCCAAGCCCGTGCAGCAGCCAGCTCGACAAATGCCGGAAAATGCCTTTGACGATGTCGATCTTTTCGCGGATGTGCATCCGTCGAAGAAAGCGGCGTCCGAAGCCGATGCCAACAATGACGGCTGGCGCGAACTCAAGGAGCTTGCCGGTTTCGACAAGCGCGCCGAAGACGACCGCCGCGGAGGTTCTGCCGTTCCGCCCGATCTCGATCAGGCGATGGCGGCGAAGCTGCAGGGCCGCAGCTTCCGCATGGAGCCGAAGCGTCGCCGGATCAATGTCACAGGTATCATCGTCACGCTCGTCGGCCTTGCGGTCGTTGGAGGCGGTGGCTACGCAGCCTGGCTGAACCGCGACGCGCTCAACAATATGGTGACGAAGCTCGTCAGCTCTGCGCCGAAGAAGGCGACGGCACCCGCGACGTCTGATACTGCGGGCAGCAATCCTAGCAACGGTAATGCCGCAGCTCCCGCCCAGCAGGCGGCTACGCCACAGCAGACAAATACGGCCGCCCAGCAGCCAGCGGGTGCAGGTGCCGGCAAAACTGATACCGCAGCACTGCCCACCGATCCGAATACGGTCAATACGAAATTCACGCAGCGTCTTCTGGCGAATGGCACCGAAGAGGACGAAGGCCCTGCTCCAAACGGGCAACCCGGCGTCGTTGAAGGCAAATCCGTAGCCGAGCAGAATGTTGCCTCTGCTGCACCCGCCGCCGCGGCGACGCCGCCGGTCGCCAACAATGCCGGCGCGGCTCAGAGCCAAGCTCCCGCGACCGCCGCACCGAACACGCCGGCTGCTTCGACGGACCAGCAGGCGCCTGCCGCCAATCAGCAGCAACAGGCTACCGCCAACCAACCGCCACCCGTGACGCAGCAGACCGCTCCGGCAACCAACGGACAGAAGGTTTTTCTCTATGAGGAGCGCCTGGGCCAGACATCGCCAACGGCCTTCCAGGGTACGGTCAGCTGGTCGCTGCAGGAAGGTAAGGGGCCTGACGGCCGTCCGGAGCCTTCGGTGCAGGGGCTCATTACCGTGCCGGATCGCGGCCTAACTGCGACGATCACGGTTTCGCGGAACTCGGATTCCTCGCTGCCAGCCAGCCATCTGATCGAGCTTGCCTTCCAGGTGCCGCCGAATTTCGAGGGCGGGGCGATCGACAACGTTCAGCGTGTAGCCTTGAAGGCGACCGAGCAGGATCGCGGCGATGCGCTGATCGCGGTTCCGGCCAAGGTCACTGACGATGTCTATATGGTCGCGCTCAACGATTTCCCGGATGCGCGCAAGACCAATCTCGACCTTTTGAAGAGCCGCAACTGGATCGATATTCCGGTGGTCTATCGTAACGGCCGCCGCGCTTTGCTGACCATGGAAAAGGGTCCGACCGGCACCGATGCCTTTAACAAGGCGATTGCGGAATGGCAGGCGCTTGGCGGCGTTGCCTCAAGCGGCCAGTAAGCTTTTCCTAAATCGATGGATATGGAAAAGGCGGGTTTTTGGCCCGCCTTTCTTTTTTCTTTAAGCCTGCCAAGCAGGAAATGCTAGGCGGTCGCTTCGACAACGCGCAGAGCTTTGGCGCGCTCGAGCGCGTCCTTCTGGACGGCTTCCTGTACCTTCTCGAAGGCGCGGACCTCGATCTGGCGCACGCGTTCGCGGCTGATGTCGAACTCGGTCGACAGGTCTTCCAGCGTCACCGGCTCCTCGGCGAGACGGCGTGCCTCGAAGATGCGGCGTTCGCGGTCGTTCAGGACGCTCATGGCGCGCGCCAGCATGCGGCGGCGGGTATCGAGCTCGTCCTGTTCAATCAGCACGTCTTCCTGGCTGTCGTGGTCATCGACAAGCCAATCCTGCCACTGGCCGGAATCGCCTTCGGAAGCCTTGATCGGCGCATTCAGCGAAGCGTCGCCGGAGAGGCGGCGGTTCATCGAAACGACCTCTTCTTCCGAGACGTTCAGCTTGGTGGCGATCTCGGTAACATGCTCCGGCTTCAAATCGCCGTCATCGATGGCCTGGATACGGCCCTTCAGGCGGCGCAGGTTGAAGAACAGGCGTTTCTGGTTAGCCGTCGTGCCCATCTTCACGAGCGACCACGAGCGCAGGATGTATTCCTGGATCGAGGCCTTGATCCACCACATGGCATATGTTGCTAAACGGAAACCGCGTTCCGGGTCGAACTTCTTCACGGCCTGCATCAGGCCGACATTGCCTTCCGATACGACTTCGCCGATCGGCAGGCCATAGCCGCGATAGCCCATGGCGATCTTCGCCACGAGACGCAGATGGCTGGTGACGAGCTTATGCGCAGCCTGACGGTCTGCATGTTCCGCATAGCGCTTGGCGAGCATATACTCTTCCTGCGGCTCCAGCATCGGGAACTTGCGTATCTCGTCGAGATAACGATTGAGGCCGGCTTCCCCGGCGGCAATAGACGGTAAGGTATTACGGGCCATGATCTTGCACCCTCCTATTCGAGATTTGGTTCCTTCTGGGGGCGTATTTTGCGCGCCTTCTGCGAAGCGGACCAAGGCGTACGGGTCCTGCGACCCCGCACTTAACCAATGTAAAGATAAGTACGGCGAAACGGTGATTCAAGGATGCGGTCACGCAAGTGTTATCTCGGCGTGACCGCAGGTCTCGCCGGAATATCGCCCTTGGGATTATCCTCCCGAATTGTCCGGTGCCATGTAGCGTGACTACACCGGCCTCCCAAACGCGGTCGCGTTTTCGGCCAGCACAGGAGCTCGGACATCGGTCCTTCATACGCGATATTATAGGGCAGGAGGTGCCGGTCGTCCAGTTATTGTGATGTTCGGCGCCTATTCCCTGAGCGCCGCCGCCAGTTCTTCCATATCCTCAGGCAAAGGCGCCTCGAAACGCATGACTTCGCCGGTACGAGGATGCTCAAACTGCAGCATGTAGGCGTGGAGCGCCTGGCGCGTGAAGCGATGGACGGCCTGTTTTGCGGCTTCCGGCAGGAGATTGGCCTTGGTCTTGAAGCCGCCACCGTAAACGGCGTCGCCGAGCAGCGGGTGACCGATATGGGCCATATGCACGCGGATCTGGTGCGTTCGGCCGGTTTCCAGATGGCACTCGATCAGGGAGGCAAGCGCGGTCGCGTCCGGGGTCTCGTGAAAGCGCTCCAGCACCTCGTAATGGGTGATCGCCTCGTCGGCATCCTGCGAATCCGGGCGTTTGACGGCACGGCGCGTGCGGTCGCTGCTCGACCGCCCCAGGGGTGCATCGATGGTGCCGACGAGCTGGCGGGGGCGCCCCCAGACGATTGCCTGATAGGCACGCTCGAGCGAAGTCGTGCGGCCGTGATCGGCAAATTGTAAAGAGAGATGCCGGTGGGCCACGTCGTTTTTGGCGACGACCATGACGCCTGTCGTATCCTTGTCCAGCCGATGGACGATCCCCGGGCGGCGGACTCCGCCAATGCCGGAAAGGCTGTTGCCGCAATGATGGATCAGGGCGTTGACCAGGGTTCCCGTCCAATTGCCGGCGGCGGGATGGACAACCAGCCCGGCCGGCTTAGAGATGACGATGACATCGTCGTCCTCGTAAAGCACGTCGAGCGGAATATCCTCGCCCTGCGGTGTCGGATCTTCCGGGTCGGGCAGCGTGATCTCGTAGACGTCGCCGGGGCGCACCTTGCGCTTGGCGTCTGTTACCGCTGCGCCCTTGAGCGTAACGGCGCCGTCCTTGATGAGTCCTTGCACGCGGCTGCGGGAAAATTCCTCGCCGATCTCGGCTGTGAGCCATGAATCCAGCCGTCCTTCGGCATTTTCATCGGCGGTTAGGACTTTTCTATTGTCCGCGGCTTCTTTAAAGGGATCGCTCAAACATATTCTCCGGCGCACGAAGCGCTCTACTGGAAGCAAGGACGCATCGATGACGAATCTCGAGCCAGACGATCAAGAGGAAAAGCCCCTCGATCCGGCCCTGGAGAAAGTCCGACGCAAGATGATCCGCCTGCAGATCGTCTCCGCGGCCGTCATGGTGGTGAGCCTTATGGCCGTCTTCGGCGCCGTTGTCTACAAGACGATGAAGCCGGCGGCCAAGCCCGTGGGGCAGGCGGCGTCCGGCATCCCGTCCGATGCCCCGGTTGCGGTGACGGCGTTACTGCCCGCGGGCTTTACGGTGCAGTCCACGGCGCTGTCGGGCAATCAGGTGCTGTTCTATGGCACGCTTGCCGGCGGCCAGCGTCAGGCCATAGTCTTCGACTACGGTATCGGCCGCATCGTGGCGACCATATCGCTGTCCAACTGACGGTCTGACGATGACGCGGCTCATCGAGATTACGCATCCCGACGATCCGCGTATCGCCGAATTTCGCAATATCCGCGAACGCGATCTGACAGGTCGAGAGAGCCGCTTCATAGCCGAAGGAACCGTCGTGCTGCGGCTTCTTGCCGGCGTGCATGCTGCAGCTGGCGAGTTCCTTGCTGAGAAAGTGCTACTGCTTAAGAACCGCGTGGCCGGCTTGAGCGACATCATCGATACCTTCTCATCGGATGTCCCGATCTATGTCGCCGAAGCCGAGGTGCTTGACGGCATTGTCGGCTTCCATCTCCATCGCGGCGTTCTGGCATTGGGGCGTAGAATAGCTGAAGAAGGGATGAGCGGCCTTCTCGACGGCCTTCCGAAGCAAGCGCTCGTGCTCATCGGCTGCGGCATTTCCAATCATGACAATATAGGCTCGATGTTCCGCAATGCCGCAGCCTTCGGCGCGGCTGCGGTGCTGCTGGATGAAAGCTGCTGCGATCCGCTCTATCGCAAGGCCTTGCGGGTTTCGGTCGGCTCGATCCTGACCGTGCCTTATCGCCGGCAGCTAAGCGCGGCCGAATTGCTTGCGGCGCTCACCGCGCGTGGTTTTGCGATCTGGAGCCTGTCGCCGCGCGGCTCCTTGGATATTCGCGATGTTCCTGCTTCTGAGCGCATGGCGCTCGTGGTGGGCACGGAAGGGGATGGTTTGCCCGAAAGCATTCTTTCCGCCTTCGGCAGCGTGCGGATTCCGCAGGTTCCCGGATTGGATAGCCTCAATGTCGCGACGGCGAGCGGTATCGCTCTTTTCGAGATGGCCGCAAAGAACGGGCGCATCTAAGCGAGCCCGTCCTGGCGCTCAGGAGTGCTTCGGCAGTATGGCGGCGACGCGGTCGGCGAGGCTGATGCGGGCGCCGGGTTCAGCGAGCTCCCGATCCTTCGGCAGCAGATCGAAGATCGGCGAACCATCACCTTCCTTGAGCGCCGTCAGGGCGACCATGTTGGCGGCAATCTTGGCGATTTCTTCGCGCATGGCATCGTCATGGGCCGGCGTGCGGGCTTTCAGCAGACGGTCCGACAGGGCGGCTGCTCGGTTGCGAACCTCTTCTGTCATCTGAGCGATTTCGTGTTCCACAGTTCGTTCCGGTTCTATTACCTGCGGCGGCTCGCTTATGGCGCCCTGCTCATCGGCGTTACCTCCGATTATCGATGCGGCGGCGAGTTTCGGCGTTTTTGCCGTTCTCTTCGGCGGCCTGAGGCCGGCGGCGCGCAGCGCCTTGCCGGCTTCCTTTGATTCGTTGATGGCCCCCTCCAGCCGTTCCCTGAGGCGGAGGACATCCTGGGCGTGACGTTCGATCGCGGTTTCCTTGTCGGCATTGCCGGCGATCTCCCGATTGAGCCGTTCTTCGAGCCGCTTGTTCTTGTCACTTTCCTGACGCAGCGATTGTTCGGCATCCGCAGCGCGCAGGTTTGCCGTGTTCAGCTCCTGGCGCAGTGTATCGCGTTCGTCGCGTAATGTATTGATGCGCAGCTTCAGGCTCTCGATTTCGGTTTCGCGGGCTGCCAGATCGATCCTGAGATTATCGGCATCGGCACCCATTTTCGTCATCCGTTTGCGCAAGCTGTCGATGTCTGCCTCTTTCTCGGCGCTGGCCTGCTCGGCGGCATGGATGCTCGACTTCAGCTGGCTGATATAGCTCTCTTCGTGACGCAGGCGCGAGCGCAGTTCGCCTGCTTCCACCTCCAGGTCGTCGATGCGTGTCTGCAGCTCCGCGCTTGCAGCAGAAAGACGGCTTGCTTCCTGCTGAAGCTTGCCGTTGTGGATCTGCAGCGCAACGGTCTTGTCGCGTTCCTGCGTCAAAGCATGTTCCGTCCGCGCGTTTTCAGCCGCAAAGAGCGCGCGTGCCATATCCTTCTGCGCGCGCACTTCCTGCGGGCTCAAGGGCATGGTCGCCTTCAGGCGCTTCTCGGTGAACCAGACGATACGACGATGGATTGCCGGCGCGATGAGAAAGACCAATAGAGCGGCCGTCAGAAAGCCCAATCCGAACAAGAGAGCAAATTGAATCACGACGCAGCCAGTATCCTGGAGTTATGTTCGAGGTCTATAAAATGATTAATCATGGGTTAGCCATGCGGGCAAGCGTTTAACGCGGATATGGTTTATCGGCGCAAAGCCCGATTTATGGAAAGAAAAGGCCCGCAAATGAGGCGGGCCGAGGCTGTGCTGCTTGGGAGATCGTATCGAAAGATAGCTTCAGAAGGGATTCCAGGTTGGGTTCGGCGTGACCTTCAGATAGCCCATATTGATGCCGAGGCGGGCGCCAAGCCCCGTGCGGATCGGAACGAGCACGATATTGTTGTTTTTCAGGACCGTCATGCCAAAGCCGGCAACCACGAAGGCCTGGCCGCTGACGCCGCCGAAGCGCGTATAGACGCTGTCGATGCTCGGCAGATCGTAGACCAGCATCATGACGCGGGTACCCTGGCCGCCATAGTCGAAGCCGAGCGATGGTCCCTGCCAGTAGAGCGGATGCTCGCCGGCATTCTTGGTGTTGAGCTGGCCTTCGCCATAGGTCAGGCCTGCCAGGAACGCGCCGGAGCCTTCCTGGCCGAGGATGTAGCCATTCGGCAGGCCATATTGCTGGAAGGCACGCTCGACCACCTTGGCAAGACCGCCGCTGGTGGAGCCGAAAAAGGAGTGGCCGGCATCGACGATTTCCTGGGCCGAATATTGATTAGTCGGCGCGGCAGCGGCCTGACGGACCGGCAATGCGAAACTCACTAATGCGACAATGGCCAGAATCAGGCCGAGACCGAGCGTTCTAGTGCCGAAGCTTGGTATTCTCTTCAGGAATTCATAGCGCATGGAAGTCTTCCGTTCATCATGTCGGTGCAACAGGGGCGAATAGGCAACGCATTCGTCAGAATGCGCCACGCATGGCGCGCCCCCATTTTCAGACCATTCCGCCCAACTATCGCAGGCCGAATCGCGTGCGAAAAAGTCTGATGGTGATGAATGCATTTTGCGTCGATGGTCTTAATAATCGGTTTACCAAATATGGTGTCATTATGGCGCGCGGTACACTGGCTGCGAAACCCTCGAGCAACCTTACCGTGGCAAACCGGACCTATTCGCTTTGCCCTGTCAGCATTCAGGAGACAATGAATGTCGAAAAATCCCAATCTCACTCTGACCGGACCGGATCTGGCCGCGCTGCTGTGCAGCCGCGTCTGCCATGACGTGATCTCGCCGGTGGGGGCGATCAATAATGGCCTGGAGCTGCTCGACGAGGGTGGTGCCGACGCCGACGCGATGGATTTGATCCGCACCAGTGCGCTCAACGCGTCCGTCCGGCTGAAATTCGCGCGTCTGGCCTTCGGCGCCTCCGGTTCGGTCGGCGCATCAATCGATACCGGTGAAGCGGAGCGGGCCGCCAAGGATTTCGCCGCTGCGGAGAAAAAGACCGAGGTCAACTGGCTCGGTCCGCGCGCGATCATTGCCAAGAACCGCGTGAAGCTGCTGCTCAATCTCTTCCTTGTTGCCTATGGTGCCATTCCACGTGGCGGCAATATCGAGGTAACACTCGAAAATCCCGAATTCGAGGCAAAATTCACGATCACCGCCAAGGGCCGGCTGATGCGCATACCGCCGAAGTTCGCCGAGATTTGCTCCGGCACGCTGGAGGAAGCCATCGACGCTCACTCGATCCAGCCCTATTACACGGTGCTGCTCGCCGATGAGAGTGGCATGGAGCTCTCCTACAATGCTACGCCGGAGGAGTTAACCTTCGTAGCGACCATGGCTGCCCAAGCCGCGGAATAAGCGAGTCGATCCATCGATGTTTTCGCCCGCAGTCGGTCATCGGCTGCGGGCTTATCTTTTCGTGTATCGAAAATTCTGTGCAATCTTGGGGTTGTCCGCTCAATTGATAATGTAGCGGTAACGAATCCTTAGCTTGCTGCTCCTATCGTTTCAATTTGAAGCCGATATCGATGATGGCGGCTGATGCCAGGGAGCTCACACATGCAGCGGTTCATGATAACGGATACATCGGATGTCGTACGCAAGGTCGGCAAACGAATCCTGTCCGAACTGGATTTTCTCGTGAGCGAGGCCGGAGATTCGCGTGAAGCACTCATGCGTTGCCAGGCCGAAATGCCTGATTATCTGATCGTTGATGCCGGCATGGAAGGGGCGCTTGAGCTCATCGCCAGCATCAGAGCCATGCCCAATGGTAAGGACGTGAAGATCTATTACTGCGTCATCGAGGCTGATCTCCGCAAGCTGATGGCCGGCAAGCGCGCGGGCGCGACGGATTTTCTGCTAAAGCCCTTCGATCGCAAAATTCTTACGGCCATCTTCGGCAATCGTGCCGCTGCCGCCTGATTTCAGCGGAAGACATCGAAACAAGGATGGCCGCCCTTCGAGGCGGCTATTAATTTGGCGCTGCGTTGACGCCAACAAAAAATCCCGCCTCGAAAGACGGGATTTCTGTGTGTCGGCGGTAAAGGCGGGAGGCGGCTTAGGCGCTTTCGGCGAAATCGCTGCTGTCGGGCTCGCGCAGCACATAGCCGCGGCCCCAGACCGTTTCGATATAGTTGGCACCGCCGGCGGCGTTTGCGAGCTTCTTGCGGAGCTTGCAGATGAAGACGTCGATGATCTTCAGTTCCGGCTCGTCCATGCCGCCATAGAGATGGTTGAGGAACATTTCCTTGGTGAGCGTCGTACCCTTGCGCAGCGAGAGCAGTTCCAGCATCTGATATTCCTTGCCGGTCAGATGCACGCGCTGGCCGCCGACTTCGACGGTCTTGGCGTCGAGGTTGACGATCAGTTCGCCGGTCATGATCACCGACTGGGCATGGCCCTTGGAACGGCGCACGATGGCATGAATGCGGGCGACCAGCTCATCCTTGTGGAAAGGCTTGGTCATGTAGTCGTCGGCGCCGAAGCCGAGGCCGCGAACCTTGTCCTCGATGCCGGCCATGCCGGAGAGGATGAGGATCGGGGTCTTGACCTTCGAAAGGCGCAGCGTGCGCAGCACTTCGTAGCCAGACATGTCGGGAAGGTTAAGATCGAGAAGGATGATGTCGTAGTCGTAGAGCTTTCCGAGATCCACGCCTTCCTCACCGAGATCGGTGGTATAGACGTTGAAACTTTCGGATTTGAGCATCAGCTCGATGCTCTGCGCTGTCGCGCTATCGTCTTCAATGAGTAGAACCCGCATAATTGTCCCCTTTACCGCCGCCGAAAGGTCGTCAGCCCCTTAACGCGATACCGATCAAATCACTGCTTGATTTGGAAGCTGCCATGTAATGGTTAACAAATTCTGATTCACTCTGGCAAGTCGTATCGAATTTATTAAATAATTTTTCCATTCCACTGTTTTCCAAAGACAATCAGTAAAATCGACTCCTAAAGTATTGCATTAACAACCAACGCCAAGTGATTCATCCGACTCGCCAATGCCGATATGCCGAATTCCGACCACACCATTTACCGAGCCTTAAATCATTACGCCTATCATTAACGATGCCCGTAAACGAAAGGTTACCAGCGGTAGGCTTTTATTAAGATCGCTGGAAATTTTTTTAACCAAGCCGTCTCAAAGCGGTTCGGCGAACGGGAATATCGAGAGCCGGGGTCTCGCATCACGGGAGTAATGCGTATGAAGTCACGTGAGAGCCTTGTTCGCCTGAAAGAGTTTCAGGTGAACGAAAAACGCCGTCAGCTGCAGCAGCTGCAGATGATGATGGCGGAGTTTGACCGCATGACGAAGGAGCTGGAAAGCCAGATCGTCGTCGAGGAGAAGAAGTCCGGCATTTCCGATCCGAGCCACTTTGCCTACCCGACCTTTGCAAAGGCTGCCCGCCAGCGTGCGGACAATTTGCAGGTGTCGATCCGCGAGCTGCAGGTTCAGGAAGAGGCGCTGGAAAATTCGCTTGAGGAAATGCAGGCCGAATATGCCAAGGCCGCAGCGCTCGAAGAGCGTGATGGTTCGGGTCCGGCGCGGGCACGCGCCTGAGATCGCAGTTCCCTCGCTCCTTCGGATCAAACGTTGCAGTGTTGCGATGGAGGTCATTTTAGGAAAGCGCGGGTATCGCGGCGATACTGAAGGCTGCGCATGACTGGCCGTGTCGGGGCCGGCCATGCGCAGCTTTTGCCTTTTGGGGAGCAATCCGACCGAGCGGACGGATTATTGCTTACGCGTCAGAGATTGACGACGTCATGCCAGTCGTCGTGGCGCTGCGCCTGAGCCTTGAAGAAGGGGCAGAGCGGGATGATTTTCCAGCCGCCACGGCGTGCCTCTTCGACGGCGTGAAGCGAAAGTGCCTGGCCAACCCCCTTACCACGTAGAGAGTCCGGCACGCCGGTGTGATCGATAATGATCAGCTTGGGAGAAGTGCGGGAAAAGGTCATCTCCGCCTCATGGCCTTCGACCGTCGCGACATAACGGCCGCCGGATGCTTTGTTTTCGTTGCGGATATCCATGATTTTTCTTCCTTGTTGCGTCTGATGCAAGGAGGATTGCATGTGCTCCGGCGTCTGCCAACCATCGAGATCGTTAACGGATCGTCTCCGTTTAAGCTGGTGCCAGAAATACGGACCCGCCAAGCCTTTACTGGTAGATGGCTGGGCGCTGAGAACGCCCTGGACTTGCGCCAGTAAGTCCGTCCTTTGAAATGTCGTCGGAGTGTGGCGTCTCGCTTCGAGCTGCTGCTTCAAATGTTTCGGGCCTCTTTCGTGATAAAAGAGGCCCGAACACAAATGGAATAAAGGCGGTGCTGTCGCTGCTGTCAGTGGCGATACTGCTGTATGCGGGTCGTCCGGAGCCCAGCGAGGCCATGGGTATTGATGGACGACTGCCAGGAGAGGAACTCTTCGACGGTCAACGTATAACGTTCGCAGGCTTCTTCCAAGCTGAGCAAACCACCACGCACGGCGGCGACAACCTCTGCCTTACGACGAATAACCCAGCGGCGCGTATTCGGCGGCGGAAGGTCTGCTATCGTTAGCGGGCTGCCATCGGGGCCGATGACATACTTCACTCGGGGACGTATCATTTCGGTCATTGGACTCTCTACACACACTCAAGACCACGTGTGGCACTCTAGCTTGCCACATTTAAAAATTGCCTAAGCACATGGTAAGACTTTGCTAATAATTTTAATCAATGTGGCGGAGAGGTGATTTGCGTAGGTTTTGCCTGAGAAAAATGCCTGAAAGTCCCTGTTATTTCAGGGAAAATCGCATTCATTCTATGATTTTTCGTCAGTGAAAACTTACGCTTTTGGGCAAAACCTCGGCAGCCGACCTACTGCTCTCCGGCTCGAAAGCAGGCGCAGGAGTTGTTTTTATTTGCAAAAATAAACTTACGCCAAGACGCTGTGCTTTTGTCCGCCCCAGCAGATGAAGTGCGGATTGGCGAAATCGGCATCCTCGCTCTGGTCAGTCTTGCCATAGGTCAGAAGGCTGCCCTCGATCGTGACCGTCTTGCCGCCGGCTGCCCGCAACACGGCATCGCCGGCTGCCGTATCCCATTCCATGGTCCGGCCGAAGCGTGGATAGACATCGGCCTTGCCCTCTGCGAGCAGACAGAATTTCAGCGACGAACCGATCGACGTGCAGCCGGAAACCGCATTGTCGGTGAGGAAACCTTCTGTCTTGGCGTTGCTGTTGCAGCGGCTGGCAAGCGCCGTCAGCTTGGCCGGCGGTTCGCGCACGGCGATGGTCTGGCGGTCGGCTATGGAAAATTGCTCGTCGACGATCAGCTTGCGGGCTCTGCCAGGCTCACCGGTAAAGGCGACGCCGAGCGCCGGTGCATAGACGATGCCGATGAGGGGAACGCCGTTCTCGACATAGGCGATATTGACGGTGAATTCGTCACGATGTTCGATGAATTCCCGGGTGCCATCGAGCGGGTCGACGAGAAAGAAGGCGCGGCCGCGCACATCAGGAATCTTGCCGGCTGAAACCTGCTCTTCGGCAATGGCGGGGATATGGGGAAAATCGCTTTCGAGGTGTCTGAGAATGATGCTTTCGGCGCGTTCGTCGGCAAGCGTCACGGGGCTCATGTCCGGCTTCAAGGCAACCGAATAGCCGGCACGATAGACCTCCAGAATGGCCTTTCCTGCTTCGAGGGCCGCCTTTTCGAATGTTGCAAGCATGTGCATCGTCGTCTTCCGCGCGCTGTCCGCGCCTGAACTCTCCGGACATTATATATAGGAAGTTGCGATTGCGAAGTTCAGACTTCCGATGCCCTAGCTTTTTTCGCCTTAACGCGTGGGCGAGAGTTTAGCAACAAGGCTCCGTCCGGCTTTCTGAGCGAATGGGTTTTCGGCAGGTCGGCGATGGAATCTTCCGAGAGCAAATGCTGTTTGTCGCTGCGCATTCGGAAAAGATCATGTTCTGTTTGCGAAGCTTTTTCGCTCTTTCGGGACTTGTCGTTTTTATTGCATATGCGAATGTGCCGCCGGGTAGTATCGGGATGAAGGCATGCGTTATTCGGCATATCAGCTTCTAAAACAGGCATTTTCCGGCAATCGCCATTGGCAGCCAGTGTGGCGGACGCCGGAGCCGAAGCCGCATTATGACGTCATTATCGTCGGCGGCGGCGGGCATGGGCTGGCAACGGCCTATTACCTCGCCAAGGAATTCGGCATTACCAACGTCGCAGTGCTGGAAAAGAGCTATATCGGCTCCGGCAATGTCGGGCGTAACACGACGATTATCCGCTCCAACTATCTGTTGCCCGGCAACGAGCCTTTCTATGAATTCTCGATGAAGCTCTGGGAAGGGCTTGAGCAGGACTTCAACTACAATGCCATGGTGTCCCAGCGCGGCATCATCAATCTGTTCCATTCCGATGGCCAGCGCGATGCCTATGCCCGGCGTGGCAACGCCATGCGCATGCATGGCGTCGATGCGGAACTACTCAACCGCGAGCAGGTCCGCCGGATGATGCCCTATCTGAATTTCGATCATGCGCGCTTCCCGATCCTCGGCGGCCTCCTGCAGCGACGCGGCGGCACGGCGCGGCACGATGCGGTCGCCTGGGGTTATGCGCGTGGCGCCGACAGCCGCGGCGTCGATCTCATCCAGCAATGCGAGGTGATCGGCATCCGCCGCGAAAACGGCATCGTCACCGGCGTCGAGACCAATCGCGGCTTTATCGGCTGCAACAAGCTGGCGCTTGCGGCCGCCGGCCATACATCTATCCTTGGCAAGATGGCTGATCTGGAACTGCCGATCGAAACGCATGTACTTCAGGCTTTCGTTTCCGAGGGGCTGAAGCCTGTTATCGACAATGTCATCACCTATGGTGCGGGACACTTCTATATCTCGCAGTCCGACAAGGGCGGCTTGGTCTTCGGCGCCGATATCGACTACTACAGCTCCTATGCGCAGCGCGGCAATCTTGCGACCGTCGAGCATACGATGGAGGAGGGGGTGTCACTCATCCCCGGTCTGTCGCGTGTCCGTGTGCTGCGCACCTGGGGCGGCGTCATGGATATGAGCATGGACGGCTCGCCGATCATCGATCGCACGCCCATCGAAAATCTTTATCTGAACTGCGGCTGGAATTATGGCGGCTTCAAAGCGACGCCGGCCTCGGGCTTCTGCTTTGCGCATCTGATTGCCAAGGGCGAGAGCCACGATGTCAGCCGCCTTCTGCGTCTCGACCGCTTCGAGCGCGGCTTTGCGATCGACGAAGGCGGCAAGGGTCCGCAGCCGAACCTGCATTGAGGGCACGATACCAATGGCAAGCTTGATCAACTGCCCGCATTGCGGCGTGCGACCCAAGGAAGAATTTTCCATTCGCGGCGGGTCCGTCGTCCGACCGGCGCCGACCGCACCGGATGAGGACTGGAACCGCTACGTCTTCATCCGCGACAATGAGCGCGGCCGGATTGAGGAATATTGGCACCATAGCGCGGGATGCCGCCGCTGGCTGGTCGTCGACCGCAGCAATGTCACCCACGAGGTGTTTTCGGTCGTCGATGCCGAGGACAAGGCGAGGGAGGCGGCACGATGACGGCTTATCGTCTGTCGACCGGTGGCCTCGTCAATCGCAGCCGCCCGCTTTCCTTCCAGTTCGACGGCAAGGAAATGAGGGGGCTGGAAGGCGACACACTCGCCGCCGCTTTGCTTGCCAACGACCAGCTGCTGGTTGGCCGCAGCTTCAAGTATCATCGGCCGCGCGGCATTCTGACCGCGGGCTCGGCCGAGCCGAATGCGCTCGTCACCATCGGCAAGGACGGGCGTACTGAGCCAAATACGCGCGCCACTGTCGCCGAGCTTTATCAGGGCATGAGTGCGGTGAGCCAGAACCGCTGGCCGTCGCTGAAGTATGATTTCGGTTCGGTCAATAGCCTGATTTCTCCCTTCCTCGGCGCTGGTTTCTACTACAAGACCTTCATGTGGCCCGCTGCCTTCTGGGAGAAGGTCTATGAGCCACTGATCCGGCGCGCTGCCGGCCTCGGCAAGGCGGTCATGCAGGCCGATCCGGATCGCTACGAGAAGGTCTGGGCGCATTGCGATCTGCTTGTGATCGGCTCCGGTCCCGCGGGGCTCATGGCGGCTCTGACCGCTGCCCGCGCAGGCCTGCGTGTCGTATTGGCCGACGAAGGTTTTCGACTTGGCGGCTCGCTACTGTCGGAAAAGCTGACGATCGGCAACGCTTCCGCTGATGTTTTCGTGCAGGCAACACTTGAGGAGCTGCAAAGCTTCGAAAGCGTAACCTTGATGCCGCGTACCACCGTGTTCGGCTGGTATGACGGCAATGTCTTCGGCGCTGTCGAGAAGGTGCAGAAGCATGTGGCGATGCCATCGCCCGATCTGCCGGTCGAGCGTCTCTGGCGCATTGCCGCCCGACGCGCCATTCTCGCCTCCGGCGCCGAAGAACGGCCGCTGGTGTTCGGCGGCAATGATCGCCCTGGCGTGATGGTGGCGGGCGCCATGCGGAGCTACCTCAACCGCTATGGCGTGGTTGCCGGGCAGAAGGTGGCTGTCTTCACCAATGGCGGCTCTGGCTATCGAACTGCCGCCGATCTCGCCGCTGCAGGCGTGGAGATTTCGGCAATCCTCGACACGCGTGCTGCATCGGCCGATGTCGCTCCGCAAGGCGTGCGGGTGGTTCATGCGGCAAGCATCCACGCGACCAAAGGCAAGTATCGCATCAGCGGCGTCATTGCAGACCGCGGTGGGCTGGATGAGCTGATCGCCTGCGATGCGTTGGCCATGTCGGGCGGCTGGTCACCGATCATCCATCTTGCCTGTCAGCGCGGCGCCAGGCCGGTCTGGTCGGACGAGAAGCAGGCCTTTATGGCGCCGATCGTCGGCGGCGAGCTGGAAATCGCCGGCTCGGCTGCCGGTATCGAGAGTGTCTCCGGTTGCCTGGCTGACGGTGCTGCAAAGGCGCGGCTGGTCGTCGAAAGCCTTGGCCGCAAAGCTCATTCTCCTGATCTGCCCGAAGTCGTGGGAGACTATGATCCGTCCTTTGCAGCGATCTGGCATGTGCCGGGCGCCAAGGACAAGGCATTCGTCGACTTCCAGAACGACGTCCATGCCAAGGATCTCGGCCTCGCTTTGCGTGAGGGCTTCGGCCATGTCGAGCATGCCAAGCGCTATACGACAAGCGGCATGGCGACGGATCAGGGCAAGCTCGGCAATGTCAACGCCGCCGGCATCATCGCCGGCATGCGCGGCGTCAGCCCGGCCGCCGTCGGTACCACGACATTCCGGCCATTCTATACGCCGGTCTCCTTCGGCGCGCTGGCGGGCACGGCGCGCGACAAGCATGCGCAGCCGGTCAGGGAGTCGCCACTGCATGGTTGGGCCAAGAAGAATGGCGCGAGCTTCGTCGAAGCCGGTCTCTGGTATCGCTCGTCATGGTTTGCGCGGCCGGGCGAGAAGGGCTGGCGCGACAGCGTGGACCGCGAGGTGCTGAACGTCCGCAACAATGTCGGGATATGCGACGTGTCAACGCTCGGCAAGATCGAGATTTTCGGCAAGGATGCGGCGGAATTTCTCAATCGCGTCTATTCCAACGCTTTCCTGAAGCTGCCGATCGGTAAGGCGCGCTACGGCCTCATGTTGCGTGAAGACGGCATGGTCTTCGATGACGGCACTACGAGTCGGCTGACGCCCGACCATTTCTTCATGACGACCACGACGGCGATGGCCGGCGAGGTGATGACGCATATGGAATTCGCAGCCCAGACGCTCTGGCCGCAGCTCGACGTTCGCTTCGTCTCATCTTCCGATCAATGGGCGCAGATGGCGATTGCCGGTCCGAAGGCGCGGCTGGTGCTGGAGCAGATCGTGGAAGACGATATTTCCGATGCGTTCTTCCCCTTCCTTGCTGCTGCCGAAATCATGCTGAAAGGTGGGTTGAGGGCACGCCTGTTCCGTATCTCCTTCTCGGGCGAACTTGCCTACGAACTCGCGGTGCCGGCCGGCTACGGCGAGGCGGTGGCCGATGCTATCATGGAGGCAGGCAGGGCGCATGGCATCTGCCCCTATGGTGTCGAAGCACTCAACGTGCTGCGCATCGAGAAGGGGCATGTCACCCATAACGAACTCGATGGCCGCACCACGCCTGACGATGTTGGGCTTGGCCGCATGATGTCGACGCAGAAGCCGGATTTCATCGGCAAGCGGCTTTCGACCCGCTTCGGTCTGACCGCCGCCGACCGCGGCCAGCTTGTGGGCCTGAAGCCGATCGATACGGCGAAGGAAATTCACGCCGGCGCACATATTTTGAAGGAGGGCGCGAGACCTTCGACCGTGAACGATCAGGGGCATGTTTCCTCGGCTTGTTTCTCGCCGACACTCGGTCATTCCATCGCGCTCGCTTTCCTGAAGTCGGGCAGGGAGCGCATCGGCGAGCGTGTGATCGTCTGGGATGGATTGCGGGGCGAGGAAGTGGCGGCGGCAGTCTGCAGTCCGGTCTTCGTCGATCCTGATAACAAGAAGCTTTTGGGGTAATGGATCGATGAGCGTCGCGTTTCAGAACAGACATGTGCTGGAAGATCATATCTCCGGCTTCGAGGCTGCCGCAAATCCGAATCATCTCGCCGTCGTGCGTCGTCCGGCCATCTTCTCCGTGCTCGCGAAGGCCGGCGCTCAGGATGACGTTCTGGAGAGCCTGAAGGTGCTGAAGGATGTATCGGTTCGCGATGTCGGGCCGAGGGAATGGTTCGTGGTGTCGGAGACCCTCAGTGCGGATAGCGTGGCGCGGGACCTCTTCACGCTCGATCCGGCCAAGGCCTCCTTTTTCGAGCAGAGCGACGGCCGCGTGGTGCTGCGCGTTTCAGGCCCCAGCGTCCGCCGCATCCTAGCAAAATGCGTGGCTGTCGATCTGCATCCGCAGGTCTTTGCCGAGGGGCGGTCAGCCAACATGCTGTGCTGCCATGTTAGTGCCAATGTTGCCCGCACCGGTCCGGATCATTTCGAAATCATTGTGCCGCGCTCCTATGCCGGCAGTGTCTTCGAAGAGATCATGGAGATGGGGCGGGAGTTTGCATTGACGGCCGGTTTTGCCGATTGAGAATCCTTATATCGCCCGACGTGGAATGGCTTGCAGCGGGATTTTTTTGCCAATAGCAGATGGCGCGATCCGAACAATTGCGATGGCGCAAACAGACATGTCAGTTTCGCAGTTTGGGCTATTTGGCCCATCGGATAGTCTCTAGGTTTCCTTTCAAATACGGCCGGTCGCGCGGGAAGACACCCGGCGGCTTCGCGCCGAAAACAGGGGATTCCCAATGAAAAGCCATGCCAAGGTCGTCGTCATCGGTGGCGGTGTCGTCGGATGTTCGGTGCTTTATCACCTGACGAAATTCGGCTGGACGGATGTCGTGCTGCTCGAGCGCTCCGAGCTGACATCCGGCTCGACCTGGCATGCTGCCGGCGGCATGCATACGATCAACGGCGATCCGAACGTTGCCAAGCTGCAGAAATATACGGTCGAGCTCTATAAGGAGATCGAGGAATATTCGGGCCAGGATATCGGTCTGCACCTCACCTCCGGCCTGATGCTGGCGGCAACGCCGCAGCGCTTCGACTGGCTGAAATCCATTCTCGCCAAGGGCCGCTACAATGGTCTGGAAGCGACGCTGCTGACGCCAAAGGAAGCGCATGCGATGATGCCGCTTCTCGATCCCGATCAGTTCGTCGGCGCACTTTACGACCCCGTCGAAGGTCATCTCGACCCTTATGGCACGACGCATGCCTATGCTCGCTCGGCCAAGAAGAACGGTGCGGAAATCTACCTTCATACCAAGGTGGAAGAGCTGGTGCAGCGTGAGGACGGCTCCTGGCGCGTCATCACCAACCAGGGCGAGATCATCGCCGAGCACGTCGTCAACGCCGCCGGTCTCTGGGCGCGCGAAGTCGGCCGTATGGTGGGGCTGGAGCTGCCGGTGCTCGCCATGGAGCATATGTATCTCATCACCGAGGACATGCCCGAGGTAGTCGACTTCAACAAGACCACGGGCAAGGAGCTGATGCACTGCGTTGACTTCGACGGCGAGATCTATCTGCGCCAGGAGCGGCAGGGCATGCTAATGGGCACCTATGAAAAGGCATGTCGCCCATGGTCGCCGGTGACGACGCCCTGGGATTTCGGCCACGAGTTGCTGGCCGAGGATATCGAGCGCATCACGCCGGAACTGGAAGTCGGCTTCCGCCATTTCCCAGCCTTCAACAATGCCGGCATCAAAAAGATCATCAACGGTCCCTTCACCTTCTCGCCGGATGGCAATCCGCTTGTCGGCCCGGTGCGCGGCCTTCGCAATTATTGGTCGGCCTGCGCCGTCATGGCCGGCTTCAGCCAGGGCGGCGGCGTGGGGCTCGCACTTGCGAACTGGATGATCTACGGCGATCCGGGCTTCGATGTCTTTGCCATGGACGTTTCCCGCTATGGCGACTACGCGACGCTCGCCTATACCAATGCCAAGGTGCGCGAGAACTATACCCGCCGCTTCTCGATCCGCTATCCGAACGAGGAGCTGCCGGCCGCACGCCCACTGTTGACGACGCCGATCTACGATAAGCTGAAGCAGGCCGGCGGTGTCTTCGGCGCTTACTATGGCCTTGAACAGGCGCTGTGGTTTGCTCCGCAAGGCGAAGCAGACCAATTCTCCTGGCATCGTTCCAACGATTTCGATGTCGTCGGTACCGAAGCGAAGGCGGTACGTGAGAGCGTCGGCCTGATGGAGACCTCGGGCTTTGCCAAATATTCAGTCAAGGGGCAGGGAGCGGAAGCTTTCCTCGATACGCTGCTGACCTGCCGCATTCCCACCGTGGGCCGCATGACGCTGGCGCCGATGCTGAAGCATGATGGCAAGCTGATCGGCGATTTCACGCTTGCCAAGCTCGGCGAGGAAGATTTCCTTCTCATCGGCTCCGGCATCGCCGAAGCCTACCACATGCGCTGGTTCGAAAGCCTGCTGCCGAAGGACGGTTCGGTCGAGCTGCAGGCACTCGGCCTTTCGCTTCTCGGCCTCTCGATCGCCGGCCCGAATGCCCGCAAGCTGCTGCAGAAGCTGACCCATCAGGATCTCTCGACTGCCGCTTTCCCCTTCATGTCGATCCGCCGCATGGATATCGGTATGGCGCCCGCGATCGTCGGACGCGTCTCCTATACAGGAGATCTCGGCTATGAGATCTGGATGAAGCCGGAGTACCAGCGCTACATTTTCGATCTTCTGATGCAGGAGGGTGCCGAATTCAGCATTCGGCTCTTTGGGTTGAGAGCGCTGAATGCGCTGCGTCTCGACAAGTCTTACGGCAGTTGGGCACGTGAATACCGTCCGCTTTACGGTCCATTCGAGGCCGGGCTCAACCGGTTCGTCGCGCTCTCCAAGGAGGCTAATTTCATTGGCAAGGCGGCCGCTGCCAAGGAAAAGACAGAAGGCGGCACCTTGCGGCTGCGCACGTTCATTCTGAGCGCAAAGGATGCCGACGTCATCGGCGACGAGCCCATTTATCACAAGGGCGCCGTCTGCGGCTGGGTGACCTCCGGCGGATATGCGCACGCTTCCGGTCTTTCCGTTGCAGTCGGCTATGTGCCGAAGGAAATTGCCGATGAGGCGCAGGGCTGGGCGATCGAATTGCTCGGCGAGCTTCTGCCGGCAAGGCTTCAGGTCGAGCCGCTGTTCGATGCGGACGGTGCCCGTATGCGCGCCTGAAGAGCGCCATCTACATCTCAGGGGCGGGTCGTGGCTGAGCTGCCGCTGACGAGAGCTTTTCAGTAGAGCGGCGGCAGGCGGCGGCTTTGGCTAATTTTGAGCCATGGACTGCCGCTTTCGTGTCATTTTTGGTCGAATTCGCATCAGCGCACTGAGATTTGAAAAGAATTTGTCAATTTCTTGCCTTTTTGGCTTCACATTTCTTTCGAAACCAGTATGGAATCGCGGCCATAGGCCTCCAGAAGGAACCTAAAAAAGCAATAAGAGATGCGGTCGTATGACGCCGCATCCAGGGGAAATGATATATGGATTATTTTATCCAGCAGCTCTTAAACGGGCTGACTCTCGGGTCGATCTACGGCCTGATCGCCATCGGTTACACCATGGTCTACGGCATCATCGGCATGATCAATTTTGCCCACGGTGATGTGTTCATGCTTGGCGGCTTCGCAGCTCTTATCACCTATCTCGTTCTCATTTCGCTCTTTGCCGGCCTGCCGGTTGCCATCTTGCTTTTGGTGATGCTGATCGTCGCCATGCTGATGACGAGCCTCTGGAACTGGGTGATTGAGCGCGTCGCCTATCGGCCATTGCGCGGATCATTCCGCCTAGCGCCGCTGATCACGGCAATCGGCATGTCGATCGTTCTGTCGAACTTCATCCAGGTCGCGCAAGGCCCGCGTAACAAGCCGATCCCGACGCTGGTGGGCGATGTCTACAATTTCGGCGGCGTTTCGCTGTCGCTGAAGCAGATCATCATCTTCATCATCACCGTCGTACTGCTGGCCGCCTTCTGGTACATCGTCAACAAGACGGCGCTTGGGCGTGCTCAGCGTGCCACCGAGCAGGATCGCAAGATGGCGGCGCTGCTCGGCATCAACGTCGACCGGACCATCTCCATCACCTTCATCATGGGTGCGGCGCTCGCTGCCGTCGCCGGCACGATGTATCTGATGTATTATGGCGTCGCGAACTTCACGGATGGCTTCGTGCCGGGCGTCAAGGCCTTCACCGCGGCGGTTCTGGGCGGCATCGGCTCGCTGCCGGGCGCTGTTCTCGGCGGTCTGATGATCGGCTTCATCGAGTCGTTCTGGTCGGGCAATTTTCCCATCGCGTATAAGGATGTCGCGACATACGGTATCCTGGCCTACGTGCTGATCTTCAAGCCGACGGGTATTCTCGGCCGGCCGGAAGTCGAAAAGGTATAACGCCATGGCAAATTCAAACTTCGTTGCAGGCAAGACCGCACCCGGCCTTGTCCAGAAGGGGATTACGGACGCCCTCTGGACAGCTGTCATATCCTTCGGCATGTTCGTCCTTTATATCGGTCTCAAGACCGATCAGAATATGGACAACAAGCTGATCATCGTGCAGCGCTGGGGTCTTCTGGCGATCATCGTCGCGATCGCTACCGTCGGCCGCTTCATCATGACGGTCTTCGTCCAGCCTTATCTGGCAGCACGAAAGGCAGCCAAGGCCAAGGTCGTGCAGGTAGAAGGCGAACAAAGTTTCGTCTCCAAGCATTTCAACAAGATCGCCCTTGTGTTTCTGCTGATCTATCCGATAGCGGCGGTGGCAATCCTCGGCCCGCAAGGGGCGCTGACCTATGTTGACAATTTCGGCATCCAGATCCTCATCTATGTGATGCTTGCCTGGGGTCTGAACATCGTCGTCGGCCTCGCCGGTCTGCTCGACCTGGGATATGTCGCCTTCTATGCGGTCGGCGCCTATTCCTATGCACTGTTGTCGATGCATTTCGGCTTGTCCTTCTGGCTGCTTCTGCCGATTTCGGGCCTTCTGGCGGCGCTTTGGGGGATGGTCCTGGGCTTTCCGGTGCTGCGCCTCAGGGGTGATTACCTGGCGATCGTGACACTTGCCTTCGGTGAAATTATCCGCATCGTGCTGACCAACTGGACGGATGTGACGCAGGGAAGCTTCGGCATCTCCAACATCACAAAGGCATCGCTTTTTGGCCTCTATACCTTCGATATGAAGGACCCGCACAACTTCGTCCGCAGTTTCGGTCTGCCGATCTCGTCGGCCTGGTACAAGGTTTTCCTGTTCTACGTGATCCTGCTGCTCTGCATGTTGACCGCCTATGTCACCATCAGGCTGCGCCGCATGCCGATCGGACGTGCGTGGGAAGCGTTGCGTGAGGATGAAATCGCCTGCCGTTCCCTTGGCATCAATACGGTGACGACGAAGCTGACGGCTTTTGCCACCGGTGCCATGTTTGGCGGCTTTGCCGGCTCCTTCTTCGCGGCGCGTCAAGGCTTCGTCTCGCCGGAGTCCTTCGTGTTCCTCGAATCCGCTGTGATCCTTGCTATTGTCGTTCTCGGCGGCATGGGGTCGCTGAAGGGTATCGCGATTGCCGCGATCGCGATGGTCGGCGGCACCGAATTGCTGCGCAACATGAGCTTCCTCAAGACCGGGCTGGTCTTTGGTGATACGACGATCATTCCCGGTTTCGGTCCCGACTTCACACCCGAACTCTACCGCATGCTGATCTTCGGCCTCGCTATGGTGGTCGTTATGATCTTCAAGCCACGCGGCTTTGTCGGCACGCGCGAGCCGACCGCCTTTCTCAAAGAGCGAAAAGCGGTCTCAGGCAGCTTTACCAAGGAGGGCCACGGCTGATGAACGCTGTGACCGCAAACCCCAGCGACGTCCTCTTGAAAGTCGACCACCTGTCGATGAAATTCGGCGGCCTGATGGCGATCAACGACTTTTCGTTCGAGGCCAAGCGCGGCGATATCACCGCGCTGATCGGGCCTAACGGCGCTGGCAAGACCACCGTGTTCAACTGCATCACCGGCTTCTACAAGCCGACGATGGGCATGCTTACGCTGCAGCAGAAGAGCGGCAAGGAATATCTCCTGGAACGGCTGCCGGATTTCCGGATCACGCGCGAGGCCAAGGTGGCGCGCACCTTCCAGAATATCCGTCTGTTTTCAGGCCTCACCGTGCTCGAAAACCTGCTGGTGGCGCAGCACAACAAGCTGATGCGCGCCTCCGGCTATACGATCCTTGGCCTGCTGGGCATCGGTCCCTATCGTTCCGAGGCCAAGAATGCGATCGAACTTGCGCGTTTCTGGCTCGAAAAGGCCGATCTCATCGATCGCGCCGACGATCCGGCCGGCGATCTTCCTTACGGCGCGCAACGCCGCCTGGAAATCGCACGCGCGATGTGCACGGGTCCAGAGCTGCTTTGCCTGGACGAGCCGGCCGCCGGTCTCAACCCTCGCGAATCCCTGGTTCTCAACGAATTCCTGCGGAGTATCCGCAAGGATACCGGCACGTCCATCTTGCTGATCGAGCACGATATGTCCGTGGTCATGGAAATTTCCGACCATGTCATCGTACTCGAATATGGGCAGAAGATTGCCGATGGCACGCCGGATGAGGTCAAGAACGATCCTCGCGTGATCGCTGCCTATCTGGGCGTTGAGGATGAGGAAGTGGAAGAGGTGATTGCCGAAGTCGAACACCTCCAGGAAGGTGAACATTGATGACGGGGCAGCCACTTCTCAAAGTTGCGGGTGTGGAAACCTATTATGGCAATATCCGCGCCCTTGCCGGGGTCGACATCGAAGTAAACCGTGGCGAGATCGTCAGCCTGATCGGCGCCAACGGCGCCGGCAAGTCGACGCTGATGATGACAATATGCGGCAGTCCGCAGGCACGCAACGGCTCGGTTACTTTCGACGGCCAGGATATTACGCGCATGCCGACGCACGAGATCGCGCGGCTTCGCATCGCGCAATCGCCGGAGGGGCGGCGCATCTTTCCCCGTATGACCGTCTATGAAAACCTGCAGATGGGTGCGAGCCTCGACAAGCTCAAATACTTCAATGAGGATGTCGAGAAGATCTTCACGCTCTTCCCGCGCCTGAAGGAGCGCCAGTCGCAGCGCGGCGGCACACTTTCCGGCGGGGAGCAGCAGATGCTGTCGATCGGTCGCGCACTGATGGCACGCCCGAAACTGCTGCTGCTGGACGAGCCCTCACTTGGCTTGGCACCGCTGATCGTCAAGGGCATCTTCGAAGCGATCAAGGTTCTGAACCAGACCCAAGGGCTCACCGTGTTCCTCGTCGAACAGAATGCCTTTGCGGCGCTGAAGCTTTCCGACCGCGCCTATGTGATGGTCAACGGCCGGGTGACGATGAGCGGTTCGGGCAAGGACTTGCTCGCTAATCCGGAAGTGCGCGCCGCCTATCTCGAAGGCGGACATCATTGAGTTTCATTTCGCGGAGAATTTGAGATGCAGGGACTTCTCTTCGACAGCGATACCGGCGGCCGCATGGTTATCCGCGCCGTTATCGTCATCCTGGGTTTCTGGACCGCGTGGCGCGCAGGCCGCGCTGTCGCTTCCAGCTGGGAAACCTATCCGCTCGTGGTCATCTACAGCTTTCTGATCGGCCTTGGTCTGCAGTTTCTGCACCATGCGCTGTTCAACGGCCTGGTATTTGACGTCACCATCTACATTATCGATGTCGTGCTTCTGCTTGTTTTTGCAACTGCGGGATATCGGTATCGGCGTACCGATCAGATGGTGAATAACTACTACTGGCTTTATGAAAAGACCTCGGCCTTTTCTTGGAAGAAGAAGAATTGACACCGGCCCTAAACTAGGCACAGTCTGCGTACAACCAAGAGCGTCACCCAGCCCACAAAAACAGACGGGAACGGGCTGGGTCATGCTTCCAGAGTTCGGAATGAAAGCGTTACCGGCGTGATGATTGGTGGGTATCGCGCAGGGCACATTAAACGGAACCCGCTCAAAAATTGGGAGTAATAATATGAAGAAGTATCTTCTGTCGGCGGTGGCTTTGTCGGCGATGATCGCTTTCGGTGGCGTTGCGAAGGCCGACATCATTGTTGGCGTTGGCGGTCCGTTGACGGGCCCGAATGCTGCGTTTGGCGCGCAGCTTCAGAAGGGTGCGGAACAGGCAGCAGCTGACATCAATGCTGCAGGCGGCATCAATGGGGAAAAGATCAAGATCGAACTCGGCGACGACGTCTCCGACGCCAAGCAGGGTGTTTCGGTCGCCAACAAGTTCGTTGCTGACGGCGTGAAGTTCGTCGTCGGTCACTTCAACTCGGGCGTTTCCATTCCGGCTTCGGAAGTGTACGCTGAAAACGGCATCCTGCAGATCACCCCCGCTTCGACGAACCCGAAGTTCACCGAACGCGGCCTCTGGAACACGTTCCGTACTTGCGGCCGTGACGACCAGCAGGGCGAAGTTGCCGGCAAGTACATCGCCGACAATTTCAAGGGCGCCAAGGTTGCCGTCGTTCACGACAAGACCCCGTACGGTCAGGGCCTAGCCGACGAAACCAAGAAGAACCTCAACGCCGCCGGCGTGACGGAAGTTCTTTATGAAGGCATCACGCCCGGCGACAAGGACTACTCGGCCCTGATCGCGAAGATGAAGCAGGCTGGCGTCGACTTCGTCTACTATGGCGGTCTGCATACGGAAGCTGGCCTCATCATGCGCCAAATGGCCGACCAGGGCGTGAAGGCTCACTTCATGTCGGGTGACGGTATCGTCTCGAACGAGCTGGCATCGATCGCCGGCGACGCCGTCGACGGCACGCTGATGACCTTCGCGCCGGATCCGCGCAAGAACCCGGCTTCCAAGGATCTGGTCGCCAAGTTCCGCGCTGCAGGCTACGAGCCGGAAGGCTACACGCTCTACTCCTACTCGGCTCTGCAGGTTATCGCCGCAGCCGCCAAGGCTGCCGGTTCCAACGATCCGATGGCAGTTGCCGATGCGCTGAAGGCAAAGGGTCCGTTCAAGACCGCTATCGGCGACCTGGGCTTCAATGCCAAGGGCGACATCACCCGTCCGGACTATGTCATGTACAAGTGGTCCAAGGGTTCCGACGGCAAGTACAACTACGACGAAATTTCGAAGTAAACTTTTCGATGCCGGTTTCCGGCATTAGCAAGATCTGGGAAGCCCGGCCATGCGCCGGGCTTTTTTATGCCCGCAATATCGGTTCGCCATTTCCTTCATGTCGGGTCTGTTTTAGATCTTCCCATATCGGCAGGAGGATGACAGCATGAGCAAACCCCGTATTCTCGTGACCCGGCGCTGGCCGTCGGCGGTCGAGGCGGTGCTTTCGGAGCGTTTCGACACCACTTTGAACAGGGATGACGCAGCACTCGATGCGGGGCAGTTGCGCGAGGCGCTGCTCACCTATGACGCCGTCCTGCCGACCGTTTCCGACAAGCTTCCCGCCGCGCTTTTCGAGGGAGCGATCCGCTCAAAGATCGTCGGTAATTTCGGTGTCGGCTTCAACCACATCGATATCGCTGCTGCAAAGCAGAAGGGCGTAGTGGTCACCAACACGCCCGGTGTGCTGACCGATTGCACGGCTGATATCGCCATGCTCCTGCTTCTTTCAGTCGCGCGACGGGGCGGCGAAGGCGAGCGCGAGGTCAGGGCCGGTGCCTGGACCGGCTGGCGGCCGACGCATCTCGTTGGCACCAAAGTGACGGGTAAGACCGTCGGCATCATCGGCTTTGGCCGCATCGGCCGCGCCTTCGCGCAGCGCTGCCATTTCGGCTTCGGCATGGATGTCGTCTTCTATAATCGTTCCGCCGTCGATCCGATGGAGGCAGCTCGCTATGGTGCTGTCCAGTTACAAACCGTAGAAGATGTTCTGGAAGTCTCGGATTTCGTCTCGCTGCACTGCCCAGGCGGCGCCGAGAACCGCCATCTGATGAACGCGGCCCGTTTCGGGGCCATGAAGCCCGGCTCTTTTCTGATAAACACCGCAAGGGGCGATGTTGTCGACGAGGCGGCGCTGATATCGGCATTGGAGCAGGGAACGATCCGCGGTGCCGGTCTCGACGTTTACGAGGCTGAACCGCATATTCCCGAGCGGTTGAGAGCGATGGACAATGTCGTGCTTTTCCCGCATCTCGGCAGCGCGACGGAGGAGACACGCACGGCCATGGGGATGAAGGTGGTGGACAATATCACCGCCTTCTTTGCCGGACGCGAGCCACCGGATCGTGTGGTCTAGGCTGACATGCCTGGCCTCCAGCGGCGGCGACGAAGCCGATCTGTTTAAGATGGAGGTACTTGCCTTTCTTTTGGGCGCTTGATGAAAAATCTAGCTCTTATGACTGCTAGAGCGCCGATATCGCGCTGCATCTGATAAGGCACAGGAATTGCTTGCATTTATTCCTTGCCGGGCTTCAATGGCCGGGCTTTGGCATGATGTGATGTGTGGAGAGGCTGATGGCAATGATGGCGGCGGGCACGAGACCGCAGAGGGCGCGGGGTCGCGGCCATCTTGCGGCGAAGTCGCTTGGCGGCCGCACGCGCCTTTCCGAGCTCTTCCAGGAAGGGGCAGCAAAGATCCGGCTGCCGGAAACGTTCGATCATTCGATGGAGGCCGTCATTATCAATACGGCCGGCGGCCTGACCGGCGGCGACCGGATGGATTGGAGCATTTCCGCCGCGCCGGGTACACGCATCGATGTGACGACGCAGGCCTGCGAAAAAATCTACAAGGCTTCGGCCGGAACGGCAGAGGTCGAAACCTCCATCAAGGTTGGCCGCGGCGCCCGGGTCGATTGGCTGCCGCAGGAGACTATCCTGTTCGACCGCGCCTCGCTTTCGCGTGCGTTGAATGTGGAGCTCGACGATGCGGCCGAATTCCTCGCGGTCGAGGCGATCCTGCTTGGGCGTAAAGCCATGGGCGAGGCGATGGAGCAGGGGCTCTTTCGGGATCGCTGGCGTATTCGCCGTTGCGGGCGGCTGGTCCATGCCGAGGAGTTGCAGTTGAATGGCGACGTGGCAGCATTAACGGCGAAGATGGCCGTGCTTGACGGTCAGGTCGCCTTCGCGACTTTGCTTTATGTCGGCCCTCTGGCCGAGACCTATCTCGGCCGTATCAGGCCGCTCCTCGAAACCCATATGGGAGGCGCCAGCCACTGGGGCGAAAAGCTCATCGTGCGGCTCGCCGCCGCCGATGGCTTCGCGCTCAGAAAAATCCTCATCCCGATCATTTCCGCCTTGCGCGACGGGGCGCCTGTGCCGAAAGTCTGGAATCTGTAAATTGAGCAAACAGCAATCACATAGGTAGGCGATGAACCTCACTCCGAGAGAAAAAGACAAGCTGCTGATTTCGATGGCGGCGATGGTGGCGCGGCGGCGGCTGGAGCGCGGCGTCAAGCTCAATCATCCCGAAGCCATTGCGCTGATTACCGATTTCGTGGTCGAAGGCGCACGCGACGGCCGCCCAGTCGCTGAATTGATGGAAACCGGCGCCCATGTCATCACGCGCGATCAGGTGATGGAAGGTGTTGCCGAGATGATCCATGACGTTCAGGTCGAAGCGACGTTCCCCGACGGCACCAAGCTTGTGACCGTCCACGAACCCATCAGGTGAGGTTGCGATGCTGGAGCTGAGGCCCAATTGCGAATGCTGCGACAGGGATCTGCCGCCTGACAGCCGGGAGGCGATGATCTGCACGTTCGAGTGCACCTTCTGTGTTGAGTGCGCCGATATTGTGTTGGGCGGCGCCTGTCCGAATTGCGGCGGCGACTTCGCGCAGCGCCCTATCCGTCCGGCAGCCTTGCTCGTCAAATATCCTGCTTCCACGAAGCGTGTTCTGAAAGCAGAGGGATGCGCGCCCGTCCGCGCCGCATGAGGAGAGAACCATGATCCCAGGTGAAGTTATTGCCGCAAGCGGCGACATCGAACTCAATGCCGGAGCGCCGACCGTGACGCTTGAGGTTTCCAACACCGGGGACCGGCCGGTCCAGGTTGGCAGCCATTATCATTTTGGCGAAACCAATGCCGGACTTTCCTTCGACCGCGACAAGGCAAGGGGAATGCGGCTCGATATTCCAGCCGGCACTGCCGTGCGCTTCGAGCCGGGCCAGACACGCTCGGTCACCCTGATCCCGCTGTCGGGCAAGCGCGAGGTCTACGGCTTCCGTCAGCAGGTCATGGGCAAGCTCTAGTTCTTGGAGATGTCGATGAGATTGCCTGCGCCCGCTGCCGTAGCTCTTGTTGCAGCCCTGATCTGCGGCTCTGCCTTTGGGCAGAACAATCCGGACGAGCCGAAGATCGATTGTGCCAAAGCCGAGGCGCAGACGGATCTCAATATCTGCGCCGCTCTCGACTTCGACACGGCCGACAAGGCGTTGAACGCGCAATACAAGAAGACGCGTGCTGCAATGGTGGCCATAGACGCGGATCTCGACAACGACATGAAGGGCGCCGAAAAGGCACTGGTAAAGGCGCAGCGAGCCTGGGTGGATTATCGTGACGGTGAATGCGAGGCGCAAGGGTTTCAAGCCCGCGGCGGCTCGATGGAGCCGATGCTCGTTTCCGGCTGCAAGGCGGACCTGACCAAGAAACGGACCAAGGAATTGAAGGATCTCGCGGATGGACCGGAGGGTGGTCAGTGAACCCCAGGCGCCAGGTGATGATCGTCGGTAACGGTGAGATTGCGGCCGGTGGAGCCGTCGTCATCGACGCCGCCGATCTCGTGATCCGTTTCAACGATTGCCGATCGATGGGGACCGGCGGCAGCCGGACCGACGTCGTTGCCGTGTGCAACACAGGCCGGCCTGCGCGTGCCATGCTCGGCTCGGCGGAGTGGCGTAAGAGCCCTGCGGTTGCCGCCGCATCGGAAATCTGGAGCGTGCGTGATCCAGGCAAATTCGCCGAGCTGCGCGCGCCTCTGGCGATCTCGCATCCTGAGCTTGATGATTTTTGCGACGATTATACCGATCAGTTCACTGCCTTCTGCCAGGCCACGGGCAAGCGGCATGTGGTGATAGACCGGGACGTTCATGAAGGCGTCGATACGGCGTTGGCGGATTACGATCCCGGCTCCTACGTTGTACCGAGCAGCGGCATGATCGTGATCGCCGAAGCAATGGCACGCCATCCCGACGACGATATTGCCATTACCGGCTTCAGCCACACGGGCTGGGAGGAACATCCTTTTGCCGCCGAGAAACGGCTTGTGGATACCTATGTTTCCCTCGGCCGCCTCAGGCGCCTTGCCGCCACGAACCACATCTCTGCCTCCCAAGGAGACTGACTTATGCCCTACAAGATTTCCCGTGCCGCCTATGCCAACATGTTCGGACCGACCGTTGGCGACAAGGTTCGTTTGGCAGACACCGAATTGTTCATTGAAGTGGAGAAGGATTTCACCACCTATGGCGAGGAGGTGAAGTTCGGCGGCGGTAAAGTCATCCGTGACGGCATGGGACAGAGCCAGGTGACGCGGGCTGGCGGAGCTGTCGATACCGTGATTACCAATGCGCTGATCCTTGATCACTGGGGGATCGCGAAAGCGGATGTCGGGTTGAAGGACGGCCGTATCGTCGCGATCGGCAAGGCCGGCAATCCGGATACCCAGCCCAATGTCAATATCATCGTCGGCCCCGGCACGGAGGCGATTGCGGGCGAGGGGAAGATCCTCACCCCCGGCGGCATGGACAGCCATATTCATTTCATCTGCCCGCAGCAGATCGAGGAAGCCCTGATGTCGGGCGTCACCACTATGCTTGGCGGCGGCACCGGGCCTGCGCACGGAACGCTGGCAACGACCTGCACGCCAGGACCGTGGCATCTGGCACGGATGATCGAATCCTTCGATGCCTTTCCGATGAATATCGGCCTTTCGGCCAAGGGCAATGCCTCCGTTCCCGCCGCCTTGGAGGAAATGGTGCTTGGCGGAGCCTGTGCGCTCAAGCTGCATGAGGATTGGGGCACCACGCCGGCGGCGATCGACTGCTGCCTCAGCGTTGCCGACGAATACGATGTGCAGGTGATGATCCACACGGATACGTTGAATGAAAGCGGCTTCGTGGAGGATACGATCGGTGCCATCAAGGGGCGCACCATCCACGCATTCCACACGGAAGGCGCGGGCGGCGGCCATGCGCCCGATATCATCAAGATCTGCGGGCAGTCGAACGTCATCCCGTCTTCGACCAATCCGACGCGGCCCTATACGGTTAATACGATTGCCGAGCATCTGGACATGCTGATGGTCTGTCATCACCTGTCGCCGTCGATTCCCGAGGACATTGCTTTCGCGGAGAGCCGCATCCGCAAGGAGACGATCGCCGCCGAGGATATTCTCCACGATATCGGCGCCTTCTCGATCATCTCCTCCGACAGCCAGGCCATGGGCCGCGTCGGCGAAGTGGCGATCCGCACCTGGCAGACCGCCGACAAGATGAAGCGCCAGCGCGGCCGCCTGGCGCAGGAGATCGGCGACAACGATAATTTCCGCGCGAAGCGCTACATTGCCAAATATACGATCAATCCGGCGATCGCGCATGGCGTCAGCCATGAAGTCGGCTCGATCGAGGTCGGCAAGCGCGCCGATCTGGTACTCTGGAACCCGGCTTTCTTTGGCGTGAAGCCGGAGATGGTGCTGATCGGCGGTTCGATCGCCGCAGCACCCATGGGCGACCCGAATGCCTCCATTCCGACGCCGCAGCCGATGCACTACCGGCCGATGTTTGGCGCCTATGGCAAGAATCGCACGAATTCGTCGGTGACGTTTGTTTCCCAGGCAGCGTTCGACGCGGGGCTTGCCGGCAAGCTCGGTATCGCCAAAAAGCTGCTGCCCGTCCGGAACACGCGAGGCGGCATTTCCAAGGCATCGATGATCCACAACAGCTTGACGCCGCACATCGAAGTTGATCCGGAAACTTATGAAGTGCGCGCCGATGGCGAGCTTCTGACCTGCGAGCCGGCAACTGTGCTGCCGATGGCGCAGCGCTATTTCCTTTTCTGAGGATATTTCGGACGGCTATCAATGGCAGATATGAAAGCCCCGGTTTCCCGGGGTTTCCTTATGCGGCCTACAGGGCACAGCAATATCAATGACATGACGTGGTGGCGCTGCCATCGCGCATTTCCTTCGGCAAACTGGATTTTGCGGCGGTAGCCTCCCGGTTGTTCACAACTTGGGAAATGCACCGCATTTTAATTATTCCATTAAAGACCTGGAAGCGTCTTCACCCCTAACTCACATGATTGAAACAGTGGGCTGAGGAAGGTGAATCGCATGAAGCAATGGATTTCGCTGCAGGCCGAACTCTGTAACTTTCAGCAGCGACGTGCGATTTTTATTTTCGCGCTTAAGATGAGTTTCGTTGCGGTCATCATGTCGCTTGCCATTATCTTGATGCTGATTTTGGTGATGCAATGGCTTGATCTTCTGCCATTGCCGATCTTCGAGGCGATGAGTTTTGGCGTTTTTCTGGCATGGATCATCGGGGGCACCGTGTCCGGCGCGCTTGCGGTGCTGGCAGGCTTTTCCATCCACAGGCTTGCGGTCTCTCGTGCCGAATTCGAGCGGTTGAGCCGCACCGACATGTTGTCCGGCCTACTCAACCGCCGTGCTTTCACCGAGGCGTTGGATACGGTTGCAGACGGCGCTTCGCTGGCTATCTTCGATCTCGACCGTTTCAAGGCAATCAACGATCGTTTCGGGCATGCATCCGGTGATGCGGTGATCGTTGCGGTGTCGCGGCTATTTTCCAATGCTTTCACCGGAGATGACGTGATTGCACGGCTTGGCGGTGAGGAGTTCGGCGTCATCATCCATGGCGGCGATCCGGCCGAGCGGATCGCGCGCGTGGAGGAGATCAAGGAACAGATCGCCGAACAGTCGATCGCCGTTGACGGGGGATCGGTAAAGGTCACCATTTCAGCCGGGATTGCAGACATCGGCGGGGATCGCAAGACGGAGGCAGTCTACGCCGCCGCCGATAAGGCGCTTTATCTTGCCAAGACACTTGGTCGTAACCGTGTCATGCACGAGCGCGAGCGTCTATCGCAGGTCTGGCATCGCTGCGCCACGGAGCAGGAACAGGAAGCAACGACAGATGTCAGGGAACTGCAACGCTATGTGCAACAAATGTGACGCTTCCACACGTCATTGATGCTTGCGCGGGCGGCGACAATTTTGCATGGTCGGACAAAGTATTGAACTGGAACAGTCATGCTACGCGTCACTTCCTACCTGCCGGCCGGCACCCCTTCCTCCAATCCGATCGATCGTGTCGTCCTGCCGCATGATCTCAGGCATCTGCGCCGCAAGCTCCTGCATCTTGAAAATGGCGAAATGGTCATGCTCGACCTCAAGGAGCCGGTGCTGTTTGCCAGCGGCGATCTGCTGGTGCGCGAAGACGGCGAGTTGATCGAGATCGTCGCCGCCGACGAAAAGCTTTTTGAGATCCGCCCGCGCGATCGCAGGCATCTGATCGAGCTTGCCTGGCATCTCGGCAACCGGCATCTTTCCGCGCAGATCGAGGAGGAGCGTATCCTGATCCTACGCGATCACGTGATCCGGTCCATGCTCGAGGGGCTGGGGGCGGTCGTGACCGAGGTCAGCGAGCCCTTCCAGCCGGCGCGCGGCGCGTATCACGCCCATGGAGGCCATTCGCATGGCCACGACCATCATCATAATCACCAGCATGACCACGGACACGATCATCACAACCATTCGCACGATTGAACCGTGATGACCAATACTGCGGCTTCGGATGACGGCGATCTGCAGGCGCTTCTGCGGCTGATGGCATGGCTCTCGCCGGCGTTTCCTGTGGGATCATTCGCCTATTCCGGCGGTCTAGAGCGTGCGGTGCATGATGGCCTAGTGCGCGATAGTACCGGCCTCAGCGATTGGATTTCTACACTCATCGAGCATGGTTCCGCGTGGAACGATGCGGTGCTGCTGGTCGAGGCGCATCGGGCTGACGTGGATGGGCCGCGGCTTGCGGCCGTTGCAGAGCTTGCCGAGGCGCTCGCCGGCTCGAAGGAGCGGCACAACGAGACCATGCTGCTTGGAGATGCCTTTCTCTCGGCGGCGGCCGCCTGGCCGCATGCGATCTTTTCCATGCTGCCGGCAAGGACGGCCTATCCGGTTGCGATTGGCGCCGTCGCAGGTGCGCATGGCATTGCCGCCGAGAAGGCGGTTGCCGCCTTCCTGCATGCGCTGGCCTCGCAGATGGTATCAGCCGGCATTCGCCTTGGCGTGAGCGGCCAGAAAGATGGTGTTGCTATTCTGGCGCGGCTGGAAAGCCTCTTTGCAGATGTTGCGCGCCGCGCCGCCCAATCCAGCCTCGACGATCTTGGCGCTGCTGCGGTACAGGCCGATATTGCGAGCCTGCGGCACGAAACCCAAAGCACGCGGCTCTTTCGGTCATAATGAACGTCACCAGGAAAATACTGAAATTGAGGCATCGCCTACGTCATTCGCCGCTGTGCGGCCGCCCGACGCTTAGCTATGCTATTACTTTATCGGAGTTGCGAGCATGAAATCGAGACATGGACCATTGCGTGTCGGGATCGGCGGCCCGGTCGGTTCGGGTAAGACGGCGCTGACGGAGAAACTGTGCAAGGCGATGCGCGAGGACTATTCCGTCGCCGTCGTTACCAACGACATCTATACGACCGAGGATGCGGAAGCGCTGGTGCGTATGCAGGCGCTGCCATCTGACCGTATCGTCGGCGTCGAAACGGGCGGCTGCCCGCACACGGCGATCCGCGAGGATGCGACGATCAATCTGCAAGCCATCGCCAGCTTGAACGAGCGCCTCCCCGACCTTGATGTCGTCTTCATCGAATCCGGCGGTGACAATCTGGCCGCAACCTTTTCGCCCGATCTTGCCGATATCACCATCTATGTGATCTCGGTATGCCAGGGTGAGGAAATCCCGCGCAAGGGTGGCCCCGGCATCACCAAATCGGACCTTCTCGTCATCAACAAGAAGGATCTGGCGCCCTTCGTCGAGGTGGATCTTGATGTGATGGATCGCGATGCGACCCGGATGCGGCAGGCTCGCCCCTTCGTGTTTTCCGACATGAAGCGTGGTGACGGCGTCAGCAAAATCGTCGATTTCCTGAAGGAACAGGGCGGCCTTTGAGCCGCCCCGTCCTTGTTTCCGATATCCAGCGAGATTGTTTTATTCTGCCGCAAAGGGCGGCAGCTTTAGGACGTTCGTGCCCACGGACCGGTTTCTTCCATCCTTGTTTTCGATGGCCTCCAGCCGCTCTTCCAGATTGGTGAGCGACTGGCGGTTTTCGTTGACGGCCACGGCCAGACCTTCCTTGGTCACGACTTCGTCGTCCGCATCCTTCTTGCCGACAAGCCTGCCGAAGAGGTAGCCGAGCAGGCGGGAAAGGTCGTCCATAATGAGGAAGAAGGACGGCACGACCACCAGGCTGAGCACCGTCGAGACTATGATGCCGCCGATCACCGCAATCGCCATCGGTGCGCGGAAGGAGCCGCCTTCGCCGACGCCGAGAGCGGATGGCAACATGCCGGCCGACATGGCGATCGACGTCATGATGATCGGGCGGGCACGCTTGCGGCCGGCTTCGACGACCGCTTCCAGCCGCGGCATGCCCTGGTGCATCATCTCGATGGCAAAATCGACGAGCAGGATGGCGTTCTTCGTCACGATACCCATCAGCATCAGAATGCCGATCATGACGGGCATGGACAGCGCATTGCCTGTCATGATCAAGGCCAGCGCCACGCCGCCGATCGCTAGGGGCAGCGAGAGCAGAATGGTGAAGGGCTGGATCACATCCTTGAACAGCAGGATCAGCACGGTCAGAACAAGCATGAGGCCGAGAAGCATGGCATTGCCGAAGCTCTGCTGCATTTCCTTCTGGACCTTGGTATCGCCGCTTTCCGCCAGATGCACGGTTGCCGGGATCTTGGCGTTGTTGACGATATTGAGGAAGTGTTCCGATGCCGTATCCAGCGCCACGCCCTGCGGCAGGTCAGCACCGATCGCGACGACGCGGAAACGGTTGTTGCGCTTGATGGAGGAGAGGCCTTCCGAATAATCGATGTCTGCCACACTCGACAGCGGCACGGTGGTCGCCTGTCCGGTGGTGCCCATCGATGTCTTGATGCGCAACGCACGGATCGCTGCGAGATCCCGGCGCATGCCGAGCGAGGCCTGAACGCGGATCGGGATCTGGCGATCATCGAGCGAGATCTTCGCAAGCGACGCGTCGATATCGCCAATGGTGGCTACGCGGACCGTATCCGAAATCATCTGTGGCGTGATACCGAGGCGTGCCGCCTCGTCCTTGCGCGGAAATATCTGCAGCTCGGGCCGAGGCAGGGCGCCGTCGGCGCTGACATTGGCGAGCGCCGGATCGGTACGCAGCTTGGCTTCCAGAATGCCGACCGCCTGATTGAGATCCTTCTCATTGCGCGAGAGGAAGTTGTAGGTCAGGTCGCGATCACCACGATCGTTCAGCTTGGTGATGCGAACGTCGGGGATCGATCGGAGCTTGGCAAATACTTCCTTTTCGATGTCCCATTGCGGGCGTACGCGCCCATGGACGGTGACTTTCGGCAGATGGGGGCCGACGACCGGGATCGAGCCCAGTACATCGTTCACCAGCTTCTTGATCAGCGACTGGTCGAGCTTGCCCAGCGTCAGAGTCACGGTTGCGCGGCGCAGTTCCAGATCGCCCTTCGGCGAGGCACCACCGAGTACGAAGACGCTTTCAACGCCATCTATGCCCTTGACGCGGCGATAAATCTCGTTAGTTGCCTGCTCGGTATCATCGAGCCGTGCGTTCGGCGGCAGTTCTGCCGACAAAACGATGCGCGAGGCGTCTTCCGGCGGGATGAAGCTGCCGGGGACAAACATGATGAGGGCGAAAACAGAAGCGATCGAGAAGGCGAAGGCGGCAAGCAGCGTCGGATAACGCGTGTACCACTCCTTTGTCGTCAGCCGTACCAGCCAGCTGTAGCCGCGCATGAAGCGACCGTCATTGTCATGATGGTCATCGACGCCATCTTCGGCGCGCATCAGATAGGCGGCCATCATCGGCGTTATCAGACGCGCCACCAGCAGCGAGAAGAATACCGAGAAGGCGACGGTCAGGCCGAACTGGATGAAGTATTGGCCCGGTATACCCGGCATGAAGGAGACGGGCACGAAGACCGCGATGATGGTGAAGGTCGTCGCGATCACGGCCAGACCGATTTCGTCCGCGGCGTCAATGGCGGCGCGATAGGGCGTCTTGCCCATCTTGATGTGGCGGGCAATGTTCTCGATCTCGACGATGGCGTCATCAACGAGGATGCCGGTGGCCAGCGTCAGCGCCAGGAAGCTGACGAGGTTCAGCGAGAAGCCGATCTGGTTCATGATCCAGAATGTCGGGATAGCAGAGAGTGGCAGAGCGATCGCAGATATCAGTGTCGCGCGCCAATTGCGCAAGAACAGGAAAACGACGATGACCGCCAGTATGGCGCCCTCGATGAGCGTGTGCATCGCAGATTCGTAGTTGCCATAGGTGTAGTAGACGGCGTCGTCGATCATCTCGATCGACACGTTCGGGTTTTCAGCGCGGACCTTGCCGAGCGTGTCGGCCACCAGCTGCGCCACGGTCACTTCGCTGGCTCCCTTAGCGCGGAATACGCCGAAGGTGACAACGGGCGCGCTGTTGAATCGCGAGAAGGATTTCGGCTCTTGATAGGTATCCTTGATCGCACCGAGATCAGAGAGTTTGACGAAGCGGCCATTGGTCAGCGCGATCGTCGTATCGGCGAGCTGCGCGACATTGCGGGCATCGCCAAGTACGCGGATTGCCTGCTCGCTGCCGGCCACCTGGCCTCGGCCGGAGCCGAGGTCGATGTTTGTGCTGCGTAGCTGCTGGCTCACCGATAGCGCTGTTATGCCATAGGCGTTCAGCTTGTTCGGGTCGAGCTCGATGCGCACTTCGCGATCGGCGCCGCCGTAGCGGTCAACACGGCCGATGCCCGCCTTGCCCTGCAGGGCGCGCTTGACCGTATCGTCCACGAACCATGACAGCTCTTCCAGCGACATGTTCGGCGAGGAAACGGCAAAACTCTGGATAGCCTGGCCAACGACATCGACCTTGGAGACGATCGGCTCGTCGATGGTGGAAGGCAGGTTGCCGCGGATACGGTCGATGGCGTCCTTTGTATCCTGAACCGCTTGCGCGGTTGGCACTTCCAGGCGGAAGACCACAACGGTCTGCGATTGGCCATCCGTGACGGTCGACTGTATCTCGTCGATGTCGTTGATGCTGGCGACGGCATCTTCGATCTCCTTCGTCACCTGCATTTCGAGCTCGGCCGGCGAGGCGCCGCTCTGCGTCACGGTGACGTTGACAACAGGCACGTCGATGTTCGGGAAGCGGGTGATGGGCAGATTGAAGAAGGCGTGGGCACCCACCACCATCAGCAGGAAGAAGCCGAGGAGTGGGGCGACCGGATTTCGGATGGACCAGGCGGAGAAATTCATCTTGCCGTTCTCGCTCAGTTGGAGGCTTGCGACGCGTCACGGACGGGCGTGATGTGGTCGCCGTCGCGAACATAAGCACCGGCCTTGGCGACGACGTCATCACCCGCTTTCAGGCCCTTGACGATCTCGACATAGCCACCGTCCTGAATGCCGGTTTCGACGGCCACGAATTTGACCACGCCGTTTTCGACCTTACGGACTGAAGAGCCGTTTTCCTCGCTGTTGACTGCCGTCAATGGCAGGGCAACGCCGTCTTCCTGGCGAATGATGATCTCGGCGCTGCCATACATGCCGGCGCGCGCCTTCTCACCATCGTCGATCGTGATATGCACCGCACCGAGGCGGGTGACGGCATCGACGATCGGGGCGACGAGGCGCACGGTTCCGGCAAGCTTTTCGCGGCTGCCGGAAAGCGCAATGAACGCCTTCTGGCCGATCTTGATCTTGGTAATATCACTCTCGGACACATCGACCACCAGTTCGAGCTGGCTGTCGCGGATGATGGTGAAGAGCGGATCGCCATTGCCGTTTGCAATAGCCCCGACACGGGCATTGCGCGATGCGACGGTGCCTGCCACCGGGGTCTTGATGCCGGTGCGGGCCAGTTTCAGATCCGTATCGGCGATCTGGCTATCCGTGACCTTGAGATCGGCCTCGGCAACGGCGATGGCCTGTTCGGCGGAAACCACGCGTGCCTTGTTGGCGGCAGCCGAAGCATTGGCCTGTTCCACCGAGGAGGTCGACATGGTGCCCTTGGCGCCCATGGCGACGGCGCGCACGCGCTGCAATTCGGCCTCTTCGGCATTGGCGCGGGCTTCGGTGAGCTGTGCGTGCAATTGCGCCAGACTTGCCTCGCCCTTCGCCCGCGTCGCCTGCATCTGGCTCTTCTGCAAAATCAGCGCGTCGTCGTTCAGCGTGGCTAGCGTGCTGTTCGCCGTCACCTTATCACCGACATCTGCGTTGAGGGAACGGATCGAGAGGCCATCCACCTGCGGCTGGATGTAGACCTCTTCGACGGCCTTCACCGTGCCGGTCGCGACGACCTTGTCGGTCAGGTGGCGCATTGCGGTTGTGGTGATGACGATTGCGGGCAGGTTCTGCTTCGGCGCGGTAACGGCAGCCTGCTCTGCCAGGGCGGCAGGAGCGGCCAGCAGGGAAAGTAGAATGGCAGTCGTGCTCAGAAGTCTAAACGGCGTGAAGGCCATGCGTCTGGTTCCAGTTCGGCATTGGTCAAAAGGGATTTCGCTGTCTTCCGTCGCGAACACGGGGAGCACTGCATGCGAGCCGGCTTCCGCCGGCAGATCAATATCCGTCCTTCATGCCTGCAGGTCCCTCATCCTAAAATCGCCCCTGTAGATGGGAGCGGTTTTCGATTCTCGCAAGATCACGAGAAAATGATTTCGCGGGTATTTCTATCGTTTGCAACCATCCGAAGCAATCACGGCATTGTGATGTCGGCATTCGAATAATTGATAGCCGAAGGCTTTTCCGCCAAGTTTTACCGGAAAGCCAGCCTTTTGTTGTTGCTGTTACAAAATGAAAAAAACGCGCGGGGCCGAAACCCCGCGCGTTTTAATCTCCGTAAGTACTCCGAGCCTATTTCAGAGCGGCATCCGTTATTTCGTGCGTAAAGGCGCCGGCCGGCTTCTTGTTGATGATCTTTTGGTCCAGCAGGGCTTCGACCGTACGATCATAGGTCTTCATGTCGAGCTTGCCATTGCCGATCAGCTTGGCGACTTCGCCCGCCATACGCTTTTGGTGGTTTTCATCCTGGCCGCCATTGTCCATGACCATTTCGGCGGCTTCGTCCGGATGCTCGACGGCATATTTCCAGCCCTTCATCGACGCGCGGACGAATTTCACCATATCGGCCTTGAACTTTGCATCCTTCAGCTTGTCTTCCTTGACGTAGAGACCGTCTTCCAGAAGGTCGTTGCCGAGCTTGGTGTAGTTAAAGACGGTCAGATCTTCGGCCTTGAAGCCGGCGTCGATCGCCTGCCAGTACTCGTTATAGGTCATGACGGAGATGCAGTCGGCCTGCTTCTGGACGAGAGGCTGCACGTCGAAGCTCTGCTTGAGAACGTTGACGCCATCCTTGCCGCCGTCGGTCTTTAGGCCGAGTTTGTGCATCCAGGCGAAGAAGGGATATTCGTTGCCGTAGAACCAAACGCCGAGGGTGTGTCCCTTGAAATCCTTCTCCGTCTTGACCGGGCCGTCCTTCGGGCAGATCAGCTCCAGACCGGATTTTTCGAAGGGTTGTGCGATATTGATGAGCGGCACGCCCTTTTCGCGGGCAACCAGGGCGCCGCCCATCCAGTCGACGATGACATCGGCGCCGCCGCCGGCGATCACCTGCTCTGGAGCGATATCGGGCCCGCCCGCCTTGATATCGACATCGAGGCCTTCGTCCTTATAGAAGCCCTTGTCCTTGGCAACGAAGTAGCCGCCGAACTGTGCCTGGGCGACCCATTTCAGCTGCAGCGTCAATTTATCCGCCGCCATCGCGCCCTGGGTGGCTGCAAGCGTCATGGCACTTGCCATCAATGCAAACATTATTTTTTTCATGTCTTCACCCTTTCCCTCTGAAGTTATGCCTCGATCCCTTGGAAGGGATCCTGGATTACGTCTGTCCACCACGGATAGACGGATGCCAGAACGTCACCATTCGTTCGATGATGGCGACGATACCGTAAAAGACCGAGCCGGCGATCGCGGCAATTGCGATTTCCGCCCAGACCATATCGAGGTTCAACCGCCCATTTTCGGTTGAAATGCGAAAGCCCATGCCGGACATGGGCGTGCCGAAAAACTCGGCCACGATGGCACCAATCAGAGCCAGGGTCGAGTTGATCTTCAGCGCGTTGAAAATAAAAGGCGCGGCAGCTGGCAAGCGCAGCTTGAAGAGCGTCTGCCAGTAGCTCGATGCGTAAGTGCGCATCAAATCGCGTTCCATATTGCCGGCGGCGGCAAGGCCTGTCACCGTATTCACCAGCATCGGAAAGAAGGTCATGACCACGACCACGGCTGCCTTGGACTGCCAGTCGAAGCCGAACCACATGACCATGATCGGTGCGATGCCGATGATCGGGAGGGCCGAGACCAGGTTGCCGATCGGCAGCAGACCGCGGCGCAGGAAGGCAAAGCGGTCTGCGAGAATGGCGACGACGAAGCCGCTGGCGCAGCCGATGATGTAGCCTATCAGGACCGATCGGAAGATGGTCTGCTGAACATCGATCCAAAGCGTCGAGACGGAACCGGCAATGCGTGCGCCGATTGCGCTTGGCGGTGGCAAGAGAATGAATGGGATGCCGGCGCCGCGCGTCACCGCCTCCCAGACAATGATGATCCAAGCGCCGAAAATCGCAGGGATCAGCAATCGCAGCGTATAGCTGCCAGCAGACGAATGCACGGGAATGCCAGAGAGAATGGCGACGCAACGCCACGCCATTAGCCAAGCTGCGGCAAGTAGAATGAAAAACGCTGCTTCCGCATTGCCTTCGTTGCCCGATAGTCCGGCGAGCAGCAGCCATGCGGCGGCGTGCGCGGCAAAGAGGAGGACCGCGGCACCAAACTCCGCCGACAAATTCGTCAATGAAATAGCGGCTGCACCGGCGATGAGAATGAAAATGACGAAGGTCGTGCCGCTACTGACGGGGGCTGCGGTATCGGCTGAAAACAGCGGCAGTGTCGCGATCGCTGCAAGACAAAGCAGCAATGCGAGGGTGCATTGCCAGGAGAGATGGAAGGTTTTCATGCTGGCCGGCCTCCCATGGCACGATCGACGATCCGCGCAACAATGCTGACCATGGCGATCAACACGGCGGCAAGGATGGAGCCGGCAACGAGTGCCGCCCATATATCGATCGTCAAGCTCTGGTAGGAGCCGGCGAGCAACTTCGCTCCGACGCCTGCAACCGCGCCTGTCGGCAGCTCGCCGACGATCGTTCCGGTCAGGCTGGCCGCGATCGCAACTTTCATCGAGGTGAAGAGGAATGGGACGGACGCGGGGACGCGCAACTTCCAGAAAGTCTGCATGGCGCTGGCATTATAGGTGCGCATCAGATCGAGATGCATGACCTCAGGCGAACGCAATCCCTTCACCATGCCGACGGCGACGGGAAAGAAGGACAGGTAGGTCGAGACCAGTGCCTTTGGGATAAGGCCGGTCACACCGATCGAGCCCAATACGACGACGACCATGGGCGCGATGGCAAGGATCGGGATCGTCTGTGACGCGATGATCCACGGCATGAGGCTGCGATCGAGGGCGACGACATGGACGATGCCGACCGCGATCAGAATACCGAGGATCGTGCCGAACGCAAAGCCGACAGCCGTGGAGGACAGGGTCACCCAGGCATTGTAAACGAGGCTTCGATTGCTGGTCAGGGCGCGAAGAAAGGTGTTTTCGAAGACGTTCTGCGCCACCTGATGCGGGGCCGGCAGGATTGGCTTTGGCTGGGCGAGGGTCTTGACGATGAATTCCATCGTCGTTGGCGTAACGTTGCCGCGCCGGTCCAGATCGCGCTGGAACGGTGCATTGAGAGCGATGGCGAAGATATACCAGAGTAGGATGATCGCTAGGACGATCGTCGTGACCGGCAGGAACTTGTGCTTGAAGAATCGTTCCTTTTCCATGCTTATGCCCTTCCTTGCGCGGGAAGCAGCATGAGGATCATGGCGATTATGCCAAGACCCACGCCGGCAAGCTGCTGCAGGCTCAGCCGTTCGCCGAAGACGATGAAGGCGATGACATTGACGACGACGAGCTGGGCGATGGAAGAGGCCGAGATCGCCAAGCCAAGCCCGCCCTCGCGCATTAGCCGCACCATCATCAGATTGCCGACGCAATAGAGCGCCAGCGACAGGATAAGCACCAACATGTTGTTATTGGCGATATAGGCGCGCGAGGCGGTTGCACCGCTGATGAAGATCGCCATCGCGCCGACGAGCCAAAGAAGGAATTGCGGGTTCATGGCTTGATCCTATTCCTCGTAGCTATGTCCGGCCCGCAAGCCTTCCCGGACACGGTGGGCAATTTCCAGGAATTCCGGCGTTTCGCGGATGTCGAGCGGCCGTTCTGCCGGAAGCGTCGACTCTATGACATCGGTGACGCGGCCCGGGCGCGGCGACATGACGACGATCTTCGTCGAGAGATAGACAGCTTCCGGAATGGAGTGTGTGACGAAGCAAATGGTCTTGTTCGTCTGCTTCCATAGCTTCAGAAGCTGTTCATTCAAATGATCGCGGACGATTTCGTCCAGCGCGCCGAAGGGTTCATCCATCAGCAGCAGATCGGCATCGAAGGCCAGTGCACGGGCGATCGAAGCACGCTGCTGCATGCCACCGGAGAGCTGCCAGGGAAATTTATGTTCGAAGCCTTTGAGGTTCACCAGTTCCAGCGTTCGGGTGATACGCTTAGCCTGCTCCCGCTTGTCATAGCCCATGATCTCAAGCGGTAAGGCGATGTTCTTCTCGATCGTACGCCAGGGGTAGAGGGCTGCGGCCTGGAAGACATAGCCATAAGCACGGGCCTTGCGGGCATCTTCCGGCGACATGCCGTTGACGCTGATATCGCCTGATGTCTTTCGCTCGAGATCGGCAATCACCCGCAGGAAAGTGGTTTTACCGCAGCCGGACGGGCCGATGAAGGAGACGAAATCGCCCTTGCGAACATCGAGATCGACATTGCTCAGCGCATGCACCGGCCCGTCATTCGTATTGTAGGTGAGACAGAGATTCCGCGCGGATACGACGGAGGAAGCGGATGACGTCATTAACAGCTACCAGTCCTGTTTTCGCCGCATGTTTGAGGCGGATTGCGTGTTATCCTGTTTGGCATTGCTGCAGTCCGGATAGGCGAGAAGGCCAAGCGGCTGCTGGATAGAGGGGAGCAATGCCATGAGTGTCTCATCGAAGCCTACCTGCCATATCGTGAGGCCCGGCAGCACCTATGCCGGAAAACAGGGCTTCAGCTATTTCGAAGGGATTGCCGCCGAGACAGTGGGTTCGACGGGGATTTGCATGCATCTTTTGACCATCCCGCCAGGTGCCCGCGCCAAGGCGCATCTTCACGCCTCGCATGAGACGGCGATCTACGCGATTTCCGGCGAGACGCATTGCTGGTTTGGCGATCGGCTGGAAGAGCATGTCATCGTGCGCGAGGGCGAGATGTTCTATATTCCGGCAGGCGTTCCGCATCTTCCCGCCAATCTCGGCGACCGGCCGGCGACAGCGGTCATCGCCCGCACCGACCCGAACGAGCAGGAAAGCGTCATCCTGCTGCCGGACCTGGAGCGGTATGTGCCGTGCTAGGGTCTTCTCGCTTTTCTTCGAATCGCGAGAATGCTCCATCTCCCTGTTTTTACGCAATTCCGGACGGAAAACCGTTACGCACTTTTCCTGGAATTGCTCTAGGCGGCCGATGAGCCGAAGTGCTGTGCCCAAGCGTCATACCCCGCTTGCGGGGATGCCGCTGCGCTGCACCTTGCGCGGTGCGGTGATTTCTTTCCAGGTGGAAAGCGCACGGTTGACGGCGGTGAAGGGATCGCGCCTGACAAACTCGCCGTGGCCTTCTCGGGTCTTGACCGCACCTTCCTCGATGGCGACGACGCCGCGCGTCAGCGTATAGCGCGGCAGGCCGGTGACTTCCTTGCCTTCGAAGACGTTGTAGTCGATCGCCGATTGCTGGGTCTTGGCGGTGATGGTTTTCGAGCGCTTAGGGTCCCACACGACGATGTCGGCATCGGCGCCCACGAGGATCGCGCCCTTCTTCGGATAGACGTTGAGGATCTTGGCGATGTTGGTGGACGTGACGGCGACAAACTCGTTCATCGTCAGCCGGCCGGTGTTGACGCCGTAGGTCCAGAGCATGGGCATACGATCCTCAAGCCCGCCGGTACCGTTAGGGATCTTCGTGAAGTCGTTGAGGCCAAAGCGTTTCTGCTCGGTTGTAAAGGCGCAATGGTCGGTCGCGACCACCTGCAGCGAGCCGGAGGAGAGGCCGGCCCAGAGGCTGTCTTGGTGCTGTTTGTTGCGGAAGGGCGGCGACATGACGCGGCGGGCGGCGTGGTCCCAGTCCGGATTGGCGTATTCGCTTTCGTCGAGCGTCAGATGCTGGATCAGCGGCTCGCCATAGACGCGCATGCCTTTCTGACGCGCGCGGCGGATGGCTTCATGCGCCTGTTCGCAGGAGGTGTGGACGATGTAGACGGGCGAACCGGCCATGTCGGCGATCATGATGGCCCGGTTCGTTGCCTCGCCCTCGACTTCCGCCGGGCGGGAATAGGCATGCGCTTCCGGGCCGTTATTGCCTTCGGCCAGCAGCTTTGCCTGCATCTGCGCCACAACATCGCCGTTCTCGGCATGAACGAGCGGCAGAGCGCCGAGCTCGGCGCAGCGCTGGAAGGACGAAAACATCTCGTCGTCATCCACCATCAGCGCGCCCTTATAGGCCATGAAGTGCTTGAAGGTGTTGATGCCCTTATCGCGGACGATGGCTTCCATCTCGTTGAAGACCTGTTCGCCCCACCAGGTAATCGCCATGTGGAAGGAATAGTCACAGGTCGCGCGGGTAGACTTGTTGTCCCACATAGTCAGCGCCTCGAGTAGCGACTGGCCGGGTGAGGGGAGCGCAAAATCCACCACCATCGTCGTGCCGCCGGCAAGGGCCGCGCGGGTGCCGCTCTCGAAATCGTCGGAGGAATAGGTGCCCATGAACGGCATTTCGAGATGCGTGTGCGGATCGATGCCGCCGGGCATGACATAACAGCCGGACGCATCCAGCACTTCGCTGCCGGAGAGGTTCTGCCCGATTTCGACGATCTTGCCGCCTTCGATCTTCACATCCGCCTTATAGGTCAGGTCGGCCGTGACAATGGTTCCACCCTTGATGACTGTGCTCATGGTGCATGCTCCAGATGTGTTAGGTTCCGATGCCGGGAGCTGTGGCCGTCAAGCCACAATCTCCGCCGTCTCGACGACTGCGTGGAACAGCACATCCGCGCCGGCGGCCGCCCATTCCTTGGAGATTTCTTCGGCCTCGTTGTGGGAGAGGCCGCCGACGCAGGGGCACATGACCATGGTGGCGGGGGCGACCTTGGCAGCCCAGCAGGCATCGTGACCTGCCCCGGAGATGATGTTCATGTGGCTGTAGCCGAGTTTTTCAGCGGCGTTGCGCACTGACGTGACGAGCTTGGGATCGAAAGTCACTGGTTCGAAATGCCCGATGGCTTCGACCGAGCAGCCCACACCGAGGGCATCGGCGATCTTCTTGCCTTCGGTTTCGATCTTGGTGCGCATACGATCGAGCTTTTCCTTGTCTGGCGTGCGGATGTCGACGGTGAAAACCACCTTGCCGGGCAGGACGTTGCGCGAATTCGGCGAGAAGAAAACCTGGCCGACACCGCCGACGGCGCCCGGCTGGTTTTCCATGGCGACGCTCTGCACCATCTCAATGATCCGCGACATGGCCAAGCCGGCATTGACACGCATGGCCATCGGCGTCGAGCCGGTATGCGCTTCCTTGCCGGTCAGCGTGAATTCCAGCCACCAAAGGCCCTGACAGTGCGTGACGACGCCGATTGTCTTGTTCTCGGCCTCCAGGATCGGGCCCTGTTCGATATGATATTCGAAGTAGGCATGCATCCTGCGAGCACCGACCTCTTCGTCGCCGAGCCAGCCGATGCGCTTCAGCTCCTCGCCATAAGTCTTGCCGTCCGGATCCTTGCGGCCATAGGCATAATCAAGTGTGTGCACGCCGGCAAAGACGCCGGAGGCGAGCATGGCAGGTGCGAAGCGCGCGCCTTCCTCGTTGGCCCAATTGGTGACGACGATCGGGTGTTTGGTCTTGATGCCGAGGTCGTTCATTGTACGGACGACTTCGAGCGCTGCGAGCACACCGAGGACGCCGTCATACTTGCCGCCGGTCGGTTGGGTATCGAGATGCGAGCCGACATAGACGGGCAGCGCATCCGGATCGGTGCCGGCGCGGGTCGCGAACATCGTGCCCATCTTGTCGACGCCGACGGTCATGCCGGCGTTGTCGCACCAGGTCTTGAAAAGGCTGCGTCCTTCGGCGTCGGCATCGGTCAGCGTTTGGCGATTGTTGCCGCCGGCAATGCCGGGGCCGATCTTCGCCATGTCCATCAGCGTATCCCAAAGGCGCTCGCCATTGATACGCATGTTTTCTCCTGGCGCTGCCACCATGATGCAATCCTCACCTGTTTGTCCTGGGGCATGCAAGGCGCATACCCAAAATTGTTCCCGTTGGTCTTATTTCAAATTCCGGAGCGCCGTCTTGTTTTTCTTGCCCGGAAAATCGCCAGTTGCCTTTAAGAAGCATCTGGCGGATAATTTGACCGATTGGTAAACATTACAACTTCCGTGGCGCGGCTCAAGACGAAAAGCACGAAAATTTCCGATAAAATTTCAGGCGACTGCCTAATTCCGATGCATCGACAGGATGAATGAGGGAACGGCCGAAAGGCTTGGATTTCAAGGAGAAACAGAGCAGATATGGCCATTCCCAGAGCCGCCAGGACGCAGCGCCGCACCCGAATCCAGGAAGAGAAAGAGGAAATCATATTGGAGGCCGCGCTGGACGTATTTTCCGTCAGCGGCTTTCGTGGCTCGACCATCGATCAGATCGCCGAAGTCGCCGGCATGTCGAAGCCCAATCTGCTTTACTATTTCCGCACCAAGGAGGCCATGCACCGGGCCTTGATCGACCGCGTGCTGTTTACCTGGTTGGAGCCGCTGCGCGCTTTCGATGCCAATGGCAACCCTGAAAGCGAGATTCGTTCCTATATCCGCCGCAAGCTCGAGATGGCCCGTGATTTTCCTCGCGAAAGCCGGCTTTTTGCCAATGAAATGCTGCAGGGCGCGCCGCATGTGGAGGACGAGCTGCGTGGGCCGCTGAAGGCGCTCGTGGACGAGAAGGCCGAGGTCATCCGCGCCTGGGCGAAGGCCGGCAAGATCGCTAAATGCGATCCCTATCACCTGATTTTCTCGATCTGGTCAACCACGCAGCATTATGCGGATTTCGACGTGCAGGTGCGCGCCGTGCTTGGCGAAGAGCATTCGGGCGAGGGGCGTTTCGAGGATGCCGCACGCTATCTGGAGCAGCTTTTCGTCGACGGGCTTCGGATTCGTCACAGCTGAGCGACGGCACGATCCTTAAAAATTGTGCCTAAGATAAAAGGCGGCCGCAGCGAGTTGCGGCCGCCTTTTAAATGCTTGCGGATTTTACCTTGTTACTCCGCCGCCTGACGCGCCATCGGATTGTTCGGATGCGTCGTCCAGTTGGCGTAGTTCGGGTCGACGATCTTGCCGGTGCGCTTGTCGAGCGAACCTGCCGGCAGTTCTTCCATGGTGATGCAGTTCTCGACAGGGCAGACGTTGACGCAGAGATTGCAGCCGACGCATTCCTCTTCCATCACTTCAAAGCGCCTGACGCCATCGACCATGTTGGTGATCGCCTGGTGCGAGGTGTCCTCGCAGGCGATGTGACAGCGGCCGCACTTGATGCAGGCATCCTGGTCGATCTTCGCTTTGGCGATATAGTTGAGGTTCAGATACTGCCAGTCGGAGACGTTTGGCACGGCGCGGGCGATAACATCGTCCAGAGTGCGGTGCCCCTTCTCGTCCATCCAGTCGGAAAGGCCCGTGATCATCTCTTCGACGATCTTGAAGCCGTAAGTCATGGCTGCCGTGCAGACCTGCACGTTGCCGGCGCCGAGTGCGAGGAATTCCGCCGCGTCGCGCCAGGTGGTGATGCCACCGATGCCCGATATCGGCAGGCCATAGGTTTCCGGATCGCGGGCGATCTCTGCCACCATGTTGAGTGCGATCGGCTTCACCGCCGGCCCGCAATAGCCGCCATGACTGCCCTTGCCGCCGACAGTCGGGTTCGGAGCGAAATTGTCGAGATCGACCGAGACGATCGAGTTGATCGTGTTGATCAGCGAGACCGCGTCGGTGCCGCCGGCCCTAGCGGCGCGGGCAGGCTTGCGGATGTCGGTGATATTGGGCGTCAGCTTGGTGATGACCGGCATGCGCGTGTACTGCTTGCACCAGCGCACCACCATCTCGATATATTCCGGCACCTGTCCGACTGCGGAGCCCATGCCGCGCTCGGACATGCCGTGGGGACAGCCGAAGTTGAGTTCGATGCCGTCGGCTTCCGTTTCCTCGACCAGGGGCAGGATCGCCTTCCAGGCATCCTCGACGCAAGGGACCATGATCGAAGCGATCAAAGCGCGATCCGGCCAGTTCTTCTTCACCTGCTTCATTTCGCGAAGGTTGGTGTAGAGGTCGCGGTCGGTGATCAGTTCGATGTTGTTAAGACCGAGCAGGCGGCGGTCGGCACCCCAGATGGCGCCGTAGCGCGGGCCGTTGACGTTGACGACCGGTGGGCCTTCTTCGCCGAGTGTCTTCCAGACCACGCCACCCCAGCCTGCCTTGAAGGCGCGCTCGACGTTGTAGGCCTTGTCGGTCGGCGGCGCGGAGGCCAGCCAGAACGGGTTCGGAGACTTGATGCCAACAAAATTATTGCGGAGATCAGCCATGTCGGTTCTCCTTTCAGGCGACTGCAGCGGCCGATGTGGCGGCAGCGAGCGCACGGTTGATGGATTCGGCCGCGTCGCGACCCTGTGCCACGGCCGAGACCGTCAGGTCGTCGCCGCCAAGCACGCAGTCGCCGCCGGCCCATACGCCTTCGATCGAGGTGCGGCCTTCGCCATCGATGGCGATACGGCCGGATTCCATGCGCAGCGCGCCGAGGCCTGAAGCCTCGAACGTCTGACCGATTGCCTTGAAGATCTGGTCGGCTGCGATGACGCCGACATCGCCGGTGCCAACGAGCTTGCCGTCGCGCAGTTCGGTATATTCGACCTCGATCCCGGCGACCTTGCCGTCCTTGTCGAGGATGCGCTTCGGGGCGAGCCAATGACGGATAATGACGCCCTTGGAGGCGGCTAGATCCTGCTCGAATTCCGAGGCGTTCATGTGCTCCTTGCCGCGGCGATAGCAGATGGTCACCTCTTCGGCGCCGAGCAGTTTTGCCTGCACGGCTGCGTCGATTGCGGTCATGCCACCGCCGAGAACGACGACGCGGCGGCCGATGGCGATATCGGCCTTGTTACCGGCCTGGCGTAGCTCGGCGATGTAAGCAACGGCATCAGCGACGCCCTCGAGGTCCTCGCCTTCTGCCCGCAGCGCGTTGACGCCTGCAAGGCCGAGGCCGAGGAAGACGGCGTCATATTGCTGAGAAAGGTCGGCTAGGCTGAAATCGTGGCCCAGCACCTGACCGTTCTTCACCTCGATGCCGCCGATGGCGAGCACGTAGTCTACTTCCTTCTGGGCGAAGTCGTCGACCGCCTTGTAGGTGGCAATGCCGTATTCATTCAGGCCGCCGGCCTTTTCACGGGCATCGAAGATAGTGACGTCGTGACCCTTGACGGCGAGGCGATGCGCGCAGGCAAGACCGGCCGGACCGGCGCCGATGACGGCGATCTTCTTGCCGGTGGATTCGGCGCGCGTATAGAACTGCTTGTTTTCCGCCATGGCCACGTCGGTTGCATAGCGCTGCAGACGACCGATCTCGACCGGGCGCTCTTCGGCAGTGTTGCGCACGCAAGCCTGCTCGCAGAGCTGTTCGGTGGGACAGACGCGAGCGCACATGCCGCCGAGGATGTTCTGATCGAAGATCGTCTTGGCCGAGCCGATCGGATTGCCCGTCGAGATCTGGCGGATGAACATCGGAATGTCGATGGAGGTGGGACAGGCCGTCATGCACGGCGCGTCGTAGCAGAAATAGCAGCGGTCGGCTGCGACCAGTGCCTCATGTTTGGTGAGGCGCGGGTGAAGATCGGAAAAGTTCGCATCATATTCGGCGGGCGTGAGCCTGCCTTTATGAATCCCAGTTTCCAGTCGTCCCATTGAAGTTCCCTCTTATAGTAAACGGCTAGTACTGGAACGGTAACTCAGCTAAAAAAATTTATCAAACGGTAAAATTTTTATCGCAAAGCCTGCCACGCAGTACGCGTGAACTATGAAATGCTCGCTTCAGGCAGTTCCGGACCGTATGTATCAAGTATTTGATTTTAATTGATGTTCTTCATTCGAAGGGCGCACTTTCGAAATGCTTGAGAGGCGATGATGATGACGAGCACCACCTATCCGCCGATAAGCGTCATGCCTGCGTTTGCGCTGAAATGTGAAAGACTGATGAAATTTTTTGGGTCGGCGTGGAACCAAGGCTTGGCAGCATCGTTATGTAGATGTCCTGACGACGATCGCATCTCCCGATGCACGCCCAATACGTCTCGGGACTTCTACTCACGGTCCCCTCCCGATGAGTGCAAAGCAGCCAGTGCGCCGCCCTCGCACTGGCTGTTTTATTTTGTCGCCGTTTTCAGTCTTAGCGGCGTCTCAGGATTTCATATTCAGTTTCGGGAATGGTGATCCGGTAGCCAATGCTGCCGTCGTCAATGGCAAAGTCGGCGCGGCCGTTCATGGACGTCGGCACGACGCGCTCGAGCACCGTACGGCTGAAGCTGTTGTCTTCGAACTCGTGATCGGAGGGCGCGTAGAATCGCTCCGACCAGGCGACTTCGATCGCCTTCCTGCCGTCGAGTTCAGCTTCCCGGCAGTTCAGCGTGATACTAGTTGCGCCGGTCGAGATGGCGCCGTGCGACGCGGAATTGACGATGAGCTCGTGCAGGGCAAGGCCCAGATGCACGGCGGCATTGGGCGTGAGATGGGCATTGATGCCGTATATCGGCATGGGGACGCCGGCATCGGGCCAATAGGGTGCGAACTGCTTTTCCGCCAGTTCGAAGAGATAGGCACCTCGCCAGCTGGAATCGGTAATGAGGTCTTGCGAATTCGACAGGGATTGCAGGCGGCCGCGGAACTTGACGAGGAAATTGTCCACGGAAAGCGTATGTCGTGCGGTTTGCGTGGCGATACCCTGAATGATCGCGAGCAGGTTCTTGGAACGGTGCGACAGTTCGCGCAGCAGCGACTTCAGCACTTTTTCGCGGTGGCGGCTTTCGGTGATTTCCGAGATGACAGACAGCACGCCTTGCGGCTTGCGCCCGCCGACGCGCTCCATTTTCAGTTCATAGATGCGTATGCCGTCGCCGCTGGCGATCTCAACCTCAGCGGTTGCCGGCTTGCCGCTGTCGAGCACGCCGCGCTTCAATCGGGAAAGGTGCTCGCCGTCCTTTTCGCCAAAGAGATGCGAGTCATTGCCTCCCATCACGACGGAGGGCTGCAGATGATCCGGCAGATTGTCGGCATAACGGATCGAAAGATTTACATCCTGAAAAAGGATGGACACACTGGCGCTCGCGAGCGCCCGCTCCATCAGAGCGGCCTTGCCTTCCAAGCTCAAAGGCGCGCCGGGTAATGGTTCAGACGTATTCACCGGCTTGCCTTTCACACGCAATTTGAGAACCCCGCCGATAGGGCATTCCCACTCGTAACAACTTGAGCCGACCTATAGAATCATCTCGTATAACAGTCGGTAAACCGGCCGTTCCGCACCCAAACACCCGGTCATGGTCTTTGTTCCGCCCTAAGGTTTTCACTTGAATCAGGCAGCCACCTTTGTGGTTTCGTTAAAGAACAGTGCCTGGCTGATGAGCGCCTTTACCATATCCGGATTGAAAGGCTTGGTCACAAGGAAAGTCGGCTCCGGCCGTTCGCCCGTCAACAACCGTTCCGGGAAGGCAGTGATAAAGATCACCGGGATGCTGGCAGTCTTGAGGATATCGTTGACGGCATCGATGCCGGAGCTACCGTCGGCAAGCTGGATATCGGCAAGCACCATGCTCGGTTTCGTCGCATTGTAAAGCGCGACCGCTTCGGCATGCGTACGGGCGATGCCGGTGACGCGATGGCCAAGGCTTTCCACCATCTGCTCGATGTCCATCGCGATCAGCGGTTCGTCCTCGATGATCATGATGTCGGTCGCCACCTGGCGGGAGATTTCCTGGGAGGCAGTGTCAAGCAGGTGCATTGCGTCGCTTTCCGAAACGTCGAGGATATCGGCGATCTCGCCGAGGCGGAAACTTTCGACAGAGGCAAGCAGGAATGCCTGTCGAGCGAGCGGCGAAACTTTGGAGAGGTTCACAGTGGCACGCTGTTCCCAGGCAAAGGGAGAGGTCGGTTCAGCAATCTGAAGTGTTACGGAACCGAACAGCTTGGTGAACAGTTTATACAGTGCAACGCGGTCGCTGTCTGTATCCGGAAAGATGGATATGTCGGCGATGATGGCTTCCAAAACCGCAGCAACATAGGCGTCCCCCGACGTCTGCGTTCCGGTCAAAGCACGTGAATAACGCCGCAAGTAAGGAAGATGCGGCGCAATGCGTGTGGAAAGTGTCATCAATGGCTCCCGCCTTTTATAACATTCTAATTAAATACAGCTCGATGGCCGCAACAACTAAGAAAACGTCAGTTGAGTAAAAAAGTTCCTCTTTGTCGGAACTTTTTTTAGGCAGTCGCATTACAATGCTTACAATCACTGGACCTCAACCTTTACGATTCGTTAGGCATTGTTTTGAATGGGGTCCATCGGTCTTCCGGACGGAAGGCAAGGGCGTCTTATCCATGAACGCGAGAAAAATGAAAAGCGAGCGGGTTAAATGACTATCCAGAATCACGAGGACGCAGACAACAAGACATCGGACCTGCGTGCGATGGATATCCTCGATCCCAACAATCAGATCGGCAACCGGTTGCGTTCGTTCTACGCGGCCGCGCAGGACGAGGCCATTCCCGACCGCTTTCTCGATCTTTTGGAAAAGCTCGACCAGGCTGAGCGTTTGGCCTCCGCAAAGGTCTCCGAATAGGAGGTGGATGCGATGGAAACGCAAACGAGCTTCAAGCGCGAACTTCTCGCAGCTCTCCCGAGCCTTCGTGCCTTCGCCATTTCGCTGACCGGCCGTCACGACCGGGCCGATGACCTTGTCCAGGATACGATCATGAAGGCCTGGGCCAAACAGGATCATTTCGAGATGGGCACGAATATGAAGGCCTGGCTCTTCACCATCCTGCGCAACGAGCTTTATAGCCAGATGCGCAAGAGCGGCCGTGAGGTGCAGGACAGTGACGGCGTCTTCACGGAATCGATGGCAACGCATCCCTCGCAATACGGCGCTGTCGACCTGCAGGACTTCCGCAAAGCCCTGGATCAGCTACCGCCGGACCAGCGCGAAGCGATCATCCTCGTGGGTGCTTCGGGCTTTTCCTATGAGGAAGCCGCGGAGATTTGCGGTTGCGCAGTCGGCACCATCAAGAGCCGCGTCAACCGTGCGCGCCAGCGGCTGCAGGAACTGCTGGATATTTCCGGCGAGGCGGATTTCGGTCCGGACGCCACGTCCGCGCCGCTGACGTCCAAAGCATTCGCTTTCTAAGAAAAGGCCCGGTGCTCTCGACCGGGCCTTTTCTCCTTCCGACTGATTTCTACGGTTTTCACACCTTTCGCGGCAGCCCGTCGGTGAAGAGCAGATTTAATTCCGCCATGTCGGTTCTTTTACGCTCATGAATGCCGGTTCACTCGTCTTCGTCGCGCGTGCCGAACAGGTTGCCGAAAAGAAGAGCGGCGGCAATGGCCGCAGTCATAAGCGGTTGCTTGCGCACGAGGCCGAGCGCTGCCGCCGCGACCGATTCCATCGCCAGCATACGTTCCCGGGCCCGCCGTTTCTCCTGCTGGTTGATGATGGCCATAATGACGAGGACGATCAGCCCGAGCAGAAGGGTGCCTGCGGCAATCAGCAGCGCAGAAACCGCCGCGCCATAGATCGTCGCCAGCCAGATGGCTGCCGCTATAAGCGCGAAGGCATAGGCCGTCAGTAGGAGAAGGGCCGCGATTGCGATGAAAATACCGTTGCGCTTGGTTCGCGCAACGGTGCGGTTGAGTGTGCCTGACAGTAGCAGGCCGAGGATTGAGGCGATCATCCCGCCACCCTAGCGGCGAGACAGAAGCAGAGCGACAGCAAGACCGAATGCAGCCGCTGCGCCGATCGTGGCGACGGGATGCTGGCGCACGGTCCGGCGCACTTCGCGCGAACCTCTTACATAGCCGCGCTGCAGATCGCGCAGCAACTCCTCTCCGCGAGCTGTCAGATCGTCAAAATTGGACTCGGCGCTTGCGCGCAATTTCTCACCATGCCTCGCGCCGCTCTCACCAATCAGCTTGGCGAAGGCTGCAACTTCTTCGCGAAGCGATTCGATCTGATCTTCGATGCTTGCCTCGACCTCCTCCAGGCTGCTGCCATTGCGCCTGCGACGCACCGAATGGAGAATGGATGTAGCCATGTTCAGCTCCCTTTCGCTTTGCTTTCGCGCCTCGAGGCGCCTGTTATCCGCTTTCGTCGGAGATTATCCGGCACAATACGCCGTCTTCCGTTCGAAACATTGATTTCGATCACCTCCTCTCAACGCGCGGATGCAACAAAAAGTTCCGGAGCGTGCGGGGCGGGAGATGGTCAGTCGCTCAGTGCGCTATGGGCGAGAACGAAAGGGGCGCCATCGGCGGGGACGCGGTTGACCCTGAGATTGCAGCCGAACACGTCCTGAAGATGCCGGTCCGTCAGCACGTCCTTGACCGACCCCTCCGCCTGCAGCCGGCCGCCTTTGAGTAGGATCATCCGATCGGCGAAGAGCGCGGTCAGGTTGAGATCGTGCATGACCGCAATGACACCGCCGCCGCGTCGGGCGAATTGCCGGGCAAGCGTCATGATGCCGAGCTGGTGGCTGATGTCGAGGCTGGAGACCGGTTCGTCGAGAAGCAGCCAGCACGGCCTGCCATCGGTGACAGGTTCTGAAATCTGGCACAATATCCGGGCGAGCTGCACACGTTGCTGTTCGCCACCGGAAAGCTCCTGATAGAAGCGGCCCTCGAAGCCGCCGAGATCGACGGCGGCAAGCGCCTCCGTCGCGGTGCGGTCAGCCTGCTCCGGGTGGCGATTGCGGCCGCTTGTCAGCCCCATGCGCACGATCTCGCGGACGGTGAAGGGAAAGGATATCGAGCTTGCCTGCGGCAGGACGCCGCGCATTTCAGCAAGCTGCCATGGCTCCAGGGCCTTGATGTCAAAGCCGTTCATATGGACGCTGCCGCTATGGGCGAGCTCGCCTGAGATGGCTTTCATCGTGGTGGTCTTGCCGGAGCCGTTCGGCCCGCAAATGGCGGTCAGCGTGCCGGCCTCGGCAGTGAAGGATATATCCTGCACGACCGGTTTGCCGGTCAGCCGGACGCTCAAATTGGAGACATCGATCATCGCGAACTCACAGGCTGAGGCGCGAGCGCTGCCTGAGCAGCATCCACAGGAAGAAGGGACCACCGACGCCGGCCGTCAGAATGCCGATCGGCAGCTCGGCCGGGGAAACGATGGTGCGGGCAACCACATCGGCAACGACCAGCAACGAGCCGCCCAGCAGCGCTGATGCGGGCAACAGGAAACGATGGTCGGGGCCGATGACCATGCGCAGGATATGCGGGACGATGATACCGACGAAGCCTATACCGCCGCTGACGGCGACGGAGGCGCCGACCGCCGCGGCCACGCTGACGATGGCGATATTCTTCAGCCGCTGCACTGATATCCCCATGTGGAAAGCGGCCGCTTCGCCGAGCGTCAGCGCATTCAACCCGCGCGCCATGAAGGGGAGCGGCAGAAGCGAAAGGACGATGATCGGGCCGGCACTTGCGACCTTGCTCCATGTCGAGCCCGCCAGCGATCCCATGCTCCAGAAGGTCAAGTCGCGCAGCTGCCGGTCGTCGGCCATGTAGATGAGGATTCCGGTTGCCGCCAGTGCAAGCGAACCGAGCGCGATGCCGGCGAGCAGCATGGTTGCGATGGAGGTCTGTCCGTACCGGGTCGCGACCTTATAAAGCAATATCGTCGTTACCAGGCCGCTGATGAAGGCGGCGATGGGAAGAGCGAAGACGCCGAGGATATGTGCGACGGGAGCAAACACGCCGCCACCGAGGACGATCATGGCGACCGCACCGAGGCTGGAACCGGCAGATACGCCGATCAGGCCGGGATCGGCGAGCGGATTGCGGAAGAGGCCCTGCATGACAGCGCCCGAAACCGCCAACCCGCCACCGATCAGGAAGCCGAGGACGGCGCGGGGCAGGCGAATGTCGAAAATGACGATGCGGTCGCGGATGCTAAGCGTGCTTTCCGTGCTGCCGGTCAGCATGCCCGTTACGACATCGATGACCGACGCATTCGACGCGCCCGTTGTGATGGAGAAAAGAAAGGCAGCGGCGGAAATCACGAGGAGGCCGGCGATGACGAGGATCGCAAGAGCGGTGCGATCCCCTTCGCGTCGGCTTGCCGTGGTTTGCGACATCCGCTTCAGCCCCGCCATGGCATCGTTGAATGCCACGTCAGCCTCCGTAGATCGCTGCGTTCAGCTCGCGAATGGCGCTGGCCGTGCGTGGTCCGAAGCCGAGCAGATGCAGGCCGTCCATGCGCACGATCGCCTTGCGGCTCGCGGCCGGCGTCAGCGAAATGGCCGGCTGCTTCAGGAGGTCCTCGTTCGACATCGACAGTGGCCCCTCGCGATCCATGATCAGGATGACGTCCGGCTTGGCTTCGATGATCGCTTCATCCGTCACCGACTTGTACCCGCTGAAGCCGCCGATCGCGTTGGTGGCGCCTGTCAGCTTGATGATGCCGTCGGCGGCCGTATTGGTGCCCGAAGCCATGATCTTGCCGTTCTGGTTGCTGAGCACGAAGAGCACGCGCTTGCGCTCGGCCTCCGGGCGCTTGGCGGACTCATTGATCGCAGCATCGAGATCAGTGGCGACCTTATCTTCTAAAACCTTTGCCTTGTCGGGCACGCCAAGCAGCGCGCCAACGACTTCGATCTTTTTCAAAATGCCGTCGCGATCGTAGTGTTGCGGTACGGTCTCGAAGGGCAGGCTCGCATTGCGCAGTACGGCCAAAGCTTCCGGCGGGCCGGAGCCCTCGACGGCGATGATGGCGGTCGGATTGACGGCCAGAATGCCTTCCGGAGACAGGGCACGCATGTAGCCCACATCAGGAAGCTTGGCCGCCTCTTTCGGATAAAGGCTGGTGGAATCGCGGGCGATGAGCCGCTTCTCCTCGCCGAGCGCATAGACGATCTCGGTGACATCGCCGCCGATGGAGACGAGGCGTGACGTATTGATCTTCGATGCCGCCTCCGCAGCGTGGGCGTGCCGCACGAAGCTGCCAAGGCCGGCGATCGGATTGGCCGGCGCGAGCGGCAGGGCCATCACCACCATGGTCAAGGCGATTTCCCATGGCCGGATGCGCTTCAAATTCTTAAACATTGTCATGGATCGCCTTTCACGCGGCGACGCTGGTGCCTGATCTCGTCAGGCTTTCCAGGATAGCGCGCCAATCCGGGCGTTCATCGAAGCCTTCCTTCCTCTTGCCGAAGAATTGGATGATCATTTCGCCTTTGGCGTTGTAGGCCTCGAGCGAGGTGACGTGGCCGTCCTTGGTCGGCTTGCGCACGGCCCAGGTCTCGGCGATGTGATCCAGCCGCAGATGGAGATGGAAGGTCGGGTCCATGACGTTGATCCAGGGACCCATGGTCTGCACGTTATGGATCGGCCCGGAGTGGATCTGCACAGTGCCTTCGTTGGCGACGAAGCACATGATCGGCAGGCCCTCGCGCACGCAGGCGTGCATCATTTCCGCGACCGCGCCGCCATCGAGCTTCCACGCATAATCGTCGCCGACGCTGCGGATCGCATCCTGGCGGCCGATCTTCAGCTTCTTCAGCATGCCGAAGAATTCGTGCGTATCGGTCATGCGGCTCCAATGGTCGCGCAGCTCGTCGCGGCTGACATCGCCATCCGTCGCCCCATTGTCGTAACCGGAACGATCCTCGGCGAATTCCTGCGATTGGTCTTCGATGCGCAGTTCAGAGACCATGGCGTGATAGGCTTCGACATTCGAATCGGGGCGCAGATGCACCTTGTGGACGGCATCGCCGGCCTTGTCGAAGAACTGCAGGCTGAGCCTCTTCTGATCACCATCGGTCTTGGTGACGGCAAAGCCATGCACCCAGCGCTTCGGGAAGATGCGTAGGTCGATATTTTCGCCGAGTACGATCGCCGCTTGAGCACCGAATTTCATGTTCTCATAGACGCCGATTTTCTCATGCACGGCGCTTTCATTGCGCGACAGCGCCATGATCTCGCCAAGCGAGGCAATCCGCTCCAGGAAGCGATCGACGCTGGCATCGATGCGGATGGCCGAAATGCCGACTTCGGCCGCGACGAGCGCCGCTTCGGAAATCTCGAGGCGGGCGGCGATATCGCGCTCGCGCATCTTCGGGTTCTCGGCGCGGAAAGCGCGAATTTCGGCGGGGGTCGGACGGGTCGTCTTAGTCATCTGTCATGCCTATTTGTTGAGTATCAGCTTGCCTTGGCGCGTAATCTTCATGCGGTAGATGACGCCCTCGTGCTTGATCATGATTTCGGTCTGGCCCCGGAAAATATCCGTGCTCTCGACAATTCGTATCTGTGGTGCGGCCATGCATTGCACCGGCGGCGTAGGGCTCTTCTCAGCAATCATCCTGTTTAGTTTTGCCTGAAAATTCATCGGGGGCTGCACCGTCGTGCGGCCAAATTTATCTTGACTCTCTTACTCATGGTTTCATAAACACACAATAGGATACCTGTAGAGTCAAGTTTAAAATTTGCGGCGATACACGCAGTGGCCGCGCTGGTCGGTCGAGCGCCGTCAAACATATTTGGGAGATATGCCGATGCTGACGAAAACGATCTTGGCGCTCGCTGTCTCGGGGCTGTTTGCTGCGGCGTCTTCTGTTTCCGCTTTCGCTCAAGATGCGAATGCCGCGGTACCCGCATCGGCTGCGCACAGGCTCACTGTCGAGCTGAATGCATTGGCTCCCTCTCAGAAGGGATGTATGATGACCTTCGTTGCCGAAAACGATATGGCAACACCGATCAACAAGATCTCTTTCGAGCTCGCCTTCTTTAACGAGAAGAATGCTGTCGACCGTGTTTCCGTGCTTGATTTCCGCGACCTGCCGCTCAGCAAGAAGCGCGTCCGGCAATTCGATATGTCCGGCGTTAAATGCGAAACGGTCTCCCGCATCATCATTAATGATACGCCGGTCTGCGACGGCCCGGCCGCCGGCGAATGCAAGGCGGCGCTGACGACCCGCTCTCAGACTTCAGTTCCCTTCGAAGGCTGAAGCGATGGCAATGCGCTCGGCGAAAGTTTCCATGGTGCGCCGCGCCAACAGCGGCTTGAATGACAACTATCCGAGCGTGCTGCCCGGCCACGAACTGACCGGCCTTGAGGGCGTGCCACGACCGCCGGCGGGCGAGGCTGTGGTGCATTACAGTCGATTTACTGAGATCAGTTCCTTTCCGGATCATCCAGGCGAAGCCGCGCCCGTCGAGACAGCGGAACATCTGCCGATGGACGCGCTGCCTGATAAGGCGCGAGAGACGGTTGTCGAGCGCAAGACATCGCTGCTCTTCTCCGGCGTGGGATCCTGCCTTTTCCATGCCGTTATCGTTGTTGTGCTGCTATTTACCTTCGTCGCCACGCCTGAAGAAGCACAGGAAGAGGCGGGCGATACCGTCAGCGTCATCATGATTGGCAATTCCGATGCGGATCAGATGGCCGCCGGCGAGGAAAACCCGCAGACGGAGCCGGAGCAAGTGACCGCCGACGCTGTGCAGTCGCAGACGGTGCAACCGAACGAAGTCACGCCCGAACAGATGCAACCGCCGCAACCGGATGTCGTTCAGCCGCAGACAGTGGAGACGCAGCAGGTGCAAGTGGCCGAGCCCGTTCAGCCCGTGGAGCGGACCCAGCCTATGGTGGTCGCACCCGAGCAGCCGCAGATTTTGGCGACGCAGGCGCCGGCCGAGACGGCAGTCATCCAGCCCACCGAACCGGTGCAGCCTGTCGATAGTGAAGCTGCCGAAGCTCAGCCAACAGAGCCTCCGCCTCAGGTCGTGACGCCGGTGGAGAAGCCGAAGCCAGTTGAACGGCCGAAGGAAGTGAAGAAACCGGCCACGAAAGTCGCAAAGGCGAAGTCGGGATCGCGCGGTGAGAGCGAGCAGGATTCCAAGCGGGGGTCCGCCGATGGCTCCGAGGCAGCGCAATCCGATCAAAATTCTCAGGTGAATGCACGTAAGACAGGCTCGGGCGATGCAGCAATTGCGAATTATACCGGCAAAGTACAGGCCCGTATCAAGCGCTACGTGCAACGCGTACCGTCGAAGTATGAAAAGGGCCTGACACTCGTCGTGCGTTTGACGATCGGTTCGAACGGCGAGCTCCGGTCTCTCTCTGTTGCGCGCAGTTCCGGAGATTCCGGCTTGGATCAAGCTGTGATCGAGCAAGTGCGGAAGGCCGCTCCATTTCCCTCGCTGCCTCCCGAATGGGGTAAACCGACTTGGCCGTTCACTCAGGCAGTTCAAGTCGGAGGGCGATAACAGCCGCTTCATTTGCCTTAAAATATGATGAAAATTCTCAACTTTATACTTTACTCTAAAACTCATGTTTACTAAGGTCGTCTCACGCTCGCTGGATTCGAGCGTGGAAGAGCAACCAGCAAACGGGTGATGCATGGCGCGTAAGGGGAAGAGGGATTTTGGCCGCGAGAGCCGTGAGACGCAGACAACAGCGCAGGTTTCCGGAAAATCCACTCTCGATGGACGCAGCTTCCTCTATGTGGGCGGGCGCGATTGCCAGGTGGCGCATCTGCGCCAGATCGCCAGCAACTTCGGTGCTGAACTGATCCACCATGACGGCGGTCTTCGCGAGGCGGTCTCTCGCATCGACACCGTGCTGCCATCGGTCGACTGTGTGTTCTGCCCGATCGATTGCATCAGCCATGATGCCTGCCTGCGGGTGAAGACGGGCTGTAAGAAGTTTGGCAAAGCCTTCATTCCCTTGCGCAACGGCAGCAAATCCAGCCTCGAACGAGCGCTGCAGACCATGAAAGAACGAGACGCATCAAGATGATCGATGACGGCCCTGATGGGTTTATGCTGATCGGCCTGCACAAGCTGGCCGCGCAGAACCGCGATGGGTTGGTGCCTGAACTCTATGAATTGCTGATGCGCCGCGCCGAGGAACAATGGCGGGCCGCCAATGTCGCGACATTTCCAGCCTGGAGGACGCGGCAGCCGGGAGAGGCGCCGGAGCAGCCGCTCGATGAAGCGAGCCGCAATGGCGCAAATGTCGTTGCCTTTGCGCCTGCCGTGGATAAGACTGTTGCCCATCGCAAGAAGGTCTGATCGTCGAACGAGGTTGCCATGTACATCGCCATGAACCGCTTCAAGGTCGTCATCGGTCTGGAGGGTGAATTCGAGGAGGTTTGGCGCGGGCGCGATTCCCACCTATCGGAAGTCCCAGGTTTTCTCGAGTTTCGCCTTCTGCGCGGAAAGTCGAGCGTGGAAGAGGGCTATACGCTGTTTTCCTCGCACACGACCTGGCATAGCGAAGACGCTTTCCTGAATTGGACGAAATCCGAACATTTTCGCATGGCGCATCGCAATGCGGCCGATAACAAGCGGCTCTATTGGGGGCCGCCGCAATTCGAAGGCTTTGCCGTCGTCCCGGGGATTTGAGGCAGCATCACCTACCTCGGCAACATAGCCTTCTCTCAGGCCTTGGTCGCATGGGTTCTGAAGAAAGCGCCGAGCGCTATCGCCGTCCAACCGGCGATCATGCCCATTCCTCCTGTTGGGGCAGCCATTGGAAAGAGCGAGCTGCCGCCGAAATGCCTGTTGATCAGGTCGCCTGCGAAGATCAACGTTCCCAATCCCAGCAAGATAGCCGCGATCGGCGCGGTGCGGATACGGTCGTAACCGGCATAAAGCGCCAGGAGGGCAGGGGCGTTAGCAAGGCTCATGGTCGAGGCTGCCCCGAGGAAATGCGTGTCGCCGCCATGAGTGGCAGCTGCGGCAAGCGCCACACCGCCGCCACCGAGGATGCCGGCGATAAACAGGGTGGCTGGACGGATTATGGCGCCGATGCTCATGTTTTCCTCATTCCCTGTTCTGCATGTGGAAAGCCAGACGCTCGACCGGCTCCCAGATGATCGCCCGCAGCTTTTCATTCTCGATGGTTTCATCCATGGCGCGGCGGAAACATAGCAGCCATTCATCGCGCTCCTTCGGGCCGATGGCGGCGACAAAATGCCGGCTGCGCAGGCGAGGATGGCCGCGCTTTTCGATGTAGAGCTGCGGCCCGCCGAGATAGCCGGTCAGATATTCGTAGAATTTCTCCTGCGAGCCTTTGAGGCTCGGCGGATGCACGGCGCGGCAATTGGCTGCCTCCGGCAGCGTATCCATCAGTTCGTAAAAGCGCGCAGTCAGCGCCCGCACGGTTCGGTCGCCGCCGATCGCTTCGTAAAGTGTGATGGTTTCTTCGCTCAAGCCCAGGCCTCTGTTTGCAATGTCCTAGATGGCAACTCAGAGACGCTGCCGCAACTGTGGAAGCGGTCGGTGCGGCGTTTCGGCGCTGGTTATTTTGCTGTTGTCAGCTGGAACGCGTCGCTTTCGCCGGGAATGAGTTCGAGCGGCCACACCGTCTGGCGAGTCTTCCAGGGGTATTCCTGGCTATAGGCGGGCATGCTGGAAAGCAGGATTTCCGCCAGCTCGACGCCAAGATCGTGCACCGAGGTGCGAAAGCACGTCAGCGCCGGCTGCAGGAATTTTGCGCGCGGCGCCTCGCGGAAGCTGACGACGGCAATGTCGCGGCCCGGAACGATGCCGGCTTCCATGAGGCGACGATAGAGGCCGATCGCCATCAATTCGTAGATCAGGATCACTGCGGTCGGCCTGTCTTGCAGCTTCAGCAGTTCGTCGCCAACCTGGTAACCACCCTGTTCGCTCGATTTGGCGCGAAGGACCAGTGCGGGATCGTAAGCGATGCCGTGCCGCTCCAGTGCTCCGCGATAGCCTTCCACGAAGATGAAGCCGAGATTGATATCGCTTGCCGGCGCGCTGATGGCAATGCGGCGATGTCCGTGTGCGACGAGCCGGTCGACGGCGGCATTGGCGACGCCGGCAAAATCGAGGTCGGCCCAGGCATGCTGCACGCCGGAAAGACTGCGGCCAAGCGCTGCAAACGGGATTTTTGCCTTGGCGAGCAGATCGAAGCGCTTGTCGACGCGCTGCGTCTCCGAAATGATCATCGCATCGGCAATACGCCGCGCAACCATACGTTTCAGATATTCATAAGGGTCTTCGTCGTGCGGACAGGGGAGCATGATCAAATCGAGGTTATGCCGCGAGAAGACGCTCTGCAGCCCGCCCGTCACGGTCAGGAAGAAATTGTCGCTGTTTTCAACCGTTTCCCGGCTGGACTGGATCATCAGGCCGATGACGTTGGTGGTGCCCTGTCGCAGGCTGCGTCCCGATTGGTTGGCCACGTAACCGAGTTGCTCGGCGGCGGCGAGAACGCGCTTGCGGGTTTCCTCGTTGACATCGGGCTTGCCGTTCAATGCGCGTGATACCGTGCCGATCGAGATATCGAGATGCTCGGCAAGCTGACGAATTCCCTTCATCGGCCGCAGTTTTCCTCCATGCGCCATTTTCCAGAGTCCTCCTCTATTGACACAGGAAAATCTTTTCGCATAGTATCGTAAACGTTTACGGAGCGCGTGTCATGAGGGGTAATGCACGGCCCGCAGGAGGACATCGTGAAATTTAATGCCATTTTGTGCGGGTGCGGAGCTATGTCCAAGGGCTGGCTCAGGGCCATCGCCTCGACACCGGCGCTTGCCGAATCCATTCAGATCGTCGGTCTGGTCGATCTCAATCGAGCGACCGCGGAAAATCTTGCGAAAGAATTCTCTCTCGAAGGCGCCGTCATCGGCTCCGATCTCGCCGAGGTCATCGCTGCGACCAAGGCGGATCTGGTCTTCGATATTGTCATTCCGGCTGCGCGTTTCGGCGTGGTTTCAATGGCGTTGAAGGCTGGCTGCCATGTGTTGAGCGAAAAGCCGATGGCGACGTCGCTCGCCGAGGGCGCGGCGCTGATCGATCTCGCCGCTGAAGTTGGCAAGGTCCACGCCATCATCCAGAATCGCCGCTTTATCTCCGGCATCCGTCGTATGCGACGCTTGGTAGAGGAGGGTGCGATCGGCGAGCTAACGGGCGTCCATTGTGATTTCTTCCTGGGACCCCATTTCGGCGGCTTCCGCGAGGAAATGGACAATGTTCTGTTGCTCGACATGGCGATCCACACCTTCGATGCCGCCCGCTTCGTCTCCGGCAAGGTGCCGCTTTCGGTCTATTGCCTTGAAAAGAACCCGGTCGGCTCCTGGTACAAGCATGGCGCATCGGCCCATGCGCTCTTCGATTTTTCCGATGATGTCGTCTTTAGCTATCGTGGCTCCTGGTGCGCCGAGGGTCGTCGCACGAGCTGGGAGAGCCAATGGCGGCTCACCGGCAGCAAGGGCATGTTGACCTGGGACGGCGAAGAGAATTTCGAGGCTGCTGTCGCCGGCGACGAGCCGGGTTTGCTGCATGGCTTCACGCCGATCAAGGTTCCCGGACCGAAGCATGAGGAGGAGACGCATGGCCATGCCAGCGTTATCGCCTCTTTCATCGAAGCGATCAAAACGGGCAAGCCACCGGAAACGGCGAGTTCTGACAACATTCGCAGCCTGGCGATGGTCTTAGGCGCGATCGAGAGCGCCAAGACCGGCCGGCGCGTCGACATTTCAGCACAAGGATAATGACATCATGACAAATCCGGCAAAGGCCATCCGCATCGGCACGATGATCAGGGCGACGAACGAGGATGCCGCTCAGAACATCGCCAAGATCGCCGATCTAGGCTTCGAAAGCTTCGAGCCCTTCTTCTGGCAGAGCACCAACGGTCAGAACCTTGCGGAACTCGGCAAGCGCTGCCGCGAGGCCATCGGCGACCGCGACATCACGATCTCGACCCTCGGCATGTTCGGCAATCCACTCGAAGAGCGCGAGATGGACCTGCAGACGCTTCAGGGTTGGAAGGATTGCATCGACAACGCCCATCATTTTGGCGCAACCTGCGTTGCCGGCTTCACCGGCCGTATCCGCAATCAGCCGCTCACCGACAGCCTGCCGCGCTATAAGCAGATCTGGAGCGAACTTGCCAAGCGTGCCGCCGACAAGGGCATCAAGATCGCCTTCGAAAACTGCGCCATGGACGGCAACTGGGCGACCGGCGATTGGAACATCGCGCATAACCCGGATGCCTGGGAGCTGATGTTCAACGAGACCCCGGATGACAATCTCGGCCTGGAGTGGGAGCCGTGCCATCAGATGGTCTATCTGATCGAGCCGCTGCCGCAGATCCGTAAGTGGGCGAAAAAGATTTTTCACGTCCACGGCAAGGATGCGACCATCCGCTGGGATGTCATCAAGGAGCACGGCATCTTCGGCAAGGAGAAGTTCGTCTTCATGCGCACGCCCGGCTTCGGCGACAGCAACTGGACCGACATCATCTCCGAGCTGCGCTTGGCCGGCTGGTCCGGTTCCATCGATATCGAGGGCTGGCATGACCCGGTGTATCGCGATGCGCTCGAAATGACTGGCCAGGTGCATGGCCTGAACTATCTCAAGGCAAGCCGGGGTGGGGACTTCGTCGAGTAATGCATGCATCTGCAAAACTGCATCGATTTAAGAGGCAAGTTGTGCGTTAATGAAATGTCCTGAGTGATCGACGCTTAGGGCATGACGGGATACCCCAACGGAGGAACTGCCGAGCGTCCGCACCTTGTCCCATAGGACTGGCGGGCGCTTGGTGCAGGTGAGAGGAAAACGCCGATGGCAGCGCGGGCCATGTCATCGGACAGATACCGTCACGGTTCGCATGGTGGAGGAGAATGTATGAATATTTTTTCGAAGCTGGCGATCTCCGCCGGCATGTCGCTTCTGCTGGCCGCCGGTGTGGCGCAAGCGCAGGGTAAGACATTTAACGTCTGGTGGTTCGAACTGCCGGATACTTCGCAGGCCAAGGCATGGACCAAGGCGCTCGAAGAGCTGAAAGCAAAGCATCCCGACGTCACGATCAATTTCGAACAGAAGACTTTCGAGCAATTGCAGAAGGCAGGCAGCCTCATCCTCAATTCGGATCAGGCGCCCGATGTGCTCGAATACAACAAGGGCAATGCCACGGCAGGCCTCGTCGCTTCGCAGGGCCTGCTGACGCCGCTCGACGATCAATTCAAATCGCGCGGCTGGGACAAGATCCTCAACGAAACCAATAGCCAGCTCAGCAAATACGATGGCAACGGCATCTACGGTTCCGGCCCGATTATCGGCATCCCGGTCTATGGCGAATTCGTTTCAGTTTTCTACAATATCGACATGTTCCAGGCCAACGGCGTGAAAGTGCCGACCACGCTGGACGAGTTCGAAGCTGCGCTGGACACGTTCAAGAAGAAGGGCATTACGCCGCTTGCCTATGGTACGGTGGATTCCAACGCACAGCACCTAGTCTATACGCTTGCTCTGACACAGGCCGACGACACCTGGGTCAAGAACTATCAGGGGCTGAAGGCACCGCTTGATACCAAACCCTTCCTGTTTGCCGCCCAGAAGATCGCCGACTGGGTGAGCAAGGGCTACATTTCGAAGGATTCGACCGGCCTGAAGGGTACCGGCGGCGCCGACAATCTCTTCTCGTCGGGCACAGCTCCGATGTTCGTCAGCGGCACCTGGAACAACGGCAACTTCGCGAGTTCGATCAAGAACTTCAAATGGAGCCAGTTCATCTTCCCGACTCCGAAGTACAGCGTAGGTTCGACTGGAAATCTGTTCATGGTGCCCAAGAGCGCCAAGAACAAGGATCTCTCCTACGAGTTCATCGATCTCGTCCTGAGCAAGGAAAACCAGAACATACAGGCCAATCTCGGTGGCGTTGCCATTGCCGCCGATCCGGCCTCGGTCACCGATGAGGTCGGCAAGCGTAATGTCGAGCTCTTTAACCAGATCTCCAGCAAGGGCGGCCTCGGCTTCTACCCGGACTGGCCGGTGCCTGGCTACTACGAACTCCTGATCCAGGCGACCACGGGTCTGGTCAACGGTTCGACCACGCCTGATCAGTTCGCGGAGCGTCTGAAGAAGGCCTATGACGACGTGCAGGCCGCGCAGTAACACCATCGGCGACAATCACAACGGCAAGACGGCTTTCATGCCGCCTTGCCGTATCGGACTGGAGGATTTCGATGGATAAGTCGAAGAGCGCCGGCAGGGCGGGGTACTATCTCTACATGATCCCCGGCGTGCTGGGGTTTGTTCTTGTCGTGCTCGTTCCGCTGATTGCCAATTTCGCCATCAGCTTCACGACATGGAAGGGCGGCGTCATTCCGCCTCGATACGTTGGCTTTGAGAATTATCAACGGCTGCTTCACGATGCGGCTTTCTGGGGCTCCATTCAGCATACGCTGCTGTTCATAATCTCGATGACGATCGTGCCCATCATACTGGGGCTGGTGCTGGCGGCGGTGCTGTTCGACTATATTAGTGCTCAATTCAGCCAGACATGGTCGAGCTTCTTTCGCGCAGGCTTCTACCTGCCGCAGATCCTGCCGCTGACCGCAGCTGGCGTGTTGTGGGCGTGGATTCTCAACCCTATCGGCATCATCAATGCGGTGCTCAAGGCAATCGGCCTCGATTTCATGGCGAAGAACTGGCTGGGGGATGCCACCTATGCGCTGTGGGCGGTTTCGGCCGTCATCGTATGGGTTCAGGTGGGCTATTGCCTGGTCGTGTTCATGTCCGGATTGGCACGCGTCGATCCTTCCCTCTACGAGGCGGCCGAGCTCGACAATGCGAGCTGGTTCGCACGCTTCCGCGCCATCACAATCCCGATGCTGATGCCTGAAATTTTCGTCGTCGCGTTGACGACGCTGATTGCGGCGCTCAAGGTCTTCGCGCCGATCTATGTTCTGACGTCAGGCGGACCGGACAATGCGACGACGGTACCATCCTACCTGTCTTACTATCATTTCTTCACGACGAACCGCGTCGGATATGCGGCGGCCATCGCGACGCTGCAGACGGTCATGACCATCATACTCGGCATCCTCTTCCTGCGTATGCAGTCGAAGCAGGCCGAAGGAGGGCATTGAGATGGCAACGGCATCCTCGATTTCCACACACATCGTTTCGACCGAACATCGCGCAAGAAGGGGCTTCGGCCGCTGGGTCGTTCTAGGCATTCTGCTGGTTTTCCTTGCAGGCACGCTGTTTCCATTCTTTCTCGCGGCAGTCAACGCCATCAAGACGCCCTCCGACTATGCCGCCAATGGTCCGCTTGCTCTTCCGCACAGCTTCGATCTGACGGCACTCAAGAACTTCTGGGCGACCGTCGATTTCCCTCGGAAGCTCTTCAACAGTATTCTCATCAGCGGATGCACCGCCATTCTGGCCGTCGTCCTCAGTCTCCTGAATGCCTATGCCATCGGCATAGGACGCGTTAGAGGCGGCCAAGGGCTTCTCGTCCTGCTGCTGATTTCAATCATGGCGCCGCAGGAGGCTTTGGTCTATCCGCTCTACTATATGTCAAAGCAGGTTGGCCTGTTCGACTCGATGCTCTCGGTTATCCTGATTATCGGCGTGCTGCATACCGCATTTGGGACCTACCTTCTGTCTTCGGTGTTGGCGACCTTCCCGCGCGAGATCATCGAGGCAGCGCAGATCGACAATGCGACGCGGTGGCAGATTCTCTGGATGGTCATCGTGCCGGTGCTGCGCCCGACGCTCGCGGTGCTGGCGACCTTCTTCTTCATCTGGACGTGGAACGAATTTCTGATCCCGCTCGTGTTTCTGGTTTCCAACAACAACCAAACCATCTCGGTTGCCATGGGTGTGCTGACAGGCGCCAATACGCAAGATCCGACCGCAATTGCGGCGGCTTCTCTGCTCGGCATAACGCCGACGATCATCTTCTTTCTTATTTTCCAACGGACCCTGACGCGCGGTGTCGCGGTCGGTGCCGTCAAATAACCAATGCGGAAGCCCCGTTCGGCGACAGCCGCCGGGCGGGGTACAACGAATGGCAAGTTCGATAAATTCGATTTTCCGCGGGAGGCGTAAAGTGGCAGGAATCAATATCAAATCCCTCACCAAGCATTTCGGTGCCGTGCAGGTTCTGAACGACATCGATCTGACGATAGAGCGTGGCGAATTCGTCGTCTTTCTCGGCGGCTCGGGCTGCGGCAAGTCGACCTTGCTGCGCATGATCGCTGGTCTCGAGACGATCACCAGCGGCGAGATATGGATCGGCGGAAAGCGGGTCGACCAGCTGCCGCCGGGCGAGCGCGGCGTATCGATGGTCTTTCAGTCCTACGCGCTCTATCCGCACATGACCGTTCGCGACAACATGTCCTTCGGCTTGAAAAATATCAAAACGCCCAAGCATGAGATCGCAAGACGCATCGAAGAAGCGGCAAAGATCCTGGAAATGCCGCACCTTCTCGATCGCAAGCCCTCGGCACTCTCCGGCGGCCAGCGCCAGCGTGTCGCGATCGGCCGCGCCATCGTGCGCGAGCCGGATGTCTTCCTTTTCGATGAGCCGCTCTCCAACCTCGATGCCGGCCTGCGTACCCGTACGCGCGTGGAACTGGCGCAATTGCATGAGCGGCTGGGCGCAACGATGGTTTTCGTCACCCACGACCAGGTAGAGGCGATGACGCTTGCCGACCGTATCGTGCTGCTCAACAACAAGAAGATCGAACAGGTGGCGACTCCTGTCGAGATCTACACGCGGCCGGCTACGCGCTATGTCGCCCAGTTCGTCGGCTCACCCGGCATGAACTTCATCAACATAGCTGATGTTGGCGAGGCGGGCGGATTGGCGACGGCAACGCTGCCGGATGGTTCGGTCATCAAGACGGCGATCGCGCTCAATGGCCTTGCGAATTCCGGACTGACGCTCGGCATCCGTCCGGAGCATCTGGTCGTGACGACGGCGGGGAAGGGCGATATTGGTGGTCAGGTCGAGACCATCGAACGCCTGGGCGACCGTTCGCTCGTTCACGTCCGGCTCAAGGATGGCTCGAAGATTATCGGCACGGATCCCGGCATGACGACAATCACAACCGGCTCGCCGATCGCCTTCACAGTCGATGCAACAAAGGTCAGCATCTTCGATGAGAACGATGCTGCTCATCATTCCGTAAACTAAGGAGGGAGGGACACAAAGATCAGCTACATTCGATAAGCTTTAGAGGCGATCAAGTAGATCGTTGACGAAACCGTCCAACTGGTATGTTATGTCGCCATGTCCACCGCGCACCACAGAAAGAAGCAGCCCATGTTCGTACGCCAGCAGTTGCTGGAGGTGGCGGCGCGCCTTGCTTCCGAAAAAGGGATGACGGCGGTGACGCTGGATGCCGTTTCCGGCGCCTCCGGTGTCAGCAAAGGTGGATTGCTGCATCACTTCCCCAGCAAGCACATGCTGCTGGAGGCGCTGTTCGACAGCCTGCTGGAGCGGCTGGACGCTGCGATCGAGGAAGCAATGCGCGCCGACCCGTTGCCGCATGGCCGCTTTACCCGCGCTTATCTGCATGCCTGTCTGGCGCTGCGAGACCAACCGCAGGGCACCAAGGATTGGGCGCAGGTGACGATGGTGCTGCTCACCGAACCGCAATTGCGGCAGCGTTGGCATGAGTGGGTGCGCGAGCGCAGCGAGGAATATGTCGGTACGGATTCCTCGGTGGATGCGGCGATCGTCAGATTGGCGGCCGATGGGATATGGCTTGCCGACCTGCTCGGCAGCCACGAGTTGGACGAGAGCGCCCGTCAAAAGCTGATCGACCGGTTGATCGAGCTGACGCAGCTCTAACCTTATCGGAGACAATGGAATGGCGAACGCATCCGTCTATGCAATGCTGCTGGTCGCGATCGTGCTGGAAGTGATCGGCACCACGGCATTGCAGATGTCGCAGCAGTTCACCCGCCTTGGCCCGACAGTGGTTCTGGTGATCTGCTATACGGCCGCCTTCTATTGTCTTTCGGTGACGTTGCGCGTCATCCCGGTGGGCATCGCCTATGCCATCTGGAGCGCGCTCGGCATCGTGCTGATTTCGATGGTGGGGGTCGTGCTTTTCCGTCAGAAACTCGATCTGGCAGCGATCATCGGCCTCGCTCTCATTATCGCCGGCGTGCTCGTCGTCAACCTCTTTTCAAAATCCGTGTCACACTGAAAACAGAGGTGTTGTTCATGTTGGTTTTTGCCTTTGTCAAATCGCTTTGAACCCTTTATGTCTTGGGTCGAACGGGCTGACGAAGGCTTGAAATGCGGCGCTTTCCCAAAGCGCTTTGGATCGCATAACCTATTCAATCTCAATGGTATTAGAGGAGTGCCGTAATGACTATTCGGGCCGTCGTTTGGGGGGAGAACATTCATGAGCAGACAAACAAGGTCGTCGCCGAGATCTATCCGGAAGGCATGCATAACACCATCGCCAAGGCACTGAATGTCGATGCCGGCATTAAGGCGACCACGGCAACGCTGCAGGAGCCGGAACATGGCCTCAGTGAAGCGCGTCTTAAGGATACCGACGTCCTTCTGTGGTGGGGGCACAAGGACCATGGCGCCGTCAAGGACGAAATCGTCGAGCGCGTGGCAAAGCGGGTGTGGGAAGGCATGGGCCTCATCGTCCTGCATTCGGGCCATTTCTCCAAGGTCTTCAAGCGCCTGATGGGGACGCCCTGCGCGCTGAAATGGCGCGAAGCCGGTGAGCGCGAGCGCCTCTGGGTCATCAATCCCCGCCACCCGATCGCCGCCGGGCTCGGCGAGCATTTCGAGCTTGAGAACGAGGAAATGTATGGTGAGCAGTTCTCCGTTCCAGAGCCGCTGGAAACCGTGTTCATCTCATGGTTCCAGGGTGGCGAAGTCTTCCGTTCGGGCATGACCTGGCGTCGCGGCGCCGGCAACATCTTCTATTTCCGTCCTGGCCATGAGACCTATCCGACCTATCACAACGGCACCGTTCAAAAGGTCCTGATCAATTCCGTGAAATGGGCCCACAACCCGCTCGGGATCCAGGCCAACATCCATGATGCGCCGAATGTGCCGGTTGAAAAGGCACTGGAGCCGATCGTCGAACGCGGCCCGAAACTACACCAGGCCGGCGAAGCCGGTTATCGCTGAGGTATCATATGCGTCTTATAGTAGTTGGCACGGGCGGCATGGCAAAGAACCATGTGGAGCATTTCGCCCGCATTCCTGGCGTCGAAATCGTCGGCGCCGTCGATACGGATGCGACGAGGCTCACCGCCTTTTGCGATACGTTCGATATTAAGAAGCGCTTCTCATCGCTGGACGAGGCGCTGGCCTGGGGCGAGTTCGATTCGGTGACTAACGTCACGCCGGACAAGGCTCACAATCCGACGACGCTTCCGCTGCTCGCCGCCGGCAAGCATGTTCTCTGCGAGAAGCCTCTCGCGGAGAATTATGAAAAGGCGCTCGAGATGACGGAAGCTGCCGAAAGGGCAGGGGTCGTCAACATGGTCAACCTGACCTACCGCAATGTCGCACAGCTACAGAAGGCGCGCGAGATGGTGATTTCGGGCGAGATCGGCACCGTCAAGCATGTGGAGGCGTCCTACCTCCAGAGCTGGCTCGTCTCCAAGGCCTGGGGCGACTGGCGCAGCGAGTCCAAGTGGCTTTGGCGGCTGTCGACGGGGCATGGCTCGAACGGCGTTCTCGGCGATATCGGCATCCATATCCTCGACTTCGCCGCCTATGGCGCCGCGACCGATATCGATCACGTCTTTGCCCGTCTCAAAACCTTCGCCAAGGCTCCCGGCGAGCGCATCGGCGAATATACGCTCGATGCGAATGACAGCTTCTCGATGTCGGTCGATTTCGCCAACGGCGCGCTCGGCGTCGTGCATGCGAGCCGCTGGGCGACGGGGCACTTGAATGAGCTGAAGCTTCGCATCTATGGCGAGCGCGGCGGCCTGGAGGTGTCGCATAGCCCCAATGGTTCTGAACTGCGCGGTTGCCTTGGCGAAGATACCGAAACCGCGACCTGGAAGGTTATCGAGGTGCCGCCGGTCCTGACCAACTACCAGCGTTTCGCCGAGGCTGTGATGACCGGCAGCAGCCAGGATCCGAGCTTCCGCCATGCCGCCAACTTGCAGCGCGTGCTGGATCTTGCCATGGTGACGGAAGTTGAACGGCGCGAGCTGAAGGTCTGATGGCGCTGCAGTCGTTTAATATGCAATAGGCCACCTTCGGGCCAAGCCTTGGGAGTGCATGCATGTCCACCGAGGAAAAGGTTGCCAGCCACTACACGCATGGATCGCTAGAAACGGCGATCCTGCAAACTCTTGCGGCCGACGGCAAGGATATCGACAATCTTCGCATCCGCGATCTGGCTGATATCGATGAGTTCCATCTGGGGCGACATGCGGCGACGGTGGATTTCGCGAGGGATCTCGATCTTTCCGCAGGCTTACGGCTTGCCGACATCGGGTCGGGGCTGGGCGGGCCTGCCCGCCACTTTGCCGATTCCTATGGATGCATCGTATCGGGTATCGATCTCACCGAAGAATTCGTTCAGGTCGCCAATTCACTGACGGCTCGGTGTGGTCTGGCGGACCAAGCCTCCTTCCGGCAGGGGAGCGCCTTGGCGCTGCCTTTCGAGAGCGGCAGCTTCGACCGCGCGACGCTCATCCATGTCGGCATGAATATCGAGGACAAGGCGAGACTGTTCGGGGAGATCAGGCGCATTCTCAAGCCGGGCGGTCGTTTCGGTCTCTATGAAATCATGCAGATGCGTGACGGCACACTCCCCTTTCCCATGCCCTGGGCTATGGAGCAGGGGACGAGCTTCGTCCGCAGCCCCGATGTCTATCGTCATCTGCTTGACGAAGCCGGTTTCGCGGTTGAGCTCGAGCAGGATCGCAGTGCTCTCGTAATTCGGCTGGCGCATGAAGCGCGCGCAAGGGCCGCCGCGGCTGGCGAGGTGCGAGACCAGGGTGTCCGTACGCTGATGGGTCCGCGGGCTGGCGAGCGCATGAGCAATGTCAGCGTGTCGGTCGAGGGCGGCCTGCTTGCGCCGATCGAGATGATTGCCCGGGCGGTGTGACGGCTGCTGCCCGTTGACAGCGGCGGGCCTGTTTCTGTATGGAAAATATAATGGTAATGGATTTCTGCCGGGCCATGGTGGCCGAACCGCTGCTCTGATTTCTCCAGGGAAGCTGATGACTCCTACTCAACACGCCTGAAAGGCGAAGGAGTAGAGTCGTGTCCGTTAACCTACCGTTATCCCGCTCCTGCTTCCTGTTCACTGTCCCCGGAAGACCATGCATCGGTTTCGCGGGAGGGGCAAACTGATGTCCGTATCCGCTTATTTTCATCATCGTTTTCAGCAATTTCGCAGCCTGTTCAAATGGATCGTTCTCGTGGTGCCGATGGCTGTGGTCGTCGGCTCGCTCTGCGCACTGTTTCTCTGGAGCCTCGACAAGGCAACAGCTGCGCGCTTCGATCATCCCTGGCTTATCTTTCTTATGCCCGTTGCCGGTTTCCTGATGGTGCTGGTCTACCAGCATTTCGGCCGGGGTTCGGAGGGCGGCAACAATCTGATCGTCGATCAGATCCACGAGCCCGGCGGCGGCGTGCCGCTGCGCATGGCGCCCTTCATCCTGGTTTCGACGGTTCTGACGCATCTGGTCGGCGGTTCTGCGGGTCGGGAAGGGACGGCGGTGCAGCTTGGCGGCAGCATTGCCAGCGCCTTTGCAAGAGTTTTCCGGCTTAGCCATGCCGAGGTCCGCATTCTCCTTATGGCCGGCATCGCCGCCGGCTTCGGTGCGGTCTTCGGCACGCCGATCGCCGGCGCCGTCTTCGCTCTCGAAGTTTTGACGATCGGGCGGATGCAATATGAGGCACTGATCCCGAGCCTTGCGGCAGCGATCACAGCCGACTGGACGTGCCATGCCTGGGGCATCGAGCATATCCAATACAACATCGGCTACCTTGCCGGCACGCCGGCCGGCATGTTCCATCTCGATGCGCTGCTACTCATCAAGGTCGGCATCGCCGGCGTGGTCTTTGGCCTGATGGCGCGCTCATTCAGCGAGGTTTCGCATCGGGCGTCCACGGCATTCAAGCGGCTCTGCGCCTACGCGCCGCTCAGGCCTGTCATCGCCAGTGCGATCTTGATCGGTCTCGTCTATCTGCTCGGCACGCGGCAATATCTCGGGCTTGGCGTCTGGTCGCCCAATCCAAGCGATGCCACGATCCTCGGTTTCTTCGATGCTGCCCGTGTCAATTACTGGAGCTGGTTTTGGAAGGCAGTCTTTACCATCGTAACGCTGAGCGCCGGTTTCAAGGGCGGGGAGGTGACGCCTTTGTTCTTCATCGGTGCGGCACTCGGCAATGCGCTTGCCGCCATTCTCGGTGCGCCGGCCGATCTTTTTGCCGCGTTGGGCTTTGTCGCCGTCTTTGCCGGTGCCACCAATACGCCGCTTGCCTGCATGATCATGGGTATCGAGCTTTTTGGCGCGACGCATACAGTCTATCTCGCCGTCGCATGCTTCCTTGCCTATATCTGCAGCGGGCATACCAGCATCTATCTGTCGCAGCGGCTCGGCATCGCCAAAAGCGCTGCTTTCGATAACATCCCAGCCGAAACGCCGCTTCGCCATATTCGCGAGCGCGGCTTGAAGACGCGGCGGGAAAATGCCCATAAGGTCGGAAAGGTCTGACGCAAGGACGGCTGGAAAGCGTCACTCTTTTGGGGGGCAGCCAATGGATGCCGGCCATCGCCTATGTCAGCTTGTCGGTTTTCCTGTCGATCGGGGCTTTGATGGCAAGACTTGCAATTGTCCGGCTAATAATTCAGGTTCAAACGGCATAGTGATTGGAGATCGGCAGATTTCGCCGCATTTTTGCCGATTCCGAGGTGAAACCCTCTCGAGAATCGCGGAGATTCCACGACAAACCACAGCTCGTTGCGAACGGACTCTCTTGCGAAATTCGACTAATCAACTCATATAATCGCCTATTAAGATCACCGCATAACACAAGGAGTCGGGCGTCGATCAGGATAAGCACCGGCAAAGCATTCCCAATGACAAGCCTGTTCTCGCTCCGGGATTCGCATGCGGATTCCCCGGGCAACTTCCTCCCGGACCGCACCGCCCCAAAAGACAGACATGACGGAGAGTCCCTTGAGCGCACCTGCTCCCACTTCCAACCAATCTCCTGCTCCGGAACAGACTTTCGGTACCGCCGGTATCGCGCCGATGGACCGACCGAGCGCCATGACCCGCTTTTTCATGGGCATCGTTGCTTGGGCTGAAAGCCTCAATCTGAAATATGCCAAGCTCGGCAATCCGCCGGTCTATGACACCGCGACCTTCCCTTGGGCGGCCGAGATCGAAAAGGACTTTCCCGCCATTCGTGCTGAACTTGAGAAGGTGTTGCTGCGCCAGAGCGAGCTGCCGACCTTCCAGGATATCTCCACCGACGTGAAGACCATCTCCACCGACACCCGCTGGAAAACCTTTTTCCTTCTCGGTTTCGGCGTGAAGTCCGAACAGAACATCAAGGCATGCCCGAATACCTGGGCGGCCGTGCAGAAGATCCCCGGCCTGACGACAGCGATGTTCTCGATCTTCGAGCCGGGTAAGCACCTTCCCGCGCATCGCGGCCCCTACAATGGCGTGCTTCGCCTGCATCTCGGCCTTATCGTGCCCGAGCCGAATGACAAGCTCGCCATCCGCGTCGACAAGCAGGTTTGCCACTGGCAGGAAGGCAAGGCGCTGATCTTCGATGACGCCTATGAGCACGAAGCCTGGAACCATACCGACAAGACCCGCGTGGTACTTTTTGTCGATTTCGTCAAGCCGCTGAAATTCCCGGCCCGCTTCATCAACTGGGCTCTGATGAACCTGGCGATCTTCACGCCGTTCATCAAGGAAGGCCTCGACAATCACAAGGAATGGGAAAAGAAGTTTTACGCTGAAGCAGAGGCATTCAGAAACCGCCCTAAGCCCTGATTGCATCGCTTCGCAGATCTTACGAAAAAACCTCGGAATCCTGAAGGATTCCGAGGTTTTTCTTTAAGCGTTCAAACGCGCTGTTAATCAGGCTTATGCGTCGCCTTGGTGTGGTTGCAGCCTTCTTTTTACTTCACTGTTCTGACGATAGCCGCACCCGCCGTCATGCCACCGCCGAAAGCCACGAGACCTAGGTTGAGTGGTTCGGAACGCTCATGGGCGACATGCAGCATGGCGAGCGGAATGCTCGACGAGCTGGTGTTGCCATAAGTTTCGATGACGCTGAGGGCCGGGCGGCCGCTGCGCTTGGCAATCGTGTCGATAATGCGCTGGTTGGCCTGGTGCGGCACGAGCAGATCGAGATTGGCAAGCTCGATGCCGGCATCGACGCAGGCGTTTTCGATCGAGCGCGTCATCGAATGCACGGCCTCGGTGAATACCGAGCGGCCGTTCATCGCGATAACGCCATCGTCCGGCAGCGGAACGTAGAGTAGATCGCCCGGTTCCGGCCGGCCGCTGACGATCGGGCGGCTTGCGGTGAAGAGCGGATTGCGCGCCATGTCGCGGCTGGTCACGAGGCTGGCGGTCGCGGCATCGCCGAAGAGGATCGCGGTAGAGAAATCATTCATGTCGAGCAGCGGCGACAGAACTTCCGAGGTGATGATGAGCACCTTGGCGTCGTTCTGCTGGGCAATGAAATCATAGGCTTGCTGCAGAGCGTAGAGATAGCCGGAGCAGGCGGCACCCATGTCGTAGGCGGCCAGCGACGGCCGCACGCCATCCTCGGCGACGGCAACTGCGACGCGGCTTGCGAGCGACGGCGTGGCGATGTCGGGCGTTCCGGTGGCGGCGATCACCAGATCGACATCGTGGATCGACATCTGGTTCTGCTTGAGGAGATCGCGGGCGGCCTTCGTCGCAAGGCTCAGTGTACCTTCCTCAGGCCCGACCCAGAAGCGGCTCTTGATGCCCGTCAGCGCCAGGATTTCGTCAGCGCGGCGGTTCGGCCAATTATGGATGATCTCTTCGTTGGTGACGCGGCGGGCGCCGGTGGCGATGCCAATGCCGTTGATGACGACTTCCGAGAAGCTGCCGGTGTGGCGGCGCAGCGTCGGGATGACATGCGACTTCAGCCGGCGCAGCACGAACTTGTTCTGGATCTCGGAGGCGAGCGCAAAATTCTGTTCGCTGAGATCACGGTTGGCATCGACGGTCAGAAGCGGGCTGTCGGTGGCGATCTGGTCGCCGATCTTGGCGAAGACCTCCTGCACGACGCCTCCGATATTGGCACAGATTTCGACCGAGGCCTTCGTCGCCTCGACGACGGCAACAAGCTGGCCGACTTCGATCTTGTCGCCGGGCTTGACGAACAGATCGGTTACGAGGACGTTCTCGTCTGCCGGGCCGGAGCCGATCGCCTTGATCGCCGCCGTCGGGCCGCTGTCATCCTCTTCGTGCCAGGTAACCTCGCATTCCAGGACTTCGGCCATCAGATCGACCAGCTTGCGATAGGAGGGCAGCGTTTCGAGCTGGTTGCGGAAATTAAAGGGAATATGGGCGTCCGAGCGAGCAAGCCGACGCACAACGACCGGTACATCGGTCTTTTCGGTGACGGTCGCTATGATTTCCGCGCCCATTCCGACGGTGCGATTGTCTTCATGAACAACGATCAGGCGGCGGGTGCGCCGTGCGCTCGCCAGCACTTCCTTTTCATCCCATGGCGAGATCGAACGCAGATCGATCACCTCGACGGAGAAGCCCTGGGCCTCGAAGGCGCTGGCGGCATTGGCGCAGAGCGAAACCGTGTTGCCGTAGCTGACGAGCGTGATGTCGCGGCCGCGTGCAACATGGCGTGACAGGCCGGGATGGACGAAATGCTTGTCGATATCCTCGGAGGTGCGGCCGTCGGAATTGTTGAGGACGGCCTTCGGGTAGAGGAAAACGGTTGGGCGTCGCGACTCGAAGGCGGCATTCAGCAGACCGGCGGCATCGCCGGCACTGGAGGGCATGACGACGTCGATGCCTGGTGTATGCGCCAGCATCCCCTCGAAGCTTTGGGCGTGGAACGGGCCGAGGCCGGGCTTGTAGCCGCCGCAACTCACCATCAGGATGACGGGTGCTTCCCAGGCGCCATTGCTGCGCCAGAACATGCTGCCCATTTCAGAGACGATCTGATTATAGGCAAGCGGCAGGAAATCGGCAAACTGCAGGAAGGCGACGGGACGCTGTCCGGCCAGCGCTCGGCCGACGGCGGTGCCGACGATTGTCGATTCGGTGAGGGCGGCATTGCGCACGCGGTCGGGATATTTCGTGCTCAGGCCGCGGGTGACGCCGAAAACATCGCCTTTCGGATCTTCAATATCCTGCCCGAATAGGACGACTTCGGGATTGGCGGCCAGCTGCTTGTCCAGAACGACATTCAGCGCCTCGCGCATCGTCAGCGTCGAGGCGGTCTCATTACCGCGATATTCTGCCTTCTTGTCGAAGGAAGCAGGGTAAGGAGCTTTGGCTTCCGGCTCGACCTTGGGGGCGTCTTCCTTGCGGGCAAGGGCGGCCTCCGCCTGCACTTCCGCAATCAATTCCCTCTCGATCTCTCGCAGAGCATTGGCGTCGACACCGGCTTTGTGCAGCATTGCCCGCAGGTTCGGCAGCGGGTCGCGCGAGGAGCCGGCCTCGATTTCGAGCAGGGTGCGATAGGTCTTCTGATCGTCGGCATTGGTGTGGTCGGAAAGACGCTCGACATTCAGAAGCACGATGCTTGGCGTGCGGTTGTTGCGGCTGTGACGGATGGCCTTGCGGAAGGCGTCGCGCGATGCGGTGAGATCGTCGCCATCCGTGCGGATGATATCGATGCCGTAGAAAGAAGAGGCGGGGCCAGCAGGTAGGTCGAAGAAGGTCTGCTTGCCCGTGCGTGTAGAAATCGAGAAGCTGTTATCCTCGATAATGAAGACGACGGGATACTGGCTGCGCACGGCCTCGGCGACGGCTTCGAGGAATTCGCCTTGCTGCGTAGTGCCGTCGCCGACGCAACAGATGGCAATCGGCATTCCGGGCTTGTGCTTCAGGGAAGCCGCGACGCCGACCGCATGCAGAGCATTGTTGCCGACCGGTCCGACGATCGATGTGATGTTGAGGGCGCGGGAGGAAAGATGCGCGCTCATCTGACGGCCGGCGGAATGGGAATTGGCTGTTGCAAGCAAGCTGGAGAAGAACTCACGAATGGGCATGCCGCGCGCCAGCATCAGGGCTTTGTCGCGATAATGCAGATGCAGCCAGTCGTCGTCCTGAAGGAATTCGTTGAGCAGCGCCGTAGACTCGTGTCCGGCGCCGGAAACATGAAAATGTGCTATGCCTTGCTTAATGAATTCTCTCTCAAGGCGATCTATTTCTCGAGAAATGAAAAATATTCTATGAAGTTGCTTAAGGTATTCTGTGGCAAACCTCCCTTCCATCTCAATGATTTTCCTGATCTTTCATCTAAATCAACTGCAGGGACCTAGGTAGACCCCTGGACTGCCTTTTTCAATACACGTTAAATGACAATATCTTCCCGGTTTGAAACCGAAATACGTGAATTGCCGGGCGGAAATTTTCGCGATGTTTCTATCCACAGGCATGCGTCGATAAACGCAACCGTCCATACGATGAGCATCGTTGCATTTTTTTGAAGCGATCTTAGCCAGATTTGCGGACCGTGGTGCTGCTGTTTCGCCTTGCAGCAGCGGCCTTTGCAGCCTGTTCTTCCTGCAGGATCAATTCCTTCGGCTTCTTGCCAATGATCTCCTTGCGGCCCTTTTTCGAGAAGGGCTGAACGAGCTGGGCGAGGAAGCCCTTGGCGACCTTGCCGGTGATGCCGATATCGGTGGAGGAAGGCCGCGGCGGATTGTAGAAGGTGCCGAGAAGCTGATCCCAGATCACGAGGTTTTCCCCATAATTCGTATTTCCCTCGGCCAGAATCTTGGAATGATGCCAGCGATGCAGGCGGGGAGTGGAGAATATGAGGTCCAGTGGGCCGGTGCGCATATCGACATTGCAATGGGTCAAGAGGCCGATGAAGGCCGTGACCGCGCCGATCCAGAGGAAGACCGGCAGCGGCGCGCCGAGGAGATAAAGCGGAATCTGACCGAGCGCGATCTTGAACAGCGTGTCGATGACGTGAAAGCGGCCGGTATTGATAACCCAGAGGCGCTCGACGCTGTGATGCAGGGCATGGAACCGCCACAGCGACAGATGCTCATGCGCCAGGCGATGCGCCATATAGAGGCCGAATTCGGCGATGACGAGACCAAGCACGACCTGGAAGGCCATAGGCCATTGATCGGGCCAGAAATGCGAATGGTAGCTCAGCGCCGGCTGTGCGACGGTTGCAACGGCCATGGGGAAGGACGTGCCGATCGCAGCGGCGATCTGCACACCGCCCTTGTTCAGCAGAGTGTGGGCGATATCGTTAAAGGTCTCGCCATCGCGTTTCTGCCAAGTCTTCTCGTAGGGCATCAACCGCTCGAAGAGAGCAATGACGGCTACCGTCGAAAGATAGACGACATTGAACCAGAGAAGATGCATATCCGACTGGAAGGCGAAATAGGCTGCCGTTAGTCCACCGCAGAGGATGGCAGGCCACAAAAGGGAGGAAACAGCAGCGTAAAGACGCGAACTGCTTTGAAATGTCATTCCATCAACCTCAGATTCTGATCGGCGAAATAGCGCGTGAATATGCGCGATATGTAGCGCGATGATTGTGGAGTCGAAAGCGAAATTTTTCCGTTGGCCAGCAAGAGGCCGTTGGATAGGAGATCAAGATAATGCGCATAGAACGGGCGGCAGACGAACATCTGGAGGCGTGGGCGCGGTTGCGCGTCGAACTTTGGCCCCATAGTTCGCTCGAACATCATCACGCGGAACTGGCGCAAATTCGCGCTGATGAAAATGCCGCTGCGTTTGTTGCAATCGATTCTGCCGGTCATGTCGTCGGTTTTGCCGAAGCGACATTGCGGCACGATTACGTCAATGGCTGCGAGACTTCGCCGGTCCTGTTTCTGGAGGGCATCTATATGCGTCCCGAAGATCGGCGCGGAGGGACGGCGCGGGCGCTTTGCGAGGCTGTCGCCGCATGGGGGCGGCAAGCCGGCTGCACGGAGTTTGCCTCGGATGCATTGATCGACAACCTTGCAAGCCACGCCTTCCATGCCGCGCTTGGTTTCGTCGAAACCAGGCGCGTGGTCTATTTCCGAAAGCTGCTTTAGGCCGGAGCTACAGGACTGTGCCTAGGCGAATGTCAATTTCGTTTTCTGCTGGCCAGCCTCATCGAAATTCTCCCGATTCAGCCAGCGCTCGTAGCCGGCCTTCAGGCGCGGCCAGTCGGCGTCGATCATGGCAAACCAGGCGGTGTCGCGGTTCTGGCCCTTGGCGACCATGTGCTGGCGGAAAATTCCTTCGAAGGTGAAACCAAAGCGTTCGGCTGCCCGCTTCGAGGGTTCGTTGAGGTTGTTGCACTTCCACTCGAAGCGGCGATAGCCGAGCCTGTCGAAGACGTAGGATGCGAACAGATAGAGCGTCTCCGTGGTCACCCGGCTGCGGGCGATGACAGGTCCCCAGAGGATGCTGCCGATCTCGATGACGCCATGCGTGCTGTCGATGCGCATCAATGCCTGCCGGCCTTCGGCCCGCCCTGTACGCTTGTCGATCGTCGTGAAGAAGAGTGGATCGGTGGTGGACGCGGCTTTCTCGAGCCAGGGCGAAAAGGCGGCGCGATCGGCCGGCGCATCCTCGAAGAGATAGCGGAAACGATCTTCCGCTCCGGGGGCGCGGGCCGAGGCAAAGAGATCGTCGCCATGGCGGGCCGCGTCGAGCGGCTCGATCCGGGCGTAGCGGCCTTCAAGAGTAATACGCTCGGGGCGGGCGACGCCCTTCCAATTCGTCAGGTCCATGTCGAAGTCCTTTGGTCATCAAATGCAGTTCAGCGAAGCCGGCCGGATTGTATCAGCTCCGCCAGGGATTGTGGCAGTTCCATTCCGTCGGGCAAGCCGGGGGCGGGCTGTGGCGATACCAGGCGGCTTTCGATGGGCAGAACGCCAGCCCAGACGGGATGATCCGCCTCGTCCATATCGCCCGGCGGCCCGTTGCGGACCTTGGCGGAGGCCTCGTCGATTTTCATCCGCATGACCGTGGTCGCCTTGACCTCCTGCTGGGTCATCGGTCTGAGGCTATTCCAGCGGCCGGGAAACAGGTTTTCGATCAGGCAGCGCAGCGCATTGGTCTTCGCGTCGGGATCATCGACCAGCCGCGCCGTACCGAAGACCATGACCGAACGATAGTTGACCGAGTGATTGAAGGCGGAACGGGCCATCACATAGCCGTCCATGATGCTGCAGGTCAGGCAGACCGGCATATCCTCGGCGGCGCGCAGGAAGCGGCTGGCGGACGAGCCGTGCCAGTAGACATACTCACCCTCGCGCCAATGCAGGGTCGGCGTCACATAGGGCGCACCGTCGATGACATAACCGACATGACAGAGCGGGGCTGCATCCAGAATGGCGTGGACATCTGCATGGGCGTGGCTGCCGCGCTTCGGGCTGCGCCGCACGCGGGTACGCTCGGTGGTCTGATAGGTCTTGGTATCGGGCGCGCTAAGATCGGCCATATCTTTCCTCATTGATTGAGCGTTGATCTCTGGCAGCAAAGAGGTAGGCTACAAACGGCCAGTTTCTTGATTCTTAGCAGACCAGTTGAGGTTTCATGGCATCGGTGGCGCAATGGCCGGCACTCGACCGGGGCTCGGGTGACCTAGAGGGGCAAGTCTATCGCCTGATGCGCGATCGTATCCTGCATGGGCAGATGACGGCGGGGCAGCGCGTGCCGTCGACGCGGATGATGGCGCTCTCGCTCGGCGTTGCGCGTTCGACAGTGGTCAATGCCTATGATCGTCTGAAGGCAGAGGGCTACTTACAATCGGCGACCGGTGCTGCAACGCGCGTTGCAGCCTTTCCCTCGGCACCCTTGTCCGGTCAGGCTGCTGCGCCATTGCCGAACCAGCCGCGCGTTACCGAGTTCAAAACCGGAGGATTGTACGAGCCGGGTGTCCCGGATGTATCAGCCTTTCCGCATGCTGCCTGGGCGCGTTGTCTTGCTGCCCGCGGCCGCTCGTTGCGGGTACACGACCTTGGCTATAGTGATCACGGTGGTATCCGCCAACTGCGCGAAGCTATCCTCGACCATATCGCTGCGACGCGTGGCGTTATTGCCCGGCCCGAACAGGTGGTGGTCGTCCCGTCCACCGGTGCCGCCGTCGGGTTGCTAGCGAGCGTGTTGCTTCAGCCCGATTATCCGGGCGACATCGCCTGGATGGAGGACCCGGGCTATGCCAGCGCGCAAGCGATCCTGCAGATGGCTGGGGCCAGCCTGGTGCCGGTACCTTGCGATGCCGACGGCATCGATATCGCGCAAGGGGCCGGGCCGTCGCCGCGGTTGATCTACGTTACCCCTTCGCATCAGTATCCGACCGGCGTCACCATGAGCCTGCAGCGCCGTCTCGCCTTGCTGGAATTCGCCCGGGCCAATGGTGCGATCGTGCTGGAAGACGATTACGACAGCGAGTTCCAATATGCCTCGCGGCCGATCGCCGCCTTGCAAGGTATCGATCGCAGCGAAGTGGTCGCCTATATCGGGACCTTCTCGAAGACGCTCGCGCCCGGCCTGCGCGTTGCCTATGCTGTCGTGCCGTCCAGGCTGGTGGCGGCGGCCGAGGCGGCGCAGCGGCTCCGAGGCACCGTCGTGCCTGTTCATATCCAGGCTGCCCTTGCCGATTTCATGCGCGAGGGGCGGTTTCGTGCGCATCTGAGGCAGATGAACGCCATTTATGCGGAGCGCATGGCGGCGACTGTCGAAGCACTCAATCGTCACTGCGGCAACTGGTTGGAGGTCGGAGCGGGTGGCGGCGGGTTGCAGCTGGCAAGCTGGTTCCGCGATACAAAGACCGATGATGTCGCCGTCGCGCGGATGATCAACGCCAATGGCTTCGCAGTGCGGCCGATCTCCGCGCTGTATCTTGGGGTTGCGCGACCCGGACTGCTGCTTGGCATCGCCCGCATGGAAGCTCAAGCTGCAGATGCTGCAGCGGCAAGGATTGCCCGGCTGCTTGCGACAATGCCCTTCAACGCCTGAGGAACATCGCCCGATATTCGCGCGGCGTCATGCCTTTCAGCGCCCTGAACTGCCTGTTGAAATTGGCAAGCGAGGCATAGCCGACGGCATCGCTGATGTGGTGCACGGCTTGATCCGTGGAGGAGAGGCGGGCGCAGGCGTCGCCGATGCGCATGCGCATGAGATAGTTCGATATCGTTCCGCCGGTATGGCGGCGAAACATGCGGTGCAGGCCGGAGACGCTGAGAGCCGCGATATCGGCCAGCTCATCGAGGCTGATCGCGCGGGCATAGTGCAGATGCATATGGGTCAGGACGCGGTCGATGCGCTCGCGGCTCTCCTTGAGATCCGGAGCCTGCGCCGGAGCGCCGGCGAGGGGCGTCGCGTACCGGTCTTCCGCGACCCTCACCAGAATGCTGAGCAAAGCCAGAAGGCGCTCCACGGGAGGCTTATCGAAAATGGTTTCGAAGGCGGAGCGCACTGCAGCGGAGGTTGCCTCCGAAAAGCGTAAGCCTTTGTCACCACGCTGCAGCATCGTTTCGATCGATCGGAATTCGACGGCACCGCCCGTTATCTGCAAAAGCCAGTCGCGATTGAACCACAGCACCAGTGCGATATGCGGCTTTTCTTCCTCGATCTTGGCGCGCGAAACCCAACTGTGCGGGAGATTGGGGCCGACGAGAACGAGATCGACGTCACCATAGTCGTCACTGTGATCGCCGATGAAGCGCTGGCCGATGGAATTCAGCGTCAGTGTCAGCTCGAATTCCGGATGGTGGTGCCATTGGAACGGAATGCAGTCGTCAAGCCTGCGGTTCAGCATGCTCCAGGATGCTTCCGGCGAACGGGGTAGGACTTCGAGATAGGGCCTCATGGGGCGTCCATAATATGGTGGATGCCAGAATAGTATCAGGGCTGGCCAGAACCGGGCAACATCGAAACCCCAGTTGAAGCTACAAGTTTTCCGTCACCCGAAACCAAAGGGTCAGTGAGATGGAGGAAACTTATGCAGCCTGCCTTGAAACGAGACGCGCACCCGACTGCATCAGCGGTTACGACGCAACTGAAGGATATCCGGAAGACATTGCCGCTCAGGGTGCTGTCGAAGGACGATTGGCAGCATTGGGTCACGAAGGGCTATGTGATCGTGCGGCAGGCTGTGCCGGCTTCGAATGTCGAGCGGCTTGTCGAGCTTTTGTGGCGTTTTGACGAGAAGGATCCGAACGATCCCTCCACCTGGTATGCGCCGCAGCGGCGCGAGCACAAGATGAAGGAGCTCAACAATACCGGCATGCTGGAGATTTATAATCACCAGTACCTTTGGGACAACCGTATGGAAAAGCGGATCTACGATGTCTTCGTCGATATATGGGATCGCGAGGATTTGTGGGTCACCATCGATCGCGCCAATCTCAATCCGCCGAAGAAGGTGAAGGGCAACCCGAACGGCTTCATTCATTGGGACGTCGATACTTCTATCCGGCCGCTGCCGATCGGCGTGCAAGGTGTTCTCAGCCTGAAGAAGCAGGATGGCGATGTCGGTGGATTCCAGTGCGTGCCGGAACTCTTCGAGCATTTCGAAGAATGGGAAAAGACGCAGCCCGCGGATCGTGATCCCATGCATCCCGATATGACGGGTCTCTCGGTCGTCAATATCGACATGGAGCCGGGCGACCTGATGATCTTCAACTCACTGCTGGCCCACGGCGTTCGTCCCAACCATTCCGACAATCGCGTTCGCATGGCGCAATATATCTCCATGCATCCAGCAGAATACGACAATATCGCCGAGCGCGAGGAACGGATCCGTCTGTGGCGGGAACTGGATTCCCCGAAGCGCGACGCCTTTCCCGGCGATCCCCGCGAATGGGAAAAGCACAATGCGACGACGGCCGAACTGACGCCGCTCGGCGAGAAGCTGCTGGGTCTAAAGGCCTGGTAGCGGCGGGAGGCCGACTTCCAGAAAAACATCGAGCGGCCCTGAGGTCGCTCGAAACGTTTGTGGCGATTTGACGGAAAGGCGCAGGACCGTCAGATTTCATTCCAGCGGCGGATGACCGGTTCGGTCAGGTCATGCTCATAGCCGAGCACGCTGATGCTCGTGGTATCGAGAACCAGATGCTCACCGCCTTGCGGTGGCAAGCCGACCCAGCGGGCGGCGAAGACGCGCAGGAAATGGGCACTGGAGAAGATCAGGACGGAGCCGTTGATACCGCGAAGTTCACCGATGATCCGGTCTGCGCGAGTGCCTACGTCGGCTGCAGATTCGCCATTTGGGCAGCCATCGCGAAAGACCTGCCAGCCGGGACGTTCGGCAAGGATCGCCTTCGTGGTGATGCCCTCATAGGCACCGTAATCCCACTCCGCCAGATCCTCTTTGACGACGCGGCGGTCACCGAAGCCAGCCAGCGCGCAGGTGTTTTGTGCGCGCTGCGACGGGCTGGACCAGACGGCGGCGAAATCGATCTGGGGTAGGCGAGCGGCGAGCTTGCGGGCAGCTTCTTCGCCGGCAGCGGTGAGCGGAATATCGGTGCGGCCGGTATGCCGGCCGGAGAGGCTCCACTCCGTCTGTCCGTGGCGTACCAGATAGACTTCGGGATAGGCGCTGCTCATGCCGTTTCTCCTTTGCATTTGCCGTGCAAAATTCTTCGCATCTGCGAAAGCGTCTGTCGAGAGCTAGAGCGGATTTCCACCTGACCTGATAACCTTCTGTCAATCCAAGCTCTTGCAGGGAGTTGTGAATCTCATCGTTTCACGGCGCGGCGGACGCTGTAGAGCAGAATGGCGAGGCAGCCGATCAGCAGAAGAAGGCCGCCCGCAAGCGGTGGCAAGGCGAGAAACTCCACCGCTCCGGCAATCAAGAGGATAAGAATGAGGCAGAGCGTGGCGAGGCTGCCATCATCGATGAACATGCTGACCAGCTCGGAAAGGGCAATACGCAGGACGGTCATTGGGCTGCCTTTGCTGTTGCGTTGCCGCGCATGGCGCGAATGATGGCGTAGGAGGCAAGCGAGACGATCGCGAAGATGCCGATCAAGGCGAGATCCTCTCCCGGCCAACGGGCGCCGATGCCTTCGCCGGTCCAGAAGATGCCGAAGCTTGTCAGCATCAGGCCGACGACGAATTTAAGGGTGTTTTCCGGTACGCTGGCAAGCGGACGATGCACCAGCAGCCCGATCAGCATCACAAGTATGAAAGCGGCCAGCGCGCCCAGGCCGGCATAGAGCGTAAGTCCATGTGCCCCACCGACGGCGATGACGATGAATACGACTTCGACACCTTCCAGCAGCACTGCCTTAAAGGCGGCGAGGCCGGCTAGATAATCGGCGTGACGGTCTGAAGATTGTGCCTTTAGTACCGCCGTCTCCTTCGAAAAAGCCGCTTCCTCGTCATGCAGGGCGATGACGCCGAGCGAACGGAGGATTGCTTTGCGCAGCCAGCGCATGCCGAACAGGATCAGCAGAACGCCGACGAAGAACTGCAGTATTGCGATCGGGATCAGCGCGAGCAGCGGTCCGAAGATGAGAACGAGCGCCGCCAGCACGGCTAGCGCAAGCGCGGCGCCGGTCAATGCCGGGCGCCAGCTTCGCGTGACGCCAACGGCAAGAACGATGGTGAAGGCTTCCACGACTTCGACAAACGAGCCGAGGAAAGATGCCGTCACGGTGGAGAGAATGGGCGTGAGGCTGTTCATGAATTGATTCCCGAATGACGGTTAGGGCATTGAATGTGAATGGTATTTTCCGGACGATTACTCTTCATGTCTTGGATGAGCGGAGGCTTGGCCAAATGTCGGTACTGTGTGTGCGCTGCACTTTGGCGTCGTTCACTTGTGTTTCCTCGTGCCGCGTTTGCTCCATGATTTATCGAGCGCGCCACGCAGCTGGCTGAGTTGATCGAGGCTGTCGATGGCGGTATCCTTGGCTTTGGCGGCTAGCGCGACAATCAAGGATTCAATCAGTACCATCGTGCCCGCATGCATGGCGAGATGGCCGGCATTGCCGCGCGGAACGGGGAGGACTTCAGCCACCTTGTCGGCAATCTGTAAGCCGAGATCATCGCTGATCAGGATGACCGGCACATCATGCTTGCCGGCCTGCTCAAGCAGTACTTTGGCTTCGCGGTAGAGCGGCGCATAGGCGATCATCAGCACCACGTCATCCTTGCCGATCCAAAGCAGGCGATCGGCGAGCGCTATGCCGGAGGCCGAGAGCGCACTGCTCGGCAGGCCGATGCGATTGAACTGAAGACTGGCATAGTCCGCAACGGCGCCCGAAGGGCCGATGCCGAAGATGTGACGTCGCGCTGCGCTCGCCAGAATATCGACACAGCGTTCGAAGCTTACGGCAAACTCCTCGCGTCGCAGAACATCCAAAGCTTGCTCGTGTATCCCGATGACATAGTGAAGCGCATCGCTGGCCCGGCTGCCCGTTTCAGCCAGCGTGCGTTGCATCCTCGTTCCGGGGGATGGCGTTCCGGTCAGCTCCTCAAGCAGAGCGGCCCGCAGCGTCGGCAGGTTTTCGAAACCGAGGGCACGGGCGGTGCGGACGACGGTCGCGTCGCTGGTGCCGGCGAGCTGTGCGATCTGGGCTGCTGAATTCAACAGGGCTGTCTGCTTCTGTTCGATGAAGAAGCGGGCGATGCGTTGCTCGGCCGGTGTCAGCGTTTCGATCGCGGCGATGACGCGGTCTTCGAAAGTGTGAGGTCTTGTCTGCTCGGTCATGGGAAATCGTCATTCTGTAGTAGTTGCTACTGAATTTATTATTTGTAGCATTTACTGCAGAAAAATGACAGCGCAAAACAATAGGCGCCTCGCCGTTTAGCGAAGCGCCCTTTTGCGTGCATCGAAAGGTCGGCGCGGGAGCTGGCTGCGACTATTCCGCCAGGGCAGCGCGCACGGCCGGGATCACCTTCTGGCCGTAGAGTTCGATACAGCGCAGCATCTTGTCATGGCCGAGTGCGCCGGCACTGTACTTCAGCTGGAAGCGGTCGATGCCGAGCGTCTTGACCACCGGGGCGAGCTTGGCGGCGACCGTTTCCGGCGACCCGACATAGAGCGATCCCTTTTCAATCTCGTTGTCGAACTCAGCGCGCGTCATGGGCGGCCAGCCACGCTCGCGGCCGATGCGGTCTCGCATCGCCTTGAAGCAGGGCCAAAGTTCCTCACGCGCCTGCTCGTCCGTTTCGGCGATATAGCCCGGCGAATGGATGCCGATCGGCTTGACGGGTTTGCCGAGCTGCTCGTAGGCGCGATGATAGAGATCGACATAGGGCTGGAAACGATAAGGACTGCCGCCGATGATTGCCAGCATCAGCGGCAGATCATAATGAGCGGCGCGCACCACCGATTCCGGGCTGCCGCCGACGCCGATCCAGGTCTTCAACTGACCGCTCTCGATCGTCGGAAAGACCTTCTGATTGTGCAGTGGCGGGCGGATGCTGCCTTGCCAGTTCACCGGCTCATTCTTGAGCAGGGCCGCGAACAGATCCAGCTTTTCCTCGAATAGCTGCTCGTACTGCGACAGCTCGAAGCCAAACAGCGGGAAGGATTCCGTAAACGAGCCGCGGCCGAGGATGACCTCGGCGCGGCCATTCGAAACCGCGTTTAGGCTGGAGAAGCGCTGAAACACGCGGATCGGATCGTCCGAGCTCAGCACCGTCACGGCGGATCCCAAGTGGATTTTCGATGTACGGCTGGCGATGGCGGCCAGGATCGTTTCGGGCGAGGAGACCGCAAAATCCTCGCGATGATGCTCGCCTATGCCGAAGAAGTCGATGCCAAGCCGATCGGCAAGGACACCTTCTTCGACGACATTGCGCAACACCTGCGCATGCGGCAGGGGCGCGCCCGTGTCGTCAAAGGTCACGTCGCCGAAAGTATCCAGGCCGAATTCGACATTGCTTGTCGTCATGATTTTTCCTGTCATGTGTCGAATGATAATGTTGGGACAGCATGTAGTGTCGCTTTCGATCATCCACTACCCGGAAAGTTTCGGCTGAAATCTTCGAAGAATTCGATATGCCGATGGCAACGGCGATGCTGGCGTTGCGATCGGTAGTATTCACGCCAATATTAGCTCCGAAGTGAGCGCAGTTGGATCAAGGAGGAAACACATTGCCGCACTGAAAAAGGTGAACCTTACCAAAGCTTTTGCAGCCTTCGATGAGACATGGAGCCCACGCGTCGGCGGCGATATCAATGATTTTCAGATCAAGCTCACCAAGCTGGAAGGTGCATTCCATTGGCACCATCATGAGGAAGAGGATGAGCTCTTCCTCGTCGTCAAAGGCACGCTGCGCATGAAGCTGCGTGAGGAAAACGGCGGCGATATCGTCCTTGGCCCTGGCGAATACATCATCGTTCCGCATGGGGTGGAGCATTGCCCGGTCGCCGAGCCGACCTGCGAAGTCGTGCTGTTCGAGCGCAATACGACGCTCAATACCGGCAATGTCGAAAACGAGCGGACGATCCGCGAACCGAAACGCCTTTAGGTGCAGCAATCGTCCGGCGGCTCCGTCGGAAAGAAGTCGCCGGACATCGTCTAGCCTGTCATTTCAATGCCAGCTTGTTCGATGGGGTGCGGCAGCTGGCGAACACGTCGAGGCTCGGATCATAGACCTTCGTCGAGACGTCCATCATGCCGAGAACGCTGTGGAAGATGTTGTCGTGAGAGTAGGTACCTTCGGTGGCGTGCTTTGCAAGGCAGGCCATATCGAAACCGGCGGCCTTGGCGAGATCATCGGCCATCCATACCAGCATCGGCACATGCGTCTGCTGTGAAGGGGCGATGAAATAGGGCGTGCCGTGTAGATAGATGCCGTTTTCACCGAGCGACTCGCCGTGATCGGAGAAATAGAGCACGGAGCCAGATATCGAGTTCGAGCGCTGCTTCAGCTTGTCGATGACCATGGCGACGATGTGATCCGTATAGAGGATCGTATTGTCATAGGCGTTGGTGATTTCCTCCTGTGAGCAGGAGCTGAAGTCGTTGGAGCGGCAATCCGGCCGGAAACGACGGAATTCTTCCGGGTAGCGCTGATAGTAGGCGGGGCCGTGACTGCCGAGCTGGTGCAGCACCAGCACGCTGTCGCCCTTCACCTTGTCCAGCCAGCCGTCGATCTTGTCGACGAGGATCTCGTCCTTGCATTCGCCGTCCTGGCAGAAGCGCGGATCGGCAGAGTGTGGCAGAAAGGTGTATGAAACGCGATTGGTGACGTCGTAGCTGCCCGTGTCATTGTCGAGCCAGGTCACGTCGACCTTGGCGTGGGTCAGGACATCGAGCAGGTTTTCCGTCTCCAATCCCTTGCGATGGCTGTATTGTTCGCGCGTGTAGACCGAGAAGAGGCAAGGTATGGAGGTTGCTGTCGCCGTACCGCAGCTGCTCGTATCCGGAAAATAGACAACATTGCGCTTTGCCAGTTCCGGATTGGTCATCTTGGCATAACCGCCGAGCGAGAAATTCTGCGCGCGCGCGGTTTCGCCCGCAACAATGATCGTCACGCGCGGTTTGCCTTTGTCGACGGCGCCGACCCTGCGGGCATCAGTGCCCAATGGCTCAGCCACGACGTTTGCATTCCTTTGCGCATCGATGACGTACCGCACGGCGCTTGTGATCGGCATCACGGGATTGAGCGTATCCATCATATCCCGGTGAGCGCGGCCGATGCCGGCATAGGTCTTGTAGAACGTCGTTCCTGCGGCGACGAAGATCGCCGAACAGGCGAGGATGACTGCGGTATTGTAGGCGAGCTTCTTGAGGATCGGACGATGGACGATCCGAATCCACACGATGGCTAGGGACGGCAAGACGCCTGTCAGCAAGACATAGGTGATGAAGCGCGTCGTGATCAGATGGCCGCTTTCCGCCCCTGTCGACACGGCCGCGTTGCGGATCATCTCCTTGTCGATGATGACGCCGAACTGGTCGTTGAACCAGGAAGACACTGAAGCAACCAGCACGAAGAAGATAAGAACTGGCTTCGTCACGTATTTGGCGGAGAAGAACGTGAAGAGCGCCATGATCGCCGCAGAGATACCAACGACGAAAGCGGCGAATGCGGCCGGCTCGGCGGTGAAATAACCGTAGGCCTTTGTCCAGAACATCCGGTTTGTCACAAGGAGTACATAAAGCGTCGTTACAAGGCATAGCGTGATGCTGCCGATCGCTGGCGCGAACTTTTGTCGGCCAGATGCTGCTTTTTCGTTGGTCAATGATCATCTCCGAGGCATGGGCTGGCGGCTGACGCAGAAAAGCCCATAGCTGCAGGTGCGCTTTGGCTAAAGCCGGGCAACATGGTGATCAATCCTGACATTTACCTGAACGGCGAGTTGTTGCGCGGCGCCATTTCGGCGCAAATTCTCACCGTTTTTCCTTTTTGCCGATGCCACATCGAAAGTTCAGGTTGTCGTCAGAAATACGTCTCATAGGTTTCCGATTGCAATTGGGAATGCAATCGTGCGGCTTCTTTTGGTCGAAGACAACACTCACATAGGCAATGCCGTACAGGATCACCTGAATGCGGACGGCTGGTCGGTCGACTGGTCCGTGGATCTGGAATCCGCCAAGCTGGCAATGGCGGCCGAAGCCCACGATGTGATGCTTCTCGATCTTCGATTGCCCGATGGCAGCGGGCTCGATCTGCTCAAGCTCCTGGACGCGCAGGGGGATGCGACCCCGGTCATTGTCATGTCGGCCTATGATCAGTTGTCGGATCAGATGACGGCCATGGATATCGGCGCCGTCGATTATCTGGTGAAGCCCTTTGCGCTGAGTGAAATGGCGGTTCGTGTCCGTAAGGCGGCAAAGCGCAGCCGTCTGATTCGCATGCGCAATGCCGGCTGAGCCGGGATAGCTTCAGGATTAGGCCCGCGTCGCCGACCGCAGGAAATCGATCGCGGCTATGGCTGCGGCAAAGACCACCAGAGACAAAAGCCAGCCAAGTACTGCATCCGATAGGTAATGAGCTCCCGTCATCACGCGCATGGTCGGCATCATGATCGAGATGACGGCAAGTGGGATACCTGCGGAGAGGCGCAAGCGCGGCGGCAGAAGCAGCACGAGACAAAGCAGCCAGCCGCCGGATGATGCCTCGCCAGACACGAAGGAACAGTTTGCAAGACACCGACCGGCGAAGGAGCCTGCCTGAACGAAATCCAGCGAGCCGCCGAAGAGATCCGTGCTGCGCGGCCGCGGTCTGCCGCCATATGCTTTAAGCAGCGCGTTCACGATGAGGCCGCAGCCTATGGCAAGCGATATCAGTGCGGCGATATAGCGGTCCGTTTTCACTGTCTGCCAGCCAGCGCCGTATTTCCACCAGGATGAAATCAGGGCGGCGAATAAGACAAGAATGGCAATGTATGGCAGGGCAAGCGTCACCTCCCGCACGATCCTGAGGAGAGGGTTCTTGGCGAGGGTAAAGCTACCGCAGACGTTACCGACGGAGGTCGCTGATGCACAAGGCTCCGCCGTGAAGACGCTTCTTGCAACGGCAATATCGATGCCTGGAAATCGATAGAAGACAAACAGCAGCGCCCACCAGAGAACGAACAGCGCGAGAGACACAAAAAAGTATCTGCTTACCGGCGCGTTCCGTTTTGTGGAAGCAATGGAGTTGTCGCACATCTAAAGGCTAGCCGCTGTCTATACACGTTCAAAATGAATGCCCGTCCGCATTGCGAAGGCGTCAGGAAACCGCAATCGGCGACTATTATGACAGAAGCCTTAAGGCAGTCTGAAGGTCAATGATCGGCAAAGTCTGGCGTGGCCCTCCGACCGCGGGATCGTTTGCTGCCCCGCAGCACAAAGTGTTCGCGTTTCCCTTTGTCCCGCGCGGCGGTCTATTCGCCTGTCTTGAAATAAGCTTCGAGCCGGTAGCCGTCGGGATCGATGACGAAGGCGGCGTAGTAGAATTGGCTATAGTCCGGCCTTATGCCCGGCTTACCGTTATCTTCGCCGCCATTGGCGATGCCTGCAGCATAGAAGGCGTCGACGGCTGCCTGACTCGGGGCTACGAAACAGAAATGCAGCCCGGAGCCGCGATCGGCCGGTACGGGTCGTTCCACTTCGCTTACCCAGAATTGCGCTCGCTCCGCGCCATATCCGACCGTGCCATCGAAGTTGGTGACGCGCTCATAGCCAAGAGGAGAAAGCGCCGCATCATAAAATTTCTGCGCCCGCGCCAGATCTTTGACGCCGATCGAAATATGGTCGAACATGAAAACAAGCTCCTGCCGTGTTGTCTGCGCAACCTGCGAGAGGCCCGCCCCTGGAGAAGCGCCGGCTTTCGGAAGTCCGCGGATCGATTTCGTCTCACCTTCTTGCAACGATCATGGGAAGTCAACAAAACGAGGGGAGGTATCCGCTGGTCGCCTGATCCGGCTGATTCATTTATAAAGCGGTCGGGTGCTACCGCTGAGGTAAACGGATCGGGTGTCGAATTTACCGCTGTGCGGCTGCGATCTGAATTTTTTAGGAACGACTGTCGATTTCCAAAGAGCTGCTTCGTCGTCAATATGAGCGGGTTTGTTGAGCGGCAATGGTGCCGGCCCTCGCTTTCGGAGGACACTTCTCATGCGTTTTATGTCTATCGTCACCTCTAGCGACCACATGCATCCGACGCCGGAGCTGTTAGAAGCCATGAACAAGCTCGCCGATCGGGAAATCAAGGCCGGCCGCATGATCGATACGGCAGGGCTGATGCCGCTTGCGACTGGCGCTCGCGTCACGATCAAGGATGGCAAATTGAGCGTGGTCGACGGTCCCTTCGTCGAGGCCAAAGAGGTCGTCGGCGGTTATGCCATCTTCGAACTGCAGAGCAAGGAAGAGGCAGTGGCGCTGGCGGTCGAGTTCATGCAATTGCACAAGGATTTCATGCCCGGCTGGGAAGGCACATGTGAGGTGCGCGCCTACTTCGAGCCAAATGCCGAGGGTGTGTGCGACCCGCTCGCCGAAGCAAGGGCATGATGCTTGCGATCTGTCATCGAGGCAGGCGGTCTTGACGGCCGCCGGCGCCTATCAAGCGATCCTGGCCGTGTGGCGGATCGAGCAGCCGCGGCTGATCACCAGCCTTGCGCGGTTGCTGCGCGACGTGCCGCTGGCTGAAGATCTGACCCAGGAGGCGTTGATCGTCGCTTTGGAGCGATGGCCGATGACGGGCATCCCCGAGCGGCCCGGCGCATGGCTTATGACCACGGCTAAGCGCCGGGCGCTGGACCACTTGCGGCGGCGTCGGATGCTGGACCAGAAACACGAGATGATCGTTCGAGAGATGGAGGAGGACGAGCAGATCATGCCCGATCTAGACACTGCTCTCGATGACGATATCGGCGATGAGATGTTACGCTTGATCTTCACAGCATGCCATCCGCTGATCTCGCGCGAGGCGCGGGTGGCTCTTGCCCTGCGGATGATTTGCGGCCTGACGACCGAGGAAATCGCCAGGGCGTTTCTGGTGTCGGAGGCAACGATCGCCCAGCGCATCGTCCGCGCCAAGAAGACCTTGTCGCACTCCGGGCTTTGCTATGAGACACCGCATGGCGAGGAGCTGTCCCAGCGCCTCGCCTCGGTGCTGGAGGTGGTCTATCTGATCTTCAACGAGGGATATACGGCCGCGCGCGGCGAGAATTGGATGCGGCTGCAATTGTGCAGTGAGGCGTTGCGGCTCGGGCGAATATTGACGTCCGTGGCACCGCAGGAGCCGGAGGCACATGCATTGCTGGCCCTGATGGAGCTGAACGGATCTCGTGCGGCGGCCAGGACGGATGCCGACGGCAATCCGATTCTGCTGCTCGAGCAAAATCGCGGCCGCTGGGATCGGCTGCAGATCCAACGCGGCCTGAAAGCGCTGATGCGGGTGCACGAACTCGGCGGTGCCGGTGGAGTTTATGCCTTGCAAGCCGCGATCGTCGCCTGTCACGCGAGAGCGAGAGCGGCCGATGAAACCGATTGGAGGCGGATTGCCGATCTCTACGCGGAGCTTGCCTTGCTTGTTCCTTCCCCGATCATCGAACTCAATCGCGCCGTCGCCGTCGGCATGGCCGTAGGTCCCGGCGCGGCGCTTGATATTATCGAAGGCCTCCGCAATGAGCCTGCATTGAAGGATTATCACCTTCTGCCGAGCGTTCGCGGCGATCTTCTTTACAAGCTTGGCCGATATGATGAAGCGCGGCAAGCCTTCGAGACGGCAGCCGCGCTTGCTGAAAATCAGAGGGAGCGTGAGCTCCTGCTGCGCCGCGGCGCCGAAGCTACCGGTGCGCAGAGGGAGTGACCCGCCGATCAAGCGGGCCATCTTGCTTCGAATTATTCCGCCGCCTGATAATTTGCGGCTCTGGCGGCGGACGAACGCGGGCCAACGGCCGCGAGCAGCGTGATCACTGCAGCGAGGATCGTCACGAAACCTATACCGGCAATATAGGGATTCCAGCCGAAGCTCGGAGCCGCGCTGAAGACGGCTGATGCCGCCGCCAAAATGATGCCGCCGCCGATCTGGAAGGAGGCAAACAGCATGCCCGAAGCCAGACCGGATTCATCGTCGCCGACGTCGGAGAGGGCCGCGACTTGGATCGACGGATAGGTCATGGCGTAGCCGACGCCGAGCAGCAACTGCGAGATGGCGACAAGCACCATCGTATCGATATGCCCGGCCGACAGCACCCAGAAGAGATAGCTGATCGCCTGCAATCCCACGCCGAAGGTCATCAGTAGGGTCGTACCACGGTTCTGGCCTATCGTTGCAAAGCGCGGCGCGAGGAACATGACGCAGGTGCCGCCGATGGCGAAGGCGAAGCCGGTGGCAAAGGCCGACCAGCCCACGACGGTTTGGTAGTAGAGCGTCGCAATGAACTGGAAGCCGACATAGGCTCCCTGGTACAGCGCGGCGACGGCATTGGCATGGCTGAGCTTGGTGCGGCGGAACATGGCAAGCGGCACCATCGGATCGTGATGGCGCGATTCCACGATCAGGAACAGCACGACCAGGATCAGTGCGGCGAGGAGCGATCCCCATGTCGCGAAGGCCTGCCAGCCATCGGCGGCGGCATTGGTGACGCCGAAGACGAAGAGTAGCAGGCCGGGGGTGATCGTCAGGGCGCCGACCCAGTCGAAGCGGGCGCGAGGGCCGCTCCGCTTGTGGTCCGCTGGCAGGACGAGCGGGGCGACGATCAGCGCCAGGATGGCGATGGGAGCACCCATGACGAGGGTCGCGCGCCAGCTGATGAGGGTTGCCGCTCCACCCAGCACCATGCCGAGCACGAAGCCGGCAGCACCGGTGGAGGAGAAGACGCCAAGCGCCTTGGCGCGGGCGTTGCCTTCTCCAAAGACGGAGAGAAGAAGGGCCAGCGCCGCCGGCGCGGTGAAGGCGGCGGCAATGCCCTTGATCAGGCGGGCGGCGATCAGGGTCGGGGCGCTATCGACAAAACCGCCGGCGATGCTGGCGGCGGCGAAGACGCCGAGCGACCAAAGGAAGACGCGGCGGTGGCCGAAGAGATCAGCAACACGCCCGCCGAGCAGCAGGAAGCCGCCATAGCCGAGCACATAGGCGCTGACGGCCCATTGCAGAGAGGTCGCCTGCATGCCGAGCTCTTTCTGGATTGCGGGCAGGGCCACGCCGATGGTGGAGACGTCCATGGCGTCGAGGAAATTGGCGGCGCATAGCAGCAGCAACGCCAATCCCGCCCCGGTTCGGGTTTGGGAAGAAGTCATCGGGATCGTTCCTTTCTAGGCTGCCATTTCTTGGGAGGTTGAAAGCGGCAGGGAACGAGAAAATGTACATCTTCAAACCCTATTGCAAATTGATAGTAACCATGTCAGGTATTACTCATAATGATGAATGATGCCACGCTTCGAAAGATCGATCTCAATCTGCTGCTCGCCTTCTCCGTGCTGATGCAGGAGCGGAATGTGAGCCGCGCGGCCGAGCGGCTGCTGCTTGGTCAGCCTGGTCTTTCTGCTGCGCTGCGCCGCCTGCGCGAGACGCTGGATGATGAATTGTTCGTGCGCGTCGGGCGTGGCTTGCAGCCCACGCCGCGGGCGCTGGCGATTGCGCCGGCAATCGAGGATGCGCTCTCCGGCATCGAGCGCGCCATCCGCCCTCCGGCAGCCTTCGATCCGGAAAACTGGCATGGCGAGTTCCGCATCGGGCTCTGCGACAACCTTGAATCCTCATTCTTCGGGCCGCTGGCAGCGCGGCTGCGCCGGCTCGCGCCGAATGCCCGGCTGACCAGCATTGCCTTCGACCGGCGGGATGCCGTGCGCCTGTTGGACGAGGGCGCCATTGAATTCAGCATCTCCGTGCATGACGAACCGGCCTCCTGGCATATTCGCGCGCCGCTGTTCCAACAGGCGTCGCTCTGCATCTACGATGGCCGGCATCTCAAATGCGCGACGCCGCTGAGCCTGAAGCAATTCGCCAGCGCGCCGCACGTGACCGTTTCTGTTGAGGGCGCCATATCCACGGGCGTCGACGTCGCTCTCGCGCGCCTCGGCCATCGCCGGCAAGTGGTGGCGACCGTTCCCCGCTTTTCTGCCTTGCCGGCGACGCTGCAAGCCATCCCAGCCATTGCGACGGTTCCCGAGGCGATTGCCCGCTGCATGGCGCAATTGCACGACCTGACGATTTCGAAGCCGCCGTTCGAGCTGCCGGCCGATCCGGTGACGATGCTCTATCGCCGCGTCGATCAGGCCGATAGCCGTTCGGTATGGTTCCGCCGCCTTTTCGTCGAGGTTGTCAAGGAAGCGCTCGAGGCCAGCGGGTGCCGCATGGGCGTTTCCATGGATGCCTGCTGCTACGATCCGCCTGAACTCGCGGAAGCTGTTTGACCCTTCGAGCGGAGGCACCATGATCCGGCACACCTCTCGCCTTTCCCTGCGCATGCCGGAAGAGCGGGACATTGGCTTCCTCACAGCCCTGTTCTTGCGGCCCGAATTGGTCGCCCATAGGCCTGATCCCAGACCGGATTCTCCCCAAGAGAGTGTTCGGCGTCTGGCTCGTGACAAGGCACATTGGCGGCTGCATGGTTTCGGGCGTTGGGCAATCGAAGCGCAGGGACGGCTGATCGGTTTCGGGGGCGTTACCGTTTCCACCGAATTCGAGGGGCTCAATCTCTCCTATCATCTACATCCTGATCATTGGGGAAACGGCTATGCGACCGAGTTGGTGAGGGAGGCGCTGGCTTTCGCCCATAACGATCTGCAGGCGAAGCGCGTTATTGGGCTTGTACGCCCCGTCAATCTCGCCTCCCGGCGCGTGCTGGAAAAATGTGGATTCCATTTCGAGCGTGAAGTCATGCTGCACGGAGCGCCGACGCATCTCCTGTCCTATAGGCTGGCCGCGGCTAATATCGACGAGCCGACTTAGCCATCCGGATAGGGCATGCCGTCCTTGTGCACGAAGCGTCCGTCGGTGCTGGAGCTCATCATATCGACATCGGAGCAGGTGATGAGGTCGGTCGGAGAGCGCGTTCCGGCCTCGAGATAAACAGCTGTCGTAGCGGATTTGTTGATCATATGATGGCCGTTTCCCGAGCCTTTCGGGAAGGCGGCGCAATCGCCAGCGCGTAAGACGGTTTCACCATCATCCTCGATCAGCGTCAGTTCGCCCTCCAGCACATAGACGAACTCATCCTCCTCCGAATGCCAGTGCCGCTGGCTCGACCAATTGCCCGGTGGCAGGCGCATAAGGTTGATGCCGAAATCCTTGAGGCCGCCTGCATCACCCAGCCGCCGGCGTATGCGCTCGGCGCAGGGTTCGTTGAACGGAGCGGGATAACGCGTGCCCTTGATTTCAGGTATGGCTGCAATATCGATCTTCGGCATGACGATCCTGCCTGCGATTTGCGATGAATGTATGTGCTGCTTGTCGTTTGAAGTCTAGCAAGACTTATTGCTGTCAGTCCAGCGATGTGTCTCGCGGCAGCGTGGTAGTTGAGGCTTAGCTGCCCGACTTTGTCACCTAGTTGTCACTTGGTTGTCATCCTTCATGCGCGAGTGCGTCGTTTGAGCAACACGCCATAGGTAGCTGCTGTCACATATGTCGGGGGCCTGCTTAAATCCTTGTCATGGCGAAATAGTAAATGCAGCTTACTAATTGGAAGCGAAGCCTTGCGCTTCGAATTTGGCACTGGAACTTGATGTCGAGCGACCCCCAGGTTCGTCCATCGCGCAAGTTCATCTGACGGATGGAGTTACCATGAACATCAAGAGCTTGCTTATCGGTTCTGCCGCTGCCCTCTGCATCGTATCCGGCGCACATGCGGCCGATGCTATCGTTGCTGCGGAACCGGAGCCACTGGAATATGTCCGCATCTGCGACGCGTTCGGTGCGGGCTACTTCTTCATACCTGGCACGGAGACATGCTTGCGCGTCGGCGGCAAGGTCCGCACGGAAGGTCAGTGGAAGGATCCCTATAATCGTGCCAGCAACTTCGGCACCAAGTGGCATACCCGCGCCGAACTCAACCTCAATACCGCAACCGACACCGAATACGGTCCGTTGAAGACCGAGACCATCGTGCGTTGGGACTGGAACGATGGCGGCTCGACCGGCACCAACTTGCTTTGGGCTTATATTACTCTCGGCGGTTTCACTGTCGGTAAAACCGATTCTCAGTATAACCAGTTCATCGGCTACGCCGGCGACGTGATCCAGGACGACGTCATCTATGACGGTCCGTATGAACTGAACCAGCTCACCTACAACTACGACAGCGGCACTGGCTTCACGGGCGTCATCTCGCTCGAAGACAGCAATTCGGGAACGACGACCAGCGCCTATGGCGGTAGCTGGCAGCTCTCCAAGAGCGACCACTACGCTCCGAACGTTGTTGCCGGTCTCGGCTATAAAGCCGGCGCCTGGCAGTTCCGCGTGGTCGGCGGTTATGACTCCATCGTCGAAGAAGGTGCCATCAAGGCGCGTATCGATGCCGATTTCGGCGTCTTCTCTGCCTTCCTGATGGGCGGGTGGAATACCGACGGCGACAAGCTCAACCAATATGCCGGCTCGAACCAGAACGTCTCGGCCTGCACGACCTCCGACGGCGTCGTTCACGGCGCGGATTGCGGCTGGGGCGACTGGGCGGTCTGGGGCGGCGTCGGCGTTCCGATCAATGACAAGCTGAAGTGGAACGTTCAGCTCGCCTATACCGATTCCAAGATCTTCGAAGCGACCACGAACGTCAAATTCAACCCGGTCAAGAACCTTCTCGTCGAGCCGGAGTTTACTTACGTTCATTATGACCTACCGGGCGACGATACCTACTCGGGTATCCTGCGTTTCGAACGGACCTTCTGAGGTCTCTGGTCCAGGCTGATCTTCGCAGAAATGAGGCCCGGTTTTCACGTCGGGCCCCATCTGTCGTGACGGACGATTTCCAAGTCTCCGTTCGCGCCGCATCCTGCCGACAGGCACCATGCGGCGCATAGTGACCTCCAGCGCAATCGTACCCAAACGGGCGCCTGGGTCGCTCCTGGCAGTGGTCATACAGCCGATAAAGGGAAGTCGGCTCGCTGTCATAAATCCAATGCTAATCAACGACTATCTCATTTTCGATAGCGCCCTTTCAGCGCGACCAAAGGAAGCCCCATGAAGACGATCATGATACTTGCCGCAATTGGAATGTTTTCCACGAACGCGATGGCCATGTCGGCCTATAACTCCAAGTCGATGACCTGCGCAGCCGTGCATGAAAAGATGGCTCAGGAAGGGTCGATCGTGCTGAGATATCCCTCACACCATCCGGGCCTGATGATGTACAACCGAACCGTTTCGAATTCGATGGCCTGCCTGGGGCAAGGCGCCATGGTCAACGCCAGCGTGCCCACGAGCGACGACCCCAGCTGCAAGATCAAGACCTGCAGCTTCGCGACCGGCAAGGGGCCGAACAAGAACCATTGAGCCGGCATCGCAGAGCAATCAGCTCCTAAAGGAGCATCGCTGCGGTGGGGATTCCTGCTGCCGCAGCGCGATTGTGGTGTCCACTATTTTCCATGCCATCTGGTGCCGGGCCGCTCGATTTTCCGCTATTCCCAGGGCCACGTGGAAGTCGAAGTTTTCGATTCCGTCGCAGATAAATTGTTCTCGCATCGAGATTTTGATTTTGTCCTTCCAAATTCTTTCAATGTTTTTAGCCGAGAGAATCTAGCGTAGCTTCTCCGCGCGGATGTTGAAGCGCAGAGATCTCATTGGTTGAGCAGAGGAGATTGCTGTCAGGCCAGTGCAAGAACGACGTTATTGACGAGATCGGTGATGACGTCGTCGGCCTGAGATTGCTGGATAGTAAGTGGCAACCGTGAGAAAATGGCGCACCCGACAGGATTCGAACCTGTGACCTTTGGAATCGGAAGGCAAGCGTGAATGAATTTCTGCTGCTTCCTCTTGTTTTCTCCATTCTGATTTTGCTATCCAGATCAAGCGGTAAGCAGTTTCCGCAATTACAACGGTCTGGATCAAATTTTCCCTGATTTGCTTCCTGCTGCTTCCTATATGCTTCCTGTAACGGGTGGGGTTGCCAGCTTGGCGAAACTGACGAAGAGAAAGATAGACGCCCTTGAGGCGCGCGACAAAGACTATTTTGAGTGGGATGACGAGTTGTCGGGCTTCGGCGTGCGAGTCTGGCCGAGCGGTCGCAAGACGTATGTTGCGCAATATCGAGCGGGCAAGCAGACGCGCCGCTTCAAGATCGGCATCCACGGTCCATTGACCGTTGAGGAGGCTCGCAAGGAAGCAAAGGGTGTTTTAGGTGATGTCGCTCGTGGCGATGACCCGCAGCTTGACCGTTCGACGCGGCGCAAGGCACTAACGGTCAAAGAACTTTGCGAAATGTACTTCATGGCGGCTGATAAAGGGCTTGTGTTCGGCAAGCGCGGGAAGCCGAAAAAGTCGTCAACCTTGTATGTCGATAAGGGAAGGGCGAGCCGCCACGTTATCCCGCTCATTGGCAACCGGCTCGTGCAAGAACTGACAACGGCCGATGTTGTCAAAATGATGCGAGATGTGACGATGGGCAAGACTGCGGTAGATGAGAAAACGGGAAAGCTGCGGGGAAGGGCGGTTGTTAAAGGCGGGGCGGGAACCGCTTCGCAAGCGGTTACGCTTCTCAGCGCAATCCTCACCTATGCTGTTTCTGAGGGGATCATACCGACCAATCCTGCGCGTGGTATTAAAAAGCCTGCTGTCGGAAAGCGCACCCGCCGACTTAGCCCGAAGGATTATCGTGCGCTCGGCAAAGTCCTGGAAGCTGCGGATGATGAACTTTGGCAAGGCGTTGTCGGCACAAAACTGTTTCTGCTCACTGGATTCCGCTTGAGCGAAATTGCAGGATTGATGTGGTCTGAGGTTGATAGGGCCGGAAGTTGTTTCAGGCTTGATGATTCCAAAGAAGATGCTTCTATTCGTCCGGTTGGAACCGTCGTCTTTGATGTGCTTGAGGGTGTTTCGCGGCAAGGCGAAAATCCCTACGTGTTGCCTGGGCCGCGTAGCGAGAAGGGCTACTACACCGCCTTAGACGATGCGCTTGACCGACTGACAGCAAGAGCGGGTCTAGAAGGCGTGACATCGCACACGTTGCGACATTCTTATGCCAGCGTGGCGGGCGATCTCGGATTTACTGAGATCACTATTTCGGCGCTCCTGGGCCACGCCGCAGGCAACGTCACACAAAGATATGTGCATCACCTCGATAGTGTCTTGATCGCGGCGGCAGACACGGTTTCTGGCGAGGTTTTCAGAATGATGACAACCGATACTTGATGAAAGAATTCGTTCGTGCCCAGGGCCAGCATGCTTGTGCGATGCTCACCTAAACATATGGCACTACTAGTGGTCGTCAGAAGTTATGATAATGTTGCTTGAGTGTGATTTGCTTTCGTCTAAATACCCGCTACCGAAGTGGTCTATATCGACGAATTTCGAAGTGCAGCGTGTTTTAGGAGTAACTTATAGTGTCAGATGCGCCAAAAGTGGAAAAGGCCGATTTGGCTAATAAAAACCGCCTTCGGTATAGTGTCAGCCTTGTCACTCAAGGTAAACATCAATTCTATACTCTTACTGTTCCCAGTGCTGTTTTGGCTGCAACCTGCGCCGTGACGACGCGCAAAGAAGATCCGAAACTGGGATTTCAGCGAGAGTTGGATGAAAAGCGTGCACTGGAAATTGCCAACTACATAGATAATGATCTTGGAACAATTCCAAACTCGATAGTTTTGTCGGCTCAGCCCGCTGCCGATCTGAAGGTAGTCGGACGAGGGAAGACTATAGAATTTAATGATGTCCCAGGCGCTTTTCTTATTCTCGATGGACAACATCGCGTTTATGGCTTCTCAAAAGCCAATACATCTTTGCGAGTTCCCGTTGTTGTGTACAACGGCCTTTCCCGAAAGGATGAAACGCGTCTGTTTATTGATATAAATACAAAGCAACGTCCAGTGCCTGCGCAGCTGCTTCTGTCAATTAAACAGCTTGCTGAAATTGAAACGGAATCTGAAGAGGTGCTGCGGGATGTTTTTGACCATTTCGATCAGAACATCGATAGCAGCTTAGCGGGTTATATGTCGGCGGCGGAGGCCGCTCGTAATAAGATTACAAGAGTGACGTTCAATGCGGCCGTAAAGCCACTATTACCAATTTTTTCGGGCCGAGACGCCGACGATATATACCGGATATTGAATGCATATATTTCTGCAGTTTCGACTGAGCTTGCAAAGAAGACTGCGGCTCCATTACTAGCAAAGCCGGTGGTATTTCGAGCGTTTATGGGAATTTTTAGGTCGATCGCGCAGCGCGTTGTGGATCGTTACGACGCCCAATACTCCGCCGCGAATTTCCAGTCTTTGATTTCCCCACTCTTTATGAATCTGCCAATGAGGAAGCTCGAAGCTCCCGGCACTAGCTGGACTGCGCTACGCGATTATCTCGACAATCGACTGATTAGCAAGCTTACGCTGTAATCCAATGGCGGAACTGTTGCCTAGTCTTACAAGTGAGGCGCTTCCGCGACTCGGTCAGGAGCCGGCGGCATTAGGTGGCATAAAGTCGTATCTCGAATCGGCAGTTTATCAGATAGGGTTCCCGAGTTCTGCTGCGGGAGAGATTGAAATATATAATTTCAATAATTCCCAACTTGTGAAGTATATATCTTTTGATTTCGAAAGATTTTCGTTAGCTAGTCTTGAAACATTCCGTATTTACTCTATTGAATACAAGAACGTGAATCTTATTGGGTGGCCATTACTTAAGCTATATTACGCCGCCTTTTTCTCTGCCCATGCGATTATGAGATCGCAGGGCGCGGGTGTCGTAAACTTTGATGCGGATGACCTTCGAAACATCAATCGACTTATCCAAATTCATAATGTTAGCCACCCTGGCCTAACGGCAGGCACCTACGTTTACGAAATTGAACGCATCCCCAGACCGAAGCTCATCATTAAGCCGATGGCGGAAAAGGGTGGCGTGCACGAGGCGTTCTGGAAATGCTTCGCCAAATACCTCGAAGCAGCAGCAGGGGCCGCCGTCGCGCAAGGAAAGCCAGATGCCGCGCAATTCGTGGCCGGGGCGAAGGAGGTCGCTGATGCAATTCGAGTCGGCAGCAAGAGTTCTGTTTGGCTGTCCGCCATGCGAAATGAGATCAATTATCAACATAAACATGGCGTGTGGTACCCCATTAAAAAGGGAGACTACATACTAAAGACGCTGGGCGACTTTGGATTAGTTAGCTCGTCGAGCGTCCGCTTTGATTATTCAAAAGTGAATGAGCCATTAAACGCATTTGCCAGTACATCTAGATACCTCTCATGCTTGAATTATGAGATTGGAAACTACCTAGCCCAGCGATCGACATCGTCGCAGGGTTTCGGTGGCAAATGGCGGCGTATTAATGCTGCGATCGGCGGAAATGCAGCGTGATTGATTTCGGGCGGAGAGAGCTTTCAACGCGCATCTCGCTCCCATAAAGGACGGGATAGATGCGTGATGAGAGCTCGGATTCCGGCGTTCAATCCCGTTCCGACGTGGAGCGGACGGCTTTCGATAGGCGCTCCTCAACCCACTTGTCCAAGTCATGAATATGGTAAAGTGGAATTCGCCCACTGTATTGCATGGCCGGTCCGCCGCCTATAGTTGCCATTTTGGCAAGGGTAGAAACGGCAATGTCGATGCCATGTTTGGAGGCGAGATAATTCGGTACGTCGCTGCGGCGCAGACGCGGGCGTTGTGCGGGCATCGGATTACTGCTGTTTTTCTCGGTGGGCATCATTTTAGCGGTTTCCTTTTACAAAGCGGACGGTTTCGATGAAGCCAGGGCGCTGGCGACGAGCTCTCTGCTCGGCTTGCAGGGCGTTGGCGGCGGTGGTTGTGACGGTCGCGCCGCCGTAGAAGCGGACGCGAAAGAGTGAAGTTTTCCGGGTCGGGGTTTGATTGGCCTTCGGCAACGTCATTGCTGCTTAGGTCCCGCTCGTTCTGGGCGAAAAGAAACGACATGCGGTCGCTGTGGCCGGAATAGTTCGTTTCGCCTTATTGATGATTGGTTTGTTGCAGAGCGCATCCTTGCGCTGGCCGGGGCGGCTCCTGTGGCGCGCGGTAAAAGTGCCCGGTTCGATGGCGATGAGCTGGGTTTCGCCATTGACTTTCGCTTTCCTCCAAGCGTGCCAGAAAGTACATTGCCCACAGGTCGCGCCGCTCGGTCCCGTGCCCGCGATGTGGGCTTGTCCGATGTGCGTTGCGGCTATCGCCGTATGAGTGCCGTCGTCTTTGAGCTTTGGTGAAACCTCTATCGTGACCATGCTTCGCCTCGATCAAATCGGCAGAGCGATCGCCAGAACGGCGAGCGTCGTGGCTGCTGTGATGAGACCGATCGCAGCGCAGAGAACGCGCGTTTCCCGGGCAAGCGGGGGCAGGCTCGCGGGCGTCTCTGTCATTGGGGAAATGCGGAACATGATGTGATCTCCGTTCATCCGTTCGGGAAACCGGCCCGAAGGCCGGAAACCGGAGCGGATGTGAGATCAGGCGGCGCGCGCGGTTTCTGCGGCGCGCAGCATTTCCGCGGCCTCAGTCGCGTGTTTCGCGATTTCATCTTTTGTGAAACCCTCGGCTCGCAACTCGGCCTCGGTCATGCCGACGCCGCGTTCGCGTGCCAGATCAGCCATCTCTCTCGGAATATTGCGCATTGTTTTCTCCATCCGTGTTGTTGGTGCCCGAGCGGAGTGAACTCGCGTGAGAGTGCAGCCTTGCCCGGTTTTAATTACCGAGCCCGCATCCATCAGTCTCGGATGCGTTGAAATTCGCGATAAACGCAAAAAATGTCAAGCGCAGAATTAGCGATAATCGCGATTTTAGATTTTTGTCGGTGCGGCACGGATCGCGATTTCGCGCTTTCCGCACGAATTGCGAATCAAAAAGCGACTCGACATTGCCACCATAAGGTGCTTTGTTGGCGAGAACGGAATAAGAACAAACAGGAGAGAAAATGAAGAAGCCGCCGGTTAATCACCCCGATGCGATGCGGTTGATTATCGAGCTGTCGAGCCTCTATGTGGCGTGCGACGACTGCGGCCATTCTCGAAATCTCGGGCTGGAAAGCTTAAGGAAGGCGGCTGATTTAGGCGTGCACAACTACATGCAACTGTGTCGCAAGATCAGATGTAGCGAGTGCCCGAAGAGCCTTCCTGCCTTCCGCAATCTCACCATTCGGCCAACGTGGCGATGCGACGAGCTGCGTCACAGCATCGCGTGAAAAACAACCTTGTGGATGCTGAAAACCTTATCTATGGGAAATTCCAGCTCATGCGGTTCATCTGGAGCAGGGTTGTACTGGTAAAGTCTCAGGACGTGGGAGTTCTGGCTTTCGTATCGCTTGATGTAGCTGAACACCTCGCCGCTCTCATCGTCGCCAAGAATCTGCACAATTACGTCATCGCCTTTGCGGTAACGGGCGTTCGGGTTAACCCACGCCGTTTCGCCGTGAAAGAATCGTGGTTCGCCGGACGTGCCTTGCACCTGAACTGCATAAGCTCCCTCGACGCCTTCGAGGCCGGGTGGGCAGAAAACGCGCGCAATGTCCTGGCCATTCATTATGAACCGGCCATTTGCTCCCGCCGAAATCTGCCCGCGCAGAGGAATTGATGTGTCTCCGGGGAACGCATGCCACCGGGGCGGGAAGCTAGCGTTCGGCGAGGGGCGGGATTGAGCCGCAATCGTTGTTGATTGTCCCGCTGTGTCGGAAATCCAGCTTGCCATTTCCTCATAGCCGGGCGGCAATTCGTTGAAGAATTTTGCAATGCCTTGAAGCTCTTCTATTGCAATCCTGCGAGGTTCTTTTCCAGCCTCCAAATTTTTCATCCGCGTGACTTGTGTCGGACTGACGCCCAACGCGCGTGCGAGCGCCGTCGCAGTCCCATGGGGCGCGGCATCGAGCTTATTAGTCAACCAGAGTTTGATTTCATATTGGGGATCAAGCATGATTTAACTTTCGCGCAATCCGCAAAAAAGTCCATCGCGAAAAACGCCACGCAACGGTTGACAAAATATCGCGATAATCGCAAATATCGCGATATGAGCGAGAAGCATCTAGATCCGGCGAGGTCCGTCATAGCCAAAATTGGGATTGGCGAAGTGTCTGCCGTTACTGGCAAGCACATTTCGCGTGTTTACCGCTGGATGTATCCAAAGGATCGCGGCGGCACTGGTGGAATTATTCCGCAGCCCGATGCGTTGCGATTGCTCTCCCATGCGAGAGCCAACGGCCTCGATCTCAAGCCGGACGACTTCTTTTCGTTTACGGAGGTCGCAGAATGACCGGCCCTTTTTACCGTTCGCGCGGCCAATCCTCCCGGCCTGCTGCACCCCGCGCCGTGGCGCATTCTCAGCTGCCGCCCGGCGCGGGGATATCTCATTTTGCATGTGGGCCTCCGTAGCTTTGTAACGCCCTGAATTTCTCACCTTCGATCAATTCCCACCACGGGAAAAACGCTGGGATTTTCCCGGCGCGGGAAAGGCTTTGTCTCATGGTTTCAAGTGCATGGTTTCATCGCATAAAGGCGGCACAACGCGATCTTATACGGCTTGTCGGCGGTATCGAGCGTTCTGCGGAAATCTCCTCGATCTCGAAAAGTCACATCGGGCGGATGAACAACGCGACCGACCCAGAATTGATGCCGCTGCATGCTGTCTACGCCCTGGAATCCGAATGCGGCGTGCCCGTGGTTACGTCGGCGATGGCCGAACTTAGCGGGAAACGGCTCGTGGACCCGGAAAGCGAGCGCGGGGCCGATCATTGCCTTATCGCAGCCTACTCCGAGACCGTGCGCAAGGCAGGCGATCTCATTTCCGGCGGCGCGGTTGCGATTGCCGATTTGGTTGTAACGCCTGCGGAGGCGTCCAAGATGGACCGCGATGCGGCGGAATTGGAGCAGGGGCTTGCTGTTCTTCGGCAAGCTCTTGCTGCCATCAAGGCGCGCGGCGGACATAAGGTCGGCTTGCAGGTGGTCGGACGCGGACAATGAAGCCTCGCACCGATCCCGCCATTGATGAATTGATGACCCGCCCCTTGTCCGAACGTGCAAGGGGTTTTCTGCGCGAGGTGCAGCATTCCGGCGGGCGCGCCAATGTCGCGCATGATGCCATTCGCCAGCGGCTCGCGCAGGAATGCCGCCGCTGCGGTTATCTCCATATCTGCGCAGACGAGCGAACCGTAAAGCTGACTGGCCTCGGGCAAGCCTATCTCGACCGTTTGATGAGGGCGAACTGATGGCCGGCTATAGTTCAGTCAAACTCCCTAAGCCCGGCCCGAACGCCCTCGCACTCATCACGACGGCGGTTAGCGATGGCTCCGTGAAGGCAACTGAGCCAAGGCATGTGACTGCGGCGAACAATGCCGTTGGCAACCGCTACCTGACCCGCGATAAGAAAGATGCGAAGACCTACTATCCGACCGACCGCGCCCGTGAACTGCTGGCGATGTTGCAAGGCATGGCGGAACCGGGCGACCTGCCGCCTTCTGCGGATATACAGAAAAATATTCCGGATATCCCGCCCGCTGCCGATGCCTCCGGGCTGGTCGAGACTGTCGAGCGCGCCCGTACACTGCTGGACGAAGGCGATATCGTCAACGCCCGCATCGTCGCATCGGTCGCCTATGCGCAGGCCAAGACGGCTGCGCAGTTTGCCGAGCAGATCGGCGCGACGGAAAAGCTGATCGCCAAGGCGCGGAGGATGCAGGCAGACGCGTTGCTGATCGAAGCCCGCGCCAAAATCCTGATCGCCGACAAATGGGACGAGGCGCAAGCCGCTGGCAAAGTTTCCAAGGGCGGAAGGCCGAAACCCGTTTCCGATGGAAACGGGTTAACTGCTGCGGATACGGGCCTTTCCCGCAAGGAAATTCACGAAGCCCGCAAATTGGCGGCGGCGGAACATCGCGAGCCGGGCATAGTCGAGCGCGCAATTCAGGCGCGGCTATCCGCCGGACTTGGGCCGACGCGCGCCAATCTTCGCGCGGCTGTCGGAACGGCAAGCGCCACAAAAGCGGAGCGCGGCCAAAACCTCTACGAAACGCCGCCGGAAGCGATGCATACGCTGCTGGCACTCGAAGATTTTTCCACGACCGTTCTCGAGCCGGCATGCGGACGCGGCGCGATTTCTCGCATGTTGGAAGCCGCCGGCTACGGTGTCGTTCTCGCCGATCTGGTCGATTACGGCACGGCGGACCAACACGGCGAATTGCAGGGGGTGCAAGACTTCCTGATTTCGCAGCCAGGGAACGCCGGCTCTTACGATATCGTGACGAACCCGCCCTATGGCGACGTTCTTAACGCCTTTGTCGCGCATGCGCTGCGGGTCTTCCGACCGCGCAAGATGGCGCTCCTTCTCAATCTGAATTTCCTTTGCGGCTTCGCGGACGACGACCGCAATTTTGTCATGGATGATTGCCCGCCGGCTCGCGTCTACGTCTTCAAACGGCGGTTGCCGATGATGCATCGCGACGGATGGGATGGCGAAAAGGCAAGCAGCCGTATGAATACCGCGTGGTTTGTGTGGGAGCTGCGCGAAGACGGCACATACGGCGATTGCACCGTTGCACGCCGTGTTGACTGGAAGGATTTCTTGCCGGCGGGAACCGCCACCACGACGGAAAGCGAGGCGGCATGACGACGCCTGCGCAAGCCGCTCGCGAACGCGAGAAAGCGCGTGTTTCTCGATTGACCGGCATCGCCGAGCTTTGCCGAGGCGACCGATGGTCAATCGATACCGATGGCGCAGATACCCGTATCGTTGTCCGGCGCACGACGGGTGAACACGCCGTGCTTTGCACCATGCACGCCGATGCTCTTCCTGAAGATATCGAGCTTATCAGCGGCGCTCTGGAGAATGTGGTGCTTTTCCTTGAGCTGCGTCGTCGTGCCGTCATCGCGTTGCGACAGGGCCGGACCCGAGAGCCTACGCCGAGCCGACTACGTGCTGGTGATTTTGCCGCGAACGCGGCCATGCTTTGCGCGGAACCGCTGTTTCATCGCTTCCTTGAGCGTCGGGATAGCAGCCGGGCCATCCATAACAAGGACCATGCCGATACCGTCCTAAAAACGCTGCTCGGCATTTCCAGCAAAACGCAACTGAACAGCGAAGAGCGTGCACAGGTCGCCTTTCTCGACCTGCGCGCCGACTTCGACGTGTGGAAACAGGGGAGGGGTCGTTGAGCCACGTACTACCCATTATCGAAGAGCTTTGCGACTGCGAGACCGACGCGCAACGCGCCGACTGGCTTTTGCGCGTGCCGGCAGGCGTCATCTATCGTGATTGCGCGACGATCCGCCGTGTCCTGATGGAAGCGCAATTCCGCTGCGGATTGGACGCGTTGGACGTGGAGTTCGCTGCGATCAATGCCACGCGTCTGCCGGACGGCGGATTGCCGCAAACGGTCGTACTCGCCGTCCAAGCTGCTCGCTCGTTTCTTCGCGACATCGTGCGCAAAGGCGGTGCCCAGTGAGCGGCGAGGCTACCATTCGGCGCGGTGCGCGAAATGCCCGCTACGCCGCTATTCCCAATCACGTGTTCGAGGATGACCGCCTTTCCATGGAGGCGCGTTGGCTGCTCGGCTATCTCCTATCGAAGCCGGATAACTGGACCGTCGTCGTGGGCGATATCGTCAAGAAAGGCGGCTGCGGACGTGACAAGGCCCGCAAGATGATCGCGGAGCTTGTCGAGTTTGGTTATGCCGAGCGCGAGCAGTCGCGCGCGGACGGCAAGTTCGGTGCATCCAATCTCGTGATTTTTGACGAACCGCGTTCGCCGGAAGATGCTCAATCGGAGCCGTCCGATAGTGTGGCATTTTTACCGCAGACTGAAATGCCGGCGCCGGCAAAACCGTCGCCGGTAAAACCGGCGCCGGCAAAATCGGCACATAGTAATAACTTAGAATCTAGCAATACTGATTATCAGCAAGAGAGAGATGCGCGCGACGAAGGCTCGGAAGAGAAGCCGGAAGCGGTCGAGCGTGCCTTTCGCCGCTGGTATGCCAAATGGCCGACGCGGGACAAGGATAGCGAATATGCTGCCCGTAAGGCTTGGCAGAAGCTATCGCCAGAGCAGCGCGCCGAATGCATCGCCAAATCTCCGACCTACATCGAGCGCGCCGAGAAAGCGAAGATCTCGGTTCCTTGGGGCGGAGCGTATCTTTCCGGTCGTGATTGGGAAAAGCTCGAAGACCCGAAGTCCGACGTCGCGCTGCCTATCGTCCACGGGGCTTACACGAGGGCGTGGCATGCAGGGCGGTGCGCCGAGCTGCTGAAACCCGCCTCCGCCACCATGCCGGCATTGCCGCCTCTCCTGCGGTCCCTTGTGGCCGAAGGCGGCGAAAAGGCCGAAGCGATCTTGCGAGAGCGCCGCATCAAGCATGGTTGGCCGAAGGTCAACACCATGGATGAGCGTGCCCAAGACCATAAGGGCATGACCGTTACGCCGAACATTTTCCGTATCTCGGAAGGCTTCACCAATACCCGTCGGAATAGCGAGCTGTGCGCGGCTTGGGAGCGATATTTCGCGCGTACTGGTTTGCCATGGGTGCCGGCTCCGGTCGGCGTCGAGTGGTTCTTTTTCCCGCCGATTGCTGCCGACGCCACCGATTTAGACGCGGCTGTCGGCGAGGCATGGGCAGCATTTGAACAGCAGGTTAACGAGGGACATTCCAATGATGCATAACGTGAAAATCTACGCCACCAGCAGACCGGTCAATCCGGAGGTTTACGACCTGACACGCTTTGCATCGCTGTTCGATCAGATGCGCGACCGCAAGCGAATCAAGGCCACGATGCTCTCCATGGCGGCGAGCGATCAACCGGGGAACCGCGAGTGGTTCGTGGTCGAGACGAAGCACAAGCAGGAAATTTCTGTTGAACATGCCCTAAGCAAAGCCGGCGTGAAAACTTTTTTGCCGCTCGAAAATGTCGGCCAGCAGGTTGTTCGCGGCAAACTGATGCACGATGTGATGCGCCCGCTGATGCCTGGATACGTGCTGGTCAACATGGTGTATTCGGCGGCTGCGGTATGCGGTATCTGCCGGGTTGAAGGCGTGGCCGGCTTCGTCGGCGGCATGGTATCGCCGCATCGTGTATCCGAGCAGGAAGTGCAAAGATTCAAGGCGTTCGATGAAGCGCCCGATGCGCAGCACTGCATGGCGTTCAAGCGCGGGATGACCGTCCGATTTATCTTCGGACCCTTCGCAAGGTTCAACGGTGTCATCTGCAAGATGCGCAAGGATCGCACCATAGACGGCCAGCGCGTGCCGACCGGGGCAGTGGTCAAGGTTGAGCTTTTCGGCAAGGAACATCTCATAGAGGCCCCTCTTGCGTTCTTGGAAAAGTTGTGAGAGTCAAAGGGCAGGATGATCTACCGTCCATGTGCAAGCGCGCCCCCTTTGGGACCGGCGAGCGGAGCGAAAAGCTTCCACGCTGTTAAGCCGGGTAGACCCTGCCTTGTCCCTCTCGATTGAGAGCAGCGACTCAAGGCCGGTGCTACTGCATTGCCGAAATCACCATCGTATCGAAGGCGGTCCAACGGATCGCCTTTTCTGTATTCAATAGGTAGGGCACGCCAATGACCGCGATATCCATGCGATGGGTTGACCGCAACCTTTTGGAATACGGCAAGCGCATCGGGGAGCTGAAAGACCGCTTTCCGAAGGTCTTGCCGCGTATCGTCAATCAGGTCGGCAATCGCGCCAAGACCGTTGTCATTCGCGAGCTGACGAAACAGACAGGCTTGCCGCGCGCGACCGTCGTCAAGGCGATAGGAACGCCATCGGCGGCGCATCCCGGCAAGCTGCACTACGATATGGTGACGCGAGGCGGAAACATCCGTCTGAAATATCTTCGCCCAAAGGAAACTCCGGCGGGCGTGGTGGCGAGGCCATTCGGAAAGCCGACGCTCTATCCGGGGTCGTTCATGCGCGGCGGCTTGTTTCCCGACCGCATAAACGTGCCTCACTTCAACGGACACGTTTTCTATCGGTTGAACCGATCCGGCTCAAAGATCACCTTTGCCCGCTCGGGCGTGTTTATCCCACGGGAGATGACCACGGGCGCGACCTCTGCTGCCTTCCATCGGGTCGCCGCACCGCTGCTCAAAGAGCGGGTCGAGGCGACGTTGGCCAAGCTGGTGCCTTGACGACCTCCCCATCGGCCCCGTCGTCGTCGCCGGCCCGGGCCTCCCCCTCGGTCGGGTCCTTCCCCCGAAAGAGGCCGATTAGCGGGTGCGCGCGACTGCGGGATTTCGCTCTGTCAGAAAAATTATAGGGGGATTCCGCCGCTCTTTCGGTGGAATCGGAATCACATGGCAAAGAGCTATCCGGAAGAACTTCGTTTGCAGGTCATCGCCTACATGGATGAGGGCCATTCCGTGCGCGCTGCGGCGGAAAAATTCGATGTTAGCCCAAGCTATGCGGCCAAGGCGCACAAGAAACAGGCAGCGGCGGACCAAACCACGCTGTTGGAGCAGCCGGAAGTATCAGAAGGCGAGACGACAGACGCCGGCGATGGCGAAATCACCGCTTTGGAGTTGGCTGATTTGCTTGGTGTTTCAAAGCGAGCGATCTCCGATTTTGTCGAGCGTGGAATCGTAGCGAAGACAGAACGGAATCGCTTCGACATGGTTCGATCGGTCCAGCTCTATTGCGAGCATCTTCGGATGATCGCAGCCGGAAGGACCGGCGACGGTTCCGATGTGTTGACAGCGGAGCGTACGCGTCTGGCTAGAGAGCAGGCCGACCAAACCGCGTTGAAGAACGCGGCGCTTCGTCGGGAGCTGATTGCGATTGCCGACGTGCGGCATGAATGGACTTCGCTCGGTCGTCGCATCCGCAACGGCATGCTTTCAGTTCCTTCTCGCTGCCGCCAGCTCCTTCCACACCTCACCACTTACGACGTTGACCTGATCGACCGCGAGATCAGATCGGCGCTTACCGGACTCGGCGACGAAGACAATGGAATCAGCTCTGACGACATTGCGGCGGGCGCTGTGGGACAGTCTGCTACCGCCTCCCAAGCTGCGGCTGTCGGAGTGGATTGAAAAGACCGTTTATCTGCCCGAGGGCGTGTCATCGCTCACCGGCATGGTCCGGCTTTGGCCGCCGCAGGTTGAGATTGCGGATGCAATCGGCAGCGCTGCCATTGAACGCGTCACCTTGGTTAAGCCGGTTCGCGTTGGCTTCACCACCTTGTTGACGAGTGCTCTTGCAAGCTTCTGCTACAACGACCCGTCGCCCATCCTATCGCTTCTGCCAACGGAAGCCGACTGCCGCGACTATATGGTTTCCGATGTCGAGCCGATCTTTGACGCATCACCCTCGCTGCGGGGTTTGCTAACCGGTGATGCGGACGAGGGCGGGCGCAATACGCTTCTGGCCCGGCGCTTTCCCGGCGGCTTCCTCAAAGTCATTGCGGCAAAGGCACCGCGTAATCTTCGTCGTCACAATGTCCGCATCCTCTTTATTGACGAGGCGGACGGCATGGATGCGACCAAAGAAGGTTCGCCGATCCTGCTTGCCGAACGACGTACGCTTTCGTTTGCAGACCGCAAGATCGTGATGGGGTCCACGCCGGTCTATAAGGCGACAAGTCATGTTTTGCGCGCTTACGAGCAATCGGACAAGCGCATTTACGAACTGCCTTGCCCTGAGTGCGGCCACTTTCACGAACTGAAATGGAGCGACATTCATTGGCCGGAAGGCGAGCCGGAAAAGGCTTACTATGTGTGTCCGGAGTGCGGTTGCGCCATAGACGAGCGGCATAAGCCGGCGATGGTCGCCGCCGGACGGTGGCGAGCATTGCGACCGGAAGTCAAGGACCATGCCGGCTTTCGGATGAACGCCCTGATTTCGCTTCTGCCAAATGCGTCCTGGGGGCGCTTGGCGCGAGAGTTTGTCACCGTCAAGAACGACCCTTCGACGTTGCAAACGTTCGTGAATACGATCCTCGCCGAAGGATGGGAGGATGAAAGCGACGAACTGGACGATATCGAGCTTGCGACACGGGCCGAAGATTTTGGACTTGAGGCTATCCCTCTCGACGTTCTCATTATCACCGTCGGCGTTGACGTGCAGGATGATCGACTAGAAGCGACCTTCGTGGGTTGGGATAAAGCGGGCATTCCCTACATTCTCGGGCATACCGTGATCTGGGGCCGCTATGACGATCATTCGACATGGACCGAACTCGACCTTGCGCTGTCCGCCCGGTGGAAGCACCCGCTCGGCGGCGTAATTAAGGTTGATGCCGTCTGCGTGGACAGTTCGGACGGCGAGACCATGGAAACGGTCTATCGCTATGCGTTCCCGCGTTTCAATCGTCGCGTCTTCGCCATCAAGGGAGCTGCGGGAAACCGGCCTTGGATCGAGCGGTCAAAGACGACGGTAAAGGGCGGGCGTCTTTTCATTGTTGGCGTCGAGAGCATCAAGAGCAACATATTTGGTCGCCTCGCTCGCCCCAAGTCCATGCGCTTTTCCAAGGACTTGCCGGACGTTTGGTATGAGCAGGTCACGGGCGAGCAGATGGTTGTTCGCTATGTGCGCGGGCAATCGAGCCGTCAATTCGTACCGGTGCCCGGTCGCCGCCATGAGGCGCTTGACTGCACCGTCTATGCCTTTGCCGCTCGGCAAATGGTCAATCCCAATTGGGCGCATCGTGAGGGCGAGCTATCCACGCCGCCGCAAGCGCCTTCACCCTCACAGGTACAGAAAATAGCAACATCGGAGTGGTTATAGCGATGGCTACGAAAGACGATCAGATCACCGCCCTCGAAGACGCCATTGCGATGGGCGCGAGGAAGGTGGTTTTTCACTCCGGCGGCACCCGCCGTGAAGTGGAGTATCACTCTTTGAAAGAGATGCGGGAAGCCCTCTCGGCATTGAAGGCCAGTCGCTCGACCCGTGCACCGATCATTCGCGCGGCGCTCGACTGATGAGTGTTGCCAATCTGATCGACCGGACCATTGGCTATTTTGCGCCGGAAGCTGGCCTTCGGCGCATCAAGCATCGTGCCGCGATGGACATCATGTCACGCGGCTATGCCGCAGCCGACACAAGCCGCCTGAAATCCGGCAGGCGGGCACGCTCGACATCGGCGGACGCGGAAATATCCCGCGCCGGTCGGACGCTTCGGGACCGCATGCGCGATCTCGTGCGGAATAATCCTTACGCGGCACATGCTGTCGCGCAACTTGTCTCCCATGCGATTGGCGACGGGATTGTGCCGCGCTCTAAAGACAAAAAAGTCAACGAGCTTTTTGACGAATGGAGCAAGGTTTGCGATGCGGATGGCGACCTAGATTTCTACGGCCTCCAATCGCTAGCCGTGCGCGGCATGTTCGAGTCGGGCGATGGTTTGGTGCGCCGCCGCCGTCGCCGGCTTGAGGATGGCTTGACGGTTCCCCTGCAATTGCAGGTCATAGAAACCGACCTGATCGACACCACGAAGGAAGGCATTCTTGCCGGTGGCGGCAAGGTTATCCAGGGGCTTGAGTTTGACGCCATCGGCCGCAAGCGAGCCTATTGGATGTTCGGTTCGCATCCCGGCAATAGCTTCTTCGACCCGCTGTCGTCAGTGGTATCGAAGCCGGTTCCCGCCTCGGAAATCGCCCATGTCTTCGAAAAGCAACGGACGCAGGTTCGCGGTACGCCTTGGGGCGTGCCGGCGATGGACGATATGCACGACCTCGCCAAGTACGAGGAATCGGAGCTTGTTCGAAAGCGCCTTGAATCTTGCCTTGTCGGCGTGATGAGCGGCGGCGAAGAGCAAGACACGCTCGGCACGCCGATGGATGACGGCACGGGCAAGGCGTTGCAGCCGGGCGTCTACAATGCGCGTGGCGAGCGTGTCGAAAAGTTCGAGCCGGGAACATTTTACAATGCGGTGGGTGGCAGGCGGCTCGACTTTTCGCAGCCTGCGGCAACTGGCGGATACGACCCTTACAAGGTGTCGATGCTGCACACCATCGCAGCCGGTTGGCGCATGCCTTACTTCATCCTGACGGGCCGACTGGACAAGGTAAATTATTCGTCGGGCAAGATCGGCATTGAGACCTTCAAGCGAATTATCTCAGAGCTGCAATGGAAGTTCATCATTCCGATGCTGTTGCAGCCAATTTGGGATTGGTTTTGCGAAGCGGCCTATCTCGCTGGCCTGATCAAGTCGCCGAAGGTCCCGGTGAAATGGTCGCCGCCTCGGTTCTATTCGGCTGACCCGCTGAAAGACACCAACGCAAAGGTGAAAGAAGTGCGTGCCGGTTTCCGGTCGCACGCTTCCGTCATTGCCGAGTCTGGCGAAGACCCCGACGAGGTGATTGCCGAGATAGCAGAATTCCAGCGGAAAATAGACAAGCTCGGGCTTGTTTTTGACACGGATGCCCGCCGCGTTTCGCAGGCCGGGCAGTTGCAACAGGGATGGGATGATGATCCGCCCGACAAGACGGAAGAGAGCCAAGACGATGACGAGACTTGAAGTCCGAAAGGCACCTACTAGCCTGCCGATGCAGTTTCGCGGCGAGGCGCTTAACAGCTCTATCGATGCCGAAGCGCGCACGGTGACGCTTGCGTTTACGACGGGGGCGGCTGTCCGCCGCCTCCGTTACACGGGATGGGATACCGCCGTGCCGTTTGATGAAATTCTTGTGGTCAGCGAAAGAGCACTCGATCTCTCTCGCATGAATGCCGGCGCTCCCGTTCTCGACAGTCATTCCCGTTGGTCAACCTTTTCGCAGGTTGCCGTCGTGGAGCGGGCTTGGGTCGAAGGCAATGAGGGCATGTGCACCATACGCTTTCCGAAACCGGGCATTGATGCCGCCGCTGATCGCATGTTCGGTCTGGTCTCCGACAAGATCATCAAGAATGTGTCTGTAGGCTATTCGATCGACAAAATCCGTATCGAGGAAGCGCAGAAGAAGGGCGACGTTGAAAAGATTTTCGTAGAGCGCTGGACGCCGAACGAAGTTTCTTTTGTGACGGTGCCCGCCGATCCCGGCGCGCAGGTTCGCGCAAGCGAGGCAACCTTTCCCTTGCTTGTCGGTGAGCCGGATAGCCATCTAATCCGCGCTACCCGCATGCGCATGGCCGAAGCCGCGCTTCGATGCTCAAACTGAACCTCTGAATCGGCTACTTGTGTATCGGCCCAAAGGTCTCGTCCGGGTAATGGATCGTTTCTTCGCCTGGTTTTCGAGAGCCAACAGCCAGAAAGGTGCCCGGTTGATCGGAGCGATTTTGGATGTGATGACCATTGCATTCGCCCGCTGGAAAACCGGCGAACATGCCGGCGGTCAGCTCATGGGGACCGTTTTCATCACATAATGTCAGCGTGCCTTCGAGCACATAGATGAATTCGTCCTCGGCGGCATGCCAGTGTCGGAGTGACGACCACGCACCCGGTTCAAGCCGCACATGGTTGACGCCAAACTGCGTCAGCGAGAGCGGCTTTGCTAATCTCAGCTCGGTCATACCGGCGAAACGCTCTGGCTTGATCTGACCTTCATAGGCTGCACTTGGCGTGCAGCGTGCGATTGCGAGGCTGCTGATGCGGCTCTCAGGCATAGCTCAAGTCTCCGGCGGTGGAATGGTAGACATTAGCTAATATGGCCAACAGTCGGATCAAAAGTCCACTCGGACCGAAATTGCCAGATCCGCGCCGTGATGTGTGGGCAAAGGGACCAATCCGAATTTCAACATTCAATTAAAAGTTCGCCGCCTGCGCTCCGCCGGGACGCAGGGCGACGGCGCTTGTTTTGCCCGGTACTATTCAAAAGGAACCGCACGCCATGAAAAAGGCTGCATATATTTTCGCGACCGTCGCCGCATTTCTTTGCTTCGGCCTCGCCTTTGCTATCATCTCCGCCGACCCTTCCCACGCCTCGACGCTGATTGGTCACGACAGCTTTCTGTCGGCTGGCGGCATCAACCACATGCTGCAAGCATCGCCTGCGCTATTCGCCCTGCGCGGCAAGTTGACTGACCTTTCCACCCGTGCCGAGAAAAAGCGCGGCGAGTTGGTGGACGGTTTGTCGCCCGATGCCGCGCGTGCAATCGAGCAGGAGCATGCCGGCATCCTCGCTGAAATCGAGCAGGTTCGTGGCGAGATTACCACGCTCGAAAACGCTAGCCGCGCCGCGCCGGTCACGCCGCCGCTCAACAATGCCGACGCCGAACAGCAGGGCATTCTCGCCGAGCGCACCCGATCCGCCACGATTGACGAACTTGCTGCACGTGCGGGGGTCGCTGACTTCGGTCGTGAGCATATCCGGGCCGGCACGACAGTTGATGCGTTCCGCTCGGCGCTGTTTGAAAAGCTGTTTGATAAGGACCAGTCGGTCAAAACTGATAGCCATGTGCGAGCGCAGTTCGGGCAGGATGAAACCGAAACGCTCCGCTCCGCACGTATCGAAGCGCTCGCCTACGGCCTCGGTGCGCCGATGCCCAAGGATGGTCCATCTGCTGCTGCCCGCCAATACACGGGGCAGGGGCTGATTGACGTTGCCGCCGATAGTGTCAACTTCCGTGGTCGCCGTATGCTGAATGCCCGCGACATCGACGAGATTTTTACGCGTGCGTCACATGCCACGTCCGATTTTCCGGCGATCTTCGAAGGCGCTGTGAACCGTACGCTTGAGCAGCGCTATGCACTCGCGCAGCCGACGTTCCGCAGGTTCGCCCGGAAGAAAAACTTCCGCGACTTCCGCCCGGATACAATTGTCCGCGTCGGCGATTTCCCGATGCTGAAAAAGGTACTGGAAAACGGCGAAATCAAATACGGCACCTTCGGCGAGGGCAAGGAATCGGTGCAGGCATTTAGCTATGCCATCGCCCTGAACATCAGCCGCCACATGCTCATCAATGATGATCTCGGCGCGATTTCCGATTTGCTAACCAGCTACGGCGCATCGGTGGCGCTGTTCGAAGAAGTCACTTTCTATGCCGGCGCCTACAATGGCTCGCTTGCTGACGGTAAGCCCGTTTTCCATGGCGATCACAAGAACCTTGGCGCTGCCTCTGCGATCACCGTCGATAGCGTCGGCGACGGTCGCAAAGCCATGAGCAAGCAGCGGACTATTGACGACAAGCCGATGTTGGCGAATCCGGCCCGTATCATGCTCGTTGGTCCCGACCAGCTTACGAACGCGGAAAAATTCCTGGCCTCCATCACGCCCGCCACGGTTTCGAGCGTGAATATCTTCTCCGGCAAGTTCGAGCTTATCGAAACGTCGCAGATCGATGGCCCATCGTGGGACTTGTTCGCGGACCCTTCGACCGGTTCGAACTACCGATGGGGTTATCTGGACGGTTACGAAGCGCCACGCGTTCGCATGGACGAACCGTTCGGCCGGCAGGGGTTCAGCATGTCGGTAGAACATGACTTTGGCTGCGGCGCGACCGACTTCCGCTTTGGCTACCATAACCCCGGCAAGCTGGCTTAACCCGGCACCACGAAACAAGGGCGGTCCTTCCGGTCCGCCTCACGTCTTCGTTGTTCATAAGGAACGATCACCATGAAAAACTATATCCAGCCCGGCGACACGCTCCCATTGACCGCGCCCGCCGATGTGAAGTCCGGCGAGGGCGTGCTTGTCGGCAAGCTCTTCGGCGTTGCAGCACATTCCGCCTTGAAGGACGAGCAGGTCAATCTTGCTCGCAAAGGCGTCTTCGAACTTCCCAAGGTCGAAGCCCAGGCGTGGGCCGAAGGGGTGCCGCTCTATTGGGACGCTGGTCTTGTCACCACCGATAGCACGGGCGGCAAAGTCAAGATCGGCTATTCCGCCGGCATCGCCGCCAATCCGTCCGCTTTTGGCGACGTGCTGTTGCATCAGTAACATGGTGGATTGGCGAAATCTGGAAGCCGCCGTTGATCGCAAGATTGGCGGCGCTTTTGGCGAGCGAGTGCGGCTTTCCTTCATGAAGGGAGGAAAGTCGGACCCGGAGCGCCCGCAGATCATCGTTCGCTGCGAAGCTCTTTGTGAAGGTGGCGACGATTCTAAGCCGATAGGCGTCGGGCAGACCGGAGCGTTTCGCAGCCGGCTTGCGGCGGGGGAGGCGGAGCTTTTCCTAGATCGCAGCTCCTACGACGGCCCAAGACTTCAACCCGGCGATGCTGTTCGAGCAATAGACCGCAACGGCGAACCCGTTTGGGAAATCAGCGCCATCAGCGACCGCTACAGCAATCTGGTCGTCGCTGTTCTTCGCGAAAAGTGAGTGTGACGCATGTCTCTTGCCTGTATAGCAATCCGCATTGCCGCCGTCCAAGCTCTCAAAGGGCGAACGATGGTCGGTGAAAATGTGCTCGATAGCGAGATTGGCACGCTTGACGTTGGCGCTGACGGCGGGTTGCGTACGCCAAAGGAAAAGCCGTTTGTCTCCATTTATGTCGGGGCATCCAAGGCGACCGATGGGCTAGACCTGCGCGCGCTCAATAAGAATGGGAGCGTCGATATCATCTTTGAGGCCGGCATAGCCTCGCCCCACGTAGCGACAGACCCGGAGACGGACGAAAGCGTGATTTATGAGGGGCTGCCCGCGACGGACGCGAATTTCGAGTTTCAGCTTGATATCACGATGCGGCAGATTAGCGACGTTCTTGCGGACCCTGATAACGAATGGTCGGAACTGTTCCGGTCCTTCAGTCTTCGCCTCGTTTCTGCGGAACGAGACCGCATCAGCGCCGATGCAAACGGTACGCGGCTGGCTGCTCACAGAATGAAGCTGACCGCCGAAGTGATCGCCGACCCCATTCGCGGTATGCCTCTCGCTCCAGCTTCCCCCTTGGCGCGATTCTTCGCCAAGTGCGAGGCCGACCTTATTCCCAGCGCGCCGGACATGGCAAAGAACATCGCTCTTATGCGCGCGCAAGTTTCTGGTGAGACGGACGAGTTGCGGGCGGCAATTCGCCGGTACGGCATGATCCGCAGCGAAGCCGATGCCATGTTGATGACGCCAGCTTTCGAGGTGTCGCCATGACTTCTCTAGTCGATCAGCTCGCCGACATGATGTACCGCATAGCCGAGCTTGAGCGGCGGAACCGCAATCGCCGCAGGAAAGGCACGGTCGCCGAAATCAGCGATGACAAGAGCAAGTACCGGGTGAAGCTGTCCGACCAAAACGGCAAGCCCTATCTCACTCCATGGATAAGAGCGCGCACGCTCGCGGCGGGTGGCGTCAAGGTGGACGTGTTGTATCAGAAGGGCGAGCAAGTCGATGTCGTGTCCGAAAGTGGAGATATGGCAGACGCGCAGATAGATTTCTCGACCTACAGCGATGCCAACGCTCGTGCGAATAAGGATATGCCGTTTCACCTTAAGATCGGCGATACGGTGGTCGAAGCCTCGCCCGATCTGGTCAAGGTAACGGGCGCAAAGGTCATCGTTGAATCGCCGAATGTACAGCTCGGCGGCGAGGGCGGGAAAAAGATCGCCCGGATCGGCGACAAGGTGGAGGTTGGAGCCGGATCGTCTAAGGGTCTTTGGCCGATTGTTGAAGGCTCGTCCCGCGTCTTCGCCAAGGATTAGTAGGCGCTACCCCGTTAGGCGGAGTTTGCTGCGCTAGGCCGTCGCATCGCCCTAACAGTATCTGCCGTTGTTTCATCGTATTGGGGCGAGGGGACTTTAACGCCTAGCATAAACAGCCATAGGCTTGCTGGTGAGACGTTGGAATACCCTAGTTCCATCAGCCGAAGCGCCAGCCGATAATGATCAACTCCAATAGCCAAGCGGCCGTTTTCATCCACTTGGCGCAATATTTGCAGCATCGCCGCGTGCGTCTTAAAGCCAAAGGAAGCAGCTAAAGCTTCATCTGCGTGTGAGGAACCAACTTCGGGAAATTCGCTCCGCAGAGCTTTTTTCAAGGCAGCGATATTCGCAGATGAAAATATGAAGGTGGGATTTAAGAACATGAGACGATCCGTCGTGCATGGTCGAAGTCTGCCGATTACGCATCGACCTTGTTGAACACGGTCGTCTTCATCTTTCAAAATTCACCCTTCAACCCGGCAGCAGGTTAGGTAAGGCACCCGACTTTCGAGGATAACTGCGAGTATTGGAGTTATCAAGCTGGCTGCATGTTTGGTGCTGGGAGGGCGGGAGCAACCCATCTACTCCTTTCGGAGTCCCAGCTTTTCCCCTCGCCAAGTCTAACCTCCCGGCTTGGCTAAGAGCATTTCACTCTTATCAACGCAGCTAATGGCTGTGCAAGCTAAGGTCCCACATCCATGCAAAAATTCAAAGTTCGCACCGGCTGCGAGATTGCCGGGCAATGGCGCGCGTGCGGCGAAATCATCCCTCTGACTGTCGAGCAGGCGAGGGAGCTTGCTCCGCCGTTTGGCAATGTCGTGTCACCTGTCAAAGAAGAATGAGGTTCGGACCATGCCGGATTCGACGGGCGTAAGCGTCACAAGCGGCAAGCCTCTCAGTAATTGGGGCCATGTCCAACAGTCGATTTGCAAAATCTTGACCACGCCGAAGCGGTCGCGGGTCATGCGGCGCAACTTCGGGAGCGACGTGCCGGACCTGATCGACGGCAAGATGACCCGACGTAACATTCTCGCGGTCTATTCAGCGGCGGCAAGCGCAATTCTCGAATGGGAGCCGCGCTATCGCATGTCGGCGGGCAGGGTCACTCGGGCGGAAGCGAACGGCTCGATTACCCTCGAAATCTTCGGAACCTATTACCCACGCGGCCATCGCGGCGACTACTCCGTTTCGGAGAGCGCAAGCATACGCGTCATCTATAGCGGGGCCTGACCATGGCAATTCACACGCCTGATATCATCGACGTTTCCCGCCTGCCGAAACCCGATGCTATCGAAACGCTCGATTTTGAAACCATCCTTACCAGCCGCATGACGGACTTCGGCGAGCGGGCCGAGCAGGCCGGCTTTGACTACGATGTCGGCGAGCTTGAGACCGACCCTATCAAGATCGATCAAGAGGTGCATGCCCTTCGCGAAGTGCTGATGCGTTCTCGCGTGAACGATGGCATCCGGTCGGTCTTGCCTGCATTTGCGCAGGGTGCCGATCTGGAGAATGCGGTTTCGCGTGCGAACGTTGTCCGCATCGTCACCCTGGACGAGCGCGGCAAGGTGATCTTTCGGGAAGACGACGACGCGCTGTTGCGCCGCTATCTGGCAAGCTTCGATGCGCCGGCTGCGGGCTCGGAAGACGGTTATCTTGCCGCCGCTTTGAAGGCTTGGCCGCAGGCGCATGACATACGGGTTGTCAATGGCGGTGCCGGCAAGGTTTTGGTCTATCTGCTTGGCGCGGATGGCGTTGCGGCTCCTTTGGATGCGGTCTTTGCCGTCGCTAAGGCGCTCGATGCAAAACACATAAGACCGCTGACCGATGACGTGACCGTCTCGGCGGCGGCTATCGACCGATATTCCTTGACCGGAAAGCTGATTGTGCCGCGAGGCCCGGACCCGGCGCAAGTGCTTGAAGCTGCAATTAAGAGCGTCAAGGCGTTCGGTGTTGGCCGCTATCATATCGGGGCAGAAATTCCGCGCGATGCGTTGTTGTCGGCGGCTTATGTGCCGAATGTCATTCGCATTGAAGATGTCGCGTTTTCCGACCTTCCGGCCCGCGCCAACGTCGCGCCTTTTCTTGCCGCGGTTAATCTGACGTTCGGAGTGCAATCATGATCCCGGCGGAAACGCATCTGCTGCCGCAAAGCTCGCTGCCGATGGAAAAGGCGCTTGCGGCGGTCGGGGAACGAACCGACGCAATCGGTATTGATTGGCAAGCCTATCTCGACCCGCTGCGTGCGCCGGTTCATTTCCTGCCGGTTCTCGCGCATGCGCATTCGGTCGATATCTGGAATCCTAAATGGCCGGTGCACCATCAGCGCCGGGTGATTGCCGACGCCATTTATCATCATCGGATCAAGGGCACGCTCGCCGGTCTCGAAGCCTATGCGGGCATCGTCGGCAGTGAGATTGTTCGCACGATCCGGCCACCCGGCACATTCTTTCTGTCGGGCGGAATGTCGGAAGAGCAGCGGGCGGCACTCGCCGACCGAATGCCGCAAATCCGTATCTACACCCGTGCGGTGCGGTCGAGCGCCGGAAAGCGGCTTTTCCTGTCGGCGCGATCCTATTCGACCTTGGGGGCATCCTTCGTCGCAGACAGCAAGGCGGCAGAGCGCATGCGCCCGCGCATTACATTCTTCGAGGCGGGACTAGAACAGCCGATCAACGTCGAAGAGGTGACGGACATTATTCCCGGCCTCGGCTATGCCCTGTATGAGCGGGCATTGCTGCGGCGGAAGCGTCGGCGTTCCGTTACCTATCTCGGCGGCGTGCCGCGCTTTCTGGTAACGCTCGACCATAACCGCTCTGTCGCGGCATACCGGCGCGCGGACGGTGCGCCTTCGGTCATTCGCTACGGAATGCGCCCGGCGACGGTCCAGCCCGAAGCGCAATATGGCAGGTCGAATGCGGGCAGGGCCGCATTCTTCGGGCGACCGTTGCACCGCCGGTACTGGTCGAACATGCGGTCTGAAACACGCGTCTATGAGCGCATCGTGATTTGGGACCCGCAAATGGTGCCGCGCCGCAGGGGCGCTTCCTATTTGGGTGTCAGCCGGTTCGGTGTTGCGCCATTCACTGCGGAATTGGTGGTGCACGCGCCATCGATCAGACCACGCCGGGCATTCGCCATTGGCGGCTATTTCGGGAAGTTTTTCGCCGCCTCGGATGGCGAGAAGTATCGGGAAACCCTGCGTGCACTTCGCGCCGCGAAATCGGCGCGAGATACCATCCTCATCAACACCAAAACATTTCGAAGCCCGCAGGCGGGTCAGCTCATCGTTGCTGGCACGCCCTTTGTTGCTGGCCGTCTACTCAGGAGCTGACCATGCTTAAAACAGTGCCGTTTCAAGATCGCATGGAGGCGCGTCATAGCGACCTCAACAATATCCAGTCCTCGGGCCGCGCCACTTTCGACACGCTCGTAAAGGATGCCGTGACGGCGGACGCGCCGGGCTATGCCGGCTTCATTGTCACCAAGAACAGCGCCACGGAATTGCAGGTCGCCGCAGGCCGCATCTATCGGCCCGATGGCGCGGTCTTCGAAATGGAGCAGGCATCTACCCGCAATATCGTCTCGATTTTGCCGTCTGCAACGAAACGGCTCGTTGCCGTTATCGCCTATGGACAGGAGGAAGATAGCCGAACCGAGACGCGCGACTTCCTCGTTGACCTGGAAAGCGACACCACGGAACCCCGCATGCTCGTGGTCGAGCGCCGCCGGGCTGCAAAGCTCGACCTTGTGCCGGGGCAGGAGAGTGCGACCTTGCCGCGCCCGGTTGTCGATCAGTCGCTTATCGTTATTGCATGGGTGACGCTCAACACGACGGGTATCGAGGCGATTGCGATGGAAGCCGCCAATGCGCTGCCGTCCGTCACACGCAATGACAAGCGCATTCGCTCGCTTGAAGTCTGGCGCGATCAGATTGAACCGCGCATCAACACCATTGCCAGCGATATCACCGCGCTCAAAAAGGGCATGGCGGGCATGGCCGGCTCGGGCGAGCTGATCAATGTCATGCGCGACATCGCGCGACTGAAAGAGAAGCTGGAAATACCGGACGACGCATCGGATTGGGCGTCGGATCGCTTTTTGACCGCCAACGAGACGGACAACGAGAACATCGATCTGCTTTGCCTTGTCGAAGAGGGCGTGCGCTTTGCCCATGAGGCACGGAACGAAACACAGATTTCGCTCTATAATCCTCTCGATCTCAGTGCCTACCTGCCGGGCAACGGCTTGTTGCTGCCGGCGATTTCGGGGCGGGAAATCCGTCTGGCATCGTCGGCGGGCGCGATTGATGGCTCCGTTGCCATCGCGCAGTACGGTTTCCAGACCCACGAGATGAAGCAGCTATCGGTCGCCCGTTCGCGCATGCGCTACGGCCCGGCCTATAACGTTTGCAACAATTCGCAGTGGTGGGCCGATGGCGTCTACGACAGCGCAACCAACACATTCAAAAAGAACGGAGAAACGTTCCTCGTTACCGGAACGCAGATCCTCGATAACGTCTATGGTCAATCGTGGTGGGACCCGCTCAATGCGCACACCCTCCTTCGTGTCCAACAATTCTGGGAAGATACGTGGGAAGACAATTATTGGGTTGCGCAGGTCACAGACAGAACGGTATCCGGCGCGCAGATCGCACAGACCGTCCTCAATTCGCAGGATGGTTGGCTTTCGGGCCTGAAGCTCCGCTTCACGGAAAAGGGCGCGGATGGCGACGTACATATTTCCATCGGCTACACGACCGCCAGCGGCTCGCCCGATCCGGAGCATCTCGTGACGCATGTCACGATCCCTTATGCCAGCATCAAGGTCGCGCCGAATGATACCTACGTCGCCATTCCGCCCGTGTTTCTCGAAGCCGGCCAGCGCTATTCCATCATCATTACCACGCTTGGCAACCACAAGGTCGCGGTGGTCGATAGCAATAAGTACGCGCAAGGCACGCTCTTCTACTCCACGGACGGCGCATATTATCAGGGCGATCTCACGCGCGACCTTTATTTCCAGATGGAATATCTGGTCTTCAAGGCGTCCCGCGTCGAAATCGAATTGGCGGCGCTGACGCTCTCGGGTGGTATCGCTTCAATCGATATCCTTGCCGGAACGATCAAGCCGAAGTCGTGCGCCATTGAACATCAGGTGATGATTAATGGGGCATGGAAGCCGTTGAACGTGCTGACGCCTAATCTACTGGTCGGCTTGCCGCCGCTCTTGCGTCATCGCGTCGTCATGACCGGCACGAACGCGGTTGCGCCTGCTTTGGAGATACCGAGCAGCCGCATTCGCATCTGGCGTCAGCGGACCACGTTCAAGCATATTTCGACGCGCCGGACGCTGGCGACATCGGCAACCACGATCACGGTTCAGCTCATTGTCGCCAAGTTCGAAGCCGACCGGCACACGATGAAGGTCAGTCTTCGCAAGGATGACAATACGCTGATCGCGAGCAGCGGTTTCGTTGACGAGCCAATTGAACCCGGTCGCTTCCGCCGCACCTACAGTTTTACCGCAACGCCGGCAATCAACGCTTACAAAATCCAGATCGAGGGCACGACCAACAATGCCCTGGTGCCCTTCCATGTCGAAGAGCGCGTTGACGTAGCGCTCTAAATTTCCCGGAGACGAAACATGCCTGTCAAATCTACGCCGGCCTTCAAGCCGGACGCGGACTATCGCGTCCAAGTCGCAACTGTCGTGAAAGTGGCCGGGCTGACAATCCGACCCAGCCAGGGCGGCACCATCAAGGGAGCGCTCGCCGAGCAGATCAAGAGCGAGATTACCTCGTCCGAGGAAATTACCGAAACGCAGGAGTGACCGGTCATGCGCCGACTGGATCAATATCAAATCAAGGTCGGCGATGATCTCGGCGACCCGGATTTCTGGAATCGTCGCTACGAAGACCTTGACCTGCGTCTGCATGGGCAAGAGGAAATCGAAAAGGATTGGAGAGCGGCAGTCCGCGAACTGCAAGAAAACGGGTTGAAGCGGATCGATGAAGCCGTTTCACCGCTCATCGCGCAGTTGCAGGAGGACTTGCAGCTCGGGGCCGTCTTTATCGCGGAGAGCAAGTCGGCGGTGGAGGTGAAGACCGGTCCTATGACGATCGGCATCAGCTCCGCGAACAAGCGTCGCTATTCGCCTGCCGCCTATCTGGCCTTGGTAACGCGTGATGCGCCTTATGGCGTCATGTTGGGCCGGCTGATCTCCTACAACCGCGACACAGGAACGCTTGCGGTCGATATCGAGCGGACCTTTGGTGCGGGTGACCCGATCCGCACCAATTGGATTATCTCGGCGACCTCGCATATCGACTATCAGGCCGACCGCGTTTTCCGTGAGGCTGGCGGTGGTCTTATATCCACCACAGTTGAAGACGCCTTGCGTGAGCTTCTGTCGTTGACCGTTCCCAAGACCCGTTCCGTCACGGCTGGAATGGGGTTGAAGGGCGGCGGCGAATTGAGCGGCGACATTTCGGTATCGCTCGACCTCGCCTATAGCGATGTCCGTTATGTCCGCGCGCAGGAATACGATACCCATCGGCATCCTTGGTCGGAAATTGACGACAAGCCGACCACCCTTGCCGGCTACGGCATCGGAGATGCCCACACGAAAGCCGAAAACTTCCGCCTTTTGGACGGCAAGCAGGACAAGCTTTCGTATGTGGCGGAAGACAAGGCCAGCAAGGGAAAGCCGGACGGCTATGCGCCGCTCGGTCCCGATGGCAAGATTTCCGGTGCCTTCCTTCCCGTCGATGGCAGCTTTCTTGGCGTCTACAATGCTGAGATAAATTCGCCTGCGATCACTTCGGGGTCGGGAAATCAGGGCGACTTTTGGGTTGTCGCCGTGGCCGGCTATGTTGCCGCTGATGATATCGGCGATGTTGCTGCCGGCGATCAGTTGCGGCGCGGGCCGGAGAAGTGGGAACGCGTTCCGACCTTCAACGCTGTTTCGTCGGTCGCCGGAAAGACCGGGGTTATCACCCTCAATGCCAGCGATCTTTCCGATAGTGGGGCAACCGGTCGCGCGCTTGTAAAGGCCGGCGATGCGGAGGCTGCGAAGTCAGCCTTGCAGCTCCTTGCTGCCGATCTGTCGGATTTCTCGACCGCGTGGACGGCTGCTTATCAGGGCGTGACATCGACCTATGGGCGATCTTTCGTCGCCGCCGTCGATGCCGCCGCTGCGCGCACTCTGCTTCAGCTCGGCTCTGCCGCCTTGCAGGCATCGACGGCGTTCGCCGCTGCCGCGCATGTTGGGGCTGCTGGTGTTGGCGCACACCCGGACGCGACGGCCACGGCGAGCGGGTTCATGTCCGCTGCCGACAAGAGCAAGCTGAACGGCATTGCGACGGGTGCCAACAACTATGTCCACCCGACCGGCGACGGCAACTTGCATGTGCCGTCAACCGGTATCGGCAGCTCCAAAAAAGTGCTGACTGCCGGCGGGGCGGCGGGGTCAATGACGTGGAGCTTTGTGGATTTTGCCGACATTGCCGGCAAACCGGGGAGCCTCGCAGGCTATGGCATCACGGATGCCTATTCATCCTCCACCATGGACGCCCTCTTGGCAGGAAAGCAGGCAAGTCTTGGTTTTACGCCGGAAAACATTGCCAACAAGGGGGCGGCGAACGGTTACGCTTCGCTCGACGGGGCCGGTAAAATTCCAACCTCGCAACTGCCGGCTTCTGCAATCACCGACACCTTTGTTGTCGCTTCGCATGCAGCCATGCTCGCTCTCACGGTGCAAAAGGGCGACGTTGCCATCCGAACCGATGTCAACAAGAGCTTCATCCTGCAAGCCGAGCCGGCTTCCGCGCTGGCGAATTGGCAGGAGCTGCGAACGCCGACCGACGTTGTACAGTCCGTGGCGGGGCGGCAGGGTGCGGTAACGTTGACTTCGGCGGACTTGACAGATGCGAGCACCGTCGGGCGTGCATTGTTGACCGCCGCGAACGCGACTGCCCAAGTTGCCGCTCTCGGTCTCGGGAACGTCAACAATACCTCGGATGCGGCAAAGCCGATTTCGAACGCCACGCAAGCGGCACTGAATCAAAAGTCGGATACCGGGCACAAGCATGTCATCGCTGACATCGCGAACCTGCAAACGACCCTGGATACAAAGCAGGCGGCTTTAGGTTACGCGCCGGTCAATCGCGCCGGCGATCAGATGACCGGTGCACTCGAAATCAGGATGGGCGATGCGTGTGTCTGGTTTCACCATCCGAATGTGAAACGCGCCCGATGGGTACTCGATAGCTACGGCACCTTAGTTTGGCAGGATCAAGGAGGGCAAAATCACTTCTGGATCGGCAACGCTGGGCAGGTTTGGACGCAACAGCTCGGCGACCTCGCTACGCGGATTGAGGACCGTTCCTATTATTGGGGCCAAGCTCACGTCAACAACGCCGTCACGAACTCGCAGATGGCCGGTTACGTCGAAGTCCTGATGGCCAATGGCTCTGTCATCAACAATGGCGGCTACGTGCTGACGATGGCGCAGCGCGTCGACCGCGACCAATACAGGTTCGGCTCTCGTCAGCCGCAGCTCTTCATTCCAAATCGCGGCTGGTTTGCCGCTTTCCCCTTCTGAGGAACGCTATGCACGATTTCGGAAAACTCACTCCACGGGTCGAAACCGTGGAGCTTACCGGCGGTCGGGAAACGCAAATCTATGTCTTCTACGATGCCGGCGATACCGAGTGGCACGATCTCTATAGGTCGCTGCCACCCTTTGATTTCTATGTGGCGCTCGATGACGGCGACCGTGTGGTTTCAATGGAGCCGAATCCCGAACACTCGCAGATCGCGGGCCATCGGATCATCGGTATCAGCCGGGAGGAAGCTGGTGATTTCACGCGTGGTCCCGGCGGTAGCGTCTACGGCATGAAATGGAGCGGCAGTCGGATCGTGAATCCAGCCGATCACATGACCGTTGAAGAGAAGCGCGCCGCAATGCCGGTTCTAACACCACGTCAGTTTCGTGACGCACTGATCGACAACGATATCATGCCGGATCAGGTGACGGCGGCAATCAATGGGATTGCCGACGCAAAGGCACGCGCCAAGGCGCTTAATGCTTGGGAATATCCCACGATGTTTTCGCGAACCGACCAATTGCTTGAGCAGATCGGCGCATCCTTTGATCTCACGCCAGAGGCAATTGATGCCATGTGGGCGGCGGCTGCGCAGCAATAGGCGCGGCGGGCGCGCTTCTTCCATCTCAAAGCTGCTACCATCCAATTATGCAGCCCGCCGCTCTTCGGCGGGCTGTTTCTCTTTGCCGGCCTGAAAGCGCAGGCGGCACGACCTCACCCGATCCACTGTCATTTCTAATGGAGACCTTTATGGCCGACCTGTCCTATGCGCATGGCGTGACACTTACGGAAAGTGCGGAAACGCCGTCGCTCCTGCGTGTCCAGCGCAACGGCATCACTTTCGTCAACGGCACGGCACCCAATGCCGACCCTGCAGCTTTCCCCTTGAACTATCCCACTCTGATTACCTCCGAACGGGCGGCGGCAGCGCTCGGCGCTGCGGGCACGCTTTTGGAAGACGTGACTTCCGTTTTCGGTGAAGGCGGCTCTTGGTGCATCGTCAACCGCGTGCCCGACAGCGCCGACCCGGCGACACAGCAAGCCAATCTTCTCGGCGATGCCGTTGCTCGAACCGGCCTTTATGCGGCGCTGCGTGCCAAGGCGATTACCGGCTATCAGCCGCGCGTTGTCATCACGGCGGGCAATACCGGCGCTTGGATCGAGGCGGGCGTTGTTTCCGTCTCGATGTCCGAACAGGGGGCGAAACTGACGGAAGCGCCCGTTGTCGAGGCGTCCGGTGGCGGCAACGATCCCGGCAAGGTCTTGCCCAAGCTTGAGGCAATCATGGGCACGGGCATCGCCGATGCCGGCAAGGTGGTTGCGGTGCGGGTGGTCGAGCCGGGCAGGGAGCTTTCGGAGCCGCCGAAGATCACCTTTACCGGCGGCGGCAACGAGGCGGGCAAGGTGATGCCTGCGGCGACAGCGAATGTTGGCGACGTTGCCAATCCGTTTATCTCCGCCTTGAACGTCATAACCCCGAAAATCCGGGCGAGGGCTTACATCTCCGGGCCGAACACCACGAACGCGGAAGCCGTTCGCTTCCGTCGTACGGTCAACGGCGGTCGCATTCTCATCATCGACCCGAAGACCATCAAGAACGTCAACGGCGTGCCCGTGACAAAGCCGGTCGCCGCTGTCTTTGCCGGCGTTCGCGCTCGCGTCGTCGCATCTTCCGAAGGCGTGTCCGGCTCGGTTTCGAACAAGATCATCCGCACGATTGACGGCATTGCCCGCACGATCTCCTATCCGGACGACAGCAACTATCTCAACGAAAAGCAGGTTGCCACGATCATCAACGAGCGCGGCGGCTTCCGAACGTGGGGCAGCCGCCTCGCAATCGATGACCCGCTTTGGCAGTTCGATAGTGTGCGCGCCACCGCCGACATGGTGAACGAGGCTCTTGAAGACCTCTATTTCCTCTACGTGGACCGCAAGTTCACGAAGGCCAATCTCAAGATGCTGGTCGAAGACGGCAACGCCGCCCTTCGTGTGTTCAAGAACAATGACGATATTCTCGGCGGGCGTGTCTGGCTCTCGAATATCAACGAACCGACCACCCTTGCCGATGGCAAGCTCTTCCTCGACGTGGAGTTTGAGCCGGTGGGCCTCATGGAACAAATCCACGTCACCACCCATCGCAACATTCTCTACTACCGGCTTCTGCTGGACGAGGTGAATGGCGCAATCGAAACCGGCCCGCTCTCGCTCGCCGCTTGATCAAGGAAAGCCCGACATGGCAGAAAAGACCCTACCTAGCCGCATCCTGCGCGATTGCATGATGTGGGCCGACCGTACGAGCAAGCTCGGGCAGATCGGCGATATCACCGTGCCCGTGCCGGAAGCCAAGCGCGAAGACGTGCGCAACGCCGGCATGATCAAAGCCCGCAAGGTCCATCTCGGCTACGAGGCTCCGGAATTCAAGTTTAAGATGCCGGGTCTCGACCCGCAGATTTTGAAGCTCTTCGGTCTCAAGCCGGGCGTCGATACCCCGTTCATGATTACCGGTGCGCATGTCGATGAAGACGGCACAACGCATAGTGCGGTGCTGACCATTCGCGGCAAGATATACAAGCCCGATCATGGCACATGGAAGACCGGCGATCTTGCCGAAAACGACTACGCCGTTGACGTGAACTACTACAAGCTCGAAATCGACGGGGAAGAAATCTACGAGATGGACGACTTTGATTTCAAGGTCGGCGGCGTCTCGCAATACGGCGATATCCGCAACGCCTTGCTGCTCTAGCGGCTAGCCACATTCTCCTGCTCACATCATCCCATCCAATCCGGCCCGCTTCGCGCGGGCCGTCTTTATCGAGGCTATCATGACCGAATTTGTCACCCACACCCTTCTTTCGCCGGTAAAACATGGCGAGCTGACTATTACCGAATTGACGTTCCGCGAAGCCGAAGTTGGCGACTTCATGGCGGCAGATCACATCAAAGGCGAGTTTTCCGGCAACGTCGCCGTGCTGGCATCGATCTCGGATACTCCGCTGCCCGCCTTCAAAAAGATCAAGGCTAAGGATTTCAGCATCATCCTTGCCAAAACCAAGGACCTCTTGGGAAACGAAGCCAAGAACACGACTGGCGAATAATCGCTGTCTTCGTTGCCCGCTACACCCATACATCGCTCGACGTAATCGAGCGGTGGCGCCCCGAAAAACTGTTGGCCTACTTTGAGACAGCGCGAACCTTGCGGGACGCGTTGAAGGAACCGTTATGACGACACAGCAAAGCACCCTGCGCGTTTCATTGCTTGATGATGTTACCGCTCGCGCCAAGCACATCACGCGGGCGCTCGACGGACTTCGCTCCCAGCAGATGACGGCATTCGCTCCTATGCGTGGGATGATCGGGCAGGCCATCGCTTTGGGGGCTGGCTATCTCGGCGTGAGGGAGGGTTTGAGCGCGACGGCAGGAAGCGCCATCAAATTCGAGTCTGCCTTTGCCGATGTCAAAAAGGTTGTCGAAGCGACGGACGAGCAGTTCGAGAACATGCGCCGCAACATCAGGCGTATGTCGGGCGAAATCCCCATGTCGGCAAACAATATCGCGGCTCTGTTCGCCGCTGCCGGCGAATCCGGTATCGCAACGGAGGATTTGCAGGGCTTTGCCGAAATGGCCTCGCGCGTTGGCATCGCCTTTGACATCACGGCGGAAAAGGCCGGCTCTAGCCTGGCTAAACTGAAAACGCAGTTCGGTTTGACGGTTGCCGAGACCGGCGACCTCGCCGATGTCATGAATCACCTGTCGAACAACATGGCGAGCAAAGCGTCCGAAATCACCGATTTCATGCTGCGCGTCGGCGCGCTCGGCAAGATTGCCGGATTTACCAAAGAGCAGGTTGCCGGCATCGGCAGCGCCATGATTGCAGCCGGCGCGGAGCCGGAAGTTGCCGCGACCGCGATGCAGAATGTGACGAAGGCGCTCACGCGCGGCGCATCGGCCAAGAAAAGCCAACGTGACGCGGCGGCGAGGCTCGGGCTTGATTTGCCGCAGATCGCCAAGCAGATGCAGAAGGATGCACCGGGCGCTTTGAAAAAGGTTCTCGCCGCTATCGCCAAGGCACCGAAGGACCAACAGATTTCCATCGTGTCGGATTTCTTTGGTGACGAGGCGAAAGCGTTCATTCCATTGCTCGGCAACGTCAAGCTTCTGGACGACGCGCTCGCCAGCGTCAGCGACCGGACGAAGTACGCCGGCTCTGCCATGAATGAATACAAGCAGCGAGCCAGCACCACGAGCAACGCGCTCGAGCTTTTGGGCAACAAGGTATCGAATATCTTTTGGGAAGTCGGCGACAGCATGTTGCCCTCGATCAGGGAGGGCGCGCAGGCTATCAGCGACGTGCTCGATACGCTCGGAAGCCGGGCAACAATCTTCGATCAGATCAAGGTTGGTGCGCAGGGCTTCGCAAAAGGCTTTGGCTATGACGGCGGTATTCGCGAGCTGGTCAACGATATCAGCGACCTTATGCTTGGTCCGGTCGATCCCAATGCCGGCGAAAATCTTGGCCGCTTCTTCATGAAGGCCAAGGAGTGGGGCGCATCCATTCGGGAGTTGACGGACGCAATTCGAGAAAACCCGATTGCCAAGTTCTTTGCGGAGATGGCTGGCCATGGCTTCAAGCTCATGCTGTGGGGCGCTGGCATCGCCTTTCTTGCTGGCACGGTTCGCAAGCTGGCGAGTGCGATGTTTTTGCTGTCGGGCGCGAGTACCTTGATAGGTGCCCTTAAAACCGTGGGAGCTATCGCTGCGCTCGTAGGTGGGGGAACAGCGACGGGCAGCGGAGCGGCGGCAACTGCCGCAACCGGCGCTGCGGCGGGCGGTGCGGCTAGCGGCTTGCTTGCCGGCTGGTCGGCGATGCTAAAGGGGTTTGCGCGGCTCGGCATCTATGGGATGGCGGGAGCGGGCGCTTGGGAGTTTGGAAAGCAAAGCTATACTGGCGATACCTTTTACAATCAGCGAAAGGCTTGGTTGCCGGGTCCAGAAGACGCATTGCATGCCCTTGGGTCCTATCTGAAGACGTTTGTCACCTCCGAGAACGGCCCCGCTCCGACTGGCGTCTATGCGCAATCTGCCATGGATAATGCCCGCGCAGCCCATGCCGCTGGCTTCGGTGGATCAACCACGGAAACGCTGCCCGGAAAGACGGCGGACGACCTTGGTCTGATAACCGCCCGTATCGATGCGTCATCCATTGCCGAGATGGTGAGGCCGAGCGGGACGCAAGATGTTCGCGTGGTAAATCAGCAGCCGCCTAACGTGACAGTTCACGCGCCAATCTCTGTTACCGGTGTTTCTGATCCGCAGGCGGCGGCAAGGGCTGTTGTTGGGCAATTGGGAGCGGCTATCAAGAGCGCTGCGGATGCACAATTCAGTGACTGAAGGGAATGAGGGCCGGTCCGTAAATTAGGTAGACTTAAAGCCGACCCGGTTAATTGGCGCCAGCGTCTTTACCTTTCGCTCCGATCCGCCGTCTTGCAATGAGCAACGAACATGCCAGAAAGGCCGTGGCATAGCCGCTGATCAAATATGGAGCGGATATTCCTGCAAATTCCGCCAGTGCGGCTCCAAGCGGAGGAGCAGTCATCATCGCTGCCGCACTGAGTCCCTCGCCCACAGCGGTAACGCGTCCCAAAAGCTCAAGCGGTGTCTCCTTCTGTAGCACCACCCGGTAAGGGACAAAAAAGCCTGCGCTGGCCAAACCCGTTGCAAAGAGGAGTCCGCAAAAACTTACCGCAGACATCTCTATATCGCCGCGTCCGAGGTGTCCCATCAAGGCAATTAACAGTCCCCCAACAAGGCCTGAACCGATCATCAGCTGTAAAGGGTCGCGGTGGCCGAAGAACTGTCCCAAAAGTAAAGCGCCGATCACACCGCCGGCTCCTGCGGACGCAACGGAGGCTCCGAGCAAGGCACTCGAAAGGCCGATTTCCTTGACCAAGAGCGCAATCAATCCGTCGTATAGGAAGATTAGAAAATAGCCGAGAGCCATAGCCATAATGGCGGTAGCTAGGACAGGCTTACGGCGAATGTGTCTGAGACCGTCGACAAACTCTTGGCCGAATTTTCCTTTATCGGCCCCACTGCGATCTGCGCGCAAACCGCTAGGTAAACCAAAGAGAATCACAGCTGCTACCAGCGACAGGACAGCATTCAGCAAGAAAATCTGCTGCAGGTCGAGAAATACAGTCAAAACCCCACCCAAGGCCGGACCGACAATCTTGGTCAACTGATTGATGACGTGGCTGAGGCTATTCGCCGCCAACAAGCGATCAGGGGGCGTAAGAAGTGGAATTGCCGCTTGCTTTGCTGGCGTGAACAAAGCGTCGGCGCTGGATTTGATGACGACGCATACAAGGAGCACAACGAGATTTGGCGCGAGAACAAATGCCGCCGTTGAAATGGCTCGTATGATATTGCTCGCCACCAGCAGCGTTCGTTGATCGGCACGATCCACCAGAACGCCAATAACTGGGGTTAGGACGACATAGGGTAACGCTAGCGCCAAGGTTAAACTTGCAACCCCTATAGGTCCAAGCTGCCACTGAAATGCCACCAGTGCACTTAGCGCCACAAAATCCAACCAATCGGCTAGATCGGAAGGGATCTGTGCGAGGAGCAGTCGTCGCAGTTTCGGCAAGGTGACCGGCGCGAGGCTCTCAGGCAACCGATACAATGCGACCACCATTAAAAACGAGCTTCATCATAGAGCCCTTCCATGAAAACTGAAGTTGGTGTCATAGTCGGCCCTCCGTATTTGCTAAAATATGCCGAGAGGTTTCGTCTCATATTTTATCCACCACTGCCCGCCATCCTCGTACGCTCGATAGGTGATTGGGGCCTTCTGCGCAGTTGAGAGCATGGCGGTGCCCCCGCACTCGATGTGATTGTCAGTCTTTGAGACTAGTTTTGCGTCGATGATGCCGATCACTTTCGGCAGCAGCGGCGAGCCGTTCTTGTCCGAGATTTGCACCACCTGCGGGACAATGTTCGTGCAGGTATAAGCGGACGCTCCGAAAAGTTGGACCGAAACCGAATCCCAATTTTGATAGGCATATATGCCGGCAGCGACCGCGATCCCCATCGCAATTCGCTGCGGCCACGCGCTTTTCGGTTTCTCTTCAACCGGCGCACTCTCTGACATTCACAACCCCCAACACTCAATTTTAGGTAGATCATGACGGGTGTAACATCGATGATGCTCGGGGGCTACGCCTTCGAGGCGCTGGGTTTCGGCTATCAGGGTATCAAGCGCAAGGTGAATACGCCTTGGGTGGAAATACCTGTTGGCCAAACCCTCAATCCGCAGCAATGGACCGGGCCAACGTCCGATGAAGTGACGATTCAAGGCGTCTTATTTCCCGAAGAATTCGGCGGGCAATCACAGCTCGACGGCATCATCGCAGCGCAATTGGCCGGCACGGAAATGATGCTCGTCAGCGGGGATGCTATGCAGGGCGTCATTCGCGGCATGTTCACGGTCCAATCTGTCGAGGAAGATCAATCATTCCACGATGCGAGCGGTGTCGCTCGGCGGAATGCTTACGTGATCTCGCTCAAGCGTAGCCGGGCGGAGGCGGCGGCAAATGCCGGCGGCGTGATGGACCGCGCAAGCTCTTTCCTCTCCGAACTTTTTAGGTGATGGCATGGCGAGCATTTACACGACCCGGCAGGGCGAGACGATCGATCTCGCTTGCCTCTTTCACTATGGCCGGACGGCGAGGGTTGTCGAAGCAGTGCTTGACGTCAATCCGGGGCTTGCAGCCCTCGGCGCGATCCTGCCGCTCGGAACGCAAATCGTGATGCCCGACATTCCAAGCATAAGCGTGGAACGTCCATTGATTAGCCTATGGGATTGACCATGCAACCGCGTGTCGAAGTTACAGTTGATGGCGTGCCGATGGCGGGCCATTTCTATGAACGGCTGATTTCCGTGACCGTGACGGATGAAGAGGGATTGAAGTCGGATACGGTCGATATTGAGCTGAACGACGGCCCTCCGAACTTCCTCGCCCTGCCGCGCAAGGGTGCCATTATCTCGGTCAAAATGGGATATGGCAGCAACCTCGTGCCGAAAGGCCAGTTTACGGCGGACAAAATCAGCCTCGATTGCCTGCCCTATAAGATGTCGATATCGGGCAAAGCGGCGGACCTGCGCAGCGGCAAGCTGAAAGAGCGGCAAGAGCGGGCATGGGATAAGGCCACCCTCGGCGACATCATCGCCGACATTGCCAGAGAGAGCGGATTGACGCCTGCGGTGGATGCCGAATTGGCGGAGCATCGCTATGAGTGGTTAGGCCAGCAGGACGAAACCAATATTCATTTCCTGCGGCGGCTCGCAGATCGGCATAACGCCCTGTTTGCGGTCAAGCAAAAGCGGTTGCTGTTTGCCCGTCGCGGCTCTGGTCTTTCAGCTTCCGGCGCTTCGCTCGGTTCGATCATCCTGACACCTGCGCAAATTAAAACCGGCACGCTGAAGGTCGATATCAACGACCGGACCAAATACAGCAAGGTTGTGTCCTACTATCAGGATGCCGATAAAGCCCAGCGGGTCGAGATTGAAGCGCAAGCGGACGCCGATGGCGACAGCATCTATCGCATTCCGGAAGCCTTTTCTTCGCCAGCCGAAGCCGACAAAGCGGCACGCGCCAAGGCGAAAGAGTTGGCGCGAGGCGAGGGGACTGTTTCGGTGACGGCGCTCGGCGACCCGACAATTGAGGCGGGCTTACCTTTGCTCTTTGCCGATGTTCGCCCTGGACTGGACGGCGTGCCTTACATCATCAAAACGGCACGTTCCAAATACACGAAAACTTCGGGCTTCGAGGTTGACGTGTCGGGGCGGCTCTATGATGGCAAGTCGGCCACCGAAGGCGCGGGCAAGGCCGATGCGGGAAGCGGCGAAACCGGCGGCTCGCCCAGCTCTTCCGAGGGCGGCGGGAAAGTTGCGCCGAATAGCGCGCCGGGGACGCCTGCCACGCCTTCGGCGTTTCTCACGCCACGGCGGTTCGGACGAATCGATGAGAACTAGGCGACGGCTGGCTACGAAGCGAGCCTATTCGCCCTTCTGTCCCGAGCTATCAGCCGCTTGTCTTCTGTGAGCTCACAAATTTCAGACGTCTAGTAGTCAAGGAACCTGCACGAGCACTGGTGACTAACTCGACAACTGCATGGTTCTCGCTGTTTACGACAAGTCTATTAAATATCGCAGGGAATTTCTGATGGCTGAACATGATCCTAGGAAGCCTTATGTCGGCCAGAGTCCCTGCTATCAGGTCTGGCAGGCGGATTAGTTCTGCGTATTCTTTTTTGCCGTCCATACCGGGTGCGCCGAACCGAAAAAGTGGCCTGCTTAAGTCAACTACCGTGTTTTGATCCAGCCGCATCACTTGGTATATTGTCCATGCAATATCGAAGGTGGCTCCGCCATGTCGGTCAAAGATTGCATCGCGATCAGTAATCCAGGTAATCGCAAGGGGCGACTTTTCATCGAGCATTCTGAAGACGAACGCTGCGAACGTCGCGGTCAGGAACATTTTGCGCAAAAGGCCGAGTGGCGGACTCTTGCTTTCAAGCTCTTTGGCGAGCTGAGCAAATCTATTATCAGTCTCTCGATAATATTCAGCATTGGAGGGCTCGGCGTCTGCCTTCTCCGCCAGAGTCTGCCTCATCCCGATAACGTGATCAATCATAGCTTCTTGCGTCACGTGCTCGCGCAGGAAGTTGCTTTTCCGCTCCACCACGAACGATAGGCTGAAGGCCACCGGCAAACTCAAATAGTCCATCAAGCCATTGGATGCCGAGCGAGTAGATTTGATATCTTTTGGCGCGACGGACCGGATATATGAGGCAATGTTCTCTTCAGTGTCGTGATTTACAACGACCACAAAAGAAAATGCGTCGTTGTTCTTCTCGGGATGGCCAAGACTGTAGTCCGATATGATCCGCCAAGACGCTGCGGCAGGTACTTGAGAGAACCACGACCGAAAATCTTCCTTTATACTGCCGGCGCTCTTGCCGATGAGCTGAAATATAGAAAGCATGCGGGCCTCAAAAAATGGGCGATGTTTAGCCGAGAATATAGCAGAACGCGAAACGCGACAGTGTGCCGTACAAGCAACCATGGCTTGTTGGTCGGGATTGCCAACGATCCGTTCTGGAAGGCTAGGCGGCTTTCGGCCTGCCGTTCTGGCGTGGTCGGTAGTGGGCATGCATCAAGAGTGGGTCGCGCTGGCTTGCGCGTAACAGCATCTTGACGGCGTGGCTGACCGGAGCGCCCGCGCGGTAGTTTTTCCACGTGCGGAGCGTGACCCCAAGGAAGTCTGCCGCCTCGTTATTGGAAAGCCCTATTTCTTCCTGCCACTTCCGCAGATCATCAACGTTAAAATCGCGTTGGTCTTCGGCGATCTGGAAAAGGTGATAGGCATCGATCGCCAAATCTTCTCCGGCCCATTCGACCGTTGCGCCATAGTCCGTCACTTCGGCTGTTTTCCAGACGTCGGGAGACTTGAGGGGGGCGAGCAATTCGCCGCCGGTCGCAATCCAGCCGACGAGATTTGCGGAAGTCTCAGCGCCCCCCTTCCACTCGATTGCCAGCGTCATGTTTGACGTTGGCGTTACGCTTTCAATTCGCGGCATATCCATGTCTGTTTCCCTTCCTCAAGCGATTGGAAAGCGGGGATTGGTCCGGTTCCACTCGGCGGCGATGGCCGCCTTGTTCTTTGCTGCCCATTCGAGGGCAGTGTCTTGTGCCTTGCGCGCGAGCTTACCACGCAGGATTTCCAGTGTCGCGATTTCCACCAATGCATCCCCATCAGGGGTGATGATGTGGAAGTGCGGGGGCAGATGATCGTTCGCATAGACTCGAATGATGATGTTTCCGATTTGAACCAGTTTGCCCATGTACCCCTCACGTCGATGAAATAAACATAGGGCATTTTATGCACCATGTAAAGATAGTTGGTGCAAATTTTACCCCAAAATATGGAGAGAAGTTATGGATCACGCGAAGTTCTTCGCGGCGGTACGCTCGTCGTTGTTCGGCGGGCGGCTATCGGCAAATCAGGTCAAGGGCATGGAAGCCATACTTGTCGCATGGCGCGCCGCGCCATTCGATACGCGTTGGCTCGCCTATATGCTGGCGACGGCTTATCACGAAACGGACAAAGCCATGTGCGCCGTTTCCGAAAATCTGAATTACCCGGCGTCGGGGTTGCTTGCGACCTTCCCAAAATACTTCACGATCTCCCAAGCCGCTGCCTATGCACGGCAGCCGCAGCGCATCGCCAACCGCGCCTATGCGAACCGCATGGGCAATCGCAACGAGGCCAGCGGCGACGGATGGCGCTATCGCGGTCGCGGCTTGGTGCAGATCACAGGCCGGGACAACTATGCGAAGTACGGCATTGCCAACGACCCGGACAAGGCGCTTGACCCAGTAAAGACCGTCGAAATTCTATTCGATGGCATGATCAACGGGCGGTTCACCGGCAAACAGCTTGCCGACTACTTCAGCGCCACAGGGAGCGACTGGAACGGGGCACGCAAGATCATCAACGGCACCGACCGCGCCTCCGACATTGCCGGCTACGCCAAGAAGTTTGCAGCGGCAATTGAAGCCTCTCGCTGAACGCAACGGGTTCATTTAACCCCATCCGACCCCACTCCCGCGCAACACAAAGGGCAAAACATGCTGAATACCAACGCGCTTCACAATGCACTGAACATCCTTATCAGCCTCTCGGGGCTGCTTGTCGCCATCCTGCTGGCCAGCGGCTGCGCGCAGCTCGCAACCGGTACACTGGAATGCTCGCAGTCTTCCATTAGCCCGAAGCTCACCGCCTATGCGATTGCTGGGCTCAGCGCACTGAAAGTCCTCGTCAACATCGGTCGCGATGGTCTGTCCGGCCTGATCAAGCCGCAGCCTCCAGTCCAGAAATAGAAGGGGCGGATTCATGTCCGACAAATACAACTCGCTTTATGAGCTGCTGAATGCCTGGGGTGGCGGCGCGCTTTCGACTATCGTCGGCGCAATGGTCGGCCGGGCTATGTGGCACACCAACGAGGCGCGCAAGGGTCGCCGGAAATTTCTCGGGCTCGAACTGCTTTGGGAGGTCCCGGTTGCTCTCGGCATGGCGTTCATCGGGGAGGGTATTGCCTCTTATTTGAATGTAGGGCAACCGGCAACGACGGGCCTCATAGCGGGCCTCGCCTATCTAGGGCCACGCGGAACGGAAGTGCTGTTCCAGAAATGGTTTTCGCGGAAAATCGCGGGCTAATGGATTTTGATCCAATTTAAGCCGCCCGGCGTATGCCGGGCGGTTTTTTGCAGTCAACCGCTCAGATATCAGGCCGCGATAATTGCGTCAGCCTGAGCGTGGCTGAGTGGGTGCGGCTTGCCCGTACGACCCCATTCAATAACCATTCGGCGGTATTTTGTCAGTGCGCTCGACGTGTGAGAATTTTTGTTCGGAGCGGATTCTGAATAAAGCCCCATCTGGTCGAGTAGTAATGCAGCAAAATGATAGTGGTCGTCATTGTTCGCGTCAAAGCCCCGAAATTTACTGTCAGCCGGATTGCTGGGCATCCAGCCATGCAACCGGGCATTATCAAGTGCTCTGAACATATCAAGAATCTCGAAAACCTCGTCTTGCATATCGTCGGACGCTTCGTTTTCGCCTATTGGTCGCAATACGTTATCGTATAGCTTAGTGTATCCACCTTCTAATATAGCCTGATTATTCGCAATGTCTTGTTTGTTGCCGTGGCCAAGGTTCTTCTGGATTTCAAGCTGGTTCCAGATAATAAAGCGAGTCGCGCGATCCATGTTTTGCCCCAAATAAGTGCCCGATTCATGCAATGTATGATTGTCATAGGCCGTATAGAATTAAAAGCGCGATATTGGTGAGCAGGCGGGCAATTTCCGGTAACCGATCGATGCAAGCTACTCAATCGTCCGCCGCGCCGAAGCAGCGGAAAATTGAAGTAGATATTTTCTCCTAATTGCGCGTAAAACTTTTAGCTGTAGATACGCGGGAGCAATCTTAGGTGCGCAACAAATTTCCTGGCTATTACAAGCTGACAGACTTCGGTTTGCTTTGGAAAGAGGCAGTGTTCGTTCTGGATACGAGCGTGCTATTGAACCTCTATCGCTATCCTAAAGCGGCAAGAGAGCAAACACTTGCCGCTCTGGAGAAATTAAAAGATCGCCTTTGGATACCATATCATGTTGCTTTGGAGTTTCAGAGAAACAGATTGAATGTAATCCACGAGCAGAATTCAGAGTTTGACGCCGTATTGCAAAAGATTGGTGGAGCTTACTCAAGTATTAAATCGCTCGCGGGGCTTAAAGATCGGCATTCTCTTATAGATCCGACTTCATTTATTCAGTCCATACGCGAAGCTGAAACAAACTTTAGAACGGAACTAGAGCAATTGAGGAGTGAGCAGGCTCAAGTTAATGAGGATGACCCAACACGCGCGAAAATTGATGATTTGCTAGATGGAAAGGTAGGAGAAAAACCATCCCAAGAGGCTGTCGCCGCTTGGCAGGACAGCGGGAAGAAGCGCTATTCGGCTAAAATCCCACCCGGATACATGGATCTTGATAAGGAAAAAGAAAATGAAAAAGACTCTTCAATATATACTTATGGAGGGATTGAGTATCATAGAATTTATGGCGATCTTATTATTTGGAACCAGATAATAGATCACTGCAAGGTCAATAATATTAAGAAGGTAATATTCGTAACTAACGATAATAAGGCGGACTGGTGGCTGGAGGTAGGAGGCAAAACTATTGGGCCTCGACCGGAGCTTGTGGAGGAAATCGGTCGCTTGGCTGGCGTAACACATTTTCATATGTATAGGCCCGACGCTTTTTTGACGAACGCTAACGAGTACATTGGTGCGGAGATTACCGCCGAAACCATCGGCCAAGTTAGAGATATATCGCGCGTAAGAAGTCTCTTGTCCCGACTGCACGCCGTTCTGCATGATCCGCAACTTTTCAATGCGATCAGCGTATGGTTAACGGTCTACTCTCCAGGTAGCGAGCTCATACGATTCGGTGATTCCGGCCGTTATTTGGTTAGAAGGAACGGAATAGACTTTCCTACCGAAATCATCGATCTGAGACATTTGGACTCTAGTGCTGCGAAAAACTTGACATTCGACAAGATTAATTACGCAGCCAGCGTGCTTAACATTGATCGTTGGAGCCCGCTATTGTTCTTCGTGGTTGTTGAGCACGCTGATGAAATAGCTTCATTGCAGCGCGACGTCGAGAGCTTGCTTGAAGCAACATCGGCTTCGGTCACGGTATACTTCGCGGTTTTCGCGGCTCACGGCCAAAGCGAATTGCGTGTGCCCTCTATAGCTTCCAATCTGCAAGAATCCAATGCGGAGCCGGCACCATAGTCAACAGGCATTCGCGCGGATATGCTTTCAGTCTGCGTCAAAGGTCGCATCGCACAAGATCAGCGCAGGACGCAGCAATGCGCAAAACTTTATGCTGCTTCCTATGTGCTTCCTGTGAACGCTCTGCAAACGAGCAAGTTGTCCGTAAATGCATGAATTTATTGGCGCACCCGACAGGATTCGAACCTGTGACCTTTGGAATCGGAATCCAACACTCTATCCAGCTGAGCTACGGGTGCATGCCGTGGCGGTTTGAATCGCCTGTCCGATGGCTGGTTCTTAGCCCAGGAAAGGCTTGGCTTCAATGCGGAAAATTCAGGAAAGCGTGAGATCGGACGTTTTGTTGGGATAAGGCCGCGGGCTTTGGGCGCGCGGCCTTGGTGTCATCGGCCGTTCCGGCTCATTCCTTCATCGCGCCGGGGCCGGGGATGGCTTTGGGCGGCACCTTGCCGAGGATGATCATGCCGAGGACTTCGTCTTTGGTGACGTCTTCAGTGCGGGCATGGCCGACGACCTGGCCGTTCTTCATGACCGAGACGCGGTCGGCAAGGTCGAAGACGTCATGGATGTCATGGCTGATGAGGAAGATGCCGATGCCTTCCTTCTTCAGCTGCTTGATCAGCTCGCCGACCTGCGCCGTTTCCTGCGGGCCGAGGGCCGCCGTCGGCTCGTCCATGATCAGGATGCGGGCGTTGAAGAGGATGGCGCGGGCGATCGCGACCGACTGGCGCTGGCCGCCGGAAAGAGCCTTCACCGGCTCCTTGAAGCGCTTGAAGTTGGGGTTGAGGCGCCCCATGACTTCGCGGGCCTTGGCTTCCATCGCGACATCGTCGAGCGTGCCCCAGCGCGTCTGCAGCTCGCGGCCCAGATAGAGATTGGCGGCAGCATCGACATTGTCGGCGACGGCGAGCGTCTGGTAGATCGTCTCGATTCCGTATTTCTTGGCGTCGCGCGGGGTGCGGATATCGGCGGGCTCGCCGTTGATCAGGATATCGCCGCTGTCGCGCTTGTAGGCGCCGGAGAGAATCTTGATCAGCGTCGATTTGCCGGCGCCGTTATGGCCGAGAAGAGCGACGACTTCGCCGGGGTAAAGGTCCACCGAGGCGTTGTCGACCGCGTGAATGCCGCCGAAGGAGATGGAAATGTTCTTCATTTCCACAAGCGGAGTGGTTTGATCCGTCATGGTTCAGAATTCCTTTTACTTGGCGCGCGAGCGGTAGACGATGTCGAGCCAGACGGCGATCACCAGGACGACGCCGACGACGACGTTCTGGATCGGCGTATCGACATTGGCGAGCCCCATGCCCGATTGCAGCGATTGCATGACCAGGGCGCCGAGCATGGCGCCGGCGATCGTGCCGCTGCCGCCGGCCAGCGACGTGCCGCCGATGACGGCCGCGGCAATGGTGAAAAGCTCATAGGTCGTGCCCTGCGAATTGGCGGCGGCGTTGAGGCGGGCGGTGGAGATAGCCGCGGCGACCGCCGCAAGCAAGCCCATTAGCGCGAAGATGCGCACTGTTACCCAGCGCGTCTTGATGCCGGCGAGTTCCGCTGCTTCCGGGTTGCCGCCGATCGCGAAGACGTAACGCCCGAAGCGCAGGCGGGTGGCGATGAATGTCATGATAATGCCGATGCCGACGGCGATCAGCACAGGCACGGCGATACCGTAGGGGATATCGAGCCCCGTTTCCGGCCAGGGGATGTTATGCTCGGTCGCGTATTTCTTCGCGATGCCGGTTGGCCAGTAATAGATGTTGAAGACGTAGATCGTGACGAGGACGAGAGCGGAGCCGAGGATGGCGAGGAAATATTCCGCCCAGAGCGGCCGGCGCGGGAAGTTGAAGCGCTTGCGCTGATGGCGTCCGCCGATAATGCCGAGAACGATGAATACGCAGGCGAGTACGCCGAGGATCCAGCTCCATGTCGCGCCGATCGAACCTTCGGCGCCGCCGCCCATGATGCGGAAGGTGGCGTTGAGCGGGGCGACCGTCTGACCGCTGGTGACGTACCAGGCAAGGCCGCGCCAGGCGAGAAGACCGCCAAGGGTGACGATGAAGGAGGGAACATTCAGAAAAGCGATGATGACGCCCTGGAAGGTGCCGAGCAGCGTACCGATGACGAGGCCGCAGATCAGCGTAATGACCCAGGTCCAGGAACTGTCGAAGCCGAGATAGGTGGGCAGGTATTTTGCCTGGATGACGCCCATGATCATGGCGATGAAGCCGAGCATGGAACCGACGGAAAGGTCGATATTGCGGGTGACGATGACCAGCACCATGCCCGTCGCCAGCACGGCGATCTCGCAGGTCTGAACGGAAAGGTTCCAGAGGTTTCTGGGGGTCAGGAAGAGGCCGCCGGTATAGACGTCGAAGCCGATCCAGATGATCAGCAGTGCGCCGATCATGCCAAGCAGGCGCGTATCGATTTCAGTCGCGCGCAGGAAGCGTGTAAACGCACCTTCCTCTGCCTTGCGCGGACCGCTCGATGTTGTGGAATGTGTCATGTCGGCCATCGCTTTGCCGTTCTCCCACTTGTTGGGCGCAGGCCCGCGAATGCTCTTTCTTGATCGCTGGGCAGTATCCGCGCTGGTCACACTAGACGTCATCGCTCGCCCATCCGGTTGTCCCGGTTCCACGACCGCCGTCCGGCAGGCCGATCGGATATGCGATGACGCAACACATGCGGGAGGCCTTCATCTCCATTCTGTGTGGAGTTGCGGACCTCTTATCCGCACTCGACGCCGCAATGGGAAGCCCTTTGCGGCGTCGGCATTATTTTCGGGTCAACCCGTCAAGCCGGGTGCTTATTTGCAGGCAGCGACGCTGCCGGCCTTAACGCCCTGGCAGGCTTCGGCCTTGGAGATCCAGCCTGCGTCGATGACGACGTTCAGGTTGTCCTTGGTGATAGGGATCGGGGTCAGGAAGACCGACTTCATGGCGACATGCTTCGGGCCGCCGTTGAAGGTCTGGACGCCTTCGATCTGGTCCTGGGTCTTGCCGCCGGCAAGAGCGAGGGCGATTTCAGCGGCGCGCTTGCCGAGTTCACGCGAGTCCTTCCAGACCGAAACGGTCTGCGTTCCGAGCGCGATGCGGTTCAGAGCGGCCTTGTCGGCGTCCTGACCGGAAACCGGCACGGAGCCTGCGAGACCCTGAGCGTCGAGAGCGGCAACTGCGCCGCCGGCGGTGCCGTCGTTGGAGGCGACAACCGCGTCAACCTTGTTGTTGTTGGCGGTCAGGAACTGCTCCATGTTGCGCTGCGCGTTCTGCGGTAGCCAGCCGTCCGTATAGGCTTCGCCGACGTTCTTAATCTTGCCGGCGTCGATGGCGGACTTCAGCACTTCGATCTGGCCGGAGAACAGGAAGTCGGCGTTCGGATCGGACGACGAGCCCTTGATGAAGACGTAGTTGCCAGCCGGCTTCGCCTTCAGGACTTCGCGGGCCTGCATGCGGCCTACTTCCTTATTGTCGAAGGTGATGTAGAAGGCGGCCGGATTCTCGATCAGGCGGTCGTAACCGACAACCGGGATGCCTTCATCGGCGGCCTTTTCGACGGCCGGGCCGATGGCATCGGAATCCTGAGCGAGAATGATGAGGGCGTTGGCACCCTGCGAAATCAGCGACTCGACGTCGGTCAGCTGCTTGGAAGCGGACGACTGGGCGTCTGCAGAAATATACTTGGCGCCAGCGGCTGCCAGAGCCTTCTTGATGGCTGCTTCATCCGTCTTCCAACGTTCTTCCTGGAAATTCGACCAGGAAACGCCGACGACGAGGTCCTTGGCGAAGGCGGCCGTCTGCATGGTCAAAACGATGGCCGCGCCCGCAGCCAGCTTGATGAAAGCTTTCATGTGATCCTCCCGAGTGAATGCGACCGCACGTATCCTGAACTCCCGTCGGCCGCGGCGAAAATGCTGACAAGAAAAGCTTTGGACTTTTTTCTCGACAGTCGAGAAATTTAGTGTCAGAGATTTTTTCAGCTGTCAACACCCGCGCCGCCAGGTTTCATCGGTCGTCCGAAAAAGCTATCAGGGGCTGCGGAGGAGGAGGGTTGAATGAGCAGGGAGTTTGCAGATGCTGGCCAAATCGAGCACCGAATTGGTCCGTCAAAAGAACAGCGCCTTGGTCTTGTCGGCGCTGCGCCGGCACGGCCCGCTTGCCCATACCGAGCTCTCTGATTTCACCAGGCTCTCTTCTGCGACCGTATCGGTCATCACCGCCGATCTCGAGCGGGCGCAGGTCATCGAAAAGGCTGAGCAGCAGGCGGCCAGCGGCCGCGGGCGCCCGCGCGTTTTGTTTTCGCAGCGGCGTGACTGCGGCTATCTGATCGTCGTCGTCATCTCGTCGGATGCCGTGCAATATTCTCTGGTCGATTATACCGGCCGCTTGATCGACCGCTTTACCGAGGACAGGCAGCAGAACGTTACGGGCGTCGAGCGGTTCGTAGTCGCGTTGCGCGATGCCTTGAACCGTATTGTCGCCCGATCACAATTGCCGCGCGACAAGGTGCTGATGATCTCGATCAGTAGCAAGGGGCTTGTCGATACCTCGGAGCCAGTGCTGCGCTGGTCGCCGATCTTCGGACGTGAGGAAATCGATTTCGCCGCCGTGCTTCGCGACGAATGGTCGGCGCAAATCATTCTCGGCAACGAAACCCTGCTTGTGGCTGCGGCCCTTGGGCGACAGGAAGAAATCAGCACGCGCGGCGATTTCCGCTCGCTGGCGGCGCTATCGCTTGGCCACAGTATCGGGCTCGGCATCGTGCGCCGGGGACACGAAAGCGACCATCATATATCGGCGCCCAATTTCGGGCATATGATGCATGTGCCGGGCGGGGCTCTTTGTCGCTGCGGCGCGCGGGGATGCATCGAGGCCTATGCCGGTTTCTACGCCATACTGCGGACGGCCTTTGACGTGCCGCTCGACACCATCCCAGCGAAGTTCGTGCCGATTGCCGAGCTCGACAAGATCGCTGCGAGCGCGCGCCACGGCGGACGCCGCAATGTGTTGGCCTTCCGTCAGGCCGGCCTGGCGCTCGGCAACGGCCTTTCGCGGGTGTTGAGCCTGCACGAGCGGATGCCGATAGTCATCACCGGTCCGGGGGTGCGTTACTATGATCTGCTGATCGAAGGCATAATCGAAGGCCTGGCGGAATCGCATGTCGTGCGAATGGAGGGCATGCCCGAGCTGCGGGTCATCGCCGACGAGCCGACGCTTGTCTTCGAAGGACATCTGAATCGCGCATTTTCGATCATCGACAATGACATCGTGAAGAGGGGAGCCTCGGTTGTCGAGTTGCGCGACCAAGCGGGTTGAGAGGTGAGGGCGGCGCAAGGTGTGGGCATGCGTTTGGCCGCAGGATTGTCATCTCAATCAATCTGCCAGGCCTAAAGGCTGTTCGTCGTCGCGAACCTGGAGAATACGGTCGATCAGCCCCCATTCCAGAGCCTCCTCCGCCGTCATGAAGTGATCGCGGTCCATAGCGCGTTCGAATTCTTCGTAGGAGCGGCCGCAATGCTCGGCGTAAAGCCGCGTCATGCGATGCTTTGTTCGCCTCATTTCTTCCGCATGGATAAAGATGTCCGATGCCTGCCCTTGGAAACCACCCAATGGTTGGTGAATATGGATGCTCGCATTTGGAAGCGCGGTGCGCTCACCCGGCTGGCCGGACATCAAGAGGAAGGAGCCCATCGAACGAGCGGTTCCCATGCATAGCGTATGCACCGGCGCGCGGATGTAATGCATAGTGTCGTACATTGCGAGACCGCTGGTTACGACACCGCCGGGCGAGTTGATGTAGAGATGGATCGGCCTCTTGGGATTTTCGGCTTCGAGAAACAGCAGTTGCGCGCAGACGAGGGCCGAGACGTCATCGTTCACCTCGCCATTCAGGAAGATGATTCTCTCGCGCAGCAGGCGGGAATAAATGTCGAAAGACCGCTCTCCCCTGCTGGATTGTTCCACGACCATAGGGACGAGTTGCATTGCTTCGCGCATCGGCGAACTCCAATATTCTTGAAATTTTAGGGGTGATGGAAGCCGTCAGGCAGCGAGCATGGCGGTCAGGCGGTTGTTGTTTGCCGCAGCCATTTCCGTTTCGCGAAGCCAAACGTCATCGAGCTCGTGGATGATCCGCAGGCTGGTGCCGCCGTTTGCATTCGCAAATATTCTGAAAGTCACGGTGCTTTCGAGGAAGGGCGGTGCATCGTCCCGTAGCCTGTAGCTGACTTCTTTGCCCTGCGTGACCGATATCGCCTCGGGATTTGCCAAGGCCTCCTGCGGCAACCAGTTTTGGCGAAGCTCGGGGATGCTGATTGCACGCCAGACTTTTTGTGGCGGCTCGTCGAGCTGGTATTCGAGCTCGATACCATTCTTTCGCTCAGGGATCTTGAGATTGTTCATTGATCCATATCCTTCAGCAACACCTTGAGAGCTTCGATGCGAGCGGGCCAGTATGCGCGGTATTTCGCCAGCCATTGGGCGATGAGGGCAAGTCCTTCCGGATCGACTTCGTAATTCACGAAACGCCCCTGTCGTTCTTCCCTGACCAGCCCGGCACTCCGCAGAACCGCAAGATGCTGGGACATGGCCGGCTGGCTGATGTCGATACCTTCGCGCAGGGCGCTGGCATTCATGCCGCCTGTCGCCAGCTTCTCGAAGATGGCGCGGCGGGTCGGATCGGCCAAAGCCCGGAATATCTCATTCTCTATCATGGCGACAGATAAGCACGGACTTATGTGATTCGCAAGAGGTTTCGTCAGCGTCTCTTCGGGAGTTCCGGGTCGCGCCAAAGAAAAAATCCGCCGCGAAGCGATTCGCGGCGGACTTTGGGAGGATCACATTCCTTGAGGAATGGAGAGGACTTAGTCGATCTTTACTAGGCGGCCTTCCTTGACCGACTGGAGCGCGGCATCCGCCAGCTTCAGTGCGGCAAGGCCATCGGCGCCCGATGGTGTAATGGGAGTGCCCTTTTCGATCGCGGCGATGAAGCTTGCGATCTCGTTGGCATAGGCTTCGGTGTAGCGTGTCATGAAGAAATCATGCAGCGGCGGGCGGGTATAGCCATCGCCGTTGGCGACTTCGATGGAGAAGGGGCGCTGGTTTTCAGCGGAAACCAGGCCCTTTGAGCCATGGATTTCGATGCGCTGATCGTAGCCGTAGGTGGCGCGGCGCGAATTGGAGATGATCGCCTGCTTGCCCGATGCCGTCTGGAGGATGACGGAAACGCTGTCGTAATCGCCAGCTTCGCCGATCGCCTTGTCGACGAGGACTGCGGCGGTGGCAGTGACGGCAACCGGCTCTTCGCCGAGCAGGAAGCGCGCCATGTCGAAGTCATGGATCGTCATGTCGCGGAAGATGCCGCCGGAGCGCTTGATGTAATCGACCGGCGGGGCGCCCGGATCGCGCGAGGTGATCGTCACCATTTCGACGGTGCCGATGCGGCCTTCGTCGATGGCCTTCTTGACAGCCATAAAATGCGGGTCGAAGCGGCGGTTGAAGCCGACCATCAGCTTGCCCTTGGTCTCATTGACGACCTTGATGCAGGCTTGGACACGGGCAACGTCGAGATCGACAGGCTTTTCGCAGAAGATGGCCTTGCCGGCGCGGGAGAAGCGCTCAATCAGATCGGCGTGGGTATCGGTCGGCGTGCAGATGACGACGGCGTCGATATCCTTGGCGGCCTCGATCGCCTCGATGGTACGCACTTCGCAGCCATAGGCGGCTGAAATGGCTTCCGCAGCCGCCGGAAAGGCATCCGCGACGGCGACGAGCTTGGCATTGGCATCGCCGCTTACGGCTTTCGCATGCACCTTGCCGATGCGGCCAGCACCGAGCAGACCAAATCTGACAGTCATTATTACCTCCCTGAATTCGGAATAAATGGACCGAATATCAATTACTATGGAATTTTCATTCCATTTTCCGGCGGCGACGTCAAGACGCCAGGACTTCACAATTCTGAAAATTCCGCTCCGATATCGGCTTAGCCGAAATCCGGATGCAAAACCTTATTTTATGCAGGCGACTTCACAATTTTCCTGAGGATGCGCTAAAGACATGTCTTCTTAAATAGGCAAAAGAGACCCATGCAATTGATCGATCCTAGCCACCCCATCTACAAGCCGCTTTGGGTGCGTGTTCTCATCGTGGCTGTCTGCTTCGGCTGGGCAGCGGTCGAAACGCTTGGCTCACAGCCATTCTGGGCAATGCTGTCGGGCGCGCTCGGCGCCTATTCGGCGTGGATGCTGCTCTTGAATTTCAAGCCGCAACCGCCTGCATCGGCAACCAGCGATGCGCCTGCGCAGGACGATGCTGCCGAGGACGGCGAGCCGCCCTCGGAGGGCAAGCAATAATCATCGTCTGAGGCGGCGTATGGCTTCGTCGATCAGCTGATTGGCGAGCGTCATGCGGATCGTCGCCTGTTCGCGGAAGAGGGCGGTGACGCTATCCGGATGATTGGCCTTGGCGAAGCTGCGGCGTTTTTCCTGCAGGCCTTCGCGTGTGAGGTCGGAGGTAATTGCGAGCTCGGCGGCGACCTCTTCCCGTGTCGTTCTGCTGAGATGTTCGGGCATGGCCGGCAATGCCGGTTCTTCCGGAAAGGGTTCGGGCTGCGGCTCTGGCGAAATGATGGGGTCGCCGAGGTTGTCGCGATAGGCTTCGTCTGGCCGATGCGCGTCCGGCGTCTCGCCGCCCGGCACCGTTGCGGCAAAGCTGACGTTCAGGCCGCGGATGCGATGCGGGGCCTCTTCCTCTTCCGCAGGCTCCTCTTCGCTATCGAGGCGATCGAGCACGGATTGAAACAATGATTGCTTGAACAGCATGCGTGGTCTCCACGCCAAGCTTCATAGGAGCGCAAGTTGGCGTGGAGCTTATGGCGGCAACGGTTCTTCTTTCATGCCGGCGAGAGATGCCGGCTCTCTTCCAGGATCATGTCGTGCAGCAGCCGCGCGCTCGGCGGCATGGCGCGTTCGCGGGCGGTAATGAGGCTGTAGGGCCTCACATCGATATCGAAATCGATCGGCAGGATGGAGGATTCGCCCGCCTTGGACGTTTGCCCGCAGATGAATTGCGCCATGTCGAGGGCAACCGGCGCGATCGCATCCGTCTTGCAGACCACCGCCAGCGTCAGCAGCAACGACGAGGTGTTGACGATGTTTTCGGGCAGGGGTACGCCGGCGGCGAGAAAAATATCTTCCACCTTGCGGCGAAGCAATGTGCCCGGCGGTTGGAATACCCAGTCGTAACCGGCCAGATCGAGCAGGCTGGCGATCCCTTTTTCAAGCAGCGGGTGGTCGTTGCGAACCACCAGGCAGGCTTTTTCGACGCCGATCTCATGGGCGGTGAATAGGCGGGGATCGAGATCGTCCGGGATGCGGCTGATGATGAAATCGTGGCGAGCCGCCAGCAGCTCGCGCGCGAGCACATTGCTGTTTTCGACCTCGATATTGATCTCTATTCCGGGATAGGTACGTGTCACCCGCTGGATCGCCGGAACGACAAGGCTGATCGCCGGTGCGGTCACCGCCCCCAGAAAGACCGAGCCGCCCTTGCCCGTTCGCAAGGCACCCAGCTCCCGGCCTGCCTCGCGCAGCTCCAGCAGGATCTTGCGTGCCCGCTTGGCTAGAGCGAGCCCGAAGGGGGTCAGGACGACGCCTCTTGCGACACGCTCGTAAAGCGGGCTTTTGACAATCGACTCCATTTCTGAGAGCATCCGTGAAGCCGCAGGTTGTGACATGTTCATGGACTCAGCAGCTGCAGAAATTTGCCCGTGATCCTCGATCGTGACGATCATGCGCAGGTGATTGAGCTTCAAACCGGCTTTCAACAACGCATCGTCGCGAAAATTGTCGGAATGAATCTCAATGCCGTCGCTCAAATAATCGTTATATATTTTCTCCATAACGGCCAATTTTCCTCTTCGTCGGCAAAAAAGTACTATTTTTTAACATTATACCAAACTTGGTATATGTTTTGCCAGTTATTCTATTTGACAGTTATACGAAATCGTACGAGTTTGCCGATCGTGCGCTGGGTACAGCTCACAAACCGTGAGAGCGTGGAGGAGACCTACTTCGTTTCTCACAATTAGAAGTAAATCATTCCTTCTACGGAACCTGCCGCAGTTTCGGGCGGGCATTTTTTGTCCGCCGCATTAATTCAACAAGGGAGAGAGTAATGAAATCCATTATCTCATTGATGGCCGGCGCTGCGTTCGGCGTCGCTACGCTGGTGGTACCTGCCTTCGCGGCGGACAAGGGCACGGTAGGCATCGCCATGCCGACCAAGGCTTCGGCTCGCTGGATCGATGACGGCAACAACATCGTTAAGCAGCTCCAGGCCGCCGGTTACGGCACCGACCTTCAGTATGGCGACGACGACATTCCGAACCAGCTCTCGCAGATCGAGAACATGGTCACCAAGGGCGACAAGGTCCTCGTTATCGCTTCGATCGACGGCACGACGCTGTCCGACGTTCTGCAGAAGGCTCACGATGCCGGCATCAAGGTCATCGCCTATGACCGCCTGATCCGCAACAGCCCGAATGTCGACTATTATGCGACCTTCGACAACTTCAAAGTCGGCGTCCTGCAGGCAAACTCGATCGTCGACGCTCTCGGCCTCAAGGATGGCAAGGGCCCGTTCAACATCGAGCTGTTCGGCGGCTCTCCGGACGACAACAACGCCTTCTTCTTCTATGACGGCGCAATGTCGGTCCTGAAGCCGTACATCGACAGCGGTAAGCTCGTCGTAAAGTCCGGCCAGATGGGCATGGACAAGGTCGGCACGCTGCGTTGGGATCCGGCAACAGCCCAGGCCCGCATGGACAACCTGCTGTCGGCCTACTACACCGACGCTCATGTCGATGCCGTTCTGTCTCCGTATGACGGCCTGTCGATCGGTATCCTCTCCGCGCTCAAGGGTGTCGGCTACGGTTCCGGCGGCGTGAAGCTGCCGATCGTGACCGGTCAGGACTCCGAAATCCCGTCGGTCAAGTCGATCATTGCTGGCGAGCAGCACTCCACGATCTTCAAGGACACCCGTGACCTCGCCAAGGTCACCGTCAACATGGTCAACGCTCTGATGGAAGGCAAGACGCCTGAAGTCAACGACACGAAGACCTACGACAACGGTGTCAAGGTTGTTCCGTCCTACCTGCTGACCCCGGTCGCAGTCGACAAGACCAACTACGAGAAGGTTCTCGTCGAGGGCGGTTACTACAAGGCCGATCAGCTGAAGTAATTTTCCGACATAGCGGTCAGGGCTCGCTCAATGCGAGCCCTGGCTTTGATATTTAAGACGATCGCGCGGTCTGCTATGTTCGATCGCGGCGTTGGATACGGACAATGGACAATACCATTCTCGAAATGCGGAACATAACCAAGTCGTTCCCCGGTGTGAACGCCTTGGAAAATGTCAATTTGAAAGTCCGTCAGGGCGAGATTCATGCTTTGGTTGGCGAAAACGGAGCCGGCAAATCTACCCTCATGAAGGTGCTATCGGGTGTCTATCCGGCCGGCACGTACGACGGCGATATCTATTACGATGGGGCAGTCCGTCAGTTCAAAACCATCAGGGACTCCGAAGATATCGGCATCATCATCATTCATCAGGAGCTGGCGCTCGTTCCGCTTCTGTCGATTGCCGAAAATATCTTCCTCGGCAATGAAGTTGTCGCCAATGGCATGATCAATTGGCAGGAAACCTTCAGCCGGACCAAACAGCTTCTTTCCAAAGTGGGCCTCAAGGAATCTCCGAATACGCTCGTGACCGACATCGGTGTCGGTAAGCAGCAGCTCGTCGAGATCGCCAAGGCCCTGTCGAAGAGCGTCAAGCTGCTCATTCTCGACGAGCCGACGGCATCGCTGAATGAAAACGACTCCGATGCTCTCCTCAATCTCCTCATGGAGTTCCGCAACCAAGGCATCACGTCGATCATCATCACGCACAAGCTCAACGAAGTGCGCAAGGTGGCCGACCAGATCACCGTGTTGCGCGACGGCATGACGGTGAAGGCGCTCGACTGTCATGAGGAAGAGATCAGCGAAGACATCATCATCCGCAACATGGTCGGCCGTGAGCTGGCGGATCGCTATCCGCCGCGTTCGGTTCCGATCGGCGAAACGATCTTCGAAGTGAAGAACTGGAACGCCTTCCATCAGCAGCATCGCGATCGCCAAGTCCTGCACGATATCAACATCAATGTACGCAAGGGCGAAGTGGTCGGCATTGCCGGCCTGATGGGAGCGGGGCGTACCGAATTCGCCATGAGCGTCTTCGGTAAATCCTATGGCCACAAGATCAGTGGCGAAGTCTTCCTTGACGGCAAGCTGGTCGATACCAGCACGGTGCGCAAGGCGATCGATGCCGGTCTTGCCTACGTGACGGAAGACCGCAAGCAGCTCGGCCTGGTTCTGACCAACAGCATCCTGCACAACACGACGCTTGCCAATCTGCTTGGCGTTTCCAAGGCAACTGTCATCGATGACGTGCGCGAGCTGCAGGTGGCGACGAACTATCGTTCCAAGCTTCGCATCCGTTCGTCCGGCGTCTTCCAGGAAGCGGGCAACCTCTCCGGCGGCAACCAGCAGAAGGTGGTGCTGTCGAAATGGCTGTTCTCGAACCCGGACGTTCTGATCCTCGATGAGCCCACACGAGGCATCGACGTCGGCGCCAAATACGAAATCTATTCCATCATCAACCAGCTTGCCGCCGACGGAAAGGGCGTTCTGATGATCTCATCGGAAATGCCGGAGCTTCTCGGCACTTGCGACCGCATCTACGTCATGAACGAAGGCCGCATCGTTGCCGAATTGCCGAAGGCAGAGGCAAGCCAGGAGAGCATCATGCGCGCTATCATGCGCTCAGGGGAGAAACAACAATGAGTTCGGCCAACCCAGCCACAGAAAGCAGCCACGTCGTTTCCATCGGCGACCACATCCGCAACAACATCCGTGAATACGGCATGTTGATCGCGCTCGTCGTCATCATGCTGCTGTTTCAGTACTTGACGAACGGCGTTCTCTTCAGGCCGCAGAACCTGACCAACATCGTGCTGCAGAATTCCTTCATCGTCATCATGGCGCTCGGCATGCTGCTTGTCATCGTGGCCGGCCATATCGACCTTTCCGTCGGCTCCGTCGTCGGCTTCGTCGGGGCCGTCGCCGGCGTTTTGGTCGTGCAGATGCATATGAATCTTGCGCTCGCGACGGTCATTTGTCTGCTGATGGGTGCCGCGGTCGGCGCGTGGCATGGCTATTTCATCGCCTATCACCGTATTCCGTCGTTCATCGTGACGCTGTCCGGCATGCTGGTTTTCCGCGGCCTGACCTATACGATCATCAACACGACCGGTAACGGCAGCAGTATCGGTCCGTTCCCGCCGGCATTCCAGATCGTTGCAACGGGCTTCATTCCCGATTTCACCGATATGGGCGGCATCCATTCGACCTCGATCTTGCTGACCGTCGCCATCCCGATCGTCATGTTCCTGCTGTCATGGCGCCGCCGCACCGTCAACGAGAAGCACGGTATCGATGTCGAGCCGTTCAGCTTCTTCCTTGCCCAGAATCTGGTGGTTGCCGCTGCGACCATCTTCATCGGCTATCAGATCTCCTCCTACAGAGGCTTGCCGAACGTTCTGGTTCTCATGCTGCTTTTGATCGCTCTCTACAGCTTCGCAACACAGCGCACGACGATCGGCCGCCGCATCTATGCCATGGGCGGCAATGAAAAGGCGACGAAGCTCTCGGGTATCGATACCCGCCGCCTGACCTTCTACACCTTCATCAACATGGGTATCCTGGCGAGCATTGCCGGCATCATCATCGCGACGCGCCTGAATTCGGCAACCGCAAAAGGCGGTGACGGCCTCGAACTCGACGTCATCGCAGCCTGCTTCATCGGCGGCGCTTCAGCTTCCGGCGGCGTCGGCAAGGTGACGGGTGCCGTCATCGGCGCCTTGATCATGGGTGTCTTGAACCAGGGGATGTCGATCCTCGGCTACCAGACGGACTCCCAGAAGATGATCAAGGGTGCGGTGCTTCTCGCTGCCGTGTTCATCGACGTCTACAACAAGAACAAGGGTTGATCGTTTAGCGATCAACCCAGCTTTTAAAACCAAATCCATGACAGAGTCCGGCTCTCGCTGAGAGCCGGAACGGGAAACTGCATCCAATCTCTGTCTGTTAGGAAAGGATGAAAGACATGCTCATCTCGCAGATCAAGGGTTCGAACGGCGAGATCGTCGTTGCCGTCCGCAATGGACCCGGCGAAGCCGCCAAAACAGTCGTCAATGGCGGCAGCGTCTACGCTCTGGCGATGGAAGCCGCCGACAGCGGCAAATCGCTGGTATCGGTGATCGAGGCTCACGGTCTTGGCGAGGCGATCGACCTTGAAAAAGCCTATGCCGACGGCCGTTTCCTGCCGCCGATCACGCACCCCGACGCAGCTCACCTGCACTTGACCGGCACGGGCCTGACGCATCTGGGTTCCGCTGCCACGCGTGATTCCATGCACAAGAAAACGACGGAAGCCGCTGAGGAGACGCTGACCGACTCCATGAAGATGTTCAAGATGGGCATCGAGGGCGGCAAGCCGAAGGCTGGCGAGAAGGGCGTTCAGCCCGAATGGTTCTACAAGGGCAACGGCTATGGCGCTGCGGCCCCGGGTGCGGCACTCGTATCTCCATCCTTCGCGCTTGATGGCGGCGAGGAGCCCGAAATGGCCGGCATCTATGTAATTGCCAAGGACGGCACGCCGTTCCGCATCGGCTTTGCGCTGTCGAACGAATTTTCCGATCACGTCACCGAGCGGATCAACTATCTTTATCTCGCCCATTCCAAGCTGCGTCCGGCAAGTTTCGGCCCGGAAATCCGCATCGGAGTGGCTCCTGAGGATATTCGCGGTACCTCCCGCATCAAGCGCGGCGACAAGGTGATTTTCGAAAAGCCGTTCCTGTCCGGCGAGGCGAACATGTCGCACACCTTTGCAAACCTTGAATATCACCATTTCAAGTACGGCATCTTCCGTGTTCCCGGCGATGTGCATGTGCACATGTTCGGCACGGCGACGCTTTCCTTCGCGGAAGGCATCAAGCCCGAAGTCGGCGACGTCTTCGAAATCGAAGTTGGCGAATTTGGCCTGCCGCTGCGCAATCCGCTGGCGGTCGATGCCGAGGAAGAGGTGGCTGTTCGCCAGCTGTAATGTATCGAGCCCGGCCGCAAGGGATCGGCCGGGCGTTTTCAATACGATCCAGGAAGGCATGACGCCATGACCATTCATCAGAACTTGATTGCCGGGGAGTGGACGGGGACGAACGGCACCGAGAACATCAACCCGTCGGATACAAACGAGGTCGTCGGCCTCTATGCGAGCGCAAGCGCGCAGGATGTCACGGATGCGATCGCTGCCGCCAAGGCCGCTTTTCCAGCCTGGTCGCGTTCTGGCATTCTGGAGCGTCACACGATCCTGAAGAAGGCCGGCGAGGAGATCCTGGCCCGCAAGGATGAGCTTGGTGCGCTGCTCGCCCGCGAAGAGGGCAAGACATTGCCCGAGGCGATCGGCGAGACCATCCGAGCCGCGCAGATCTTCGAATTCTTCGCCGGAGAGGCGCTGCGCCTTGCAGGCGAGGTCGTGCCTTCTGTGCGTCCGAACATCGGTGTCGAGATCACCCGCGAGCCGCTCGGCGTCATCGGCGTCATCACGCCCTGGAACTTCCCGATCGCCATTCCCGCATGGAAGATCGCGCCGGCGCTCTGCTATGGCAACACCGTCGTCTTCAAACCGGCCGATCTCGTGCCTGGCTGCTCTTGGGCGATCGTCGATATCCTCCATCGCGCCGGTCTGCCGAAGGGTGTGCTGAACCTCGTCATGGGCAAGGGCTCGGTCGTCGGTCAGGCGATGCTGGACAGCCCGGTTCTTTCCGGCATCACCTTCACCGGCTCGGTCGGCACCGGCAAGCGCGTGGCGCTTTCCTCCGTCGAGCATGGCCGCAAGTACCAGCTCGAAATGGGCGGCAAGAACCCGATGGTCGTGCTTGATGATGCCGATCTGACTGTGGCCGTCGAGGCGGCCGCCAATTCCGCCTTCTTCTCGACCGGCCAGCGCTGCACGGCTTCGTCGCGTCTGATCGTCACGGAAGGCATTCACGACAGGTTCGTGGCGGCGCTGACGGAGAAGTTGAAGACACTTAACGTCGACAATGCCATGAAGTCGGGCACGCATATCGGCCCGGTCGTTGATGCCAAGCAACTGAAGACGGATACGGATTATATCGAAATCGGCCGCCAAGAGGGCGCCAAGCTTGCCTTCGGCGGCGAGCTCGTCAAGCGCGACACCCCCGGCTTCTATCTGCAGCCGACGCTCTTCACGGAAGCGACGAACCAGATGCGCATCAGCCGCGAGGAGATCTTCGGGCCGGTCGCTTCGGTCATTCGGGTGAAGGATTATGAAGAAGCCTTGGCCACGGCCAACGATACGCCGTTCGGCCTGTCCTCGGGCATTGCCACGACGAGCCTGAAGCATGCGACGCATTTCAAGCGCAATGCGGAAGCGGGCATGGTGATGGTCAACCTGCCGACGGCGGGCGTTGATTTCCACGTGCCGTTCGGTGGCCGCAAGGGCTCGTCCTTCGGTCCGCGCGAGCAGGGCAAATACGCTGCCGAATTCTTCACCACCGTCAAGACGGCTTACACGCTCGCCTGACCACCGAATTCAAAGCCTGGGAGCGAACGAGGCGGCCCGGGCGACACAAAGGTAGAGAGACTATGAAAAAGAAAGCTGAATGGCCGCGCAAGCTGCGCTCCTATGATTGGTTTGGCGGCACAGGCAAGAACGCAATCATGCACCGCTCCTGGATGAAGAATCAGGGCCTGCCGGCCGATACGTTCGACGGCCGTCCGATCATCGGCATCTGTAACACCTGGTCGGAGCTGACGCCCTGCAACGCGCACCTGCGCGATCTTGCAGAGCGCGTGAAGCGCGGTGTCTACGAAGCCGGCGGTTTCCCCGTCGAATTCCCGGTCTTCTCCGTCGGCGAAAGCACGCTGCGCCCGACGGCCATGATGTTCCGCAACCTCGCTGCCATGGACGTGGAAGAAGCGATCCGCGGCAATCCGGTCGATGGCGTCGTGCTGCTCGGCGGCTGCGACAAGACCACGCCGAGCTTGCTGATGGGCGCGGCTTCCGTCGATATCCCGGTCATCCTCGTTTCCGGCGGCCCGATGCTGAACGGCAAGTGGCGCGGCAAGGATGTCGGTTCCGGCACGGCAATCTGGCAGTTCTCGGAAATGGTGAAATCCGGCGAGATGTCGCTGGATGAATTCATGGATGCGGAGCAGGGCATGGCCCGCTCAGCCGGCAGCTGCATGACCATGGGCACGGCCTCGACGATGGCGTCGATGGCCGAAGCGCTCGGCATGACCTTGCCCGGCAATGCCGCGATCCCCGCGGTCGATGCACGTCGCCGCGTCATCTCGCAGCTGTCAGGCCGCCGCATCGTCGACATGGTCAAGGAAGACCTGAAACCATCAGACATTCTGACCAAGGAAGCTTTCGAAAATGCCATCCGCGTCAATGGCGCCGTCGGCGGTTCGACCAATGCCGTTCTGCACCTTTTGGCACTTGCCGGCCGCGTCGGCGTCGATCTGTCACTGGACGATTGGGATCGTCTCGGCCGCGAAGTGCCGACGATCGTCAACCTGCAGCCATCGGGCAAGCACCTGATGGAAGAGTTCTACTATGCCGGCGGTCTGCCCGTCGTCATCAAGGCGGTTGGTGAGATGGGCCTGCTGCACAAGGACGCCATCACGGTGACCGGCGACACGATCTGGGCCGGCGTGAAGGATGTGGTCAACTACAATGACGACGTTATCGTTCCGAAGGAAAAGGCACTGACGCAGTCGGGCGGTATTGCCGTTCTGCGCGGCAACCTTGCTCCGAAGGGTGCCGTTCTGAAGCCATCCGCCGCTTCGCCGCATCTGATGCAGCACAAGGGCCGCGCCGTCGTCTTCGAAAGCATCGAGGACTACCACGCCCGCATCAACCGCGACGATCTCGATATCGACGAGAACTGCATCATGGTGCTGAAGTACTGCGGCCCGAAGGGTTATCCGGGCATGGCCGAAGTCGGCAATATGGGCCTGCCGCCGAAGGTGCTGAAAAAAGGCATCACCGACATGATCCGCATCTCCGATGCGCGCATGTCCGGTACGGCCTACGGCACGGTCATCCTGCATACGGCTCCGGAAGCCGCTGATGGCGGCCCGCTGGCGCTGGTTCAGAACGGCGACATCATCGCCGTCGACGTTCCCGCCCGCACCATCCAGCTCGAAGTGTCGGATGAGGAACTGGCAAAGCGCCGCGCCGCCTGGGTTTCCCCGGTCAAGCCGCTCACCGGTGGTTACGGCGGTCTCTATGTGAAGTCGGTCATGCAGGCCGACACCGGCGCCGACCTGGACTTCCTCGTCGGCCCGCGCGGCTCGGAAATCCCGAACAATCGCGACAGCCACTAAGATCGGTGCGCTTGGAATTGGAAAAAGGGCGGGGCGAGAGTTCCGCCCTTTTTCATTGCCACACTTTAGCGTATTGACCATCTCACATTGAATGACCATATTTGATGTACATCTGTACGAGAATAGTGGTCATGTCTATCAAATCTGTCGGTGCCGCCGAATTCAAGGCAAAATGCCTTCATCTGATCGATCAAATGGGTAGTGACGGAGAGCCCATCGTCATTACAAAGCGTGGAAAGCCGGTCGCTTTGCTGACACCCGCGCCGGAGAAATCGGACCGCCCCAGCATCATCGGCGCGATGAAGGGCAGTGTTCTACAATATGACGATCCGTTTCTGCCTGCTGTCGATGCTGAAGAATGGGATGCGACGCGTTGATCGTCATCGATACGCATATTTTGATCTGGGCTATGCATGACGATTCGCGGCTGAGTGCGCGGGCTCGTGAGCTTATCGATGAAACGACGGTGCGCAGTCGCATTTTGATCTCAGCGATCACTCCTTGGGAAGTCGCCATGCTCGCGGAAAAGGGGCGCATCGCACTTGGTGATGACGTTGGCCGTTGGCTCGCCATGGCACTGGCTTTGCCTGGTTTGCAGCTGGCGCCCATAGAGCCACAGATCGCGGTGGATAGCGTTCGCCTGCCGGGAGAGTTTCATCCCGATCCGGCTGACCGCATTATTGTGGCGACCGCACGCTTCCACCGTATCCCGCTGCTGACGGCCGATCGAGCAATCCTCAGCTATGGCGACAAAGGCCATGTCGAGGTTTTTCCGGCAGGATGAGTGCTGCCTGCTAGCTCTGGCTCTGACTTTGCCCCTGGGTCGCGACTGTTACCTTGACCATAAGAGTTTCGCCTGGCGTGCCGATCCGCATGCCGGAGACCGGGGCGGCGTCACGATAGCAGAGGCCCGTCGCGATGCGGACGTAGCGGGCGTCGGGGCAAACATCGTTGGCCGGATCGAATCCTACCCAGCCGAGGCCGGGGATATGTGCCTCGGCCCAGGCGTGGGTTGCTGCCTGCTCGTTCTTGCCTTCCATCATCAGATAGCCGGAGACGTAACGGGCAGGGATCTGCAATGCACGGGCGCCGGCGAGGAAGATATGGGCGTGGTCCTGGCAGACGCCGCTCTTTGCCTCTAGTGCCTGCTCCGCCGTTGTCTCCGTATTGCTGGTGCCCGGTTTGTATTCCACGGTCTCGTGGATCGCTTTCATCAGTGCATGCATCTTGCCGAGCTCGTTGTCGCCGGAAACGCCGCGCAACAGCTCCTTGGTCAGCCTGCCTGCCTCGGTGCGCGGCGACTCCCGCAGGAAAAGCCAGAGCGGGCTGAAGCCCTGGTGCAGCCCGACAACGCCGTTGAGGTCCTGCGTCTCGACTTCGCCTGAGGCAATGATCTTCGTTGCGTCCTGCTGCCCATCTAGGGACACCAGCGTGGCGCGATTGCCGAACTGGTCGTCATATTCCACCTCGGGCTTAGCGCCTTCGACCGAGAGCTTCCAGTCGATGACCGTCTGTCCCACGCCGGTCAGCGGCGTCAGGTGCAGCCGCTGCAGCGAGAATTGCGCCGGCTCGTCGTAGCGATATTCCGTGATATGGCTGATCGTCAGTCTCATAATATCGCCCGCCTATTCGTAGAACCGGTAGCCGTCGGATATTTCGGCGCCCAACTGGTTGTTGCGGGCGACGAAATCCTCGAGGAACTCATGCAGGCCCTGGTCCATGATCTGCTTGATCGTCAGCTTTTGCAGCGACTTACGGATGGCTACCGCCGTATCGTGCGCCGGCAGCTTTTTTTCATATTCGGCGCTGAGATAGCCGATATTGCTGACGATCTTTTCATAGCAATAGGCGAGCGAACGCGGCATCTGTCCGTTCAGGATTAGGAAGTCAGCGATATTGGCCGGCTTGTATTCGGGATCGTAGGCCCATTTATAGGCCCGATGCGCCGAGACTGACCGCAGGATCGATTCCCATTGCGCATTGTCGAGCGAGGAGCCGACATGCGAGACGGATGGCAGCAGGACGTAATATTTCACGTCGAGAATGCGGGCCGTGTTGTCAGCGCGCTCGATGAAGGTGCCGATGCGGGCGAAATTATAGAGTTCGTTGCGCAGCATCGAGCCGTGGAAGGCGCCGCGGATCAGGCCGGCGCGCTGCTTGATGACGTCGATCATCTCGGGCAGTTCCGCGGTTTTCAGCCGCTTGCCGAGCAGCGACTTCAGCTCGATCCAGCATTCGTTGGTCGCTTCCCAGGTGTCGCGGGTTAGCGCCGTGCGCACCATGCGGGCATTGTTGCGGCCATATTCGATGCAGGACATGACGCTTGACGGATTGGAGCGGTCGCGCATCAGGTAGTCGATCGCGTCGCTCCCAGTCAGCTTGTTATGCACCTCATCGTAGGCTTCACGTACGCCGGCGCTTTGCAGGACCCCATCCCAATCGTCATCGACGGCGTCGCTGCGGGTCAGCGACATGCGCTGGCCGGCATCGACGAGGCGGGCTATGTTTTCGGCACGCTCGATGTAACGGAACATCCAGTAGAGGCCGTTCGCGGTTCTTCCCAGCATGTCCGATCAGTCCTCCAGAACCCAGGTGTCTTTGGTGCCGCCGCCCTGGCTGGAGTTGACCACCAGCGAGCCTTCCTTCAGCGCCACGCGGGTCAGCCCGCCGGGGATGATCCGCACCTTGTCGGAGACGAGGACATAGGGCCGCAGATCGACGTGCCGCGGCGCAATACCCTTGTTGACCAGGATAGGCACCGTCGAGAGCGAAAGCGTCGGCTGCGCGATGTAGTTGTTCGGCTTGCTTTTGAGCTTCTCGGCAAAGGTTGCCCGCTCCTTCTTCGTGGCCGTCGGCCCCACAAGCATGCCGTAGCCGCCGGAGCCGTGGACTTCCTTGACGACGAGATCGGCGAGATTATCGAGCACATATTGCAGGCTGTTTGGCTCCGAACAGCGCCAGGTCGGCACGTTTTCGAGGATCGGCTTGCGGCCGGTATAGAATTCGACGATCTCGGGCATGTAGGAATAGATCGCCTTGTCGTCGGAAATGCCGGTGCCAGGCGCATTGGCGATGGTGATATTGCCGGCGCGGTAGACATCCATGATGCCGGGAATGCCCAGTGCGGAATCCGGGCGAAAGGTGAGTGGATCGAGGAAATCGTCGTCGACGCGGCGGTAGAGCACGTCGATCGCCTCATAGCCGCGCGTCGTGCGCATCTTCACCTTGCCGTCGATGACACGCAGATCGGAGCCTTCCACCAGCTCCACACCCATCATGTCGGCCAGGAAGGAATGCTCGTAATAGGCGGAATTGTAGATGCCGGGTGTAAGCACGGCGACGCGCGGCTTGCCGGTGCAGCCGGGAGGCGCGAGCGATGCCAGGCTCTGGCGCAGCAGCAGTGGATAGTCCTCGACGCGCTGCACCTTGTTCTGGTGAAACAGCTCGGGGAACATCTGCATCATCGTTTCGCGGTTTTCCAGCATGTAGCTGACGCCGGAAGGGGTGCGGGCATTGTCCTCGAGCACATAGAACTGGTCTTCGCCCGTGCGGACGATGTCGGTACCGACGATATGGGTGTAAACGCCGCCCGGCGGACGGAAGCCGATCATTTCAGGCAGGAAGGCGTCGTTCTTCTCGATCAGTTCGCGCGGGATGCGGCCGGCGCGGATGATTTCCTGCTTGTGATAGATGTCGTCAAGGAAGGCGTTCAGGGCGATGACCCGCTGTTCGATACCCTGGGCAAGCTTGCGCCATTCGCGGCCTGATATGATGCGGGGGATGATGTCGAAGGGGATGAGCTTTTCGGAGGAGTCTGCGTGTCCGTAGACCGCGAAGGTAATACCCGTCTTTCGGAAGATGGTTTCCGCATCGCGGGATTTGGCAATGAGGTGGCCCCTGTCCTGGCCTGAGTACCACTCGAAGTATTTCTCGTAAGGCGCGCGCGGACTTTCATCCGCAGTAATCATTTCATCAAATGCCAAAGGTGCGGTCCCCGTGTTTTTACCCATTTGAATACAACGGTTTTTACAATGCAAGAACTATGCGCAGTTGCCATCGCGAATTTCTGAATGTCGAAAAATGCCGGATTTACAGGCATTTAGGATCAACAAGGGTGTTGCTTGCCAGCTCTAGTCGCAATGTTCGGATCAAAATTTGGGCATCTGCTTCTTTTGCGAACTGAGCGTTTGGGTAGTGGTTAAGGTTTCTGAAACCGGCGCGGTGGTTCGCCTGATGTGAAGAAAAATTGATTGCTGTTTTCAGCAGATCGATTTTGACCGCACAGCCGCCATCGGCTATCAGCCTTCAACCCCTCCGCGCGACACCCCGAGTCGACCAGGATTCCGGATTCCCAAGCGCCACATATATCGGTCCGATTCCCATGTCCCTCGATAGGCTTGCGCCCGCGATTTTTGTCCTTCTCTGGTCCACCGGCTGGATCGTCGCCAAATATGCTTCGCTGCATGCGGGTCCCTTTACCTTCCTGATGATCCGCTACAGCCTGTCGGCGCTTGCATTCGTGCTGCTCTGTTCGATCGTCGGTGCCCGGTGGCCGCGCGACTGGACGAGCGTGTTTCGCGCCATCTATTCCGGCATTTTCCTGCACGGCCTCTATCTGGCTGGTCTCTGGTGGGCAATTGCCGAGGGCGTGCCGGCCGGCATTTCCGGCATCATTGCGGCGCTGCAGCCGCTAATGACTGCCATGGCCGCACCGCTTCTCGTCGGCGAGCGGCTGCGGCCGATTCAGAAGGCCGGCCTGCTGCTTGGTTTCATCGGTATTGCCATCGCGATCTCGCCGAAGCTTCTGGCGACGGATACGGCCAATCTCTGGCAATCTGCCGTCCCGCTGGTCGTCAATTTGTTGGCAATGGTCTCGGTGACCTACGGCACGCTTTACCAGAAGCGGCACCTGCAGACCGGCGATCTCAGAACCATCGCGACCTTGCAATATGTCGGCGCGCTGATCGTCACCGTGCCGCTGGCCTTCATCTTCGAGGGATTACGTTTCGACAGCACGCAGACGGCGATCCTGTCTATGCTCTGGTCGGTCTTCGGCCTGTCCATGGGCGCTGTCGGTCTGCTGCTCTATCTCATCCGCCGCGGGCAGGTATCGCGCGCGGCATCGCTGATCTACCTGATGCCGCCGGCTGTCGCCATCGAGGCGGCCATCGCCTTCGGCGAGCCGCTGACGCTGCCGATCATCATCGGCACGGTGATTGTGGTGATCGGTGTTTACCTCACCAACCGGCGTCAGGCGGAAGTCGTGCCGGAATAGGCTCTACGACTTCTTCTGGGCATCGATCCGTCGCCGCCATCGTAAGAGTCTGCCATCGACAACCACCAGGCTGGAGACGATCAGGGCCAATCCGAGGAATTCGTAAGTTTCCAGACGCTCTCCAAGGAATGCTGTACTCAAGATGATCGCGCTTGCAGGCACGAGCAGCGTCACCAGCGAGGCATTTGTCGCCCCGGCAGAGGCGATGAGATTGAAATAGAGAATGAAGGCGAAGGCAGTCGTTACGATTGCGAGAGTGCCAATGGCCAGCCAGATCGAGATATTCGCGCTTACGATGTCGCGCGGATCATAGAGAAGAAGGACGATCGGTATCATAAAGATGGTGGAGGCGGTCAGTTGGCCAGCCGCGACGACGACGGGCTTAATATCCCGAAATCGTTTCGCGAAAACGGCCGCGAATGCATAGGAAATTGCCGCTCCGATGATCGCAAGCTTTGCCCATGTCGGTCCGCCCAAATTGGCGAAGAGCCCTGGGCCGATCATGGTGGCAGCGCCGCCAATCCCCAAAGCCACGCCCGCAAGCTTACCGGCGGAAAGCTTTTCGTCTGATGTCAGCAGATTTGCGACCAGGACTGTCCACAGGGGTGTCGTCGCGTAGAGCACCGAGGCAAGGCCTGCTCCGATCTCTGTTTGGCCGCTAAATATCAGAGAAAATGGGATAACGTTGTTGAGCAGAGCGAGACCCAGGAACGAAGCTGATCTGGCAATAGCGGGCGCAAAGGAAATATTGCGCAGGCGCAACCAGACATGCAGGACAAGCGCGGCAATCGAAACCCGATAGAGCACCAGCGCCAGCGGCGGGATTTCTGCCACTGCTATACGGGCGAAGAAGAATGATCCGCCCCACAGCGCGCCGAGAAGCAGGAGCTGCCCCCAGTCGCTCGCCGACATCGGCCGCGTTGCCGTCTTTTGCAATGCACTGCCTCCCAAGCCTCCAAACATGCTCCAAGCTATGCCGGGAAGTATCTGCAGGGAGGAAACAGTCATCCAAACATTGGCCGCCAAGCGAAATGGAATGTCAGCTAGCTTCGAAGTTTCGAATTTACTCTCATGACCAAATCGGTAGTCACTGCGTAGACGGGTGAGGCGTCAAAAAAAAGGGGGCCAATGGGCCCCCTTACTTTATCAAGCGCGTTCGCGGCGCTGGCCGCCGTTGCCGGGGCCACGACGCTTCATGCGGCCGTTGCCTCCGTTGCGCTGCTCGCCCTGAGCGCTGCGCTCTTCATTGTGGCGGCCTGCGGGGCGGCCAGGGGAATGGCGCTGGCCGCGATGGGCTCCGCCCTCATGCGCGGCACCGTTGCCGTTGGACTGGCCGTTGTGCTGCTTGCGAGCGGGACGGAAGTCCGAGGTCGAGGCGAGATCGTTGTCGGGTTCCGGACGAGGCGTCGGTTCGTTGCGACGCTGGCCACGGAAATCGGCATTGCGATTGTTTTCGCGCTGCGGACGATCGTTGCGCGGGCGGCGTTCCTGCCGCTCGCCAGCCTCACCACGAGCCTCGCCGTTTTCCTTATCGAAGAACGGACGGCGGGCCGGACGTTGCGGGCGGCTTTCGCCACGCTCGCGTCCCTGACCGTTCTGGCCTCTGCCCTGGCCGCCATTGTTCTGACCGCCGCGACCCTTGCCGCGAACGGGGCGGCCGCGATCGGCCGGGGCTTCGCCACTGGCAACGGCGATCTCGATACCCATCAGGCGTTCGATGTCACGCAGCAGGCGGATTTCATCAGGAGCGCAGAAGGCGATGGCGATGCCGTCGCGACCGGCGCGCGCGGTGCGGCCAATGCGGTGGACATAGGCATCCGGTACTTCCGGCAGGTCGAAGTTATAGACATGCGAAACGCCGGGGATGTCGATGCCGCGGGCGGCGACGTCGGTTGCGACGAGAACGCGGACATCGCCGTCGCGGAAGCCCTTGAGGGCGCGCTCGCGTTGGCCCTGGCTCTTGTTGCCGTGGATGGAGGCGGCGGCGAAACCGACGTGGTCGAGATGCTTCATCAGCTTCTCGGCGCCGTGCTTGGTGCGCAGGAAGACGATGGCGCGACCATCCGGATTGGCGGAGATGGTTTCCTTGAGAATCTCGGTCTTGTGGTTCTGGCCGGCAACGAAGTGGACATACTGCTCCACCTTGTCGGCTGCCTTGCCCGGAGGCGAGACCTCGACCTTGACCGGATTGGTCAGATAGTCGGAAGCGAGGTCGGCGATCGCCTTCGGCATGGTGGCCGAGAACAGCAGAGTCTGGCGCTTGGCTGGGACAAGCTTGGCGATCTTGCGCAAGTCGTGGATGAAGCCGAGATCGAGCATCTGATCGGCTTCGTCGAGGACGAGGTGGGTGACATGGCCGAGCGACAGGGCGCGGCGGTTGATGAGGTCGAGGAGGCGGCCGGGCGTTGCGACCAGAATATCGGTGCCGCGCTCGAGTTGAAGCTGCTGCTTGTTGATCGACGCGCCGCCGACCACGAGGTTGATGCGCAGCGGCGACTTGCGCACGAAGAGCTTCAAATTGTCTGCGATCTGGTTCACCAGCTCGCGGGTCGGGGCGAGGATCAGCGTGCGGACGGTGCGGTTGTCGGGACGCTTGGCTTCCTTCAGCAGCATCTCGATGATCGGGAGGCCGAAAGCGGCCGTTTTGCCGGTGCCGGTCTGGGCGAGGCCGATGAGATCACGGCCTTGGAGAACGAGCGGGATGGCCTGAGCCTGGATGGGCGTTGGCGTCGCGAAGTTGTTTTGCGACAGTGTATCGACGATCTGCTTGGAGAGACCAAGCGAGTGAAAATCGGTCAATTCAATACCTTTCGGGGCGCCAAAGCAAATAGGCCGGATCGCACCATGCGGTCCGGTCTGTCTCTGGCGTCAAGAACCCCGCGTGAAGTGGGAACTTGTAAGTTGGAAATAGCTTTCCCAGCGCATTGGCCACAGCGCTTGGCGCGGCCTCATTCATAAAAGCGCTTTTATCCTTCTCTTGCGTACAGATTGTCCCGCAGGGCACGCTCACGCGGCGGCCGGAAGGTGAAAGCTGAGGCGCATTTGGTCTTAAAAGCGAGGAATGTCAAGAGGTATAGGCGAAAGCTTTTCATCAGGCTTACAAAAATGCCGCCGAAAACCGGCGGCGTGAGAGATCTGGCAAGGGGGCATGCGCTCAGTCAGCGGTTGCTGATCCTAGCGGCAAACCTCGACGCGATATGGACGGCCCCAGCCGTCGTGACGCCATGCCCAATAGCAGCTGGGGTAGGGGCGCACATACACGCGTTCGTAGACTGGGCCGTCATAGTAGGCCGGATATGCAGGATAGGCTGGATAATAAGCCGGATAGGCGGGCCGCGCAGCCCCGGCTATCAAGGCGCCGCCGACGACACCGGCGGCAAGGCCGCCGAAGAAGGCGCCGCGGCCGGACGCGTTGGCGGTAGTGGCGGTTGCGGTGGCGGCGCTGCCAAGCGTCAGCGCGATCAAACCGGCCGTCGTTAATGTGCGAAGCACAGACATTGACATCCCTTTCCCAAAAACATGAGGCTTCCAGCCGAAGCCGAGTTTGACGTTGCGCAGGAAAGGGGGCGAAGTCGCGGCTAAAAAGAAGTTCGCGACATTAAATTTCGTTCATGATCTGAGGCGTAAAGCCTTTGATATTCAATCAGAAATCCGTAGGGACGCCGCCCTCTGCCTTGCGTCTCGCGACAAAGGCGTCGAGCTCCTCCTCGATTGCCGGATCGAGCGGGGGTCGTTCATAACGCTCGAGCGTTTCCTTATAGACGCGATTGGCATGATCGTAAGTCGTGGGCCTTCCGGCTTCCGTCCATGTCTCGTTGTTTCGCCAGTCCGACAGGATCGGCGAATAGAAGGCGGTTTCATAGCGGGCGAGTGTATGGGCCGTGCCGAAATAATGGCCGCCAGGGCCGACATCGCGCACGGCATCCAGCGCCAGAGCATCGGCGCTGACATCAAGCGGCTTGAGGAATTCCGCGACCATCTGCAGCATGTCGACGTCGAGGATGAATTTTTCGAAGGAGGCGGTTAGCCCGCCCTCGCTCCAGCCGGCCGCATGCAGCACGAAATTGCCGCCGCCTTGGGTGAGTGCCCATAATGACAGCGCCGATTCATAGGCGGCCTGCGCATCGAGCGTATTGGAAGCGTTCGTGTTGGAGGTGCGGTAGGGGATGCCGTAGCGGCGGGCGAGCTGCCCGCCCGCGATGACCGCCTTCATATATTCCGGCGTGCCGAAGGCGGGTGCGCCCGTCTTCATGTCGACGTTCGAGGTGAAACCGCCATACATGACCGGCGCGCCCTTGCGCACCATCTGCGTGAAGGCGAGGCCGCAGAGCGCTTCGGCATTCTGCTGCACCAGCGCGCCGGCGATCGTCACCGGCGCCATGGCGCCCGCCAGCGTGAACGGCGTCACCACCACCACCTGACCGCGCGAGGACATTTCGATGATCCCCTGCAGCATCGGCCCGTCGAGACGGAGCGGCGAGGAAGAGTTGATGATGGTGAAGAGCGAGGGCTCGCGCTCCATCTGCTCCATGCTGATGCCGCGGCCGATGCGGGCGATCTCGATGGCGTCGAGATTGCGCTGCTTGCCGAGCGAATAGCAATGGAAGGCCTTGTCGGTGAGCTTGACGATATCGGAAAGGCAGTCGAGGTGGCGCACCGAGGCATGGATGTCGATGGGTTCGACCGGATAGCCGCCGGTCATATGGATGACGTCGAAGGATTGAGCGAGCTTGATAAGCTTGCGGAAGTCCTCCTGATTGCCGGCTCTCCTGCCGCCTTCGCGGTCCGCGACGAAGGGGGCGGAGGCAACTTGCGCGAAGACAAGATTGCGGCCGCCGATCTCAACGTTTCTAAGGGGATTGCGGGCGTGCAGCGTGAACTTCGAGGGGATCGAAGCGATCAGCTCCATGATCATGTTGCGATCGAATCGGACGCGTTCCTTGCCCGGCATTACGTCCGCTCCGGCAGCCTTCATGCGCTCGCGCGCTTCCGGCAGGATGATGTCCATGCCGATCTCTTCGAGGATGGTCAGCGATGCCTCGTGAATGTCGTCAAGCGCTTCGGGCGACAGGAGTTCCGTGTGAGTGAGATTGTTGACGAGGTTGAGATATTTCGTGCCGCTCGGCTTGCGGCTGCGTTCGGCGCCACGCCCTCCGGTCCGCCGCCGCCGTTCGCCCGTCGTCGTTGCGATGTGCGCTTCGTTCAAGGTCAGGCTTTCTTCGTCGCTCATGGCGCTCGCTCCCAATGATCCGTTGACGGATTCTTGGCAGAGTTTCCCTCGATGTGCCGCCGTCGTTTGCGACCAAGGCATGACCGTTATAGAACAGTGCGTAGCCTGAACGCGACGTCGGCGCGATGGTTAAACATGGTTAACGCCTTGTTAAAGGCATTTATGTTAGAGCGTCGTTTCATGAACTATCATGCGCGGTGAAAAGAGAGGCTCCGTTTGACCTTGGACGGTGAACTGCTCGACATAGCGTGCCGTCGGATCGCCAGTCTGGACAGGCCCGCCTACATCAAGAACAGCGAGCTTCGTTACGTTGCCGTCAATGATGCCTATGCGCGGTTTTTCGGGCGCGATATTTCCGATTTCATCGGCAATCGCAGTCACGATCTTCTCGATGCGGGCGAGAGCGCCGACAGAGAAGACAGGGAGCGCCGTGCGCTGGTCTTCGGCTCCGAAGAGGTGGCGCTGTGCTTCGACGGATCGGGTCGTCAACGCTCGCGCATTCAGATCGAGAGTTTTTCCCCTTCGGAAGACCGCGTTTATATTTTTGGTGTGTTTCTGGAAGCGCCTGCCAAGGGATTGCATCAGGATCTCGACAATATTCTTCGCTCGATGCCGATCGGTGTCTTGATCTACGACAGCGACTACATTGTCGAATATGTGAACCACGCCTTCTATGACATTTTCGAATTCTCGAAAGATGAGCGCTTCGAGGGCCGCCCCTATCGAGACCTCATCGCCAAACATTATGATCTGGCGCGCTTCGACACCGACGGCCGCAGCATAGACGACATCTATCAGGCACGCCTGGCGGCACTGCGCAAGGCGGGCGAGCATCTGCAGACGGAAGTGAATTTTACCGACGGCAAATCCGTCATCATCGATGCCCGCCGCATTGCCAACGGGCGGACGCTGATGTCCTACACGGACATCTCGGCCGTCAAGCAGCAATTCCGTGAGATCACCGAGGCCCGGCTGGCGTTGGAACGCCTCGGTGAGCTGATGGCCGATGCCATGCAAGCCATGTCCCAAGGCCTGCTGATCGTTCAAGACGGTACGATCATCCTGGCCAACGACCGGCTGAAGGATATGCTGAAGCTGCCGGCCGAACTCCTCGAGGTCGGTAGAAACTGGGCTGCGGCGTTCGATTATTGTGCGCAACGCGGAGACTTCGGCGAGGACGCCGAGGCTATGCGGGCATCTTGGGGAGAAAGCGTCGCCGCCGGCAAGCCGATCTCTTGTGTGTTCCAGATTGAAGGCGATCGTTGGATGCAGCTCGAAGCCGCGCTCGGCGAGCATCGCCGCTGGACGGTGGTGCTGACCGACGTTACCGAGATGAAGGAGCGCGAGGCGGATTTGCAGCTGCTCCTAGCCCGCAGCAATGCCGCGGATCGGGCGAAATCCGAATTCCTCACTCATATGAGCCATGAAATCCGCACGCCGATGAATGGCGTTCTCGGTATGGCGGAACTGCTTGGCAAGACCGATCTCGATGCGCGGCAGAAGACCTTCGTCGACATCATCGTCAAGTCGGGCAATGCGCTGCTGACCATCATCAACGACATTCTCGATTTTTCCCGCATCGATACCGGCGAAATGCATCTACGCAAGATGGCATTCGATCCCGCCGAGGCCGTCGAGGATATCGCGACCTTGTTGGCTGCCGCCGCATCGGAAAAGAATATCGAGTTGATGGTGCGCATCGCTCCCGGCGTACCGGCGGCGATCCTCGGCGATGCCGGTCGTTTTCGGCAGATCGTGACCAATCTCGTCGGCAATGCGATCAAGTTTACCGAGCGCGGTCACGTGCTGGTCGAACTCGATGGCCAGCCGGCATCGGATGACAATATATTGCTCATGCTGCGTGTCGAAGACACCGGGATTGGCATTCCGAAAGAAAAGATCGATACGATCTTCGACAAATTCTCACTGGCGGATTCGTCCTTTGCGCGGCGGCTCGAGGGCTCGGGGCTTGGTCTCGCCATTACTGCCGGTCTCGTCGATCTTTTCGGCGGCTCGCTGTCGGTGGAGAGCGAATGGGGCAAGGGATCCGTCTTCACGGTCCTTCTTCCTGCGCCGCTGGTTGCCGCGCGCGGCAAAGTCGCCGAGCTGCCGGCCAATGTGAGAGATGCCCGCGTCCTGATCGTGGAAGACGACGCGATCCATCGGCGCATCTTGACCGAACAGTTGGCGCAATGGGGCTTCGACGGGTATGCCGCCGAGGATGGCAGGACCGCGCTCGCCATTCTGGATGCTGCCTTCGATATGGGCGTGTCGGTCGATGCTGTTATCGTCGACTACAGCATGCCCGGCATGAATGGCTATCAGATCGCGAGCGCGTTGCGCGCCGATCGGCGTTTCGACACGCTGCCGATCGTGTTCCTAACGTCGGTGGGTGTTGCCGGTTACGACAAGGAATTTGCTGCCGTCAACGGCCAAGCGCATCTGATGAAGCCTGTGCGGGCCAATGTGCTGCGCAACACGATCATCGATGTCGTGCGCGCGTCGCAGCGGAAGAAATTGGGCGAGCGATTGGCTCCCGTTGAACGTCGATTGCCACTGGAGGCGGAAGCCGCTGCCGCGATCGAGGCCACCGATCGGATGACCTCGGCCAAATCAAGCAATGCGATCGACGTCCTCGTGGCGGAGGACAACGAGGTGAACCAGATCGTCTTCACGCAGATCCTGCAGGCGACCGGGCTGCGGTTTCTCGTCGTGGAGAACGGCCAGGCTGCCGTGGACGCATGGCGTCAGCTGCGGCCGTCGCTAATCCTCATGGATGTGTCCATGCCGGTCATGAATGGTCATCAGGCAACCCGCATGATCCGGCAGCTCGAGACACAGGCCGGGCATGGATGGCATGTGCCCATCGTCGGGGTGACTGCGCAGGCACTGGATGTCGATCGCATCATGTGCATGCAGTCGGGCATGGACGATTGCATGTCCAAGCCGATCAGCCCCGAACTTCTCGAGACGAAGATCCAGCGCTATTTGGGCGATACTGCTCTCGGGGCCGATCGGTCCAAGAACTAGGGTTCATCTCTAGACTGGACGCATGGCTGGATGCCGTCTTCCCGCCAGCGTAACCGTCGCGGCCATCAGCCATCGGTGGAAACGGTAACGGCTTTCCAGGCTTCGATCTCCTGTTTGAGGCGCTCGATCCTATCCGACACAAGTGCAAGGGCATCGCTGCCGAGCAGGAGCTGTGGCGGAGGGGCGTCGGATTCGATCAGGTCCAGGACGGCTGTGGCGAGCTTGTCTGGGTCGCCGAGCTGCTTGCCACTTTTGGATTGCCGCGCCTGGCGGATCGGATCGAACAATGCGTCATAATCCGCGATTGATCGTTCGGTACGGACCATAGAGCGCCCGGCCCAGTCTGTCCGAAAGGAGCCAGGGCAGAGGGCGGTGACCCGAACGCCGAATGGGGCCATCTCCGCTCGCATGACTTCGGAAATGCCTTGAAGCGCGAATTTGCTTCCGCAGTAATAGGCGATGCCGGGCATGGTGATCATGCCGCCCATGGAGGTGACGTTGACGATGAAGCCGCTACGCCTTTCGCGGAAGCGCGGCAGGAAGGCCTTGGCGACCGCAACGGCGCCGAAGACGTTCACGTCGAACTGGCGCCGCATCTCCTCGAGAGATGACTCTTCAAGAATTCCCTCGTGACCGTAGCCGGCATTGTTGATCAGTACGTCGACCGGTCCATTGTCTTCTTCCGCCTGTCGAACGACGTCAGCTATGCGGTCGAACTCCGTTACATCGCACAGGATGGGTCGCACTGCCGGCAAGCGCTCCGCCAGGGCCGTCCGCGACCGTTCCGAGCGGATGGTGCCGATAACCTTGTGGCCATTCCGGATCGCGGCGGCTGCGATTGCGAAACCGAAGCCGGAATTCGCTCCGGTGATGAAGAAGGTCTTCTGTGACATGATAGATGTTCTCTTCTTGATTGATCGATGCTCATGACTGATAATCTTCAAAATCATCGTCTTCGATTGCAAAAACTATGAATGTCTTGCCAAATCCTATGAAGCAGAACGATCGGGGTTCAAAGCGCCGGGAGTTGGTGGAGCTGGCGGGCCTTCTTGCTCCCAGCCAGGGATACAATCCAACCGCACTTGCCGGTGTTCGGATTCTCAGGACCGAGGCGGTTCTTCATGATGTCCCGGTGCTCTATAAGCCCGGTGCGGTATTCGTCCTGCAAGGCAGAAAGCAGGGCGTGCTGGAAGGCGAGGTCTATCTCTACGATGAGGAGCATTATCTGGCCGTGTCGGTGCCCGTTCCGTTTCGGATGGAATCGTCAGCCAGCGCAGAACGCCCTTTGCTTGCTGTCTATGTCGAGTTCGACATGCTTCTGGCTGCCGAGATCGCCTCGGAGCTGGGGGCGAGACGGTCCGAACCAGCGGCCGGCAAGGTGAGAAGCCTTATATCGAGCAAGATGGAGCCGGTGATCGAGGATGTCGTGCTGCGTTTGCTGCTGGCGCTCAGCGATCCCGTCGAGCTTGCGGTGCTGGGAGCAGGCATCATGCGCGAGCTGCACTACCGGGTTCTCGTCGGCCCGCAAGGCGGAGCGATGATCTCAGCCCTTCAGCAGCAGGGCATTTCCGGGAAGATCGTGCGAAGCCTGGCCAGATTGCGTGAAACCTACAATTCGGAGATTTCGGTCGTGGCGCTGGCGCGTGAGGTGGGAATGAGCGTTCCCTCCTACCACGTCCATTTCAAAACCCTGACGGGCAGCAGTCCGATACAATATCTGAAGGCGATGCGGCTCCACGAGGCGCGGTTGATGATCGCGCGTCAAGGTGGGACGATTGCGGAGGTGGCGGCATCGGTCGGCTATGCCAGTGCTGCGCAGTTCAGCCGGGATTTCAAACGGCACTTCCGGCGGACGGCCTCGGAAGAGGCCAAGTGGGTTCGCCAGCATCTTGGCGAGCTCATCTGAGCCCTCGGGATGGTTGCCGCCTGGCCCGGCATCGGCCCCGGCATCAGGCGGGCTTGATGCCGCAGAGCATTTCGCGCTTGCCGGCGAAGCCCTTGCGCCGCTCTACGATAAATCCGGCCGCCTGCAGGTTTCGCCTCACGAAACCGGCGGCCGCATAGGTGGCGAAGGTGCCGTTCGGAACCGTCTTGTCATGAAGCGCTTGCATCAATTCCGGCGACCACATGTCGGCATTACGCGAGGGTGCGAAACCGTCGAGATACCAGGCATCAAAACCCAGTTCGGCGCGGCTGACGCCTTCGAGAGCCGGGCCGCAGACGACGCTAAGGCGCGTATTTGCATCTAGCCTCAGCGACACGACACCCTGCGGGTGGTCCGGCCACGCGGCGGCAAGAGCCTGGCGCTCCCTATCGATTTCCGGCCAGTGCGACAGCGCGCGATCGATTTCTTCGGTGCGCATGGGGTAGAGTTCGAAGGACATGAAGTGCAGGTTCGAACCGGGGATGGCCTGCTGCCGCCATTGGCGCCAGGTTTCGCAGAAGTTCAGGCCCGTGCCGAAGCCGAGTTCTCCGATAAGGAAATCCTGCCGTCCCTGCCAGCGGTCAGGCAGGCCATTGCCGGCCAGGAAGACATGGCCGCATTCCAGCCTGCCGTCGGTCTGGCAATAAAAATGGTCGCCAAATGCGGCCGAATAGGGCATATCGCCGTCGCGCCATTCGAGCTCCGGGCTTGCCGCATTGGTTTCGGACGCCTTGGTCCGATCGGAAACTGGATCTGTCATGGAAAGAGCCGATAATCCTCCAAGACCTGCCGGTCAATCGTCCGTCGACCTGCTGATCGTGGGTGGCGGGATCATGGGGCAATGGGCCGCCGTGCATGCCGAGCGTCTTGGCATCCAGACGTTGCTTGTCGAAGCCGGCCGTTTCGGGCAGGGGGCAAGCGGCGGTCCGCTGGGCGCGCTGATGCCGCACATGCCGGACAAATGGTCCGACAAGAAGCAGTTTCAGTTCGATGCGCTTGTCGCGCTGGAGGAGGAAATTGCAGCCCTGGAAGCGGAGACCGGGCTTTCGGCTGGCTATCGCCGCGCCGGACGCTTGATTCCGCTGCCGAAGCCGCATCTAAGGCAGATTGCGCTTGGCCATTCCCGAGATGCGGAGATGCATTGGCACAATGGGGAGCGCCGGTTTCACTGGCAGGTGCTGAATGCCGCGCCCGTCGAGGGCTGGATCGAACCTTCAGCCGGCGAAAGCGGTTTTGTCCACGATACACTGGCGGCCCGCGTCGCGCCGCGCGCGTTTCTGAAGGTCCTACAGAGGTTCCTGGCGACGGCACGATATGTCCGGCTTTGCGAGGGCGTTACCGTCGAGAGTTTCGATCCAGAGCGGGGCCTTGCGCGTTCAAGCGATGGCGACATTCGCTTCGAGCGCTGTATCCTTTCTGCCGGTTACCGCTCGTTTCCGATCCTTGATGAATTGACGGAAAGACGCAAAGCCTCGCTCGGCCAACCGGTCAAAGGGCAGGCGGCGATGCTGAAGGCCGATGTCGACGGCGGCATGCCGGTTATCTTCCGCGATGGCCTCTACATCGTTCCGCATGAGAATGGGTTGGTCGCAGTTGGCAGCACGAGTGAGAACCGATTTGATAATCCCTTATCGACAGACGAGCAGCTTGACGATCTTCTTGCAGCGGCGCGTGCCATGGCGCCGGTACTTGCTGGCGCCGAAGTCGTCGAGCGTTGGGCAGGCCTGCGTCCGAAGGCCGTGGATCGTGACCCGATGGTGGGTGCGCATCCCGATCATCCCGCGTTGATTGCCCTGACCGGTGGCTTCAAGGTGAGCTTCGGGTTGGCGCATAGGCTGGCGGAGGTGGCGGTGCGTGAGGCGGTGGGCGCGCCCGGTCGCTTCAACTTGCCGCAGAGTTTCACTTTAGCGAGTCATATTTCAGTCATATCACATAAAACGTGAATTCACGCCTCTTTCGGGTCGTCAATCTGTCACGCAAATCACCTATCTCCTTGGCCATCGGTGCCGGTTCGGTCTGCCTGACGTTACGCCCTGGAGGAATTTTATGCGGTATGCCATTTGCTTCACGCCGTCTGCGAGCGATCCGCTGACGCTTGTGGCGGCGAATTGGCTCGGCCGCAACGTCTATTCCGGCGAGATGGTCGATCCGCCGGCAGTCCGCGGGCTCGGCATTCACGAAATAGCTTTCTATACCGCCGTTCCGCGCCGCTATGGTTTCATGGGAATTCTAAAGGCGCCGTTCAGGCTAGCAGAGGATATGTCCGAAGCCGGGCTGCTGCGCGATCTGATGCGGTTTTCCGGCACGGTGGCGCCCTTCGAAATCCCGAGGCTCGAGGTCGCGCGGCTCGGCGGCGCGCTGGGCCTTGTTCCCGCCGCACCAAGCCAGCAGATGCATTTCCTCGCAGCATCGCTGGTGCAGACCTTCGATCAGTATCGGGCTCCTTTGAGCGAAGCCGAGATCGAACGGATCGATCCGGATGGGCTTTCTGCGACCCAGTTCGCCAATCTGCATCGCTGGGGGCATCCGCATGTCATGGACGAGTTCCGCTTCCAGATGATGCTGACGGGCACCGTGAGCCCTGCCGATATGGCGCGCATCGAGCGTGCGCTGCGCGATTTCTTCGAGCCTGCCCTGGCTGCGCCTATCCCCGTTTCCAACATTGCGCTCATGATGGAAGAAGGCGCTGGCGGTCCCTTCCGGGTACACTCGCTGCATCCGATGGGAAAGGTCAGCGCCCGCAAGATCGCCTAGATTGGCGGATGGCGTTCACGCCAATACCTCGCATTGAAGCGAAAGTGATTTTCCCACTTTTCGTCTCGACTTTCGTGGCATGGATGCTACCGTTCCGCGATCAGAGAAGGTGCTTCAATGTCGGAAATCTATCCCCGTAATCTCATCGGCTACGGCCGCAACACACCGGATCCGAAATGGCCGGGTGACGCCCGCATCGCGGTGCAGTTCGTGATCAACTATGAGGAGGGCGGGGAAAGCTGCATTCTCGACGGTGATCCGGGATCGGAAAACCTGCTCTCCGAGATCGTCGGCGCAGCTTCCTGGCCGAATCAGCGCAATCTCAACATGGAATCGATCTATGAATATGGTTCGCGCGCCGGCTTCTGGCGGCTGTGGCGCATGTTCACCGAGCTCAAGGTTCAGGCGACCGTCTATGGGGTGACGCTTGCCATGGCGCGCAATCCGGAAGCCGTTGCCGCCATGAAGGAAGCTGGCTGGGAGATTGCGAGCCACGGCTATCGCTGGCTGGAATACAAGGATTTCTCCGAGGATCTGGAGCGCAAGCACATTCTCGAAGCCGTGCGGCTGCACGCCGAGCTCACCGGCGAGCGACCCTACGGCATGTATCAGGGCAAGCCGTCCGACAATACGCTGCGGCTCGTCATGGAGGAGGGCGGCTTCCTCTATTCCTCCGATTCTTATGCCGACGATCTGCCTTTTTGGATCGACGGTTTGAACGGCAAGCCGTTCCTGATCATCCCCTATACGCTTGAGACCAACGACATGCGCTTTGCGACGCCGCAGGGCTTCAATTCCGGCGATCAGTTCTTCACCTATCTGAAGGATGCCTTCGACACGCTCTATGAAGAGGGCAAGCATGGCAGCCCGAAGATGATGTCTGTCGGTCTGCATTGCCGTCTGGTCGGCCGCCCTGGCCGCGCCGCCGCGTTGCGGCGGTTCATCGAATATGTGCAGAAGCACGACAAGGTCTGGATCCCCAAGCGCATCGAGATCGCTAACCACTGGTATGAAAATCACCTTCCCGGGGGCACGCGCTGATATGATCTCGCGGGACGATTTTGTCGGCCGCTTCGGCGGTGTCTTCGAGCATTCGCCTTTCGTTGCCGAGCGTGCCTACGATCAGGGTGCCATTGCCGAGCCATTGACCTCCGGCGGCGTGCATGCCGCGCTGGTGCGGGTCTTCCGCGCTGCCAGCGAGGCGGAGCGACTTGGCGTGCTGCGGGCACATCCGGATCTCGCCGGCCGGCTGGCGATTGCCGGCCAGCTAACCGAGGATAGCCGCAAGGAGCAGGCCGGCGCAGGGCTCGATCGACTGAGTCCCGAGGAGCACGCCCGGTTTACCGAACTCAATGCCGCCTATGTGACGAAATTCGGCTTCCCCTTCATCATTGCGGTCAAGGGGCTCGGCAAGGACGATATACTTGCCGCCTTCGAGACGCGGATAAACAATGGCAGGGATGCCGAGTTTGCGACGGCGGCGGCGCAGGTCGAAAAGATCGCCCTGCTGCGTCTGCAATCCATGCTGCCTGAAGCTTGACGCTTGGTCTCAGGACCGCGATCCTTCCTGATCATGTCTCTGGGCTAATTTCCCATTGATGCGCGCGCTGTTTTTCGGTCTACTCACGGCTTAGTATCCGCTTAGCAGGATACTAAGCGATGGGGCCATGGAAAGCATTGGACAGAGATAGAAGCGGACAGATGAGCGGCGCCGCCAAAGGGCGCGTCTTCATGAAGACATCGGGCATCGCCGGCGAAAGGAAGCCGGTATGAGCCTGGATCGCCTGATTACCTACCTCGAACGCATGCAGCAGGCTGCATCCGAAACCGGCCATTTCCTCCGGGAAACCGATCAAGCGGCATTCTCCACGAATGTCGAGAAACAGCGCGCTGTCGGCATGAATCTTCTGCTGCTCGGCGAGGTTGCCGCGCGCATTGCCGAGGACTATCCGGAGTTTGTCGTTGACCATCCCGAACTGCCTTGGCATGTGATGGGCGACTTCTGGAATCGGATCACACAAGGGTACTTCGACATCGAGCCGACGATCCTGTGGGATATCGCTCATACATCTCTTCCGGAGTTGCTCCTGCAACTGGACTCCGTTCGCCACTGGCGAGCGGAAGGCGAATAATCACTCAATGACACAGCATCTCGATATCAATCCTTTGACAAAGGCCGCATTCGCACCGTTCGGCGATGTCATCGAGGCCGATCCGGCGACCATGCGGTATATCAATGGCGGCACAACAGAGCGCTTCCATGCTTTATCCAGCGCCGAGGCCATCGGCGAGGGCGCGCGGGTTATCCTGAGCCTTTTTCGTGGTCAACCGCGTGCCTTTCCCTTCTCGATCGACATGATGGAGCGCCATCCGTTCGGCAGCCAATGTTTCGTGCCGCTGAACGGCCGTCCGTTCCTCGTCGTCGTGGCAGAAGATGAGAGTGGCAAACCCGGCCGGCCGCAAGTTTTCCTGGCACGCGGCAATCAGGGCGTGAATTACCGGGTCAACGTCTGGCATTATCCTTTGATGGCACTCGACGAGCCGAGCGATTTCCTTATCGTGGATCGCGATGGGCCTGGAAACAATTTGGAAGAGTACTTCTTCGACACGCCTTTCATCATCGGAGCACCGACGCTATGACCGGACTGACCACCCATGTGCTCGATACCGCTCTCGGCAAGCCTGCCGAAGGCTTGGTGATCGATCTCTTCAGGATCGAGGGCGATGCCCGCAGGCATGTGAAGACGGTAACGACCAATGCCGACGGACGCGTGGATGGTGGTCCAATCCTGATCGGCGACAGCTTCGTTGCAGGCACCTACGAACTGCTGTTTCGCGCCGGAGACTATCTGCGTGCCGCTGGCGCCACGTTGCCGGAGCCGGCTTTCCTTGATCTCGTACCCATCCGCTTCGGCATCGCCGATACGACGGCGCATTATCATGTGCCGCTGCTGATCTCGCCCTACGGCTATTCCACCTATCGCGGGAGCTGAGACATGTGCTTCGCTGCCGTCGCAGACATCCACGGTAATCACCTCGCGCTTGAGGCGGTGCTTGCCGATATCCGCAGGCAGGGCATCACCGACATCGTCAATCTCGGCGATTGCTTCAGTGGGCCGCTTACGGCAAGCAAGACGGCGGATATGCTGCTGGAACTGAATGCGCCGACGGTGCGCGGCAATCACGATCGCTATCTGATCGAACTGGCGCCCGAGGCGATGCACGCTTCAGATCGGGCCGCGTATTCCGAACTGACGGAACGCCATCTCGAATGGCTGCGCGCCTTGCCCACCAGTACAGTTTATCTGGATGAGGCCTATCTTTGCCATGCGACCCCGGCTGATGATAATGTCTATTGGCTGGAATCCGTTTCGCCGGAAGGCCAAGTCTACCTGAAGCCTCTGGAAGAAATAGAGGCGCTGGCCGCTGGCATCGATTTTCCGCTGATCCTGGGCGGGCATAGCCATATTCCGCGTGTCGTCAGACTTTCCGACGGGCGCCTGATCGTCAATCCCGGCAGCGTCGGCTGCCCTGCCTATGACGACGATCTGCCCTATTATCACAAAGTAGAAACCGGCCATCCCTTTGCCTCCTATGCCATTTTGGAAAAGGCTGGTGATCATTGGCTGCCGGTCTTCCGGCAGGTCGCCTACGACCATATGGAAATGGCGAAACTTGCAGCGCAAAATGGCCGCGAGGAGTGGGCGAGCGGGCTGGCGACAGGCTGGCTACGCTAGAAATCAGCCAGAATCGACCGATCCACCGTCCTGATATCCCGCTTGCCGCAGAGCGCCATGGAAATATCCAGCTCCTTGCGGATGATTTCGAGCGCGAGCGTCACCCCTTCCTTGCCCATGGCGCCGAGGCCATAGAGGAAGGGGCGACCGATGAAGGTGCCTGTGGCGCCGAGCGCCACGGCTTTCAGCACGTCCTGGCCGGAGCGGATGCCGCCGTCCATATGTACTTCGATCCTGTCGCCGACGGCATCAACGATCCGCGGCAGCATGCTGATGGAGGAATGGGCGCCGTCGAGCTGCCGGCCGCCGTGATTTGAGACGATGATGGCGTCGGCACCGACATCGACGGCCGCCTTCGCATCCTCGACGTCAAGAATGCCCTTGATGATCAGCGGGCCGCCCCATTGTTCCTTGATCCAGGCGACGTCGCTCCAGGAGAGCTTGGGGTCGAACTGCGAATGCGTCCAGTGAGACAGCGTCGTCATGTCGGAAATATCCTTGGCATGGCCGACGATGTTGCCGAAGGAGCGGCGCTGCGTCTTCAGCATTTCCATGCACCAGCCTGGCCGCATCGCCATCTGCCAAATGTTCTTCGCCGTCATTTTCGGTGGCGCGGATAGTCCGTTGCGGATGTCGTTATGGCGCTGGCCGAGGATCTGCAGGTCGGCTGTCAGCACCAGCGCCGAGCATTTTGCCGCCTTGGCGCGATGGATCAGGTTCAAGACGAAATCGCGGTCCTTCATTACGTAGAGCTGGAACCAGAAGGGCTGCTTCGTCACCGAAGCGATATCCTCGATCGAGCAGATGCTCATGGTCGAGAGCGTGAAGGGGATGCCGAACTCTTCCGCTGCCCTCGCCGCCAGCATTTCGCCGTCGGCATGCTGCATACCGGTCATCCCCGTCGGCGCCAGCGCCACCGGCATGGAAGCCTTCTGGCCGACCATCGTCGTCGCCAGAGACCGGTCGGACATGTCGACGAGCACGCGCTGACGCAGCTTGATCCTGGCGAAATCCGCCTCGTTCGCCCGATAGGTCGACTCCGTCCACGATCCGGAATCGGCATATTGGAAGAACATTTTCGGCACGCGCCGCTGCGCTAGCGTTTTCAATTCGGCGATGGTCAGCGGCGCGGTCATGGCTCTATGCTCTCTGGATGGTTACATGGAGGTGGGTTGGGATTGCCTCATTGCAGGATGGATTTCATCGGCTTTCCGGCAACATAGGTTTCGACAACCGCACGGTCGTCGCCCATAGTCTGAAGCAGGAATAGCTCTTCGGTGAGGCTCTTCGTGACCTCCATCTTCAGCGCCATGGCCGGCGTCGCGGCGGCGTTGAGGACGATCAGGTCGGCTTCGGTGCCGGCATCGAGCGTGCCGATCTTGTCGACGAGGGAGAGGGACTCGGCATTGCCGCGAGTCATGTAATAATAGCTTTCCAGCGGGTTCAGTCGCTCGCCGAGCAACTGCTGGATCTTGTAGGCCTCGTCCATCGTGCGCAGCATGGAATAGCTGGAGCCGCCGCCGATATCGGTGGCGACGCCGATGCGAACGGGCTTCTCGCGACGGGCGAGTGCCTTCAGCGGGAAGAGGCCGGAGCCGAGGAAGAGGTTCGAGGTCGGGCAATGCACGGCGACCGCGCCGGCTTCGCTCATCGCATCGGATTCGCGTTCGGACAGATGGATCGCATGGCCGAACAGGCTCTTGGGGCCAAGCAGTCCGTAGCGGGCATAGATATCGGTATAGTCGATCGCCTCCGGGTAGAGCTCGCAGGTAAAGGCGATCTCGTCGTGATTCTCGGAAAGATGCGTCTGGATATGCAGATCCGGAAATTCGCGGGCAAGCGCGGCCGTTGCCTCCATCTGCGCCGGCGTAGAGGTGATGGCGAAGCGCGGGGTGATCGCGACATGGTTGCGGCCCTTGCCGTGCCAGTCAGATATCACCTGCCGGGTCTCATCGTAGCCCATTTCGGGCGTATCGAGCAGGCCTTGCGGGGCATGGCGGTCCATCATCACCTTGCCGCCGACCATGCGCATGTTGCGGCGCAGGGCTTCGGCAAAATAGGCATCGGCGGAGGTCTTGTGCACCGAGCAGTAGGCGACGGCCGTCGTCGTGCCGTGGCGGATCATCTCGTCATAGAAATGCCTGGCAATCCGCTCCGCATGTGCGCTTTCGACGAAGCGGCATTCCTCGGGGAATGTATAGGTGTTCAGCCATTCCAGAAGGTTGGCGGCGTAGGAGGCGATCACCTGCATCTGCGGGAAATGCAGGTGCATGTCGATGAACCCGGGCAGGATCAGATGCGGCCGATGGTCGATTTCGGCGACACCTTTCGGGGCCTGTGCCTTGATATCGGCATAGGCGCCTGTCGCGACGATCAAGCCGTTTTCGATCAGCAGGCCGCCATCGCTTTCATAAGCGTAGCTGTCGGTATCATCGAGGCTTTGCGGCAGGCGCTTGAAAGAAAGCAGGCGGCCGCGCAGAAGGGTAGTCATTGGCTCTTTTCTCCGATGGAGCTTTCGAACCAGGCAACCAGCAGCTTGCGTTCCTCCGGCGTGACATCGGTGACGTTACCGGGCGGCATGGCATGGCTACGACCTGCCTGGATATAGATCTCCCGGGCATGCATAGCGATTTCCGCGTCATTTTCCAGCGTTACCCCCTTCGGCGGGCGAACAATTCCCTCATAGACGGGTTCGGCCGCATGACACATGGAACAGCGCGCAGAAACCATTTGCTTGACCGCCGGGAAATGGGCGTCGGAGGCGAACTGCTGGGAGGCGGGGGCGATCGCATTGGCTTCCTTTTCGCCAGTCAACACCTTCGGAACGGTCGAAAGCCACATGATGACGATGAAGAGGACGACCGTGACGATCCAGGTCCAGGTCGGGCGGCCTTTGCGCGCGTGCGTCGTGTTGAACCAGTGACGGATGGTGACGCCCATCAGGAACACCAGGGCTGCGATAATCCAGTTGAACTCCGTGCCGAACGCCAGCGGATAGTGGTTCGACAGCATGAAGAAGATGACGGGCAGCGTCAGGTAGTTGTTGTGGAGTGAGCGCTGCTTGGCGATGCGGCCATATTTCGGGTCCGGCGTGCGGCCGGCGATGAGGTCAGCGACGACGATCTTCTGGTTGGGAATAATGATCATGAAGACGTTGGCCGACATGATCGTCGCGGTGAAGGCGCCGAGATGCAGGAAGGCGGCGCGGCCGGTGAAGAGATGTGTATAGCCCCAGGCCATGAAGACCAGGACGGCATAAAGGACGATCATCAGCCCCCAGGTGTTGTTGCCCAGCGGCGACTTGCAGAGCAGGTCATAGATGATCCAGCCGATGGCGAGCGAGGCGAGCGAAATCAGGATCGCGACGGGAACGCTGACATCGAGCACGTGCCGGTCAATCAGGAAGAGGTTGGCGCCGCCGTAATAGACGATGCACAGCATCAGGAAGCCGGATAGCCAGGTGAAATAGCTCTCATATTTGAACCAGGTCAGGTGCTCCGGCATCTGTGCGGGAGCGACGAGATATTTCTGGATGTGATAGAATCCGCCACCGTGAACCTGCCATTCCTCGCCATAGGCGCCAGGGGGAAGATGCGGGCGCTTCACCAGCCCGAGATCGAGCGCGATGAAGTAGAAAGACGAACCGATCCAGGCAATGGCGGTTATGACGTGGAACCAGCGGGCGGCAAAGGCCAGCCATTCCCACGCTACGGCATATTCATACATTCAGTTCCCCTTTTTCTTCCTCCGACTCGTTACCTTGCAAAATGTTAGCGACGGAGGGAAGGGGAGAGTTTGCTGCGTCAGCAAAAAGCCACGCTCTTGTCTGGCGCCGAGGGCGCATTAGATCAGATTATGGCAGTTTTTTATTAAAATGCCCTTGGCTGCTTGGAGCGGGCCGTGTCCGCGGCAGCCGTCTATTTTTCGACGGAGAATTGCCCATGCGAGGTATTCTGGCGTTCGTATTTTTTCTTCTCCCCGCAGCCTTCGCCCTGGCCCACGAGGCGCCCTCCGGCTGGTCCTACGACCCCTATTGCTGCAACGGTGACAGCAAGACGGGCGATTGCGAGATGATCCCCTCACGTACCGTCACCATCGTACCGGGTGGTTATCGAGTGACGCTCAATCCGGGCGATCATCGCTACATAACCCACGCGCATATCTTCAATCTGCCGCAGCAGAAAACCATGCGTTCGCCGGATGGAGCCTATCATCTATGTCTGTTTCCGGACGAGAACACCCCCCGCTGCTTTTATGCGCCCGATATGGACTATTGAGCGCTATTCGAGCGGCATGCCGAATTCACCAAGGAGCCAATCCCTGAAGGCGCGGATGCGCGGCGTATGACGCCTGTTTTCAGGATAGGCGATCCAGTAATCTGTATTGTCGGACGAAAGAATATCGAAGGGCTGGATCAGCCGGCCGGAAGCCAGATCATCGGCGTAGAATTCCGGGGTCAAGATGGCGACGCCCTGACCGGCCAATGCCGCGCTCGCCTCGAATGACTGGGCACCAAGCCTGCTGCGCGGCCGGCCCTGAAGGCCAGGGTCGGGAACACCGGCTTCCCTAAACCATTGGGCCCACCATGGGTCGCCAGCGTCGATGATGCGGAGCTTCAGCAGATCGGCCGGTTCGTGTACGCCGCCGATCGTGTCCGCAAGCGCCGGAGTCAGCATCGGCGTAAAATAGACCTTCATCAGCAGATGCGCGCGCAGTCCTGGCCACTGGCCACGCCCGGCGCGGATGGCGATGTCGGAGGGCTCCCGGGCGAAGTCGATGATCGAGGCCGAGGTGTCCAGCCGGACGGCGATATTGGGATGCTTGAGCTGAAACGACCCAATATGACGGGCCAGCCATTGCGAGGCGAAGGTGGGGGTCGAATGGATGCGCAGCATCGTTTCGGCATCGCCGCTGATCGAGGCCATGGCTTCCTGCAGCATGGCAAAGGCTTCAGCCACTTTTGGAGCGAGTTGCTCTCCCGCCTCGGTCAAGAGAATCTGCCGCGGACGACGCAGGAATAGCGGCTCTCCAACCGTCTCCTCCAATAGCTTGATCTGATAGCTGACTGCCGTCTGCGTCATGCCAAGCTCCTCACCAGCACGCGTGAAACTGGCCAACCGCGCGGCGGCCTCGAAGACGCGGAGCGCATTCAGCGGGAAGCGTTTTGAGAGCTTCATGGATAAGTTCTCTTTATGTATGCAGACGATTGTTCAATTGGAATTTCAGCACTTTTCGCGTCAGACTGCAATTCACATCATGGATCTGACTGAGGTGTTGTCATGGATTGCTATGTCGTAGAGCAGGTGGAAACCGCAAGGCCAAGGATTCTGGCTCGTCTTCTCGAACCGTTGGCGCAGGCCTTCATCAAGCACGCGGAGCCATCACCGCATCTCGATCTTGATGAGATGCCGGACCGGCTGAAGCGGGACCTTGGATTTCTGGATGGGCGTGAGCCGCGTTATGATGACTGCCGACCGCGGTAGGTGGCAAGGAGCAAAAGCCAAGAGGAGGACAATCACATCCCCTTCAGCCGCTCCACCGCCATCAGCACTCGTTCGGGTGTTGCCGGCGCATCGAGGCGCGGGCAGATGCGATAATCCGCAACGCTGGCGACCGCCATCGATAGTGCCTCCAGTACGGATATGCTGAGCATGAAGGGCGGCTCGCCGACGGCCTTCGAGCGACCGATCGTCGCCTCCGTATTTTCAGACCATTCGGCCAGCCGGACGTTGAAGATCTTTGGACGGTCGGAGGCGAGGGGGATCTTGTAGGTCGATGGCGCGTGCGTGCGCAGCCGGCCTTTCTCATCCCACCAGAGCTCTTCAGTCGTCAGCCAGCCCATGCCCTGCACGAAGGCACCTTCGACCTGGCCAATGTCGATCGCCGGATTGAGAGAGCGACCGACGTCATGAAGGATGTCTGTGCGATCGATCAGATATTCGCCCGTCAGCGTATCGATCGACACTTCCGAGCAGGCGGCGCCGTAGGAGAAATAGTAAAAGGGCGTGCCGCGGCCGGCTTTGCGATCCCAATGGATTTTGGGCGTCTTATAGAAACCGGCGGCCGAGAGCTGCACGCGGGCGAAATAGGCTTGCTTGATGAAATCCGGGAAGGGAATTTCCTCGTCGCCGATGCGCACGCGGTTCGGCAGGAATTGCATTTCTTCGGCGCCGACGCCCCATTTTTCGGCCGCGAAGGCCACCAGCCGCTCCTTGATCTGCCGGGCGGCGTCATAGGCCGCCATGCCGTTCAGGTCGGAGCCTGACGACGCCGCCGTCGCCGATGTATTCGGCACTTTGCCGGTTGTCGTAGCCGTGATTTTCACACGGTCGATATCGACCTGGAAACTGTCGGCCAGAACCTGCGCCACCTTCGTATAGAGGCCCTGGCCCATTTCGGTGCCGCCATGGTTCAGGTGGATGGAGCCATCCTGATAGATGTGCACCAGCGCGCCCGCCTGATTGAAGGCGGTCATGGTGAAGGAAATGCCGAATTTAACCGGCGTCAGCGCAATGCCCTTGCGGATGAAGCGGCTGGAGCGGTTGAACTCGATGATCGCCTTGCGCCGTGCCTGATAGTCGGAGCTCTGTTCGAGCTCGTCGACGACGCGGTTGATGATGTTGTCCGTGACCTCCTGGTAATAAGGGGTCAGGGTCCGGCCTGAACCCGGCTGGCCATAGAAATTGGCGCGTCGGATCTCCAGCGGGTCCTTGCCGAGCGCGTAAGCGATCTCCTCGATCATGCGCTCGCCGCCGACCATGCCCTGCGGGCCTCCGAAGCCGCGGAAGGCGGTGTTGGAAACGGTATGTGTCTTCAGCGGCTTCGAGACCAGATGGACATGCGGGTAGAAATAGCTGGAATCCGCATGGAACAGCGCGCGGTCGGTCACCGGGCCGGAAAGATCGGAGGAGAAGCCGCAGCGGGCGGCATAGGTAGCGTCGACGGCGTGAATGCGGCCTTCGTCGTCGAAACCGACTTCGTAATCCACGAGAAAGTCGTGGCGCTTGCCGGTCGCGCTCATGTCCTCGTCGCGATCAGGCCGGAATTTCACGGCACGGCCGAGTTTCTTGGCGGCGACGGCGGCGAGCGCCGCGAACTGGTTGCCCTGCGTTTCCTTGCCGCCGAAGCCGCCGCCCATGCGGCGCACATTGACGGTGACAGCGTTGGATGGAATGCCGAGGACATGACCGACGACATGCTGGATTTCGCTCGGATGCTGTGTCGATGACCAGACGGCGACTTCGTCGTCCTCGCCGGGGATCGCCATGGCGATGTGACTTTCGAGATAGAAGTGCTCCTGACCGCCGATACGCATCTGCGCCTTGATGCGGTGCTTGGCATTGGCCATCTCGGTTACGGGTTCGCCGCGCTTCAGCGTCATCGGTTCGTAGACGAGCGGTGCGCCATTGGCGAGCGCGCCGTCGATATCGCTCCAATGCGGTAGGTCGCGATAATCGATCTTGGCAAGGCGGGCGGCACGCCGGGCGGCATCTCTGGTTTCGGCGATGACGGCGAAGATCGGCTGCCCGTGGAATTCGACTTTCGTCTCGGCAAGCAGCGGTTCGTCATGCATGCCGTTGGAGCTGGTGTCGTTGACGCCAGGGATATCGGCGCCAGTGAAGACCCAGACGACGCCCGGATAGGCTTTGACGGCCGAGAGATCCATGCCGGCGATTTCGGCATGAGCACGGTCTGAAAGGCCGAGCGCGCCATGCAGCAGGCCGGCCGGTTCGGGAATGTCATCGATATAATCGGCGGCTCCTGTGACGTGCTTATGTGCAGAATCATGGCGTAGCGAGCCATGCATCGAGCCGTTGATGAGGACCTTGGCTTCTTCGAATGTAGACTTGTCCATAGATCAGACCTCCGCCGTCGCGAAACGCTTCAATTCCTGCGGTGCGCCTGATGTCTCAAGATAGAAGCGGATGAGAAGGTTCTTCGCCGTCAGCTGGCGATATTCGGCGGAGGCACGCCAATCGGTGAGCGGCGTGTAGTCGCTGTCAAAAGCATCACGTGCGGCCATGACGGTTACCTCCGTCCACGGCTTGCCGATCAATTCGGCCTCGACAGTGCGAGCGCGCTTCGGCGTACCGGCCATGCCGCCGAAGGCGATACGGATATCTTCGACATTGCCGGCGGCGTCCAGTGACAGATGGAAGGCGCCGCAGGCAGCCGAAATATCCTCGTCGCGGCGCTTGGAGATCTTGTAGACGGCAAAATGCGTACCCTTGGTCGGATAGGGTACGAAGATGCTCTCGACGAATTCACCGGGATGCCGGTCCTGCCTGCCGTAATCGATGAAGAAATCTTCGAGCGGCAGGCTGCGCGTCCCTGCCGTCGAGCGGAGCTTAACTGTCGCGCCGAGAGCGATCAGCGGCGGCGGCGTATCGCCGATCGGCGAGCCGTTGGCGATATTGCCGCCGATGGTGCCCATGTTACGCACCTGCTCGCCGCCGATGCGGTTGATGAGGTTGGCAAAGGCCGGGATCTTTTCGCCGATCACAGCAAAGGCGCGGCTATAGGTGACGCCGGCGCCGATGGTCAGCCCATTGTCTTCGACGACGATTTTCTGCAGATCGGTGAGATGATTAATGAAGACGACCGGGTTCAGCCGGCGCATCTGCTTGGTGACCCATAGGCCGACATCGGTCGAGCCGGCAACGACCGTCGCCGTTGGCTCGTCGGCAAGAACCTGCGCCAATGCGGCGACGGAGCCAGGCACGATGAGGCGATCCTCACCTTCGGTAATCTCGATGGTGTCACCGCCCTGCATGGCCCAGAGGCGGGCAATGATATCGGCCCTGGTCTTTTCCAGCGGGTCGAAGAGAGCGCTCGGCCGCTTCTGGCTGACCTGCTCGGCCGCCTTGACGATCGGCTCATAGCCCGTGCACCGACAGAGATTGCCCTGGAGCGATTTTTCGATCTGCGCCCGGCTCGGCTTTTCCGTCATCAGCCAGAGGCCATAGAGCGACATGACGAAGCCCGGCGTGCAGAAGCCGCATTGCGAGCCGTGGCAGTCGACCAAAGCCTGCTGCACCGGATGAAGCGTGCCGTTCCGAGCGGTAAGATGCTCGACGGTAACGACATGGGTCGCGTGAAGGGAGCCGACGAAGCGGATGCAGGCATTGACGGATTCATAGTGCAGACCGCCATCGATCAGCCGTCCCACAAGCACCGTGCAGGCGCCGCAGTCGCCCTCCGCGCATCCTTCCTTCGTTCCCGTCAGCCGCCGGTTGAGACGCAAGAAGTCAAGCAGCGTCTCTGTAGGGCGCAGGCTGGATAGAGTGATATCCTCGCCGTTGAGGATAAATCGGATGCTGTCGTTCATGTCGTTCCCGTTTATCTGTTGGCCGGGCCAGATGCGCAAACGAATCCGGCCCTAACCGCAAATGGTTATTCCGCGGTCCAGCCACCGTCAATCGAGACATGTGTGCCGGTGACCTGGCGTGCCTCGTCGCTTGCCAGGTAGAGCGACAGGGCGCCGATCTCCTCGGCCTTGACAAACTCGTGCGTCGGTTGGGCCTTGAGGATAACTTCGTTCTTGACCTGCTCCTCGGTCATGCCGCGTGCCTTGGCGGTATCTGGGATCTGCTTTTCGACAAGCGGAGTCAGGACATAGCCAGGGCAAATGGCGTTCACCGTCACGCCGAATTCGGCAAGCTCGAGCGCTGCCGTCTTGGTCAGGCCCAATATACCATGTTTTGCCGCGACATAGGCGGATTTGAAGGGCGAGGCGACCAAGCCGTGCGCCGAGGCGATGTTGATGATGCGCCCGTATTTCTTCGCCTTCATCAGCGGAATGGCGGCGCGAATAGTGTGGAAGGAGCTGGAGAGATTGATCGCGATGATCTGATCCCACTTCTCGATCGGGAAATCCTCGATCTTCTCGACATGCTGGATGCCGGCATTGTTGACGAGAACATCAACGCTGCCAAAGGTGGAGTTGGCGGTCGCGATCAGATCGGCGATCTCGGCAGGCTTGGTCATATCGGCCGGATGATAGATCACCTTGCCGCCGCCGGAGGCTTCGAGCTTCGTCTTGATAGCATCGATTTCCTCGGGTTTTCCGAAGCCGTTGATGACGACGTTATCGCCCTTGGCGGCGAAGGCGGCCGCGATGGCGAGGCCGATACCGCTTGTGGAACCGGTGACGACAACTGTTCTTGCCATGATCATCTCCTTGGACAACGCAGCTTCCTGCTGCAGTGCAAAACGATCTCAGCCTAGTCCCAAACCTCCGGATATGGCAATCGCAATGCTCGCGGCCCTTCGGCCACGATGCTGTGAACCGAAAAGCTTACCCTTCAGCGAAAAAATTTCGTTTTGCTTTCTTTTCACATTCGTTTTGCTCGCGTATCTGTTGTTTCGGGACGCAACAGGCGGGAGGAGTGCATGAGCGGTTATGTCTTGGCGATCGATCAGGGAACGACGTCGACGCGGGCTATCGTTTTCGACGGCAAGATGAAGGTTGCCGGTGTCGGGCAGAAGGAATTCACTCAGCATTATCCGAAGCCGGGTTGGGTCGAGCACGATCCGGAGGAAATCTGGGCGTCCGTTCTCGTTACAGTCCGCAAGGCGATCGAGGCTGCCGGTATCACCGCCAAGGATATTGCAGCCCTCGGCATCACCAATCAGCGCGAGACGGTCGTCGTCTGGGATCGCGAGACCGGCAAGCCGATCCAAAATGCCATCGTCTGGCAGGACCGCCGCACGGCGAGTTATTGCGAGAAACTGAAGCGGCAGAACCTGGAAAAGCTCTTCACGCGCCGCACCGGTCTTCTGCTCGATCCCTATTTTTCCGGCACCAAGCTGTCCTGGCTGCTCTCCAACGTGAAGGGCGCGCGTGCCCTTGCCGCCAAAGGCAGGCTGTGTTTCGGCACCATCGATACCTTCCTGATCTGGCGGCTGACCGAGGGCAAGAGCTTCGTCACCGATGCGACCAATGCCTCGCGGACGCTGATGTACAATATCGGCGCGAACGAATGGGACGAGGAGCTATTGGATATCCTGCGCGTGCCGGCCGCGATGCTGCCTGAAGTGAAGGATTGTGCCGCCGATTTCGGCGTCACGGATGCCACGCATTTCGGCGCGGAAATTCCGATCCTCGGAGTTGCCGGCGATCAGCAGGCGGCGACAATCGGCCAGGCTTGCTTTGAACGCGGCATGATGAAATCCACCTATGGCACCGGCTGCTTCGCGCTGCTCAATACCGGTGCGGACATGGTGCGGTCGAAAAACCGCCTTCTGACCACCATCGCCTACCGGCTGAACGGCGAGACGACCTATGCGCTCGAAGGCTCGATCTTCATCGCGGGCGCTGCGGTCCAATGGCTGCGCGATGGCCTGAAGGCCATCCAGCGCGCTTCGGATTCCGGCGAGCTGGCGGCCAAGGCCGATCCGTTGCAGGAGGTTTATCTGGTGCCAGCCTTTACCGGCCTCGGGGCACCGCATTGGGATCCGGATGCACGCGGCGCGATCTTTGGGCTGACCCGCAATACTGGACCCGAGGAAATCGTCCGGGCGGCGCTGGAAGCCGTCTGCTACCAGTCTCGCGACCTCCTGGATGCCATGCATAGGGATTGGCGCAACGGCAACGGGCAGGAGACGGTACTGCGCGTCGACGGCGGCATGGTCGCTTCCGACTGGACGATGCAGCGGCTTGCCGATCTGCTCGATGCACCGGTGGATCGTCCGACGATCCTCGAAACGACCGCGCTGGGTGCCGCCTGGCTCGCCGGCAGCCGCGCCGGCGTCTGGCCGGATCGCGCCGGTTTTGCCAAGGCCTGGGCACGCGACAGGCGTTTCGAGCCCGGCATGGATGACAAGACCCGAAATGCGAAGCTCAAAGGCTGGAAGAACGCTGTCTCCCGGACCCTGAGTACACGGCAAGGGTGATGGCCATTATCGGTCACTCACCCTAGGTTATATCGTGTAAGATTTCTTTATTTTGCTTATACAAGGGCGCGCAGCGATACTCGTGTTGTTCGTGGCGCGGGGAGGAATCCCGGCCGCATTTCGCCGGACCGCGCCCTTTGAGGGCGGACGCCTTCTCAAGAGACGATAAAGCGAATAATGGCTGCTCAATTTTCTGAACTGAAAAAACATTACTACCGGCAGATCAAATATCATCTGACCCGGCCGAAGCCGCCGATGCTCGCCGAGCGGTTTGATGGGCCTGTTCTGGTCGTTGGCTCGGCGCCCGTCTCGAACAAGCCGGTGGATCTTGATGAAAGCTTTAAGGTCATCACGATCAACGGTTCGCAGACGGTGACGAAGGGCTGGGGGATCACGGCGCCTGATGTGACGCTCGTCCAGTTCAACCAGATCGAAGGCACGAACACCAATGCCGTCGAAGTGCGCCGCGTTCTGAACGGAGAGCGGACCAAGATGCTCTACGTCCTGCTCTGGCGGAAAGAACGTGAGCGGCTGGAGGAAGGGCTACGGAAGTTCAATTATGGCTACGGCAAGCTTGAAATCGTCGATCGCTACAAACGCATGGCGCTCCTTGACCGGGTCGGCGGGGTGAAATGCAGTGAACTCGGCGCCGATGACAAATGCTCGAACGGCATCAACGCCGTGCTCTTCGCTATCTACAATGGCGCGACTGAAGTCATCATCACCGGCATCAATCCAGATTCCGGCGGACACGTCTATAATACGGAAAACCTGGCGCGGCTGCATGTGCGCAAGGACCGGGAGGTTCTCGAGCGACTTTTGGAACGCGGTTATCCGGTGTTCACCACCGATCCGGCCGTGTCGGAATCCATTGGTCTGCCGTTATGGACAGGCAGAGCGAAGGCCGGCCGGACAGCCGAAGCCGATACCAAAGGCAAGCGACCGGCACCGATAACGGCTGAGGCCGTCATCAACCCTTGAGATAAGGGCTCGCCAACGGTCAATCCGCGCTGACGCTTATCGTGATTCCGTGCCAAGATCGCAGCATAGAATCACTCAATTGCGCAGAGGTGAGTCCAATGCTGATGCCGCAGCCACTACGGCCGGGCGACAAGGTGCGCTTTGTATCGCCAGCAAGTTCGCCCGACAGCGATATGGTTCTGAGGCATGCCGAAATCCTGAAAGGCTGGGGGTTGAACGTCGATTTCGGCGAACATGCCTTTGATAAGCGAGACTATCTTGCGGGTACTGACGAGGAACGGCTGGCGGATATCAATGGCGCTTTCCGTGACCCAGATGTTCGGGCGATCTTCACGACACGCGGCGGCAAGGGGTCGTATCGGATTGCCGACAAACTGGATTTTGCCGCTGTGCAGCGCGATCCGAAATTCGTTATCGGCTTCAGCGACATCACCGCATTGCATCTCAGCCTTCTGAGAAACAGCCATCAGATCGGCATTCATGGAGCCTTCTTTTGCGGGCCGAATGACGATGGTGTCAGCCCTTATACGCGCGAGGCATTATGCCGGACGATGATGACCACCGACGATATCGTCATCGAAGCTCGTCCCGATGAACCGACCTTCCGTCTGACGATAGGCGGGACGGCCAGAGGGCTGCTGATCGGTGGCAATCTGGATACGGTTGCGACCTCGGCTGGTTGGGCGCTGCCGGATCTGAATGGCGCGGTTCTTTTGCTCGAAGCCGTTAATATGTATCGCGGTCAGGTGGACCGCCAGATGACCATGCTGCGCAAGGCGGGGCATCTGGATGGTTTGGCAGGGGTCGCCATCGGCCAGTTTACTGACTTCGAGTTCGCGACCGCCCTTATTCGGTGATCGACATCCTGCGTGAACATCTGGCCGAACTAAAGGTGCCGATCCTCGGCGGCTTGCCGCTCGGGCATGGCGATAGCCCGGCAAGTGTTTTTATCGGCGCTGTGGCGGAGCTTGATGCCGAGGCCGGTATCCTGGCGATCCGGCGTGGGAAAGCCTGACGTCTCTTCGATATTTTTTTGACGTAGCCTGTCGGTGCAGGTGATATTCCTTCGTCTTTAAAGGGAGAAGGGAATCTCAATGCTCTACGCGATCCTATGCTACAACGACGAAGATACCGTGTTCGCCTGGTCCAAGGAACAGGAAGACGCGACTATGGCACGGTTGATTGCCGTGCAGGAGCCGCTGGCAAAGGCGGGCAAGCTAGGGCCGGTGGCACGGCTGATGCCGACGACGGCGGCAACGACCCTGCGCAAGGGCAAGAACGAGCCGATCGTGATCGACGGCCCCTTTGCGGAAACGAAGGAGCAGTTGCTCGGTTTCTACGTCGTCGATTTCGAAACTTTAGACGAAGCCATTGGCTTTTCGAAGGAGCTTGCCGCGGCCAATCCCGGCGTCGGCTCCTATGAAATCCGCCCGCTTTATGTCTTCCGGCCAGGAGCCGTTGCAACATGACCGACATTGCCTGGATCGATATCGCGCTTACCAACGCCCGGCCACAGGTAATGGGCGCTCTCTTGCGTTATTTCCGCAACCTCGATACCGCCGAGGAGGCCTTTCAGGAGGCCTGCCTCAGGGCCCTGAAGACCTGGCCCGACAAGGGGCCGCCGCGCGACCCCGTCGCCTGGTTGATCTTCGTCGGCCGCAACAGCGGCATCGATACGGTGCGCAAACAGTCGAAATTGCAGAGCTTGCCGGACGAGGAGGCGATCTCCGATACGGGTGATGTGGAGAGCGATCTGGCCGAGCGGCTCGATGGCTCCGGATATCGCGACGATATTCTCCGGCTGCTCTTCATCTGCTGCCATCCGGATTTGCCGGCAACGCAACAGATCGCGCTGGCGCTACGTATCGTTTCCGGCCTCTCGGTGCAGCAGATCGCCCGCGCCTTCCTGGTCAGCGAGAGCGCAATGGAGCAGCGCATAACCCGCGCGAAGGCGCGGGTGGCAGCCGCTGGCGTTCCTTTCGAAACACCAGGCGCGGTCGAGCGCAGCGAACGTTTGGCGCTCGTCAGCGCCATGATTTACCTCATCTATAACGAAGGCTATTCCGCCGGCGGAACACATCGTGAGACTGCTGCCTTTGCCGACGAGGCGATCCGGCTTGGCCGACTGCTGTTGCGGATCTTTCCGTCCGAGCCCGAGACCATGGCGCTGTTGGCTCTGATGCTCTTGCAGCAATCGCGCAAGGAGGCGCGGTTCGATGCCGATGGACAGATCATCCTTTTGGAAGATCAGGATCGCTCGCTCTGGGATCGCACCTTGATCGACGAAGCGCTGGCGTTGCTCGACAAGGCGATCCGCCACCGCAGGCCCGGTCCCTATCAGGTGCAGGCGGCGATCGCAGCGCTGCATTCAAGGGCGAAGCGCGCCGTCGACACGGATTGGGAGGAGATCGATCTTCTCTACCAGATGCTGGAGCGGCTGACGCCTTCTCCCGTCGTCACGCTTAATCGTTCGGTCGCGCTCTCCAAATTAAAGGGGCCGGCGGCGGCCCTGGCGCTGATCGCGACGCTGGAAGCACCGCTCGACAGCTATTTCTATTTTCATGGCGTGAGAGGTGGTCTGCTTGCGCAGCTCGGCCGCACGCAAGAGGCGCGCATCGCCTTCGACAGAGCCATAGCGCTCGCCCGCTCGCCCGCCGAAGCGGCCCATATCCGTTATCAGCTCGATCGTCTGAGCGCGGATGCTCTTGCCGCTGCAAAATAATCGAAAAAACTGCGTCTGTGGTGTCGGGAAATGACGATCTCGAACGTCATTAGGGTATGGGCCGAGCAGGCCGCGTCAAACAGTAAGAGGAGCAAGACATGACTGAGCAGACCCAGCGCCACGAACTTTCCCTGACCCGCATCATCGATGCGCCGCGCGAGAAGATCTTTCGTTGCTGGACCGAGGTAGAGCTTCTGAAGCAATGGTTCGCGCCGCTGCCATGGACGGTATCGGCAGCGAGTATCGACGTTCGTGCCGGCGGTTTAAGCTCGATCACCATGCATAGCCCCGAGGGGGAAGACTATCCGGGCAATGGCGTCTATCTGGAGGTGATTCCCAATGAGCGCATCGTCTTCACCGATGCCTTCACCAGCGCCTGGGTGCCGTCAGCGAAACCTTTCATGGTGGTGACAATCCAGCTCGACGATCTCGGTGGCGGCAAAACCCGCTATACAGCGACTGTCCTGCATTGGTCGGCTGAGGATCGCGAAGCGCATGAGAAGATGGGCTTCCATCAGGGATGGGCACAGTGCGCCGATCAGCTCGCCGCATTGGCGGCCAAGATCTGAATTTCGATTCAATTCCGGGGGATACGACAATGTCTTACGCAGCCGATTCATCTCTGCCGTCAGTCACACGCGCTCAGCGGGTTGCCGGCATGATCCTCAGTGGGTTGGTCATTGCCTTTCTTGTCTTTGATGGTGTGATCAAGCTCATTCCGCTTTCCGTCGTCACCGAGACTATGGCGGGGCTTGGTTATTCCGCCGATCCGGCACTTGCGCGGCTGCTCGGCATCATCACGCTCAGCTGCGCCATTCTCTATGCAATCCCGAGAACATCGGTTCTCGGTGCCATCCTGCTGACGGGTCTGCTCGGTGGCGCAATCGCGACGCATTTGAGGGTCGGCAGTCCGATCTTCTCGCACCTGCTGTTCGGCGTTTATCTCGGCGTGATCGCCTGGGGCGGACTTTATCTTCGTTATGAAGCGGTTCGGAAAATGATTCCGTTCTTTCAGCGAAGCTTTTGATTTCGGATTCGATTTGCTAAGGCTCGCTCCCGAATAAGGACGGAGCGAGCCATGCCGCAAGTGATCATCGCGCCTGTCAGGCAATCGGATGCGGACGAGCTGATCGCCGCCAATATCGCCAGTCGCGCCCATCATGTGCCCTGGTCCTATCCCTTTCTCGATCGCGACGGTTTCGACGCATGGTTCGGCCAAACGGTGACGGGGCCGAATATCGGACTGGTGGCGCGCGATCCCGGCTCGGGCGGCATCGTCGGCGTCGTCAATATCAGCCAGATGGTGTGGGGCGGGTTTCGCAGCGCCTTCCTCGGCTATCACGGCATGGTTGGTTTTGCCGGCCAGGGCTTTATGACGGAGGCCGTTCGGCTGGCAGTCACCCATGCCTTCGATGCGGTGGGCTTGCATCGGGTGGAAGCCAATATCCAGCCGGGCAATCATCCTTCCATCGCGCTGGTCAAGCGGCTCGGCTTTCGCAAGGAAGGCTTCTCGCCCAAATATCTGAAGATCGGCGGCGTCTGGTGCGATCACGAGCGCTGGGCATTGCTGGCCGACGATCCGCGCTCTTGATCTCTTTAGCAATTCGAAAGTTGCGCTATCTGGCAGAAAGCCTGAGAACGCCTCAGAAAAACATTGACTGCCGGGAGGGAAGGGGCGAAAGCGACCTTGAGCCTCTCGCCAAACCGCTGCTGAGAGACCGGTAGTGCCGGAAGCCGTAAATGATCGTTTCGACCGAAGAAGAACTGACCAAGCTGAAAGAGATCGGCCGCATCTGCGCCAATGCGTTGCAGGCCATGGCCGCGGCGCTGGAGCCGGGCATCACCACGCTGGAGCTGGATGCGATCGGCCGAAAGGTGCTGGAGGATGCCGGCGCGCAATCGGCGCCCGAGCTGGTCTACAAGTTTCCTGGCGCGACCTGCATCAGCGTTAACGAGGAAGTGGCGCATGGCATTCCGGGTCCGCGTGTGATCCAGGCAGGAGATCTGGTCAATCTCGATGTATCGGCCGAGAAGGATGGTTTCTTTTCCGATACCGGCGCGTCCTTTGCCGTGCCGCCCGTCAAGCCGAAGATCGAGCGCCTCTGCCGCGACGGCAGGAGGGCGCTTTGGGTGGGCCTCAATCAGGTGAAAAGCGGCGCGCCACTTGCGAAGATCGGGCAGGCCGTTGGCGCGTTCGCCCAGAAGAACCGCTACACGCTGATCGCCAATCTCGCGAGCCATGGCATCGGTCGCTCCCTGCACGAAGAGCCCGCCGAGGTTTCCACCTGGGCGGACCCTTCCGAGACCCGGATCACGGACGATGGCCTGGTCTTCACCGTCGAGCCGTTTCTTTCTCTAGGCGCGATTTGGGCAGAGGGCGGCGACGATGCCTGGACGCTCTATGCCGATCCGCAGGCTCCCACGGTTCAGTACGAGCACACGATCATTGCCACCCGCAACGGACCTGTCATCCTGACACTGCCGGACAAGTGAGGCTTCAGCTCATTCGTCGACCTTCGGGCTATCCTCAGTCTTTGTTTCGCCGCGGATGATATCGGCGGCAGCGCGCTCGAGGATTGCCGCGATGCGTGCGCCTTCGGGCTTGCTCCAAGGGAACTTCGAGCGAAGTGCGGAGCGGAGCAGGTGGCGGGCGCGATGGACGTCACCGGCGCCATGGCGGTCGAACGGATTGTCGCGGCCATCTTCATCGTCACCGCCGAAAACTTCGCGGACGCGGGCCATTTTCTCGCCGATAGACGTGAGCTTGGCGAGCGTTGCCTCGACCAGATCACGATTATCGTCGACGCGCTTCTGGCCGCTTTCGGTGATGCGGTAGAGTTTCTTCGTGCCGCTTACCTCGACTGCGGCCTGCCCCGTCTCTTCGAGAAAGGTCAGCGCCGGGTAGATGACGCCCGGGCTCGGTACATAAAAGCCGCCGGAGCGCTCCTCGAAGGTCTTGATCAGCTCATAGCCGTGCCGCGGCTGCTCGGAGAGCAAAGCGAGGATGATGAGCTGCAGGTCGGCCGCATCGAACTTGCGGCCGGTGCGAAACCCGCCGCCGAACATGCCACCCTTGAAGCCTCTCATGAAGTCTCTCCTATGCTCGCCGCGCGATTCACGACCTCGGCCATGTCGTAGGATATATGCCTCGACGATGTCAAAGCCATCTCCGAATATGTGGCGATCTCTGAAACCTCTCATATCGTTTCTCCTTGAAGTGTGAGAGCTTATATCGTTAGTCATGTCGTAAGATATATATCGTAAGATAGTCTGCTGCAAGAGGAAGTCGCGAATGTGCCATCGTTTGCGGCTTACCAATCAAAATCGGGAGAAAGTTCATCCCATGGGTGAAAATCCGTTGCTGAACAACTGCATCACGATCATGGGATAAGCGATTACATCTATGTAAGAATACGTCTTCACCGGTTGCCGCTTACGGCGAACTGCCCTAGGCTTTCCATCAATAAACGCCACAGCGGTTCGACAATCCAATCAAGAAAGCTGCGCTTCTCGTGTTTCTGTCATTCTTTCCTAAGCCAAAACCCTTCTTCATCTCCGCCGCTCTCTGGTCACTTGCCGCTATACTTCTTTGGTATTTCGGTGGAGAGAAAGCGGGCGCCTATATCGGCCTACCGCCGCTGGCGGATGGGCAGGAGGCGCCGGTAGGCGTTTCGACTTTTTGGTCTGCACCGTTCATCTGGTTTTACATCTATTACATTGCTGCCGTCGCCCTATTCGCACTTTTCTGGTTCCGCTTCAGCCCGCATCCGTGGCAATATTGGTCGGTGCTCGGCACGGCGCTGATCATCTTCAACACCTACTTCTCGGTACAGGTCAGCGTCGCCGTCAACGCATGGTACGGGCCTTTTTACAATCTGGTTCAAAAGGCACTGACAACCGTTGGCTCCGTGTCCAGTTCCGAGTTTTATATGAACATGCTCGTTTTTGCGGGCATCGCCTTCGTGGCCATCACCGTCGGCGTGTTCAACCTGTTTTTCGTGAGCCACTGGGTGTTTCGCTGGCGCACAGCAATGAACGATTATTACATGGCCAACTGGCAGAAGCTGCGGCATGTCGAAGGTGCTTCACAGCGCGTGCAGGAAGATACGATGCGGTTTTCCCAAACGGTCGAATCTCTCGGTGTGAGCTTCATCGGCTCTATCATGACGCTGATTGCTTTTCTGCCGGTGCTCTTCCGTCTCGGCGCCAACATTACGGAATTACCGCTTATCGGTAATATTCCGCATGCGCTCGTCTGGGCCGCGATCTTCTGGTCGATTTTCGGAACGGTCTTCCTGGCGGCGGTCGGTATCAAGCTGCCTGGGCTCCAATTCATCAACCAGCGCGTAGAGGCTTCCTATCGCAAGGAGCTCGTTTATGGCGAAGACCATGACGATCGCGCCACTCCGCCGACGGTCGCGGAACTCTTCGCCAATGTGCGACGCAACTATTTCCGTATCTATTTCCACTACACCTATTTCAATGTCGCGCGTATCTTCTATTCGCAGGCCGATAATATCTTCAGCTTTGTCGTCCTGGTTCCTTCGATCGTTGCCGGCAAGCTGACGCTCGGCTTGATGACGCAGATCACCAACGTCTTTGACCAGGTGCGCGGTTCCTTCCAATATCTTGTAACCTCATGGACTACGATCATCGAGCTGCTGTCTATCTACAAGCGCTTACGGGCTTTTGAGGCGGCGATCGATGACGAGCCTTTGCCATCGATTGATCAGCGCTACCTGGAGCGTGAGCCGGGGGTTGTTCACGTCGACGGTTGATTAAAAAAGGAGGCTCCGGAAACGGGGCCTTTTTTATGAGACTACGCTAACTGGGAAGCCCATCAGGGGCTCTGCGCTATTGAATGGCCGCTATTGCTGCCGCAGCGGCCCTTCGCTTTGGCATTCTGAGCCCGCCGAAGGGGCCGCGGCAATCGATCATTGGATCGATTGCTCGCGCTTCGTCCGATCGCTCCTCACCCCTGCTGCGGCTTGCCACGCGCCGCAATCAACGGAATCGCCTCGGAATAGCTGACGCAGGCGACATCCTGCTTGTGGCAGACATCGCTGACGAAGCGGTCGAGGGCGCGCCAATAGGCGCCGTCGTTCATTTCGACGAAATGGAAGCCGAGCTGCAGCGGGATGCGCTCGCCGTCATATTGCTTGTTGAAGGCAGCCTCGAAGGCTTCGAAGGCGCGGTCCTCATAGGTCTTGGCGTTGGCCTTGTCCTCGACGCCCTTGGAATGGCGGACATAGAGATTGTAGTCCATGCCGATGACCGGGCGATGCTCAGGACCTTCGGGGATCAATGGCAGGCCGAAGCGATAGATGCCGTCGACCACCTGCGGCAGGGCCGGTCCCTTGGTGACGAGACTTGCATCATATTGGAAGCCCGCTTCCTTTTCCGCCGGCACGAGACCGTCGCTGGTGGAGAGGTAGGGTGCGCGAAAGCCCTTGACGTCGTTCGTGGCGAAGTCTTCCCAACCTTGGGGTTCCTTGTCGGCCAAGCCGACATTCTTCCAGGCGTCGCGAAGCGCAATGCGCGCATTTATGAATTCCTGTTTCCAGTCGGCAGCACTCCAGCCCTTGCCGTCGAAATGGCCGCAGGCATGGCTTGAGATGTCGTGGCCCTCCTGATGGGCCGCCCAGATGTTGGCGATGCGGGTGCGCACATCGTCCTCGCTCTTGGCGAAGCCGACGTTGGATTTGCCAGGCCTCTGCTTCGGCCCTTGATAGGCCTTGGCCTGCGCCTTGTTCATGAGGAAGGTGCAGGACAGAAAGTATGTGAAATGGGCGCCATTGCGCGAAGCGATCTCGCGGCTCTTGGTCCAGAGCGCATTGTCATGAGCACCATCGAAGGAGACCATGACGAGTTGCTTGGGCTTGTCATCGGCCCGGGCGGCGACGGGGAGCCCTAACGAAATGGCGACGGAGAAACAGGTAGCAAAGCGAAACATGGGTACCGAATATTGATTGCGTCGAACAAGGCTTGCCAGGAATCGTCCAGCGATATCGGATAGCGCGCTCAGGTCGCTTCCTTCCTTTCGTGCAATTGCGGCGAAGCTGCGGTGATGCTGGCATTTTTTTACGGCAGCCGATAAGGATGTGACTACAAGACCATAGAGGATTTCATCCATGGCATTGCTCATTCTCGGCATTGTTCTTTTTCTCGGCCTCCACCTGATCCGTGTCGTCGCCCCCGGCCTCAGAAGCTCGATGATTGCGAGTTTGGGCGAGGGCGGCTGGAAAGCTGTCTATTCGATTGCCAGCATCATCGCGCTGATCATCCTTATTTACGGCTTCGGTCAGGCGCGCGACATGACGCCGATCTGGACGCCGCCGTTCTGGATGAGCCACATCACCATTCTGCTGATGCTGTTCGCTCTCATCTCTCTTGTTGCCTCGCTGCTGCCGGCGGGGCATATCGCGGCCAGAACAAAGCATCCGATGGTGCTGTCAGTGAAGATCTGGGCGCTGGCGCATCTTCTGTCGAACGGTGACGGCGCGGCCATGCTACTCTTTGCTGCCTTCCTTGCCTGGGGCGTGATCCTGCGCATTTCGTTCAAACAGCGCGAGCGGGCGGGCGAAATCACCCTGCGTCCCTTCGTCTCGGCGAAATACGATCTTTATGCGATCGTCATCGGTGTGGTCGCCTGGGCCTTGATCATTTGGAAGCTTCATGCGTGGATTATCGGGGTTTCGCCGCTCGTTATGTGACGATTTCTGCCATTCCCCCTTACATCAGCCACAAAATGGAGTAGAAGGCCCAACTAACCCCTAAGCTTGTTGGAATTATTTGGCCTGGGCCGGAGACGAGAATGGCATTCAATGACGATAGCTTCATCCGCGAGGTGAACGAGGAACTGCGCTCGGACCAATTGCGGTTCATATGGCGCCGTTTCGGCAAGCTCATCATCGGTGCTGCCGTGCTCGTCGTCCTTGGTACCGCAGCCTATAGCGGCTATCGCTATTGGGCCGGCAATCAGGCCGGCAGCGGTGGCGATCAGTTCATTGCCGCACTGACGCTTGCCGATCAGAACAAGACGGATGAAGCGCTGGCCGCATTCGCCGCCATCGAAAAGAGCGGCCCCGGTTCCTATCCGGTGCTGGCCCGCCTGCGCGCCGCGACGCTGCAGGCGCAGAAGGGTGACAAGGCCGCGGCCATCGCCACCTTCTCGGCGATCGGCAAGCAGACGGACCTCCCGGTGGTGATCCGCGATGCGGCCCGCCTGCGCGCTGCCTATCTGCTCGTCGATACCGGCACTTACGATCAGGTCGCTGCGGAAGCGCAGGAGCTCGCCGTCCCGGCTGACGCCTTCCGCCATTCGGCGCGCGACGTTCTCGGCCTTGCCGCCTACAAGGCCGGCGATTTCGCCAAGGCGCGGCAATGGTTCCAGGCAATCGTCGACGATCCGCAGAGCCCGCGCAACGTTGCCAATCGTGCCCAGATGCTGCTCGACCTTATCACCGCATCCGGCAAGGCCCCGGTTGCAAAAGGCTGAAGGATCGCTCAATGAGTTTTACGGTCGCGATCGTCGGTCGCCCGAATGTCGGCAAGTCCACGCTGTTCAACCGTCTGGTTGGCAAGAAGCTGGCGCTCGTCGACGATACGCCGGGTGTGACGCGTGACCGCCGCCCGGGCGAAGCCAAGCTGATCGATCTGCGCTTTCGCATCGTCGATACTGCCGGTCTTGAAGAGGCCCAGGATGAATCACTTCAGGGTCGCATGCGCGCCCAGACCGAGGCTGCGATCGACGAGGCCGATCTGACGCTCTTCGTCGTCGATGCTAAGATGGGTCTGACCCATGTCGACAAGACGCTCGCCGAAATGCTGCGCAAGCGCGGCCGGCCGGTCGTGCTCGTTGCTAACAAATCCGAGGCGCGGGGCTCCGATAGCGGCTTTTACGATGCTTATACGCTCGGTCTTGGCGAGCCTTGCCCGATCTCGGCCGAACACGGCCAAGGCATGATGGATCTACGCGACGCGATCGTCGAGGCTATCGGGCCTGAGCGTGCCTTCGGGGACGAGGAAGACGAGGCGGAGACGAATGTCAGTATTCCGCGCTCGGAAGTCGGCGAAGATGGCGAGGAGATCGACGAAGAACCGGCCTATGACGAGACGCGCCCTTTGCGTGTTGCGATCGTCGGCCGCCCGAATGCGGGCAAGTCGACGCTCATCAACCGCTTTCTAGGTGAAGACAGACTGCTGACCGGCCCGGAAGCGGGCATTACCCGGGATTCCATCTCCGTCGACTGGAGCTGGCGCGGCCGTACCGTCAAGATGTTCGATACCGCCGGCATGCGCCGCAAGGCGAAGGTGACCGAGAAACTGGAAAAGCTTTCGGTTGCCGACACGCTGCGCGCCATCCGTTTCGCCGAGATGGTCGTCATCGTCTTCGATGCGACCATTCCCTTCGAGAAGCAGGATCTGCAGATCGTCGATCTCGTGATCCGCGAGGGACGTGCCGCGGTGCTCGCCTTCAACAAGTGGGACATGATCGAAGACCGCCAGGCCGTGCTTGCCGATCTGCGCGAGAAGACGGATCGCCTATTGCCGCAGGCGCGTGGCATTCGCGCCATTCCGATTGCCGGCCAGACGGGCGAGGGACTCGACCGCCTCATGCAAGCAATCGTCGATACCGACAAGGTCTGGAACAAGCGTGTTTCGACCGCGCGCCTCAACCGCTGGCTCGAGACGCAGCAGGTTCAGCATCCGCCACCGGCGGTTTCCGGTCGCCGCATCAAGCTTAAATATATGACTCAGGTGAAGGCGCGGCCTCCGGCCTTCATGATTTCCTGCACACGCTCGGACGCTCTGCCGGAGTCCTATGTTCGCTACCTGATCAATGGTCTGCGCGCCGATTTCGCCATGCCCGGCGTCCCCATCCGCATCCATTTCCGCTCGTCGGAAAATCCTTACGAAAACAAGAAGAAGCGAACCTGAAGTACCCTCTCAGACCGGATGGTCGGGAGGGTGCATCCGGTCAGGCTGCGTTCCTGCTGAGCGCCTGGCGCAAGGTGATGATTTCACTCTTCAAGCGTGTCAGTTCGTCGGGTGTTTGCTCCGTGGCATCGAGAATGCAAGGGGGGACAGTTGCCGCCTTCTTCTTCAGCGCCTTGCCTTCGCCGGTCAGCTGAATCAACACTTGGCGCTCGTCTTCCTTGCTGCGGATGCGCTTGATGAAGCCGGCTGCCTCCAACCGCTTCAAGAGCGGCGTCAGCGTGCTTGATTCCAGGAACAGCTTTTCACCGATACCGCCGACGGTCTGTCCGTCTTCTTCCCATAGGGTCACCATGACGAGATATTGCGGATAGGTGAGATTGAGCGCGTCCAGCATGGGTTTATAGAGCCGGTTCATCGCATGGTTCGCCGAATAGAGCGCGAAGCAGATGAAGTTATCCAGCTTTAACAGGTCGTCAGTCATCTCAAGAACTCCCTGAGAGATCCTATGTAGGTCGTGCGATAAATAATTGTACACCCAAATTTATACCCGGGCTATGGATTTCTTCTTTTTCTGAGGATGCTGTTCACCAGCAGATATGTTCCGGAACTCGCATAGGAGATTTGACACCGGACGCTATGGCGGGATCTCAGGTGCTGCCTTGCGACTAAGGAAGAAATGTTCTTGGTTTCTCGGGCGTCAGGTCACAACATTCAATGCTGAAAGAAGCGGACCGCGAGTTCAGCGGGGATGAGCTCGGCCCCGATGGTTGGCAATGCGGACATTGCCGATGAATTGCGTTGTTGCCGCTTCCCAGGAATAGTTGAGTGCCAAAGAGCGCGCGGCCTCGCGGGAGCATGACAGCGCGGCTAGGCAGGCGGTTGCCAAGTCAGCATCCACGACGCCGGCTGCCCTGCTTCCTCCCAGAATGTCTGCAGGGCCGGTGACGGGGTAGGCGGCGACCGGAACGCCGCTGGCGAGCGCTTCCAGAATAGCGTTGCCGAAGGTGTCGGTCTTGGAGGGGAAGACGAAGACGTCGGCCTGTGAATAGGCGCGCGCCAGTTCCTCTCCGAATTTCGCGCCCAGAAAATGGACATCGGGATAGAGCTTCTGCAGTTCCGCGCGCGCAGGCCCATCGCCGACCACCACTTTCGATCCGGGTAGGTCGAGATCGAGGAAAGCGGGCAGGTTCTTTTCGAGCGCCACGCGACCGACGGTCATGAAGATCGGCCGGGGCAGGCCGAATGGATTGTCGTCAAGCGGTTGGGGACGGAAGAGGTGGGAATCGATCCCACGGCTCCAGGGCAGCAGGTTGCGGATGCCACGCTGCCTGAGTTCGTTTGCCAGGCTTGGCGTTGCTACCATGCAGCCATAGCCCGCATTGTGAAACCACTTGACGAAGGCGTAGAGCCAGCTTTCCGGTATTGGCAAGCGCGCGGCCACATATTCGGGAAAGCGGGTGTGGTAACTGGTCGAAAACGGCATGCCGTTTCTCAAGCACCAGCGTCTGGCCGTAAGCCCAAGAGGACCCTCCGTAGCGATATGGACATAAGTCGGCCGGAGCGCTTTTATTCTTGCGGCGATCTTGCGATAGCTGGCGATCGAGAGTCGGATCTCCGGGTAGGTCGGGCAGGGGATGTTGCGGAAGCCGTCCGGCGTGATCATCGAAACCTCGATGCCCATGCGAGTCAGTTCGCGATTGGTGTTCTCGATGGAACGAACGACACCATTGACCTGTGGATGCCAGGCATCGCTAACAATGAGCAGCCGCTCGGGTACTGCGACAGGTGTCGCCGCCTGCGCCCAGGTGGTTTGATCGATGTCTGACAAGCGTTGCAACATGTCCAAAACAGTCCATCCGCACCGCATCCTCATGATGGCGGTGCCAGCGATTGCGGTGTTTCAAACATGATTCCCGCGCCCACTCTATTGTGGGGGGTGTCCATGATGGAAATATTACAGCGTTTAGTGGATGGATTTCAACTTCTCAGGCGAGACGAGCGCGCCGTATTCCTGAATGACCTTCGCCGCGATCTTGGCCGCGAAGCCAGCGGCGGCAACTGCATCTTTATGGTGGAGATAGTGCGCCAGAAATGCGCCATTGAAGCTGTCGCCGGCGCTGGTAGTGTCGATAACCTTGACGACCTTGACCGCCGAGACGAGCGTCTCCTGAACGCCGTCGCCAATGGTCGCGCCGTCGGGGCCGTTCTTGACGACGACCATGGCGGCTCCGTATTGCCGATAACGGCGGATCGTGGCGGCAATCGAATCGTCACTGAAATGTGCGGCTTCATCGTCGAAGCTTGGCAGGACGAGCGTCGCTGCGCGCGCTCCCTCTGCAATCATCGTATGCATCGCGTCCAGGCTCGACCAGAGGCGAGGGCGCAGGTTGGGATCGAAGGCGACCAGCTTGCCGGCAGCCTTGGCGCGGCGCAGCTCTGCGAGCAAGGTGAAGGCGTCTTCGCGCGACAGGATCGCGAGCGTAATGCCGGAAAAATATAGGACGTCGGAGGCCTCGATCGCCGTGCGCAGGGCATCGCCGTCGGCCGCAAGCTGGCGGGCGGCAGAGCTGTCGCGCCAATAGCTGAAGGAACGTTCGCCATCCTTGAGATTGATCATATAAAGGCCGGGCGTCTTGCCGCGAAGGCGACGGATGCTCTGCGTTCCGATGCCGGCGGCGGCCATGAAGCCGATCATTTCATCCGACATGGCGTCGTCGCCGAGTGCGGTGAAGTAATCGATGGCCCAGTCCTTAGGCAGGCAGGCGCGGGCATACCAGGCCGTGTTGAACGTGTCGCCGGCAAAGCCTTTGCGCAGGTGTCCGTCATCGGCCTGCGACAGTTCCACCATGCATTCGCCGATCGAAAGAAAACGCCCGCCCAAAACTGCCTCCTGCATTTTGTCTTGGTGCTGCATACGCGCAAGCGGCGGCTGGGGCAAGGTGGACGGCGGCTGCCGCCGTCCACTTTTGCTGGACATGATTTACGGTCGATCCATGTGATAGCAGGCAGCCGTCTGGCCCGGACGAACCTGCTCTGTCGGCGGCATCTTCGTGCGGCAGATATCCGTCGCCTTCCAGCAGCGGGGCGAGAAGACACAGCCCGGCGGAGGGTTGAGCGGCGAGGGTGGGTCGCCCTGCAGGCGGATGCGCTCGCGGCCACGCGCCAGCTTCGGGTCAGGGATGGGCGCGGCAGAGAACAGCGCCTGCGTATAGGGATGAGCCGGATGGTCGAAGACCGTCGCAGCTTCACCGGCTTCGACCACCTTGCCGAGATAAAGCACCAGCACGTCGTCCGAGATCAGGCGCACGACCGAGAGATCGTGACTGATGAAGATCAAGGTGAGGCCGAACTCCTTGCGCAGGCGGCGCAGAAGCGTGATGACCTGCCCCTGGATCGAGACGTCGAGCGCCGAAACCGGCTCGTCGCAGATGATGAGCTTCGGCCGAGTGATGACGGCACGGGCGATGCCGATGCGCTGCGCCTGTCCGCCCGAGAACTCATGCGGGTAGCGGTTGATCATCTCAGGAACGAGGCCGACCGCAGCCATGATCTCGCGAACGCGATCCTGGCGCTGGGCGCGGGTCAGTTTCGGTTCAAAGACGGTGAGCGGCTCGGCGATGATGTCGCCGACGGTCATGCGCGGGTCGAGCGAGGCGATCGGGTCCTGGAAGATGATCTGCATGTCGCGGCGGGCGGCACGCATTTCCTCATCGGTCAGATCGAGCAAGTTGCTGCCTTGCCATAGGATGCGGCCCTTCTGGGCCTTGATCAGCCGCAGGATGGAGCGGCCGAGCGTGGACTTGCCGCAGCCGGATTCGCCGACGATGCCGAGCGTGCGGCCCGTCTTCAGCTCGAAACTGACATCGTTGACAGCCGTGAGGATCAGCGGCGGTTTGAAGAGGGATTTCGATGGCAGCTCGAATTCGGTCGTCAAATGCTCGACCTTCAGAAGCGCTTGCTCAGCCATGGACGAGGCTCCGTTCCTGATTAGCCGAAAGGGGATGGAAGCAGGCCGCGCAACGGCGTGCCGCCAGCCGATCGAGCGGAGGTGCAGCGTCGAGGCAGTCGTCCTGCACATGAGCGCAGCGTGGTGAGAAAGAGCAGCCACGCGGCAGGTGCATCAGGTTCGGCGGACGTCCGGGGATGACGGTGAGGTCGTCGACATCCTGGTCCGGCCTCGGGATGGCGGAATGGAGCGCCGCCGTATAGGGATGGGCGGGGTTTTCGAACAGCTCCTCGACCGGCGCTTCCTCGACGATGCGTCCGGCATACATGACGGCAACACGGTCGGCGAGACCGGCAACGACGCCGAGGTCATGGGTGATCATGACGAGCGCCGTATGCATCTCGGCCGTCAGCTCATTGAAGAGATCGAGAATCTGCGCCTGGATCGTCACGTCGAGCGCCGTCGTCGGTTCGTCGGCAATAAGCAGCTTCGGCTTGGTCAGCAGTGCCATGGCGATGACGATGCGCTGACGCATGCCGCCCGAAAGCTCGTGCGGATAGAGGTTGAAGCGGCGCGTCGGGTCAGGGATGCCGACCCGTTTCAGCATGTCGAGCGCTGCTGCTGAGGCGGCACGCGCCGAAAGCCCGCCATGGACCTCGAGCTGTTCCGTCAGCTGCCGCGAGATGCGCAGCGACGGGTTGAGCGCGGTCATTGGATCCTGGAAGACCATGGCCATATCCTTGCCGCGCACATGGTCGAGTTCGCGCGGCTTCAGCGTCAGCAGGTCCTTGCCGTCGAGCAGCGCCTGGCCGCTGGTGCGGCCGTTCTTGGCGAGCAGGCCCATCAGGCCGAGAAAAGTCTGGCTCTTGCCGGAACCGGATTCACCAACGACGGCGATGCGTTCGCCGCGGCCGATCTTGAGGTTCATCTTTGAGACCGCAGCCACTTCGCCTTCAGGCGTGCGGAAGGTGATCGAATAGTCTTTGAGTTCGAGAAGTGTGTCTGTCATGTCAGCGATCCTTCGGATCGAATGCGTCGCGCAGGCCGTCGCCGATGAAAAGCAGGCTCATCAGCAGCGCGACCAGGAAACCGGCCGGGAAGAACAGCAGCCAGGGCGTCGTCTCCATGCCCGCCGAGCCTTCGGCAATCAGTGTGCCGAGAGACGTCAGCGGCTCCTGAACACCGAAGCCGAGATAGGAGAGGAAGCTCTCCGTCGCGATGATTTCCGGGATGGTGAGTGTTGCGTAGATGACGACCGGACCGACGAGGTTCGGCACGATGTGTTTCAGGATGATCTTGAACGACCGCTGGCCGGAAGCGCGTGCGGCTTCGATGAATTCCCGCTGCTTGATCGACAAGGTCTGGCCACGCACGATACGGGCCATGGTGAGCCACTCCAGCGCACCGATCGCCGCAAACAGCAGGTAGACGTTACGGCCGAAGATCACCATCAGCAGGATGACGAAGAGAACATAGGGCAGGGCGTACATGATATCGACGAAGCGCATCATGATCGCATCGACGCGACCGCCGAAATAACCGGCAACGGCGCCATAGAGCACGCCGATGATGACCGAGACGAGGGTTGCGACAAGAGCGACCGTCAGCGAGACGCGGGTGCCGTAGAGCGTGCGCGCCAACAGGTCGCGGCCGTTGCCGTCGGTGCCGAAATAGTGGCCGGCGGCAAAGTCCGGAGCCCCTCGGAAGGACGTCCAGTCCGGATCCTCATAGTTGAAGGGCAGGAAATACGGGCCGAATATGGCGACCAGAACCAGCGCAGCCAGTATGAACAGCGAAAGCGCCGCCGCCTTGTTGCGCAGGAGACGACGCATCGCGTCGCCGGTGAGGGATCGCCCCTTGGGTGCAAGCCCTTCTGCCGAAAGCAATTCCGCTTCCAGCAGTTCTCTCTTAGCGGAATTGAGGATCATCGCATTCTCACTTTCGGGTCGAGCCAAGCATAGGTGATGTCGACCAGCAGGTTGAGAACCACGATCAGCACCATGTAAAAAACGACCGTGCCGAGAACCATGCCGTAATCGCGGTTGAGCGCTGCGCCGACGAAGTAGCGGCCGACACCGGGCAGGCCGAAGATGCTTTCGACAACCAGCGAGCCAGTGAGGAGGTAACTTGCCGCGGGTCCGAGATAGGAGACGACGGGCATCATGGCCGGCTTCAGCGCGTGCCGCATGATTGTCAGCCGCGGGCCGATGCCCTTGGCTTTGGCGGTGCGGATGAAGTTCTGGCCCATGACCTCGATCATCGAGCCGCGCATCAGGCGAGAGATACGAGCCGCATGCGGCAGGGTCAGGACGATGATGGGCAAGATCAGGAACTTGATCGAGCCATCGCCCCAACCGCCGACCGGCAGCCAGCCAAGCGTATTGCCGAAGATGAGCTGAAGGATGGGAGCGATGAGGAAGCTTGGCATGACCAGGCCGATGAGGAGGCCGCCGCCCAGCCAGTAATCGGCCGCGCGGTTTTGATAAAGCGCACCAATACAGCCTATGAAGACGCCGACGACAGTCGCGAGCACGAAGGCAGAGCCGCCGATGGTCAACGTATAGGGGAAGCCGGACATGATCTGCTGGGTGACGGTGAAATCCTGATTGGCGAAGGATGGGCCAAGGTCGCCCTTCATGACGTCGCCGACATAGATCAGGTATTGCTCAACCAAGGGCTTGTCGAGGTTGTAGTGAGCCGCGAGGTTGGCTTTGACTTCCGGCGGCAATGGCCTTTCGCCATCGAAGGGGCCGCCGGGAGCAAGGCGCAGAATGAAAAAGCACACTGTCACGGCAATCCACAAGACGGGGATTGTCGACAGCAAACGACGGAGAGCGTAGCCAAACATGATCTTAAACGGCCCCTCCCGGTTGTGTCCGGGAGGAGCCTGTTCCCAATTATTCTTTGATCGACAGCCAGCGCGTGCGATGGATGTCCTGGATGTTGTCGACGAAGCCCTGGACCTTCGGGGCGACGATGTTCTGGGAAACGTAGTAGTAGATCGGGATAGCCGCGCTGTCGTCGAGGGCCAGCTGCTCGGCCTTCTTGTAGATCTCGGCGCGCTTCTTCAGATCGGTTTCTTCATTGCCCTGCTTGATCAGAGCATCGTAGTCCTTGTTGCTCCAGCGGCCGTAGTTCATTTCGACGCCGGTGGACAGCAGGTTCAGGAAGTTGATCGGATCGTTATAGTCGGCGAGCCAGCCGGCACGGCCGATTTCCACCTGGCCACGCTGCATCTCATCGTAATGCACCTTGGTTTCGGTGTTGTAGAGTTCGATATCGACGCCGAGGGGCTTCCACATGGCGGCGATGGCGACAGCGATGCGCTTGTGGTTGTCGTTGGTGTTGTAGCGCAGCTGTGCCTTCAGCGGATGGTCGGGGCCGAAGCCGGCTTCCTTCAAAAGCTTCTTGGCCTCTTCGACCTTCTGTTTGTAGGGCTCATCCTTCCAGCTGACATACGCCGGTTCTCCGTAATTGGCCGTGCCCGGCGGCACCCAGGAATAGGATGGCAGTTCGCCGGTGCCGAGAATTTTCGGGCCGATGACTTCGCGGTTGACGGCCATGGAGAGAGCCTGGCGCACCCGTTTGTCGTTGAAGGGTGGCTTCGTAGAGTTCAGGACGTAATAGTAGGTGCCGAGGAAGGGCACCACATGCGCCTGGCCGGGCAGGTTCTTCTGGATCCAGTCAAATTGATCGGCCGGGAAGGAGGTCAGGATATCGAATTCGCCGGCGCGATAGCGCTTCAGGGCAGCGGCCTGGTCTTCCAGCGTGTAGTAGTTGACCTTGTCGATCTTGATGTCCTTGGCGTCGTAATACTGGTCACTCTTGACCATGCTGACATGCGAACCAGGTACCCATTCGACCGGCTTGTAAGGGCCGTTGGTGACGATGTTTTCGATCTTGACCCATTGGTCACCCTTGGCTTCCACGACATGTTTCGGCAGCGGATAGGCCGTGTAGTGCATCAGGGCGTTGAGGAAGTACGGAGTGGGATTCTCAAGTGTGATCTCGAGCGTCTTGTCGTCGATCGCCTTGACGCCGAGCTGGGTCGGATCCTTGATCTCGCCCTTGTTGATCTTTTCCGCGTTCAGGATCGTATATTGCAGATAAGCGTACTGGGCGGCAGTCTTCGGATCCATCAGGCGCTGGAAGGCAAAGACGAAATCCTGCGCCGTCACCGGCTGGCCGTCGGACCACTTGATGCCGTCGCGAAGCTTGAAGGTATAGACCTTCTGGTCGGGCGAAATGGTCCAGCTTGCAGCCTGGCCGGGAATTGGGTTGTCCTTGGGATCTTCGGTCACCAGCCCTTCGAAGATATCGCCGTCGATACGGTTTTCCCAATCGCCGGAAATTTTTTGCGGATCGAGCGAAGTCGGGTCGCCGCCGTTGTGGATATTGAGGGTCGCGGCATGCGCGGAAACGCTCAACATCGTGCTGACAAAAGCCGCAGCGATAAATTTTCTGGTGATATGCGCCATATGTTTTCCCACCTTTCTGGAGTTCTTGTCCTTGTTTTACAAGGGTGTTTTTGATCCGCAGGTGACCTTCACGTACAGGTCAATGCGCGAAGTTATCGAAAGCGACGTCGCTTTCAAGTTAAAAAAAGTCGGGCATGCTTAGCGTGTGAACTTTCTTATTGGTAATTCGCTAAAATTGATACAGCGAATTTATCCGCCGATGGTTGAGCTTTTCGGGCCGCCGATTTGCGGCTTGCCCCCTGCGCAGGGGTGTGCAAACTGGGAGGCCTTGTGCGATATCGAGGCGGTTTGATGAAATCGACGAATAAAGCGGCGGGAGCCGAATGGTGGCGCGGGGCGGTGATCTATCAGGTCTATCCGCGGTCGTTTCAGGATACGGATGCCAACGGGCTCGGGGACATCAAGGGAATAACCCGGCGACTGCCTCATATTGCCGCATTGGGGGTCGATGCGATCTGGCTGGCACCGTTCTTCACCTCACCCATGGCCGATATGGGCTATGACGTCGCCGATTATTGCGATGTCGATCCGATTTTCGGTACGCTTGCCGATTTCGACGAGATGATGACGGCAGCACACGACCTCGGACTGAAAGTCATTATCGACCAGGTCATCTCGCACACGTCGGACCGACATCCCTGGTTCGTCGAAAGCCGTGCAAGCCGCGACAATCCCAAGGCGGACTGGTATGTCTGGGCCAATCCGAAGCCGGATGGCACCGCGCCGAACAACTGGCTGTCGATATTCGGCGGGCCGGGTTGGGAGTGGGATGGCGTGCGCCGGCAGTATTATCAGCACAATTTTCTGACCTCGCAACCGGACCTGAACTTCCACAATCCGGAGGTTCAGGATGCGGTACTTTCGGCCGTCAAATTCTGGCTTGATCGTGGCGTGGACGGTTTCCGCCTGGATACGGTCAACTACTATTTCTGCGACAAGGAATTGCGGGACAATCCGGCGGCGCTTGTCGCCACGGCTGGGCTCGATGCGCCCGAAACCAATCCCTATGGGATGCAGAACCATCTTCACGACAAGACGCAGCCTGAAAATATCGATTTCCTGAAACGGCTGCGGGCATTGCTTGATCAATATGAAAATCGTACGACCGTCGGCGAAGTGGGTGACGGCGCACGCTCGCTGGAAACTGTCGCGGCCTATACCAGCGGCGGCGACAAGCTGCATATGTGCTACACGTTCGACCTTTTGGGGCCTGATTTCACCCCGGCGCATTTCCGGCGCTGCATCAGCGATTTCCAGGATAATGTCGTCGACGGCTGGGTTTGCTGGGCCTTTTCCAACCATGATGTCCAGCGTCATGTCAGCCGCTTTGCCAAAAAGGAGGAGGAGCAGCCGCGTGTTGCAAAGCTCGCAATCTCGCTGCTTTCGACCCTGCGTGGTTCGATCTGCCTCTATCAGGGTGAGGAGCTTGGCCTGCCCGAGGCGGAGCTTGCCTTCGAGGATCTACGCGACCCCTACGGCATTCGCTTCTGGCCGGCATTCAAGGGGCGTGACGGATGCCGCACGCCGATGCCCTGGGAAGCGGGTCTTGCTCATGCGGGCTTCACGACGGCCGATAAGTCATGGTTGCCGGTTCCATACCAGCATGCGGCGCTTGCAGTGGACAAGCAGGACGCGGATGAGCACTCCGTGCTGCATCACTATCAGCAGACGCTTGCTTTCCGTGCGGAACATGCGGTCCTGCGCGACGGCGATATGACCTTCCTCGACACGGAGGAGGACGTTCTCGCCTTTACCCGCTCCAAGGGCGGCGAGACGCTGCTGTTTGTCTTCAATCTCTCCCGCAAGCCGGTGAAGGTTGCTTTGCCGGAGGACATCAAACTTGGCAAGACGATCGCCATGCCAGGATTTGGCACCGCCGATGCGGGGGTAACGATCGCGCTTTCGGCACTGGACGTTTATTGCGGCCAGTTCGCCTGATCAGCCGATCAGCATGAACTTGTCGACATCGACCAGGCCCTTGTCCGATATCTTCAGATGCGGGATGACGGGCAGGGGCAGGAAAGCGAGCTGGAGGAAGGGTTCTTCCAGCGTTGCGCCGAGGGCATAGGCCGCTTGGCGCAGATGATGCAGCGTGTCGCGCACGCTTTCATAAGGCTCAAGGCTCATCAGGCCGGCGACCGGCAGGGCGATTTCGCCCGTCACCACGCCATTCTCGACGACGACAAAGCCGCCATTGATATCGCTGAGACGATTGGCGGCAAGCGCCATATCGTCCTCATTGACGCCGACGACACAGATATTGTGGCTGTCGTGGCCGACGGTCGACGCGATCGCGCCTTTCTTCAAGCCAAAGCCTTGGACAAAGCCGTTGGCATGATTACCGTTCTTGCCGTGCCGCTCGATGACGGCGACCTTGATGATGTCGTTGCCGAGGTCGATATCGGTCTGGTTGCCCTTGGTCGGCAAGCGATAGCGGAGATGTCGAGTGATGATCTTGCCAGGCGTTACGCCAATGATGGAGCTTTCGCCTTCCGTCACCGGCACGCCGAAATCGGCGGCGTTGATCGGGCGGGCCTTGACGCTGTCGAGGCCGACCGGCTCGACCGAACCGCGGGTCGCGAAGAGGTCGGGGGTAACGCGGCGCCCTGCGGAGAAGACGATCTTCGCCTTGCAGCTTTCCAGGCTGTCGATCACGACAAGATCAGCGCGCCAGCCAGGCGCCACCAGGCCGCGATCCCGCAGCCCAAAGGCGCGCGCGGCAGAGATCGAGGCGGCGCGGTAGATCGCCAGGGGCTCGACGCCATGGGCGATCGCCGTGCGGATCATATAATCGAGGTGGCCCTGTTCGGCGATGTCGAGCGGATTGCGGTCGTCGGTGCAGAGCGCCAGATGGGGCGACAGGCGCTCGGTTATAATAGGCATCAGCGCGTGCAGATCCTTGGAGACGGAGCCCTCACGCACGAGGATATGCATGCCCTTGCGGATCTTTTCCAGCGCTTCCTCTGATGTCGTCGATTCATGCTCGGTGCGGATGCCGGCTGCGAGGTAGCCGTTGAGGTCATTGCCGCGCAAAAGCGGTGCATGACCGTCGATGTGACCGCCCTGGAAGGCCTCGAGCTTCGCCATGCAGACCGGATCCTTGTGGACCACGCCGGGGAAGTTCATGAATTCTGCGAGGCCGATGACCTTGGGATGATTGCGAAACGGCAGGAGTTTCTCGATCGGCAGATCGGCGCCGGAGGTTTCCAGATGCGTCGCCGGCACGCAGGAAGAGAGCTGGACGCGGATATCCATGATGGTTTCCAGCGAGCAATCCAGGAAATAGCGGATGCCTTCCGTGCCGAGCACATTGGCGATTTCATGCGGATCGCAGATAACGGTGGTTACGCCATAGGGCAGCACGCAGCGGTCGAATTCGAGCGGGGTCACCAACGAGGATTCGATGTGCAGATGCGTGTCGATGAAGCCTGGTACGACGATGCGGCCTGCAATATCGATCTCTTCGCGCCCCTGATAATCGCCGCAGGTGCCGACGATGCGGTCGCCGCAAATGGCGATGTCGGAAGCGACCAGCTCGCCCGTCACCAGATCGAAGAACCGGCCGTTCTTCAGCACGATATCGGCAGATTCCCGGCCGACACCCTGGTCGATATAGCGTTCGAGTTTGGTGGTCATTTCGTCCCTCGCATATGGATCGCCCCTCATGCCGGCTCTCTTGCTCATACAAGAGGAGGCGTGAGGGGCGAAGATTGTTTGAGCTTATGCCTTAGATATTATTCTGCAAGATCTCGCGGAGCTTGCCGAATAGCTCGTCGATGTGATGCTTCTCGATGATCAGCGGCGGCGAGAGTGCGATGATGTCGCCGGTGGTGCGGATCAGGAGGCCCTTTTCATAGGCCTTCAGGAAGGCGGTGAAAGCGCGCTTCGTAGGTTCGCCGGCGATGGGGGCGAGCTCGATGGCGCCGATCAGGCCGGTGTTTCTGATGTCGATGACATTCGGGCAGTCCTTCAGGGAATGCAGGGCATCGGCCCAGTAGTCGGAGAGTTCGGCTGCGCGCGTTAGTAGGCCTTCTTCCTTGTAGGTGTCGAGCGTCGCAAGCGCTGCTGCCGAGGCGATCGGGTTGCCAGAGTAGGTGTAGCCGTGGAAGAACTCGATCATGTGCTCGGGTCCCTGCATGAAGGCATCATGGATTTCCGAGGTCACGAAGACCGCGCCCATCGGAATGACGCCGTTGGTCAGGCCCTTGGCTGTCGTGATGATATCCGGCTTCACATCATAATATTGGGCGGCAAAGGGGGTGCCGAGGCGGCCGAAACCGGTGATGACCTCGTCGAAGATCAGGAGGATACCGTGCTTGGTGCAGATTTCGCGCAGCTTCTGCAGGTAGCCCTTCGGCGGAATGAGGACGCCGGTGGAACCGGCGATAGGCTCGACAATGACGGCTGCGATCGTCGAGGCGTCGTGCAGAGTGACGATGCGTTCCAGTTCGCTGGCGATGTCGCCGCCATGCTCTGGCTCGCCGCGCGTGAAGGAATTCTTGCCAGGAACATGCGTGTGCGGCATATGGTCGACGCCGGTCAGCAACGTGCCGAACATCTTGCGGTTGGTGACGATGCCGCCGACGGAGATGCCGCCGAAATTGACGCCGTGATAGCCGCGCTCACGGCCGATGAGACGGAAGCGCGAGCCATTGCCTTTCACGCGGTGATAGGCAAGCGCGACCTTGAGTGCGGTTTCGACCGATTCCGAACCGGAGTTGGTGTAGAGAACATGATCCATGCCCTCGGGGGCGATATCGACCAGCCGGTTCGCCAGCTCGAAGGCCTTGGGGTGGCCAAGCTGGAAGGCCGGGGCATAGTCGAGTTCGCCGGCCTGCTGGCGGATTGCCTCGGTGATCTTCGGGCGGCAGTGCCCAGCGTTTACGCACCACAGGCCTGCAGTTCCATCAAGTACCTGCCGACCGTCATGGGTGGTGTAATACATATCCTTGGCGCTGACGAAAAGGCGCGGTTCCTTCTTGAACTGGCGATTGGCCGTAAACGGCATCCAGAAGGCGCGCAAATCGTTGGGGGTGGCATTCAAACGGTCCGACATGCTGTTCTCCAATGGCCATTCGGGGGCCATTTCCCGGCAACGGCGGCGCGCCGCGCTATTATATTTACTGCTTGGTCAAATTATCAGCCGCCCTTTTTGCGTCAAGGCAAAGATAGCGGTGATAAGACGGATCGAGCATCGAAGAATGCGGTAGCGAGATGTCGGACAGGGAACCGCGCTACGAAGCATGGTCCCGATATGAAAAAACTGGCAAATCCAAGGATTTGCCAGTTAAAGCAGTAAAACAGCTGGTAATGAAAGCAAGTCGATCTTTCGAGATTATTGTCCCCCAAAAGATCATTCGTCGGCAGGCCAGGAGCTATCTTAGCTCTTAGGCAGCCGATCTACTCTTTTCCGGCTCGCAATAAATGTCTTCCAGCGTTTCGAGAACACGGATCACCGATTCCGATGTGCTGGAGTAGTAAATCGTTTGAGCATCACGACGCGTCTTGACCAGCTTTTGGGCGCGAAGCTTCGAAAGATGCTGGGAAAGTGCTGATTGGCTCAGTCCGACCTGATTGGCAAGAACGCCAACTGGAACTTCGCCTTTAACGAGGCTGCAAAGGATCAAAAGACGCTTCGGGTTCGCCATTGCTGATAATAATGCTGCCGCAACATTAGAGTGTTCGGCCAAATCTCTTGTCTTCATTTTTTAAACTTCCCAATGCGGAGCGTATATCAAAAATTGTGCTACTTCCAACGCGGTCTTTACCGATATCTAACAATACCAAGACCGGTCGAAGATTGTATATACCTAAATTTAAGGTATCGAGTATGCTGTTTTAGATATGTACGTATGATGCTCCGGCGATTATGCCGAGGTCTCCAACCGCCCGCCCAGGAGCTCGACTAGACCAAAATAGGTCGATTTTTATCGTTTCGGAGCAGCAAATATGCCAAATTTGGTCACTGGAGATTTGCAACCTGTCAATATGAGGCATTTCTACTTCGAGCTGTCCGACTACTAATTCTTGCACTATTGTATGACTTATTGCCGGTACGATTTGGTTTCGGTTTAAAGCATCATCAGATCCCGTGAGGACAAGGTATAAGCCCTTCCGAAGCCGCCGTTCAGGCTGGCATCAACAGGAACGAGGCGGAAGAAGCAGAAGTCCGGAAAGTCGATATAGAGCTTGGATTTCGGGTGGCGGTCGAGGAAAAGAGCGCGAATGCGTTCATGTGCCTCATTTTGCCGCTCGACGCGTTCGGCCTTGCATCGCAGGGTGAGGCGAGGATGAGCGAGAGGGTCGCCCTTGCCGGGATCGCCAAACAGCGCCGAAGCGCGGCTGTCCTTCATCAGCGCTTTGGTATGTGAGGAAAGACCGGAAACCAGAATGGCCGGAGCACCGTCGGCATCGATGACGGTCAGGACGCGGCTAACGGAGGGAAAGCCGGTTTCGGGGTCGATGACGGCCAAGGCCGCATGTGCGGCGGTGTGCATGAGGTTGCGCGCCTGAATGCGCGCATCCTCGTCCGTTTCCCTCAGCACCGATGGCTTGTCGTTCATTTCCTGCTCCCCAAATTAAGGAGCAGTTGCGAACGACTACTCCTTTCGCCGATGGCTGGTCAGGCCAGACACCACATCTTGCGCGGAGATCGTTCCGATAATCGTGCCATTGTCAACAACCCCGATATTGCCCGGCTGGCGCGTCAGGGCATCAAGAATATCGACGAGCGGTGTCGTGGCGGTTGCCGTCGCGGTGACGGAACCTGCATTGGCCGAATGTCCGACGCCCTGCTGCATGACGTCCCGAGCTGTCAGCATGCTGATCGGGTTCATGTGCTGCACGAAGTCGGCCACATACTGATCAGCCGGATTCTTGACGATCTCCTGTGGCGTTCCACACTGGATGATACGGCCGCTTTCCATGATGGCGATGCGATTGCCGATGCGGAATGCCTCGTCCAGGTCGTGGCTAACGAACAGGATTGTGCGCTTCAGGCGGCGCTGGAATTCCAGAAGCTCGTCCTGAAGGCGAGTGCGGATCAGTGGGTCGAGCGCGGAGAACGGTTCGTCCATGAGCAGGATCGGCGCTCCGGTCGCGAAGGCACGGGCGAGACCGACGCGCTGCTGCATGCCGCCCGACAGCTCGTTGACCTTGCGATTGGCCCATTGCGTGAGATTGACGAGCTGCAGCTGTTCGTCGACCCGCTTCTTTCGCTCGGCGTCCGGCACGCCGGCAAGCTCGAGCCCGAAGCCGACATTTTCGGCCACCGTCCGCCAGGGCAGCAGCGCGAACTGCTGGAAGACCATCGAGACGGTGTGCATGCGCAGATCGCGCAGGGCCTTGGGGCTGCAAGAATAAGGGCTGACGGCGCCGTTTTTGGTGTTGACGGATACCTCGCCGCGCACCACCGGCGCCAGGCCATTGACGGCACGCAGCAGGGTCGATTTGCCCGAGCCCGAGAGACCCATGAGTACGAGGATTTCGCCTTCCTCGATTTGTAGCGAGGCATTGGCGACGCCGAGTACCATGCCCGTCGACTTGCCGATCTCGTCGCGCGACTTGCCGTCGTCGACGAGTTTCAGAGCGGCATCGGGACGATCGCCGAAGATGATACTGACATTTTTGAAATCAACGGCGACGGTCATGAGCGGTCTCCTTCGCCGGGCGCGCGGAACATACGGTCGAGAATGATCGCCAGGATGACGATGCAGGCGCCGGAATCGAAACTCTTGGCAACGTTGACGCTATTCAGCGCGCGCAGCACGGGCACGCCGAGACCGGGGGCGCCGACGAGGGCGGCGATCGAGACCATGGAGAGCGACAGCATGATGGTTTGCGTCAACCCGGCCATGATCTGCGGTGTGGCAAAGGGCAGCTCGACCTTGCGCAGAACCTGCCGAGGCGTCGCACCGAAGGATTCGGCTGCCTCCACCAGCGAAGGGGGAGTGGAAATGATGCCGAGGCGCGTCATGCGGATCGGTGCGGGAAGGGCAAAGACGACGGTGGCAACCAGGCCCGGGACCATGCCAAGGCCGAGCAGGATCATTGCCGGCACCAGATAGACGAAGGTCGGGATGGTCTGCATGAGATCGAGGATCGGCCGCATGATGGCGTAAAGCCACGGGCGGCGCGCTGTCGCAATGCCGAGGGGAACGCCCACCAGCATACAGACGAAAGTGGAGGCCAATACCAGTGCCAGCGTCTCGGTTGTCTCTTTCCAGTAGCCCTGGTTAATGGTGATCAGCAGGCCGATCAAGGTGAGGACAGTGATCGTGATGCTCCGGCGCATCCAGTAGGCGATTGCCGTGAAGACGACGACGACGAACAGCGGATGCGGTGCCTGCAAGAGGAACAGCAGTCCTTTGATTCCATACGCGACAACGAAGGAAAGGCCGTCGAAGAACCATGTGACATTGCTCGTCAGCCAGTCGACGACGGCTTTGGCCCATGGCCCGATGGGGATGCGGTAATCGGTTAACCAGTTCACGTCTTTGCCCACGATTGGGGGCGGCGTTTCCGATTGTTGCTTACGATGCCGGAGGTGCCGCCGAAGAATAACGGTCTGTCACGCCAGGCGGACCACTGTCCGGGTAATGGCGGGACGCGAAAGCAAGCAGTCCGTTCAAGGAAGAGAAAGGGGCGGTTTGGCCGCCCCTCCATTCATCCTCGTATTATAGGCCGAGCTTGGCCTTGACCGCCGCGAGGCCGTCGCCACCGTTCTTGGTGGTGACGCCCGCGAGCCACGGCGTGATTGCTGCCGGGTTGGCCTTCAGCCATTCCGTCGCTGCGACTTCCGGATCTTTGCCGTCGTTCAGGATCTTGCCCATGATTTCATTTTCCATCGGCAGCGAGAAGACGAGATTTTTGACGAAGGTGCCGACATTCGGGCATTCCTGCAGGTAACCGGCCCGGACGTTGGTATAGACGGTCGCACCACCGAAGTTCGGTCCGAACACGTCGTCTCCGCCGGTAAGATAGGTCATCTTGTAGGTGGTGTTCATCGGATGCGGAGCCCAGCCGAGGAAGATGATCGGCTTGCCTTCCTTATCGGCGCGGGAGACCTGCGCGAGCATGCCCTGCTCAGAGGATTCGACCACTTCAAAGCCCTTGAGGCCGAAGGTGTTCTTGTCGACCATGTCGATCACCAGACGATTGCCGTCATTGCCCGGTTCGATGCCGTAGATCTTACCGTCGAGATCGTCCTTGTGGGCGGCGATGTCCTTGAAGTCCTTGATGCCGAGATCCGCGCCCTTTTGATTGGTCGCCAGTGTGTACTTGGCGCCTTCCAGGTTGGCGCGGACGGTTTCCACCGACTTGTCCGCGGCGAACGGCTTGATGTTCTCGGCCATGGAGGGCATCCAGTTGCCGAGGAAGACATCGATGTCCTTGTTCTTCAGCGACTGGTAGGTCACCGGCACGGCGAGCACCTTGACGTCGGTGTCGTAACCCAGCGCCTTCAGGAGGATGGAGGCGGTTGCCGTAGTGGAGGTGATGTCGGTCCAGCCCACATCGGCAAAATGCACAGTGCCACAGCTTGCCGGTTCGGCTGCGGAGGCCGTGGTGGTGGCTCCCAATGTCAGTGCGGAGAGAGTTGAAGCGAAAGCGAATGCAGTAAGGGTCATTTTTATCATTGCGTGACTCCCAGTCTAACGTTCCCAAGCAACCATCAATAACTGACATTTTCAAGCGACCACAGTGTATTTGCGGCGGTTTGAGGGGGCTGAATGCGACGCCCGTCTTTTTCTGTCCGCTGGTGGCCAAAGCTTTTGGTCCCTCGGCCAAGCATGCCTGAATCCTGTGGTTTTTGCCGGGACTATCTTTCCTTATTGTCGCGCAGCTCCCATGAAGCATTCAAGGAGAATGTCATGGCCAAGCTCTACTTTCATTATTCGACGATGAATGCCGGCAAATCGACGATGCTGCTGCAGGCTGCCTATAATTATCAGGAGCGCGGCATGCGCACCGCAGCCTTCATTGCAGCCCTCGACGATCGCGCCGGTCGCGGCACGATCGCCTCGCGCATCGGCCTGACCATGGATGCCTTGCCGTTCGAAACTAACGACGATCTCTATGCGATGGTCGATGAAATGCATGCAAAGGAGCCGCTTGCCTGCGTCTTCGTTGATGAAGCCCAGTTTCTGACGAGCGAGCAGGTCTGGCAGCTTGCCCATATCGTCGACCGTCTCAATCTTCCGGTCATGACTTACGGGCTGCGCACGGATTTCCATGGACATCTGTTTCCGGGGTCGCAGGAGCTGCTGACCATTGCCGACGAATTGCGGGAGGTGCGCACCATCTGCCATTGCGGGCGCAAGGCGACGATGGTGGTACGGCTCGATGCCGCCGGCAATGTCGTCCGCGAAGGCGCACAGATCGAGATCGGCGGTAGCGACAAATATGTCTCGCTTTGCCGTCGCCATTGGGAAGAGGCGATTACCTGCGAGTGAAACAGCCACTCATACAGGCTTTCGATAGCGGTGCGGGCTATCTTTGGCATGTGATTGCCTATCGAGGCTGATCGGGAGAGACGATGAAATTGCAATGTCTGGCATCGGCAGTCATCCTATTCGCTTCGGCTTCCTCTGTGCTCGCGGATGGAGACGCGGTCGCAGGTGCCGCCGTTTTCAAGAGATGCGGGGCATGTCATACGGCGACCGAGCCTGATAATCGCGTAGGCCCCTCGCTGATGGGGATCGTTGGACGAGCCGTTGCAAGCAAGCCGGATTACGCCTACTCGCCGGCGATGAAGGCATTCGGAGCTGATGGCAAGGTCTGGGACGAAGCGTTGCTGCGGAAATATCTGCCTTCGCCGCAATTCCTTGTGAAAGGCACCCGAATGACGTTCCCAGGGCTGAAAAGCGACAAGGACCTCGACAATCTTATCGCCTATCTGAAGAGCGTGACCGCTGCTCGGTAGTTTTCGAGCATTTCCTTCGCCTCTGGAAGCGGTTAGTCTCGCGCTAAAGGTAGGGGAGGGTATGCTCTCATGATGAGGCCTCATTCCTTCGACGGCATGCTCGATAAGGCGCGCACGACGCTCGATGACGCCATGAATGACGCGAATTCGGCGGTGGCGACGCTCGGCGGTCACGCCAGAGACAGCGAGCGCGTCGCGACCATTAACTTTCCCATCGAAGAAGCACTCGTCCGCGAAGCGGTCGAACTGCTGGAGCGTTGGAAGTCAGCCGCTCTGTCGCTGGTCAAAGAGCTGGATCGTGCGACGGACGAGGCGGATCTGCAGCATCGGCGATTGTTCAACGAGGAGCTCGGCCTTGAAAATGCAGGCTTGCTCCGCCGGGTGCTTGCGCGCAGACCCATGGAGCCGGATGAGATCATCGTCAATGTCGACGCGGCCCTTGCGGCATCGGCCGAACTAGATCTTCTTTTCAAGCAGGCAAAACCCGCATTCTCCCGGTGCTTTCGTGAATGCGAGCTTCAACTCGAGGGCGTAATCGAGCGGCGGCGGAAACTCGATTTTGAGATTGAGGAGGTGCAGCGCCGGGCCGATGCGCTGGCGGAAAAGCTCATGTATCAGCGGCGAAACCGACCATCCTCGCGCTATGCCGATCTGCAGTCCGAAGCCGAGGCGGATTATCGTGCGCTGGTGGCCGAGCAGGACGACATTCGGCGGCAAGAACAGGCGCTTCAATCCCGCCGCACTGCGCGGCAGCGTCTTATAGACATTTATGAAGGGCTGGCGGCTGCCCTGAACAATCAGATCGCCGCCATTGGCGCCATGGCGGCCAAGCTGAGCGTCGATATCGAGCAGCGGATCGCCTTGCTCAAGGCATTGGCGACAGAAGCGGAGCCGACATCGACCACGGTTTCGCGAACGGCGGAGGTCGAGAACCTGATCCAGGCATTCGAGGCGAATGTACTGGCGGGACATGATCTCGCCGCGCGCAAGGCTCATGTCGACGCCGTCTTCAAAAGACGGCTGGAGCCGCATCCGATACCCCTTTCCACCGACCCGAGCGGAGCGGCGGAAGTGGTGCAACCGGAGAGTTGATTGTCGTCCGTCACGGAAAATTCCATGCGGACGGTTGTTGTTTTTCCCAAGAACACATATTTGCTGGAACGTGAATGGCGATAAGGACTTAATGATCCGAGGACCGTGGCGATTTTCGCGGTATCCATTGCGCAGGTTGGTGTGGTGCGTCCTTCGCATGTCGGCAGGATGCGCGGTAGGGTTTAGGAGGCGTGTCCATGCTTGACTCGATCACGGCGTTCTTCAAGCGGATCTGGGCCGCTATCGTGCGCTGGCTGGGATTGGTTTTCGTCGGGCTAAGCTGGCCATTCCTTGCTGCCCATGGCTGGTATCGGCAGCGCAACTGGCTGATCAAGCTACCGCTCGCTGCCTTCGTGGTGCTGTTCGCGCTGCTTTATGTCTATTTCGCTTGGCAAACGCAGGTCTGGACCGGGTTCAATCCCGCCTATCCGGACGTCTACAAATTCTCCGAGCGCAAATATTCCGCCGGGCAGGAACTGCCTGCATCGGACGGCCAGCAGGCCGCGGCAACGACGCCCAAGACCTGCCAAACCTCTGCTGTCGTCGATGTCGCCACCGATCTGATTGATCTCAACGTCAATCAGAATGCCTGGATTTCCTCGATGCTGCTCTACAAGCTCGGCTTCTTCGGCATTTCATGGGATGACACGCCCTTCCTCGACAACAAGGCTTCCTTCCAGCGGGGGATCAATTCCGTTGTTCGCCGCACCTCGGCGGAGCTGGTCGACACGCTCGGCCGTGTGCGCGGGACATCGGGCATCAACAGCGATCTGCAGAAGGCGCGAGGCAACCTGCAGTTCGATGAGTCGAGCTGGTATTTCGGCCTGCATCCCTTTGGACCGAAAACCCCGAGCCCAAGCTATTATCGCACTGCAATGAGCAATCTGCGTAGCTTCAATAGCGATCTCGGCAACTGCAAGGCGATTTTCGACGGGCGTGCCGACAATCTTCTGCAGTTTGTCGACCACATTGCCAACGATCTCGGCAGCACGGCGGATATCTTGGCCAAGAGGGCGGGGGATCACAGTTATGGCTGGTTGGATACGCGAGCTGACGATCGTTTCTGGTTTGCCTATGGGCAGCTTTACGCGAGTTACGGTATCCTCATGGCGGCCCGTTCGGATTTCCAGCAGGTGATCGCCGAGCGTAACGTCAGCGCGCTTTGGGGCGATGTCACGACGCAGCTGCAGGCAGCTTTGCGCATTCAGCCCTTCATCATTTCCAATGGGCCTGAAGACAGCTCCTTCATGCCGAGCCATCTTGCGACCATGGGCTTCCATATTTTGCGGGTGCGCTCGAGCCTCGTGGAAATCCGCACGGTCCTCGGCGGCCGTTAAACGAACGCGGCTGCTGGGTTCAGATTGGAGATCGCTTGAAGGGGAGTTCGGTTAGCTGATCAGCTTCAGTCGGATGGCTTTTGCGACGAGCTGCGTACGGTTGACGCAATCGAGCTTCTTGATCGCGTTCATCATATAGGCGTTGACCGTATGGTCGGAGAGCGAAAGAATCTGGCCGATCTCGACCGAAGTCTTGCCCTGGGCCGTCCAGCGGACCACTTCAAGCTCGCGGGCCGAAAGCGAATGCGGCGCGGCTCCACCGTTGCGCTTGAGGCAATTATAGGAATCGAGCGCCTGCAGCATGATCAGCGTGAGTTCGTTGATTTCACTCTGGCCGAGACTGCTGCGATTGCCCATGAACCAGAAAACGAGGCGCTGACCATCCGGAGCATTGACCGGGATTATGACGCTCATCGGACAATTATAGCTGATCAAGAGTGCGCGAAGCTCACTCGGCAAATCGGCGTCTGGTTCGCCATCTTTTTCCAGCAGATGCCACGCGCGCGGTATTACTGAATCACGCGTGCGCAGCAGCATCGGACAACGGCGAACCAGATGATGCCGATCGAACTCACGCACGAACTGCATAGGCACTGTCCCCTCGATGAGCAGCGGCGTCATCATCGTATCATCGGACACCGGGGCGTTCATCAGAGCCATATGGCTGAAGCCAAAAGCCGATCCTGTCCGCTCCAGAGCCAATGCAAACGCCGCTTGTGTCCGAGCGGCAGCCAACTCGGCAGAAAGCAGCAATTGTCTCTCGGCGGTAATGATATAGGACATATGAGTTAAGGTACCCGCGGCGTGGTATCGATATCAAATACTGGATTTATGAGTGAATGCTAGACGCAAAAATACCACACGGCCAGAAATAATTTTTATTTTCATATATTTTAATATTTAAACATATTATTCCGGAGGCTTCGCCCAAAATGGTCGATAAATGCGAGCGACCGTCTTTTTGTTGGCCGTATCTCGACTCGATCATACATTTTGCGTCGACGCTCGACGTGGCGAAGAGGTCTGATGGCGCTTACCTACTATGTCAAAATTAAGTCGAAAACGACATGCGATCTCACGCTTTGGAGTTGACCGGTAGCCAATTTGGGAAAGCTCAGTTCTTGCATACTGGACTTTCGATGAAGTGGTGAGGAGTTTTGTCAAATGATGCATCGCCGCGCCGGTGCGCCTTGCGAAGGGCCAAAGCGGTTGCTATCGGTCTTGCTAAGGTCATCGCTTGCAGGCGTATAGCTTATGAAATTTCGCTTTTTTCCGCAGCTTGCGGCGCGCTGTTGTCAAATGCTGTTGTGGTTCGTCACCGGAGTTGCGCTTCTGCTGGTTTCGCCTGCGCTTGCCGAAGCGGCCGGCGTTGCCGGAGGCACGCCGATGCAGTTCCTACTCGTTCATGGCGAGATGGGCCAATGCCGAGCCGATAACGCTTGTCCCGACTGGATCTCCGCCGAAGGGCAGATCATGGCGGATACACCGCGGAAGCTGCAGAAAGTCCTAAAGCAGGTGGGCAACCGTAAACTGCCCATCGTCGTCAGTTCACCGGGCGGCGATGTCAAGGCGGCCATGGAGATGGCTCGCATCATTCGCAAGCAGAAGCTTTCGATCGCAGTCGGCCGCACCCGCTCGCGGGCATGCCCCTATGCGGAACCGATCTGCTCAGCAGCCTTTACACAGGACGGCTCGATCACAGGACAGCCATTTTCCGACGGAGCAATCTGCTTTTCGGCTTGCCCGCTGTTTTTTGCAGGCGGCGTTCAGCGCGTTTCCAGCCCCTTTGCGCTGCTTGGCGTTCATCAGATCACCACCACCTACAGCGAAGTGCGTGTCCAGTACCGCACAGAATATGAGATGGTGGACGGGAAGCGCAAGGTCATCTCCAAGAAAGAGATCGGTCGTAAATTTGTCGGCAAATACGATACGACCAAGCTCGACAAGGCGCAGAGAGCAAGGCTAGTCAGCTTCCTCGACAAGATGGGCATAGATCGGGGGCTTGTGGATCTGATGCTTGGAACCGACCCGAACGGCATTCATCTGATTTCGCAGACGGACGCGCTGGGGCTGAGGCTGACGACGGAGCTTGCCGATGCCGACGCCCTGGTCTCGGCGCGCAACTGCAAGGAAAATCAATCGATTTCCGATTGTGCCGCGCCGGCACCGTCGGCGACGGGTGCGCCGATGACCAGCGCATCGGCAATGGCCGGCAAATAGCCGCTCGTCGGCCTCAGCTATCCTTGGCTTTGGCTTTTGCCATGATCTTCTCCAGGAAGCCCAGCAACAGCGCCGAGACTACAAAGGCGAGGTGGATGATCGTGAACCACATCAGCTTGGCATTGTCATATTGCGTGGCATTCAGGAATATCTGCAGCAGGTGGATTGAGGAAATGGCGACGATCGAGGATGCGACCTTGATCTTGAGGCTGCCTGAATCGAGCTTGCCGAGGAAGGAAACCTCACCCTCAGCCTCGTCGAAACGGCTGACGAAATTCTCGTAACCGGAAATCATCACCATGACAATCAGGCTCGCCACCAGGGCGGCGTCGATGAGGCCGAGAATGGCGAGGATCATGTCGGCTTCGTCATAGGCGAAGACATTGATCGCTACCTTGTAGAACTTGTAGGCGAACGAAACGGCATAGACGGCGAGCGAGGCTGCGAGACCGAGATAGAAGATCACCAGAAGCCAGCGACTGGAGAGGATTATGCGCTCGACCAGCAATTCCAGGGACTTCATATCTTATCCTTTTCCTCAGTTTGAATTGGACGCCGAAAATAGGCATGGCCCCGTCATGAGACAAGGCAGCGCGTTTCGATAGGGAGAGGCTTCGCCAACTATTCACACCCGAAACATATTGGTTTATCCCGACAGGGAAATGACCGTATGTTCGGGGGCGAGACTTATGGCGACGACAGTGGCATCCGATATCGAGATTGCGCGCGCGGCGAAGAAACTGCCGATTATGGAGATCGGCGCAAAGCTCGGTATTCCGGCGGAAGATCTCGCACCCTACGGCTACGACAAGGCAAAGATCGGTGCTGCGTTCATTGCAGCGCAGGCCGGCAAGAAGGACGGCAAACTGGTCCTCGTCACGGCGATCAACCCGACGCCTGCGGGCGAGGGCAAGACCACCACGACGGTTGGCCTCGGCGACGGGCTGAACCGCATCGGTAAGAAGGCCGTGGTCTGCGTACGCGAGGCGTCGCTTGGTCCATGCTTCGGCGTGAAGGGTGGGGCGGCCGGCGGCGGCTATGCGCAGGTCATCCCGATGGAAGACATCAACCTTCACTTCACTGGCGATTTTCACGCGATCACATCGGCGCATAATCTGCTCGCCGCGTTGATCGACAATCACATCTACTGGGGCAACGAGCAGAATATCGATATCAGGCGCATCACCTGGCGGCGCGCAATGGACATGAACGATCGCGCGCTACGCGATATCGTCTCCTCGCTCGGCGGCGTAGCGAACGGCTTTCCGCGCGAAGGCGGTTTCGACATCACGGTCGCCTCCGAGGTGATGGCAATCCTCTGTCTGGCATCCGATCTCAAGGATCTGGAAAAGCGGCTCGGCAATATCATCATCGGCTACCGCCGCGACCGCACGCCTGTTTATGCCCGTGACCTGAAGGCCGACGGCGCCATGGCCGTGCTCCTGAAGGACGCCATGCAGCCGAACCTCGTGCAGACGCTGGAGAACAATCCGGCACTGGTGCATGGCGGCCCCTTCGCCAATATCGCCCATGGCTGCAATTCGGTAATCGCGACGCGAACGGCACTGAAGCTTGCCGATTATGTCGTGACGGAAGCCGGCTTCGGCGCCGATCTCGGAGCGGAGAAATTCTTCGATATCAAATGCCGCAAGTCCGGGCTCTCGCCGGATGCCGCCGTCATCGTCGCGACAGTGCGGGCCTTGAAGATGAATGGCGGCGTCAAAAAGGACGATCTTGGCAGGGAGAACGTGGAAGCTCTCGTGAAGGGATGTGCCAATCTCGGCCGACATGTCGCCAATGTCCGCAAGTTCGGCGTGCCTGTCGTCGTCGCCATCAATCATTTTGTTTCGGATACGGAAGCCGAAATCGAGGCACTGAAGAATTATGTCGCACGCCTCGGCGCCGAGGCGATCCTCTGCCGGCACTGGGCCGAGGGTTCGGCCGGCATTACCGACCTCGCACACAAGGTGGTGGAGCTTGCCGAATCCGGTCAGGCGAAGTTCCAGCCGCTCTATCCGGACAATCTGCCGCTCCTGGAGAAGATCGAGATCGTCGCCTCGAAGATCTACCATGCCGGCGAGGTCACGGCCGACAAGGCAGTGCGTGATCAGCTCAGGTCCTGGGAGGATCAAGGTTACGGGCACCTGCCGGTCTGCATGGCGAAGACGCAATATTCCTTTTCGACCGATCCGAATGTCCGGGGAGCGCCCGAGGGGCATATCGTGCCCATCCGTGAAGTGCGGCTTTCCGCCGGGGCTGGCTTCGTTGTCGTCATCACCGGCGAGATCATGACTATGCCCGGCCTGCCGAAATCGCCAGCGGCCGAGAGGATTTTCCTCAATGATCAGGGCTACATCGAAGGACTGTTTTAAGTTCAGAATCAGATTCAACTTGTCAGTCAGTAGGACCGGTTCGGCAACTGCACTCGCAACTGTTGTCATCCGATCCCGCTAAGATATCTAAAGTATTGACCTTGGCGAAGCCCGAAACAAGTCGGTACGATCCAAGCATCGTCAAGATGGAGGCGGATCGTGACTGCTGAGAGCCGTGCAAGTTTGGATCAGATACGGGATTTCCACGCGAAGATGATGGCAGCGGCCAGCAATTCTTCGGATGAAAGGCTGGAGCGAGCCTTTCGCCTCGTCAGGCGTGAGGCGTTCATGGGGCCGGGGCCATGGCAGATCAGGGCCGCTCGCCGCTACCTGGAAACCCCAAACGCCGATCCCACGTTCCTCTATCAGAATGTGCTCGTCGCATTGGACAAGTCCAAGGGCATCAACAATGGTGAGCCCTTTCTCCATGCCGCTTTCCTCGGCGCGGTGGCGCCGCAGCCCGGCGAGACGGTCATTCACATCGGTACCGGAACCGGATATTACACCGCCATCCTGTCGACGCTTGTCATGCCAGATGGCCACGTTCATGCCGTCGAGATTGACGAGGCCTTGGCCGAGCGCACGCGTGACAATCTCATTTCGTTCGACAATGTATCTGTCATCTGTGCGGATGCGACTTCGTTCGAGCTTCCGGAGGCCGATCTGATCTATGTGAATGCCGGTGTCGTGGCGCCGCCGATATCGTGGCTGCAGGCGCTGCGCCCTGGCGGCCGGATCATCATGCCGTGGCAGGCGAACGAAAAGATCGGGCTTGCCGTGGTGATCACACGGCGGGAACAGGGGTTCAGCGCTCGGGCCTTGATGCAAGCCTACTTCATTCCCTGCATCGGGGCTTCCGATCCAGCTCAATCTACGAAAATCCCCAATGGCGGCGAGGCTCGCTCCATTCAGTCGGTTTGGCTTACTCAGGAGCGAGCGCCGGATGAAACGGCGGTGGCGATCTATAGAGACCTATGGTTCTCGAATGCAGGCCTCGGGGTATGACAAGGTTCCAACATCACTGCGGGACCAGGCTCGCGAGGCGTTTCTAGTGACAGTAACGAAAGCCGCCGTTCCTTTCGATGACGTCGAGATGGAAATGCGTTTCATGCGCGGCATCGCTCTCTGGGTCCAGAACGGTCGTGAAATAAAGGCAGGCAGAGGCGCTGGCTGCGCGCTGGAATGCGCCTGTCAGCGTCGGATCTTCGCGGCGCGGTTCGATCGCGATGGTCTTGCCGTTTTCGAAGGTGAAGCTCGCGACATCGATGGCGTTGCCACGGGCATGTTCCGAGATCTTGCCGGTCGAGGCATTGTTGCGTAGGCGGCAGATATAGGTCGAGGCCTGATTGATGGCGACGATCTTGCCGTTGTCCAATGCGGCGGCTGATGGGAGCACGCTCTCCTTCATCCATTGGGCCAGTGCCAATGCCGCTTCGCAGCGCATCGTTCCTTGAGGTTTGAACTCGATCCCCGGCAGCGGCGAAGCAAGCGAGATCGGCTTGTCGATGCCGCAGCCGTTGCCGTCGTCAATGTGGGGAATTTCCTTGAAGATTGCTCCCATCGCGGTCAGTTCCTTCAGGCACGCCTGGTGTTCCTCGTCCGGCTCGGAGGCGACGGTCGGGGGCGGGCGAGGGGGACCTTGCATCCCGCCTGTTGTCTGCTCCTCGGGCGGAGTTGCCGGCTTGTTCTCTGGTTGGACATCCGGCTTTTCCGGCGGAACGATAGATTTGTCAGAAGATATTGCCGGCTTCTCTGCCGGGATCGGCGGCGTGCCGCTCGGCTGAGCCTGTTGCTGATCTGGCTTTTGTTCTGGGATCGGGCCGGTCTGGGGAAGAGAAGCGGCCATAAGTAAAATGACGGCGGAGGTTAGTGAAATGGTTCTAAACAACATCAAGTAATTCAGCCAATTCTAATGATGATGTCATTAGAACGCTTGATGTCGCCATTTCGTTGCAATTCAGCAACGTTCATCTCTTGTCTTAAAAGATGATAATTTTATTCATGATTATGCGCTTCGAATATATTGACAATAATACTCATGTTTTTTATGCGACAGAAAGAAGGCGGATATTTCCGCCCATTAACAAGATAACCTAGCCAGCCCCTTGCCTGCTTCGACGCAGCAACCAGCCAGCCCGGTGAAGCAATTCGAAAGGAATGGTTATGGTTGTCCGGCGCTCACGCTCGGCCCTTTTGGCATGCACTGCGTTTCTGGCTCTCGGGCTGGCGACGACATCTTTTGCGCAGACCGCAGCTCAAAATGATGGGGCGACGGGCGAGGCCGCCAAGGGCGATCGTGTTACCAACCTGAAACCGATCGTGGTGACGGGGAAGGGTAAGGCGAACAAGGATGTACTTGCCGACTCTCCGACCACAAGCGAGACGACGGCCAAGGACGTCGACGACAAGCAAATCACACGTATCGAGGACCTCGGCCGCAGCACCGAAGTCGGCGTCGGCTTCAACCGCGCTACCGGCGGCGTCAATATTCGTGGTCTAGGTGACGACCGCGTTTTGACCACGGTCGACGGTATCCAAATTCCTTTCCTTCTTGATGCTTCGCGCGGCAACGCTAGCGGCGCCAATAATGGTGGCAATGGTGGCGTCAACAGCTTCGATTTCAATGCGCTTTCCAGCGTCGATATCGTGCGCGGCGCCGATTCAAGCCGTGCCGGCTCAGGCGCTCTTGGTGGTGCCTTCGTGCTGCGTACGCTGGAGCCGGAAGATCTGATCATGGCCGGCTCCACCTGGGGCGGTGTCTTCAAGTTCGGCTATAATGGCGACGACCGGAGCATCGGCGGTGCTGCCGCCGTTGCCAAGCGCATTGACAACACTGCCGTTCTCTTCCAGGGCGGCTACACGCATGGTCACGAGCTGGAGAACAACGGCGATGTCGGCGGCTATTCGACCAAGCGTACCGAGGCTAACCCGGCCGACTACAATCAGAGAAGCGGCCTGTTCAAGATCCGTCAATATACCGACATCGGCACATTCGGCATTACGGCCGAGCACTACAACAAGGATAAAACCACCGATCTGATGACCCTGCAGAGCCCGACCGGAAACTTCCGGCCTGGCAATTACAACGGGACAGACAATGTCGAGCGTAATCGCGTGTCGCTCGATTACAAATATGAAGCCGAGAGTGCCGATTCGCTCCTCGATACCGCCAACGCCGTTTTCTACTGGCAGAATCTTCTGCGTGAAGGCGGTGTGGAAGGCTATCGCTATACATCCGTCATTGGCGACTATTGGCGCCGTAATGAAATGGAAGACCGCAGCATCGGCTTCGCCGGCAATGCATCGAAGTCTTTCGATACCGGCAGCCTGCATCACCAGGTCACTTTCGGTCTCGATGTCGCTTTCGACAAGGTTCACCAGTACTCGGCCGGCAAGGATAGCTGCGCACTTCCTCGTTGGCGTGCTTCTTGCGCCTTCCTGCACACCAACCAGTCCGATATGCCCGATGTCGATGGCAAGCGCGTCGGCGTTTTCATCGACGACAAGATCGAATTGGGCTCCAGCAATTTCTATTTGACGCCGGGTCTTCGCTTCGACTGGTATGATTATTCGCCGAAGAACACGGCCGCCTATCGCGACAGCGCCAACTATAATGGCCTGCCCTCAGGGCAATCCGACAGCCGCTTCTCGCCGAAGCTGCGCGCCTCCTATCGGCCGCAGGACAATGTCGAGCTGTATGCACAGTGGGCGATGGCCTTCCGTGCGCCCAGTGTCAGCGAACTCTACGTCAACTACGGCGTGCCCGGTGGTTATGTCACCTACGGCAATCCGGACCTGAAGCCTGAAACCAGCAACGGCATCGAAATCGGCACCAATCTCGGCGATGACGATTTCGGCGGCCATATTGGCGCCTTCTATAACAAGTACAAGAACTTCATCGATACGCTGAACTATCGCGATCCCACAGGCATCTATCCGCTCGGGATCACCGAATACTTCAATCGCGCCAACGTTCGCATGTTCGGTGTCGAGGTCAACGCACACAAGACGTTCGACAACGGCATCCACATCAAGGGCGCGCTCGCCTATGTGAACGGCAAGGACTCCGATACCGGTCAATGGATCAATTCCGTCGCTCCGGCCAAGGCCGCCTTCACCGTCGGCTATGCGACCGACGTCTGGGGAACGGACCTGACCTTCATCACCGCGGCGCGCGAGGCGAAGAAGACGGGCGACACGCTGCAGACCCCCGCCTACGGCATCTTCGATCTGACTGCGTGGTGGGAACCGGAGCAGGTGAAGGGGCTCAGCATCCGCGGCGGCGTCTATAATATCTTCAACAAGACCTATTACGACGCGCTCAACACGCCGTCCTATAGCGGCACGCTGACCCAGCCTGCTTCCTATTATTCCGAGCCCGGCCGGACCTTCAAGCTGGCGCTGACACAACGGTTCTGAGCCGTTACATCGATGCAGCAAACTTGGATGCAGCAAACTTGGGCGATGCTTCGGCATCGCCTCTTTTTGCTCTCTCGCGTGGCATCGGGCGGTCTGCGCAATTGTAAATGGCAGCGTTCGATGCTATTCGTGCCTCGTAGTCTTTAACCGTCGAGAAAAAAGAGAGGAGGACCGTATGACCAAGATTGTCTGGCATATTCGCCAGTTCGGTCCGACTCGTGCCCTGCAGATGCGTTTGCAGGGCTGATCAGAGGCTGTTTCTCACTCATTCCTCCTGGTCTGCCCTCGGGGCGACGTGAGCCTGCGCATCCGCGCGGCTGCGTCATGACATGTTTTCGAGCATTGGCCCGCTTGGGCCATCGGCATCGGCGTAGTGCGGCAAAAGGAGCCGCCGGCGATGTCTTGAGATGCTCGATCGAGACCGGAAAAGACCATGACTCTGATCAATCTCCGCAATCTGGGCGTCACCATGAGTGCGCCGTTGTTTTCCAATCTCAACTTTACCGTGGATGCCGGTGATCGCGTCGGCATCGTTGCTGCGAATGGACGCGGGAAGACCACGCTGCTCAACTGCATTACGGGCAGGCAGGAGCCGACCACGGGCGAGATCACCCGCGCTCGGGGCTTGCGCGTCGGCTATGTCGAACAGAACGTACCGGCGAACCTGCTGGCTATCTCCTTCTATGACGCGGTCTTGCGCGCTTTGCCCAAGGAGCAGGCCGCGAGCGAGGGCTGGCGTGTCGACGTCACTCTCGATTCACTCGATGTGCCTGATGCGATGCGGGAGAGGGCGTTGGCTCAGCTCAGCGGCGGCTGGCAGCGGCTTGCCATGCTTGCCCGCGTTTGGGTGACGGAGCCCGATGTGCTGCTGCTGGACGAGCCGACCAACCATCTCGATCTCGCCAAGATCGCGCTGTTGGAGGATTGGCTGAATGCCTTGCCACGCGACGTGCCCGTCATCATCGCCAGCCACGACCGCGCCTTCCTCGATGCCGTTTGTAATCGCACTCTGTTCCTGCGTCAGGACCAGTCGCAGGCCTACGCGCTGCCGTATAGCAGGGCGCGTGCGGCGCTGGACGAGGTCGATGCCTCGGATGAGCGGCGTTACCAGAAGGAGATGAAGACGGCGCAGCAGCTGCGCAAGCAGGCGGCCAAGCTCTATAATCTCGGTGTCAATTCTGGCAGTGATCTGCTGACGGTCAAGACAAAGCAGCTGAAGGCGCGAGCCGAAAAGCTGGAGGACAGCGCGAGACCGGGCTACCGCGAGCGCTCTTCCGGCTCGATCAAGCTCGCCAATCGCGGCATCCACGCCAAGGTACTGCTGACGCTGGAGGATGCGATCGTCACGACGCCTGATGGCACCTTGCTGTTCAAGACGGGACAGCAGTGGATTTGCCAGGGCGACCGCATCGTGCTGCTCGGGCAGAATGGCGCCGGCAAGACGCGGTTCGTGGAGATGATCCGAAGGGCAATAGCCGATCAGGCCGCCGGCGGTGCGATCAAGCCGACGCCATCCATCGTGCTCGGTTACAGCGACCAGGCGCTCTCCAATCTCGGCCAGAAGGACACGCCGCTCGGCATGATCACGCGCTTGTTCGAACTTGGAGAGCAGCGTGCCCGCACGTTGCTGGTCGGCGTAGGGATCAACATCGACATGCAGGGCAAGGAGATCGGCCGTCTCTCCGGCGGGCAGAAGGCACGGCTCGCCATGCTGGCGCTGCGGCTGACCAATCCCAACTTCTACCTGCTGGACGAGCCGACCAACCATCTGGATATCGACGGCCAGGAGGCGTTGGAGGGCGAACTGACGGCGAATGAGGCAAGCTGCCTTCTTGTCTCGCATGACCGCAGTTTCGTGCGATCGATCGGCAATCGCTTCTGGCTGATTGATCGGAAGCGATTAATCGAGGTGGATGGGCCGGAGGAGTTCTTCGAAGCGGCGAGAGCGCAAGAATAGACGAGGGCGGAATCGTCAGGCGGCCAACCGATCCGAAAACAGATTGGCCGCCATGAAATCCACGAAGACCCGTATTTTTGGGGAGAGATAGCGGCTTGTGGGCCACAATATGCGGAAGATGCTTTTCTTCGCGATATGGTCTTCGAGCAGTGGCACGAGCCGGCCGTCGGCGATTTGCGCGCTGACGGCAAAGGATGGCAAAGATGCTATGCCGAAGCCATTCTCGGCGAGATGGATGAGCGGCTCGATGGTGCTGGCGATCGTCGTTGTCGGTAGGGCGAGCCGCAACTCCTCCCCATTGCGCACCAGAGGCCACGGCTCCAGCTTGCCCGTGCTGGGATAGCGATGATGCAGGCATTTGTGCCGAAGCAGGTCTTCAGGGGCCGATGGCATGCCTTCCGCCCTCAGATAGTCCGGGGCGGCGACAATCTGGAAGCGGAATGTGCCGAGTTTGCGGCTCATCAGCCTCGTATCCCTGACGTCGCCGGTGCGGATGACCGCATCGAACCCTTCCTCGATCACATCCACCAGCCTGTCGGTAAAATCCAGATCCAGCGTAATATCGGGATAGGCGCGCATGAAGGCCGATATCGCCGGCATCAACAGCATTCCGGCCAGAGGGAGGCTGACGCGAAGATGACCGCGAGTTGCTGCATGCGATTTCGAAAGTTCCGCCTGAGCCGTATCGAGTTCGGACAAGATCCGCCGGCAGGTATCGAGAAAGAAACTGCCTTCCTCGGTCAGCGTCATGCTGCGGGTGGAGCGATGGAAGAGGCGGACCCCCATCTCTTGTTCCAGACGGGCGATCGCTTTGCCGACCGCGGAGCCGGAGAGGCCAAGCCGTCGCGCGCCTGCAACGAAGCTGCCGCCCTCCGCCGTCTGCACAAAGATGCCGAGCGTTCCAAGCTTGTCCATCGCAACTCCGATTACGGAATATAATTCCGATCTTATGAGAATACCGGATTGTTTATCCGCTATCTCCGCCGCGATATCCAGTGCCGGCGCGGCAATAACGCCGCTTTTCCATAGGGAACCGCAATGGATACGAACTCCGCACATTTCATCGCCCAGCCGCAGCCGACCACCTTCATCGTCAATGTCATCCACGTTCATCCCGGCAAGCAGGAAGAAGCCTTCCGGGTGATCCAGGATGTCGTTCACTATGTCGCCGAGCGGAAACAAGGATTCCTCTGGAGCAACCTTGCCAAGAGCACGGACGGTCTGACGGTTGTGAATATCGAAGCCATCAAGGGCGCCGGCAATGTCGATGAATTCTTCTCCGATCCAGTCTTTGTCGAGAAATTCCGCAGGCTTGACGAGGTTTCGACAAGCGAATTCCACACCTACACCGTTGGCGATCTGGTTTTGCCGAAGCTCGGTCATTTCGAAAGTCGTCGTGTCTAACGGACCTTGATCGATCGCGGGCGGAAGCTGCTATCCAATACCGGAAACTTTCCTTCCATCTTCCGCTTGCGTATCCCCTCATCTCACGCTAACAATTCCCGCCATGAACACGTCCTTGAACAACATTGCAGTTTGGTGGTGGGCACGCTGAGGCGGCCTCGACCAATCGTGTTCAAAGACGACGAGTGAGCCGCCCGAGATTTCGAGGCGGCTTTTTTGTTATATTGGCCGCCTGTCATCTGGGCCTGACAACGGAGTGAGGAACAATGGTAACGATCCTTCGGGATGATGGTGCGGAAATCTACGAGACGAAGGGCGGCATCACCGTCACCCGGCAGCGCCGGCCGACGCCCTATGCGGATGCTGTATCGTCCTATATCGACAAGCTCGACGAGCGCCGCGGCGCCGTCTTCTCCTCCAACTACGAATATCCCGGCCGTTATACGCGTTGGGATACCGCCATCGTCGACCCACCGCTCGGCCTGTCTTGCAATGGGCGCGATGTTTGGATCGAAGCCTATAACGAGCGCGGCGAAGTTATTCTCGGCTTCATCGGGGAGAAGCTGAAGACCGTTTCTGAAGTCGTGCTTGGCGCTTCGTCGCCGCGTCGGCTTGATCTCACGGTCAAGGCGCCCGATCGTGTCTTTACCGAGGAAGAGCGTTCGAAGATGCCGACGGTCTTCACCGTCTTGCGCGCCGTAACCGATCTCTTCTATTCGCAGGCCGATGCTAGCATCGGTTTCTACGGCGCCTTTGGCTACGATCTCGCCTTCCAGTTCGACGCGATCGATCTGAAGCTCAAGCGCCCGGACGATCAGCGCGACATGGTGCTTTACCTGCCGGACGAAATTCTGGTGGTCGACAACTACTCCGCCAAAGCCTGGATCGATCGCTACGATTTCGCCAAGGGCGGCGTATCGACGGAAGGCAAGTCGGGCGAGATCGTGCCCGAGCCGTTCCGCCACACCGATGCCATCCCGCCGAAGAGCGATCATCGCCCCGGCGAATATGCGGAGCTGGTGGTCAAGGCGAAGGAGAGCTTCCGCAAGGGCGACCTCTTCGAAGTGGTGCCCGGCCAGAAATTCATGGAGCGCTGTGAGAGCAAGCCATCCGATATTTCCAAGCGCTTGAAGGCCATCAATCCGTCGCCCTATTCTTTCTTCATCAATCTCGGCAATCAGGAATATCTCGTCGGCGCTTCGCCTGAAATGTTCGTGCGTGTGTCCGGCCGCCGCATCGAAACCTGCCCGATTTCCGGCACGATCAAGCGCGGCGACGATCCGATCGCCGACAGCGAGCAGATCCTGAAGCTCTTGAATTCCAAGAAGGACGAGTCCGAGTTGACGATGTGCTCCGACGTCGACCGCAACGACAAGAGCCGCGTCTGCGAGCCGGGTTCGGTCAAGGTCATCGGCCGCCGGCAGATCGAGATGTATTCGCGCCTCATCCACACGGTCGACCATATCGAGGGCCGCCTGCGCGACGATATGGACGCCTTCGACGGCTTCCTGAGCCACGCCTGGGCTGTTACCGTCACCGGTGCGCCGAAGCTCTGGGCCATGCGCTTCATCGAGAATCATGAGAAGAGCCCGCGCGCCTGGTATGGCGGCGCGATCGGCATGGTCGGCTTTAATGGCGACATGAATACCGGCCTGACGCTGCGGACCGTCCGTATCAAGGATGGCATTGCCGAGGTGCGCGCCGGCGCGACGCTGCTCAACGACTCGATCCCCGAGGAAGAAGAAGCAGAAACCGAACTGAAGGCCTCCGCCATGCTTTCCGCCATCCGTGTTGCCAAGACCGGCAATTCCGGCAAACAGCAACGCGACGTTGCTTCCGTCGGCAAGGGCGTGAAGATCCTGCTCGTCGACCACGAGGACAGCTTCGTCCACACGCTTGCCAACTACTTCCGCCAGACGGGCGCGACGGTGTCTACCGTACGCACGCCGGTGCCGGAAGAGGTCTTCGACCGGCTCGATCCGGACCTCGTCGTGCTGTCGCCCGGTCCCGGCAATCCGAAGGATTTCGATTGCAAGGCGACCATCAAGAAGGCGAGGGCGCGCAACCTGCCGATCTTCGGCGTCTGCCTAGGCCTGCAGGCGCTTGCCGAAGCCTATGGCGGTGAGTTGCGTCATCTGGCGATCCCGATGCACGGCAAGCCTTCGCGCATCCGCGTGCTGGAACCCGGCTTGGTCTTCTCCGGTCTGGGCCGCGAGGTCACTGTTGGTCGCTATCACTCGATCTTCGCCGATCCATCGAGCCTGCCGCGCGACTTCATGATCACGGCCGAAAGCGAAGACGGCACGATCATGGGCATCGAGCATGTGAAGGAGCCGATCGCGGCCGTGCAGTTCCACCCGGAATCGATCATGACGCTCGGTGGCGATGCCGGCATGCGGATGATCGAGAATGTCGTGGCGCATCTGGCGCGGCGGGTGAAGACGAAGGCCGCCTGAGGCGAGAGTTTTTAGTTCCGCAAGTTTGATGGCCCCATGCACTCGGAAAAAGTGCATGGGGCCATTTTTATGCCTTGAAAGAGCCGACAAACCGCTGAAGAGATTGATGTGTGGTGGGGGCTTTCAGTCGGTGATCTCAAAGATAGTCAAGGGCGTTTTCTTCGCCGTTCTCGCCGTCGTGCTCCTCGTCGGCCTCGGCATCGTCGTGCCACGTCCGCTGTGGCAGGAGGCACAGGCTGCGCTCAGCGAGCGTTCACAACAAATCCTCATGCTCAGTAACCCCATACATACGGATATTGCCATTCCCGTTGATGGCGATCTTCTCACGCGTTTCGCTTTCCTGCGGACAGCCGGGCTGGATATCGACAATCCCAACCTGCGCTATCTCATTTTCGGCTGGGGCGGTCGGAGCTTCTATACAGAGACGCGCACATGGGCCGATTTGAAGGCGAGGCCCGTCTTGAAGAGCTTTGCGCTCGACCGGTCCGTCATTCATGCGGAGCTGGCGGGCGATATCCCGCTGGATGCTCCGGCTGTGACAGTCATCGACATCGATGCCGAAGGTCTTGAGCGGCTCAAGCAATTCGTTCTCGCCAGCTTTGATCGCTCCGACAGTGGTCCGATACCTCTGCCTGGCAGCAACTATGGGCCGAACGACGCGTTCTTCGAAGCGCGGGGTTTTTTCAACGCGCTGATGGGATGCAATACCTGGACGGCAGCTGCGTTGAGGCAGGCGGGATTGACCTCCGGCCTCTGGACGTCATTGCCCTGGATGCTGCGAATGTCCTTGCGGCTGCATAATGACGATGAACGCTTTGTGGCGGGCCATACCTTGCCTTGAGGCGGTTTGACTTGCTTCAGGTTGTACCCTAACCTTTGCGTCGTTCCTGTGGGGCACATCGGCATCGGGCCGAAAGGGCTAGGCCTGCCCGCTGACATCACTCAGCAGGAGTCTGCCCATGCCAACCCTCGATACCTATCGTAAACAAGCCAAGCTGTTGATGCGCTGGCACCGAGAGTGCGACTATTCCATTGGCGGAAGAGTGCGAATGCTCGATCGTTTCAAGGCGCTGACGGATCGCGAGATCCTGGCGATGAAGTTCCCCCTAACGCTGGCGCAGGAGATCGTTGCGGTGGAAGCGGGCCACAGGAGCTGGGCGGAATTGAAGTCCGTCGCAGCGGACGCGCCGAAGATGCCGGCCGTTACAGCGGAGCCGCCGGTTTTCAAGAGCATCGTTCCCATCCTTTTCGTGCGGGATGTGGTTGCGAGTGCGGCCTTCTTCAGGGAGAAGCTCGGTTTCGCCGAGGATTTCCTGCATGGGTCGCCGCCGTTCTATGGGGCGATGTCGCGCGACGGTATCTGCATCCACCTGCGGCTCGTCTATGAGCCCTATTTTGCCGCCGCTGCAGCGAAGGAGAAATCGCTCATCCTCGTCTCTATCGAGGTCTCGAATGTCCAGGGATTGTTCGAGGAGTTCAAGCAGAGGGGTGCTGAGTTCGCACAGCCGCTGATGAAGCAAGCCTGGGGCGGCACCGATTTCCATGTGCGCGATCCGGATGGCAATGTGATCTCGTTTGTCACGTTCAGATCATAACTCTTTGATCCACCGAGGTTGCTGCCGAGGGATGACCCTCACAGATCCTCGCAGTTTTGCCAGGCTTCTTCGAAAATGAGCTTGTCTAGCGGCAGGCGGTCGCGCCATCCCTTCACGGCGAGTTCCGGCATGTCATAGAGTTCGTCGACATAGCCGACGCAGAGCCAGGCGACGATCTTCACATGCTCGGGTATGCCGAGGATCGCCTTGATGGCGTCCTCGTGGAAGATGCTGACCCAGCCGATGCCGACGCCTTCGGCCCTTGCCGCAAGCCAGAGGTTCTGCACGGCGCAGACGGTCGAATAAACATCGGTATCCGGATTGTGCGTGCGGCCGAGCACGACCGGTCCGCCACGCTTTGTGTCGCAGGTGATGCAGATGCTGAGCGGCGCCTTGCGGATGCCTTCCAGTTTCAGCCGCTGGTACTGCGTGCGGCGATCACCCTCGAACATCGCGCAAGCTTCCTCATTGGCCTGATGGAAGGCCTGCCACACGCGCTCGCGCGTTTCTGGCTGACGGATCAGGATGAAGTTCCATGGCTGCATGAATCCAACCGACGGTGCCGAATGGGCAGCCTCGAGCAAGCGCCGGACGAGATCGTCGGGAAGGGGATCGGGCCGGAACTGGTCGCGGACGTCGCGGCGCGTCTCGATGGCGCGATAGACGGCGCTGCGTTCCACATCTGAAAATGCGCCGGCTGCGACCAGATGATCCGACACACCCGCGGGGACGTCGGCGATGGAAGGTGTAGCTTCGGCAGTCTTTTCAGGAGCGGGCATGTTCAACCGTGATTTTTATTAGGAGTCGGCGGCGCATCGGCCGCTATCGCCGACCCTTGCACATCAGGCTGAAGCGCAGCTTAGTGCTGGATGGCAAGCCAAACTACCAGCACGATTTTCCACAGGCGTGCGCATTATCGGCTTCCAATTGTCGCGGAACGGCGATTTAGGAAACGTCTTCCTCATGTTCCGCGAATGGACTGGCCAGACGGCGCTCCCTTCAATTCGCACATCGGCAACGAATTGTCGTGTGAAAAGGGTGTCTGCCTTTGACAAACGCTAAGTCCTGGCCCATATGAGCCGTCAATGAGCCGCCTGCGCGAAAATTCGCGCGGGCGGTTTTGCATTTCAATGGCGCCTTTTTTGCAATTCATTCGCATAAGCAGGCGTGGGGACATTTGGAGACGGGCATGAACAGTCAAGGAAACGATACGATCAGGCGGCTTGCCCTTTGGGGCATTCCGCTGTCGCTCGGCGTTATGGGGCTGAAGATGCTGGCTTGGTGGTTGACGGGCTCGGTGGCGCTTCTGTCCGATGGATTAGAATCACTGGTCAATGTCGTTGCCGCCTTCATTGCCTTCTTTGTCATCCGTTACGCGCAGAAGCCGGCCGATCACGATCATCCCTTCGGTCATCACAAGGCGGAATATCTTTCCGCCGTTACCGAAGGCGTGATGATCGTCGTTGCAGCGCTGATGATCGTGCAGGAAGCGGTCGGCCATCTCGCCAATCCGCAGCCCATGCAGGCACCGGTACTCGGTCTCGCCATCAACTTTGTCGCCGGTGTCATCAACGGTGTGTGGGCCTTGACGCTGATCCGGGCCGGACGGATGCATCGCTCTCCGGCATTGACGGCGGACGGCCAGCACATCATGTCGGATGTCTATACCTCGATCGGCGTGCTGATCGGCCTGTTGCTGGCGCTTGGCACCGGCCATCCGATCTTCGACCCCGTGCTGGCTATTCTCGTTGCCATCAACATTCTCTACCAGGGCTGGAAAGTCATCTCCGCTTCGATCGATGGACTTATGGATAAGGCCGTTCTGCCGGACGAGGAGAATGTCATCAAGGATGCGATCGCCAGAAATGCCGAGGGTTCTCTCGGTGTGCATGATCTGAAGACGCGCAGGGCAGGGGCCGTGACCTTCGTCGATTTCCATATGGTCGTGCCCGCGGCCATGCCGGTGCGAGAGGCACATCGAATCTGCGACCGCCTTGAAGATGCCATACGGGCGATCCATGCGGGCGCCGAAATAACCATTCATGTGGAGCCGGAGGGTGAAAAAGCCCATGGTATCCGCGTCAAAGTGATCAAGGAGACCTGAGATGCCAAAGACCGATGTGTCCGGCCTGTCGATGCTCGGCAACCAGACGGAGACCGCCAGCAATCCGGAAGAGGCCGTTCTGGAGAAGGTGCCGTCCGGCCATGCCGGCACCGATTATGTCGTGCGCTTCACCGCGCCTGAATTCACCTCGCTATGCCCGATGACGGGACAGCCGGATTTTGCCCATATCGTCATCGACTACATTCCGAACGAATGGCTGGTGGAATCGAAGTCGCTGAAGCTCTTCCTGCATTCCTTCCGCAATCATGGCGCATTCCACGAGGATTGCTCGATCTATATCGCCAAGCGCCTGGTGGATCTGCTGCAGCCGAAGTGGCTGCGCATCGGCGCCTATTGGTATCCGCGCGGCGGCATTCCCATCGATGTCTTCTGGCAGACCGGCAAGCCGCCGGAAGGTGTGTGGCTGCCGGATCAGGGTGTGCAGCCCTATCGCGGCCGAGGCTGAATGAAAAAGCCGCCATCCGGGGATGGCGGCTTTTCTGATGGATTCGATGAGATTGCGGCTCAGGCGAATGAGTTGTCGTCGCCATCGTCATAGGACGAGTCGTCATAATCATCGTCCTGAGCGTCTTGGGCAGCGTCCTGGGCGTAATCGGCCGCCCTCTGATCACTTTGATCGCTATTGTCGTCGTTGCCGAAATAGTTGTTGTTGATGATCGTTTCCTGCACCGGCTGTTCGGCCGCGTTGGCTGCCGTGCCTCCGAAAAGGCCGCTACCGGCATTGCCGCCGAAAAGGCCGCCGCCAGTTCCGCCCAGATGCGGGCTGAAGAGGCTGGAGAGCGATTCTGCCAGCATCACACCACCAGCGACGCCGGCCGCGGTGCCAAGCGCGCCGCGCAGGAAGCTGCCGCCAGCTGAAGGAGCGGCTGCCTGCTGGCTCCACGGGCCTGACGGCTGTGGTTGCGGCTGGCCAGCCCAAGGGCCGGGTTGAGGCGCATTGCGGGCATAGTCGTCATAGAGACGACCTTGCTGTTGCGGGCTGGTCGCCTGCGGCGCTGGCACACGCTGCTGCTGACCGCCGCCGAAGAGCGAGCCGATCCCGCCGAGGAAACCGCCGCTCTGCCCTTGCTGGTGATTGTCGGCGCTCTGCTGCTCGAGCTCGTGCACACGGGCCTCGAGTTGCTGGATACGATCGGCAGCCGCCTTCATGCCCTGTTCCTGCATGATGACGGCCTGCGCCAGGAAATAGGGCGCATAGGGCTGGTCGCGAACCGCCTGGTTGATGAAGGCCTCCGCATCAGCGTCGCGTTGCGTGCTGGAGGCACCGCGCACGCGATCGAAGAGAGAAGCAAGCAATTGACGTTCTTCTGGCGACATGATGGCCTCCTTGGCTATCCGTGCTGTAAATTCGGGGCGCGGTCTCTAACCGCGCTGACCTGACGTAGGATCAAATCTCGGCTTTTCAAAGCCATTCAAGTTACATTTCGGTAATCCCCAATCATAACACCATGTTGTCAGTCGCTATTCCCGCCTTGTCTTTTTCCGGCATTGTTTTACGCATTGAGTCGCACTATGTGCGGTGAACGACGCATCATGCTGGAGAGTTGAATGAACGACGAAGACGAACAGGAAGACAAGAAGACCGAGCAGCCCTTGGGCAAGGACGCGGAGGCGAATCTTTTCAAGTCGCGTTCGATCTTCATATATGGCGGCATCACGCAGGAATTGGCGCAGAAGGTCTGCTCGCAACTCGTGGCGCTTTCCGCCGCCAGTGACGACGATATCCGCATTTATGTGAACTCGCCCGGCGGTCACGTCGAGTCAGGCGATTCCATCCACGACATGATCAAGTTCATCAAGCCGAAGGTCTGGATGATCGGCACAGGCTGGGTGGCCTCCGCCGGAGCGCTGATCTATGTCTCTGCTCCGAAGGAGCGCCGCATCTGCCTGCCGAACACGCGCTTCCTGCTGCACCAACCGTCTGGCGGCACGCGCGGCATGGCCTCCGACATCGAGATCCAGGCACGCGAAATCATCAAGATGAACGAGCGCCTGAACAAGATCTTCTCGGAAGCCACCGGCCAGCCGATCGAAAAGATCGCCAAGGACACGGACCGCGACTACTGGCTCTCTGCCGAGGAAGCCAAGGCTTATGGCCTGGTCTCGCGCATCGTGACCTCGCAGGCAGAAATCTGATCTAGCGGGTTTTGCTCGATTGAAGTCAGCGCCCTCGCTTGCCGAAAGGCAGGCGGGGGCTTTGTTTTGAGGTGACGGGATTGCGTTCGCTTCGACCGAAGGGAAAGGGCTGACGGCGAGAGAGCCGCCGCCAGCCTTCGCCACCAGGAGATTGCAACGTTTCCAGGGGCGGCGAATTGGAGTGCTTGAGCTGTGAACGCTGCGGAATTGGCCGAGCACTGCCTAAGCGGTGATCTCGACCGGCGTTCCGTCCGGCATCGTGATGACGGCCTCGTAGAAGCCGTCTCCTGTCATGCGGGACTCGGATTTCAGACAGCCGTCCGTCCGGCATCGCTCGGCCAATGCATCGACGGCAGCTTTGCTGCCGAGCGATATGGCAATGTGGTCCCAGCCGATGCGTTCACCGTGCGGGTCGGGAAAAAGCCAGGGGCCGGTCATCAGTTCGATCTCGTCGTCGCTTCCAGGCAAGGAAACGAAGCGGGAAATGAAGCCGGGGCGGCGGCTGCCTCGATATGCTTCGCCGACGGTCGCACCGAAATAGGTCTTCCAGAAATCGGCTGCCGTATCGAGATCATGCGTCCACAGAGCGGTATGAGCGATGCGCATCGGCCTCTCCCTGTTCTCGATTACGGGTAACGATGCCGGCACAGAGAGGGGCGGCGCTGAGCAGCAGAGCGAGCATCCAGAAGGCGCCAGGCAGGCCGAGATGATCCGCCGCAAAACCGACGCCGGCGGGGCCGACGAGCACGCCGGCATATCCCGTCATGGTGATGGCTGCGACGGCCAGGCCTGCAGGCACGGCCTTCTGCGAACCGCCCTTACGGAAGAGCACCGGAACGATGTTGGAGGCGCCAAGGCCGATCAGCAGGAAACCACCCATGGCGAGGATCGCGATCGGGCTGAGGAGGAGGACGCCAAAGCCCACTACCGCGACGATGCCGCCCCATAACATGACTGCCCTGTCCCCGACCCTTGCGATGATGGCGTCGCCGCTCAGACGGCCCACCGTCATCGCTATGGCAAACAGCATATAGCCGAGGCCGCCATGGCTAGTATCGACCAGGCCCTGCGTCGTGAGAAGTAGAGCGCTCCAATCGAGGATCGCGCCTTCGACGAGAAAGGTGATTGCTGCCAGTGCGGCCAGCAGCAGCACGAAGCCGCGTGGCATGACGAAAAGCGGCGCGTCCTCCACTGGGAGGGTCCGCAGCAGCCGTGGCCATGCGACGATCATGGCGACGACCATGACTGCCGAGCTGAGAAGCGTGGCGGCGAGGGGACCGGCCTTCACGGACAGGAGCAGGGTGACGAGCAGGGAGCCGATGAAGCCGCCGATGCTGAACAGCGCATGGAAGCCGGACATTAGTGGCCGGTCCGCGCCTTTCTCCACTTCGACAGCGTGGATGTTCATGGCAACGTCGAGCGATCCAAGGCAGGCGCCGAAAGCCGCCAGCGCAAGGCCAAGCGTGAAGGACGTGCTGGCCACGGCCAAGGTCGGCAAGAGAAGTGCGAGGCCGAGACCGCCCGCAATGATGATCGGTTTGCTGCCATATCGCGCGCTCAACATGCCGGTCGCAAGCATTGCCGCTACCGAGCCCAGGCCGAGGCAGAGTAGTAGCATGCCCAGCACGCCATCATCGACGCCGAGGCGATTCTTGGCAAAGGGGACGAGGGGAGCCCAGCAGGCGAGGGCAAAGCCTCCGACCAGAAAAGCAAGTCGTGTTGCCAGCCGGGTTTCCGGCCGATCTGTGGATTGCATGGTCATTTCTTGTCTTTCGAAATCAGGAGGACGATGTGACGTCGTTTGCTTTTACGAGCGAGAAACCGGCCTCAGCGGCTGCCTTTTCGTCTGCGGCGGGCAGGTCATCCTCGACAACGAGCCAATCGATATCGCCAGCGCCGCCGATGCGATGCGGCGCGCGTTCGTGAAACTTCTCCGAAGTAATCAATGCGATGCGGGCAGTGCTTCTCTTCAGTAGCGTCCGTTTGAAGATCGCATCTGCATGTTCGTACACGCTGATGCCGTTTCTCGCCGAAACGGCGCAGACACCCAAAAAGCAACGATCGATGTTCATGGCTTCGATGGCTGCTACCGCGGATGCATCGACGCTGCCGCCGACAACGGGATCGACCGCGCCACCGATCAGGACAAGCGGAATATCGCCGCGCTTCATGATTGCGCTGGCGATATCGATGGAGTTCGTCGCGATCGTCACGTCCAGGTTCTTCGGCAGAAGATCGACCATTGCGAGATTGGTGCTGCCGCTGTCGAAAAACAGGAATTCGCCCGGTTCGATCATTGCGACGGCCGCCTTGGCCAGGCCTCTCTTGCGGCCGGATTCCTGGCCGACACGTACGGCCATCGGCTCCGACGGCGTCAGGAGAGGGAGAGCGCCGCCATAGACGCGGCGGCACTTGCCCTCTGCCGCAAGTGCCCGCAGATCGCGGCGCACGGCGTCCTCGGACACGTTGAACTCGGCGGCCAGAGATGCGGCGATGATCTGCCGGCCTTCTGCAAGCCGTGCTTCGATGACATCCCGGCGGGACAATGGGAGTGAATTGCTCATAAATTTGCATTAACGTGCATAAATAAGGGAGTCAATATGCACGTTCCTACACGATATGACTCGACGACGATATATTCCGCGAGCGATTTTGCTTTGCTACACTGTCATTTCGCGCGAAAACAGCACTTGCACGCCCGATGCTTGTGATGCTCCATGCGCATTCAATCGATCCCAATGCGCTCCTCGAGTCTCCATCGTCATGCTCAAAGATTTTTCCGTTCAAAGCCTGTTTATGGGATGCCTCACGGCCTTCGTCGGCTTTGCCAGTTCCTTCGCCGTCGTCTTTCATGGCCTGCAGGTGGTCGGCGCCTCGGATGCGCAGGCGGCGTCCGGTCTGACGGCGCTTTCGGTTGCGATGGGACTCTGCGCCATCGTGCTCAGCGTGGCGACGAGGCTGCCGATCAGTATTGCCTGGTCGACACCAGGAGCCGCGCTGCTGGCGAGCGCCGGAGCGATCGAGGGCGGCTTCCCGGCGGCAGTCGGTGCATTTTTCATTTGCGGCATATTGATCGTCATCGCCGGGCTTTTTCGGCCTTTTGGCCGGGCGGTCGCCTCGATCCCGGCGCCGCTGGCCAATGCCATGCTGGCCGGCGTGCTGCTCGGCCTCTGCTTCGCGCCCGTGAAGGCGATCGCCTTCAATCCTGCCTTCGGCTTGCCAATCATCCTTGCCTGGATCGTTGTCGGCTCGTTCAAGCGGCTTTGGGCCGTTCCGGCGGCACTTGCCGCCTTTGCGCTGGTGCTGGCCTTTGACGTGAAGATATCGGATGGCGCCTTTGCCTCGCTGGAACATTCGTTGTTGCCTACCGTCGAATTCGTGAAGCCGGTCTTTACGCTTGCCGGTATCGTGTCCATCGCGCTGCCGCTGTTCATCGTGACCATGGCGTCACAGAACATTCCCGGCATCGCCGTGTTGAAGGTGCAAGATTACGAGCCGAAGCCCGGCCCGCTGTTTGCCGTGAGCGGCGTGTTTTCACTGCTTGCCGTTCCTTTCGGCGGCCATGCCGTCAATCTTGCGGCAATCACCGCGGCGATGTGTGCCGGGCAGGACGCTCATGCCGATCCACGGAGGCGCTACTGGGCGGCGATTGTCGCCGGGATCGGCTATGTGATCCTCGGATTGCTGGCGAGTGCCGTGACGGCTTTCGTGGCGCTGGCGCCGCCGATTCTCATCGAGGCGGTGGCCGGCCTGGCGTTAGTCGGCGCGCTCGCCAATTCCGCCTTGAACGCCTTCCAGCAGCCGGAATCGCGCGAGGCCGCCGCCATCACGTTTCTGGTGACGGCATCGGGCGTTTCCTTCGGCGGCATTTCCGGCGCCTTCTGGGGGCTGATCGCTGGCGGGCTGATGTTGGCGCTGTCGCGCTGCGTGCAAATGCTGAAGAAGTAGGCGAGGGCTTGCTTCTTTCTTGTCCGGCGGCTATAAGCGCGGCCATGAAGCTGACCGGCGCAAAGATTTCCGAACAGATTGCACGTGGGCGCGTTGCCCTGCGTGACAATACGCGCGCCCTTACTTCGCTTCTCCTCCTCGGCCTTACGCGCGGTTGCCGGGTCCTTTGAGGAGCGCCCGGCGGCCGAAAAGCCCGCTGGCCATCGCTCCTCGCGACTTACCCTAAAATCGACAGCTTACCCGCAAAGGGTCCGCATTTTTCATCGCCAAGCCGCATTCGATCGGCTAAGAGGCGGGATAAAATGACGGGAAAGGAAGAGACGAGACCATGGACGCGAACAGCCATTCCCCCAAAGGCATGCCCGAAGCAGCGGTGAAATACCGCGCCTATCCCCAGATCAACATTCCCGACCGGACCTGGCCGTCCAAGACCATCACCAAGGCGCCGATCTGGTGCTCGGTCGATCTGCGCGACGGTAACCAGGCGCTTGTCGATCCGATGGGTCACGACCGCAAGGCGCGCATGTTCCAGCTGTTGCTCGACATGGGCTTCAAGGAAATCGAAATCGGCTTCCCCTCGGCTTCGCAGACCGATTTTGATTTCGCCCGCTGGTGCATCGAACAGGGCAATGTGCCTGCCGACGTATCGCTGCAGGTTCTCGTCCAGTGCCGCCCGGAACTGATCACCCGCACCTTCGAGGCGCTGGAAGGCGCCAACAAGCCGATCGTGCATTTCTACAATTCCACCAGCGAATTGCAGCGCCGCGTGGTGTTTGCCAAGGACGTGCAGGGCATCAAGCAGATCGCCGTCGATGCGGCCAAGATGATCACCGACATGGCGGCCAAGGCCGGCGGCGGCTATCGCTTCGAATATTCGCCGGAGAGCTTCACCGGCACCGAGCTGGATGTGGCGCTGGAAATCTGCAACGCCGTCATCGATGTCGTGAAACCGACGCCTGATAACAAGCTGATCATCAATCTGCCGTCGACCGTTGAAATGGCGACGCCGAACATCTATGCCGACCAGATCGAGTGGATGTGCCGCAACCTCGACAACAGAGAAAACCTGATCATTTCGCTGCATCCACATAATGACCGCGGGACAGGCATAGCCGCCGCCGAGCTGGCATTGATGGCCGGCGCCGATCGCGTCGAAGGCACGCTGTTCGGCAATGGCGAACGCACCGGCAATGTCGATGTCGTCACCATGGCGTTGAACATGTTCACGCAGGGCGTCGATCCGGAGCTGGATTGCTCGAATATAGAGCGCATGAAGGAAGTCTTCGAATATTCCAACCAGATGGCCATCGGCGAGCGTCACCCTTACGTCGGCGAGTTGGTCTATACGGCCTTCTCCGGCTCGCATCAGGATGCGATCAACAAGGGCATGAAGGCCGCCAAGGTCGCCAACGATCCGGTTTGGGAAGTGCCTTACCTGCCGATCGACCCGCAGGATGTCGGCCGTACCTATGAGGCGATCATCCGCATCAACTCGCAGTCGGGCAAGGGCGGCATCGCCTATATCATGCAGCAGGACTACGGCTTGAACCTGCCGCGCAATCTCCAGGTGGAATATCGCGAGGAAATTCAGCGCATCACCGATGAAGAAGGCAAGGAACTGCCGGCGAAGCGCATCTACGATCATTTCATCGAGCGTTACGTGACGCAGCCCGAAGCACGGCTCCGCTTCGTTGACCATCACACCTTCGCTGATCCCGAACACAAAGGACAGCGCATCGTAGCGGCTGAGATCACCGACAAGGGCGAGGTGAAGCGCATCGAGGGCAGAGGCAACGGCCCGATCGACGGCTTCATCAATGCGCTCTCGATCTATCTCGGCATCCCGATGTCCGTCGAGGATTACTCCGAGCACTCATTACAGCACGGCTCCAATGCTGCGGCGATCTCATATGTCGAGATCTCCTATCCGGGCGGCAAGCTTTTCGGTGCCGGTATCAACACCAATATCGTTGCCGCGTCTCTCGAGGCGATCGTATCGGCGGCCAACCGCGTGCTCGCTATCAAGGCGATGTAAGGCTCCGGCTGGATTACAGCTGATTTGAGAAGCCCCCTCGATTGTGGAGGGGGCTTTTTGTTGCGTATCAGGTGGCAGCCGGCTCGTCGCCTTCGATGAAGCCGCCGGATTGGTGCGACCACAGCGTTGCGTAGATGCCATTTTGGGCGATCAGCTCCGCATGCGTGCCGTCCTCGACGATACGGCCGTGGTCGAGCACGACAATGCGGTCCATGCGCGCGATGGTCGACAGGCGATGGGCGATGGCGATAACGGTTTTATCTTCCATGATGCCGTAGAGCGTATCCTGGATTTCGGCTTCGACTTCGGAATCGAGGGCGGAGGTTGCTTCATCGAGCACCAGGATCGGAGCATCCTTCAGGATCGCGCGGGCTATCGCGACGCGCTGCCGTTGACCGCCGGAGAGCTGGACACCGCGTTCGCCGGCGTGCGCGTCGAAGCCGGTTCTTCCTTCCTGATCTCGCAGGCCCGCGATGAAATCGCTGGCAGAAGCCTTCTCGGCGGCAGCGAGAACCGCATCCTCCGAAAAGCGGGGATTGCCATGGGCGATGTTGTCGCGAATGGAGCGGTGAAGAAGCGATGCCTCCTGGCCGACCACGGCAATCTGCCGGCGCAGGCTATCCTGAGTCACCTGCCGGATATCCTGTCCATCGATTTCAATGATGCCGGCTTCCGGATCGAAGAAGCGCAGCAGCAGGTTGACCAGGGTCGATTTGCCGGTGCCGGAGCGGCCGACAAGGCCGACCTTCTGTCCTGCCGCAATTCGAAGCGAAACACCATCCAGCCCGCCATCTTTCTTGCCGTAGTGATGCGTGACCTGCCGGAAGACGATCTCGCCCTTGGTGACGGCAAGCGGCTTGGCGTCCGGCGCGTCGGTAATCGCAAGGGGTTGCGAGACGGTAACCAGTGACTGCCGCATGGCGCCGAGATGGGCAAAGAGCGAGGAAACGGCATCCAGCATCCATTCGGCCATGCCGGTTATGCGGAAGCTCAAGGCGAGCGATGCCGCGATCAGTCCTAGCGGCGCGCCGCCGGACTGCCAGAGGGCGACCGCATAGCCGACAAGCGCGACGATGAGGAAGCTGCCGAGGAACAGCATGCTCGAATTGACCAGCACCTCGAGCCTCTGCACCCGGACGAATGTCTCGCGGGCTTGCGAGAAACGACAGCGGGCTTCCTTGTCTTCCGCCCTGGCATCGGCAAACAGCTTGATGAGGTCGATATTGGCATAGCTGTCCACGAGTCCGCCCGTCAGCTCGGCATAGGCTCCCTGGTATTGCGCGGAGGCCTTCTGCAGGCGAGGGGTGACATAGGCCATCAGTCCGAGATAGCAGAGGAGCCAGACCGCCAGGGGCCAGATCAGGCGCGGGTCGATCGAGGCCATCAGCCAGAGCGAGCCAGCCACATAGATCAAGACAAACGAGAGCGTGTGCAGGACCTGATAGGCTGCGCCCGTTGCTGCCGTGCCAATATCGCGCACCTGACTGGCGATACGTCCGGAAAAATCCTGACGAAACCAGCCGACCGATTGACGAAGGACATGCCGATGGGCGCGCCAACGAAACAGGGTCTCGGCATTCGGCCGGAATGCGATATCATCCAGGCTTTCGCGAAGATAGCCGGCAAGCGGCCGTCCGATCAACACAAGTGCGGCCGCAGCAAGCAGGCCCCACCCTTCGGACGTCCAGAAATCCTCCCGGCGAGCGGCGGCCAGATTGTCCACCAGCCGGCTGGAATAGCCGATGAGCCAGATCTCGATGACAGCGCCGGTCACGGTCAGGCCGAGGCTCATCGCCATGACTGTGCGAAACGGACGAAGGTTGGTTAGGAGATAGCGCCAGGCATTGGGTGATAGTTGCGGCTCGTCATGATCCTGGAACGGATCGACAAGCTCTTCGAAGCGACGAAACATGAGGGCCCTCCACGGGCGAACATCTGATGGTCGAGCCGATAAAGCGGCCCTTCACGGCACTGCTTTTCAGCGGTGGTTTCCTGTGCCGTGATTTTTCATCAGAGTGCTCTCCTCATTGATCGCTACAACCTACATAGCGCGTATTGGCACCGATGTCAGTAGCAATTGTATCATGATAGCTCGACATGGCTCGCGTCGAAGTCGTCGGAGGATATGTGCTTCAATGTCGAATTTTGCTCAGGCGTTGCCCTTGGCAAGCAGATCGCGCTGCTTTGTCAGACGCTCGAGCTCTTCTTCCTGTTCGGCTATCCGCTCCGAAGTCCGCTCTTCGTCGGCAGCGCCGGAAAAGGCTGCCGCTTGCTCGATCAATTCGCGAAGATTTTCCCTGATCGCCGCGATACGCCGATCGATTTCAGGAATGGTCAGCAGAACGTCGGACATGTCGAAACTCCCGCAAGACTATCGAACCCATACGATTACCGCTCCCATTATCCATCGACCAGCTGGTAGCCGCAAGCAGCAAAACGGATGGGATATCAATCAGATTTCCGAGGATACCCGATTAGCGATCTGATCGAGCATCGCATTGGAGGAAGGGCCGACGATCGCATAGGTCGTACCGTTGCGGTGCCACAATACAATGCTGATATCGTCCTTGATGGTTTCGTTGAAGTCATCGTCCGCAACGCCGTCCGTCTTCGTAAAACAGATGGCGACGACATCGCCGTCGAGGTTCTTGTAGATCAGCTGGCCGACGGGCTTGCCGGCGGCGATTGACATGCGTGCGCCCTGGAAGACGAGACCATCGGCAGCGAGATCCGGAAAGTTGAATTTGACGCCGACCGTGCTTGCCAGCCATTTGGCGATCTCATCCAGCTGGCTCGCCTGCAGTTCGACCATATGCTGCGGCTGGCGCGAATAGATGCGATGATAGGCGGCAATATCGTCTAGCCAGTTGCGAGTCACAAGCTGTGTCGGGGTCGGCGGAGTGCCTGCGGGAACATCCGTTGGCTGCATGCCGAAAAGATAGCCGATGCCGCCACCGACAGCGAACAGGATAAGGGCCGCGGCCAATGATTGCCTGCCCGTCGGTGCCAGTTTCAGCGAATGCCTGGTAATACGCGGGGACGGCTCTCTGGTCTTCGGAGGCTGAGTGCTCTTGATGGAGCGAACGAGCGCCAGCGGTACCGGCTCCTTCAAAACCTCGTCAAAAGCCTTGCGACCGACATCGGAGCCGTGCTTCAGCTCATCGAAAATACGCCGGGCGTCTGCGTCTGAGGCAATGAGCTTTTCCAGCTCTTCTTTTTCTTCGCGGCTCATCTCGCCATCCATGAAGGCGGACAAGCGGACTTCGAGCGGCGTTTTCTTCATGTCCTGCAATGCTTAAAACCTTCGAGGCGAGCGGCTATGACCCTGGGAGGCGAGGTAAAGGCGTGCGCTGGAGAGCCTTGATGTCACCGCCGACAACGGGATGCCAAGAACATCGGCCGCCTGCTTGTAGCTGTGTCCTTCGACATCGACCAGCAGGAAGACACTGGCAAGTCCTTCTGGCAAAGATGTGACGAGGCGATGCGCTTCACCGGCTTCCACCGGATTTAAGTGCGTGCCGGAAGCCGGTTCGCCCTGTTCCAGCGCGTTGCCTTTGGCGGCGGGGCGGAGCTTATGGCGCCGCGCTTCATCCACCCATTGGTGCCGGGCCATGGTGTAGAGCCAGCTTTCCAGCCTGCCGCCGCTGTTCCACAGATGGAATTTGGCTATGCCGCGCTGACAGACATTCTGGACAAGCTCGTCCGCCTCGGCGAGGTCGCCGGTCAGCGTCACCGCAAAGCGGCGAAGCTTCGGAAGAAGACCGACCAAATCGCGTCTGATATCGATGGCTGCTAACGGCGTTGGCATGATCGTTCCAGGAAGGCGTTGGAGGTTGTCAGATCGGCTTTTTGCTTCCGCGGTCGACGGCCTCTCCCGTAAGAAAGGTGATACGAGCGGAATAATCGTTCTGTGCTGGTATGAACCATTTTCCTGCCGTTTCGCAAGTCTTCAAAAGTATCCGCGCGTTTGACTCTCATACTTACTGTGGTAGTCCACAATGTGCCGACCTGTACTGTCCCCGATGCTGGCCCAAGCGCTGCAAGAAGCAGCAACCTCGTCGGATACAGGCTCCGAAAGCTGGCATGCGGCGCTCCTCACAACGCACCCCATATTTCGGAATTTCGATGCTTCGATTGTAGCTCCGTATCTTAGAAAACGCTACCGAAACGATGCCTACGGCGACGCAAAAAGGCTTATCATGCCGACAGAATATCGAAGCCTTCGGGATCGACGCTGCTGCCATTGTCGCTGAGGCTGTAGCGTTCCGCTTTCAGTTCCCAGGCGCCGGGACGGCCGTCGATGGTGAAGAGATTATAGGCAGCGCGCGGCTTCAATCCGCCGATCCCTTGCGATGCGGAGGCGATTCCGACGACGGGGACGGGACCCATGTGCCCGCGCAGCCAGTGCAGCGTGTTGAGATGTGTATGGCCGTGCAAGACGAGTTCGGCGCCGCCGGTGGAGATGACGGCTGCGAAACGGCGAATGCCGATCATCCGCTTATAGAAACTGGTCGCGCCGCGAATCGGCGGATGATGGATCATGACGACACGAAAGAGCCCGGCATCTCCGGCTGCGCGCAGTATATTCACCGTCTCGCGGGCCTGGCGTGAGGAGTAGAAGCCGCTGGCGGCAAAGGGTGGGGTGGCGACGGCTGTGGAACATCCCACAATAGCGACCTGACCGCGGATACGCAGATAAGGGAAAATGCGCTTGTCTTCCTGCCATTCCGCGGGAGCATCGTCGCCCCTGACATAGGGATACCAGGAGCGCATGGCTTTTTCGTAGGCACCGGGCACATAGGCATCGTGGTTGCCGGGGACGACGGATGTGTGAAAGGGATCGCCGACAGTCTTAAGCCATGCAGCCGCTGTCTGGATTTCAATACCGCTTGCCAGATTGACGAGATCGCCGGTTACGGCGAGATGATCGGCCTGCTTCGCCTTGATGTCGTCAAGAAGGAGATCGAGCGTATCGCCAAAAAGATGCTTGCGCCGGTTCCGATGCCAGTTCACAAATCCGGTAATGCGTTTGGAGGCGAGTTCCCTGATCGAAAGGCGTGGCAGTGGACCAAGATGAACATCGGAAATATGCGCGAGCTTGAACATGGGATGAGACATAGCCCACTCTATTGTCAAAACAAATACATCCCTCGTCCGATTGCAGATCGGAATGCCGAGGCCCGGGCATGAGCGAAGACCAGCGACGAGACGAAAGACAGGGTTTTGCGGTGCGTTTGTTCGGCCGTGCCCTGCATGTCTATTTCGCGCTGACCCGCAGCATGACCCTTGGTGTGCGTGCCGCTTGCTTCGATCGCGAGGGGCGGATTTTCCTGGTGCGTCACTCCTATATTGCCGGCTGGCACATGCCCGGCGGCGGCGTCGAACGCCATGAGACTGTGGAGCAGGCGCTTGAGAAGGAGCTGCGCGAGGAAGGCAATCTGGTAATCTCGGGCAAGCCGCAGCTCTTCCACGTCTATTTCAACAATCACACCAGCAAACGCGACCACGTCATCTTCTACCGGGTTGAGGTCACTCAGACCACGCCGCGCAGGCCGGATCGCGAAATCGTCGAAAGCGGCTTCTTTCCCATTGATGCGCTGCCGCCAGGCACGACCAAGGCCACCTATCGCCGGCTGAAGGAGCTGGAAGGGGCATCGGCTCCCTCCAGCTATTGGTAGTCTCCGATACTTGGATCAGGCAACCTTTGCGAGCCGTTCGCGCTCATGCGGGCGATCGAAATCCAGTTCCGGCCCGATCGGTACGATACCTGTGGGATTGATGGTCTTGTGACTGCGATAATAGTGATTCTTGATGTGTGCGATGTTCACGGTCTCCGCAACGCCAGAGACCTGGTAGAGATCCCGGAGATAGGCCGAGAGGTTTCTATAGTCGGCGATCCGGCGGATGTTGCATTTGAAATGCCCGACATAAACGGCGTCGAAACGAACAAGTGTCGTGAACAGCCGCCAGTCGGCCTCCGTCAAGCGATCGCCGAATAGATAGCGCTGTGTCGCCAGCCGCTCATCGAGCATATCGAGGGTTTCGAAGAGGCGGAGCGCGTTTTCCTGATAGGCCTCCTGCGTTGTCGCAAAGCCGGCCTTGTAGACGCCGTTGTTGACGGTATCGTAGACGCGCTCGTTCAATGCATCGATATCGGCCTGTAGATCAGTGGGATAGAAATCCGCCGTGGAGCCGGTCAGGCCATCGAAGGCCGTATTGAACATGCGGATGATTTCGGCCGATTCGTTATTGACGATCGTGCCGGTCTGCTTGTCCCAGAGAACGGGAACGGTCACCCGGCCGGAATAATGCGGATCGGCCTTCACATAGATCTCCCAGAGCTTCGTCGCGCCGAAGAGATGGTCGGCAGTGCCGCCATCCTGTCCTTTGAATTCCCAGCCGTTCTCAACCATCAATGGATCGACGATGGAGACGGAAATCAGCTCCTCCAGCTTCTTCAGCTTGCGGAAGATCAGGGTTCGATGTGCCCAAGGGCAGGCGAGTGACACGTAAAGATGATAGCGTCCGGCCTCTGCCTTGAAGCCGCCGGTGCCGGTTGGGCCGGCGCTGCCATCTGCGGTCACCCAGTTTCGAAACTGCGACGCGGCGCGCTTGAAATGGCCCTTCGTCTCTTTGGTATCGTACCAGACGTCATGCCAGACGCCGTCCACCAACATGCCCATTGCTTAATCCTTTCGGGAACCTGCCGAAACTATATAACTAGAGATATGGGATGCACACCGGATTTCGAGACGGCAAATGATGAACACTGCGTCATAGGTGCTGTCGGCGGGTTCATGTGGTGACGTGGAGCTCCAGAAAAAATACGATGCCGGCACGATCGTGCATGAATGAACGGCGGGATGCATTTTGCATTGGACGCGCCGAATATTTCCTGCTATCCGGCTTTTCACACTTTAAGGACCCTTGTCATGAAGGTAACCAGAAGCCTGCGACGACGCCGATGATCTTGAACGCTCCATGAGCGCTTTCGGGAACAATATTGTCCGTCTATCTGGTTTTCTGGGCTAATGTACAAGCACGATCTGGTCTACCTCACTGAGGATGCGTCGCACGACGCTGCTATCGAAGTCATCAACGAAGAAGCTTTCGGTCCGGGGCGGTTTACCCGCGCTGCTGCTCGCATTCGCGAGCAGGGGCCTCATGACCGGTTGCTGTCCTTCATCTGCGCCGATGACGGCGAGACGATTGCCTCGGTGAGGATGACGCCGGTGCTGGCAGGATCGGTCAAGGGACATCTGCTCGGCCCGCTTGCCGTGCGTCCTTCGCACAAAAACAAGGGGATCGGCCGCGAACTCGTGCGGATTGCAGTGGCCGCTGCTCAGCGCAAGGGATCGGAAGCTGTTATCCTGATCGGCGATCCGCCCTATTATTGCCCGCTCGGTTTCGAGAAGGTCGCCTATAACGCACTGACCTTCCCGGGGCCTGTCGATCCCAACCGGGTGCTGGTCGTGCCGATCGCCGCGGACACGCATGCGCGGCTTCACGGCATGATTGCCTGGCGTGATGATTCCGTTGCGGCTATGGAAACCGAAGCCGCAGACTATCTGGATGATGTCGTACAGTTCACGGCGATCGCTGTCTAAGGCGTTATCGACAAAAAATCGCCCTGCTTGATGTCAGCGGGGCGATAACGTCTTTTTCAGAAAGAATCGGCTGCGACCGGCCGGGAAATCCGGCAGTTCGCCGAAGATGGCGTAGCCCTGGCGCTGGTAGGCTTTCAGCGCCTGTGGATTGAAGGTATCGATCCATGCGCCGAAGCAACCGCGCGCGCTTGCTTCCGCTTCCGCCGCTTCCAGCAGCTTTCCGGCCATGCCCTGGCCGCGCAGACTTTCCGGCACGAAGAGCCATTGCGTGAACAGCCATCCCCAGGCGGTATAGCCGGAGATGCCGCCGATGGTCTTGCCGGCATCGTCGTGGATCAGAACGGCCAGGGATTGCCGGCCGGACGGCCCGACATCCGCGGTGTTGAAAGCCGTCAATCCCTCGCTGATGGCCGCAAGGTCGCTTTCCGATGGCGTATCGGTCACGTCGATCTTCATAGTCACCGTCCTTCGCGCCACCATGTGGCGGAGAAAGCAAAGAGGAGGGCGGCGAGACCGGCGAAGCCTGCAAAGAGCGGCAGTGTATTGATCCCCTTCAGCACGGTTTCGTCGGTCATGCGGATGGTCAGGCGCTGGCCGTCGGCTACACGAACGGCACCACGCACCGGCAGCACCTGCGGCACCGTCACGCCACCATTTGCGCTGGCGACGCGGGTAACGAGACCCTTGGTTTTCTGTGCCAGCGGTTTCAGTGTTTCAGTTGTCGAGATCATCGCCTTGAATTCCGGGGCGTCTACGGCGCCGATATGAACCAGCGTCGACAGATTGCCGCTGGCGATCTGATAGAGGCCGATCTCGCCCATATGCTTCTCCGCCTGATAAAGGCCTGGTTGCGTCTGCTTCAGCGGCAGGGTGTCCGTCTTGCCCGATGGCGTTTTGATGGTGGCGGGGCCGGGATCGTTGCCGATCGTCTGGCGCGTTACCTGCAGCGTGCGTCCGGCGGCGTTTGCCGTCAGCGCTTCCTCTTCCAGCGCCGGCTCTTTGAGCAGCCAATGGGCAATGCGGCGGTAGAGCGACACATGCGGGCCGCCACCCTCGAAACCGCGCGCCCAGAGCCAGCCTTCGTCGGAGAGCAGCATGGCGACACGCCCCTGGCCGACACGGTTCAGCACCAGCAAGGGACTATTGTCAGCGCCTACCATTACGGTCTGGCCTTGTGGCCTCTCCACATCGACGCTGCGGAACCAGCGGCCCCAATGCGGGGGCTCGGTTTCGGAGCCATCCAGCCCGCGCGTCACGGGGTGTTTTTTGCCCTGGTCCGAGAGACGCGGATAGAAGGCTTTCTCTATCATCTGGCCCGTCGGCTCGGCCGGGAGCACCGAGGCAAGCGGTGTCAGCGCAATAGAACTGCCGCCGGCATGTTCGGGACCGGCCGCGACGAGCAGCGCGCCGCCATTTTCGACATATTGCGCCATGTAATCGTAATAGATCGTCGGCAGCACATTCTGGCGGTCCTGATAGCGGTCAAAGATGATCAAATCGAAAGAGTTGATCTTGTCGACGAAAAGCTCGCGGGTCGGGAAGGCGATCAGCGACAATTCGTTGATCGGCGTGCCGTCCTGCTTGTCCGGCGGACGCAGGATGGTGAAATGCACGAGATCGACCGACGCATCCGATTTCAACAGGTTGCGCCAGGCGCGCTCGCCAGCATGCGGTTCACCCGAGACAAGGAGAACGCGCATGTTCTGGCGGATGCCTTCGATCAGCTGGACCGTCTGATTGTTGATGCCGGTGACTTCGCCAGGCACTTCGGCGACTGCAAATTCGAGGACATTGTTGCCTGCGCGCGGCACCTTGAAGCTGAAAGGCGTGTCCTGGCCGGGTGTGGCCTGCAGCGTGGCGATCTCGTCGCCATTCATCTTGATCGTGACTGCCGCGGTGCCGCCGGGGCTCTTGCCATCGTCGACAACCCGGAAGACAAGCTGCTGCTCTTCGTTGACAAGACCGAAGCGAGGGGCGCGCACGATCTCGATGCGGCGATCGAATTCGTCCGGTTTGCCCGTGATCAGCCCGTGGACGGGCGCATCAAAGCCGAGCTGCTGATTGGCGCCGGGGATATCGTGAATCTGGCCGTCTGTCAGGAAGATGGCGCCCCCGATGCGGGCCGGGGGCACGTCGGCGATGGATGAGGACAGGGCGGAGAAAAGCCGTGTCGAGGGCGATTCCGATTCCGCCGGATCGCGGAATTCGACGATGCGAGGCTCGATGCGTGGGAATTGCGCCAGCCGATCCTTGAGCATCGCCAGAGCTTCGTCCGTCATCTTCGTACGTTCCGGCGTCTGTTGGCTCAGGCTGCGGTCGACGACGACGGGAACGATCGTCGTCAGCTGATCTCGATCCTCCTGCATCAGCACCGGATTGGCGAGTGCCGCAAGCAGGGCGATGCCAGCTAAGGCACGAATCCAGCTGCCGCGCAGGCGCCTGTAGATCGCCAGCGCCGCGATGGCCAGCGTCAGCACCGCCAAAGCGGCAAGCACAGGCCAGGGGAGGAAGGGGGCAAAACCGATATTCATACTATTGCCCCAAGCGCTGCAGGATATCGGGAACGTGGACCTGATCGGACTTATAATTTCCGGTCAGCATGTACATCATGATATTGACGCCGGTTCGGTAGGCATATTCACGCTGGGTTTCGTCCGAAGGCACGGTCGGCAGCAGCGGCGAACCATTGTCGGCCACGGCCCACGCGCCGGCAAAATCATTGCCCGTGATCATGATTGGCGTCACCCCGTCGGAGGTCGCGACCGCGTTTGCATCGCGACGCGCATCCTGACGCGCTTCCACCCAGAGCGGGCTGTCGGCATAGCGCCCCGGGAAGCTCGATAGCAGGTAGAAGGATTTGGTCAGCACATGGCCGGCAGGCACGGGCTCCAGGGGAGGGATGTCGAGATTGGCGAGAATCTGCTGCAGCCGCTGTCCGTTCGGGCTCGGCGACGAAGTATCGCCCATCGTGTCGATCGCGTCGCGGGTGTCGAAGAGCACGGTGCCGCCGTTGCGCATATAGGCGTCGATACGATTGATGGCATCGTTGGACGGCATCGGCGCCGTCGCAGAAACCGGCCAGTAGATCAGCGGATAAAAGGCGAGTTCATCCTTTGCAGGATCCACACCGACCGGCGGGCCAGGTTCGAGCGTGGTGCGATAGGTGAGATAGTCGGAAAGGCCTGCAAGCCCGCGCTCCGAAATGTGATCAACGTCGGTTTCGCCTGTCACGACATAGGCGAGATGCGTCTTGTCCAGCCGCGAGAAGATGGTGTCGTCGCCCGGTTTGGAATCGTCAGCGAGCGCACCTGTCGGATGCAGGAACACGGCGAGCGAGACGGCCAGCAGCAACATCGCCGCGCCGCCCGCGATCGTCTTGCCCGATCTGCCCAGGCGCGGGAAGGCGCCGTTCATGAACAGCACGATGATGCTGTCGGCCAGCATGATGAGGAAGGCGAGGGTGAAGAGGATCGGCTTTGCCGACCATGCTTCGCCGCCGATAAGGCCCTCGTGCGCGACCGCACCGGCTGCCGAGGTATCCAGCGGCTTGAGCACTGCGCCGCTCGGCAGCGTATTGAGCGCACTGAAGCCCTCTTCGGAACCATATAGGCCGGGCGGGTTGTCGAAACTTGCGACTGGAGCTCCCTTGCTGCTTGGCTCCAATGGGCGAGCGCTGCCGATCTCGCTGGTCAGCACGCCCTTGGCAGTCAGGAGCCGGTAGGGTGGCATTGCTTCGCTTGACTTGGAGGCAGCTCCCTGCTCAGGCGCGACGCCGCCGGCGCGCGACAGCTGGACGATACGGCGCAGCATCTCGACGAAATCGCCCGATATCGGCAGATCGGACCATTGCGGCTCGGCACTGACGTGGAAGAGCACGATGCGGCCGGCCCGCATCTGTTTTTCGGTCACCAGCGGCGTGCCGTCGGCAAGGCTTGCCCAGGTGCGTTCGGCCAAATCCGGTGTCGGCTCGGCCAGAACCTGCCGCTTGATCAGGACATTGTTCGGCTTCGGCATGCCGGCGAAGGGACCGAAGGAGGGGAAATCTGCAAGCGGCTGGGGCTCGGCCCAGGAAAGAGCGCCGCCAAATGTACGTTCGCCCTGGCGCAAGGTGACGGGAACGAGCGGATCGTCGGCGGGTGCCGCGGCAAGCCGTGGCCCGGCAAAGCGGACGAGCGTGCCGCCATTTTCGATCCATTTTTGCAGCGGCGCATAGGTTTCCTGCGGCAGGCGGCCGACATCGGCCATGATAATGACGGAGGGATTGCCCGCGAGTAATTGAGGGATCGACTTTGCCAGATCGGCGCTGTTGGGCTGAGTCAGATCGGCATAGGGCTGGAGGGCGCGCTGGATATAATAGAGCGGCGACAGGATGGGCTGGAATTCGTCGGCGGCCTGACCGGAGAGGAGCGCCACGCGGCGGCGGCGAAAACTGTCATCCAGCAGATAAACGCTGCCGGCACTTGCCTGACGATCGATGCTGATGCGGGCGAAATCATTGCGCATTTCGAAGGGCGCGGTGATGGAACCGGTAGCGACCGTTTGTCCGCCTGCGAAATCAAGTGAACCGGCGGCGATCGGCCGTCCTTGGTTGTCTTGTGCGGTGAGCGCAAGGCGCATCGGGCCGCTACCGTTCAGCCGTGTGGCCGTGACAGTCATGTTGCTGGCGGTATTGGCTGCGCCCGTGAGCGCCATGATATCGCGGCCCTCGCCCTCGATAAGCCGCAGTTCGCTCGGCTGCAAGGCCGCAAGGCGGCTGACGAAATCGTCCTTGTCCTTGCTCTCGATACCGTCGGAAATGAAGGCGATAGTGCCGGGCTTGCTGCGATTGAGCGCCGCCTTCACGGCATCGGTGGCGCGCTGCCGATCCGGAACCAGCGGTCTGGGGTTCCTCGCATGCAGCTTGTCGCGGGCAGCTGTTGCCGCACCCGGCGTGGCGTCGTTGCCCTGCTCGGCGGTAAAGGCGATCGAAACGGGGATGCCCTTGGCGTCGGCATCGTCGATCAGCGCATCAGCCGTGCGCACGCGGCGCTCCCAATCCGAAACGCTCGCCCAGCTATTGTCGATCATCAGCACCAGCGGGCCGCTACTCGAGAGCGTGTTGGTGCGCGGATTGAACATCGGATTGGCGATGGCGAGGATGACGAGGGTGGCCAGCAGCATTCGCAGCAGCGTCAGCCACCACGGGCTGCGCGCAGGGGTTTCCTCGCGCTTGAGGATAGCAGCCAGAATGCGGAGCGGCGGGAACACTTCGGTTCTCGGCTGCGGTGGGGTCAGGCGCAGCAGCCACCAGATCGCAGGAAGTAGAATGAGCGCTGCCAGGATGGCCGGCGAAGCGAATGCAAAGGAGAGACCGCTCATGGCTGGCCTCCAGACGCGATCCTCGCGGGCATGCCTGAGAGATACATATGCACGGCGACCAGGGCTTCGGAGGCCAGCCGGTCGGTGCGGTGGCTGACGAAGGTCCAGCCGAGCTGACGCAGCCACTGGCCGAGATTTTCGCGACGCGCAAGATAGGCGCGCTGATAATCGTCACGCAGGTTTTCCGCGCGGCCGGCGATCAGCTTCGAACCCGTTTCTGGATCGCTGAACTCGGTGCGTCCGCTATAGGGAAAGAGTTCTTCGGCGGGGTCGGCAACCTCGATTACATGACCGCGCAAGCCGCGGCGGGCCAAGGGTCCGATCCTGCCCATGACGCTATCGGCATCGTCGAGAAAATCGCCGATCAGCACGATATCGCTCCACCCGCGGATCATCGTCGTCTGCGGCAGGCCGCCTTCGAGCGGGGTATGCATCAGCGCTGCAGCAAGACGCTCGGCGGCGTTGCGGGTCGAAACCGGTTCCATGATGCCGGGGCAGCCGATGCGCTCGCCGGAGCGGGACAGGATTTCCGCCAGCGCCAGCATGATGACGAGCGCGCGGCCTTCCTTGGACACATGGCCATAGATGGACTTATACATCATGGATGGCGACAGATCCGCCCACAGCCAGATCGTATGAGCGGCTTCCCATTCATGATCGCGGATATAGGTATGATCGTCGCGCGCCGAGCGTCGCCAGTCGATGCGCGACAGGCTTTCGCCTTCCGTATAGGGGCGGAACTGCCAGAAATTCTCGCCGATGCCGCGCTTGCGCCGGCCGTGCCAGCCGGCGATGACCGTGTTGGCGATGCGCTTGGCTTCGACCAGGCAATCCGGCACGAGGGCGGCACGGCTGCGGGCTCGGGAGAGGGCATCATTGCCTGAGGTCGGTCTGACGGTCTGTCCGATGGATGCCACGCGCTATACTCTCCTCGACATCCGGGTCACGACTTCGACTGCTTGACCAGCCCTGAAATGACATCGCGTACAGACATGCCTTCGGCGCGGGCTGCGAAGGTCAGCGCCATGCGGTGTTCCAATACTGGCTCGGCGAGCGCATGAATGTCGTCGATCGATGGTGCAAGCCGGCCTTCGTAAAGGGCGCGGGCACGGGCGCAAAGCATCATCGCCTGGCCGGCACGAGGGCCTGGGCCCCAGGCTACGTGCTTGTCGGTCGAGGCATTGCCCTGGCCCGGGCGGGCCGAACGCACCAGTGACAGGATCGCATCGACGACGCCGTCGCTGACTGGCATCTGACGGATGAGCTGCTGGATCTCCAGCAGGCGCTCGGCATCGATGACCGCCTGCGGTGTTGCTTCGATCAAGCCTGTGGTTTCGAGCAGGATGCGGCGTTCATCCGCAAGCTCGGGATAATCGACATCGACCTGCAGCAGAAAGCGATCGAGCTGGGCTTCCGGCAGCGGGTAGGTGCCTTCCTGCTCCAAAGGATTCTGCGTGGCGAGAACGTGGAAGGGAGCGGGAAGGTCATAACGCTGGCCGGCGATGGTGACGTGATATTCCTGCATGGACTGCAGCAAGGCGGACTGCGTGCGCGGCGAAGCGCGGTTGATTTCGTCGGCCATCAGCAATTGCGCGAAGACCGGGCCCTTGACGAAACGGAAGGAGCGGCGGCCGGTTTCGTCCTGGTCCATGACTTCGGAGCCGAGAATATCCGAGGGCATCAGATCCGGCGTGAACTGCACGCGGCTGGAGGCAAGACCGAGGACGGCGCCGAGCGTCGTCACGAGCTTCGTCTTGGCAAGACCCGGCACGCCCACCAGCAGGGCATGACCGCCGGCGAGTACGGCGAGCAGCGTGTTTTCCACGACGCTTTCCTGGCCGAAAATGACCTTCGAGACCTCTTCGCGGACGCGGGCGATATCGCCAAGCGCCTTTTCGGCTGAGGCGATGATGGCCTGCTCATCGAGGCTCGTTTCGGTCGATTTGATCATGCCCATTTGCGTCTCCAATGGCAGAAAAACGGTGCGCGCGATTCGCAGACGTTACACATTTGCCTCATAATCAATACAACTTATCGCCAGCAAGATAGCTGACAAGCACGTTTCAAATGACTATCTCGTGAGAACTGTCATATTCTTGACTAACGACCAACCGGGACAGAAGAATGGCAACCGAGGAAATCAGGACAACGGGCGATGCCGCAAGCCTCGCGGCGCTGATTTCGCGCGCGGCCGGCGATAGCGGCGGCTCCAAGAAGGGTTTGCCACCCGTCGATCGTTGGAATCCGCCATTCTGTGGCGATATCGACATGGAGATCCGCGCCGACGGCACCTGGTTCTATCTCGGCACGCCGATCGGCCGAGCGCCGCTGGTGCGGCTGTTTTCCACAGTTCTGCGCAAGGACGAGGACGGGAAGACCTATCTGGTCACGCCTGTGGAAAAGGTGGGTATTCGCGTGGTCGACGCGCCGTTCGTGGCCGTCGAGATGAGCGTGACGGAGCGTGAGGGCAGACGGGTGCTGACCTTCCGCACCAATGTCGGCGATGTCGTCGAGGCGGGTAGGGATCATCCGATCCGTTTCGTCATTGGTGGCAAAAATGACGAGCTGAAGCCTTATCTGCATGTCCGCGGGCGGCTGGAGGCTCTGGTGACGCGTGCGGTCATGTACGATCTCATCGAGCTTGGAGAGCCGGTCGTGATTGCCGGGCGAGAGATCTTCTGCGTGCGTTCCGGCAACTCGACATTTCCCGTCATGCCGGTTGCCGAACTGGATGCGCTCACTCGATGAATGAATTTCCCCTTTATTCCGCGGATGAATTCCGCCGTCGCGCCCTCAATCAGAGCGGCGGCCCGATTGACCTCGCCTGGCGTGATCATGGCGATCATCTGCTTAATCCCGAGACCATAGCGCAAGTCGCGGACCTGAAGCTGAAGGATGCCGCCGTGCTCGTGCCCGTCGTCGACAGCGGCGACGATGCCAAGGTCATCTTTACACTCAGGACCTCGACGCTGCGCAAGCATTCCGGCCAGATCGCCTTTCCGGGCGGCGCCATCGATCCGGAGGACGCCTCGCCGGAAATGGCGGCGGTGCGCGAAGCGGGCGAGGAAATCGGGCTGGCTGACATCTTCATCGAGCCGGTGGCGCGGCTGCCGCATTATCTTGCAGCGACGGGCTTTCGCATCACGCCTGTTCTTGCCGTGGTGAAGCCAGGCTTTCATCTGGCTCTCAATCCGACCGAAGTGGAGGATGCCTTCGAGGTGCCGCTCTCTTTCCTGATGGACCCCGACCACCACGTGACCGATACGATGCTTTGGCAGGGGACGGAACGCCATTTCTATCGCATGCCCTATGGACAGCGCATGATCTGGGGCATTACCGCGGGCATCGTCCGCACGCTTTATGAAAGGCTTTATACATGACGTCCGTTGCCGATGAGGCCTGGTTTCGCGATGAGGCATTGCAGCGTGTGCTGGCGTTGCTCGATGCCGATGGCGGTGAGGGTCGCGTGGTCGGTGGTGCCGTCCGCAACAGCCTGATGGGGCTGCCCGTAGCCGACATCGATATAGCCACAACTCTTTTGCCGGAAACGGTTGTGGAGAGAGCGGAGGCGGCGGGGATCAAGGCGGTACCAACAGGGATCGCGCATGGCACGGTCACCTTGGTCATCGATGGAAAGCCGTTCGAAGTCACCACCTTGCGGCATGATGTTGAAACGGACGGGCGCCGTGCCGTAGTGGCCTTCAGCCAGGATTGGCAGGCCGATGCCGAGCGGCGGGACCTGACGATCAATGCGCTCTATGCATCCACCGATGGCGAGGTCGTGGATCTCGTCGGCGGGCTTGCTGATCTGGAGCGCCGTAACATTCGCTTCATCGGTGATGCGGCGACGCGGATTGCCGAGGATCACTTACGCATCCTCCGGTTCTTCCGCTTCTTCGCCTATTATGGCAATGGCCGCCCGGATGCGGACGGCTTGCGCGCCTGTGCCGCTGCAAAATCAAAGATTTCAACGCTTTCGGTCGAACGCATCTGGTCCGAGATGAAGAAGCTCCTGGCAGCTCCGGACCCGGGCAGGGCGCTGCTCTGGATGCGCCAGATCGGCATTTTGACGGAAGTGCTGCCGGAAACCGAGAAGTGGGGGATTGATGCCATTCCAGGGCTGATCACCGCCGAACAGGCTCTCGGTTGGCCGCCGGAGCCTCTACTTCGTCTTGCGGCCATTGTGCCGCCCGATGCGGCAAGGCTTGCCAAGCTTGCCGAGCGGCTGCGCCTCTCGAAAGCGGAAGGCTCTTATCTGCAGGCCTGGGCGAATGCGCCCATCGTCAAGGACGATATTTCGGAAGCGGCCTTCGATCGCCTACTTTATCGCCATGATCCAGTGGGGATTGTGGTTCGCTTAAAGCTGGCGTTTTCCGTTGCGCGGAGCAGGGCGGAAGGCGATTTCGAAGAGATGGGACGTGTCGCGCGGCTCGGGAAATTGCTGGAACGGACGGCAAAATGGAAGAAGCCGGCTTTTCCGCTCAACGGCGCGGATGCGCTTGCCGCGGGCGTCAATGCGGGACCGCGCGTGGGCGAGCTTCTTGGCAAACTCGAGCAGGAGTGGCTCGATGGTAATTTTGCGATGAACCGGGCGAGCCTTCTCGCCCGACTCAAGGACTTGGCTAATGGCTGATAATGAGACCTGCATAGCGGGACTGACCGGCCAGCCTGCCGATCAGGCCGCGTTTGCCTCGTCGCGAATTCGGGCCTTGATATTGTCGACCATGTTTTCGCGGATGATGGTTTCGCCATGCGCTTCGCGCATGTGCTCGACCGCGCGGCGAACCACCTCGGCGTCATCCTTGGCGCGGGTGTGCCAGGCGCAACCGGGCACGAGCGTACCACATTCGAACAGTCGCATATCTTCCTCCTCATCTTTCAACGGCTTCTCGCCCTACAAAGGACCTGAAGGCCTAAACGCAACGAACGAGAAAAGGTTTCTGCCGTCCGGCAAGTCTCCAGCTTGCCGGCGGCCCTCCGGACATTAATCCGGCATCGCCCAGGATTTGAAGCAATCCGACGATTGATAGCGGGTGATAGGCGCTTGCTTGGCCGAACGATCGGCCGCGAAGCGGGCGATGTCATTTGGAGATTTGCCCGCCAGCTGCATCCTCACCTGCTCTATGAAGCAGGAAAGGGGTAGATCGGATCCACTGCGAATCCGCATATCCTCTGCCAGTCGGATGATGAACTCCGGACTATCGACTGTGCGCGACAGTTTCCGTTCTTTCGACGCTTCCGTGACTTGTTTCTCTGCTGCCATTACAACCTCCTCCGATTGAACGAGCATTAGGTCACTTAGGCACTCCTCCCGCTGATTTCAGGGCGTTGTCCGATCATTTAACGTTGAACGGTTCAAGCGCATCGCGATCTTTCAATCGTTTGCTGCGCTTGAGGCTTCCCGCATGCCGCGATCGCAAAATTGCTGCCCAGCTTACGCGACACGCTTTACGGCCAACGCACCACCGGCGGCAGAGACGATAGGATCGACTCGACGTTACCGCCTGTCTTCAACCCGAATATTGTACCCCTGTCATAGAGCAAATTGAACTCCACATAACGTCCGCGGCGAATTAATTGCTCGTCGCGGTCTTCTTCCGTCCATGTTTCGTTGAAATTGGAGCGGACGATGCGCGGATAGACCATCGCAAAGGCACGTCCGACGTCGCGGGTGAAGGCAAAATCGGCATTCCAGCCGCCGGCCTCCTCCGTCGAATGCAGCCAGTCGAAGAAGATGCCGCCGATGCCACGCGGCTCGTTGCGGTGCTTTAGGAAGAAATATTCATCGCACCAGCTTTTGTAGCGCTGATAATCGGCGACGGCATGGCGATCGCAGACGATCTGCATGGCGCGGTGGAAGAGGGCGCTGTCCGGATCCTCCTGCGTGCGCCGTCGATCGAGCACCGGCGTCAAGTCGGCGCCGCCGCCGAACCACTGGCTCGTCGTCACCACCATGCGAGTGTTCATATGCACGGCCGGCACGTTAGGATTGACGGGGTGGGCGATCAGCGACAGACCCGAAGCCCAAAAGCGGGGATCTTCCTCGGCGCCCGGAATCTGGCTGCGAAAGTCGGGAGAGAATTCGCCATAGACGGTCGAGGTGTGGACGCCGACCTTTTCGAAGACGCGGCCCTCCATCATCGACATGCGACCACCGCCGCCCTGACCCTTGTCTCTTTGCCAGTCCTTGGCGACGAAGCGGCCGGGCTCCTGGTCGGAAAGGGGGCCGGTCAGCTCGCTTTCCAGCTGCTCGAATTCCGCGCAGATCGTGTCGCGCAGGCCTTCGAACCAGTGCCGTGCTGCCTCTTTCTTTTCTTCAATATCCTCGGGTAATCCCTTGGGAAGATTGGGTCGTTCCATTCACGCTCTCCGACGGTGCGAGCAGCCGGCGGCCCGCGATTCGCACCGTATGTATCGTGATTTGGAATATCAGCAAGATTGCGGCGCAGCCAGTGCAGCTACGCCGCAGGAAAATCGACTCGCAAATTTCACACTGCGGTATTATGTTCCCTCTCTCAAAGGCGAGGTTTTATCATGAAGATACCCGGACCGCCGCCCCTGGATGGGTTGAGAAACAGAATATTCCGTTATCGGCAGGACCATCCCGCCGGTCGAAAGAGCGAATTCGTTCGCGAGACCTTTTGTCTCAGTCGCCCCGAAGCGCGCGAAAAGGCGCGTGAATGGTTCAACGAGTTCCCGAAAGCTGCCTATTGGACCGAAGTCGAAAGCTGGCGTCAGGTTGACGGCGATCGCATCGAATTTACCATGCGGCGCTTGCCATCAGCGGATTGAACCGGACGCTTAATCGCATGTCCGGACAACCGGCTTGGCGTGCCGTAGCCTGCTCAACGCGGCATGGGTGGCTGTGGATCATCTAATGTGCCGGATGCGGGAAGCTGAACTCCTAGCTTGGCGTCTGCGGAGAAGGCCTTCTTCACCCTCTCGATCGTGACCGTGTCGCCGCCGCCCAGTCCCGCAGGCGTGAGGCGCTTCGTCTCTCGTGTTGTCGGCGGCTCGGTCGCGATCTCAAGGTTTGCCGCTTGGTGTTCTTCAGCCTTCTGATCTGCAGCGATTGGCGATCCCGCCAAGATCTCCATCAGCGTGGTTGTCACTGGCAGGTGGCCGCCCAAGTCGGTGTTCGTATGATGCCACGCTTGGGGAATGCGCCGATCGGCATGAATGAATGCTCGGGAGTTGATCTCGCCGAACCAGTCCCATTCGCCCATGACATCAACAACATCGGTGAAGGCAGGCGGCATGGCGATGCGCGTGCCGATCGTCACGATCTTCGCACGCCGCGCCAAATCGGCGACCCGCCCTTCGTCCTCTTTCCAGAGGTTATGCAGTGCAGCTGACAGAACGAGATTGCCCTTGGAGTGGCCAGTGAGCAGGCGGAAGGAGAGGCGGCGGTCGGCAAGAAGCGCTTGCACGGTTCTGGTGTCGAGGCTGGTGCGCGCCGCCGTGTCGGTCTGCACTCCGACCTTGGGCCGGCCGGCAAGATCATCGAGGCTTTCGAGGAGCGGCCGCAAGCCTCTGAGATGGCCGAAGAAAAACAATCTGCCGAAGGTCTCGGTGATGACATCGGCGAGACCATAGCCCGAAACCACGACCGCGACCGGTGCGTCCACCGCATCGGCCACGTTGCGGGCGAAGGCGGCAGCCCCAAGTGCCGAACCGCCGATGCCGGCGACTGCGAGCGCCCGTGCCTCGGTGCCGCCGCGCAGGACGAATTCATCGATGGTTTCGCATAGGGTGAGTGTGCCAAGGCCGCTCGGCGGCACGAGCAGGATCGCGCCTTCAGCAGCGAGCGAGTCGCTGATGTAGAAGGCTTCCTCGGGTGTGATGACTTTGACGTCGTAGAAGAGGGCGTCGAGGGCGAGATTGCGCTGGCGCAGGCCTTCGAGAGCGAGGTTGCGTGCCGGTGAATGCTGCAGCCGTTCGGGTAGACTCAGCGTGCGTGCGAATTGCGTCAGGGAAAGCGTGAATGCCGTCTGGAACATGGGTCACCTCGCCAAGGTCGCCTGAGTTAGAGCATTCCAAGGCGAAGCTTCTCACACTTTATCCGGCGTGCCAACGGCTATTCGGGTGCGACATTCAGGCCCGGTACAGACCATTGTGTCTGCCGTAGCGCTTCCCCCGATATCATGGCCGCGGACATGGCAACATTGATCGAGCGCTGGCCCTCGACCATGGGGATCAGGATGCGGCCGTCAGCTCTCTCGTGCACGTGCTCCGGCACCCCGGCGCTTTCGCGGCCGAAGAGGAGAATATCGTCGTCGCAATAGGCAAAGTCGGTATAGCGCTGTGCCGCTTTCGTCGAAGCGAGCACCAGCCGACGTCCGCATTCCTGCCTCCATGTCTCGAAGCGTTCCCAATTGACATGCCTGGTCAGGGTGACGGCGGCAAGATAATCCATGCCAGCGCGCTTCAGATTGCGGTCGGATATGTCGAAGCCGGCTGGCTCGATGATGTCCACGCCGAGGCCGAGGCAGGCAGCAAGGCGCAGGATCGTGCCGGTGTTGCCGGGAATGTCGGGTTGGTAAAGGGCGATGCGGAGCTTGGTCATATGCTGCAACTAGCGAAATCGCCCCGATTTGTCTCCGGTTTTTCCTGGATCCCTTTATTCCGGTGATGTCTCCCATCAGCAGAATTGAAGGATTTAGCCCATTTTTCAGGCATATTTCGCTTTTCAAATAGGAAAAGTCGCGCTAAAAGACGGGCGCTCTACAACTTGCGAAAGAAGGAGGCTCAGATGGATATCTTGTTTATGATGCTGCGCCTCGGTGCCGTGAACCCGCGGATTTGAAGAGCGCCAAAAGGCGCATATTCGCAAGTATCCCCCTTCCTTAAGTCATTGCGCGGCCAGCATGGCCTCGTCGTTTTACCGCCCGACCACCATATGAATCTGCGATCTATGCGAGCAGTGGGTGGTCGAAGGGTCGAGTCTTTGGAGCATTTCAATGTTTAGCTGGTTCGAACGCCGACTAAATCCATTTCCGAGCGAGGTGCCGGATACGCCGCCGCGCGGCCTTTTCGCCTTCTGCTGGCATTATTCCAAGCCGGCTCTGCCATGGCTGATCGCCATGAGCATCCTCACCATGTCGATCGCGATCGGTGAGGTGGCGCTGTTCCAGTTCCTCGGCGATATCGTCGACTGGCTGACACATGCGGATAAGGCGACCTTCCTGCAGACGGAATGGCACAAGCTGTTCTGGATGGGCGCCATGGTGTTGATCGGCTTGCCGGCTGCGGCGATCCTCGACAGCTTCATCATGCACCAGGTGCTGCTCGGCAACTATCCGATGATTGCGCGCTGGCAGATGCACCGCTTCCTGCTGCGCCACAGCATGACCTTTTTCGCCAATGAGTTCGCCGGCCGCGTCGCCACCAAGGTGATGCAGACCTCGCTTGCCGTGCGCGAGACGGTCATGAAGATCCTCGACGTCTTCGTCTACGTGTTCACGTACTTCCTGTCGATGATCCTCGTCATCGCGGCGGCTGACTGGCGGCTGATGATTCCGATCCTGGTCTGGCTTGGCGTCTATGTCGCCATCGTGGCCTATTTCGTGCCGGTACTGCGCAAGATCGCCGCGCAGCAGGCGGATGCGCGTTCGATGATGACGGGCCGTGTTGTCGACAGCTATACCAACATCGCCACGGTGAAGCTGTTCTCGCATGCGGGCCGCGAAGAGACGTATGCAAGGGCCGGCATGGAGGAATTCCTCGATACCGTGCACAAGCAGATGCGCAAGGTGACGCTGTTCCACGCCTCAGTTTATTTCAACAACTGCGCGGCGCTGTTCATCGTCTCGGCTCTGTCGATCTGGTTCTGGCTCAGCGGCTCGATCTCCGTCGGCTCCATCGCCATTGCCATCGGCCTTGCCATGCGCGTCAACGGCATGTCGCAATGGGTGATGTGGGAAGTCTCGGCGCTCTTCGAAAACATCGGCACCGTCTATGACGGCATGGAGATGATGACGAAGCCGCACGATATCGTCGACAAGCCGGCGGCGCCGCCAATTGTTGCCCAGCAGGGTGCGATCCGCTTCGATCACATTCGTTTCCATTACGGCAAGGCGAAGGGTGTCATGGAGGATCTGACCCTCGATATTCGCGCCGGCGAAAAGGTCGGCCTTGTCGGACGCTCCGGTGCCGGCAAGACGACGCTGATGAACCTGCTGTTGCGCTTCTACGATCTGGAGGGCGGCCGCATCACCATCGACGGCCACGATATCGCGGGTGTCACGCAGGACAGCCTTCGCTCGATGATCGGCGTGGTGACGCAGGACACGTCGCTGCTGCACCGCTCGATCCGCGACAACATCGCCTATGGTCGTCCGGACGCGACCGATGAGGAAATCATTCAGGCGGCCAAGCGTGCCAATGCCTGGGACTTCATCGAGGGGCTGGTCGATATGCATGGTCGCAGAGGACTCGACGCGCAGGTCGGCGAGCGGGGTGTGAAGCTCTCCGGCGGCCAGCGCCAGCGTATCGCGATCGCCCGCGTCTTCCTGAAGGATGCGCCGATCCTGGTGCTCGACGAGGCAACCTCGGCGCTCGATTCCGAAGTGGAAGCAGCGATCCAGGAAAACCTCTTCGCGCTGATGCACGGCAAGACGGTGATTGCAATCGCCCATCGCCTGTCGACGCTGACCGAGATGGACCGCCTCGTCGTTCTCGACAAAGGCCGGATCATCGAGATGGGCACACATCAGGCGCTGGTCCAGCAGGGCGGCATCTACGCCGAGCTCTGGAGCCGTCAATCCGGCGGCTTCCTCGCCGACCACGAAGAGGTCGAGGCGGCAGCCCAATAATGGAATGGACGCTGGGGCGCCTAAGTGCCCCAGCTGTCGTTTCCCTGATTGCCTGTTTTTCAGAAATCCAAAACGTAACGAAAAGCTGGAAGACGCCGCTGCGAACTAACGGCTCGCAAGCGCCAGCTGCACTGCGAGCATTCCGAACGCGGTTGCGAAGCTTCGGCGCATCCAGGACTGAACGGTTGGATTCGAGACGACATGGTGGCGCAAGTAGGCCGCGAACACACCGTAAGCCGCGAAAATGATGAAGGTGAGCGCCATGAAGACAAGGCTGAGTTTCAGCATCAGCATGATCGGGCTTGTCTGATCCGGCGTCACGAATTGAGGCAGGAAGGCGAAGAAGAAGATCGACAATTTGGGATTAAGCAAATTGATCAGGATTGCCGAGCCAATCACCTGCCGCGCGCTCTTGTCTGTCGGTGTGCTGTCAATGCGCAAAATACCCTTCTCCAAAAACATCGAGCAGGCCATATAGAGCAGATAGGCCACCCCCAGCCATTTAAGCGCTTGAAACGCCATGGCGCTGGTGTGCAGGAGTGCGGCGAGGCCGCTTATCGCCGCAAGCAGATGCGGGATGATGCCAAGCGTGCAGCCGAATGCCGCGACCATACTCGCCCTTGCGCCGCCTGATAATCCGGCAGCAAGCGTGTAGATCGCGCCGGTGCCGGGAGATGCCACGATGATGAGGGTCGTGATCAGAAACTCGATGTTCATGCAACAGCCCCCACGGAAGAGCGGAATATCGGCGGCAAGGCTTGAGCCGAGGTGTCGGCGGCTGATCCACGCGAGATTTGCTGGTGGGCTTTCAGCGGAGCTTTGTCGACGACGAGAGCCGTCGCCGCACGATTTCGCGCGGTGAAATATTCGGCCCGCGGGTTTGTCGCGGGCAGGGTGCGGATCGACCGGGGATGCTGTCGACACATCGCGTCGGCTTGGGGGAAAATAGGGCGCATGGCTCTCACTCGATAATGGCTTGCGGCAATATCGAGGCATCGCGTTTTCCGGTCTTGAATGAAATTGCAGTGCAACCGGCATTTCGCGCCCGACGCTCAATGCACCGGCTCACGACCGTTGCCAATTCGACTGGTCGATCCAGGTCCTGTTTTAGAGTTCTTGCTGGGTTGCAGGGAATATGGCGTTCACTGATAAATCGCGCACGAAATTCGGGCTGCGTTCAGGTGAGAAAGGAGAGGTTGAGATCGGAATTCCGAGGAGTTTTCATTGTTTTTGTTGCTGTTCGGCATTGTGCTGATCGCTTATTTCGCGTCGCGCCAGAGAAAAACGCTGCAGAATTCCCTAATTTTTCATGCGCTTAACTTCTCTCCCCGGAGAAAGGGAGGATTGAGCTCCAGCCTTGCGACGCATTAACGCAGTTTTGCCGCGACATTGTGCCCTGACCCCTTGCCAAGACTGGACATAATTTGCGATCAAGCTTAGAACGCAGCGGGTTACGGAGGAATCTATGGCGGAATTATGGTCGCATTGATTCGCCGTTCGTGAGAGGGGTACTGCGGCTTTGCCGTGGTTTGCGGGAAGAGGATGTGCAGCTTTGAGCGAGCATAGTACGACAGTTGAGTCCAGTGGCGAGCCGACTCGTCGCGATTTCCTTTATTTGACGACAGGTATGGCCGGTGCGGTGGGCGCAGTTGCCGTCGCGTGGCCGTTTATCGACCAGATGCGTCCGGACGCATCGACACTTGCTCTTGCATCCATCGAAGTCGATGTGTCGAGCCTTGAGCCCGGCATGTCGTTGACGGTGAAGTGGCGCGGTAAACCCGTCTTCATCCGTAACCGCACTCAGAAAGAAATCGACGATGCCAAGGGCGCGCAGCTTTCGGACCTGAAGGATCCGATCGCTCGCAATGCCAATCTTCCGTCCGATGCACAGGCAACCGACGTTGCCCGTTCGGCCGGCGAGGGCAAGGAAAACTGGCTCGTCATGATCGGCGTCTGCACCCATCTCGGCTGCATTCCGCTCGGTCAGGCGGGGGAATATGGCGGGTGGTTCTGTCCCTGCCATGGCTCGGTCTACGACACCGCTGGCCGCATACGCCATGGGCCTGCGCCGATGAATCTTGCGATTCCGCAATATACGTTCACGTCGGAAAAGAAGATCAAGGTCGGTTGAGGGGGAGCTGAATCATGAGTGGTCATTCGTCTTACGAGCCATCGACAGGGCTCGAGAAATGGGTAGACGCGCGGCTTCCGCTGCCGCGCATGGTCTATGACAGTTTTATCGCCTATCCGGTTCCGCGCAACCTGAACTATGCCTATACGTTCGGCGCCATGCTGGCGGTCATGCTGGTCCTGCAGATCCTGACCGGCGTCGTGCTGGCGATGCATTACGCGGCCAACACGGCGATTGCGTTCAACTCGGTCGAAAAGATCGTCCGCGACGTCAATCACGGCTGGCTGCTGCGCTACATGCACGCCAACGGCGCATCTTTCTTCTTCGTGGCCGTCTACCTGCACATTGCCCGCGGCCTCTACTACGGCTCCTACAAGGCGCCGCGCGAAATCCTCTGGATTCTCGGCGTGATCATCTACCTCCTGATGATGGCGACCGCCTTTATGGGTTATGTGCTGCCCTGGGGGCAGATGTCCTTCTGGGGAGCGACCGTCATCACCGGCTTCTTCTCGGCCTTTCCATGGGTCGGCGATTGGATCCAGACCTTCCTGCTCGGCGGCTTCGCCGTCGATGATCCGACTCTCAACCGCTTCTTCTCGCTGCATTACCTGCTGCCGTTCATGATCGCCGGCGTCGTCATCCTGCACATCTGGGCGCTGCATGTGACCGGCCAGACGAACCCGACCGGCGTCGAAGTCAAGCTGAAGACCGACACGGTCGCCTTCACACCCTATGCGACACTGAAGGATGCGCTTGGCGTTTCAGTCTTCCTGCTGGTCTTCGCCTATTTCGTCTTCTACCTGCCGAACTTCCTCGGTCACGCCGATAACTATATCCCGGCCAACCCGCTGAAGACGCCGGCCCACATCGTTCCGGAATGGTACTTCCTGCCGTTCTACGCGATGCTGCGCTCGATCACCTTCAACATCGGCCCGATCGACTCCAAGCTTGGCGGCGTTCTGACGATGTTCGGCGCGATCATCGTCCTGTTCTTCCTGCCCTGGCTCGATACGTCGAAGATCCGTTCGGCCGTCTATCGCCCCTGGTACAAGCTGTTCTTCTGGCTGTTCATCGCCGATGCCATCCTGCTTGGTTGGCTCGGCTCGCAGCCGGCAGAGGGCATCTATACCACGGCTGCGCAGTTCGCGACGCTGTTCTACTTCCTGTTCTTCCTGGTCATCATGCCGATCCTCGGGATCGTCGAGACACCGAAACGCATTCCGAATTCCATTACGGAGGCGGTTCTTGAGAAGCAGGGCGGCAATAAAAAAGACACCGTCGCGATGAGCGCCTGAGCGGTTGGAAGGAAGAAAACGATGAAAAAGATTGTTGCCGGCCTCCTCTCGCTTGCCCTGATCAGTGGTGCGGCCACTGTTTCCGCGATTGCCGCGGAAACGAAGCCTGCCGCGGAAGCCGAGACACCGCATTATCCGTTGAAGGAGCCGCGCGAGCAGCATTGGACCTTCTCCGGCCCGTTCGGCTATTACGACAAGGCACAGCTTCAGCGCGGCCTCAAGGTCTATACGGAAGTCTGTTCCGCCTGCCATTCGATGAAGTTGGTGGCTTACCGCACGCTGGAAGACCTCGGCTATTCGGAAGCCCAGGTGAAGGCCTTTGCCGCCAACTACGAAGTGCAGGACGGGCCGAACCCTCAGGGCGAGATGTTCACCCGCAAGGCGCTTCCGTCTGATCATTTCAACTCGCCGTTCCCGAACGACGAGGCGGCTGCAGCCTCCAATAACGGGGCAGTGCCGCCCGACATGTCGCTGCTTGCCAAGGCACGCGAAATCGAACGCGGCTTCCCACGGTTCATTTTCGATATCTTCACGCAGTATCAGGAAGGCGGGCCGGATTATATCTACTCGCTGCTGACCGGCTACGAAGAGCCGCCGGCCGGTTTCAAGGTGCCGCAGAACTCGCATTACAATCCGTATTTCGATGCGGCTGCGACCTTTGCGATGCCGAAGCCGCTTTCCGACGGCCAGGTGACCTATGACGACGGCTCGCCGCAGACCGTGGACCAATATGCGCGTGACGTGGCGGCATTCCTGATGTGGACCTCCGAACCGCATCTGGAAGATCGAAAGCACCTCGGCTTCATGGTCATGGTGTTCCTGCTGATCTTCTCAATCTTGATCTATCTCACCAAGCGCTCCGTCTATGCCAAGGCAGGCGCTCACTGAGCATTGCGACGTTTCAATGAAAGGGCGGCCCGTCGAGGCCGCCTTTTTTGTTGGTATAGCGCCCCGGTCTTGATAGGGTGCGGCCGGCCCTATCATAGCCTGAGAGTACATATTTCATGAACACTATCGCTTCGGAGCTCGCCGCCAGCATCCGTTCCATTCCGGACTATCCCAAGCCCGGTATTATTTTCCGCGACATTACGACGATGCTTGGCGATGCCCGGGCGTTTCGTCGCGCCGTGGATGCGCTGGTGCATCCCTTTGCTGGCTCCAAGATCGACAAGGTTGCCGGCATGGAAGCGCGCGGTTTCATCCTTGGCGGCGCGGTGGCGCACCAGCTATCGTCCGGCTTCGTGCCGATCCGCAAGAAGGGCAAGCTGCCGCACGATATCGTTCGCATCGCCTACAGCCTGGAATATGGCGTTGATGAAATGGAGATGCATCGCGATGCGGTCAATCCAGGTGAGAAGGTCATCCTGGTGGATGACCTGATCGCGACCGGCGGTACCGCCGTCGGCGCCACCAAGCTCCTGCGCCAGATTGGCGCCGAGGTGGTCGCCGCCTGCTTCGTTATCGATCTGCCTGACCTTGGCGGCCGCAGAAAGCTTGAAGAGCTTGATGTGCCGGTGCATACGTTGGTGGAATTCGCCGGGCACTAAATGGCCGGAAGAAATGACCGGGCCGCTCCGAGCGGCCCTGCAATTTACTATTCAAAAGCCAGCACGCTGCTTTCGAAGCGCAGGGCCGGGGCGCCGTGCTGGTTCACTCCGTCGCAGGCGAGCGTGTAGAGTGTCCAGCCAGGACGCGAAGCCAACGGGCGGCTGCCGAGGATCGTGACGCCATAGCTGATCGTGTCGCCGGCAAAGACAGGCCGCAGCCATTGCAGGTTCTTGAAGCCGGGTGAGGGGCCGAGGTTGGGCGGCGTCTTGCCTTCGGCAATCAACCGGGTCTGTTCGGACTTCCAGAAATCCACGAAGTTACGCATCCACATGGAGCAGCTATGCCAGCCCGAAGCGCAGAGACCTCCGAACAGGGAGTGCCTGGCTGCTTCCGCATCCATATGGAAGATCTGCGGATCGAAGCGCGAGGCAAAATGGACGATACCCTCAGGCGTGAAGGTATGGCTGCCGATATCGATACGTTTGCCGACAGCGTAGAGGTCGCTCATCTTCATGCCGAAACCTCCGCGACGCTGCGCATGCGGATCATAACGGCGTTCTCTCCGAGGCAGACCAGTTCGCCGCGCTGATTCTCGACCTCGTGGCGAAACTTGACAATGCCCATGCCTGGGCGAGAACGCATGGCGCGTATCTCGATGACGATGGACCGGCCAGAGAGTGTATCTCCGGCCAGAACCGGCTTCTTCCACTCCATGAAATCGATGCCGGGCGCGCCCTGGGCATCGGTGGCAAGGAGATAGGAGTCGCACATCATGCGCATGAACATGGACGAGGTGTGCCAGCCGGAAGCGGCAAGGCCGCCGAGAATGCTGGCACGGCCGGCTTCCTCGTCCAGATGCATCGGCTGCGGGTCGAACTCCTTGGCGAATTCGATGATCTCCACCGCCGTTACATGTTTTGGGCCCAGCGGAAATTCCCGCCCCGGCTGGAAATCTTCGTAGACGAATTTCGTCATGTCCTCTGTCGTCCTCCACGTCTCGTTTATCGGCAATCGCATAGCCCGTGGCGGTGGCGCAAGCATTTTCACGGTCAATATAAGGAAGGGACGACGATGACCGTCCATTGGTCGTCGACAGCCCTTGATTGTATGCCTGCGATATGTTGAGGCTTGGGTAGTCGCAAGATGGTATGAGAGCTAGAATGAGCGAACTCAAAGTCGCACTGGAAGAGGCAGCAGGCGCGGGGATTATCTCCTCCAGCCAGGCTGAGAGATTGCTGCCCTATCTGGCTGAGAAGAACATTGGTGCGTTGCCGACTGGGCGAGGGCTCTCGGCACCGCGTTTTCCGGATGATCCCAACCCTCTTGAAGATACGGAAGCGCCGCGTTTCGTTCGAGGCTTTCACGATGTGCTCATCACCATCGGTCTCGTCGTTCTGCTCATCGGGCTATGGGGGCTGGCGAACCGTTATGCGCCCTTGCTGGCAATCGTCGTCCTGGCCGAGATCCTGGTGCGCCGACAGCGGCTGGCGCTTCCGGCCGTGGTCTTGACCGTCGCGCTCGTTGTCTGGGTTCTCTACATGGTGGTCACCTATGTGAGTTCCACACCGACGCTGAGCGATAATTTTACGATCGGCGCAATCGTCCTAGTGGCGCCATTCCCGCTGTCGTTGGCATTGTTTTACTGGCGCTACCGCGTGCCGTTGTCGCTGGCTTTATTCCTGTTCTCGTTATTTGGGCTATTTCTCGCGGCGGTCTTCTATATTGCCGGCACGGTAACTGGCTCCGCGAATGTGCCGGCGGATTACCCCATCCAGACGATGATGATCTTGCTGGTGACCGCTCTAGGCAGCTTTGTGTTGGCAATGCGCTATGATCTCAGCGATCCGCAAAGAGTTACGCGCCGGTCCGACGTGGCCTTCTGGCTGCATCTCGCAACGGCGCCGGCTCTGCTTTATTCGACGATCCTCTTGGCCTTGCGCCTCGAGCTCGCCAGCAGCGGCATCGTCTTCACCAATCTTACCGATGCCCTCTTCGGGGGGTATCTGCAGGCGGTGACCGTCCTCGTGGCGGTGCTGGTGATGATGCTGATCGGGCTTGTCATCGATCGCCGCGCCTTCGTGACCGCCGGCCTCGTATCGCTGGGCTTGGCGACGGCAGCCATCCTCAGGCACAACAATGCCGGACTCGATAAAGTCGGCTTCCTGGTGTTGATGATTGTAGGGCTGGTCGTGCTTGTGATCGGCATCGGCTGGCCCGATCTGCGCCGTCTTATCGTGCGGCGCCTGCCCGCCGGCATGCAAGCGAGATTGCCAGCACTGAGATAGAGCTTTTCCGCTTTTCTTCGAATCGCGAAAACGCTCTATCTCTTTATTTTAACGCAATTCCGGACGGAAAACCGTTCCGCCCTTTTCCTGGAATTGCTTAGGCGCCAGCAAGATAGAAGCCACTAGGTGTTGAAGCGGAAGTGAATGACGTCGCCGTCCTGGACGACATATTCCTTGCCTTCGTCGCGTGCCTTGCCGGCTTCTTTCGCGCCGGTTTCGCCGTTGTAGGCGATGTAATCATCATAGGCGATCGTGTTGGCGCGGATGAAGCCGCGTTCGAAATCCGAATGGATCACGCCGGCCGCCTGCGGCGCCTTCGTGCCCTGTTCGATCGTCCAGGCACGCGTTTCCTTCGGGCCTACGGTGAAATAAGTGATGAGGTGGAGGAGCTTGTAGCCGGCGCGGATCAGGCGGTCGAGACCAGCTTCATCGAGGCCGAGCGCGGAGAGGAATTCCTTTGCCTCTTCGTCGGGCAGCTGCGCCACTTCCGCCTCGATGGCGGCGGAGATGATGACGACTTCCGAATTCTGCTCCTTGGCCATGGCAGCGACTGCCGCCGTATGCTCGTTGCCGTTTGCCGCATCGCCCTCGGCGACGTTGCAGACGTAGAGCACCGGATGCGAGGTCAGCAGGTTCAGGCTCTTGAGGATGCGGATCTCTTCGGCATCAAGCTTCGAGAGGAGAGTGCGAACTGGCTTGCCTTCCTGAAGCAGCTTCAGCGAGGCTTCCATGATCGGCAGCATCGCCATGGATTCCTTGTCCTTGCCGGTGGCGCGCTTGCGCGTCTGCTCGGTGCGGCGCTCAAGGCTCTCAAGATCGGCGAGCATCAGCTCGGTCTCGATCGTCTCGGCATCGGCGACGGGATTAATGCGGCCCTCGACATGGGTGATGTCGCTGTCTTCGAAGCAACGTAGCACATGCACGATGGCATCGACTTCGCGGATGTTGGCGAGGAACTGGTTGCCGAGGCCTTCGCCCTTCGACGCGCCGCGCACGAGGCCGGCAATATCGACGAAAGAGATGCGCGTCGGGATCAGCTCCTTCGACTTGGCGATGTCGGCGAGCTTGCGCATACGCGGATCGGGAACCGCGACTTCGCCCGTGTTCGGCTCGATCGTACAGAACGGATAGTTCGCCGCCTGCGCCGCCGCCGTCTTGGTCAGCGCGTTGAACAGAGTGGACTTGCCGACATTCGGCAGCCCGACGATACCGCATTTGAAACCCATGGCACCTTGTCCATATCTTGAAAATCTTTAGCAGTGCCTATGGGGGAAGGGCCGTTGCGGGTCAAGTCTTGTGCGGAAAGCGAGCCGCTTTTTCGGCGAAAAGGCTTGGTCCGAAGCGGAAAGCGCCCGCCCGGTGGAGACCGGGCGAAACATTTTTCAAAGTCGGAACACCTTCACTTCGTTGCCGCGCTCCAGCTCCTTGTTGGCAAGGAAGAGGGCGGTCTTGGCATTCTGCTTCTGCCGTTCGGCCAGCACTTGCAGTATTGCTTCCAGTCGCCGCACGGCCAGCGCCTTGTTCCGATGCTGGGAGCGCTCATCGCGGCAGGTGACGGTGATGCCGGTTGCGATATGTGTGGCCCTGACGGCGCTATCCGTAGTGTTCTGATGTTGTCCGCCAGGACCACCGGCACGCAATGTCTCGAAACGGATATCCTCCCGTTGGACGGTCGGCATTTCCTGCGTCGTGTCGGGGAGTTCGATCTGCTTTATGCCGACGAACCAGTTTTGCCGCTTGTGTCCGGGTCTGATCCTGCTTTTGAAAATGAAGCGGATCGAGCCGCAATAATCCGAGGCGAGGTTCTTTGCCTGCACCCCGCGCAGCGTGATGATTGCCGAAACCGGGCCGTGTAGATCGGGTGCTCGGGATGCGGCAATCTCGATCTCGCAGCCTTTTTCGCAGGCTTCGCGCTCTAGAATGGACAGCAGGGACTTCAGCGCGACCCGGCATTCCGCCGGGCCGTTGCCTGATGTTGCGAGAAGGTGAATGTCAGGCATTCCAGCGCCTCCCATTTGCTCTGCGGTCTCGTGTGCGATCCTGTTTCGGTTCCTCGTGATCGACGCTGACCTTCTTGTAGGTAATCAGCGGCTTCATCGATGCGAGGGGCCGGATGAGCCCATGTTCGGCCAGATCGGCGATGACCTGGTCGGCATTCTTGTAGGCGCCGGCGGCCTCTTCGATCGCGAGTTTGCGATCGTCGCAGATTGCGATGCCGCCCCACGGGTTGCGCAGCAACGCTTCCCGTTCCGAACGAGTTTTGCCTGTGCGGCCATGCATGTTACGACGGTCGTATTTCCGGCCGGCTCCGTGCGAGATCGCAAAGTGAGCCTTCGATGCCGCCGGAAGCGGTTCGACGACATAGCTGAGGCTAGCCCTGGAGCCGGCAATCGGTGCGATCGCGGAACCCTGAACGGCACCCGCTCCCTTATAATGGACGTAGCCACCTTCGGACGCCCGCACTAGATTGTGCGGGATATCGGCAACCAGCCGGATGTCCGCTCGAAGGACCGCAGCGGCACGCTGCGCGATCATACGGCGATTGAGCGCTGCCCATTCGACGCAAAGATCGTGAAGCATCAGCCATTGCTCGCCGGCGCCGGATAGCGGATCGAGGCCATCGGCCATGCTACCGCTCTCGGCGACCGTTCGGCTGAATACCTTGGCTCCCAGATCGCGTGAGCCGGTATGAACGAGCAGATAGAGCTTCTGCTTGTCCAGCCATTGGCTTGCATCACCGTCAAACAGATCCTCGACTGCCTGCACTTCGCAAAAGTGGTTGCCGCCACCGATGGTGCCCAGCGTTCCCGCGCCGAATTCGAAACCGAACGACGGATCGACGTTCGGCGTGTGTGGAACGTCGAACTCGACGCTTTCCAGATAGCGCAATGCGTCAGCCGCCTTGTCGAGTTTGAACTTGCGCAGCGGCAAGTCGAGTTCGAACAAGCCCATGCCACATCCGATATCCGTGCCGATCAGCTGTGGATAAACCCTTGATGCGAGCGCGGCCATGCCGACCGGTCCGTACTTGCCGGGATGAAGATCGGGAAAGCCGGCGACCGAGCGCATGCCGGGAAGACTTGCGGTCTCCCGGAGCTGTTCCAGCGCGGCCCCTTCGATCCAGGACTTCGATGTAAAGTAATGCATCACCGCGGCAGCTGCCTGACCGCAGAGCATGTCGATGGGACCAGAGGCCCCTATGGAATTGCCCATGAAAATATTCCCAGTATGGGTCGATCTCTCGGCGTCAACGCCGATTGAAAAAGCTCATGGCAGCGCGTCGACGCTGCTTAGGCTTGTGCCCCTAAGGGGCGCGATGAAGCTGTGCTCTTCATTTTTGTGCTCCCGAACCTGAGTAAATAGAAGGCGCTTTTATAAGCGAAACCGAACGAATTGCAAGCGGTGGTTTTGCTGCGCGGTATCGCCTGCCTTGTTCTTCTCCGCACGAGCATGCTTGAACGATGTGGTGCGGCGCACTATAATAAGGGCATTAGCTCAAATCCTTTTACCTGTCGTCAACGGTGATGCCGATGAGTGACAATGATGTTGTCCTTAAACCAAAGACTAAAACGAAGCCGAAGGTCGAGAGGCCGAAGCTGTACAAGGTGATACTCGTCAATGACGATTATACGCCGCGCGAATTCGTGACCATGGTGCTGAAGGCGGTGTTCCGCATGAGCGAGGATGCCGGTCATCGCGTCATGATGACGGCGCACAAGCTCGGTACCTGCGTGGTCATGGTTTCCGCGCGTGATATTGCCGAAACGAAGGCCCAGGAGGCTATCGATCTAGCAAAGCATGCCGGCTTCCCGTTGATGTTTACGACAGAACCGGAAGAATAGTGTGAGACGTTCTCGCTAGCCGGTGCGCCGGATCTGGAAGCCGGTTTTGTCCTTTTTGAACCCGCAATTGGCGTAGAAGCGTAGCGTTGCGGGGTCTTTCGAGCCGGTCAGAAGCATAGCTTTGTAGCAGTTTTTTTCCCAAGCGACCGCCACGGCCTTGCCGATCACCTTTCCAGCAAGGCCGCGCTGGCGGTAATCGGCATGGGTGACCACGTTTTCAATCAGAGCATAGGGCGCGCCGCCGCGTGTCAGATTGGGAATGACCACAAGCGTCACGGATGAGGTGGCTTTTCCACCGTCGAACGCCGCGAAGATGGTCATGGCCGGATGGGCCATAATGTCTGCAAAACGGCTTTCGGCAACCTGCGGGTCCAGGATCGGGTCTTCCGCGTTCAGATGCTGGTAGAGCGCAAGCAATGTCGGCAGGTCAGCTTTCTCGATTGGCCGGATGATTGTTTCGACTGCAGCGTCCGGCATGTCAATTGTCCTTCTTGCCGAACATCCTCTTCAGCATTTCCGCCATGGGTCCCGTTTCCGGGATTTTCGGCTGATTATGGTTCCGCGCCTGGTGGATATGCGACTTGGCGGTCGGCGCCTTCTTTTCCGGCTTCGGCGTGTCGTCTTCCGCCTTGCCGCCGAGGGCAAGCGCGATCTTGTTCATCAGCTGCGAATCCTCGCCGCGCACCAGCATGTCGGCATTGTCGGCGAGCGTGTCGAACAAGGGATCCAGCCAGTCCCTGTCCACTTTGGCGAAATCGCCGAGAACGTGATTGTGCACCAGCTCTTTGGCACCGGGATGACCGATGCCGAGCCGCAGGCGGCGGTATTCCTTGCCGCAATGGGCGTCGATGGATTTGATGCCGTTATGGCCGCCATGGCCTCCGCCCGTCTTCAGCCGTGCCTTGCCGGCGGGCAGATCGAGTTCATCGTAGATGACAACGAGATCGGATGGCTGGAGTTTGTAGAAGCGCATGGCTTCGCCGATGGCTTCGCCTGAGAGGTTCATGAATGTCTGCGGTTTGATGAGCAGCACCTTCTGGCCGCCGAGTTCGCCTTCGGCAATCTCCGCCTTGAATTTCTTCAACCAAGGCGAAAAGCTGTGGCGGCGATAGATCGCATCCACGGCCATGAACCCGATATTATGGCGATTGCCCTGATACTTGGCGCCCGGATTGCCGAGGCCGGCGATGAGAAGCATGAGCTTCACCCCTTGGAAAACACCGATGCCCTTCACCACAGCGATTTGACGCCAAAGTCAAGGTGCCATGAGCTCAGTCACCGAGGCGAAGACCGTACTTCAGGAAAATCTGCCGCTGCGTGCCATTTGCGATCAGCATGTCGAGCGCCGTCTGCATTCTGCCTTGAAGATCGGCGGGAAAATTCTTCTGGCATGCAATACCCATGGGCTGCTGGGAAAGGATCGTCACTTTCTCGATCGCATTGCCTTCCTTACGCAGCTTGTCGAAATAGAATTCCGAGATCGGCATCAGGTCGATACGATCGCTCATCAGCTTCTTAAGCGTCGCTTTGAAATCGCTGCCGATGTCGATCCGCGGGAAATCATTTCGGCGCAGGATCGTTTCCGTATAGTCTTCGCGCCAGGTACCGACGAGATATTTCTTCGCTTCGGCGATGGTCGTTGCGGCAACCTTCGAGCCGCTATGTTTGATGAGAACGTTACGGTCGATCAGCAGCGGCTGTATCCATTTGAAGAGCTTGTCGCGTTCCTCATTATGCGCAGTCACGAATACGCAGGTCATGGGTTCCGCCAGAGCCTGGTTGTAGGCTCTCGCCCAGGGCAAGACATCGATCGTATAGTCGACCCCGATGTCGGCCATAAGCCTTTGTATCTGCTCGGTGGCTGCGCCGACGGGTATCTTGCCTTCGCGATAGTTGAACGGCGGATATTCCTCGGTGGTGAAGTGAACGGTTTCGGCGTGGGCCGGGAAAAGACATGAAAACGAAAGCAGGCTGGCGGCGATTATGAACAGCAGCCCTCGCATCCGGCCCTCCATCGCTATGACGCCTGCGCCACGGGGGAAGAACGGTCTTGCCGCAGGCTTGCCAGCGTCTTCATCAGGTTGTCAGGGTGCAGCGGGCGATAGAAAAGATAGCCTTGGCCATAGTCGATACCCATCGCGCGCAAAGTTGCACATTCCTCTTCCGTTTCCACGCCTTCGGCGATTACCGTACAATTCATCTTGTGTGACAGGGTGGTAATGCTTTCGACGAGCATGCGGCTCTTGGCGCTGACATCGGAGGCGGTATCGTTGATCGCGCGGATGAAGGATTGGTCGATCTTGATGATATCGACCGGGAAGCGATTGATATAGCTCAGCGAGGAATAACCCGTGCCGAAATCATCGAGCGCGATGCGGCAGCCATAGCGGCAGATCTCATTGATGACCATACGCGTCTCGGGATTGTCGTCCATCAGCACGGCCTCGGTGATTTCCACGACGATACGCCGGGGTGCGATTTCGTAGCGTGACAGCAGAGCGGCAATGCGCAGCGGCAATTCGGATTCGAATTGCAGCGGCGAAAAGTTGATGGCGAGATAGGTATCCTGCATGCCTTCGATCCGCGAGAGGCGTGCAAAATCGGCGATGGCCTTCTCCATGATGCGGTTGCCGATGCGAATGATCGAGCCGGTCTCTTCGGCAACCTCGATGATGCGACCAGGGGGCAGGATGCCTTTCTGCGGGTGATGCAGGCGCATCAGCGCCTCGAAGCCAGCGATCGAACGGTCGTCTATATTGACGACGGGCTGCAGGTAGGCTTCGAACCAGTCTTCGCTGAGGCCGGTTTCGATATGGTTCTCCAGTTCGGCGCGGCGGCGGGAATCGTCCAGCATTCCGTTGTCGAAAATCTGCGCGCCGTTCTTGCCATCGCGCTTCTTGGCATACATGGCGATATCGGATTTCAGCAGCAGTTCGGCTGCATTGGCGGCCTGACGGGGGTAAATCGCGATGCCGATGCTGGCGCTGAGGCGCGCATCGCCGATGAAGGGTGTCTCGAAGACCTCGGCGATGAGGGCCGCCATGTCGATTGCTCTTGCTTCCGCATTCTCGGCTAGAAGCAGCATGGCAAATTCGTCGCCGCCGAGGCGGGCGGCAATATCGCCCGGCTTAAGACACGTCTGCAGACGCGATACCAATTCGCGTAGCGCGGCGTCGCCGGCAGCATGGCCCATATTGTCGTTGATCCATTTGAAACGGTCGAGATCGATGAAGAGGCACGCAAGCTCGCGCTTGCGCAGGTCGGCTTCGTTGATCTTGGCATCCAGCGCGCTCTCGAAGCCCTGGCGATTGAGAAGGCCGGTCAGATGGTCGGTAATTGCCTGCCGCAGATTGCGGTCTTCGGACTGCTTGAGCTCCGTCACATCGGTCATGACGGAGAGAGACAGGCCATCCTGGATCGCGGTTGTCTCGAGGATCAGAACATCCATGACCCGCCCATCTCGGCAGAGGAATTTCACGGTCACGTCAATGCGGGCGGCGCTGTGGGTGTTGCCGCGTTTGCGCTCGATATATTGCGCGCGCGAATCCGGCAAAACCAGGCTTGCAAACTCGCGTCCGATCACATCGGCACGATCATAGCCCGTGGTGGCAAGCCAATAGTCGCTGACGGCTGCGATGCGATCGTCCTTGTCGAGCGAAAAGAGCATGGCGGGCGTGAGATTATAGGTGTCGGTCGCCCGGCGATGGGCAAGCTTCAGTTCGTTTTCCTCTCGCTGCAGCTTGCTCTGCATGTCGTTGAAGCTGCTGGCAAGCCGACCCATTTCATCATTCGACTGCCAGTCCACATGATGGCGCGAGCCGAGCCTTCGTGTCGCCTCGATGGCGTGCGTCAGCCGCATCAGCGGCTGGATGACGAAGATGCGGTTACCGATCAGCGCGGCACCGAACACAGTCAGAACGGCGAAGATGAAGATGGAGATGAAGACGATCTCCTCGCTCTTCAGACCGTCGAAAATGCCGAGCTTGGGGTAATAGACCGTGATGGTCCCGAGCCGCTTTGCACCATCGATGCCGTTATAGATGATCGGCCGGTCGATGGACTCCAGATTGCCCTTGTATGATTTCGGAATGGTCGATTGCGTGACGTCGAGCTGGCCGGAAAGATCGCGGACATTGACACGGACGATCGCGCCTTCCGCAACGGTCGTGGCACTGATCTGAGTTACGCTGTCTTCGTCCAGATCCCATAGCGGTTTTGCAAGGGCCTGGGCATTGGCCACGAGAAGAACGGTTATGTGATCCTTGATTTCCTTTTCCGCGCGTTCGGACGACAGAAAAAGGAAAAGCACGAAGAGTGGCGCCACGAAAATCAGTAGCGCACCACAAACGATCGCGAAAAACCTGTTTTCGACCGAATGGCCCATAATTTCGTTAGCTCCCCAGCCATAGACCAGCGGATCTTTGGAGACCGCTTTCTACAACTCTTTCGCGCAGGTTTTCATGAATCGGTTAAATGTTGCTGAAACTGTGGGGTTAATGGAAATCAATCGATAGTATAGATTCCAAGCCTTTATTACTTTTACTTTCTCTAATATTTATTTTTAGGCATAAAAAACCCGCCGTCCCAAAGGGCGGCGGGTCCCAATGCGTAGGCTTGAAGATGCCGATCAGGCGCTGGCTTCTTCGCCGCCTTCAGCTTCGTCTTCAGCAAGGCCGGCAGCCGGGGCAACGATCGTTGCGATCGTGAAGTCGCGGTCGGCGATGACCGGGGTCACGTTCTTCGGGAGCTTGACGGCGGAGATGTGGACGCTGTCGCCGCTCTTCAGACCCGTGAGGTCAACGGTGAAGAATTCCGGGATCGCATCGGCCGGGCAATGAACTTCGACTTCGTGACGAACGATGTTCAGCACGCCGCCAGCCTTGAGGCCAGGCGACTTCTCGTGGTTTTCGAAGTGAACCGGGATTTCGACAGTAACCGCCGTGTTGCCGGAAACGCGCAGGAAGTCGACGTGGAGCGTGAAGTCACGGACCGGATCGAGCTGATAGTCCTTCGGCAAAACCTTGATCTTCTTGCCGTCGACGTCGATCGTTGCGATCGTCGTGAGGAAGCCGCCGGCGTGGATGCGCTTCGTCACCTCATTGGTGTTGAGAGCGATGGAAATGGGGGCCTGCTTGTCACCATAGATGACAGCGGGGATCAGACCATTGCGGCGAAGTTCACGGGCGGACCCCTTACCAACCCGTTCGCGCGCCTCGGCCTTGAGCTCGTAGCTTTCGTGGCTCATAGCTATTCCTTTCGAGGTTATTTGGAGAGTTCATCCGTTCGACCATATGTCGCTTCAGCTGAACTGGAGGAGGGCGTGCCCTGCCTCATCCGCGTTGCCTCCAAGGGTGTCTACGCGGACGCGTGGCGTATAATACAAAGCAGCCGGAGGTGCAAGCACCCTGGAATCACGGCCTTGTGGTGACATTGCAACTGCCGCCGACAAGCCTGCGGCGCTGCTGTATCAACGACTTGACATATATCCCCGGCCCCATCAACAGTCGAATGCAATCGTTCTGGATCAAAAGGAGAGATCGGGCATGCGTTCCAGGGTCATCGCCGCCACGGTTTTTTCCATCGGTCTTGCTGGTGTCTCACACGCGGCCGACATGAACGAGCAAGGCGCCAAGGAGCTCCGCAACGTCCTCACCCATTCGCTTTCGCAGGACCTTGCCCGCAGCGATTTCGTGACCGTCAAGCCGGCGGGTGACCAATATGAGATCACCTATGATCTTGCGAAATTCTTCGACAAGATCAATTCGAGCGCATTTTCGGTGACGGGTTTCAAGCCGCTCTCTCTCTTCGCTCAGCCTATCGAGCAGGGACGGTGGCATGTGACGGGCGACAATAGCCTCGATGTCGCTCTGCATTCACCGACTTTGGATATTGCTTATTCGGTTGCATCCGACTCTTTCGACGGCATTTTCGACCCTACCATCGAAATGATGCGGTCGATGGGCATCAAGAGCAACGGCTTTAAGTTCTCGAGCGCTGGCAGCGGTGCGAAAAGCGGTCGCAAGATCGATGCGACCATCGACAGCGCCTCATTCGCGCATACGGTTACCGACAGCAGCGAAGCAGGTAAGGTCGACCTTCAATTGCAAGGTACGCTGCAGCGCTTGCATGAGCAGGTCACGGTGCGGCCGGATGCGGCGCCCGTCACTTTCAACGCCGATAGCATCGATACCAACCTTACTGCCACAAGCCTGCCGGTGAAGGAACTGCGTGCGCTTATCCGGTTCTTCGTTCAACACGTCAAAGCCAAGCAGCTTTCGCAAAGCGGCAGCGAAAAGTTCGAGCAGCTGGTACATCAAGCCCTGCCGGTTTTCGGTTCGCTCGGCAAGACCGTGACCGTGAACAATGTGCTAGTAGCAACGGAGAAGGGTAAGGTCGGCGTCAAGCGCATCGACTACAGTTTCAAGATGGACGGTCTGACCAAGGCTTCGAACGTCAACCTGGAGCTTAAGGCCGAGCAGTTCACGCCCGACGAGGGTCTAGTGCCGGCTGCCTTCATGCCCTTCCTGCCCGCGATGGTGGATGTTCAGCTCGGCGTGCCAAATATCAATTTTGCCGGTCTCATCGATGCCGGTCTCGATTCAATCGTCGCAAGGGAGGCGCCGGTATCCGGCGAGACTCTGAAACGCACCATGTTCCCAAGCGGCTATGGAACGCTGGAGTTCCCGAAGGTCAGTGCAAAGTCTGACGTCTACGATGTCGAGGTTTCCGGTGAGCTGAAGGGCTCAACCAAACCGCATTCCGGCATTTCGCTGCAGGCGACGATTTTGGCGCGGGACTTCGACAAGACGGTCGTCGCCATGCAGGAGGCCGCCAAGACTCTGCCTCGCTTGAATAGCGTTTCCTTCAGCCTGATAGCTGCAAAAGGTTTTGCAAAGACCGACACGGACGGCCGCCTGCGCTGGGACGTCACCATGGATGAAGACCGGACGGTGACGATCAACGGCCAGGTGATGAAGAAGCCTTGAAGTTTGGAGGCAAGCCCATGTATCAGGGCGGTGATAGAGTTCCATGCAAAAGGCCGATTGGCGTTTTCCAGGTTTCCACGTTTCTTTTCCATTATATTTGGGGGTGAATTATGCGTTTCAAAGCGGTTGCCGCGGCGGCTGTTCTCGCTGCCGGCGTGGCCGGCCTTGTGCAGGCAGCTAACGTCAGCGAGCAAGGTGCCAAGGATCTCTACGGCAATCTGACCTATTTTCTGCCGGATGATATTGCCAAGAGCGGTGCGATTTCGGTCAAGCCGGTCAGCACGCACTATGAAGTCACCTATGATGTGCAGAAGCTGCTCGACAAGTTGAACGTGAGCGATTTCGCCATCAGCGGCCTCAAGCCATTGATGATGCTAGCGACGCCGCTCGATAGCGGCCTCTGGAACATCGAAGGCAACAATGCCTTCGATATCACGGCGAAATCCAAGCCTGGCAGCGGCCCCGACAGCGAATTTCGCTATGCCTTGGCGTCATCGACCTTCCAGGGTGTTTTCGATCCGGCCCTTCATTATCTGCGTTCCATGGATATGAAGGGTACCGGCATCACCTTTACGACGAAGACCACCGACGAAGATAAAAGCGTCCAGAAGAATGACGTCACGGCCGATAGCATCGTCTATACTCTGTCATCGGCTGACAGCGGTGAGCCGGGCAGGCTCGACCTCAAGATGAACGGCAGCCTGCAATCGCTCCACGACAATATCTCGGCCAACGATGCGACGCTTGGGGAAATCAAGATCGCGGCGATCGACTTCAACGCTGGCGCGACTAAGCTGCCATTGAAGGCAGTGAATTCCCTGTTGCAGTTTGTCTCGGAACACAAGGATGAGAAGACGCTTTCCGATGCTGACAGCAAGGCGGTCAAGGCCCTGCTGATGGATGCGATGCCGATTGTCGGCTCCTTCGAGGAGTCTGTCGCGATCAAGGACATTGCGGTCACGACGCCATTCGGCAATGGCGGCCTGCAGAAGATGGGCTATTTCTTCAAGGTAGCCGGGCCGGCCAATGCTATGAACGCCGATTTCGGCCTGAATGCCGAGAAGCTTGCCCTGGAAACGGGCCTGATGCCTGAAGACTATGTCGCCTTCATTCCCGATACGGCCGATATACAGGTACAGGTGCCGAACCTGAATTTCTCCGCTCTGGCGGATGTGTTCCAGCAAGCCGATTTGAAAAACCCGGAGAGCGATAAAGCCCTGGACGAGAAGCTGCAGAAGGCCATGTTCCCCGACGGGACGATGACCATCAACTTCCCAAAGATCAGCGCCGTGTCGGGTCTCTATGATGTCGAGGCGTCAGGCAGTATGCGCGGCTGGCTGACCGAAAAGGACCGCGTCGCCATGAAGATGACGGTTCTTGCCCGAGATCTCGACAAGACGATCGCCGCCATCCAGGAGGCCGCAAAGACCAAGGAGGATCTGTCTCAGCTCTCCTTCGGCCTGATGATGGCCAAGGGCTTTGCCAAGACGGATGCCGATGGACGCTCGCGCTGGGATATCGATCTTTCCGACGACGGTCACGTGACGGTCAACGGTCAGGTCCTGAAGTAAGCCAGTTTGAAATCAGAATGCGATCATGTTTGTCCTGAAGCCGCTGAGCCAGCGCTCGATCTCTCTCTTATGGGCCGGCCAGGTACTGGCGGCTACAGGCTCCGAATTCTACATGGTCGCAGTCGTCTGGATTGCGGCCGACTTCATCGGCCGCGATGCGGGATATGTCTCCGCATTGCAGTCTGGTGGGCTGCTGTTCGGCAGCCTGTTCGGCGGTATCGTCACGGATCGCTGGCGGCATAGCACGACGATGATCACGGCCGATCTGGTGCGTGCGGCTCTATTGCTGGTATTATCGCTGGCGGGAATGCTGCATCTGATGAGCCTGCCGCTGCTGGTCGTGCTTGCCGGAAGCATCGCATTGCTGACGTCGACGTTCGACCCTTCGCTGCAGGCGACGCTGCCGACGATTGCGGTCGACGCCGAAGTCCGGCACGCGACCAACGGCCTGTTCGATGCCACCCGTCGCATGGCGCGCATACTCGGCCCGAGCCTGATCGCACTCGTAAACGGATTCCTACCGAAATCTCAGTTCTTCACGGTCACGGCTGCTACCTTCACATTGTCGGCGCTTGCCGTGTGGCTGGCAGTGGCGAAACTCCCGAGAGTGCCGCGGCGTCGGGATTTCTCCGGGATGGCGGCTGTGGTGGACGGCGTTCTTGGTGGATGGCGTGCAGCGCGGGGCCATGCGGCAATTCTCTATGGCCTCTTCACCAACCTGATGGGAAACGTTGCCTGGGCGATGGGGATACTGCTCGGCATGATCCTCCACCTGCGCGAAACCAGCTCCCACCCGCTCACGGACTACAGCCTGATGATGACGGCTTATGGCGTCGGCAATCTGACGACGAATCTGATCCTCGGCAGCGTCAAGCCGCGCCGGCCGGTGGTCTGGATCATCGCTTCGAAGCTCATTTTCGGATCTGGCGTTTTCCTGCTGCCACTGATGCATGATCGGATAGGCCTTATGATCGTTGCCTGCTTTGCGGCGATTAACGGTCCCTTCGAGAACCTTGCCACGCTGCACCTGTTGCAGACGCGCAGCGAGCCGCATCGCCTGGCGCAGGTCTATCGCCTATTGATGTGTGCGATCTTCACCGGTCTGCTTCTGGCCTATCTGATGTCGCCAACGCTGTTTGCATGGTTCGGCATCGGGCCTTCGATCATGGGATCGGGGGCGGCCGTCTTCATCTCGGGGCTGTTGGGCATTGGCCTTCTGGCATGGAAGCAGTCGCATCCCGTGCGTGCGAAGGCGAGTTGAGGCGGGCCCAAGGCTCAGTCGAACAGGCTTGAAACCGATTCTTCCTGGCTGGTACGGTTGATCGCTTCACCGATGAGGCCAGCCGTCGTGATGACGCGAATATTCGGGGCCGATAGTACCGCGGTCGTCGGCTGGATGGAATCGGTAATGACCAGTTCCTTTAGCTGCGAGTTTGCGACACGGGTCACGGCGCCGCCGGAGAGAACGCCGTGGGTGATATAGGCGGTGACACTTGCCGCGCCGCGTGCGAGCAGAGCATCGGCGGCGTTGCAGAGCGTGCCGCCGGAATCGACGATATCGTCGATCAGGAGGCAATCCTTGCCGGAGACGTCACCGATGACGTTCATGACTTCGGATTCGCCGGGACGATCGCGGCGTTTGTCCACGATCGCCAGCAGACAGTCGAGGCGCTTGGCGAGCGCGCGGGCGCGCACGACGCCGCCGACATCAGGAGAAACGACCATGACATTGCCGATATCGTAGTTCGCCTTGATATCGCGCGTCAGGATCGGCAGTGCGTAAAGATTGTCCGTGGGGATATCGAAGAAGCCCTGGATCTGGCCTGCGTGCAGGTCGAGCGTAAGGACGCGGTCCGCACCTGCTTCGGTTATCAGATTGGCGACGAGCTTTGCCGAGATCGGCGTGCGCCCCGAGGCGCGGCGATCTTGGCGGGCATAACCGAAATAGGGGAGAACCGCGGTTATGCGTCGCGCCGACGATCGGCGCATCGCATCGATCATGATCAGCAGTTCCATAAGATGGTCGTTGGTCGGAAACGACGTCGGCTGTACGAGGAACACATCCTCACCGCGTACGTTTTCCTGGATCTCTACGAAAATCTCCTGGTCGGCGAACCGGCGGACGCTAGCTCTTCCCAAGGGAACGTTGAGATAATTGCAGATCGCTTCGGCAAGCTGCCGGTTCGAATTGCCTGCGAAAACCTTCATTGTGGCCCGCCTATTACCAACCTGATAGCCGCGCTTTTAACCGCCTTGCTCTCGAATGCAAGAGGGAGAGGCATGTTAGCTTCATATTTCTGAAAAGCTTTTAGCTATCCACCGTTGGATTCGCGCCAGGAATTGAAGTCCGACATGGTTTTGGTGGCAATTTTCTGCATGACCGTTGGAGGAACGGCCGACCAAGGGTCGCCACGCTTCAGAGGCGTGCTTTCCGAGCCCTGGATGCGGTGGACGCGGTTGCCATTGCTATCAAGCACGTCCCAGACGTAGGTCACGGAAATCTGCGGGCCGTCTTCAAATGCGGAAAGATAACCCTTGAGAATATAGGCGGCACTGGAATCGCTTGAGCTCTTGATCGTAAGGCCAGCCGAGCGGGCTTCGGCACCAAGCTGGCGCGACAGTGGCGTGACGGCTTCCACCGGAGCGCCGATGATCGGCAAAAAGCGGACGCTATTGCCGCCCGTAGCGGCCGCCGGAGGCAGGGAGGCCTGTTGCCGATCCGGCTGCTGTTGTTCCGGCTGAGGATCGTCGGCAGTCTGCTGTTGCGGCTGCAGCGGTGGATCGTCCGACAGGCGGCGGTCGACCTCACGCTGCTCGTCGGCCTCCGAAAACTGATTGCTGGCCGGAGCGATGGAGGCGGTGCGGGAGCCGTCGAGTGGGCGGGAGGCATATGGATTGCTGCCGCTTGACCTCAGTGCCGAGGCCTGGTCGTCGAGCGTACCGCTGCCGCCGTAGTTTTGCGGTTGATAGGCCTGCTGGGAGGTCTGCTGTTGATAGCCGTAGCTCTGCTGGGCGCTTTGATAGGTTTGGCGGCGCTGGGGTGTCGAAGCCATGCGCTCGACATCGCGCTGCGTGACCGGGCTGGAGTCGACATCACCGATCGCTTCGGGCGGGGTCAGCGCGTCCGTGGTGTTGCAGGCGGAGAGCGCGAGGCAAAAGCCGGCGACAGTCAACGTTATCCTGGTCACTCCCATTGACGCGATCCTTTCTCCCGACGGTCTGACCATCCAGGATCGCTATCTTACGCCCTTAACGGTTAAGAAATTCGAGAGGGTGGCGGGAAAGGGCTTTCGGCGCTTGCGAGGTCGTTAGATAGGTCTGCCCGAGGGTCATGGCGGTGCCGCTGTCGGAATCCATGATAATCATGTGCACGAAGAGCGACATGTTCTCCTGGATCTCAAGCGGATTGCCCATGTGGAACATTTCGTGCTCCATCCATGACGGCGAGAAGCGGGCGCCCATAGAATAGCCGCAGGCGTTCAGCCGATGGCGGGCAAGGCCGCGCTCGTCCATGATCTTCGAATGCATATCGAATACGTCGCCGAAGTTATGCCCGGGCATCAGGATTGTCTCGATGGCCTGCAGGGTTTCAAGGCAGGCGCTGTAAAGCTCGCGATGGCGATGACTGGGAGTGCCGATGACGATCGTGCGCATCATGGCTGCGTGATAATGGGCATCGACACCGGCCCATTCGAGCGTCAGCTGGTCATCCGCGTCAAGCTTGCGACGGCCGGACTTATAGCGGCAGAGCAGGGCTTCCGCACCCGAGCCGATGATGAATGCATTGGCCGGATAATCGCCGCCGCCGGCAAAGACGGCGCCCTGCATGGCTTCGAGAATGTCCGACTCATCCACGCCGGCCTTAACCAGAGACAGGGCAGCGTCCAAGGCATCGTCGGCCAATGCAGCAGCGCGTTCGATATGAGCGATCTCGGCCGGGCTCTTCGTCAGACGCAGGCGGCTGATGAGATAGGAGGCATCGACGATCTGGCCGAAGCTCGCCAGTTGCTGGTCAAGCAACCGGGCGATGCTGCCCGTCATGCCGTGGGTGTCATATTCGATGCCGATACGGGCACCGAGCAGATCCAGATCAGACAATAGTTCCTTGAGATCGAGCGTCGGATCCGCGTTGACGCGATCAACCCATATGCGGATATCGGTGATGACGGAGGTCAGCTGCGCTTGGCGCAGATCGGCCGAGCGTGTCATCAGCGTTAGAGATCCATCCGCTTTGACGACCAGCGTCTGGAAAAAGCAAAAGCCGAACGTATCGTAGCCAGTGAGCCAATACATGCTCTCCTGTGCAAAGAGCAGCATGGCATCGAGTTTTTCCTCCTGCATTCTCGCCAGCAGCCGTGCCAGACGAGCATCGAATTCGCTGCGTTCGAAATGCAGGGCCATATTAGCTTGCCTCCTCGATAGCGATGGCGGAAATCTGGCGCCCGTAATCCGGCTCCTTCGCGTGCGTCGTGCGGCGATAGGAGAAGAAACGCTCCGGGTCCGGATAGGTGCACAGGTTCAGGCTTTCAGCAGTGATACCAGCCTTGCGCAGACGATCTATCGTGAGCGATGGGAGATCGAACATTGCATGACCTTCGCGCTCTGAAGGGGCGAAGTATCTGGCATAATCGGGATCGTGAGCAACAAAGCGCTCGACGAATTCGGGACCGACCTCGTAGCTCGCCTGACTGATCGATGGGCCAAGGCAGGCAATGATGGCTTCGCGCCTTGCACCGAGCGCCACCATAGCATCGATGGTATTTTCCAGCACGCCGGTCAGCGCGCCCTTCCAGCCGGCATGGGCGGCGCCGATGACCCGGTTTTCGGGATCGGCAAACAAGATGGGGCCGCAATCAGCAGCGAGCACACCGATTGCGATGCCCGGCGTTGCCGTTACCATCGCATCGGCCTGCGGCCGGCTGCCGTCGTAATGCGCACCGATGGTCACGACATCGGGCGAATGGACCTGATGCACGGTAGCGAGCTTCTCGACGGGCAGACCGAACCAGTTGGCGACGCGGCGGCGGTTTTCCTGAACGCGCTCGCGATCGTCATGCGAACCCAAGCCCACGTTCAGCCCGCGATAAAGGCCTTCCGATACGCCGCCGGCGCGGGTGAAATAGCCGTGGCGAATGCCCGCAGCCTCGGCGGCGCTCAGCAATGTGCTTGCAAGTGGTGTCGGCAACGGGATGTCCCTTGATAATCTTGATTGGCCTGTCGTGCTTGACATAACGCAGCCGCGGCGAAGCAGTTCGATCGTTGGGGAATCTTGGCCCAGCCCGCCGCGCGCTGTCAATCGCAGGATTGGTGGTCAAACCTCAGCTGACGGGACGAAAGGGCAGGAGGTCGAGCGCTGGGCTGGAGACTGCCAGCACCTTGAAAAGCTCCCCCATCTTGCCTTCGCCGGCGCCGGCAAGCCGCTCTACGGCGACGCTGATATTCTCCTGCATTGCCACATCCTGGTCGCGGCCGAGAGCGGCTGCGCGCTCGAGCAGACCGAGCCCGACAAGAAAATCGCCCTGATGACAGCAGCCATTTATATGCAGGCCGGAGGCGAGCGCCGTCTGGGCCAGATGCTGGAAATCGACATGGCTGGTCAGGTCGGCTTCGCCGGGGTGCTCCAGCGGCGGATCGTATTCGTGCATGCGCACGGCCTGCAGCGTATCGCCGAAGCTTGTCGCCATATGGCCGTAATCGATGGCAAGCGCCGTGCCGCCATGAGCAGCGAGCCTGTCGCAGATTGTCGTCATGACTGCCTGCCGGGCGGGAGCAATCTCAAAGATCGTGCCAATCGGCGGCAGGCCACCATCGGGAAGGAGCGAGGGGTCGAGCGTCGCAACACCTGTCGTGAAGGTGAGCTCGTCACTGACGTCGAGACCGACCATGCGCTCGCGAAAACCGTTGACGGTGCGCACGAACTGGCGGATCGGAATGGCGTCGAAAAGCTCGTTGGCGGCGAGCAGGGTAAAACCTTCGGGTACCTCGCCGAAATCCGTGTGCCAGGAAATTTTGGCGCCATGCGCCTCCAGAGTCTGGCGCTGGAAGCCCTGCAGGCGCTCGCTAGTTTCGACGAGATGGACTGTCACGGAATCGTAGAGCGGCTGCGCCAGCTTGCCGATGACGCGCAGCATATCCGACATCATCGTGCCGCGGCCGGGGCCGATTTCGACAAGGCGCACCTCGGCCGGCGTTCCATGCCGCTGCCAGGCATGCACCATGAAGACGCCGATCATTTCGCCGAACAGCTGGCTGATCTCGGGTGCGGTGACGAAGTCGCCGGATTGGCCGAAGGGCTCACGCGTCTTGTAGTAACCATGCACGGGATCGGCGAGACACAACGAAAAATAATCCGTAATGCTCAATGGTCCGTTGGTGCGGATGATGGCTTTGATTTTTTCCCCGAGCGCCGTCGTCATTCTTTGCTTTCGCTAGTGCGTGGCCCAAACAGACTGGGAGCGTCTTTCAAGAAGACCACGCGATATTGAATTTCACCTCAAGCCGTCTGCCTCGCCGCTGCCTGCCGGGCGCGGATGACAGCCCATAGGCCGATGGCGACCATCGGAAGCGACAGCACCATGCCCATTGTCAGCCAATTCGTGCCGAGCAGATAGCCGAGCTGCTCGTCAGGCTGACGGAAGAATTCGACAAAAATACGCGAGAAGGCATAGCCGATGACAAAAATACCGCTGACTGTACCCGGCTTTTTCAATGCCAGTGCCCAGCGGGTCAAAATGAAGAGCAGCAGGAAGAGAATAATGCCTTCGATGCCTGCCTCGTATAGCTGGCTGGGGTGCCGCGGATCGGGACCGGCGGGGCAGGCGCCGTTATGGGCGGCGATCACATGCGGACTGCAGAAGACCATCGCCCACGGAACGTCGCTGACCCGGCCCCAAAGCTCGCCGTTGATGAAATTGGCGATGCGGCCGAAGAATAGGCCGATCGGCGCGACGGCGGCAACGATATCGAACAGGCTCCAGACTGGAATCTTGTTTCGCCTTGCGAACAAAATCATGGCGATGGTCGTGCCTATTAATCCGCCATGGAAGGACATGCCGCCATTCCAGACCTCGATGGCGCGGATCGGATTGGCAAGCACCGGATCGAGATCGTAGAAGAGGATATACCCTATACGGCCGCCGAGAACGATGCCGAAGGCGACCCAGAGAATGAAGTCATCCAGATGCTGGCGCGTCATCGGTGCGGTATCGTTCAGCCAGAGCTTGCCATTGTCGACCAGCCGCCTTGCATAGAACCAGCCGAGCAGGATGCCGGCGACATAGGCAAGCCCGTACCAGTGAACCGAAATCGGGCCGAGGGAGACGGCGATGGGATTGATGTCCGGAAACGGCAGGATGGCGGCGAGATTGGCGGATGTCAGCAAGATCGTCAGGCCCGTTTCAGCATGATCCCCGTTCCAGTCCGGAACGGGGATCATGCTATATAGCTAAATGTGCGCGGAACATGGCGTTCGCTGTCGAAACGGTCAAGTCGATTGTTGATCCGCCCGCTATCGCGGCTGCGCTTGTCCAGTCCTATCTCAATTTGCTTGCATCGGCCCCTTGGAAATCCTACCTCAGGACTATCTGGCCCATATCGATGCCTGACCGTTGAGGGCCGACGGCCGCAAGGAGATTGCCATGAGCACTGGACCGAACCGAATCTTGGATGAATTCGCCAAGCTGATGACCGATGCCGCCGGTGCTGCCCAAGGCGTGCGCCGCGAAATCGAGACCGCCTTCAATGCCCATGCCGAGCGCTGGCTGAACAGCATGGATATCGTCAAGCGCGAGGAATTCGAAGTCGTCCGCGAAATGGCGATCAAGGCACGCGACGAAAACGAGGCGTTGCTTGCGAGAATCGAAGCGCTCGAAGCCAAGCTTACTTCCAAGGGCAAATAACCTGGACTTCTATTGCCGATCGGCACGGCACCCGTTTGCCGTGCCTTTTTCCTCTGAAAATTTCCGTCCGTTTTTCCACTTGTGGACATAAGCAAAAAAGCCAATCGCCAGAGTCGGTTATGACTCCCTTCTGAATAGGCGTCGGAAGAGCTTTCCACAGTGCCGTTTCCAAAATCACCGTTCAGGGGCTGGCATGCCGGGCATGCCGCTATACACTGATTTTAAATGATGATTCGAAACGGACTTGGTAAGCCCCGGGCATGGTGGAAGCGTTAGTCTGGCAGCCGTTCAACATCATCCCGAGGATGTTTCCGGAGTAAAATTGTTTGCGTTCTTTCAGTGTCGAGCCACGGGAAAACTGCAACCGATCCGGTCAAGAAGGTGCTGCATGAGCCTTATGGAAATGGAAGCCGAACGACAATCGAATCCGGTCGATATGATCGAATTCGTCGCTGCCAATAACGACTGGTCGTTCGAACGGTCCGGCGAGGACGAGCTCGCCATGACCGTCGAGGGACGATGGACCGACTATCATGTCTCTTTCTCCTGGATGGAGGAGTTCGAGGCATTGCACATAGCCTGCGCGTTCGACGTCAAGGTGCCGGATCCGCGGGTCAACGAAGTGATCAAGCTTCTGTCCTGCATCAATGGGCAGGTGCTGATGGGGCATTTCGATCTGTGGCGGCAGGAAGACATCGTCATCTTCCGCCAATCGCTTCTCTTGTCGGGTGGGGCGGAACCTACGAACCGTCAGGTGGAAGTGCTGCTTTCCAACGCGCTTGACACCTGCGAAGCTTACTATCAGGCTTTCCAATTCGTCGTATGGTCCGGGCTCGATGCAAACCGCGCCATGGAAGCCGTACTTTTCGAAACGGTAGGCGAAGCGTGACATGACAGGCGAACAATCCGCCAATGCATTTGCATTCTCCGGACCGATAATCCTGATCGGCGCTGGCAATATGGGTGGCGCATTGTTGACGGGGTGGCTGAAAAACGGCGTGCCGGGATCATCCGTCATCGTTGTCGATCCCAATCCGGCCGAAGCGATGCGCGAAATGATCGCGGATGCCTGTGCAAGCCATGTCACCGAAGTTCCGAAAGGTGTGACGGCGGGAGTTCTCTTCATCGCCGTCAAACCGCAGGTCATGGATGCGGTTCTGCCGCCCTTCAAATCCGTCATGGGCGAGGGAACCGTCGTCGTTTCCATTGCGGCCGGCAAGACGCTCTCCTCGCTTGAAGCGAATCTGGGGGAAGCGGCGATGGTGCGTGCCATGCCGAACACGCCCGCCATGGTCGGGCGCGGTGTGACGGGCGCTTTTGCCAATGCGCGCGTGAGTGATCGTCAGCGGCAACTGGTGCAGAATCTCTTGAAAGTATCCGGTCCGGTCGAATGGGTGCCCGGCGAAGCCGATATCGACTCGGTAACCGCCGTTTCCGGCAGCGGCCCGGCCTATGTTTTCTATCTCGTGGAATGCATGGCGGAGGCGGGCCGAAAGCTCGGCCTGCAGGCGGACCTCGCCATGCGGCTTGCACGGGAAACCGTCGCGGGGGCTGGTGAATTGCTGCACCAGTCTCCCGACGACGCTTCGCGCCTGCGCCAGAATGTGACCTCTCCTGGCGGTACGACCGCTGCGGCATTGAGCGTCCTGATGGCTGAGGATGGCATGCAGCCCCTGTTCGATGCGGCCCTGGAAGCGGCGCGAAAACGGGCGCAGGAACTGGCCGGCTGAATTTAAAGGCAAGACATGGCGGAAGAGATCACTTACGGCGACTTCGAGCGGGTGGATATTCGTGTTGGCACGATCATCGAAGCGGAGACTTTTCCGGAAGCGCGCAAACCCGCTTACAAGCTCAGGATCGATTTCGGACCGGAGATCGGCATCAAGCGCTCCTCCGCGCAAATCACCGTGCACTATACGCCGGAAACTCTTGTCGGCCGGCAAGTCCTGGCGGTGATCAATTTTCCGCCGCGGCAGATCGGGCCGGTGCGTTCCGAGGTGCTGACCCTCGGCTTCGAAGACGAATCCGGCGCGATTGTTTTGGCCGCTGTGACCCATCCGGTGCCGAACGGCAAGAAGATGATGTGAGCCCTGTCCCTTTTTCTCAAGAGGAGAAGGCAGAGATCAGTGAATATCCCGCGACACCGGATCGGTCAGGCTGAAGTCGAGGAATTCCGCTTCAAAGCCTTCGCGTTGCGGTGAGCAGAAAGCCGGGCCGACCAATACTTCCTCCAGCGTCGGATCGAACCAGGCAAGCCTTGCCATGCGCCACTCGCTCATGCGGTCGGTGCGATACTGGATGAAGAGGGCATCGCCGTTGCGGGTGACCCGCGCCGACATGGCATCGAACTCGTGATCGAGGCGGAAGGCGGACCAATCGGAATTGCCATTGGTGACGACGACACTGAAATGCCTGGCGCCGTCGGTATATTCGATCCCGCATTTCATCCAGTGCCTGGCATCATGGCGCACCATCAGGCCGGCCTGATCGTAAAGCTCGCGATAATGCCCGACGAAGGTGACTTCGGCGGTGAAATCGCCGCGGCGGGACCTTCCAAGGAAGTGGCCGTCGTCGCGGTGGAAGCCGTAATAGGTTTCTTGCCAGAAATCGGTCTTGTTGCCGGATTGAACGAATAGGCGCTCCCGGTTCACTTCCCACATCGGCGGCGTGTTCAACCAGTGCATACCATCGATATCGATCGGCATATGCTCTCTCCCTCAGGCAGGAATGCGGATGGTGGCACGCAAGCCTCCCAGCGGGCTGTCGCCGAGCGTGACGTTGCCGCCATGGCTGCGGGCAATGTCGCGTGCGATGGCAAGACCAAGGCCGGTGCCCGACTTATCGAGATTGCGCGCCGAATCCAGCCGGAAGAAGGGTTTGAAGACGTCGTCTCGCGCCGCGACCGGGATACCGGGGCCATCATCATCGAAGACAATCGTCAGCCATTTGGCGCTGTGCCTTGCTTCGATGCGAAGGCTGTTGGCATAGCGCCGGGCATTGGTGGCAAGATTGGTCACCAGGCGGGTAAAGGCATTCGGCCGGACGGAGATCTGATCGTCGCCTTCGATGGAGAAGCTCATGGATTTGCCATGGAGGGCGAAGTCCTGCTGGATCTTTTCGAGGATATCGCTGAGCTTGAACTGCCCAACATCTTCTTCCGCCTCGCCGCGTGCGAAGGCCATGTAGCCCTCGAGCATGCTTTGCATGTCCTCCACATCTTCACTGAGACCGGCAAGATCCGGATTGTCGCCGACAAGGGCGAGCTGCAGCTTGAAGCGGGTAAGAACGGTGCGCAGATCATGGCTGACGCCGGAGAGCATCGCCGTGCGCTGCTCGATCTGCCGCTCGATACGTTCGCGCATTAGGATGAAGGCAAGGCCTGCGCGGCGTATTTCGTCGGCGCCCCGAGGGGAATAGTTTTCCAGCCGCTGTCCTTTGCCGAAGCTTTCGGCGGCCTGCGCAAGCGCCAGGATCGGGCGGATCTGGCCTCGCAGAAATAGGACGGCGATGCCGATCAGTACCAGCGAGGTGCCAACCATCCAAAGGATGAAGATATGGGTGTTCGACGCATAGGTCTGACTGCGTTTGGCGAAGACCCGCAGCACCTTGTCGGGCAATTTGATGCGAATCTCGACCAGGCTGGAATTGCCGACCGTGTCAATCCAGAAGGGCAGGTTGATCTGATCGCGGATCTCATCGCTCAGAATGCCATCCAGGATCGAGAAGAACGGTTTTTCGCCGGGCCGCGGCAGTTCGCCACCCGGTTCGATCGAAATCGCAAGATCGAGCTTCTGGCGCGCCATTTGGGTGATGGCGGTATAGTCGGCATCCTGTGGATAGGTCTGGATAATGCTGATGATCGCGGCGATGTCGCGCGTGGTCGCCATCGACAGGCGCTGTGTCACCATCTGCCAGTGGCGCTCCATGAAGACGACGGTGACAACAGCTTGCAGGATGATCATCGGCAGGATGAAGATCAGCAATGACCGGGCATAGAGGCCAGTCGGCAGAATATAGCGACGCATCCAGCGCGAAAGCCACCGCAATCCGTTGGATGGCGTGTGATCCTGGTCGCGTCTGATGGAATCGAATGTCACCATAATCTGGTCCCGCGGGCCGATTTCAGTCTATGCTCAGGCGATAGCCGATACCACGCACCGTCTGCAGCCAGATAGGGTTGGCAGGGTCATCTTCAATCTTGCGGCGCAGCCGGTTGATCTGCACGTCGATCGTCCGCTCTCCCACTTCGGCATCGCTGCCGATGAGTTCATGGCGCGGGATCGTCTCGCCGGCGCGCTTGGCAAAGAGCAGCATGATTTCCTGCTCGCGGTCGGTGAGGCGAATGAGTTCGGCCGCCTTCTTGAGCTCTTTGCGGGTGAGCGAAAACGTATAGGGCCCGAACATCACGAGTTCGATCTTCGGAGCATCGGCGGGCGCATTGCGACGCAGAATATTGTTGATGCGCAGCACCAACTCGCGCGGGTCGAAGGGTTTCGGCAGATAGTCGTCCGCCCCGGCCTCGAGGCCGGCTATGCGGGAATCGGCTTCGGCCAGTGCCGTCAGCATGATGATGGGAATATTCTTGATGGCGCGCAGGCTCGACGTCAGTGCAATACCGGATTCGCCGGGCATCATCACGTCCATGATGATGAGATCGAAATCGAGCCCTTCCAGCTTGCGGCGCGCTTCGGCGCCATCGGCAGCAGCCGTGACGCGGAAGCCCTTCTCCATCAGGTACCGGTTGAGGAGCGCGCGGATACGGGTATCGTCGTCCACCACCAGAAGATGTGCTGCGTCGTCCGAAATTGCTGCTTTTGTCGTCATTCGATCAATCTCGATCCTGTCCTACCCGTCGGTTACATTGACGCATTCCATCCCGGCCCCGCGGGCTGGAGTGTCGTCATTTTTCAGTCTGCATTCCTCTCAGGAAACGCTTCACGCTTTCGCGCGTCGCTTCCGACGCGCCTTCGAATGCCCTTTCAATGCGGCGCGATTGCGGCTCGGCCAGCGCCAGCGCCAAGTCTCTGCCGGCTTGCGTCGGGTACAGCTTGCGCTGCCGTCGATCCTCCGGACCTGCGACTTGGCGAATATAACCCGAATCGATCAATTGTTTGAGAACCCGCGCCAAACTCTGTTTTGTGATCTGCAATGTTTCCAGAAGGTCCGCAACGGTCATGCCGGGTTCGCGGTTAACAAAATGGACGACGCGATGATGGGCCCGGCCGAAGCCGCTCTTGAGCAGAATCTGGTCTGGATCGGAAACGAAATCGCGGTAAGCGAAGAAAAGCAGCTCAATGATCTCGAAATCAATGCTTCCCGCATTCTGCAGCGGCGTTGCCAGCAGCTCCGTCTTTGCCGCATTCTGGCTCATCTGTCGTGGCACCCTGGCATTTCCTTTCCTATTATGGAGCATTCGGGAAACTTCCGAAAAAATACGTCAGGCCTGTTGACGCATTTTTACGTTGCCATCCGGCTTCGCACAATGCCATGCGGCTCGAATGGCGCTGCTTCATTAGGAAATTAAGCGCGGCCCCACGAAAACGCCAACATATCCTGTATTTTCGCTTGCTGCCATCGGCGCTGAGACGCAGCGATCGACTGCACGGCGAAGTGGCGGATCGTCCGGGACAGGTGGAGACGAGAGAGCGCGTAGGGCTGGGAATTCCCGCGCATATGCGATCGGCAAAGGCCGCGAAAACCATGGAGATGGCATATTCTTTCGCTCCGCTCCGCTCGAAGCACGGCGGCGGCCTGTTCGCAATTAGAATTGCCCATTGATCTGCACAAGCCGGGTCATTGCCGGGCCCGGCCTGTGCGATCCCATTATTTACGACTTGCGGCCAAGAACCGCACCGACAATCGCGGAGAGTACGCCGCCGGCAACCAACGAGGATATGCCCTGCGCGATAAGGCCGGTAAGAGCCTCGCTGCCGATGAGGTTCAGGATCAAGCCGCCCCCAAGGCCGCCGACTGCCCCGGCGATCGTTCTCGCGACGAGATTGATCCCGTCCTGTTTCAAAACGGCGCTCGCAGCGTTGCCACCGATCGCACCGGCAATCAATTGCGTAATGATAGGCCCTAGACTTTCCATGACTGCCCTTCTCCCATAATTCCGGAGACGCTTCCGGATGCCCTGTCGCGGCAGCCCGGATCGATGCCAGGCAGCGGCGATAATCCCTACTGATATTAGGATTACATCATGCACGGATCGCTGGAAATAGAAGGGCAACCCCGACGGGAGAAATCTGCAATTATTCAGGGGAAATCTGCTGTTTGGGCATGCGGCTCGATAGCCGCATGCCAAATTCGTCATCCGGTGAGGTGCCGCAGGGCGAATCAGCGGTAGACGTAGACGATCCTGCGCGTGCCGGGATCGACCAGCACCGGCTGATGGTTCACCTCGACGTAGCTATATTGATAATCCGGAATGCGGTGCACCTCCACGCTTTGCGGGACGGTGGCGCCGACTGACAAATCTCCGCGCAACTGCACCGTATCGACCGGATTGTCATCAATATAGGTCCGAACTTCCTCAGGCGGCGTGACGGCAACCACATCTGTGCCGTTTTCATCGACTGGACCCAATAATTGATCATTCGGACTCGGCTGAACGCGCTGTACGCTGCCCGTCTGGACTGGGTCTGTCTGTTCATAGGTAATGGTAGGAATGCCCAGGTCATCCCGGTGGTCCTGAACGACGACCGAGGTGCCATTCTGTTCCACGCTTAGATATTGCGCATAGACCCAGCCCCGCATGCCGTTGACATCGACCCGGCACCAGCGGCTGCCCTCGACGCAGCCATCCAGAGTGGCTTCAGATCCTCGTGTGGCGACGCCGACTGTTGGGAATTCCGCTCCAGGCCCGGAACGAACTTCGATATCGGTGGCGGTTGTTGCGGCCATCTCGGCCTGGGCGAGACCCGCACTGCCGAGAAGGACAAAGCCGGTCAGCAACAGATTTCTTTTCAAGGACATTGGTTTTCTCCTTCTGTCTTGAAAGACTTCTCTTCAACGCTTCGGATGCTTCGGTGTTCCGATTGGCTGCACGAGAGCATCTGACGATCGGTCGAAAATAAGAACAAGCATATGAAATCACGTGCCATTCCCAAATTTCGTCAGGACGGTCTTCGTTGCCCGCGCCACTTTGCAGTTGGCAGGGGCTGTTTTGCCGGGAATTTGCCGCTATACCGGCGACAAGACGATCAAACAGACGAGGCGCTCCATGGGCATGCTCCAGGCCGGCATCATTCCGGTGACCCCTTTCGAACAGAACTGCACCATCCTGTTCGATCCGGAGACGAAGGAGGGCGTGGTGGTCGATCCCGGCGGCGATGTCGATATCATCCTGCAGACGGTGCGCGAGAACGGCATCACCTTGAAGGCCATCTGGCTGACCCATGGCCATATCGATCATGCCGGCGGTGCCGACGAGGTGCGCGAAAAGCTCGGTATCGATGTGATCGGCCCGCATGAGGATGATCGCTTCCTGCTCGAGGATATCGAAGCCAAGGGCAAGATGTTCAACATCAGCGGCGTACGCAACGTCACGCCGGACCGCTTCCTCAAGGAGGGTGACAAGGTCTCCTTCGGCGAACATGAGTTCGAGGTTTTCCATTGCCCTGGCCATGCACCGGGCCACGTCATTTATTTCAACCGGAAGCAGGGCTTTGCCCATCTCGGAGACGTGCTGTTCAACGGCTCGATCGGCAGAACCGATCTGCCCGGCGGCAATCACCAACAGCTTTTGGAATCGATCCGCGACAAGGTCTTCCCGCTGGGTGATGAGGTCGGTTTTATCTGCGGTCACGGGCCGGGGAGCAAGATCGGCGACGAGCGTCGCACCAATCCGTTCCTGCGCGGACTATAGACGAAGCGTAACTAGCGGACCTTTTGCCCTGCATTTTCGTGGCATCTGGAAAGAATATCGTCGACAACGCCGGCGAGGGACGCTGTCGCATCGATGCTTATTGCGTTCTTCGGAATGTCCTCCTGCGTCGCGTGCAATCGCAGGATGATCTCTCGCTCGGCAGGCTTGCCACCAAACTCATCTTCCGGTCTGGCGGCAAGCCGGCGGTTTAGTGTGTCCAGATCGACGTTGAGAACGAAGACCCTATCGAACAAATCAATAAAGCGATGGAAATTCCTGGAGCCGCCGCAGAAGAAGGAGATCGGATGGCTTTGATCGGTGACCAGGGATTTGACCTTGCCGACATCCCAAAGGTGATGTCTATGCCCGAATGCTACATCAGCAATGTGTTCGTGAAGGGAGGCGGCATCCAGCGGTTCACCCGTTTCCGGATCGCCCTGATAGGCCAACTCCCGATCGCCGTGGATGACATGGTAGCCGCGCCGCTGCAGTTCGGTGGCGACAGAGGTCTTGTCGGTTCCTGAAACGCCTTCGATCAAACAGTTCGTGATGCCCATTCTCAGTCCCTTGAAATCTTCCTTACGCAGCCAAAATGATGGTAACGCGTGAAAATGCCGACGTGATAACGGCAAGATATTATCACAGAGGGTCTGGATGAGAGCTTCGAGCGCGATAATGTGGCCACAAGATCCTGCGGAAACACGAACGCTTCCTGACAGGATATATTCCGTATGAATCAGGCGCCCCTCGAAAGCGGCGCCTTCCTCGCATTCTCATTCGGCGTATGGGTTTGAAATCAATTGGCCGTGCAGAAATGGCGCATGCCGTCATAGCCGACATAGGTGCCGGAGCGGCTGTCGAAGCTTCTGTAACGGTCGTAACAATAACGCATCCATGCCTGCGACCAGGGACGCAGGCCATATGCCGGCGGCGGCGCGTCGTAGCTAACCTCACGCTCGACATAAACACGGCGCGGCGGCGGGCGATAGTAATAGGCCGGGGGAGGGGCATCGTAGTCCGGATCGACATAGGCCGGGCCGGGCTCCACGTAGCGCGGCTGGCTGGCGATGGCGGAGCCGACGATCAGGCCGGTTGCAAGCCCGGCAGCGCCGAACGCCCAACCCTCGCGGTTGTGATGGCGCCAATATTCACCGGCGGAAGCAGCGCTCATGGAAGTGACCGTCAATGCCGCGGTGACGGCGGACATGACGAGCGTTTTGCCAAGTATGGTCATTGGCCTATCCTCTAACCGAGGCGGGCAAGTCATTCCCGCTCTTTCATGGAGGGCAAACTATACGTGGCAAAGTGAATGCAGACTGAATGACAAAACCCGGCATTGCTGCCGGGCCTCAACTCGAATTTGATAGCCGTAAGGCGTCTCAGCCAGCAATCTGCAGATTGACGGCCTTCGGCCCCTTGCCGCGGCGATCCGGTTCCGTGTCGAAGCTTACCTTCTGGTTTTCCGACAATCCTGCCAGGCCAGAAGCCTGAACTGCAGAAATGTGTACAAAGATGTCTGCGCCACCCTTGTCCGGTTTGATGAAACCGAAGCCCTTATCGGTATTGAAAAACTTTACAGTGCCAGTCTCGGCCATGCCTCAGGTCCTTTTCTCTCTGCCCACCATCCACACGGGCAGCATTACTTCAGTTGCCCTTGCGGGCGCTTGCAGGCAGTTCTCGAAATTTGAAGGAAAAGGTCCCCGTAACTCGGCATGGTCGTGATGCGATGTTTGCCACCCCGCTTCTCGACCAAGCTGACCGGAATATTAGCGTTTCCGGCTCGCAATTCTATTAGGACTTCCCATGCTCTAAAAATGCCCGAACACTGTGGAGAGTGCTGTGTTTAGGGGAAATTGGCAAGCAAAAGTTTTTTAACGCGGTACAACCGGCACAATACAGTAATGCGAATATGTTAAGGCGATTCGCAAATTTTCCCACTTCGAAACAAGTTTCTAAGGGTTTTGCATCGCTCGCGATATAGTTTTGACGAAATTTCCCCATATCTGCTGGGCTGAACGGCTATTTTCGATCATTCGAAAAATTTTGCCAACTCATCGCAACAAGCGACTGAAAGCGCGCATTTCCGGCGTTTTTTACGCTGTAGCGTCGCGCCGGCGCGTCAATTCCGGCACCAATTCCACGGCGAGCATTGCTGCAAACATCAAGGCGCAACCGGCATAGCCAAGTGGGCCAATGGTTTCGCCGAGCAGCAAAGCGCCGAGCGAGGCGCCGAACAATGCTTCCGACGACAGGAAGATCGCTGCCTGGGGCGCCGTCGTGTAACGCTGGCCAATGATCTGCAAGGCGAAAGCCAGGCCGGAGGAAAAGATGCCGACATAGAGGATTTCGCCGAATGCGGCACGTATATCGGCGATGCCGATCGGCTCGATTGCCATTGCGACGGTAAGAGAGAGGATGGCGGTGACGGCAAATTGCATGGCGGAAATGCCGAGCGGCCGGCCGGTTTCGTTCACGGCGGAACCCGCAAGTGTGATTTGCGCAGCCCAGAAGAGGGCGCAGATGACGGTCAGGAAATCGCCAATGGTAAGGCGCGAGAAGGAGCCGCCGGAGAGCAGGTAAATGCCGCAGAGCGCCATCAATGCCGCAGGCCAGATGATCCAGTGCGGCGTGCGGCGCAGGAAGATAACGGCGATCAGCGGCACGAAGACCACGTAAAGGCCGGTGATGAAGCTGGAATTCGTCACCGTCGTCGTCAGGAGGCCTAGTTGTTGTGTAGCCGCTCCGCCGAAGAGAGCGAGGCCGATCAGTAGAAAGGACAGCCAGTTACGTGGCGTCAGCGGTTTCGCAGCCTTTCTGTTTTCCATCCGCACAAAGGGCAGGACGACCACAGTGGCGACGGCGAATCTGAGGCCGATGAACCAGAAGGGGCCGATGGACTTCATGGCTGTCGATTGCGCGACGAAGCCGCCACCCCAGATCGCGGCGGCAACCAACAACAATAAATTCGCCTGCATGCGAGACATGTGTATCCTACGGAAGGGAAAAGGAGTGAGGCGACCGTTAGCAGCTGCTTTTGCTTGCGGCAAGGCTGAAAGGCGCCAGAAGCGGAATGCTTCGTGCTAGCTTTCTGCTCTCGAAATCCTCAGAAGCGCTCCGTCGCTTTCATCGGTCGTTATCAGCAACGCACCATCGGGGGCGACCTGTATGTCGCGCATGCGACCGAATCTTCCCTCAAACATGCGTTCCTGTTCGGTGATCTCGCCTTGATGCTCGCTCAGCCGTGAGAGCAACTCGAACTTCAGTGCCGTGACCAGGAAATCGCCATTCCATTCGGGAAACATCTTGCCGCGATAGACGGCAATAGCGCCCGGCGCGATCGAAGGGTCCCAATAGAAGCGGGGCTGCTCCATGCCCGCCTTTGCCGTTCCGATCCCGATCTTCGTGCCGTCATAATTGACGCCATAGGAGATGACCGGCCAGCCGTAGTTCTTACCGGCTTCCGGCGTATTGATCTCATCACCGCCCCGGGCGCCGTGCTCGGCTGTGTAGAGCCTGTTCGTCTCGCTGTCGAAGGTGATGCCTTGTGGATTGCGGTGACCCTTCGACCAGATTTCGGGCAAAGCGCGCTTGCCGTCCTTGAATGGATTGTCGGCGGGAATGCTGCCGTCGGCTTCGATATGGATGATGGAGCCGGCATCGTCGTGGAAGTCCTGTGCACGGTCCTGTTGGCCACGGTCGCCAAGGCTGACGAAGAGGCTGCCGTCGCGAGCGATCGCGATGCGCGAGCCGTACTGAATATTGCCGCGCGAGAGCTTGTTCATCAGGAAGATGCGCTTCACATCCGTCAGCCGAGTTTCGTCCGGCGATAGTCTGGCGCGGAATACGGCCGTACCGCTTCCGCCGTCGCCTGCCACCGAGGCGGTGAAATAAAGGGTGCGGTTGCCGGAGAATTTCGGATCGAGTTCCACATCCAGCAAGCCCCCCTGACCCTGCGCGTAAACCTTGGGGACGCCTGAGATTGGAGCGGAAATCTTGCCATCACGGATGAGCCGCATGCGGCCTGGCCGTTCGGTCACGAGATAGGCACCATCGGGCAGTACGACAACCGCCCAGGGATGTTCCAGCCCGGCCGCGATCGTCTCGACCTTGACGTCGACCTTTTGTGTCTCGATGGTCTGTACAGGTTCGGCAAACACCGATGTTGCTGTCAGCAGGGCACAGACCATCAAGGCGATCGCAAATCGGTTTCCGTCTGATTCCGTTTTTGCGTCACGCATCTGTCTGACCTCCCAGTAGCCTTGCGTTTGCAAGGTGGGACCATTCGGTTGCCATTCAAGGCTGACAGCGGAGCCGATAACGTCTTTGTGTTCTCGCTTTTGACTGATGGATGCTTTTCGGCTCATTCACGCTTGCTAGCGAGGAAGACGTTTTGCACGCGAGAGGCATTCAGTCTGTCTCCTGGGAGGCTGGTGCCGATGGAAGTATTTGATATTAATCAGAAATTTCCGCCATCTTCATAAGCTGATTCAGGCGCTTCGCGTAATGATTCAAGTTCGGAGCGATTGGCGCTATCTGGCTACGATCCGTACGGCTCGGGCGAAACCGGCGAATGCGCGCTCGGCCGGGCTTCTAGCCGGATAAGAAAAGCTTGCGCAGAGTGCGGAAAGCCATGAAATAAAGCCACTGTGACGCCTTTGTGCTTGAAACGTTGGCCCATATTCGACATAGAGCTTAGCGCAGAAATCTGGTCCACAGGCTTTCTGCCATTTTCAACCGAATAGGACCGATCACTATGGCCTTTCTTGCCGACGCTCTTTCCCGTGTAAAGCCTTCTGCCACCATCGCCGTTTCTCAGAAAGCGCGCGAGCTGAAAGCAAAAGGACGCGACGTGATCGGCCTCGGCGCCGGTGAACCGGATTTCGATACGCCCGATAATATCAAGGCAGCCGCGATCGATGCGATCAACCGCGGCGAAACGAAGTACACGCCGATTTCCGGCATCCCGGAACTGCGCAAGGCAATCGCCGCCAAGTTCAAGCGCGAGAATAATCTCGATTACACCTGGGAGCAGACGATCGTCGGCACCGGCGGCAAACAGATCCTGTTCAATGCCTTCATGGCGACGTTGAACCCGGGCGATGAAGTCATCATCCCGACGCCTTACTGGGTTTCCTATCCGGAAATGGTGTCGCTGTGCGGCGGTACACCGGTTTTCGTAGCCACGACGCAGGCCAACAACTTCAAGCTTCAGCCGGCTGACCTCGAAAAGGCGATCACGCCGAAGACCAAATGGTTCATGTTCAACTCACCGTCCAACCCGTCAGGCGCTGCCTATTCGCATGCTGAGCTGAAGGCGCTGACGGACGTGCTGGTCAAGCATCCGCATGTCTGGATCCTGACCGACGACATGTACGAGCACCTGACTTATGGCGACTTCAAGTTCGCCACGCCGGTCGAAGTCGAGCCGAGCCTCTATGACCGCACGCTGACCATGAACGGCGTGTCGAAAGCCTATGCGATGACCGGCTGGCGTATCGGCTATGCTGCCGGCCCGCTGCAGCTCATCAAGGCCATGGACATGATCCAGGGTCAGCAGACCTCGGGTGCAACCTCGATCGCCCAGTGGGCTGCCGTCGAAGCGCTGAATGGCACGCAGGACTTCATCCCGCGCAACAAGAAGATCTTCGAAGGTCGCCGCGATCTCGTGGTGTCGATGCTGAACCAGGCGAAGGGCATTTCCTGCCCGGTTCCGGAGGGCGCTTTCTATGTCTATCCGTCCTGCGCCGGTTTGATCGGCAAGACGGCTCCGACCGGCAAGGTCATCGAGACGGATGAGGATTTCGTCTCCGAGCTGCTGGAGTCGGAAGGCGTTGCCGTCGTGCACGGCTCGGCTTTCGGCCTCGGCCCGAACTTTCGCATCTCCTACGCGACCTCGGAAGAGCTGCTCGAGGAAGCTTGCCGCCGCATCCAGCGTTTCTGCGCCGCCTGCAAGTAAGCGCTCTACGATAGCTTACATGGAAAGCCCGCCAGAGATGGCGGGCTTTTTCGTATTCAGGTTGGCGGTTTCGGCTTCATCAAATGATTCAAGCGCTTCGCAATTTGAATCCGCGTATCGGTGTAAGTCCTTGAAATCGGAATCAAAGGCCGAGTGCCGTCAGCATGATGAAGGTGGCGAAAAGAATGAAATGGGTCATGCCTTCGATGGCGTTGGTTTCGCCATCATTGAGGTTGATGGCGGCGACGATCAGCGTGATCATCACCATGACCGTCTGTACCGGCGACATGGCCATCATGAAGGGCTGGCCTGTGTAGAGCGCGATCGCCTCCATGACAGGTACAGTCAGGATAACCGTCGAAAGCGAGGCGCCTAAGGCGATGTTGACCGTCGCCTGCATGCGGTTTCTGAGCGCTGCCCGCAGAGCGGTTAGAATTTCCGGTGCAGCCGAGATGGCCGCAACGACGATTGCGGCGATGGCGGGCGGTGCGCCCGTGCCCTTTAGGCCGGTATCCATGAAGGCCGACATGAATTCGGCCAACATACCGATTAGGACGACGCCGACCAGGATCGTGACGATCGAAGTTGTCGTGGATTCCTCTTCGTGATGCTCTTCAGCCTCGGCCGCAGCGATCTTCTTTTCCGTGCGCGGATAGCTGTAGCTGAAGAAATAGCTGTGCCGGCCGACCTGCATGCGCAGGAACAGCGCGTAAAGCGCGATCATCGCGACGATGGTGAAGGCCGAATAATAGTGCCATTTCGCATCGGGAATGAATTCCGGCACGATCATCGAAATGCCCATGGCGGTCAGGATCATCACGCCATAGGTTCGGCTGGAATCGTCGTTGTAGGGCTGTTCGCCATGTTTCAGGCCGCCGAGAAGGGCGGCAAGGCCGAGGATGCCGTTGATATCGAGCATGACGGCGGCGTAGATGGTGTCTCGCACCAGCGTCGGCGAACTCTCGCCGCTCATCATGATCGCAAGGATGATGACCTCGACGGCAACGGCCGAAAGAGTAAGGATCATCGTGCCGTAGGGATCGCCGACCTTGACGGCAAGGGTCTCGGCGTGATGGGCAATGCGCATGGAGGCCAGCACAATCGTTGCGATCAACGCCGCAGCGGCGATCATTGATGCCGTTTGTCCCATTTCCAAAATTGGATGCTCGCCAACATAGGCGACAACGGCAACTATCAATGCCACCAGCAGATTTCGTTCCTGCTTAAACCACTTCGCTATGATCACTTTCCCACCTTTGCGCCGATTCACGGTTGCACTCTAAAGCAAGGTGTTCGCACATCAAGCTCGCGAGAAAGAGGGCGAAATTTGCAGTTAGCGCGGTTTAATGGAATACTGCGCGGATAGGTCTGCCCAACCACAACACCGCGGCATCCTCGAATCCGTCTCAGATGCACGCGATCCCGCCGGCAACGTCCGGTTCGAAGGTCTTGGCAGATGAGAAGGAGGATTTGAATGGTCAAGGTCGTTTATGAAATCGTGCCGCATGACGGTGGATGGGCTTACCGCTTCCGTGATGTTTATTCGGAAGCGTTTCCAACACATTCCGAGGCGGTGGAGGCCGCCAGGATCGTGGCAGCGGAACAGCAGATCGGAGGAGATTCAGCCGAAATCAGCTGGCAGGACGAGAGCGGCAAATGGCATGAGGAATATGCCGATGGCGGCGACCGACCGGAAACGGAAGTCATCGACGGCCAGGTGCATTTCCCGCCGGTCGATACTGCCCCTGGCGCTTAGTCTTTCGGCTCGTCTGACGCCTTTTCTATGATTGCATCGACGAAGTGACGCTTTCGGCAGCGTAGCGATCGCCATCATAGCGATGGAGTTCGGCCAGCTCCAGTTTCAGGGCGGCATAGGCGACTGCTATTGTCTTCCTTGATGTAATCCAGCAAACCCGCAACGAGCGCATCAAATGTCACGCGGCAGCGTGGCGATGTCTTCAGGTTTTCATGCATGACGATCCAGGTGTCGATCTCTACCTCTATCTCCGGCAACAGCTGCACGAGGTTTGGATCGCGGTTTGCCAGGGGAATTTGAAGGAAGCCGATGCCGATGCCGGCGCGCAGGGCGTTATGCAGAGCAATGGTGTGATCGGAGCGAAAACTGAAGGAGATGCCTTCGAGCACAGGATAACGCTTCGTCATCATGCGGATATAGGCAGTCTGGCGATCGAAGCCGATGAGCTTATGCCGACGCAATTCCCCGACGGTTTCGGGCTTGCCGTGCCGCTCGATATAGCTGCGATGGGCGAAGAGGCCGAGAGAGATGATGCCGATGTGCCGGGCGAGCAATGCTTCTTGCGCGGGCGCGACCATGCGCACGGCGATATCGGCCTCGCGCTGCAGCAGATCTTCCACCTCATCGGAGGCCGAAAGCTCCACGATCAGATCGGGATATCTAGCCTGCAGCGCGGCAAGGATCGGTGGCAGCACTTCGGCGCCGATGACCTCGCTCGCGCTGATGCGCACCGTGCCGCTGACCTTGTCCTTTGAGCCGGAGGCTGCGCGCAGCAAAGCCGCGGTCGTGCTGGCCAATGTCTCGGCATAGGGTTTCAGAACGAGGGCAGTGTCGGTCGGCAACAGCCCCTGCTGCGAACGCGTGAACAGTTCTGCACCGACCGATTGCTCCAATGCGAGGATATGACGCCCCACAGTCGGCTGTGTCAGGCCGAGTTCGCGGGCAGCGGCGGATAGCGAGCCGTGCTCCAGCACGGCGAGAAAGGTGCGATAGAAATCCCAGCTTGGTTCAGCGGCTCGAGTCATATATTTTTGTATAGCATCTGCAGATTTTTCGGCAATTTCGTTTATCATCGATACTAAGCATAGTCAGCCCATCGAAACCGATGGAGATGGCGATGAGCGACAATAAGCAAAGCAACAAGACGGCCCTGATACTCGGCGCGACCGGCGGCATAGGCGGTGCTGTCGCGGAAAGGCTTGCCCTTCGCGGCTGGCGCATTCGGGCGCTGAACCGCAATGCGCCCGAGGCGGCCCGCCGCCAGCCGGAGTTCGACTGGTTCCAGGGCGATGCGATGCAGGCGGATGATGTTCTGAAGGCGGCGCAAGGCGCCGATATTATCGTGCATGCCGTCAACCCGCCCGGCTATCGTAATTGGGGCAAGGTGGTCCTGCCGATGCTCGACAACACCATTGCCGCCGCCAAGGCGGTCGGTGCGCGGATTGTGCTGCCCGGCACCGTTTATAATTTCGGTCCCGATGTTTTCCCGAATGTGACCGAGGATAGCGCGCAACGGCCGAAGACTCGCAAAGGCGCTATCCGCGTGCAGATGGAGCGGCGTCTGAGAACGGCGGCAGAGCAGGGCGATAGCCCGGTCATCATCGTTCGCGCTGGCGATTTCTTTGGTGGATCTCGTGCCAATAGCTGGTTCTCTCAGGCTATGGTGGCACCGGGCAAGGCGATCACTTCGATGACTTATCCGGGCAGACGCGGTGTCGGCCATCAATGGGCCTATCTGCCCGATGTTGCCGAGACCATGATCCGGTTGATCGAGAAGGGCGATGAGCTGCCGGCCTTCGCCGTCTATCATATGCGTGGTCATTGGGATGGAGACGGCAGACAGATGATCGAAGCCGTGCAGCGCGTCATTGGACGCAAGGTAAAGGTGAAATCGTTTCCCTGGTGGATGGTTCCGCTAGCCTCTCCCTTCGTGACATTCATGCGTGAACTGCGCGAGATGAGCTATCTCTGGGATGTGCCGTTGGAAATGCGGAACGACAAGCTGGTGGCTGTTCTTGGCGAAGAACCGCATACGCCGATTGATGAGGCGGTAAGGGCAAGTCTTGCCTCCATCGGCTGTTTGCCGGCAGCTTGAGCTGCTCCAATCAGGCATTCAGTTCAGCCAGGGCAATGGCAGCGGCGGTAAGTGAAAAGCCCCGCAACATCTCTGTGCGGGGCTCATCGTTAGCTCCATGCCAGCCTTGCCACCGGTGACGAGGCCGGTCCGTCAGGAATTTTAAGCCGCTTCGTCCAGCGCCGGATAGTCGGCGTAACCCTTGGCGCCGCCGCCATAGAGCGTTGCCTGATCCCATTGGGCGAGCGGCGCATTTTCTTTCAGGCGACGGACAAGATCCGGATTCGAAATGAACGGCTTGCCGAAGGCAACGACATCAGCCTTGCCGCTCTCAATGGCCTCGATCGCCATCTCGCGAGTATAGGCATTGTTGACCATCCAGCCGCCCGCGCCACCTGCAGCCTCGTAGGCCGCGTGCAGCGCGTCGTAGTCGAATGGCAGGAAGTCGCGCTTGCCACCCGTCTGGCCTTCGACGACGTGGATGTAGGCAAGGCCATATTTCGCCAGGCCTTCGACGACCTTAGTGAAGAGCTGCTGCGGGGCGGGATCGCTGGCATCGCCAGAGGGCGTAACCGGCGAGATGCGGATTGCCGTGCGGCCAGCGCCCACTTCCTTGGTGACGGCATCGACCACTTCGAACAGGAAGCGGGTGCGGTTTTCAACCGAACCGCCGTACTGGTCTGTGCGGTCATTGATATCGCCGCGAAGGAACTGGTCGATCAGATAGCCGTTGGCCCCATGGATCTCGACGCCGTCGAAACCGGCATCGATCGCAGCGCGGGCGGCCTTGCGATAATCTTCGACGATGCCCGGGATTTCCGATGTTTCCAAGGCGCGGGGTTCGGAAACATCGGCAAAACTGCCGGTGCCGTCGCTATTAACGAGGTAGGTTTTGGAATTTTCAGCGCGCTTGGAGGTCGAGGAGACCGGCTTGCCGCCGTTTGGCTGCAGAGTCGTATGGGAGATACGGCCGACATGCCACATCTGCACGACGATCTTGCCGCCATTGGCATGCACGGCGTCCGTCACCTTCTTCCAACCATCAAGCGCTTCCTTGCTATAGAGGCCGGGAACGTTGGCGTAGCCTTGGCCCTGATGGGTAATCGCCGTTGCTTCGGTAATGATCAGGCCGGCGGTGGCGCGCTGGGCGTAATATTTGACGTTCAGCTCGTTCGGGACGGCATTCGGCGAACGGTTGCGCGTGAGCGGTGCCATCACGATGCGGTTGGCGATGGAGATATCACCAAGCTTCGTCGGTTCGAACAATTTGGTCATGGATAGTCCTTTCTTTTGGGGGAGGGAGAAATCAGGAAGAGGCGGCCGCCAGGCTCGAGGGCCCTATGATGGTTAAGGCAGCGGCCTCTCGGGGAAGACGGCATCGGTCACGACAGGCGTGAGCAAATACAGGGAGCGCAGAGGACATTGTCAGAGTTCTTTCTGCATGGTTGCGAGGAACTCTGCGATGGTCTCCTCGTTTCGCTTGTAGAAAATCCATTGGCCGAGGCGCTTGGTCGTCACCAGGCCGGCGCGGTGAAGCGTGCCGAGATGGGCCGAGACGGTGGACTGCGAGAGACCGCAGCGCTCGAATTGGCTGGCGCAGACACCCAACTCCAGCGGGTGCTCCTGCGTCGGAAAATGCGTTTCCGGATCTTTCAGATGGTTGAGGATTTCGAGCCGGGCCGGATTGGCCAAGGCTTTCAATATCTCGTTCTTATCCATGGTGTTTACCACCCAATATCGAATAATTACGATCTATGTATCGACGATTTTCGATATATCAAGGGCGACGCCGAATAATATTTTTCGGCAAGGCTACCGAGGTGACTGCTTAGAAATTGGGCAAAAAAAGAGGGCCACCGGTATGAACCAGGGCCCTTATAGGTGTGAAGGTCAAAACCTCCAGAGGGGAACAGCCAATGCGGTGGAACTGGGAGGAAAAGCCACCGTGTGCATCAGCTGTGTGCGTTATGATGTTAATTTGTGCAGTGCGCAATGCTTTTTTGTGCATGGCAGTTATGCGTTTGGCGTGCCTGGGACAAAAGAGCAAAAAAAAGGGCCTCCGGAGTGAACCAGGGCCCTATAGGTATGAAGGTCAAAAACCTCCAGAGGGGAACAGCCAATGCGGTGGAACTGGGAGGAAAAGCCACCGTGTGCATCAGCTATGTGCGATATGGTAGTTAAATGTGCAGGCTTCAACTCCCATTTGCGCATATCAGCTATGCATCATATGCGTGACTGGTCTATTGGTCCTAAAAAGATTTGGTTATCAGTGACTTACCTTGGTCAGAAATTCCAGTTGCGCGCTTTCGCGACGATAAAATCACGAAAAACCTTGAGCTTGGCCGCATTCTTCATTTCGTCGGGATAGCAGAAATAGGTGTCGAAGGATGGTACGTCCGCATTGATCGCGAGTTGAATGAGTCCCGGGTCGCGGCCGACGATGTAATCGGGTAGTACCGCGATGCCGATGCCGAGCAGGCAGGCTCGCTTGATCGACGTCTGGCTGTTGATCTGCAGATGCGGAATGCGCTTGTTGTCAGACGAGCGGCCGGCAATCTCCAGCCAGTTGACGTCGAGCAGGTAGTTCGGTGCCGGCTCGCCGAAGCTGATGATGCGATGTTCGTCCAGATCCTCGACCGATTGCGGCTCGCCGTAGCGGTTGATGTAGGAGGGCGCGGCATAGACGTGCATGTGCACGGTGAAGAGCTTGCGCTGGATGAGATCCGACTGCTGCGGCTGACGCAGACGGATGGCACAATCAGCGTGGCGCATGTTCACATCCAGCTCCTCGTTGTCGAGGATGAGCTGGATCGACATGTCAGGATAAAGCTGCAGGAATTCCTGGATCTTGTCGGTGAGCCAGCCTTGGCCGAGGCCGACGGTGGTCGTCACGCGCAGCTTTCCGCTCGGCTTGTCGGTCGTCTCGGTCAATTGCATCTTGACCGTTTCGAGCTTCAGCAAAACGTCATGGGCCGTGCGATATAGCAGCTCACCCTGCTCGGTCAGGATGAGGCCGCGCGCGTGGCGGTGGAAAAGCTTGATGCCAACGTCCTGCTCGAGAGCGCTGACCTGCCGGCTAATGGCGGATTGAGACAAGTGCAACTTGTCGGCCGCATGCGTGAACGAACCCGCTTCGGCAGCCGCGTGAAAGATACGCAGCTTATCCCAATCCAATGGCATGCCGTTTCCCCTCATCGGCTGCATCACTCCGCAGCCACGGCGACGGGCATGTGCCCGGTCAAATAGCGTTCCGCCTCAAGCGCCGCCATGCAGCCCATTCCTGCTGCGGTGATCGCCTGGCGGAACGTGTCGTCGGTCACATCACCGGCGGCATAGATGCCTTCGACGCTGGTCGCAGTCGAATCGGGAGCGGTCCAGAGATAGCCATTGTCCTTGAGCTTCAATTTGCCCTTGAAGAGTTCGGTCGCGGGCGCATGGCCTATGGCAACGAAGACGCCGTCGATCGGCATTTCCGTGATGGCGCCGGTCCGCGCATTGCGCAGGCGCGCACCCGTGACCGATGGCGGCATCGGTGGCTTGGCGGGCGTGCCGGTGATCTCCGAGACCTCAGTGTTCCAGAGGATCTTGACATTTGCCTTGGCGAACAGGCGCTCCTGCAGGATCTTTTCCGAGCGGAAAGTATCGCGGCGATGCACCACGGTTACCGATTTGGCGATGTTCGAGAGATAGAGCGCTTCCTCGACGGCGCTGTTGCCGCCGCCGACCACGATCACGTCCTTGTTGCGATAGAAGAAGCCGTCGCAGGTGGCGCAGGCGGAGACGCCGAATCCCTGGAAATGCTGCTCGCTCTCAATGCCGAGCCACTTCGCCTTGGCGCCGGTGGCAATGATGAGGGTGTCGGCCGTCCAGACCTGGCCGCTGTCGGTATGGGCAACGAAAGGACGCTTGCTAGTATCGACTTCGGTCACGAGGTCGTTGACGATCTCGGCGCCGACATGCTGAGCCTGCTGCAGCATCTGCTCCATCAGCCACGGACCCTGGATCGGATCGGCAAAGCCCGGATAATTCTCGACATCGGTCGTGATCATCAGCTGACCACCCTGTTCGAGACCGGCGATCAGAACGGGCTGCAGCATCGCGCGCGCGGCATAAACCGCTGCGGTGTAACCGGCTGGGCCGGAACCGATGATGAGCACCTTCGTGTGGCGGGCAGGCATAGTCAGTCCTTTCAATTCGGCGATTGCGAAACCGCGGCTTCAAGCGCGCAAAACAGGCGATTTCGCGATCCGCGCTTCATTTATGATTGCCTTATGCATTTATTCAAGGGCAGCCTTGCATTACACACAGAGCAAATCTGCTTTGTGTAAGAATCAACTACGCGGGAGAAACTTTCTTGCGTATTTTCCTGCCTTATATAGAAGCTGGCGAAGGGGAATTAAAGAAAGGCAATAAAAGTGCTTCGCGCTGAGCTCGATGCCATCGATATCAAGATTCTACGGGAACTCCAGCGGGATGGACGCATGACCAACGTCGAGCTCGCAGACAGGGTCGGCATTTCCGCGCCCCCATGCCTGCGCCGGGTGCGAAAATTGGAAGATGCAGGCGTCATCGAAGGCTACCACGCCATGCTGAACAGCCCTAAACTGGGCTTCGATCTCGTGGCATTCTGCATGGTCGGTCTCAAGCATCAGTCGGAAGCGAACCTCAAGGCTTTTGCCAGCGCAACCTCGGCGTGGCCACTGGTCCGGCAGGCATGGATGGTGTCCGGGGACAGCGATTTCCTGCTGCACTGCGTTGCGGAAAATCTCACTCGTTTCCAGGATTTCGTCATCGAGGTTCTGACGGCGAATGAACATGTCGACACCGTGCGCACCATGCTGACCATTCGGCAAGTCAAGAAGCTCGGCCTGGTGGAGCTCTAGGCGAATGGCGGATCGCCCCTGGCATCGGTCGCTGATCAAATCCGGCGTGCGCCTTTTCCTGGGCGGCTCGCGGGCTCATGTGCAGGACTGGTTTCCGGGACTCAGCATCGTCCGAAGCCAGAATGTCAGTGAGGTGCATTACCGGGGCATCAAGGTCGCAAGCCTTGCGGGCATGGACCGTCTGCGCGAACGCTGCGGCGATGCGGTCTACATTGTCGGGTCAGGCCCATCGATTCGCGATAGCGATCTCAGCGGCTTGGAATTCCGCAGTGCCATTCTTTTGAATGGTGCCATCGGCTTGTCTGGAGACTCAATCTCCGAGCCTTTGGCAATAGCAGTCGAGGATGAGCGTTTTGTCTGGCGGCATCTCGACATGCTGCGCGAGAAGGTAGCCCCCGGCTCGCTTTGCCTGTTTTCCGTGGCGGTGCTGCGCGCACTCTGTGAGATCGACAAAAGCTGGCTTGCCGACAAGACTATCATTCTGATCGACGATATTCGCAAGCCCTATGGCGCTCGGCGCCGCTCAATCGAGGATCTCAAAAAGCTGCAATATGTGCGGCTTGATGCCAATGGTTCGGCTGGTTTTTCACTTTCGCCGGACCGTGGGGTTTTCCTGGGCGGATCCGTTGCCGTTTCGGCCCTGCAATTCGCTCTTTACTGCGCCAAGCATCAAGTCGGCTTTCTTGGGATCGATATCTCCAATGCCGGCGAGCCGCGCTTTTATGAGACTACCACCGACAGGGCGTTTTCCGGCATTGCACGCGCCGAAGCTCGCATCATCGAGCATCTGGTGCTTGCACGGCAGATCGCTGCCGAGCGCGGCGTCTCTTTCATCAATTATTCCCGTGTTTCGGCGTTGCTCAAATATGATTTTGGTTACGACGACAGGTTTGCATTGAAGCCGCGGGCGTGATGTTCGCCGGGTTTGGCGAGGCTGCTGTGAAATTAGGGTCGATGGAATGAAGCTTATGCGCTGGCTGAAACCCAAGGCGTCCGACGCCAAGAAGCTGTCCATCGATCCGCCTGAGCCTAGGGCAGGGCGCCATGGCATCGCCATTGCCGCCTGCGTGAAGAACGAAGCCCGTTACATCAAGGAATGGGTGCGCTTCCACCAGGCAGTTGGCATTCGCCACTTCTATATTTATGACAATGGCTCTACGGACGAAACCTGCTCATTTCTTAGAAGCCTGCTCTCCGAAGACGCGCTGACGATTATTCCCTGGGCAGGGCGCATGCGCGATGCGGCCACATCGGCGGTACTGAACGGCCAGGTCATCACCTTCGCCCATGCCATCCTGAATTTCGGTGGCGATTACCGTTGGATGGCGTTCATCGATGTCGATGAATTCCTGCTACCGAAGGAGGCCGCAACGGTCGAGCAGGCGCTGGAGGCTGTCGGCGATTTTCCGAATGTATCGCTGCCCTGGCATATGTTTGCGACGAGCGGCCATGAGACGCCGCCGGACGGACCTTTGACGCTGAATTATATGATGCGCGGCGCCGATCCGATGACATCGAAGGAAAATGTCAGCAACTTCAAATGCATCGTCGATCCCTGTGAAGTAACGGAAGTCAGCGTGCACCAGTTCCGGACGCGGGCTTACGGCGATCTGACGGCCAATGATGCGGGCAAGCGGTTTACGCGGCGTGCGCGGAAGTCTCCCGAGTTCTACTCGAACCGCTTTCTGCAGCTGAACCACTATTATACGAAATCCCGGCAGGAGCTGATGGAAAAGCTGGCGCGGGGATGGACCTATGACGCGAGTGCTACGAAATATCGGGACAAGGTCCTATCCATCGTCAAAAGCATCGAGGAAGACATGGTTGAGGATCGTTCGATGATCGATTTCATCGAGCGCAACCGCATCGATCTCGGCCGCTGAGCGATCCGCCTACCTGTTAGTGATGAGCAGCCGCTTGTAGACGTCGCCGATGGCGGTCGCTTCCTTTTCCAAAGCGAATTCGCTCCGCACATGGCGCACGGCATTTTCGCCTTGGCGAAGTGTTTCCTCCGGATTAGCAAGATAGAAAGCGATCGCTCTGGTGAGAGCGTCGCCATTTCCCGCTGGCACCACGGCGCCCGTTTCGCCCGCTACGATCATCTCGGCGTAGGCGCCGGCATCCGAGGCGACGACGGCGGTACGGGAGGCCATGGCTTCCAGCGGCGTCAGACCGAAACCCTCGTTGCGGGAAGGGGCGACATAGAGGGTGGCGCGGCGATACCAGGGCTTGATATCGTCGACCTCGCCCATGAAGCGGATGCGATCGGTGAGACCTGCATCCGCCACCATCTTTTCCAGCTGCTGGGCAAAACTGCGGTGCTCGGCCGTTACACGGCCGCAGATGACGGCAGTCCAGTCCGGATAGCGCGGCAATAGCTCGATCATAGCTTTGACGAAAAGATCGGTGCCCTTCTGATGGCGGACCCGGCCGAAGCAGCCGATCAGATAGGTGCCGGGCAGGCCGGTTGCCGCCATGCGGTCGTCAGGCTTTTCCGGCGGATGGAAACTGTTGAGGTCGACGCCATGCTGGATGACGGTGTGCGGTACTTCGAGAAAGCTGCCCGAGCGGGTGCTGGTGGCAATCACGGCATCCATGCGGCGGATCAGCCAGCGCGTGTAGCCGGTGTGACGGCGTTGGGCGGCGGAGGTAAAGACGAGCTTGAGGGGCATGCGCAGAACGGAGCGTAGCAGCAAACCCACAAGCATTTCGTTGTTGCGACGGGCATGCCAGACGCGCACGCGATAGCGGCGCGGCTTCACCCACAGACCGGGAAGGCGGAGCCAACCGAGTTTCGGCAGATCTCCCGGCAGGCCAGGTCCGAGTGTGGCGATATGATAGCCGAGCTCGACCTGCTTGGGGACGAGCTGCACGATCGTAGACGTAACGCCGGAAAGCCGGCGTTTGAAATTCGTTGCTATGATTTCGATCTCACGGAGATCGCTCGCATGCGCTGTCTCGCGATCGCGCACGGGCGATCAGCCCCAGGAGACGGAGAGGATTTCGTAGGCCTTGGCGCCGCCGGGTGCATTGACCTCGATGGAATCGCCGACTTCCTTGCCGATCAGGGCGCGGGCAATCGGGGAGGAGATGGAGATGCGGCCTGCCTTCACATCGGCTTCCTGATCGCCGACGATCTGGTAGATCTTCTCTTCTTCGGTGTCTTCGTCGACGAGCTTGACCTTGGCGCCGAACTTGATCTTCGAGCCGGACATCTTGGTGAGATCGATGACTTCGGCGCGCGCCGTCAGATCTTCAAGCTCGGTGATGCGGCCTTCATTGTGGCTTTGGGCTTCCTTGGCTGCATGGTACTCGGCATTTTCGGAGAGGTCGCCGTGGGCGCGCGCTTCTGCAATTGCCTCGATGATTCGCGGGCGCTCTTCCTGCTGACGCCAGCGCAGTTCTTCCTGCAGCTTGACGAACCCGTTCTGCGTCATCGGTACCTTTTCAACCATTTTTCTTGTCCTTCACTCCCTGTGTTGCTCTGCTGCAGACACAAAAGAAAACAGGTCCCGAAGGGGTACTTCGGAACCATCCAGAGCCGTTATTCTGCCATCTATAGCAGATTGCAACAGACGAATGCCAGAAAATTCGAAGGTTTAAGGAAAAGCTCCTATTGAAGCTCCCTCACCATTCAATAGGCTGGCTGGGCCGCAGCGAACGTGAGCCGGCTATCCTGTTCACGCTCCTCGCGGTCGAATCAGCTGCGTCAGAAATAGCTCTGCAGCGGCTGAACTTCGAGGTTTCCGGCTTTCAGCGCCTTGATCGCCATGGCAGCGGCTTCGGCGCCGGCCATGGTCGTGTAGTAGGGCACCTTCTGCATTAGCGTCGCCCGGCGCAGCGACTTCGAATCCGAGATCGCCTTATTGCTGTCGGTCGTATTGATGACGAGCTGGACCTGGCGGTTGCGGATCGCGTCCTCGATATGCGGACGTCCCTCAAGCACCTTGTTGATCTTCGTCGCCTCGATGCCGTTTTCGGCTAGAAAGCGCTGCGTTCCGCCGGTCGCGAGCACCTTGAAACCCTGTTCCGTCAGCATGCGGATGGCGGGCAGCACGCGCGGCTTGTCGTCGTCGCGGACCGAGACGAACACCGTTCCGTCACGTGGCAGTTCCACGCCGGCGCCGAGCTGCGACTTGGCGAAGGCGAGCGCGAAATCCGTATCGAGGCCGATGACTTCGCCGGTCGAGCGCATTTCCGGTCCAAGGAGAGTATCGACGCCCGGGAAGCGTGCGAAGGGGAAGACGGCTTCCTTGACGGCGATATGCTTCAGCTTGCGCGGGTCGGGCTTGTCGCCGTAGGCGGCAAAGGTCGCATCCAGCTTCTCACCGGCCATGACGCGAGCGGCGATCTTAGCGATCGGCGCACCGATGGTCTTGGCGACGAAGGGGACCGTGCGCGAGGCGCGCGGGTTGACTTCGAGCACGTAGACCGTGTCGTCCTTGATGGCGAACTGAACGTTCATCAGGCCACCGACATTCAGAGCCTTGGCCATGGCTTTCGCCTGGCGTTCGAGCTCGTCGATCATGGCCGGGGAGAGCGTGCGAGGGGGCAGCGAGCAGGCGGAGTCGCCCGAATGGATGCCTGCCTCTTCGATGTGTTCCATGATGCCGGCGACATAGACGTCGGTGCCGTCGGAGAGGCAATCGACGTCGACTTCGATGGCGTTGGTCAGATAGCTGTCGAAGAGCAGCGGGTTCTTGCCGAGCAGCGTGTTGATCTGGCCGGTCTTGTCATTGGGGTAGCGCTGCTTGATGTCTTCCGGCACCAGCTCCGGAACAGTATCGAGCAGGTAGCCCTGCAGCTGGCCTTCCGAATGGATGATCTGCATGGCGCGGCCGCCAAGAACGTAGGACGGGCGCACGACCAGCGGGAAGCCGATTTCTGAAGCAATGAGGCGAGCCTGCTCGACGGAGTAGGCAATGCCATTATTCGGCTGATTGAGATCGAGCTTCATCAGGAGCTTCTGGAAGCGGTCGCGATCTTCGGCAAGGTCGATCGCATCAGGAGCGGTGCCGAGGATCGGGATACCGTTCTTTTCCAGCGCTTCGGCGAGCTTGAGCGGAGTCTGGCCACCGAACTGGACGATGACACCGACGACTTCCCCCTTTTCCTGCTCTGCACGCAGGATTTCGATGACGTCTTCCGCCGTCAGCGGCTCGAAATAGAGGCGATCCGATGTGTCGTAGTCGGTCGAAACCGTTTCCGGGTTGCAGTTGATCATGATCGCTTCATAGCCGGCATCCTTCAGCGCGAAGGCGGCATGGCAGCAGCAATAGTCGAATTCGATGCCCTGGCCGATACGGTTCGGGCCGCCGCCGAGGATGACGACCTTCTTACGGTCGGAAACCTGAGCTTCGGAACGAGCGGCGCCGACGAAGGGCGTCTCATAGGTCGAGTACATGTAGGCCGTCGGCGAGGCGAATTCGGCGGCACAGGTATCGATGCGCTTGAAGACCGGGCGGACGTTCAGCGAATTGCGCAGCTCGGCTACTTCCTTCGGGCGCTTGCCGGTCAATGTTGCGAGACGGGCGTCGGAGAAGCCCATGGCCTTCAGCATGCGCAGATTGGCGGCATCCTGCGGCAGGCCGTGCTCGCGGATGCGCTCTTCCATGTCGACGATGTTCTTCAGCTGCTCGAGGAACCAAGGGTCGATCTTGCAGCCTTCATGTACCTCTTCGATGCTCAGCCCCAAGCGCAGCGCCTGGGCGACCATGCGCAGGCGATCGGGTGTCGGCGTGCCGATGGCGGCGCGGATGGCGTTGCGGCTGCCTTCGCCTTCCTCCGTGCCGGGGATTTCGATCTCGTCCAGGCCTGTCAGGCCGGTTTCGAGGCCGCGTAGTGCCTTCTGCAGCGATTCCGCGAAGGTACGGCCGATCGCCATGACTTCGCCGACCGACTTCATGGCCGTGGTTAGAACCGGGGAGGCGCCGGGGAATTTTTCAAAGGCGAAGCGCGGGATCTTAGTAACGACGTAGTCGATCGAAGGCTCGAAGGATGCCGGGGTTGCACCGCCGGTGATATCGTTTTCGAGTTCGTCCAGCGTGTAGCCGACAGCGAGCTTGGCGGCGACCTTGGCGATCGGGAAGCCGGTTGCCTTCGAGGCCAGCGCAGAGGAGCGCGACACGCGCGGGTTCATCTCGATGACGACGAGGCGGCCGTCTTTCGGATTGACGGCGAACTGCACGTTCGAGCCACCGGTCTCGACGCCGATCTCGCGCAAAACCGCGATCGAGGCGTTGCGCATGATTTGGTATTCTTTGTCCGTCAGTGTCAGCGCGGGAGCGACGGTGATGGAGTCGCCGGTGTGGACACCCATCGGATCGATGTTTTCGATCGAGCAGATGATAATGCAGTTGTCCGCCTTGTCGCGGACGACCTCCATCTCATACTCCTTCCAGCCGAGGACCGATTCTTCGATCAGGACTTCGGTGGTCGGCGAGGCGTCGAGGCCGCCGCCTACAATTTCGAAGAATTCCGAGCGGTTATAGGCGATGCCGCCGCCGGTGCCGCCGAGCGTGAAGGACGGACGTATGATGGCGGGCAGGCCGACATGATCGAGCGCCTGCGCGGCAATTGCCATTGCGTGGCTCATATAGCGCTGCTTGCGGTCGCTTTCGCCGAGATTCCACTGGTTTTCCAGTTCGTCGAGCGCCTTGTCGAGCGCAGGACCAGAAAGCGATGCCTTCAGCTTGCTCCGCTCGGCCTCATGCGTCTTGCGGTCGGCATCCTTGATGTCGGTGGCGTTCGCCAGCATGGAGCGCGGCGTTTCGAGGCCGATGCGAGCCATGGCTTCGCGGAACAGGGCGCGGTCTTCGGCCATGTCGATGGCGGCTGGCTTGGCGCCGATCATCTCGACATTGTAGCGGTCGAGCACACCCATGCGCTTCAGCGAAAGCGCGGTGTTGAGCGCAGTCTGGCCGCCCATGGTCGGCAGCAGCGCGTCCGGGCGCTCCTTGGCGATGATCTTGGCGACGACCTCGGGCGTGATCGGTTCGACATAGGTCGCATCCGCCAGGCCCGGATCGGTCATGATCGTTGCCGGGTTGGAGTTGACGAGAATGACGCGGTAGCCTTCCTCTCGCAGCGCCTTGCAGGCCTGCGTGCCCGAATAGTCGAATTCGCAAGCCTGTCCGATAACAATCGGTCCTGCACCGATAATGAGGATCGATTTGATATCTTGGCGCTTCGGCATGGGCTCACATCCGTTTTTTCGTTGCGCCAAAAACCGGCCAGGGTGGGAGGTCACCGGCCGGGGGCGCTATGGGCAATATTTTCAGGCTAGAAGCGGCTTATAGGCAAATGTATTTGCAAACGGAACCCCATAAATGGCGGAATCGACATGAATTCTGCCGAGATCGTCAAAGGGGGGTGAAATGACGGACAGGGGCAGACCGTACTGGCGTTATCTATCGGCTAGCTGTCGATATAATGAGGGACGAAGCGTGAGGTGTCTCGCGTGACGGGAGTATCGTCCTCGCGAATGCCGATACCCGCCGGCTGACCGGCGACGATCCAAGATCCAATGACGGTCCAATCGTCACCAAAGCGGGGAAGAAGGTGCAATGCCTGTCTTATATATCCTTCCTCACCGTAAGGCCCTTCAACCTGATATATGCCAGCACCGGCTTCATGATTGACGAGCGTTACATTCGCACCTTCACGCGATAGCAGCGGCTTGCGGACATATCGCTCGCCGAGATCGCCGATACGCGCATCGTCCTCGAAATAAGCGGGCAGAAGGTTTTCATGACCGGGAAACATTTCCCACAATACCGGCAGCAATCCCTTGTTGGACAGTGTCAGTTTCCACAGCGGTTCGATCACCCGCGTGGGGGTTAGCGGCAGATGGCGGCCGAAAGGCTCGCGCACCATGTCTTCGAGCGGATAGAGCTTGAACAGGCAGTCGATGGGTTCATCTTGAAGATCGATCAGCCTATGGCTGTCGTCAACGCCGATATCGGGCATGGCGATGAGCTTCGCATCGCAACCCGCTTGCGCGGCGCAATCGACAAAGTAGTTCAAGGTCACGAGGTCTTCTTCCGATTCCAGCATGCCGGCGAAATGCATGCGGCCCGAAGGTGCAGCGAGGACGCGGATAGCATCGATCAAGCGTTCATGCAGTGAGTTGAACTGGTCTGCCGAGGAAGGAATTTCGCCACGCCGCTTCATGTCTTCAAGCCATTGCCATTGGAAAACCGCGCTTTCAAACAAGCTGGTCGGTGTATCGGCATTGAATTCGAGAAGCTTTGCCGGACCGTTTCCATCATAGGAAAGGTCGAAACGGCCGTAGAGGTCACGTTCCCGATCGCGCCAGGAGCGCAAAACAGCATCATGATAGGCGGACGGAATGGCCATCCGGTGCATCAATTTATCGTCCGCCGCGATCCTTTCGATTGCCGCGTAGCACATTTCCAGCAATTCGGCGGAGGGAGCCTCGAGCCTCGTCTCGATTTCCTCAAGGGTGAAAACATAGGCATGCCGCTCGTCCCAGTAACGCTCGCCGTACATGGAATGGATCGTAAAGCCGCAGGCTTCAGCGTCGGCCTTCCAATCCGGCCGTTCGTTCATCACCACCCGTTTCATTCGTTCACCCGTCAGCCTGAAAGATGGAAGCCACGAAAGCCCCAGCCGCCACGTTCTACCGTACCGCTCGAGCGCCCGGCACGGTCTGAAGATCTCCCCCAAACGCTACCACCGCCGCCGCCACCGGAAGACGAAGACGCCTGCCCGTTGTCATCCTTTCTTTCCATATTGGCCGCTTTCCCAAGCAGCATACCGTTGGCAAGGCTCCGCCCGGTTGCCGTGCGAAAGTCGCTGCTCCCGCGCGGTTGATAAAGCGCGTTTGTGCCGATCGAGCCGGCGCCATTTCCGGCCAGATAACCGCCCAATACGGGAATGAAGTGACCTACGCCGGACCGATGCAGGCCGGTCGTGGGTTGGCAATTGTTAATGCCATAATCCTTCTCGCAGTTCGCGGCCGTTTCGTAGGCTGGTGCGCTTTGCAAGCGCTCCGTTTGCGCGGCAACATAATCGTATCGGCATTCGTCAGCGGAAACTATATCGGCGGCAATACATGCGTTGATGTCCTTGTATATCTGAACGGTGTCTTCCTTCTCGCCACAGCCGGTCAATGCCGCCGTTCCCATGAGCAGCAGAGACACACTCGTCGATCGTTTCATAGAACCCCCTGCGCAGTGCGCGTTAAGACACCCAGATCGATCATGATCGCCTGACCGCACTACAGTTGTCCGCTTATGTAAGGGATACAACGTAAAGAATATGGGCGCGAAAACTGAGTTAGGTGCAAATCGCTCATGTTTAAAGAACGCTGACGCGAATTCGGCCGATTTTTTTAGATCAATGGTTGTGACAGTAAAGAATATCTTTCCAACGTTCACGAGTTGCATTGACTCCATGCTCTGAGGAGGAGCTGTCTTTACCTCTGGGGCTGCTTCTGCAGAAGCGGTTTTGTGGAATGGAAGGACTCAGCAATCCAGCAGCCATCAGCCGAAACGGCGCCGGACCGTCTCGGCATAGGAACGGCTGACTGGCATCTCCGTACCGTCGCGGGCGACGACGAAAAGCTTGCCGTTGCCGCGTTTCAGGCCGGCAACATGATCCGTCGCAACCCAGTGTGATCGGTGCAGGCGGATACCTTCCGTATTGCCGATTTCCGTCAGGGCATCGCCAAAGCGCAGCAGGATGAGTTCGCGCCCACGACTTGTGACGACCTCGGTGTAGTGATCGCGAACGGTAAGCCTTATCAGGGCTCCCCGATTTTCCGGTTTCAGGCGTAAGAGAATCGGTGGCTGCGATGCCGGCGGTTGATGCTGGGACGCGACGGATCGTGTTTTTGTCTCCTCGAACTCTGTCCCTCCAGCTGCGATCGCTATCTGCCGATGCATGGTCATATAGGCGAGAATACAGAAGAGGGCGCAGAGCGGTATCGATCCGAGGGACTGGTGCAGGCTGCCGACTACTGTGGGCATTGTGCCGAAGAATGCGAGGTCGATGAGCGTGATGCCGAAGCCGATCGGCAATGCTGCAGTGATGGAACCGATCATCATTCTTGCGAACATGCTTGCTATTTGCCCGCGCAGCAGGATTTCGGTGACGATGGAGAAGACGATCGCGATCGACCACGCCATGGCATGAAGAGCAAGCCAATAGCCGAGGCGAGCTCCCGGCATCAGCCGGTCGAGGGTCCCATAGGGGCCCGTCAGAGCAAAGATCAGGACGATCGTGGCGAACGTCGCCCAGAGCCGCGGCGAGCGCCAGGCGACCTGCAATTCACGAAGCGTGGATTGCAATAAGGTGTGATCCACGAAGATGTCTCGTTCTTTCGCGCAATTTCGGTTGAGAGAACAGCACTATCGCGGAAAGGCTCGATAAACTCAACCGGATAGAGATCATGACGTTCGAGCCGCTTCTTGATGCCCCACTTGCGATTCAGATCCATGTTGTGGCGGTCGTTCCGGCCGCCTTGCTCGGAGCCTATCTTCTTGCCAGGCCCAAGGGGACTCCGAGACATCGTCAGCTAGGCAAGATTTGGCTAGTTCTAATGGTCGTAACTGCGCTATCGAGCTTTTTCATCCATCAGATCAACATGTTTTACGGCTTAAGCCCAATCCACCTGCTTTCCGTGCTCGTTCTCTTCGGTTGCTGGGGAGCGATCGCCAATGCGCGTAAGCACAATATTGACGCGCATAAGCGCATCGTCAGAGGCCTTTACTTCGGTGGCATCGTAGGTGCCGGAGCTTTTACCTTTCTTCCTGGGCGGATCATGAACAAGGTTGCCTTCGATGGCGATGAAATGGCGCCGTTTCTAATCGCAGCAGGTATAGTCACCACGCTTTTGTGGCTGATGTCCAAAAAAATATGGCAGCGCCGCCGCTTAAGCTGATGTTCTGTTGATAGCCAACTGGCTTTGTTACACGTCCTGGATATATAAATGCCTCAAGGGACTTTGATTTTAGGCATCGCCAGGAGGTGCACTATGGATTGGAAGGGGCGTCGGCAATCCGACAATATCGAAGACGAGCGCGGCTCATCCCCGATGAGCGGCGGCGGTGGCGGCGGCTTCCGGTTCCCGGGCGGAGGGATTGGTGGCGGCGGATTGAGCTTCCGCACCATCATCGTGCTGATCGTGATCTTCCTGATCCTGAGGGCCATGGGCGTCGATGTCATCGGCCTGCTGCAGCAGAGCGGCATGCTGGAGGGTGGCGGCTCCGGATATCAGCAGAGCACCTCCAATAGCGGTGGCGGCGGGCAGCCAGCCAATGACGAGATGAAGCAGTTCGTCGCAACTGTTCTTGCCGATACGGAAGACACGTGGACCGGCATCTTCAAATCGATGGGCCAGACCTATACGGATCCGAAGCTCGTGCTGTTTTCCGGCAGCTTCCCTTCGGCCTGCGGCCAGGCTTCGGCCGCCACAGGTCCCTTCTATTGCCCGAGCGATCAGAAGGTCTATCTTGACATGGCCTTCTTCCAGCAGATGAAGGATCAGTTTGGCGCGTCCGGCGACTTCGCGCAAGCCTATGTGATCGCACATGAGGTCGGCCACCATGTTCAGGACTTGCTCGGAATCTTGCCGAAATTCAATCAAGCCCGTCGTAACATGAGCGAAGTGGACGCCAACAAGATGTCGGTGCGCATCGAACTGCAGGCGGATTGCTTTGCCGGCATATGGGGCAAGTTCACCCAGCAGAAGGGAATCCTACAGGCGGGTGATCTCGAAGAGGCGCTGAATGCGGCGCAGCAGATCGGCGATGACACGCTGCAAAAGCGCACGCAAGGCTACGTCGTTCCCGACAGCTTCAATCACGGCACTTCGGCGCAGCGCGTCAAGTGGTTCAAGCAAGGCTTCGATTCCGGCAAGCTTTCGGATTGCGATACGCTGAACAATCCGGTCTGATCCTACTTGCCCGCTGCCGTGATGCCGGCGAGCGGGCAAGCCTTTTCACGTTATTTTTCGCTATCGAGATGCGTCAGCTGCGCTTCGGGGTAGCGGCCACCGGCCGCGGCGTCTTTTGGGATCGCGCATTCGATCGCGGCCATATCAGCTTGCGACAGGTCAACCGAGAGCGCCCCCAAGGCCTCCGTCAGGCGATTGCGGCGGCGGGCGCCGATAACGGGCACGATATCCTTGCCCTTGGCTGTGACCCAGGCGATTGCGATCTGCGCGATGCTGGCCCCCTTTGACTCGGAGATCCCACGCAACGCTTCCACCAGTTCCAGGTTCTTTTCGATGTTTCCGGCCTGGAAGCGAGGACTTATCGCGCGGAAATCGCCCTTTTTGACGTTGTCTTTCTGCCAATGGCCGCTGATGAGGCCGCGCGAAAGTACGCCGTAAGCGGTTATACCGATGCCAAGCTCACGGCAGGTCGGCAGGATCTTGTTCTCGATCCCCCGCGAAATCAGCGAATATTCGATCTGAAGGTCGACGATCGGATGGATGGCAGCGGCGCGGCGGATGGTGTCGGCGCCGACTTCCGACAGGCCGATATGCCTGATGTAGCCTGCTTTAATGAGATCTGATATCGCGCCGATCTGGTCTTCGATCGGCACGTTCGGGTCGAGGCGGGCAGGGCGGTAGATGTCGATGTGATCGACGCCGAGCCGCTGCAGCGAATAGGCGACGAAATTCCGGATCGCCACCGGCCGGGCATCGTAGCCGAGCCATGCGCCGGCGGGATCGCGGAGTGCCCCGAATTTGACGCTCAGCAGGAAATCGTCCCGCTTCAATCCCTTTATGGCTTCGCCGATCAGCATCTCGTTGTGGCCCATGCCGTAGAAATCACCGGTATCGAGGAGGTTGATCCCGGCATCGAGCGCGGCATGGATGGTGGCGATGCTCTCAGTGCGATCGGACGGGCCGTACATGCCGGACATGCCCATGCAGCCGAGGCCCAGGGCCGATACCTGCGGGCCGGTCCTACCCAGTTGATTCTTTTCCATCCTGCTTCTCCTTGGCTAAGGCGTGCGTCATCTCACGATGGCTTCCACCGTCATATTTACTCCATCGATCTCTGTGCGATAATCCAGGTAAATCGAAACAGGTTGTTTGGAATTTCGCACAATGGATGACTTGCCACTGGCTGACCTGGTTGCCTTTACTGCGGTTGCCCGCGAGCGCAGTTTCCGCGAGGCTGCGCGCAAGCGCGGCGTTTCCGCCTCGTCGTTGAGCGAAGCGGTCCGGCGGCTGGAGGAGCGGCTGGCGGTCCGCTTGCTCAACCGCACCACTAGGAGCGTCACGCCGACGGAGGCGGGAGAGCGACTGATGGAGCGGCTGACGCCCGCCATGAGCGAGATCTCTTTGGCGCTCGATGACATCAACAGCTTTCGCGACAGCGTCGGCGGGACTTTGCGGCTGAATGTGCCGACCGTTGCTGCCATGGTGGTCATGCCCGACATCATCAGCCGCTTTCTAAAGGAATATCCCGCGATCTCGGTCGAAATCGTCGCCGAAGACAGTTTCATCGATGTCGTGGCGGCCGGTTACGATGCCGGGATTCGCTATGACGAGCGGCTGGAAAAGGACATGATCGCCGTACCGATCGGGCCCCGGCAACAGCATTATATCACAGCCGCGGCGCCGGCCTATCTGGCTGCAAATGGCACGCCACAACATCCGCGCGATATACTCGATCATCGTTGTATTCGTCATCGCTTCCTGAGCGGATCCGTCGTTCCCTGGGAATTCGAAAAAAACGGCGAGACGCTCTTCATTACACCGCCGATGGTCGTCGCGACGAATTCGATCGACATCGAGCGCAGCGCGGCGGTGGCTGGATTGGGCATCGTCAGAACATTCAAAGAGTTCCTTGCGCCGCAGATTGGCAGCGGAGAATTGGTAGCGATCCTGGAAGAATGGGATACAGAGTTTTCCGGTCCGTTTCTCTATTATGCCAGCAAGCGTCACATGCCGGCACCGCTCAGAGCCTTCGTCGACTTTCTCAATCGAGAACAGCGGCGCGGTCGCGACAGATAGTCGCTTTTATGCCAAGGATCAAAAAAAGCGTTCGATAAATCAATAGGATTGAAGCGTTCACGTATTGTTTCCGCCAAAATCTTTATGTATGGGGAACGCTTCGGTTTTTCGTTCACGTTCTGTCTCTTTCGTCGAGGCGGAGCCGCCAGAAGGCACCTCCATGATCGATCAGAAATTTGCCCGTCGAGGCCTGTTCCTCGTCTTCCTTATTCTCTTCCTCGACGTCATCGGCATCGCGATCATCATGCCTGTCATGCCGAAATATCTGGAGGAGTTGACGGGTGCCTCGGTCAGCACGGCGGCTACCGAGGGTGGCTGGTTGCTGCTGGCCTATGCCGGCATGCAGTTTCTGTTTTCACCGTTGATCGGCAATCTGAGCGATCGATATGGCCGCCGGCCGCTGCTGCTGGCCTCCGTGCTGACCTTCGCCATCGACAATTTCATTTGCGCGATTGCCGGCTCCTACTGGATGCTGTTCGTCGGCCGTATCCTCGCTGGCATCAGCGGTGCAAGTTTCTCGACCTGCTCGGCCTATATCGCCGATATCAGCAATGACGAGAACCGTGCGAAGAATTTCGGCTTGATCGGCATGGCTTTCGGTGTCGGCTTCGTGCTCGGTCCTGTCATCGGCGGCTTCCTCGGCGAATTCGGTCCACGCGTGCCCTTCTACGGCGCGGCAGCTCTGGCCTTCCTGAATTTCGTCGGCGCCTATTTCTTACTTCCGGAAACGCTGGATACCAAGCATCGCCGGCCTTTCGAGATCGCGCGCGCCAATCCGTTCGGCGCGCTGAGGCAAATGCGCCGCTATCAAGGCATCGGCTGGGTCTGTGTCGTGATGTTCCTGAACTGGCTGGCGCACGGCGTCTATCCGGCGGTCTGGGCCTTCGTCACCTCCTATCGCTATGACTGGAGCGAAGGGCAGATCGGCCTCTCACTCGCTGTCTATGGGATCGGCGCCGCGATCGCCATGGGTCTGGTGCTGCCGCGGCTGGTGCCTTTGCTCGGCGAGTGGAAGACTGCAGTGCTCGGAATGGTGTTTTCCTGTCTCGGCCTGATTGGTTACGCCTTTTCATGGCAAGGCTGGATGGTTTACGCCGTTATCGTCCTGACGGTCATCGAAAACGTCGCGGATGCGCCGCTTCGCTCCATCGCGGCCAGCAAGGTTCCGCCTTCCGCCCAGGGCGAATTGCAGGGAGCGCTCGGTAGCCTGACGAGTATTACCGCCATTGTGGGGCCGGTGCTGTTTCCATATCTGTTCCAGTACTATACCGCGCCAACCGCACATGTCGTCTTTGCCGGTGCGCCCTTCATCATGAGCGCAATCCTGGTGGTCGCCGGCCTTATGGTACTCGTGGCGAAAGTCCGTAAGACCGAGCCGAAGGCGGTATCCCAATCTCAAGCAGGCGAAGCGGCCTAAAATATCATCAGATATTTTGATGTTCTGATGAATTCTTTAGCATCATGGGCTTGTCTGCTGGCTTTTTAACCTAGGTTGCGTTAATGCGGCAAGCTCGCGCACCCTTGGGTAGGGCGGTTTGCGCGGTTCTAAAGATCGAGTCTTCGCTATGGATATGCCGGCACCGGCGCGCGCTTACGCGCATGACAATGATAATTCGTGGTCTGCACATGTGCGCGCAACGCTTGCGCTGGGCATTCCGCTGATCGGTGCGCAATTGGCGCAACTCGGCATCAACACCACTGACGTGATGATCGTCGGGCGGCTTGGTGCCGAGCAGCTGGCGGCGATGGTGCTTTCCGCGCAGTTTCTGTTCACGATCCTGGTTTTCGGTTCGGGTTTTTCAATCGCGGTCATGCCGTTGGTGGCGCAGGCCTATGGCAGAGGCGACGTTACCTCGGTGCGCCGTGCGCTGCGCATGGGCCTTTGGGTCGTAACGGCCTATTGGCTGTTGGCGCAGCCGGCCTTCTTCTATTCCGAGGAGATTTTGCTCGCAGCCGGACAAAAGCCCGATGTTGCGAAATTGGCGAGTGGTTATATCGACATCGGCCACTTCGCCGTCTTGCCGGGGCTGCTCTACAATGTCATTCGGGCGCTGGTAAGCGCCATCGGCCGCGCCGGCATCATCCTCAAGGTGACCATTGCCATGCTGGTCATGAATGCTGTGCTTGCCTATATCCTCGTGCTCGGCCATTTCGGCCTGCCGGCCATGGGCCTGCAGGGTGCGGCCATTGTCTCGGTCGCCGTGCAGACGGCCGGTTTGCTCTTCATCGTTGGTTACGTGCAAGCCCATCAAGAAACGCGGCGCTACGAGATCTTTGCGCGATTCTGGCGGCCCGACTGGAATGCTTTATGGGATGTCATCCGGCTTGGCTTCCCAATCGGTGTAACGGTTCTGGCTGAGGTCAGCCTCTTCACCGCCGCATCGCTGCTGATGGGGCAGATCGGCACCATCGAGCTTGCCGCGCATGGCATCGCGCTGCAGTGGGCGTCTATTGCCTTCATGATCCCGCTCGGCCTCAGCCAGGCAGCGACGGTGCGTGTCGGTGTTGCCCACGGGCAGGGCGATCATCTCGGTCTCAAGCGCGCGGCCATCGTCGTGCTCGTCGTTTCGAGCTGCATCGCGCTTTGCGGCAGCATCCTGTTCGCGACCATACCATCCTGGCTTGCAAGCTGGTTCCTTGACATCCATTCGGCCGAGGCGCCTGAAGTCCTTGCCTTTGCCGCGCCACTGATCGTTGTAGCCGGCTTCTTCCAGCTCGTCGATGGGCTGCAGGCGATTGCGAGCGGTCTGCTGCGCGGACTGAAGGATGCACGCGTACCGATGATCCTGGCGTTGATCGCCTATTGGCCGATCGGCTTCTTCCTCGCCTGGTTGCTGGCGTTTCCGCTCAGTTTCGGCGGCATCGGTATCTGGTTCGGCTTCTTGCTCGGCCTCGCTTCAGCGGCGGCGATGCTTTGCGCGCGGTTCTACATTCTCGTGCGGACGGAAAAGACTGCCTCTTGATAGCGGCAGGCCATCCTTGCATAGTGAGACTACTGACAAAAATTGACAGCATGATCGTCTATAACTGTTTCACACCAGAGACGGGAGACGACCATGATATTCAAGGCAAGCAATCGTAGTGATGCCGCGCTTTTCCCGCGGGAAGACCAGATTAATCATGGGGCGGCTGTACGCCTTCTGCCACACGCTAACACTTCGTCCCGGCGGTCGGAGCCGGCGCAGAAGTCCTATTGGTTGGCGGTGGCCAGTGCCGAGCATGTGCGCATTGGGCGCGAACATGGATTCATGCAAGTTAATCACGGCAAGCGAGCCCCCTTGAAGCGTATCAAGCCGGGCGACGGCATCGTCTACTACTCCCCATCCGTCAAGATGGGCGAGAGAGACGGCTTTCAGAGTTTCACTGCCATCGGCTTTGTCCGTGAAGGTGAGCCTTACCTTGCCGAGATGGGTTGCGGAAAAGCCTATCGGAAAGATGTGGATTGGCTTGATGCGCCCGAACAGCCGCTTCGTCCGCTCCTGGGCTGGCTCGATTTCACCCAGGATAAGAACTGGGGCTACAAGCTGAGATTCGGTCTGGTTGAATTCGGGCAGTCTGATTTCGAGTTCCTCGAAGAAATCCTGATGAGCGAGCTTGAAGTGGTGAAGCAGCGCCGCATGCAGGCCTGAGCTCCGGCAAGCATGAACATATGTGACGAGAGACCTCCCAAGTGATGCATAAAAAGAAAGCCTCGGATTGGCACCAATCCGAGGCTTTCTTTTTATGCGATTGGAAGGTTGGCTTTATCAGGCGCGTTCGGCCAGGGCCGCTTCGCCCTTCTTTTCGCGCACCAGATTGATGAAGCGGCGGAAGAGATAGTGGCTGTCCTGCGGGCCGGGAGAGGCTTCCGGGTGATGCTGCACGGAGAAGACCGGCTTGCCGGAAACACGAAGACCGCAATTGCTGCCGTCGAAGAGCGAAATGTGAGTCTCTTCAACGCCTTCCGGCAGTGACTTCGAGTCGACCGCGAAGCCGTGGTTCATCGAAACGATCTCGACCTTGCCGGTCGTGTGGTCCTTCACCGGATGATTGGCGCCGTGATGGCCCTGATGCATCTTCGCAGTCTTGGCACCGAGCGCCAGACCGAGCATCTGGTGGCCGAGGCAGATACCGAAGAGCGGGATTTCGGTCTTCAGCAGGTCCTTGATGACGGGCACTGCGTATTCGCCCGTCGCAGCCGGATCGCCGGGGCCATTGGAAAGGAAGATGCCGTCCGGCTTGAGACCGAGCACGTCGTCCGTCGAAGCCGTCGCCGGCAGTACCGTGACCTTGCAATCGAGACCCGCAAACAGGCGCAGGATGTTGCGCTTGACGCCGTAATCAAGGCAGACGACATGGTACTTGGCGTCATCGGCGCCGAGTTCGCCATAGCCTTCGTTCCAGACCCAGGGTGTCTGCGACCATTGTGAAGACTGGCCGGAAGAGGCGATCTTGGCGAGGTCGAGGCCTTCGAGCCCACTCCACGCCTTGGCATCCGCCTTCAGCTGCTCGATGTCGAAGACGCCGTTCGGATCATGAGCGATCACGCCGTTCGGCATGCCGTTCTCGCGAATCCAGGCGGTGAGCGCACGCGTGTCGATGCCGCAGAGCCCGACGATGCCGCGCGCCTTCAGCCATTGGTCGAGGTGTTTGGCGGCGCGGTAGTTCGAGGGGTCGGTGATATCGGCCTTGAAGATGACGCCGACGGCGCCGTGGCGGGCGGCCGGCGTCAGGTCTTCGATGTCTTCATCGTTGGTGCCGACATTGCCGATATGGGGGAAGGTGAAGGTGACGATCTGACCGAGGTAAGAGGGGTCGGTCAGGATCTCTTCATAACCCGTCAGCGCCGTGTTGAAGCAGACTTCGGCCTGGACCTTGCCGGTCGCGCCGATACCCTTGCCTTCGATCACGGTGCCATCCGCGAGGACGAGGAGGGCGGTTGGCTTTTCAGTGGTCCATGGGGCTGTGGCGGTCATAGTCATCCCGTTTCCGGCGTCGGGCGCGGCCTTGAAGAGACCGGCGGTTCCGCCATGTTTGTAGCAAGGTACAGCCGTCGACCGAGGTCGCGGCTTGAGATCTTCCTATCGATCTTATGTGCAGGTGATGGACATAGCTAAACAAGGCGAGCCGGTCAATGCGCGCTTTTGCTTTCCTGATAGGGATTCGGGCTCCCGGGCGCGATTGCGTTGATCGACACTGTTGGTTTAAGAGACATCAACATGACATAAGTGGCCGGGGCGTTCGTCGCCGGCTTGCTTCAAGGAGTTAGAGACATGATCCGCGAAACCCTTTCCAACGCCCAGAAAGACGCCATGAAGGCCAAGGACACAGCGAGGCTTTCGACCGTCCGTCTCATCCTTGCAGCCGTCAAGGACAAGGACATCGCCAATCGCGGTCTTGGCAAGGAGCAGGCGAGCGAAGATGAAATCCTGCAACTGCTCGCCAAGATGATCAAGCAGCGCGAGGAATCGGTGAAGATCTACATCGATGGCGGCCGTCCCGAGCTGGCTGACAAGGAACGCGAGGAAATCACCGTCATCCAGGGCTTTATGCCGGAGCAGCTTTCCGAAGAGAAGGTGCGCGAGATCTGTGTCGCCGTCGTCGCGGAACTTGGCGCGCAGGGCCTGAAGGATATGGGCAAGTGTGTGGCCGCCCTGCGCGAACGCTATGCCGGCCAGATGGATTTTGCCAAGGCTTCGGCTATCTTGAAGGAGCTGCTGAAGTAAAATTCTGTTTGGCGCTCGGCATGCGGATCGGCCGGGCGCCGAGGATATTTTGCCAGGCGGCGTCTATGATGGCGAGTTTACCCGCCTGATAGTTGCAATACTCCTGGATAAAGGCACTTGAGAGCCAAAGCTGGCTCCGCCCCGGCGATCCCGTCCATCCCACGCTTTGCATCTTTATGGCCTTGTTCATGAGTCGCTTTGCGTTTGTTCTAGAGATGAGAAAGCGGTTGCAGATATCGGTAAAGCCCACTGGCCCGATAATCGCTTTCTTGGTCGCCGTGTTGATCGTTCCGATGCGGGAGATCAAATAATCCATGATGATGCCGCCCGAGTTTGCCCAGGTAAACAGGTCGAACGTTTCTCCCGGATTGCGCAGCTCGTCGCTTTCGATGATGCCAACCGAGATCGTGGGCTGCAGCAGGGCAATGAGTTCCGGTTTTTTGCCAAATGAGGCGCTGCGCCTGCCGCCATCCAATCGGTCCAGCACGGAAAGATGGATGCTCAGCCATCGCGCAAGCTGCTTTGCGGCCTCTTCCGTGGGCTGCATCGGCCGAGCGCGCCGATCATTGGCTATGGGCAGGTAGCGCAGGAAACCGCGAGCAAGCATCTCGTGAATGAAGCTCAGTGCGGTGTTGTGGCTGGCGATTTCATGATCGACAATATAGTTGGCGAAACGATTGGCATGGATGCCGGGTGGTTCTCCATCGATGCCGCCGCAATAGAGAGCGAAGCCGGCAAGCGCCATCAGCCAGCGTTGCTGGGAAGCAAAAACGGAGCATACGTTCTGATTCTGATCATAAGTGGATATAATCTCTCGTGTATAATCGAGGATTTCTGCGAGAAATTTCGGGTTTTGTGTAAGTTCCTTTGTGGACAAAGACATGCAATCGTCTCCGATCAACTGAACTAAGTTTCAAATTGTCTGACGAGATAATTAATAAGATCGCATATACGCAGATAATAAAAGATTATCGATCGATATCGTTGCGTCAAGATATTCGCGGCGAGGAACCAAAGATGGTCCGCAGCATAGGCTCAATATTCGTGCTATCGCGAAATGGAGATGGCCAAAATTAGAGAAGGCAGGAGCTGGGGGAGCTCCTGCCTTCTTGCGCTTTGCTGACATTTGATGACGCAGGGTGGGGCCCAAAAATCAAACGTCTTTTGCAAAGGCACTCAGGTGGGGCGGCGCCGGGGGTAGGGATGGTGCCCCACCTGAGTATCTGGTGAACTTAACGGAGAATCCTGATGTGCTGAGGCAAAGCCAAGGCCTGCGACGGCAATCCGGACATTTGAATCTTCACGCCTGCTGTAAGGGCAGGCGCTCTCATATCCGCCGGCAGCTGATATCCTGCACCGGCATAGAGCACGTTCTTGTCGCTGGCGCTGCCGGTCATTGTGGCCGAGCTATAGGTAGCTGTGGCGAAGATGGCTGCTGCTGCCAAGGGTACGATAAGAACACGCATTTTCCTCTCCTAAACTGAAAGCTCGTACCTAGTGGCCTTCGGTTCGTCAGGACGTCTCGGCATGTCGCGTCGCGAAGAAGTTCCCTCGCCGGCTTGTCTCGTCCTGTGAAAAGGACGCTATTGCGGCGCACATCAACAATCAAATTACAAAAAAATAATGTTCGGCTTACAAACCATGCCGCAAATGTGCCGTCAACGGTGTTGCCTGCGGGCGACCGCTTTGCATCCCTTGATTGTCTGATGCATAGATTCTGTTCGTGCTTGTTGTGCCGGAGCCCCTGCAAGCCCTTGCTTTCCTGTGAATTTTTGCGGACGAAATAGTTACTGGGACTAGTATGATGCAGGCGATTTCGGCTGTTTCGAAGGGATGCTGTCGTGCTCTGGCCCGGACAAAACAGCCGTGGATTTCGAGAGGAATGTGCTGCGATGTTCACGGAGTTGTGATCGAAGGGCGAAAATGCAATTGCCGGCAAGGGGCTGTGAATAGCGTGGGAGGCGGCTGGGTCGTCGTGGCAATGCCCCGCATTCCTGTTTATATGGAGCGAGCCAGAGGTAGCCATGCGATTTTCCAATACGTTTCTCGATGAGATTCGCGACCGCGTCTTGATTTCGGACGTGATCGGCCGTCGTGTGACCTGGGATCGGCGCAAGACCAATGTGCCGCGCGGCGATTACTGGGCCTGCTGCCCTTTTCATGGCGAGAAATCACCGAGCTTCCACTGCGAGGACCGCAAGGGGCGTTACCATTGTTTCGGTTGCGGCGTGACGGGGGATCACTTCCGCTTTCTGACCGAGCTGGAGGGCTTGAGCTTTCCGGAAGCAGTGCAGCAGATCGCCGATATGGCCGGCGTTCCGATGCCGGTTGCCGATCCGATGGAGGCGAAGAAAGAGAAGGAGCGCACGTCGCTGCTCGATGTCATGGAGATGGCGACGCAGTTCTTTCAGGATCAGCTTCAGACTGCCAACGGCGCTCGGGCGAGGGCCTACCTGCGCGATCGCGGCCTTAGCGGCCGCACGATCGAAACCTTCCGCCTGGGATATTCCCCCGATAGCCGCAACGCCCTGAAAGAGCATCTCGCCAGTAAGGGCGTGCTGAAGGAGCAGATGGAGGCCTGCGGCCTTGTCGTGCACGAGAATGTGCCGGTCTCCTATGATCGCTTCCGCGACCGCATTATGTTTCCGATCCTGTCGTCGCGTGAGAAGGTGATTGCCTTTGGTGGTCGCGCCATGTCGCCGGATGCGCCGGCGAAGTACCTGAACTCCAACGAGACCGAGCTCTTCCACAAGGGCAATGTGCTTTATAATTTCACGCGTGCGCGTCGTGCTGCTCAGGGTGCCGATGGTGCCGGGACCATTATCGCGGTCGAAGGCTATATGGATGTCATCGCACTGCATCAGGCCGGCGTCGAGAATGCAGTTGCGCCACTCGGTACGGCGCTGACGGAGAGCCAGCTCGATCTCCTCTGGAAGATGACTCCAGAGCCGGTTCTCTGCTTCGATGGCGACGGCGCCGGCATCCGCGCCGCCAATCGTGCCGCCGATTTGGCGCTGCCGCACATCAAACCGAACCGCACCGTGCGCTTTGCGCTATTGCCTGACGGCAAGGACCCCGATGATCTGGTGCGGCAGGATGGTCGCGCGCCGTTCGACAAGGTTCTGGCGCAGGCAAAGCCGCTTGCTGAGCTCATCTGGACGAGGGAGGCCGGTAGCGGCACCTTCGAGACGCCTGAGGCGCGGGCGGAGCTGGAAGCGAGGCTGCGGCGCATCGTTTCGGTCATCGGCGATGAAGATGTGCGCCGGCATTATCAGCAGAATATGCGCGAGCGGCTGAATGGGCTGTTCCAGCCGCAGTTCCAGAGAGGCGGCCAGCAGGGGCGCGGGTTTTCCCGCGACGGTAATGGCCGCAACTTCGCAGGTCGTGGCGGACAGGCACGCGCTGGAGCAGCGGTGGCGACGACCGCATCCGATCGCTTGCAGCGCTCGGCTATGATTAAGGGCCACCAGGATATTCCGAGCCTTCGTGAAAGCGTGCTCGCCTTGACCATCGTCAACCATCCGGCATTGCTGCAGGACGAATATGACGAGATTGCCGCGATCGATTATGACAGCCGTGAGCTGCAGCGACTCTGGTCCGCGGTTCTCGGAGCGGCCGCAACTCTGGTCGGGCCTCAGCTCATCCGCGAGCGATTGATCGAGCAATTGGAAGAACAGGGCTTCGGTGCCTTGCTGAAGAGTCTGGAGCAGCAGGTCCGCAATGCGCGTCTTTGGACGGCAACTGAGGAAGCTGCCATGGAGGATGCTCGTGAAGGCTATCGCCAGGCGCTTGCGCTCCATAAGCGCTCGAAAGCATTGCGCTGGCACAAGATCGAGTTGGAAGGCGCTATTGCCGAGGCGACGGAAGAAGGCGACGGTGAAGCGATCGAGCCGTTGATTCGCGCCTTACAGGAAGTGCAGCTCGAGGCGCTGCGGCTGGAAAATCAGGAAGCGATCATCGATGGCTTCGGCGTGCTCTCCGGCCGCGTCAAAGGTGCCGCTGGAAAATAGGGAATAGATGCCTCAGCCTGAAAGACAAGAGCCGCGATTTTCCGTAGACGACGCATTGTTTGGTGAGGGCACAGGGGCGCCGGCGCCGCTCGATGTGTTGAAACGTGTCTATGGCTATTCCGCCTTTCGCGGCAAGCAGCAGCAGGTGATCGAACATGTCGTCTCCGGCGGCGACGCGGTCGTGCTGTTTCCGACCGGTGCCGGTAAGTCGCTGTGCTTCCAGATCCCCGCGCTCTGCCGCGATGGTATCGGTATCGTTGTCTCGCCGCTGATTGCGCTGATGCGGGATCAGGTGGAGGCGATGAAACAGCTCGGCATCCGGGCTGCCGCCTTGAATTCGTCACTGTCGCGCGAGGAGGCGAGCGATGTCTATCGCGCCATTTCCGCAGGCAAGCTCGATCTGCTTTATGTGACGCCTGAACGCATCGCGACAGAAGGCTTCTGCCAGATGCTCGGGCGGGCAAAGATCGCGCTTTTCGCGATCGACGAGGCGCATTGCGTCTCTCAATGGGGCCATGACTTCCGACCGGAATATCGCGATCTCGGCAGGCTTGCGGAGCTTTTTCCCGGCGTGCCGCGGATCGCGCTAACGGCAACGGCCGATCCGCATACGCGCAACGACATCATCGAACGGCTGGCGCTCGACGACGCCAAGGTCTTCACCACCAGCTTCGACCGTCCGAATATCACTTATGAGATTGTCGAGCGCGACCAGCCGCGACAGCAATTGCTGCGCTTTCTCGACGGGCATCGTGGCGATAGCGGCATCGTCTATTGTCTCTCGCGTGCCAAGGTCGAGGACACGGCGGAGTGGCTGAACGGGCAGGGCATCCGCGCGCTTCCCTATCATGCCGGCATGGATCGGGCGCTTCGTGATGCCAATCAGGATGCCTTCTTGAAAGAGGAGGACCTGTGCCTTGTGGCGACGGTTGCCTTCGGCATGGGCATCGATAAGCCGAATGTGCGCTATGTCGCCCATCTCGATCTGCCGGGATCGGTGGAGGCCTATTATCAGGAGACGGGCCGCGCCGGGCGCGATGGGCTGCCCTCCAATGTCTGGATGGCCTATGGCATGGCCGATGTCATCCAGCGCGGCCGGATGATCGATGAAGGCGGCGCGTCCGAGGAAATCAAGCGCGTCGAGCGGGCGAAGCTCAATGCGCTGCTTGCGATCTGCGAGACGGCCGGCTGCCGGCGGCAGTCCATCCTTTCGCATTTCGGCGAGGCACATGGCGGTGGTTGCGGCAATTGCGATACCTGCTTGAAGCCCGTGGAAACCTGGGATGGAACGGAAGCGGCGATCAAGGCGCTCGCTGCCGTCTATCGCACCGGCGAGCGTTTCGGCACCGGCCATGTCATCGATGTACTGATGGGAACGGTCAACGAGAAGACCGAGCGTTTCGGCCACATCGATATGCCGGTTTTCGGCGCAGGCAAGGATATTCCCTCTCGCACATGGCAATCGATCTTCCGGCAATTATTGGCGAACGGCTTTATCAGCATCGACCACACGGCCTTCGGTGCCATGAAGCTCCAGGAACAGGCGAGGGCCGTTTTCAAGCGCGAGCGGCAGGTGTTTTTCCGCAAGGACCGGCCCGAAACGGGCCGTCGCGGCAAGAAGGCGGGACGACCGGAGAAGCAGGCACACGGGCTTTCCGGCGAGGCACAGGCGCTGTTCGATGCGCTGCGGGCCGAGCGCACCCGGATCGCCAAGGAGTTGGGCGTGCCGCCTTACGTCGTTTTTCCGGATACGACGCTGATTGCCTTTGCGACAGAGCGGCCGAAAAACCATAAGGCGCTTCTCGATATTTCCGGTGTCGGTCAGTCAAAACTCGAACGCTACGGCGATGCGTTCCTTGCTGTCATCTCGGATTTCATCAGTCGTTGATCTCTGGCAGCGGAGCGTGCCGGCCAGACGATTTGACAACTACATGCGCACGGTCATGCCGCCATCGACGGTCAGGACGTGGCCATTGACGAAAGAAGCAGCGTCGCTGGCGAGGAACAGCGCGGCGCCAGCAATCTCGTCCGGACGTCCCCAGCGCTGAACGGGGATGCGCTGGCGCACGACGGGGATCAGATCTTCGTTCGCGACCATGGCCGCATTGGTTTCCGTTGCGAACCAGCCTGGCGCGATGGCATTGCTGGTGATGCCGTGAGGGCCAAATTCCACAGCCATGCTGCGCATGAGGCCCGTCAGTCCCTGCTTGGCGGCGGGATAGACACAGTCACCCGGCATGACGACCTGTCCGCTGATCGAAGTGACCGAGATCAGCCGCCCATGATTATTTCGTTTCATCAGGCGCGCGGCGTCGCGGGAGAGCATGATCGAGGCGGCGAGATCCGTGTTGAGCAGGGCGAGGATCGCCTCGTCGTCGAAGTCGGCCAGTGGGCGCCTGTCGCGGGCACCGACGTTGTTAATCAGTATGTCGAGCCGGCCGTGACTTTTCTCGATGGTGTAGATCGCCGTGCGCCGTGCTTCGCGGTCGGCAATATCGAAGGCTGCGGCTTCCGCCGAGCCGTCTCTTGCTCGGATCGCTTCCACGGCTACATTGAGTGTGGCTGCGGTTCGTCCGTTGATGATGACGTGAGCGCCGGCATCGGCGAGAGCCTGGGCCATCTCGAATCCTAAGCCACGTCCGCCTCCGGTGACGAGGGCAACCCGTCCTGCGAGGGAGAATCTATGGAATATGCTCATGGCTCTCCCTTATTTTCAGAGTAATGCCAATCTGCTGTAAAATATTGGACTGAGTCAAGTAATTTTTGTTATAGGCACCAATGAGGTCTGGCTGGAAAGTTGCGTGATTTCCCTCTGTTTCGACAGATCCTGTCGAAACTGTCGCCTATCGTGCGGACGTCACGGCGTTGCGTATTTTTGCCGCTGCCGGATGCAGCAACAGGCCGGATCCTATGTTATTCCTTGATGAATTAGGCCCTTTGACCAGCATCGGAATGCGACCATGACTTCAGCGTTCATATCCCATTTGCGTAACGAGCTTCTCGGCCTGAAAGAAGCCGGCCTCTATAAGGCCGAGCGCGTTATCACCTCCAAACAGGCTGGCGAAATCGCCGTGCTTGGTGGTGCGCGCGTTCTCAATTTCTGCGCCAACAACTATCTCGGCCTTGCTGACAACGAGGAGCTTGCCGAGGCCGCGAAGGCAGCGCTCGATCGCTATGGCTACGGCATGGCCTCGGTTCGCTTCATCTGCGGCACGCAGGAAGAGCACAAGCAGCTCGAGGCGCGGATTTCGGCTTTCCTCGGCATGGAGGCGACGATCCTCTATTCCTCTTGCTTCGATGCCAATGGTGGATTGTTCGAGACGCTGCTGTCGGAAGAGGATGCCATCATCTCGGATGCCCTGAATCATGCCTCGATCATCGACGGCGTCCGGCTCTCCAAGGCGAAGCGTTTCCGCTATGCCAACAACGACATGGTGGCTTTGGAAGAGGAGTTGAAGAAGGCTGAAGGCAGCCGCTTCAAGCTGATCGCCACCGACGGCGTCTTCTCGATGGACGGCATCATCGCCAATCTCGGCGGCGTCTGCGATCTGGCGGAAAAATATGGCGCCATGGTTATGGTCGATGACAGCCATGCGGTGGGCTTCGTCGGCGAGCATGGCCGGGGATCGGCCGAATATTGTGGCGTCGAAGGCCGTATCGATATCATCACCGGCACGCTCGGCAAGGCGCTCGGTGGAGCATCCGGGGGTTATACGTCTGCTAGAGGCGAGATCGTCGAATGGCTTCGGCAGCGCTCGCGTCCCTATCTCTTCTCGAACACCTTGGCGCCCGTCATCGCGGCAGCCTCGCTAAAGGTCTTCGATCTGATCGAAAACGGCGCCGACCTGCGCGCGCGGCTTCAAGGCAATGCCGAACTCTTCCGCCGTGAGATGACCAAGCTCGGCTTCACGCTTGCTGGCGCCGATCATCCGATCATTCCCGTCATGCTTGGCGACGCAAAGCTCGCTCAGGACATGGCGGCACTCATGCTGCAGAAGGGCGTCTACGTCATCGGCTTTTCCTTCCCCGTGGTGCCGAAAGGCCAGGCGCGCATCCGCACGCAGATGTCGGCCGCCCATTCGAAGGCCGATGTCGAAAAGGCGATCGCAGCCTTTGCCGAAGCCGGAAAAGAACTTGGAATCATTTGAATTGGTTGGAGAGAACCGATCATGTCGAACATGATGAAAGCGTTGGTCAAATCCAAGCCGGAGGTCGGGCTGTGGATGGAACATGTGCCGGTTCCGGAGGTCGGGCCGAACGATGTCCTGATACGGGTCAGAAAGTCGGCGATCTGCGGCACGGATGTCCATATTTGGAACTGGGATCAATGGGCGCAAAAAACCATTCCCGTACCCATGGTGGTCGGCCACGAATTTTGCGGTGAGATCGCCGAGATCGGTTCGGCCGTGACGAAATATCATGTCGGTGAGCGCGTCTCCGGCGAAGGTCATATCGTTTGCGGCAAATGCCGCAACTGCCGAGCGGGCAGGGGCCATCTCTGCCGTAACACGCTCGGCGTCGGCGTCAACCGCCCCGGTTCCTTCGGCGAATTCGTCTGCATTCCCGAATCCAACGTCGTGCCGATTCCCGATGACATCCCGGATGAGATCGCGGCAATTTTCGACCCGTTCGGCAATGCGGTCCACACCGCGCTCTCCTTCGATCTGGTCGGCGAGGATGTGCTGGTGACCGGCGCGGGGCCGATCGGCATCATGGGGGCGATGGTCGCCAAGCGTTGCGGCGCGCGCAAGGTCGTCATCACCGATATCAATCCCACCAGGCTGGAGCTTGCCCGCAAGGTCGGCATTGACCATGTCGTCGACGCATCCAAGGAAAACCTTGCCGATGTGATGAAGTCCATTGGCATGACGGAGGGTTTCGACGTCGGGCTGGAAATGTCGGGCGCGGCTCCCGCCTTTCGCGACATGATCGACAAGATGAACAATGGCGGCAAGATCGCCATTCTCGGCATCGCCCCGGCAGGCTTCGAGATCGACTGGAATAAGGTCATCTTCAAGATGCTGAACCTGAAGGGCATATACGGCCGCGAAATGTTCGAGACCTGGTACAAGATGATCGCCTTCGTGCAAGGTGGTCTCGATGTATCGCCGGTCATCACTCACCGTATCGGCATCGATGATTTTCGCGATGGCTTCGAAGCAATGCGCTCAGGCAATTCCGGCAAGGTCGTTATGGACTGGAATTGATGCCGTTCGGTCACACTTCCGGCCTCGGTAATACCTGCCGATGCTGGAAATGTGAGGCTTTGCTCAGGATGCTCTTGTCATCGCGCGGGGACTTCCTAAATACGGGAAACAATAAATTGCTGCGTGCGGAGCCTGTGGAAAAGGCTTTTTCGCGCATTTAACGGGCTTTTTTGCTGGAAAAGCTTGACGAGAACTAAAATTCTGGGAATCACCGTTTAACTTCGGAAAGAACGGTAAACTGGATCAAGCGGATCACCTAATACCATGGCCGGAAATCCAAGCGCAATCCAGCTTTGTACTCCGGTAGAGGTGATCGTGGTTAATCGGGCATTAAAGGTCATTCCGTTAGGTGTTCGTCGGTGAGTCGCAGCTGGTGCAGGGCGCGCCAGCCAGTGTGATTGTTTCACCGCGTGTAAGTTTGCAGCGTCAGGGAAAGCGACGATATAAAGATGGCAACAAAGGTCAAAGAGAACGAAGAAGCTGAAGTCGAGCGCGACGGCACCTCCGACGGCCCCCTTCTCGATCTTTCCGACGACGCGGTCAAGAAGATGATCAAGGCCGCGAAGAAGCGCGGCTACGTGACGATGGACGAGCTCAACGCCGTTCTGCCGTCCGAGGAAGTGACGTCCGAACAGATCGAAGACACGATGGCCATGCTTTCGGACATGGGCATCAACGTCATTGAAGACGAAGATGTCGAAGAGGCTGGCGCTGCGGCTAGCGACGACGACGATGCCGGCGGCGACGATGACAGTGAAGGCGGCGAACTGGCCCCCTCCACTGGTTCCGCGCTTGCGACCGCAAAGAAGAAAGAGCCGACCGATCGTACGGACGACCCGGTGCGCATGTATCTGCGCGAGATGGGTTCCGTCGAGCTTCTGTCGCGCGAAGGCGAAATCGCGATTGCCAAGCGCATCGAGGCCGGCCGCGAAACTATGATCGGCGGCCTCTGTGAGAGCCCGTTGACGTTCCAGGCGCTGATTATCTGGCGCGACGAACTCAACGAAGGCACCACGCTGCTGCGCGAGATCATCGATCTCGAAACAACCTATTCCGGTCCCGAGGCCAAGGCTGCGCCGCAGTTCCAGAGCCCCGAGAAGATCGAGGCTGACCGTAAGGCAGCCGAAGAGAAGGAAAAGGCACGCCGTGGCCGCTCTCCTTCTGGTGACGACGACATCACCAACGTTGGCGGCGAAGGCCTGCCGATCGAGGAAGAGGAAGAGGACGAAGACGAATCCAACCTCTCTCTCGCCGCGATGGAAGCCGAGCTTCGTCCGCAGGTGATGACTACGCTCGACATCATTGCCGAAACCTACAAGAAGCTGCGCAAGCTGCAGGACCAGCAGGTCGAGCAGCGCCTGTCGGCCTCCGGCACGCTCTCTTCGGCGCAGGAACGCCGCTACAAGGAACTCAAGGATGAGCTGGTCAAGTCGGTTAAGTCTCTGTCGCTGAACCAGAACCGCATTGACGCTCTCGTCGAGCAGCTCTACGACATCAACAAGCGCCTCGTTCAGAACGAAGGCCGCCTGCTGCGTCTTGCCGAATCCTATGGCGTCAAGCGTGACAGCTTCCTGGAGCAGTATCAGGGCGCCGAACTCGACCCGAACTGGATGAAGTCGATCGGCAATCTGGCTGCCCGCGGCTGGAAGGAATTCGCCAAGAGCGAAAATACGACGATCCGCGATATTCGCCAGGAAATCCAGAATCTTGCGACCGAAACCGGTATCTCGATCTCGGAATTCCGCCGTATCGTTCACATGGTTCAGAAGGGCGAGCGCGAAGCCCGCATCGCCAAGAAGGAAATGGTCGAAGCCAACCTGCGCCTCGTCATTTCGATCGCAAAGAAGTACACGAACCGCGGCTTGCAGTTCCTTGACCTCATTCAGGAAGGCAATATCGGCCTGATGAAGGCGGTCGATAAGTTCGAATATCGTCGTGGTTACAAGTTCTCGACTTACGCCACCTGGTGGATTCGTCAGGCGATCACCCGTTCGATCGCCGACCAGGCGCGCACCATCCGTATTCCGGTGCACATGATCGAAACGATCAACAAGATCGTTCGTACCTCGCGCCAGATGTTGCACGAAATCGGTCGCGAGCCGACGCCGGAAGAACTGGCCGAAAAGCTCGCCATGCCGCTCGAAAAAGTGCGCAAGGTTCTGAAGATCGCCAAGGAGCCGATCTCGCTCGAAACCCCGGTGGGTGACGAAGAAGATTCGCATCTCGGTGATTTCATCGAGGACAAGAATGCGCTTCTGCCGATCGACGCCGCCATCCAGGCGAACCTGCGTGAGACGACAACCCGGGTTCTGGCATCGCTGACGCCGCGCGAAGAGCGCGTGCTGCGCATGCGCTTCGGCATCGGCATGAACACCGACCACACGCTCGAAGAAGTCGGCCAGCAGTTCTCGGTGACGCGCGAACGTATCCGCCAGATCGAAGCCAAGGCGCTGCGCAAGCTCAAGCATCCGAGCCGCAGCCGCAAGCTTAGAAGCTTCCTCGACAGCTGAGGTCTGGCGCAAGCCGACATCGGCAGTTTACAGAACAAAGCCCGGTTCGCGAAAGCGAGCCGGGCTTTTCATTGAGGATATCAGGATCAAAGAGGGTGATCATGGCGAGTAAGCCGCAATTCATGGAGATATCCCTTCCTGTCCGACTGCGCGATCTGCTGGCCGGGTACGAATGGCGACAGGATGCGCTCGGGCGTTCTTCGGCCCATGTCTTCCGGCTTGAGGCTGATGGACGCGTGCCTGTTTATCTCAAGACCGAGCCGGTCGATCCGCTGGGTGAATTGGCAGGCGAGGTTGCTAGGCTGCGATGGCTCGCCCCGCAGGGTCTTGCTTGCCCTGGTATCATTGCCCATGAGAAGGAGGGCGAACGCGAATGGCTTTTGATGAGCGCTCTTCCCGGCAGCGATTTCGTCAGCGCCGAGTGGTTACAGCCGCTTGAGAGGGTGCGGCTTTTGGCGGATGCGTTGCGGCGATTGCACGCCATCGATATCGCAGCCTGCCCCTTCGATCATCGGCTGGAGAACAGAATTGCTGCGGCAAAGGCGCGCTTGCTTGCCGGCCGCGTCGATGAGGACGACTTTGATGAGGCCCGGCTTGGAAGGTCGGCGGCGGATCTTTTCCGCGAACTTCAGGCCAAGAGATCGCTGACGGAGGATCTTGTCGTCACCCATGGCGATGCCTGCCTTCCGAATTTCGTAGCCGATGGCGATAGATTCAGTGGCTATATCGATTGCGGCCGTCTCGGCGTGGCTGATCGCCATCAGGATATCGCGCTGGCCTGTGGCAGCATCGAGCACAATTTCGGAGAGGAATTGGTTGGCGAGTTTTTGAAAGCCTATGGCGATTTTGAACCGCAAGCCGAAAAGATGGCCTATTATCGGCTACTGGATGAGTTCTTCTGACGGGGATACGACCGCCTAGGCGAAGCGCAATCACGCAGGTTTGTTTTTGCGCCATTGCGGATCGTGTGCATGCCTGACAAGTTCGATTTCGATGGATGCCTCTTTCGCGGTGCGTGGTCGGGCACCATATGTCAGCGACCGAGAAGTCCTCTGATTATTAGCCGGCAAGGATCGAATGAATCGATGCACTGTTTTCGCCTGATTGCTTTCTCTTCGCGAGCCATCCGCTGAACGATGGAAAAAGTTGCGGAAAAACGGGATAGGGAAATAAGGCCGGGCTTTGTCCTGTCGATCCTTCTGCACGTCCTGTTTGTCGCGCTTTTTTTGCTGCCGCTATTTCCCGCGCCACCCGAGGCGAAGCCCGAGCAGAGCGTCAATGTCGAGCTGGTGCCACAGCAGGAGGAAAAACAGGAACTGGCGACGAAGGAGAATGAAAAGCCCGACCAGCCTCCCAAACCGACGCCAAGACCTGACGAGAAGCCGGAGGGGCAGACGGCTGAAGCTCAACAGGAGCCGCAACAGCCTGAGGGAAAGAAGGCGGACGAACAGCCGCCAAAGCAATCCGATCCCAACGGCAAGAAGCAGGCAGAGAAGCCCGCATCCAAGCCTGACGAGGCCAAGGCTGACAAGCCGGTAGAGCAGGCGAAGTCTGAGCCCAAACCTGATGATCCCGGCGCTGACAAGCCTGTCGAGAAAGCGGAACAGCAGCCTTCTGCGACCGAGACTCCGCTTCCTGATATGAAGGGCGATCAACAGGATCCGACGACCACGCAGCAGGCGGACGCTTCGGAACAGTCGAAAGACAATACACCCCCGACGCCGCCAAACAACAATGCAGCTGAGCAACAGGCTGCTGCGGCTGCGCAAGCCGAAGCTCAGGCCAAGGCTGAAGCCCAAGCCGCCCAACAAGCCCAGCCGCAAGTTGACGCCAAGGATCAGCAAGCAAACGCGGCGCAGCCGCCGGCGAGCGATTCGAACGCCCCGGCTTCGTCTACCGCACCCAATATCCTGGCGACCAACGAGCCTTCGGTGCAACAACCGCAGGTGCCAGCGGTAGATCAGAGTAATCCGCAGGCACAAGCGCCGTCATCCGATCCGCAGCAGCAGGCTCCGGCCGGGCAGGCCAGGGATGAGGCGAAAGACTCGCCGCAGATTGTCGTTCCGGCAGTCAGGCCATCGCCGGCACAGCAGAGTGCTCAAGGCCAGTCTGTTTCCAGTCAAGGCGGTCCGACGAGTGGCACCGCGTTGGTCACCGAGCCACCGCGGCCTAAATCACTTGTGCCGAAGCGAGCCGTTCAGGCGAAGAAGCTTTATTCGGGTGCCGAGATGGCCCGTCTGTCGAAGAGTGACTATGACGCTTGGAAAAAACTGCCACGGCGTGATCGGGTACGATATCTCTGCAATTCTGAGGAGCTGTTGCAGTTTCGTCATGATCTCGGTGCGGTAGGGTATAATAACTCCGCGCTGTCCTCGGCGATGCTCTCTGATGTTAGCTTGTTCGGCGATGGGGTCGCGGTTCAGACGCCCAATGGCTGGCGGAGAGTCGCATTCACCTGTGAAGTGGACGCCGATGCGCTAAAGGTTATCGCTTTTTCCTACACGGACAGGGGGCGCATTTCCCCGAGCCAGATGGATCAAGCACGCTTTTTAAGCAATTGAACCCGGAGAAGCGTACTCGCTCCCCCACGTCGGGCTGAAACAATAGTTTATTCCAGACCCGATCGAAATTCAGTCCATTTCATCATACAATTGCCTGCATCTCACTGATTCAGTGTTCTTCCATCGCACTTTTTCTCCAGATTCCGATGTCCTCGATTACTACAGCCGATTCCAGTTCCGCGGCAGCTGGCCGCTCCGCCCTGCGTGGTGTCCTTGTGGCATTCGCGTCCTATGCCGTCTTCGCCTTCAGCGATGCGTCGATCAAGATCCTTCACGGGACGATCCCTTCCTATCAGGTCGCGTTCATCGGTGCGCTGTTCGGCTTTGCCGCCATACCTTTCTTGAAGAAGCGGGAGGATGGCTGGCTCGATATGGTGCGGACGTCGAACCGTCCCTTGTGGCTGCTGCGCTTCGTCTGCGGCGCGACAGGCGCCATCTGCTCCGTCGTCGCTTTCACCAAGCTGCCGATGGCGGAAGCCTTTGCACTGTTGTTTCTGCTTCCGTCCTTCGTCACCATTCTCTCGGTGATCTTTCTCAAGGAAGATGTGCGCTGGCAGCGCTGGACGGCCGTCATTCTCGGTTTCGTCGGCGTGCTGATCGTCCTGCGGCCGGGTTTTCGCGAGCTTTCGATCGGTCATCTCTGCGCGGCGATCGGCGGTCTTGCCGCGGCGATCTCCATCGTCGTCAACCGCGCGCTGGGCTCGAAGGAGAAGCGCGTCTCGCTCTATGGGGCAGGTCTTTTTGGAACGCTTATCGTCAGCGGTCTCCTCATGTTCTCCGAGGTTACAATGCCGACGCCGACGCAGTGGATATTCCTCGCGAGCTACGGCTTGCTTGGCGCGTGCGGCAGCGTCCTGCTCTTGACCGCTGCGCAGATGGCGCCTGCCAATCTGGTTGCGCCGCCGCAATATAGCCAGATGCTCTGGGCGATCGCCTTCGGTTACCTGCTGTTCAACGACAGCATCGATATGCCGATGGCCGTCGGCATTGTCCTCATCATCTTTTCCGGCCTGCTGACATTGGCGCGGGAGCGCAAGCGCGGCACGCCGCTGCCGACTGCGGTTGCCGGCAATACGCAGGCAGCATTGGTGACGGCGGAGGAAGACAAGGCTGCAGGCGGCGTTTAAGTCTTGTCCCGATTGCGGGTGCGCGACATTACCACTCGTATGGGACGCCTTAGCTGATAGGGCGAATAGGCGGATGAGAGGCGCCAGCGATGAAGTCCGGTGAATTCAGGATATATCGTTCTTGCCTTGCCGGCATCGAGGCAGTTCGGGCCGAAACTGGCCATAGCTTCCCCAAGCATACGCATGACCAATTCGGCATCGGTATCATCGAAGCCGGCGCGCAGAGATCGCTGAGCGGGCGCGGGATGGTGCAGGCAGAGGCCGGAGACGTCATCAGCGTCAATCCGAATGAGGTGCATGATGGCATGCCCGTCGGCGAGAGCCGCGCATGGTCCATGCTCTATTTCGACCCTCAGCTGATCGGCGATCTGTTTCGCGATATCGGTGAGGGCAGGTTCGGTATGATGGAATTTCCGTCGCCTGTCATCCGCGACGGGGAGTTGGCTGGGCATTTCAGAAGCCTGTTTTCGCTTCTGGTCAAGGATGCGGCTGAAAATGTTCTCCTGCGGGATGGCCTGCTGCTGTCGCTCATTGCCGCCGTGATGCGCGAGGGATCCGGGGCCTTGCGTGAAGATGCCATTACAACTGATATCAAAAGGGCGCGCGAGCTGATCGATGACGATCCGGCCGCACCCTTGACCCTCGCCGAATTGGCAGAAGTATGCGGGCTGAGCCACTTTCGTTTCCTGCGTGCCTTCACCAAGGCGATGGGATTGACGCCGCATGCTTACCTCATGCAGCGTCGGATTCATGAAGCGCGCCGGCTGATTGCGGCGGGCACGTCCTTAGCCGAAGCGGCCTTTGCCAGCGGCTTTTCCGATCAGAGCCATATGACCCGCCTCTTCGTCCGCAATTTCGGCGTCTCGCCGGGCGCTTATGCGGCGGCGATCGGCTGAAGCGTCTGCAATTTTATTCAAGACCGGAGGACGGCGACCAGGTTTTCTGCTGTGCCAAGCAGATGCCTATCAGGAGGTGCCATGTTTTTCCGCCATTCGAACGAGATTTGGAGTGAGTTTCCCGAGCTGGTTCCCGGCGTATTGATCGCGGAAGGGGTCACCTCGACCGTCGATGTTGGAGATTGGATTGCCAAGTATCATGCGATTGCCGCAGACCGGCTAAAGCAAGGTCCTGAGGGCGAGATGGCTGAAATCCAGGTCTGGCGTCGTGCTTTCTCCAAAATGGGTTTGAAGCCGACGCAATATCGCTGCGCATCCGAAGCGCTGCTTCGCCGATTTCGTCAGGAAGGGTCGCTGCCGCGGCTGCATCCACTCGTTGATCTCTGCAATGCCATCTCGATCGCTTTCGCAATTCCCGTCGCCGTTTTCGATCTTGCGAAAATCTCTGGCAATCTCGAAGTGCGGCACGCGAGTGGCAGCGAAACCTATTTGACCTTTTCCGGCGAAATGGAGCATCCGGAGGTGAGAGAAGTGATCTTTGCCGATAGCGCGGGGCAGGTGCATGCCCGACGCTGGACCAATCGGCAGAGTGGCTTGTCAGCGGTACGCAACGATACGCGCGCGGTAATGATCGTTGCGGAAGCGCTGCACGAAATCGCAGCCAGTGATATCGCGAAGTTGATCGATGCGGTCGCAGCGGAACTGGCGGCCATCTGGTCGATCGAGGCCAAGCAGGGTCTTCTCAGCCTGTCATCACCGCGATTTGATCTATCGTCCGCGATGAATTTGCAACTGTAGCAAAAACGAGATTGACAGAAGGCGCGTTCAGGCAGAGCAGGGACTGTAGAATTTCCGACTGTCGAAAAGCATGTCTGCAAGCGCCCTGAGCCGGCAGACTAAGAAGGCTCATGGATACCCTGCAGAATCTTGACCGGCCAAGCGTGCTCGGCCACCCCGGCTATCGTTCATTCGCTGCGTCGCGTGTCTTTTCCTCGATAGGCTTTCAGTCTGTCACGGTTGCCATGGGCTGGATGATCTACGATCAGACTCATAGCGCTTTTTTCCTTGGTCTCGTCGGCTTCTGTCAGTTCCTGCCTATGGTCATCCTGACCTTTGTCGTCGGGCATGTCGCCGATCGGTTCGATCGCCGCCGCATCGGCCTTGCCTGCCAGCTGATCGAGGCGCTGACTGCGCTGGTTCTCGCTGTGGCCGTCTGGCAGCATTGGATAGGTCCCGCCGGAATTCTGGCCGCCGTTGCCGTTATGGGTGCAACGACCGCCTTCGAGCGTCCGACCATGGCAGCGCTTTTGCCCAATATCGTACCGTCTTCGCTGCTGCAGGTTGCCATCGCCACCTCCACCTCGATGATGCAGACGGCCTTTATCATCGGGCCGTCGCTGGGCGGCTTGCTTTATGGCGTCAGCCCTGTTGCGCCATTTGCCGTTTCGGCCGCGCTGTACGTCATTGCCAGCGTCAATGTCATCTCGATTCGCCTCGAACAGCGACAAGCTCCATCTCGTGAACCGATGACGCTGAGTTCGGTTTTTGCCGGTGTCTCCTTTATCAAAAGCCGTCCGGTCATGCTGGGCACGATCTCGCTCGATCTTTTTGCGGTGCTGCTTGGCGGCGCCACGGCGCTGCTGCCGATGTTTGCACGCGACATCCTGCATGCCGGACCCTGGGGGCTCGGCCTGTTGCGCGCCGCACCAGCCATTGGCGCGCTCGCCATGTCCATCTGGTTGGCACGCCGGCCGCTGCAGAGCGATGTCGGCAAGAAGATGCTGTTTGCGGTGCTCATCTTTGGGGTCGCCACCATCGTCTTTTCGCTCTCGAGCAACATCATCCTCTCGGTCGCCGCGCTCTTCGTCGTCGGCGCCTCGGATACCGTCAGCGTCGTCGTACGCAGCTCGCTCGTACAGCTCTTGACGCCTGATGCCATGCGTGGCCGCGTCAATGCCGTGAATTCGCTGTTCATCGGCACCTCCAATCAGCTCGGGGAATTCGAGTCCGGCATGCTTGCGAGCGCACTCGGACCTGTCCTGACCGGCATCGTCGGCGGTGTCGGAACCATCGTCGTGGTGCTTCTCTGGATGCGCCTCTTTCCGGATCTGACCAGGGTGAAGACGCTCAGAGGCTAACGATCTCCATCTTTGGATCGCTCTTCCGCGAGGTTGCTTAGGCCGACATCCCGCAACAGATGTTGGTTTGCCTGAGGCAGCATGTCTCGCTTCCGGGTATTTTTCATATACGATCGCCATTCCCTGCCGCGTTGACGGATCAGGAGCCGGACGACGCACGCTCTCCAGCTTATAATATGAAGAATGTTCATCTATCTATGACCTCGAAGTGCTTGGCCAGCCGATAGATGCGCTTGGGATAGAGTGATGTATAATGAATCTCTGCGCTGTAAAGCATGAGGGATTTTCATGGGAAAGAGGCCGTTACCACCGCTTTCGGTGCTTCAGACATTCTGCGCCATCGCTGAGACCGGCGGTTTCAGCCGAGCCGCAGAGCGGATAGGGCAGACGCAGACGGCGGTCAGCCACCAGCTTGCGCAGTTGGAAGGATGGATCGGCGGGCGCTTGTTCGACCGCGGCCGAAATGGGGCACGGCTGACCCCTTTGGGCGCCCGCCTGCATCCTGCAATTTCAGGCACGATCACCGAACTGGAGGCGGCGCTGTATCAGGCACGCGCGAGTGTTGCGATTCGCAGCGTCGCCGTATCCGTCTCGCCGGAGTTTTCCAGCCAGTGGCTCGCCGTGCGACTGCCGGATTTCTGCCAGCGTTATCCGGACGTGGAAGTGAAGCTGGCCGTCGGCTACCAGCGCCCGGATTTTCAGCCTGGAGGCACCGATCTTGCCATCTGGCTCGGCCGTGCCGATGTCGGTCTTACGCATGAAGAACTGCTGACGGACGAAGAGTTCGTCGTCAGTTCGCCAGAACTCTCCAAACGACTGCCGTCGCGCTGGGCCATAAGGGCTGCTCCGCTTCTGCGTTACTCCGGCATGCGGCACACGATTCTGGATTGGCAGCGCTGGCACGAGCAGGTCATTGGCGAGAGCGGCAGCGAGGATGGAATGCATTTCGATATTGCGCGGGCTGTGGAGGAGGCGCCTCTCTTCGACTCCTTTGCTGAGATGCTGGAGGCTTGCCGGCAGGGGCGTGGCTTTGCTCTAGTGCGAAGCTCATTGGTGGCGCGCGATCTCTCCGAGAAAAAGCTGGTCAGGTGCTTCGTCGAGATGCAGCCGGCTGCTGCCAGCTATAATCTGGTCTATCCGCCGACGGCCTTGCTCAATCCGGCTGCGGCCCTGTTCCGCAACTGGCTGCTCGCGCAAAGTCGCGCATCCGGCTAAGACCGGCATTCCGTCAATCTCGCAGACGGATCAGGCCGGCCGCCGTCGAGGCGAAACCAAGTCCTCGATAGAAGCCGGTGAGATGCGGTTCGAAATCGACATGCAGCCATTCGGCTCCGCGCTCGCGAGCCAGGTTTTTCGCCCGTTCGACGAGAGCGCTTGCGATGCCTCTCCGCCGAAATTCCGGATCGACGCAGGTATCGAGAATGAAGGCGTGAATGCCGCCATCCCAGGCGACGTTGACGAAGCCGACCAGTCTTGCGCCAGCGAATGCGCCGACATGGGCGAGGTTTCGGGAAAGGATGGGCTGGAAATCCCGTGGATTGGGACTGTTCCATGCGGCCGCCCACAACGCATTTAGCGCCTCATTTCCCAGATCCGGATCATCCCTGTATTCCATAGCCATTAGCATCCCCTCGCGTGATCCTTCGGCTCATTCGTTCCGACCGCTCGCAAGGCGTGAGGAAAATCACTGCCGGCGATGTCGGATCTTGCCGCCCTCAATCGTCCTTTAATAGCGAACATAGAACAGAGGAGGCAGAAATGTCCTATGTCGATGGTTTCATCGTCGCCGTGCCGAAAGATAATATCGAGATTTACAAGGCTTTAGCGCAAAGGGCCGGGGAGGTCTGGCGGGAATATGGTGCACTCAGCTATGTCGAGGCCATAGGCGACGATGTGCCCTATGGCGAACTTACCTCTTTTCCGCGTGCCGTTCAGGCAACGGAAGATGAGGTCGTGATGTTCTCATGGATCACCTATGAATCACGGGAAAGCCGTGATGCGATATTGGCCAAGGTCATGGCCGATCCCCGGATGAATGACGAGATGAAAAACATGCCCTTTGACGCCAAGCGCATGATCTATGGCGGCTTCAACATCGCCATCGAGCTTTAATCCCCAGCAGTGGCCGGACTTGACATTCCGACCACTCGCCCGACCTGATGCGCATCGCTACCGTCATGTTCGGGGATGCCATGCCGCAAACCGTTGTCACGCTTTCAACCCATGGTCAGGGGCTCTATGAATTTACCGATCAGGCGGCGGAATTCGCCCGCACAGTAGCGGCCGGCGGTGAGGGGCTTCTGACGGTCTTCGTTCGACACACCTCCTGTTCCCTCCTGATTCAGGAAAATGCCGATCCCGACGTGAAGACCGATCTTAAGGCCTTCTTCAGCCGGCTCGTGCCGCCATCCTCAGACCCCTCGATGCGCTGGATCGTGCACACGATGGAGGGGCCGGACGATATGCCGGCGCATATCAAGGCCGCGCTGATGCAGGTCTCCATCGGCATTCCGGTGACGAATGGTCGGTTGGCGCTCGGCACCTGGCAGGGCATCTACCTTTTCGAGCATCGCGACCGGCCGCATCGCCGAGAGATCGTGCTACATTTTTCCACCTGAGTTTCATCCGCCGTTGCGTCAACTGGTTGTTAATCGTCATGAATACAATCTGAACGGCCAGTTCGCGTTCGGTTCAGCTTGGCCGACCTAACGTGGCCCCAATCCCGAGGCACTGCCGATGGTGAGGCCAATAACGGGATTACAACGATCCGCAGCAAGGATTTGAAGGAGAAACACCATGACCAATCTTTTCGCCAAGGCAGGTATTGCAGCTCTCGTGGCATTCGGCGCGATGTCCGCCACTACCATGACGGCATCGGCCAACGACTTCCATCCTGGCATTCAGCAGGCTCGCTATGATCACCCGCGCGGTCGCATGTGCTCGCCCCGTCTCGCCGTCGAAAAAGCACGCGACATGGGCCTGCGCCGCGCCCGCATCGACAATATCACGCCGCGCCGCGTCGTCGTCGAAGGTTTCGGCCGTCGCGGTCCGGATCGCGTTGTGTTCGCCAATGCGCCGGGTTGCCCGTTGATTCGCCGCTGATTGCTGCCTAGTGAGGTTTTCCACATCTATGTGATGAATTTGAAGCCGCCTTCAAAAGAGAGGCGGCTTTATTTTAGGACTATGCTACTATCGGCCCTCTGGTTTCCCCTTAGCGTTCATTGTAGCTGAGTAATGGATGAATGGCTGATTCCGAGCTCATTCAGCATGTAGCCCTTACCTCTCGGGCGCTCGTTCAGCACTTATCGCTGGCATGAGAGGAAGGCTTTCTGCTTCACGGAGAACACAATGAGACAAATGCTGGCAAAGTTGGGGGTCGCTGTCTGTGTCGCAGTGACTGCATTGTCGGGGACTGGGGATTTTGCCTCTGCCCAAGGGGTGGATATTTATGTGAACCCGGGCCGTCATCGCCCACCACCGCCGGATTATGATCGTCCGCCGCCGCGTTTTGATCGCCGTGGCTGCGATCCCCGTCAGGCCGTAGATGTTGCACGCAGTTATGGTCTGCGCCGCGCCCGCGTTGTTGATGTGACGCCGCGCCGTGTTATCGTTGATGGCTTCGGCCGGCGCGGTCCGGATACGATGATCTTTGCCAATGTTCGCGGCTGCCCGCTTCTGGGCCGCTGACAATCAAAACGGACGCATCGAGCGCCCGTTTTTCGTTCTCTGACCTTTTCGCCTTTGGCGGGGGCCGCGGAACCGCCCTTTGCACGATCCGATGGGATCTGAGCGAAGGGCGGTTTTGTTTTGTTTACTGCTGGATCGCGTAGGTGATGCTCACCGATGCATTGTATTCGTTCTCGCCGGTTGCGACGGGTACGGCTTTGTCCATCGGGGCCGCGGCGGCCATGCTGCGCATATAAGGCTGCGGCGGGGCTGCAATGCCACCTTCATGGATCGCGATAACGCGGCCGAGTTTGACACCGGCGGCATCCGTCAGGGTCTTCGCTTTGGCGGCGGCGTCAGCGACGGCCTTCTTGCGCGCTTCTTCGAGCGCGGTATCCGGCTTGTCGTTTGTGAACTGAATATCGCCGCCCTGGTTGATGCCGAGCTTGACCGCCTGGTCAAGCAATCCGCCCAGCTTGGAGAGATCGCGCACGCGAACGGTCAAGCCGTTCGTCACCTGATAGCCGTTCAGAACCGGCGGCTGATTGTGGCCGTCCTTGTCGTTCGGATAGGTGTACTGCGGCTGGATCGAAAAGCCGGAGGTCTGCAAGTCGCGCTCGGCAATGCCGCTTTCCTTCAGCGTTGCCAGCACGGCACCCATGGCTTTGTTGTTCTGATCGAGAGCGTCCTGGGCTGCCTTGGCCTGTTGAACGACCGACAGCGTCACCACTGCCATATCCGGTGCGATCGCCGCATGTCCCTCGCCGGTGACGGTGATGACCGCCTCGCGTGGCTTGCCATCTTCGGCAAAGGCAGCAGCCGCCGGCACGAAAAAAGTGGCGCTGACAAGAGCGGCAAGAGCAAAATCTCTGGTTTTCGTCAGAAGCATGGTTCGTTCCTTGGTTGATAGTCCCTCAAGATGAGCTTTTGCGGATTCATTGTGAAGGTATTACGGCAGTCCCTTGTCGGAAAACAGAAATTGGGTTAGAGCCAAGTCGGCTCCGGAGAACCATTGCTTCGGAACCGCACGCGCAATGTCTTTCATTGCGCCCGGGCCTGTAGCTCAATGGTTAGAGCCGGCGGCTCATAACCGCTTGGTTGGGGGTTCGAGTCCCTCCGGGCCCACCAATCCCCACCTAAGGGATTGAAATTGTTGATTCTAGAAGGATTCGGCGTTCAAAATCCTGCCTTTTTGAGACCTTCCCGATACAGGTCCTTGTGCCATTGCTCTTTCACGGCGACGAGCGACAGCCATTCATCGATATCGAAAGCAGGATTGCTCTCGAGGACGCGCCGAACGAGTGCGCGGGCTTCATCCTGATTGCCGAGCATTGCCCAGCTTGCTGCGGCAAGTCCGTCTGCTTGCTTTGGATCGATCATTCGGCTGATATAATCGAGTGCCGTCTGGAACTGCTTCAGGGCATAATTCGCTCGGGCAGCGATCCAAAGGTAGTAATCCGGATTGATGGGATTGAGATCCATGGCGAGCTGGATCTTTTCGAGAGCCAGACCGGGCCGGGAAAAGTGGACCAGTGTGTCAGCATGGTCGGCAATAATATCGGCGTGATGCGGACTGAGGGTTTCCGCTATTTCCAACGCCTCCAGGCTATTGTCGATAGAACCGAGAAGAAGCTTGGCGATACCAAGTTCGCGGTAGCCGTCCGACAAATCGTTGCGAACGGAGATGGCGCGTTTGGCTAAATCCTCGGCCGATTTCAGCAGTTGGTGGTTACCGCGCGGGGTTAGCAGCCACTCCTTGGAATAGGTGCGGGCAAGGGAACTGAGGGCCGGTACAAAACCGGCGCTCTGCCGCAGGGCGGCTTTCAACTCTTTGCGGGCGCGCGTCAGGTTGGTCAGGGTAGGGCGCTGGAGATATTGCAGCCCGACAAGGTATCGATGATACGCGGCGGAGTTTTGCTCAAAATATATGCGCGTCAATTCATGATGCTTGGCCTCCGCTATGGAAGTGCGCGCGATCTCCTGCGAGATTTTGCGCTTGAAGCGCGCAAGATGCGGCTTACCGAAGGAGAAGCGCTCTGCCCACAGGATCTCTCTGCTTGGCAATGAGATCAGCTGTGTAAAGAGTGTGGGATCTTCCTTCGGCCCCCTTAATCGGGTCTTCAACACGTAATTGATGTCATATCGCTCGAAAAGCGCGGCTTGATCGCCACTCTGGCGGCCGATCTGAGCAGCGGAGTAGGGGGCGATCACACGCAGACCATGCAGCGCGCTGAAGCAAAGGGTGATATCCTCGATCAGGGAAGATGCGAGCATGGTCACCATATCGTCGGGGCGCCCGCCGACGGGCGGTAACAATACGAGACGTGGGATGCGCGAGATCGTCCGCGGAGAGGTGTCCTGGTCGGACATGGCCGTCGAATGCGGCTCAATCGCCGATCTTGATGAGTGAGAGGACGCCTGCAGGATCGCCGGCCATGACGAGGCGAGATCCTTGCGCTGCGTAAATATGCGTTTGAGTTGTTCGAGGCCCCCCTCGGCGTCGAAAGCCTTCAATAATATACGATGAGTTGCAATGTCGTGCGGCTCGGCTTCGAAAAGAAGGAGAGCCAACTCCTTGATGGACGCGACATCGTCGGTCGATATCGGAAGCTTCACCGCAGCGTCCAGCGTTTCCTTCAAGATCGCAAAGTGGCGCCTTCTTTCGCCCTCGCGCCAGTCGATAAAGGTTCTGGTCTGACAATTGGCCCGTTCCATGAACTTCGACTGCAAGGCCTCGCTCAAGCGAGCAAGGCTCTTTGCCGGAGCCTTGGACGGGTCTATGTGGGTCGGGAGGATGTCGCTCTCGAGCGAGCCGGTTGCCAGGTAAATATCCGCATCGTCAAAGATTAGAAATTCGGTGTTCAGTTCCGACTGTCGGCTCTTGATACGGGACACCAGCTTGCGAAGATTTGTCAGCGAATTCGCTAAGTCACCGTCACCCCAGAGAAATCGCGCCATGTTTGTTCTGCTGACCGATTTTCTATCGCTCGTGAGCAGATAGGCGATAATCAGAAGCGCTTTCTTCGGGAACGTTATTTGGTATTCGCCGCCATCCAGAAGAGCGATTTCACCAAAAGTTCTGAGTAAAAATTTCATCGCGCCTTCTGTATTGCTTCGGATATATAATCGCGGCCGTCTTTCGCGCTCCGTCTGGATAAACGGCGAAATGACAGTGGAATCGATTATATATTCCTGATGCAAGGCACGAATATTTGCAAATGAACTGTTCTCGAGCTTCAATTTTGAAAGTTATTGTTGCACAAAAGCTCAGTTTTTCGGCATTCAGTTGATGTCTGGCGAGCTCGTTTGAGATGCCGGTTCGTTAAGAAAACAGTGCTAATCAGCTAAATTCCGTCTTCCTCGCCGCTGAAGTCGTGACTTCAAGTAAGGTCAGGATTTTATTGCCCTATCGGTCCATTCACCAAACAGAGCATACGGCTTATACTTTGGTATAATGGCGGTGCACCATCGCCTGATTGACCGCTCACTACGGCTGTGACACTACGGCCATGTCTTCGCAACGTCAGGCGAAGGCTTACGAAACCAACTGATCAAGAAACCAATGGACAGCTACCCTAGTCGCTGTCCGGTTGCGGCGGTATGCTGCGTCCGGACGGTTCTCGCAACAACCTGGACCGCTGCCGGCATTCGCCGGGTGAGCCTCGGTCGGGCCTAGCCTGTCCGGCTCGCCCTTCGGATCTGTCGTCAGGTGGGTCGAAGAGGTGAGCCATGAACAACATCGTTCTTTTCCGCGGACGCAGGTTCGCACCCAATTTTTCCACTCCAAAAACCTTCGCGGTTTCGATCGGCAGCCATCTGGCTGAGCGTTCCGTATCGCCGCAGCGTCCGCGTCTGATCGCTGTCTGGCACATCAATTCCCATACGGGGAAGCTTGAGTGCTTTTGGACGACCGAGGGCGAGCCCTCCCTCGACGAGGATGGCAGCCGTCGTGCGGCCTAAGCTGTTCCTTCTCAAAGAAGTCCCCGCGGCGTCGTAGTGCGGCGCCTATGTCGTGCCTGGCTAAAAATTCCTGTTTTCAAAGGGTTATTACATGGTTTTCCTTGCTAACGATCAACGCGGGCGTAGTGCCGCTGCTGTGTTGGCGGGTGCGCGTATCCTGCCGAACGGCTATGATCTTGCCGCCTTCGCCTTCATTGCGGCCGCTGCCTACCTCGCGCTTCACGGTATAGCCGAGATGCGCGCGCCGCTGGCCGGTCTCTCCGCGGCACCGCTGTCGCTCGATCCCGCCTATCTGCCCGAATATGCCCTGCGGACGACTTTGCGGATGATGGCGGCCATCGTTGCCTCCCTCATCTTCACCTTCGTCGTCGCAACGCTTGCCGCAAAGAGCCGCCGTGCGGAAAAGATCATCATTCCGGCTCTCGACATTCTGCAATCGGTGCCGGTGCTTGGCTTTCTGACCTTTACAGTCACGTTCTTCATGGGCCTCTTCCCCGGAAGCCAGCTGGGAGCGGAATGTGCTTCGATCTTCGCGATCTTCACCAGTCAGGCATGGAATATGGCCTTCTCCTTCTATCAGTCGCTGCGGACGGTTCCGCGCGATCTCGATGAGGTCAGTCGTGGGTTTCGACTGTCGAGCTGGCAGCGCTTCTGGCGATTGGAGGCTCCTTTTGCCGCACCCGGCCTTGTCTGGAACACGATGATGTCGATGTCCGGCGGCTGGTTCTTCGTGGTCGCATCCGAAGCGATTACGGTCGGCGATACAACCGTGCAGCTTCCCGGATTGGGCTCTTGGCTGGCGGTTGCCATCGACAAGAAGGACTTCGCCGCCGTCAGCTGGGCTGTGCTCGCCATGGCAGTCGTCATCCTTCTTTACGATCAGCTGCTTTTCCGCCCGATCGTCGCGTGGGCAGACAAGTTTCGTTTCGAGCAGACGGCTGGGCAACAGAAGCCGCGCTCCTGGGTCTATTCCGTAATCCGCCGTACGCGCCTCCTGAAATATGCGAGCACGCCTTTTGCCATCATGTGGGGCCGGCTGATGCTTCTGCGGCTGTTACCGGCCTCGCGTGCCGTCGCAAAAGAGCGGGGCGGGCAGCGAGCCATCAGCTGGACTATCGATATCGCCTGGTATGCGCTGATCGCCGTTATCGGTGCCTGGAGCGTCGTGGACGCGGTTTCCTATCTCAGCCAGACGCTCTCCTGGGGCGATGTCTGGATCGCTTTTGCCGGCGGGTTCGCAACGCTCATTCGCGTTGTCGTTCTCATTGCGGTCGCCAGTGTCATCTGGGTTCCGATCGGTGTCTGGATCGGCCTGCGTCCTGCGGTCGCCGAGCGTGTTCAGCCTTTGGCGCAGTTCCTGGCGGCGTTTCCAGCAAACGTGCTGTTTCCCGTTGCGGTGGTTGCCATCGTAGCGACAGGCGCCAGCCCGAATATCTGGCTGTCGCCGCTTATGGTCCTTGGCACACAGTGGTACATCCTGTTCAATGTGATTGCGGGTGCAAGCGCATTTCCCACCGATCTGCGGGAAGCATCGTCGGTCTACCGGCTGCACTCGTGGACATGGTGGCGGCGGGTGATGCTGCCGGGAATATTCCCTTACTACATCACCGGCGCATTGACCGCTTCCGGCGGCTCCTGGAACGCCAGCATCGTCGCCGAACTGGCGAGCTGGGGCAACACGAAACTCGAAGCTTTCGGACTTGGTTCCTACATCGCGAAGGCGACGGCAGCGGGTGATTTTCCGCGAGTGATCCTTGGTATCGTTGTCATGTCGATCTTCGTAACCCTCTTCAACAGAACGCTCTGGCGGCCGCTTTACGTCTTCGCCGAACGCCGCATGCGCCTCGATTAATTCAAGATCGGAGAACCGAATATGGAAAACGCTGTCATCTCCAAAAAGCTCGATATTGTAAAAAATGCACCGCTGGTCTTCGCCAAGCAGGTGTGCCAAGCCTACGACAAGGGAGCTTCCGGGTCGCTCGTTGTGCTCGAGAACGTCGATCTGCAACTTTATCACAATGAAATCGTTGGATTGCTCGGTCGTTCCGGCTCCGGAAAATCAACGCTATTGCGTGCGATTGCCGGCCTAATCCGCCCGAGCAAAGGCGACATCACCTTCGAAGGTCGGCCGGTCGTCGGCCCCAACTCTGATGTTGCCGTGGTCTTCCAGAGCTTTGCGCTGTTTCCCTGGCTGACCGTGCTGCAAAACGTCGAGCTTGGCCTGGAGGCGCAAGGCGTTGCCTCCTCCGAGCGGCGCAAGCGCGCGCTGGCAGCCATCGATCTCATTGGCCTCGATGGTTTCGAAAGCGCCTATCCGAAGGAGCTCTCGGGCGGCATGCGCCAGCGCGTCGGCCTTGCGCGGGCGCTCGTCGTCCGTCCGAAGGTGCTGCTGATGGACGAACCCTTTTCGGCGCTCGACGTGCTCACGGCAGAAACGCTGCGCACGGATCTGCTCGATTTGTGGTGCGAAGGCCGGATGCCGATCGAGTCTGTGCTGATGGTAACCCACAATATCGAGGAGGCCGTGCTGATGTGCGACCGTATCCTGATCTTCGGATCGAATCCCGGCCGTGTGATTGCGGAGATCCATGTCGATCTGCCGCAGCCGCGCAATCGTCTCGATCCGGCCTTCCGCATGCTTGTCGAAGACATCTATGCGCGGATGACGGTAAAGACCGGTGCACCGACGCGCGAAGGTCTTTTCCCCGGCACCGGCATTGCCATGGCCCTGCCACGCGTGTCGACCAATTTGATGTCCGGTCTGATCGAAACGGTCGCCGCTGAGCCCTATCGCGGGCAGGCCGACCTGCCGCCGCTCGCGGCCCATCTGCATCTCGGTATCGATGATCTCTTTCCGGTCGCCGAAACGCTTCAACTCCTGCGTTTCGCCGATCTGGAAGGGGGCGACATCAAGTTAACGGCGCCGGGACTGCGTTTCTTCGACAGCGATGTCGACGAACGCAAGAAACTCTTCGAACAGCATCTGGCAACCTATGTGCCGCTGGCTGCACATATTCGCCGCGTGCTCGACGAGCGGCCGACCCACCGCGCGCCTGCGCGGCGCTTCCGCGATGAGCTGGAGGACTACATGTCCGAGGATTACGCCGACACCACGCTCAAGGCTGTTACGAACTGGGCCCGCTATGCGGAATATTTCGCTTATGACGAAAACGCGGATCTGTTCACGCTGGAGAACCCGAGTTGAAACCTTCAGCTGAAGCGAATGTGAAAGGGTCGCCGCCTGAGGCGACGACCGATCCCCTTATATTTCTGGATTTGACAGGCCGCCACGGCAGAGCTTAGCGCACGAGATCCGGCAGATCGCCAGTTTATGGAGTCTGACGACGCGCAGCCTGTCTGGCTGCGGGACGGATTGACATGCCCAGAGACAACGAAGAACTCGGTAGTTTGCTCGAAGTGCTCAACAGGAACAAGTTAAATGGGTCGGAGAAGGGAAAGCGCCGTCGTCTCCAGACACGCTTCAGCGCACGGATAGCGCGGCTGAAGGATCTTATCGGCCTGGTATATATGATGGCGCTTCTCTGGGGCGCACATTGGCTCATGCGATCGGCCACGCACCTATTCTTTCACGGGTTTCTGTCAGCGAACCGGACGCGCACATTGCTTCGCGAGGCAGCGCGCCTCAACGGGGCGAGCCTTGCCGTTCTCCGACGCCGCCAATACCGGCGTCTCTTCAACCACTCTGCGGGAAACGACAATCATGACCGTCGCACTTGATCAGGTTGCTCTCAATTTGAGTACTGCTTTCGCTTTCGGTGCCGTCATTGGCTTCGAGCGGCAATGGCGGCAGCGTCTTGCTGGCCTGAGGACCAATACACTCGTGGCCTTGGGAGCGGCGATCTTTGTCAACTTTGCGGGTCTCTTCCCTGCAGACGGAAGCCCGACCCGCGTAGCGGCACAAGTGGTTTCCGGTATCGGTTTACTGGGAGCGGGCGTCATCTTCAAGGAAGGGCTTAATGTGCGTGGCCTCAATACTGCTGCGACGCTGTGGTGCTCTGCGGCCGTCGGCCTCATGGCCGGTGCCGGCTACCCACTGCATGCCTTGATAGCGACAGCATTTGTGATTGTGGTCAATCTGGCGCTACGGCCGTTGATCCAGTTCATTGCCCGTCAATCCATAGCGACGACAGAGCTGATCGTGCGATACACTGTGACCGCGATATGCAGAAACGAGGGTGAGGCTCATGTTCGTGCGCTGATGCTTCAAGGCTTAGGTTCCGCCAAGCTGCATCTTCAGCAGCTCGACAGTGTCAACATTGAAGTCAGTGACCGCGTCGAGGTTACCGCAATCGTCACCGCAGAGCATCGCGATGATGCCACACTGGAGCAGATTGTCGGGCGGCTGAGTCTCGAAAGACTGGTGAGCGCGGCGCGCTGGCGTGCCGAAACTCTCATCGAGTGAAATCTGCGCTGAATGAAAGGCATATCGGTGAGGGTGGCGGTTGTCACAGAGGTTCAGGTCAGGCAATTTTCCATCTACGGACGCAATACCGCGAAAAACTGGTGCGGGGATGCAAGGGATGAGGCGCGAGTTTCTGAAATACCTATTTGAAATGCCCTTGCTTTGGCTCGGTATTGCGGTTCTTGCCGGTCTCATTTTCATCGGCGATACGATCACCGATCTGGAGATTGCCTTTGCTGTTTTGTATGTGTCCGTCATCTTGCTGGCCGTCTATTCTGGGCGGACCGGGGCTATCGCGATGGTCGGGATCACATGCGCTGCCCTGACTGTTATCAGCTATTTTCTGACGAGTCATGGCGCTTCGCAGGCCGGGCTGATCAATAGCGCTCTTAGCCTTGTTGCGATAGGCGCAACCACTTATCTGGCAATCAGGATCGAAACGCTTGATGCCAAAGCGAGGCAGGCACAATCGGAGCTTGCGCGCATGTCGCGCCTCATGATCATCGGCGAGCTGGGCATGTCGATAGCGCATGAGGTCAGCCAGCCGATCACCGCGATCGCCGCCAATGGCAATGCCGCGCTTCGATGGCTATCCGCAACACCTGCTGATCACGACGAAGCCCGTCGGGCAATCGAGCGAATTGTTTCGGATGCAGGGCGGGTGGGCGATATTATCGGCCGCGTCCGGGGACTTGTAGCGCGCTCGGCACCGTCCACAGATACGATCGATCTGGTCGATGCGATCAACGATGTGTTGGAGCTCGTTCGCGGCGAGATTCGCAAGAGCCAGATCCTGTTCCGTGCGGAATTGGCGGGCGATCTGCCATTGATGGCCGGTGATCGTGTCCAGCTTCAGCAGGTGCTTCTCAATCTCATTATGAATGCGATGGAAGCCTTGGCGGAGGTAGAGGCGGAAACGCGGGAGTTGCTGGTCAGCGCTGCCGCGGACGAACGGAAGGTGACCGTCAGCGTGCGCGATACCGGCAGCGGCATCCCGGCCGAAAGGCTCGACAACATATTCGAAGCCTTCTACACGACCAAGCCGAAGGGCATGGGGATGGGGCTTGCCATCAGCCGGTCCATTATCGAGGCGCATGGCGGGACCATTTATGCCGCGCCGAATTTTCCGCGCGGAGCCGTCTTCGGTTTCACCTTGCCGTTCGGCGGAAAGGCGAAGGGGTAGGAAATGCAGGGAAAGCAGCCGACCGTTTACGTCATCGACGACGATCCATCCGTACGGGAGGGACTGGACAGCCTGTTGCGCTCCGTCGGTTATGAAACGCGTGCTTTTGCGTCGCCGCGGAATTTCCTGGCATCCTCCCGGCCTGCGGGGCCGGCCTGCATCGTGCTTGATGTTAGGATGCCGGATGCGAGCGGTCTTGATTTTCAGGATGAGCTTGCGCGGATGGGTTATGCGATCCCGATCATTTTCCTCACCGGGCACGGCGACGTGCCGATGTCCGTCAAGGCGATGAAAGCGGGCGCGGTTGAGTTTCTTCTAAAGCCGTTCCGGGAGCAGGATCTTCTCGATGCAATCAGGCAGGCACTTGAAATCGATCGCGCCCGCCTGCTTAAGCAGGCGGCGGAAGTCGATCTTCAGGAACGTTTTTCCACACTTACGCCACGCGAACGCGAGGTGATGGCGCTCGTGGCGCGAGGGCTCCTCAACAAACAGATCGCTGCCGAGATCGGCCTCAGTGAAATCACCGTAAAGGTCCATCGCGGGCAGGCCATGCGGAAGATGCGCGCCGACTCCGTCGCCGATCTCATCCGGATGGCGGATAACCTCGGCCTCACAGACGGCAAAGCCAGTGATACGGCGCATGGGCTCCGCTAACCTTAGTGCATTTACAGCAGTCGCAAGGATTTCATGGCTTGCAAAGGTGGTGCGCCGGGTTGCCATATTCAGTCCTGCGGAACCGTGGGCGTTCCCTGGTGGAAGATCATCTGCCACCGCCCATCGATGCGCTGCCAGATCGAACTCCGTAGAGTATGCCGCTCCAGGCCACTCTCTCCGGCCTGTCGGATGCTTCGATAAGTGACGAGGATGGCATTGGGCGAGATCGATCGAAAGGCGTAGTCGCGGGAAATGATGGGCGGAGCGGCTTCTTCCGATTTTTCTGCAGCCAGACCTGCCATCAGTTCATCCCTGTTGTCGTAGACCGTACCGGAACTGCCGAATTCAACGAAGCTTTCGGCCAACAGTTCCGCCACGACTGCCGGCGACCGCCGAATTTCGGGGAGATGCAGCTTCTGCTCCAGAAGGCGGATTTCTTCAAGCTCGTGCTGGGGGACGTTCATGGTTTCGGCGACCTCCCGTGAATATCGATGTTTGTATGTCGTGAATCTCAGTATGTCGCGGATGCTTCCAGTTTTCTCTCCCGCTCGAACTTGCGGTTTTGATCATAGTCAGCTTCTCTGGATTGCTCCAACGCAGAGACGAAAAGTTCAGCGGCGTCACGACCCGCTTGTGTTCTGTCATCTTCGATGACCGCCGCTATCCGCCGGAACAATTCGGACTCAAAGCTACCGGCGTTGTTTGAGGTATTCGGCCGCGCCAGCCTCGCGCCCCCATTCAGTCTGATTGCAGACACATAGAATTCGTCCTCGTAATCAGCTCCTGCTGAGGTCAGCTCAGCACGCCCGTATAACAGCAACCCGCTTTCCCAACGATCGCATAGGCGTATGCTGAGTTCATCGAACGAATATTCGTAGGAGAATTCCGGAGCGTACATCATCATTCTCCCACCGTGGCGATCCACGATAGTCCAGCGATGCCAGCTCCCCTGAGGGTATCTGCCAGTGCAATGATGAAAGCATTCGCCCTTCTCGGCATGAATGACACTCTCCTTCCGCGGCCCTAAGGCCTTTCCAATCGTTACACTTGGCCTTTCCGGTTTCGCTGACTTCGGGCGAGATCTTGCTCTTGCCCGGGCTCATTCCATTCAGGGCCAACGGCTCTTATCGGTGAAGTTGCCATTCAACATGATATATGTCAACATATTTTATGTTTATTGTGTAGCTCAAAAAATATGTCTGTGGCTAAATTGGTTCTATTTGCGTGCTATATGACCGCAGATTCGGCCGATGATCGTCAAGCGGTCCAATTCGACGGTGAAAGTTTCGAGTGCCGGATTGTCGGAGATGATCTTGACTTCGCTCGGCCGGCTAAAGGGAACTCGCTGGAGCCGCTTGATCTGCGGTTCCGTATAACCGTCGCTGATCGCATAGACGGTATCGGTGGTCATTTGGTTCTGGGATAGATCGACGATGACGCGATCGCCGGGCATGTAGGTCGGCTGCATGGAATCGCCGACAACTTCCATGATGATCGTGTGGTTTGGGGAAGCCTTGGCCTCGTTTCGCAGATAGCCTGTGGGAATAAGCCACTCCGCGACAATCTTGTGCCCTGCAACATTGCCCGAGCCGACTGGAAGGTTGATGACTTCGCCGACAATGCCGCTGCCGGCGCCGAGCTTGACATCCACCTCCGGTGTTGCGCCTTCGATCTGCGGCTTCCAGTGCTCCCGGCTGTAGCTGAGTACGTCGCCGCTCTCGGCAAATCCATCGTGATCCTGCTCGTCGGGATCGAAGGACATGACGATGTTCGGTGCTGGGCGTGCCGTTTTGCGCACGCCTTCGCCGGTCAGAAGATAAGCCGCGGTCGTGCCAAATTTCTTGGCATAGCGATTGGCAATTTCGGCGCTGAATTCATTCTGACCGTTTTCATGTGCGCGATAGGTGGACAAGCTCACGCCCAGCGCTTCTGCCGCCTTCGTGGCTGATGGATAATTTGCGGCTTCCCGCGCCGCCCTCAGTCGTTCGCCCATGGATTTCTGCATCTTTCAACCCTTGCAAAATTTATGACACAAATCATGTTGACAACATCATTATTATCAACATAATTTGTGTTTATCAAGGCGCCTATGGCGGAAGCCGCTAATTGGCACGTGAGCAGCTGACGCGTACGCGGCAGATAATGTTTTTAGAGGTGAAGTCATGATTATAGGCAGTGGGAGCAGGAGGGCGGCGTCGCGGGCTGGATATTTCGATCGTTTCTGGGGGTGCCCCGGATGCCTCCGAATTTTGTCGATCGCGGAGATCATCGAGCTGCATTGTGAGAATTGTGATGCAGCTGTCGAGCCTGCGGAAATGACGGAGATCAAGTCTTCTTTCGAAGCTGCTGATCAGGAGATGCTGCCATGATCGAAATGCTTCAAAGCCTCCTCGCTTGTTTTGGCGCGGCGTTGTTTTTCGTCGCTATGGTGATTGCGATGAAGTCGGCCATTCGGAATTCGCCAAAGCCATCCTTTGAGGATGAAGACTCCGGTGCTCCGGAGGGAGACCAAATTCACTTCCGCATTGTCGAATGCTCCACGCTTGAGCCCAGGGAGCCGGCACGACCGGCGAAACTGCGCAGACAGTAGGCGGGCACCCAAACGTCAAAACCCAATCGGAAACGCTAGAGATAGACCTGGCCAAGTGAGCCGGGGGAGGTTGCTATGAACGAATTTCAAATTGGAACAGAGGCCGTTGCCGGTGGTCACCTCGGCTGGATCCGCAAGGTTCACCGAGCCACACATGAGATCCTTCGAGATAATCGGGGTGAACCGATCATCTTCGCAACGCAGGATGCTGCCAAGGCTGCAGCCGGCGAGGCGATGGTCGCTTATCTCAACACGCCTATGCTGCGCGACGGGGCGAGGGTGGAAGCGATTTCCAAGGCGGAGGCCTTCTTCAAACCCAAATCGGCCAACGCTACCGCCGCCATCGGAAGCGCCTCGTGAGCCCTCCAGGGATGGAAGAGGCATTAAATTTACCAACGAAAGGAGTTGAACTGTCATGACCAAAGGCAGGCTGGACCTTCTTCTCGATGGGCTCGGCATCAAGCTGGTTCCGGTTCATCGGCGCCGCGCGCCGGCGGAGAGCCATGCGCGCGGTACGATGCAGGAAATCCGGGGCCGCTACGGTGACGGCCATCTAGTCTTTGTTCTGCGATGCATCCGGCAAACCGGGAGCAATCGCGATGAACTCTGGTCGGACACGATCGGTGCGGTATCCGATGTCCTGGCGCAGCGACAGGATTGGGCGCTGCAGCGCCCAGGCGATCTTCTGGGCGCTTTCGACGACATTGCGCTCGCCACATTGCGTACGGATGCGGTGGCGCGGCGGCCGTGGCCCGTTCGCGCGACATTGCGAACGCTGATTTATCAGGAATTGGAGAAACGACTTGATGCACCGGTCCGCCTCGCAGTTTGATGACCTGTCCCTTCGCGCGGCCGAGATCGCCGATCTGAGCCTGATCATCCGTGCACGTTTCGTCGAAGCTGCCGATACGATGGTTCATCTCGACGTACGCGGCATCCGGCCCGACAGAATGCGGACGCTCTGGCCAGAGGTTTTGCCCGAGCCGACGGATCATGCCGATATCCGTATTCGCTACCGGCCAAGTGCTGCGGCCATCAGCCGGGCAGAGGAGGTTTTGCAGGAATGGCTCAGGGTTCACGTCCAGGATGAGGAGCGGCGCATCCTGCTTTCGCGATGGTCCATTTGTCTCGCCGCGCCCTATATCGCCGGTTCGTTTCGAGATTTCTGCGCTCGAACCGGACGCGTCCGACGCACCGCCGAGCGGCACATTCAGAGCGAATTCCAGAAGCTTGCGGATGTGCTTCTCGCTGCCTCACCCATGCTGCAGGAGCCGGATTGGTCGCGCATAGCGCCAATGATGCCGAATGCGCCCGGCGGGCTCGACCGGGTAAAGCCCAAGGCGCCCAAGCATGAAACACATTGGCTGCCGGATGATGCGCGGCCTGTCTTCGATGCGGGAAGTCCGGAACTTGCCGAACTGGCCAAGCGGCTGGAGCGCGGGAACCGTAGGCGCGCCAGGATGAAAGCCTAGTCTTGGCGTCAATGCGGTCCGAACCCGCATTACTGCCGAATATCCCCGATTGGTGACTTCCTCTATTCGAAGGCGAAGACGCCGGCTGGTCCGGTGCTTGCGATATCCTTGCCGAAATCCGAGACCGCGTATTCTGCGAGCAGTCGAAGACGCGACGTAGGCAGATGAGCCCGCCAAGGGTCGCCGATCAGAATCATAATTTCCCGAGTCAGGCAGCGATCCAGAAATGCAATGACGCTTTCCGCAAGGGCTGCCTGATAGAAAAGATCTCCGACGCATATGACGTCGACCTCAGGCGGCTCGCCTTCCGTCAAATCGGCGAGCAGCGAATCGATCATCACATCATTGAGTGCGGCGTTGAGCTCGGTAGCTGCGATTGCGTAGGGATCGACCTCGGCGGCATATACTTTCGCAGCGCCTGCCTTTGCGGCGGCAATCCCGACAATTCCCGAGCCGGCGCCAAGATCTAATACGCGGCGACCCGCCACGCTTTCCGGCCTGTCGAGAAGAAAACGAGCCAGAACCAGACCTCCTCCCCAGTAATGCGCCCAGTAAGGTGAGTCGAATTGCGGATCTTGTTCTGCGAGGCGCCGCAGCCCGCTTTGCGGGCCTGCTTTGTGCAGGCGCATATCGGGGATACCGGGAACAGGCAGGACCGGGAGATTGGCGGCGATGAACCGCCGAACCCAATCTCGACTCACGGGACCATCGCGATCGTCATCTGGTGTTGATCTGCTCAAGCGCTTCCCTCGACTGCATTTGATCGCCAACGGTAAGGGTTGAAGGGTATGTCGTTCAATTTGTCGGACTGCAAAGTTCTATATTTTCATGAAGTTTCAGTATGTTATTGGCAGTTCCCGTCAAAGTCCTCATTCCTTGCGCGCTGGTCGGTCTTCAAGGGTGTCGCCAATCGCACCGAAATGAAGTATCTATTTTGGCATGATGAGAACAGTTGCAGCGACGCACTGTCGATCGCAAGCGTTGATTTGAACTGTTTGTTTTCTTTCAAAATTCCATCGGAAATCTGAAGCATGACCAATGCCGACAAGCCGGTCGAGCCGCGCAGGCCGCGTGCGCGCCGTCGCAAGGCCGTGTCCGCCGACGACACACCGCTTGACTACATGTTGAAAGTGATGCGCGACGACGAGGCGGACCAGAAGCGGCGCGATGAAATGGCGAAGATCGCCGCATCCTATGTTCATCAGAAACCTAGTGAGCGCGCCGGGGCCAAAGGAGGCCGCGGCGTCACCATCGACCTAACCAATGCCACGGATGAGCAGCTTGCGATACTCGAATCTCTCTTCGGTCCGCTTGTCGGATCCGGCGACGATGATGGCAGCGATTCAAGAGGAGAAGGCGAGGCGGAGAGCTGAGCGCGAGCAAGCCGCGCATGCCAGACAGCTTGCGATGGACGCGGAACAAATTCGCGCCAACTGCCAGTCGCTGGCCGGCTTCGTACGGGAGGCCTGGCATGTCGTCGAGCCCTCGGTCGATTATGTCCATGGCTGGCACATCGATGCCATCTGCCGGCATCTCGAGGCGGTAACATCTGGCGAGATTACGCGGCTATTGATCAATGTGCCGCCGGGCACAATGAAATCGCTCCTATGCGGCGTCTTTTGGCCGGCATGGGAATGGGGGCCGAAAGGCAAGCCGCAACTGCGTTACCTCGGTGCGTCTTACTCGGAACATTACGCCAAGCGTGACAATAGGCGCATGCGCGACCTCGTTGCCTCCGAATGGTATCAGTCCCTGTGGGGTGATCGGGTCAAGCTGACGAGAACGGGCGAGATGGCTTTCGCCAATAGCTGCATCGGCTCGCGGCAGGGTGTGCCGTTCTCCAGGTTGACGGGCGGCCGCGGTGATCGCGTCATCATCGACGATCCGCATTCCGTCGATGGGGCGGAATCGGAGGCCGAGCGCCTGTCTACTGTTCGCACCTTTCGTGAATCCGTCCCGACGCGGCTCAACGATCCTCAACGCTCGGCGATCGTCGTCGTGATGCAGCGGCTGCACGAGGCGGATGTCTCGGGTACCATTCTGGCGCTTGGGCTCGGCTACGAGCATCTGATGCTGCCGATGGAATTCGAGCCGGAGCGCCGTTGTCGGACCTCGATTGGATTTGCTGATCCGAGGACAGAGGAGGGCGAACTGCTCTTTCCTCAGCGTTTCCCTCGGGCAGTGGTCGAGCGTGACAAGATCCCACTCGGTTCCTATGCGGTGGCCGGCCAGTTTCAGCAGCGGCCTGCACCTCGCTCGGGTGGTCTATTTCAGCGCGGCGATTTCGAGATCGTCGAAGTGCTGCCTGCAGGTGCAAAGCGTTGCCGCGCCTGGGATTTCGCGGCTTCGAAAGCGCGTCCCGGTCGCAAGCCAGACTGGACCGTCGGTCTACGCATGGCTTGCGTCGATGGTATCTTTTACGTCGAAACCCTAGCGCGGGGACGCTGGTCTCCGGCCGAGGTGGAGCGCAATCTCAAGAATACGGCATCGCAGGACGGGCCGACGGTGACGATCCGCATGCCGCAGGATCCGGGAGCGGCCGGCAAGGCCGATGCGGAAACCAAGATCAAGCTGCTCGCCGGCTTTCCTGTAAAAACCATATCACCAACCGGCGACAAGGCGACGCGCGCCAAGCCGGCCTCGGCGCAGGCTGAAGCGGGAAACGTCAAGCTTTTGCGCGGGGATTGGAACGAGGCATTTCTGGATGAGATCTGCACCTTCCCGAATGGGCAGTTCGACGATCAGGTCGATGCCTTCGCTGATGCTTTGAACGAACTCGCGCTGAGTTCGTCCTTCAGCTTCAACAACTTCTAGGCTGGTCTCGTGCGAGCCTCTTCATCACAGCATATCAAAGGACAATCCATGGGGCAGGTATTCTCGATGGTTCGCGACGGATTGGTGAGCCTTGCATCCCGCATGGGCACCGAACGCGATAAGGCGGCATCAGTTTTCTATACGCAGCCGATCCTGACAGACGAGCAGATCATCGCCGCCTATCGCGGCTCCTGGCTGCCGCGCAAGATCATCGACATTCCGGCTCTCGATAGTTGCCGGAAATGGCGAAACTGGCAGGCTGCGAGCGATCAGATCGAATTGATCGATGCCGAGGAGCGCCGGCTCAATCTTCGCGGCAAGCTGCTGGAGGCGTCGACGAAGGCGCGGCTTTTCGGTGGCGCTGCCTTGTTCATCGGGTCCGGGGACGGCGATCCAGCCTTGCCATTGGAGATGGAGCGGATCGGAAAGGGTGGCCTCAAGCATTTGACGGTGCTGACGCGACGCCAATTGGCGGCCGGCGATATCGACAGCGATCCGACCTCGGAATGGTACGGCACGCCGAAATTCTACACGCTGACCGGTGCCAATGGCATGCAGGTGACTATCCATCCGTCTCGGCTCGTCATCTTCAAGGGGGCGATGGCGCCCAGTGAAGAGTTTGGCGTGATGGGTAGTCAGCCTTGGGGCGAAAGCGTGCTGGCCGCGACACTCGACGCGATCAAGAATGCCGACAGCACGGCCGCCAATATCGCCAGTCTGGTCTTTGAAGCCAAGATCGACATCATCAAGGTTCCGCAGTTCTCTGCCAATATTGGTAATCAGGCCTACGAAGATGCCGTGCTGCGCCGCTACGCGCTTGCCAACACCATCAAAGGGGTCAACGGCACGCTGATCCTTGACGCTGAAGAGGAGTACGGCAGCAAGAGCGCGCCACTCTCCGGCCTGACTGACATTTTGATGGCCTTCCTGCAGATCGTCGCCGGCGCGGCCGACATTCCTGTCACGCGATTGCTCGGCCAATCGCCAGCCGGAATGAACGCGACCGGTACGGCCGATATGAAAAAAATTGGTTTGATCTTTTGCCGGGACCGACGGAGGTCAATCGGATTCTCGACGCTCTGCACGGTAAAGTCGGCCTCAATGGAGATTTCGGCAACTGGGAGCGAGAGGGCAAATATGAAGATTTAGCAAAGATCATGGGCCGCGCCGAACTCTGCCACGCAAAGGGACAATATTCAGCAGCAGGCCTCGATAAGGAGGATTATATTCGCTGCGTTAAGCTTTCCAGCTCGGCTGGCTATCAAGGTCCTTTCACGCTGATCTACGACTCCGCTTATCATCAGGATGAATGGGCAGGGATCCTCGAAGAGCGAGACTGCATCGCCAGCGTCTTGGGAGAGAAGTCCGTAAAATAAAGGTCACTCCCGCCGCATCTGCGGATGCGCTGCTGGAAGATTGTGCTCAGGTTTTAGATGTAAAGCTGGTCGGCTGCGCAAGGCATCAATGCAAATCGTAATTGTGTAATGCGCGAAGCAGCTGATCCTGTGTTTGATAGCCAGCGTTATAGAGGTCAATCGCCACATTGGCTGCAGACAGACCTTCCTGACTTTGCAATTTGATACAGCGCTCGGCACACCATGCAAAAAGTGCGCCTGCGAGGACATCGATGTCATCGGGGGAAAGCGGCGCATTGACCATCATAGACATTCGCTACACCATTCATGTTGGAGCTTGGCATTAGGGGTGAAGGGAACACTGCTTTGGTTTTGGAAATTTGCAACGAAGTTTACCGCGCGACGTTAATGGTCGCCTGATGTGGGATAGACTCTGTATCTGAACGTAACACACGTTCATTATGGGACACATTATTGCCGGTTTTGATGCCGCTCGGGCTGTGCCAGAGAATGGGTAAGCTTGTTACCTGTATCGTGAGGTGCAACCAGCAACACAATGCCGAGCGCAATTGCCAGCGCCACTAAGACGGATAATATCAGCCTTGGCCGGGAAGGCATCATTGAGGCATGGGATGCGACGCTTTAACCGCGGCCTCTATCAACTCTTCGGCGTATAAAAGTGCCGACGCCGTATCTTCTCCATCAAGTTTCAACTCTTTACATTTACGATGCATAGCTCTGCGAATTTGGGCCAGCAACGCTGCATCGATATCGACTTCCCCTTCTTCGAACACATGCATTAGCGCGGACTGGGCGACAATTTCCAGAACCGCAACCCGGCCTTCGATTTCACCTAGAGAGGGTATCGCGTTCCTCTTCACATGCTGTTTACAATCGCGATGGGTAGTAAGCATCTCGGTCACCTCCTTCACGAAGAAGAATAACTATCGAGAAAGGAAAAAGTTCGACCGCTTCTAAAAAAACTGCGCTCTCGCAATGCGCGCAGTTATGTTGCGCTGGAGTTATACATTCTCGACAGCCTTGTCATTTCATAGGGCAAAGCTTGGGATCCGATAGTACATCGGCACAACGGGGTGAGCGGCGAAAATCATCATAGTAAAGCGTCCATATAGTGGTATCCGCGGCGCGATAGGGGCCGAATTTGAAATATTGGTTCTGTCCCAACCCGTGATCTGCGTGTCCTATATGGCCTGTGACAGTAACGATCCATTTATTGTTGGCAAATATTTCGATATGACCCGAGCCATCCGGGCCTGGTTTGCTGTAAATGGCAAAATCGATCCAGCCAGATGCGGGCGTTGGCAACTTGTTTCCACGATTTATTACTTTTATCGCGTCTGTGCAGCCTGTAAATTCTTGCCCATCGGCTTCGCCCCAATTGGCGTCCGTGGCTACCAATGCGCGCATTTGATTAGTATCGGGACGAAACCAGACGGGCGCCTCATCATCGTTGCAGGCCTTGCCTTTATTTCCAGGCTCCTTGTTCTTGATGGGCGCAACGTAGTTGGTTTCGACGGTCGCGAAGAGCTTCCCATTATTGAGTCGCAACGCAAGAAAGGGACTGAAGTCCCCTTCGGCTTTCGGCCCGATTTCCCGCTTCCATTGAGCAATGAGGTAGCGATGGTCGCCAGAGGGTATGGGATCGGCAAACTTTACGGCGAAACCGTACCAAACTCCCTGATTGTAAGGCACGCGATATTTAGTGCGCTCCCAGATCTCCGCTCTTTCGCTGCAGTTTGTTTTATCCGGCGGGCAAAATGGCCGGACGCTCAGTTTCAATGCACCCGTGCCGGTACGTTTCACATCTGATTGAAATTCGATCGTTCCGGCCTTTTGTTCGTCATTATCGCGATAGTAGAGGCGCCCAGATCGAGCGAAATCCTTGCCATCGAAACCGTCGCGCAGCACTAATTGCGCTGGACTGTCGGCCAGAGCCGATGTTGTTGCACAGGTGCAGGCCAGTATGGCGGGCAGCGCATATTTTGCATTCATGCTGGAGTATTCCTCTGGCGGGACATTCGTAGAGCTTTATCAATGACCTGTTCGCTTTCTGCAAGCAAGCAAGAGCGCCATACCGTCAAGACCGGATAGATGGCTTTTCGAAATACCAAAGAGATAGATGGACAAATCGTTCTCTCCGGGTTTGATAGGCCAACCCAATTTTTAGAGAAGGTTTCCATGACGATCGACCAGGATCTCGCTCGTATCGAGCTGCAAGAGGAAATGCTGCGTTTCGATGCTTTTGACCTTTCGACCGCTTGGGTGCTCGGCAAGCTGCTTCACGACCTCGCCAGCGAGCGCAATATGGGCGTTGCCATCGATATCACCCTGCATTCCATGCCGGTTTTCTATATAGCCTTGCCCGGTTCGACACCTGATAATTCCAACTGGATTCGCCGGAAGCGCAATATGGTGCTGCGCTACTTCCGCAGCAGCTACGCCAGCACGTTGCGGCTGCAGCAGCAGGGCAAGACGATCGAGGATAACGGGCTTTCAAGTACAGAATATGCCGCTTCCGGCGGCAGCTTTCCGATCTTCGTCAATGGCACGGGCTGCATCGGCGCCGTCACCGTTTCAGGTCTGCCACAGCGTGAAGATCACAATCTCGTTGTCGAAGCCCTCGCTCTCACTCTTGGCCACGAGCTCCACAATCTCAGCCTCGCATAGAGGACGAGGCGGCGCGCCACACGTCGAGCGCGCCGCTACCGATCTCAGATCTTGCCGCCAGCCTCGGCGATGACTTTGGTCAGGCTTCCTGTTGCCGGGAAGAGGGGGATGAGGCAGGCCTGCAAGGCATGGTAGATATCGCCCTTGCCAGGGAACAGCGTATGAGCGGGAACGAGATCTTCCGTTAGCTCTTCATGCCAGCCGCCATTGACGCGATCGATGAAGGCTTGGCTGATCACACTCCAGATCCTGCGGTAGCTCTCTTCGTGGAAATCGCTCGGGACGTGTTCGTTCAGATAATGGGCGGCACCAGCCCCCTCGCAGGCAGGCCACCAAAGCTTGTTGCGCTTTGCGGGCACATCTTCCCAATCAAGTGTATAGAAGAATCCGCTCTTCTCATTGTCCCAACCAAGCGACATGGACTGAGAGAAGAGACCCTTGGCGGCTTCAGGCATCCAGTCATGCCGCTTGTCTCCAAGCGCCCAAAGCTGCAAGATCAGACGCGCCCATTCCAGCCAATGCCCTGGCGTCGTACCCGACGGGCGAAACATCTCATTGCCGCGGTAATTCTTATCGAGCACCCAGTCGGCGTTGAAGTGTTCGGCAACGCGCCAGCCGACGGACCCCGCCGAACGACGAATGACGAGATCGGCGATGCTCTCTGCCTTCTCTAGATATGCCTTGTCACCGGTCGCTTCGAAAGCAGCCATCAGCGCTTCTGTTAGGTGCATATTGGAGTTCTGGCCACGATAGGTACCGCCGTCGATCGATGACCAATCCCGATTGAATTCCTCCGCAACTGCGCCGTGTTTTTCTTCCCAGAACTTCGTATTCAGAATTTCCGTGACATCCGCGAGCATGCCATCAGCCAGCGGATGTCCGATCGTCTTCGCGGACGAGGCGGCAAGCAGCACGAAAGCGTGACCATAGCCTTGCTTGCTGGAATCGACGGGGCCGTCGTTGTTCAGCGACCAAAAATAGCCGCCACACTCGGTATCGCGATGATGATTCCATAGATAGTTCATGCCGTGGTCGACAATTTCGTTTGCACCGGGACGGCCGAGTAACGATCCGATCGAGAAGCAGTGTACCATGCGGGCGGTCGAATGAATGCCACGTATGGGATTTGCTGCATCCAACGGCTTGCCGGCATCGTCCATATCGTAAAAGCCGCCTTTAGGATTGACGGCGCGATACTGGAAGAAATCAAAAAGCGCATCCGCTTGATCAAGCAGCCAGCGCCGGTGATAGGCGCGCGTGCTCCAGTTTCCGAGCGCTGCGGGTTCAACCTGTATATTCATACCGTCATCCTCCATGAATTTTTTCTTGAAGCCGTATAGCGCCGCCCGAAAGCGCTGTCATGGCGTTATAGATGAAACTGTGTCGTCAGCACCGCATTGTCCATGGTCGGATGGGCAATTGGTCGAGAGGCGCGGTTATTTTCCTAAAATAGCCTGGAGTAGGAAAGCATCGTGCTTGCTGACTGATAGGTGAAAGCATAGATATGTTGACATAAAGATATCTTTATGTGATTTGTTTGAGGAGTCGCAATCAGGCCAGAGGAATTCGCTTATGTTTGACAATCTTTTTGGTTCGGAAACGGCGAAGCGAGACGGCAGCGAGGTGTTCAAAGCTTTGAAAAAGGCTGCGAGCGAACGAATCCTCGTCCTTGATGGCGCTATGGGCACGCAAATCCAGGGCCTTGGGTTCGATGAGGATCAGTTTCGAGGGCATCGTTTCATCGGCTGTGGGTGCCACCAGAAAGGCAACAACGACCTTCTCATTCTGACTCAGCCTGATGCGATTGAGGATATTCATTATCGCTATGCCAAGGCCGGTGCGGATATCCTTGAGACCAACACTTTTTCCTCCACCAGCATCGCGCAGGCGGATTACCAGATGGAAGGGGCGGTTTACGATCTCAACAAGGAAGGCGCGGAAATCGTGCGCCGAGCCGCACTCCGCGCCGAGCGCGAGGATGGAAAGCGCCGTTTCGTGGCCGGTGCGATCGGTCCGACCAATCGGACAGCGTCCATTTCCCCCGATGTCAACAATCCTGGTTATCGTGCGGTGACGTTCGATGATCTGCGGCTGGCCTATGGCGAGCAGATCGATGGTCTGATCGACGGCGGCGCTGATATCATCCTGATCGAAACGATTTTCGATACGCTGAACGCCAAGGCGGCGATCTTTGCTTGCGAAGAGCGCTTCGAGGCCAAGGGTATCCATTTGCCCGTCATGATTTCGGGCACGATTACCGATCTTTCCGGCCGCACGCTGTCTGGCCAGACACCGTCGGCATTCTGGAATTCCGTGCGCCATGCCAGCCCCTTCACGATTGGTCTCAATTGTGCGCTCGGGGCTAACGCGATGCGGCCGCATCTGCAGGAGCTTTCGGCGGTTGCGGACACCTTCATCTGCGCCTATCCGAATGCCGGTTTGCCGAACGAATTCGGTCAGTATGATGAAACGCCAGAGATGATGGCGGCCCAGGTCGAAGAGTTTGCGCGCGAAGGACTCGTCAATATCGTTGGCGGCTGCTGCGGATCGACGCCAGAGCATATTGCGGCGATAGCTCAGGCGGTTTCGAAATATCCGCCGCGCCAGCTTGCCGAACATCGTCCATTCATGTCGCTTTCCGGGTTGGAGCCGTTCGAGCTCACCAAGGACATTCCCTTCGTCAATGTCGGCGAGCGCACGAACGTCACCGGCTCGGCGAAATTCCGCAAGCTCATCACCAATGCCGATTACACGGCTGCACTTAGCGTCGCCCGCGACCAGGTCGAGAACGGTGCGCAGGTGATCGACATCAATATGGATGAGGGCCTGATCGATTCCGAAAAGGCGATGGTAGAGTTTCTCAACCTCATCGCCGCCGAACCGGATATTGCCCGTGTTCCTGTCATGATCGACAGTTCGAAGTTCTCAATCATCGAGGCCGGCCTGAAATGCGTTCAAGGCAAACCGATCGTCAATTCCATCTCTCTGAAGGAAGGCGAGGAGAACTTCCTCAAGCAGGCTCGTTTGATGAGGATGTACGGCGCGGCCGTCGTCGTGATGGCGTTCGATGAACAAGGGCAGGCGGACAGCTATGAGCGCAAAGTCGAGATCTGCTCGCGTGCCTACAAGCTGCTGACGGAAGTGGCGGGCCTGTCGCCGGAAGATATTATCTTCGATCCGAACATCTTCGCTGTGGCGACCGGTATCGAAGAACACAATAATTACGGAGTCGACTTCATCGAAGCGACGAGGACGATCCGGAAAACCATGCCGCTGGTTCATATTTCCGGCGGCGTCTCAAACCTATCCTTTTCATTCCGTGGCAACGAACCCGTTCGCGAGGCCATGCATGCCGTATTCCTGTACCACGCCATTCAAGCGGGTATGGACATGGGCATCGTCAATGCCGGGCAGCTCGCCGTTTACGATAATATCGATCCGGAATTGCGGGAAGCCTGCGAGGACGTTGTGCTCAACCGCCGCCCCGACGGCACGGAGCGCCTGCTAGAAATCGCCGAGCGTTTCCGTGGGTCTGGCAGCAAAGAGGCCAAGGCGCAGGATCTTTCCTGGCGTGAATGGTCGGTCGAGAAACGGCTCGAGCATGCGCTGGTCAATGGCATTACCGAGTACATCGAAGCCGATACCGAGGAGGCGCGTCAGGCCACCGAGCGGCCGCTGCATGTCATCGAAGGTCCTTTGATGGCTGGTATGAATGTCGTCGGCGACCTTTTTGGTTCGGGCAAGATGTTCCTGCCGCAGGTGGTGAAGTCCGCCCGTGTCATGAAGCAGGCGGTTGCCGTGCTGCTGCCTTATATGGAAGCCGAAAAGCTCGCCAATGGCGGTAGCAGCGAGCGGCAGTCAGCCGGCAAAGTGCTGATGGCGACCGTCAAGGGCGACGTGCACGACATCGGCAAGAATATCGTCGGCGTCGTACTCGCCTGCAACAATTACGAGATCATCGATCTTGGCGTCATGGTGCCGGCAGCGAAGATACTGGAAACGGCGGTCGCCGAAAAGGTCGACATCATCGGCTTGTCGGGATTGATCACGCCATCATTGGACGAGATGGTGCATGTTGCTGCGGAGATGGAGCGGCAGGGCTTCGATATTCCGCTGCTTATCGGCGGCGCAACCACCAGTCGTGTCCATACGGCGGTGAAGATCCATCCGAGCTATCATCGCGGGCAGACGGTCTATGTGACGGATGCAAGTCGTGCTGTCGGTGTTGTCTCAGCTTTGCTGTCGCCCGACGCGCGACAAGCCTATATCGATACCGTCCGAGCCGAATATTCCAAGGTTGCTGCCGCGCATGCGCGGAGCGAGGCCGAGAAGGTACGCCTGCCGATCGCAAGAGCGCGTGAGAATGCCGAAAAAGTGGATTGGTCGGGCTATAAGCCCGTCAGGCCACAGTTCTTCGGAACCAAGGTATTCGAGACCTACGATCTGGCTGAACTAGCGAAATATATCGACTGGACGCCGTTCTTTCAGACCTGGGAACTCAAGGGGCGTTTCCCAGCCATTCTCGAGGACGAGAAGCAGGGGGAGGCGGCACGGCAGCTCTATGGCGACGCACAGGCGATGCTGGAGAAGATCATCGCGGAAAACTGGTTCCGCCCACGCGCGGTTATCGGCTTCTGGCCGGCGGGCGCGGTCGGAGACGATATCAGGCTTTTCACGGATGAAAGCCGTAAGGAGGAACTTGCGACTTTCTATACGCTGCGCCAGCAGCTGTCGAAGCGCGACGGCCGGCCCAATGTTGCTCTATCGGACTTTGTCGCACCGGTTTCCAGTGGCATCGGTGATTATGTTGGTGGCTTCGTCGTCACGGCCGGCATTGAAGAGATGACCATCGCCGAGCGCTTCGAGCGTGCCAATGATGATTATTCGTCGATCCTCGTCAAGGCGCTGGCTGACCGTTTTGCAGAAGCCTTTGCCGAGCGAATGCATGAGCGAGTGCGGCGTGAGTTCTGGGGTTATGCCCCGGACGAGAATTTCTCAAGCGAGGAACTTGTTCTCGAAGCCTATGCCGGTATCCGTCCTGCACCGGGCTATCCGGCGCAGCCAGACCACACTGAGAAGGATACGCTTTTCCGCCTGCTGGATGCCGAAGCGACAACGGGCGTAAAGCTCACGGAAAGCTATGCGATGTGGCCGGGCTCTTCCGTTTCGGGCATCTATATCGCTCACCCGTCATCCTACTATTTCGGCGTCGCCAAGATCGAGCGCGATCAGGTGGAAGATTACGCTGCCCGCAAGGGCATGGCCGTGGGCGAGGTGGAGCGCTGGTTGGGGCCGGTTCTCAACTATGTGCCGGAGAAGCGTGAAGCCCCGGTCGATGACGCGGCCTGATCGCGAGTCATGTCAAAGACTTGCAGTGTTTAATTTAGAATTTGATTCTATATACAAGCGCCACCTCAGCCATTCGGTTGGGGTGGCGTTTTTTTGATTCTGGGATTTTTACGGTTTCGCAGGCGTCGTTAGTTCGCGCCGATCGTCAGTTCCGCGACGAAGTCATAGGCGTCACCGCGATAGAGCGACCGTGTGAATTCCACTGCCCGGCCGGAACCGAGATAGGAGATGCGCTCGATCGAAAGGCCGGCCGCGCCGACGGGAACGCCGAGCAAGCCCGCATCGGCCTCCTTCATGTTGGTCGCGGATATGCGCTGCACCGCACGAACAGGGCGCACCTGACGCTTTTCCAGCTCCGCGTAGAGCGATGTGGTCACGACAGACGGATCCGGCAGGAATTCGCCGGAGACACTGGCATGCTCGATCGCCAGTGGCTGATCGTCCGCGATGCGGAGACGGCTCAGCCGCGATACCTTTGTGTCGGCGGCAAGGCCGAGGATCATCATTTCATCCGGGGAGGGCGTGTGAATACCCTTGTGCAGCCATTCCGAACGAGCCGTCATCCCGCGCCTCGCCATGTCCTCAGTAAACGATGTCAGCTGCGAAAGCCGCTGCTCCACCTTGGAAACGGGCTTTGCGACGAATGTACCCGAGCCGTGGCGACGAACGAGGATGCCTTCAGCCACAAGGTCGTCGATCGCCTTGCGCACCGTGACGCGGCTGACCGCAGCGAATTCGGCAATGTCGCGCTCAGGGGGAAGCGCGTCCCCATGCTTCAGTCTACCGACCTTCACAGCCTCTTCCAGCGTGCGTCTTAGTTTAACATAAAGCGGACCCGTCCCACCTCCGGAAAGGCGCTCCGGCGAGAAGATCGCGCTCAAATCTTCGGTCATGCCCTGTTTTCCTCTCCACCCCGCAGCAATTTCGCCGCCAGTTCTACTGCTCCGCGCAGAACGTCCCCTCTTGGCTCCGCGAGAATCGCCTTGTGGCGTTCATCAAGCCAGGGACGATAGGCTTGGGCAAGTCCGCCGAGAAGGCAAATCGACGGGCATTCCGGCCAAAGCAGCGCGTCCAGGCTTTCGGTTATCGATTTGGCCGCAGCTCTCACGATGTCGATGGCGACCGCATCCTCCAGGCCTGCATATTCGAAGATAACAGGGGCGTAGCGGGCGAAATCCTTCGGCTTGGAGGCGTGCGCAAATTCTACGATCCGTTCAGGATCATTGCCGTATTCCGCCATGATCGATGCCGTCAGTGCTGAGGCCGGCGTCACCCGGTCATGCGCCAGAAGTGCTCTTTCCAGCAGATCACGGCCGAGGCGGGCGCCGCTCGCCTGATCGCCAATGACGAAACCCCAGCCGCCGATGCCCCAAATGCTGCCGTCGCGGCGGGCGTTGTAGACGGAGCCGGTGCCGAAAGCGCCGATGATCCCGTCGGCATCGCCAAGTGCGCCCTGCAGCGCTATCGTTGCATCTGTGACGACACGCGTGCTTGCAAAGGGCAGGGCGCCTTCTACCTGTTTGCCGTAGTTGCCGATATTGGCTCCTGCGGTTCCGATGACGGCAGGTAGCGTCTGCAGCAAATCGGGGGCGAGCCTAGCATCGATCAATGCTTTTTTTGCCGAAGCGACGATATGGACCAGCGAGTTTTCCAGATCCGAGAGAATGTTCGCCGCGCCCGCCTTGCCGGTACCGAGCACCTGCCCGCTATGATCTATAATGGCTGCACGACAACTCGTGCCGCCGCCATCGATACCAATCGCAAACTGCCCCATCATGCCTCCGGATGCCGCCTGTTCCCCGTTTTATATACAATACCAAAAAAATACCATTTACCAATAGGTAAGGCGGGCATTTTTGTTTGTTTTCATCCTATTGAATTATCTATATAAATTAATGGACTTCAATCTTTTTGAGCCTGAAGGTTAAATTCGGCTGGACAATTGGTATTTTTTTGGCCTTAATTCAGTTCAAGGGAACAGAGCGAATAGACATCGGCGAAGCCAGCAAAAGAACAACAGCGGGTGGACAAGGCGAAAAGGCATGCACCTCCTCGTTGTCTCAAGCCGTCAAGATCAGGAGGATCTCGCTTCGGCGTTCGTCATGAGTTTCCCATGTGGTTCTTGCAGCGTTCCGCCCAATGGCGGCAGGTGGCAGTTGATCTGGCTGATGGGCCGATGCCTTTGAAGCCTTTTGCATCGAGGGGTCGGCAGGATTGCCGGTCCCTTTGGAGCGCTGACCGTTTCCTCGGATAGGCCAGCGGATTTTCAGATCGAGAACAGCGCCTTGCTATGGCGCGGAAAACAGGAGAGGGAAATGAAAACCAATGTTCTGAAAGGCTTGCTTCTCGCATCGAGCTTGCTGACCTCAGTCAGCCTGGCACATGCGGCCGATGTGACGCTGACGGTTGAAAGCTGGCGTAACGACGACCTGCAGATCTGGCAGGAAAAGATCATCCCGGCTTTCGAGGCGAAGAATCCGGGCATTAAGATCGTCTTCTCGCCAACGGCGCCGACTGAATACAATGCATCGCTGAACGCCAAGCTCGATGCAGGTTCCGCAGGTGACATCATCACCTGCCGTCCATTCGATGCTTCGCTCGACCTCTTCAACAAGAAGCATCTTGTCGATCTGACGAGCCTGAAGGGTATGGAAAACTTCTCATCTGTCGCAAAGGCCGCATGGTCGACCGATGACGGTAAGTCCACCTTCTGCGTTCCAATGGCTTCCGTCATCCATGGCTTCATCTACAACAAGGACGCCTTCGACAAGCTCGGGCTCAAAGTGCCGGCGACGCGTGACGAGTTCTTCGCCGCTCTCGACAAGATCAAGGCCGACGGCACCTACATCCCGATGGCCATGGGCACGAAGGACCTCTGGGAAGCCGCAACCATGGGCTACCAGAATATCGGTCCGAACTACTGGAAGGGTGAGGAAGGCCGCAAGGCTCTCATCGCTGGCAAGGAAAAGCTCACGGACGCACCGTGGGTCGACCCTTACAAGGAGCTGGCCAAGTGGAAGCCCTATCTCGGCGACGGCTTCGAAGCACAAAGCTATTCCGATAGCCAGAACCTCTTCACACTCGGCAAGGCCGCGATCTATCCGGCTGGTTCCTGGGAAATTGCTCTCTTCAACACCCAGGCTCAGTTCAAGATGGGTGCATTCCCGCCGCCGGTCGCCAAGGCTGGTGACACCGCCTATATTTCCGACCATCCGGATATCGGCGTCGGCCTGAACGCTAAGAGCAAGCATCAGGAAGAAGCGAAGAAGTTCCTGAGCTGGGTCGCTTCCGACGAGTTTGCCAACATCTACGCCAACTCGCTGCCGGGCTTCTTCAGCCTGAACTCGCACCCGGTAAAGATGAGCGATGCGCTTGCGCAGGAATTCGTTTCCTGGCGTGACAATCACAAGTCGACCGTTCGCTCGACCTATCAGATCCTGTCGCGCGGTACGCCGAACCTGGAAAATGAAACCTGGACCGAATCCGCAAACGTGATCAACGGCACGGATACGCCGGACGATGCTGCCAAGAAGCTCCAGAAGGGCCTCGACAGCTGGTATAAGCCCGGCAAGTAACGGCTGAGTTCTACGGGCTAGGGGTCTTCAGGCTCCTCGCCCTTTTCGTTATTTAGATAATCGGATTGGCGATCGTTCGCCTTTGCATTCGACACGCCTGATGTTGTTTTCATTCGGTTGCAGGGCCGGGCAGCGGGCGGATTTGAACCATTGAGCTGCCGCCTCACCAAGCAGCCAAGAAAAACAGGCAGAAAGCCATGAGCGACGCCGCGACATCAGATGCCCTTGAGGTCACGCCGATCAGGCGCTCCAAGCGCTGGCACATCCTCGTTTTCCTTTTCCCGGCCTTCGTTGTCTATACGGCGGTTATGATCTTGCCGCTGATCGAGACATTGCGGCTGTCGCTTTATAATGTCGTCGACAATCAGTCCGTCTTCGTCGGGCTCAATAATTTCAAGGTCCTGTTCGGCGATGAACGGTGGGCGCATGATTTCTGGAATGCGCTGCGCAACAACCTGATCTTCTTTGCCATCCATATGTGCGTGCAGAATCCGATCGGTGTCGCGCTGGCAGCACTCCTGTCCCTGCCGAAGCTGCGCTTCGTCGCCTTCTACCGCACGGCCATTTTCCTGCCGACGCTGCTCTCTTTCGTCGTTGTCGGCTTCATCTGGAAGCTGATCCTCTCACCACTCTGGGGCGTCGCACCCGAGCTGTTGAACGTGATAGGTCTGAAATCGGTTTTCGCGCCCTGGCTCGGCAAGCCCAGCACGGCGTTGATCGCCGTGGCCCTGATCTCAGTCTGGCAATATGTCGGCATCCCGATGATGCTGATCTATGCCGCGCTGCTCAATATCCCTGAAGAGGTCATCGAAGCCGCCGAATGCGACGGCATTACCGGCTGGAGCCAGTTCTGGAAGATCAAGCTGCCGCTGGTTCTGCCGGCAATCGGCATCATTTCGATCCTAACATTCGTCGGTAATTTCAACGCGTTCGACTTGGTTTATACCGTGCAGGGTGCGTTGGCGGGGCCGGACGGCTCGACGGATATTCTCGGCACGCTGCTCTACCGCGTCTTCTTCGGCTTCCAGCTGCAGCTGGGCGACCGCTCGATGGGCGCGACGATTGCGACGGTGATGTTCCTGATCATCCTGGCCGGTGTGTCCTTCTATCTTTTCATCGTCCAGCGGCGCATCCGCCGCTATCAGTTCTGAGGAGGGCGCTCCATGTCCAAGGCACGCACTTCCCTTGTCCGCACTGGCTTCGTCCATCTGGCGCTTATTGCCTATACGCTGGTCGCCATCTTTCCGGTGTTTCTGACCGTCATCAACTCCTTCAAGGATCGCGCGTCGATCTTCCGTGCGCCCTTGAGTGTCCCGACACCATCCTCCTTCAGCATGATCGGTTATGATACCGTTCTAAGGCAGGGAGATTTCCTGACCTATTTCCAGAATAGCTTCATCGTGACGATCGTCTCGATCATCCTGACGCTGTTGTTCGGTGCCATGGCTGCCTTTGCGCTGTCGGAATATCGTTTCCGCGGCAATACGGTCATGGGTCTTTATATGGCGATCGGCATCATGATCCCGATCCGTCTTGGTACGGTCGCGATCCTGCAGGGCATGGTGGCTGCCGGCCTCGTCAACACGCTGACGGCACTGATCCTCGTCTATACGGCGCAAGGCTTGCCTCTCGCGATCTTCATCCTGTCTGAGTTCATGCGCACGGTTTCGGACGACCTGAAGAATGCCGGCCGCATCGACGGTCTCAGCGAATACGCGATCTTCTTCCGCCTGGTCCTGCCGCTGGTCCGCCCGGCCATGGCGACGGTTGCCGTCTTTACCATGATCCCGATCTGGAACGATCTTTGGTTCCCGTTGATCCTGGCGCCGAGCGAAGCGACCAAGACCGTGACCCTCGGATCGCAGATCTTCATCGGCCAGTTCGTGACCAACTGGAATGCGGTGCTGGCAGCGTTGACGCTCGCCATCCTGCCAATCCTCATCCTTTACGTCATCTTTTCGCGTCAACTCATTCGCGGCATTACCTCGGGAGCAGTCAAGTGAGCCCATCCGAAAAGCCGATCCGCGTTCTCGTTGCCGGCCTTGGCAATATGGGTCGCAGCCATGCGCTGGCCTATCATAATAATCCCGGCTTCGAGATTGTCGGTCTCGTCAACCGCTCCAAGCCGGAACTGCCCGAGGCGTTGCGGGGATATACGATCCATCCGGATTTCGAGGTGGCATTGAAGGAGTTGAAGCCGGATCTTTGCTCCATCAATACCTATTCCGACAGCCACGCCGATTTCGCCGTCATGGCCTTCGAAGCCGGCTGCCATGTCTTCGTCGAGAAGCCGCTGGCCACTACGGTGGAGGATGCCGAACGCGTCGTCGCTGCCGCCAAGACGGCCGGCAAGAAGCTGGCAATCGGCTATATCCTGCGTCACCATCCCTCGTGGATGCGGCTGATCGCCGAAGCCCGCAAGCTCGGCGGCCCCTATGTCTTCCGCATGAACCTTAATCAGCAATCGAGCGGCCCGACCTGGGAGACGCACAAGGCGCTGATGCGCACGACCTCGCCGATCGTCGATTGCGGCGTGCATTACGTCGACGTCATGTGCCAGATCACCGATGCCAAGCCAGTCGAAGTGCGCGGCATGGGCCTGCGGCTATCGCAGGAGATAAAGCCGGACATGTACAACTATGGTCATCTGCAGGTGATATTCGAGGATGGCTCTGTCGGCTGGTACGAAGCCGGCTGGGGGCCGATGATTTCGGAAACCGCATTCTTCGTGAAGGATGTGATGTCGCCGAACGGCTCGGTGTCGATCGTCATGGATCAGAACGCCAAGTCCGATGATATCGACATGCACACCAAGACCTCGGTCATTCGGCTGCATAGCGCCGAAACTGGCCCGAATGGCCAGTTCATCCGGCCGGATCAAGACCTGCACATGGATGGCGAGCCAGGCCATCAGGAGCTCTGCGACTTCGAGCAGGCCTTCATGCTGAAGGCCATCCGCGAGGATCTCGACCTCAATCGCCATATGGCCGATGCCGTTCAATCGCTGCGCATATGCCTCGCCGCCGATGAGAGCGTACGCACCAGCAAGCCCGTTTATCTATAAGGACAAAAGACTGTGGGATCGCTTCAACTGAAATCCATCCGCAAGGCCTATGGTACGCATGACGTGCTGAAGGGCATCGACCTCGAGGTGAGGGACGGTGAGTTCGTCATCTTCGTCGGCCCCTCCGGCTGCGGCAAGTCGACCCTGCTGCGCAGCATAGCAGGTCTCGAAGACGTGACCTCCGGTGCGGTGCTGATCAACGGCCAAGATGTGACCGTGACGCCGCCTGCCAAGCGTGGCATCTCGATGGTTTTCCAGTCCTATGCGCTCTATCCCCATCTGACCGTCAAGGACAATATGGGCTTGGGTCTCAAGCAGGCCGGCACTGCGAAGGCGGAAATCGACAGCCGCGTCGAAAAGGCTTCCGGCATGCTCTCGCTTGCGCCCTATCTCGCTCGTCGTCCGGCCGAACTTTCCGGCGGCCAGCGTCAGCGCGTCGCCATCGGCCGCGCCATCGTGCGCGAGCCAGAACTCTTCCTCTTCGACGAGCCGCTGTCGAACCTCGATGCGGCGCTGCGTGTCCAGACCCGTCTGGAGATCGCCCGGTTGCATCGCAGTCTCAAGGCAACCATGATCTACGTTACCCACGATCAGGTGGAGGCAATGACGCTTGCCGATAAGATCGTCGTGCTCAATGCCGGTGCGATCGAGCAGATCGGCTCGCCGATGGAGCTTTATAACCGCCCCGCCAATACCTTTGTGGCCGGCTTCATCGGCTCGCCGCAGATGAATTTCATCGCGGCCGAGCGTCTCGGCGAAAGCGGCGCCAAGACCGTGGGCATTCGCCCCGAGCATATCACGCTGTCGCGCGATCAGGGCACATGGGCCGCCAAAGTGATCCATGTCGAGCATCTCGGTGCGGACACGATCATCTATCTGGAGTCGGAGGCCACCGGTCTTCTCACCGCGCGTCTCTTCGGTGAACACAAATACGAGCCGGACGAGATGGTTTATGCCACCCCGGATGCGAATCAGATGCATCGTTTCGATGTGAACGACAAGGCGATCCGGGCGTAAGCTGCCTCCTGCCGCATGTTACGATCGGTTATTCGCCGTGCGGCTTTGAGGGATTGCCTATTGCCAATGCAGCTCGTTCTATGACTTCGCCGATATGGCTGGAAAGGGCGGGATCGGAGACAGCGCGAGCAATGGTGACGCCGCCGCTGAGCGTAGCGAGAAGAACGATGGCGCGATCCTCTGCCGTTGTTTCACCAGAGCTTGTGCTCTCCGGCAGGCCGGCGGCGACGTCGGCGATGAGTTTCTTCAATTCCACCGTATAGACGCGACGTGTTTCCTCATCGGCGCGCATGACATCGGGAGAGAGGCTTGGCAGTGTGCAGCTGTCACCGAGATCGCAAGTGCGCTTGTAGCCGAGGTAGAAGCTGGCAAGTGCCTTCAACCAATCTTTCGGCCGATTTTCTCTAAGCGTCAGGATTCCTTGGCGTAATTCTTCCAAACCCTCCATGATGGCAGTGCGAAAGGCTTCGCTCTTGGACTTGAAGTGTCCGTAGAAGGCGCCGTTGGTAACGCCGGCCGCTTTCGTCAGCGCATCGATCCCTGCGCCGCCATAGCCTTCCCTTCGAAAAACTTGCCCTGCAGCGGCAACGACTCGCGTCCGGGTCTCTTCCTTGTGTTCGGCACTGTAGCGCATTGTCGTCTCCATTGAGAGCGATCTCTCTTTATTGCTTGCATAGAGAGTGATCGGTATGTATCGTTAAAGAGTGATCGGTATATATCAATTGCCGTCACAGGTCCAATAAGGAGATACCTCATGCCCATTACACTCACCGTATCCGAAGGACTGCTTTCATCCGAAGCACAGGCGCAAGCCTTTGCCGGATTAACGGACGCAGTTCTCGATGTTGCCGGCTTGACCGGGAATGAATTCATGACGGCCAATGTCATCGGCTCGATCAATGTGCTTCCGGCCGAACATGTGCTGGCAGCCGGAAAGCCCGTTGCCGCGGCATTCATCGAACTCAAGCTGCCCGAAATCGCACTCGTGACCGCCGAAGCCAAGCGCGCTTTCATTGCAAGGGCGACCGATGTCATCGAGCAGGCAGCCGAAGGGCGGATCAAGCGTGAGCATATCTGGTCGAATATAGTTTATGCGCCCGAGGGAGCCTGGGGCATTGCTGGGCAAAGCTACAGCAATGCCGATCTGGTCGGTGCCATTGCGAGCGCCGCAGCGACTGATGTCCAAGCTCATCGCGCCTGAGACGGGGTAATTGGCATCAATACCGGGCGGCCGCGCGGGCCGCTCGTCCGACAACAAGGGAGGCAGGAGATGCAACTCGCCAATTATCTGTTTTTTACGACGCATTGCGAGGACGCGCTTGCCTTTTATACCGCCTGCGGGCTCGGCCAAGTGACGCTGTTGGTCCGTCATGGTGCGGATGTGGTGCCACTTGCCAATGAAGCGATGCGCGGCAGGGTCATGCATGGTCGCTTTGAGGGGTCAGGTGTCTTGTTCTTCGCCTCCGACAATTATGATGCTGAGCCGATGAGAGGTTCCGCTCATATGCTCATGGTGGATGATCGCGAGAGTGCCGAGAGGATTTTTGCGCGATTGGCAGAAGGCGGCAAGGTGACGACAGCACTCGCCGTTCAGCCTTGGGGGAGCTACTACGGCAAGCTGACGGATCGGTTCGGCGTGCAATGGATGGTGGACTGCCTGCAATAGGAGCCAACCGATCACACGTGAAGGGTTATAACTATTAGTCCGGTCGTCCGGACGAATTCACATGAGTGTCATGGAGCTCGACTATCAAGATGTCGGTTAACTCTAACAGCGAGAGCATCATGACGAGCGTAGCAACGACCTATGCAACCTGGCACAAGGAACCACAGGGCGACGCCGCAATGGCAGAATCGCATAGCCCTTATTGGCGCCACTTCATCGAGACCGTGCCGGAGCGGGATTTCTCTTCGAAGACCGTCCTGGATTTCGGCTGCAACCGGGGCGGCTTTCTGCGGCTGCTTTATGCCATGCGGCCGTTCCGACGCGGTGTCGGCATCGATATCGCTTCGGAGTCTGTGGCTGCTGCTGTCGAAGCTGCAGGCAACATGCCGCTCCAGTTTCATGTCACGACCGATCTGGCGCCCTTTGCCGACAGTTTCGACGTGGCCTTCAGCTATGAGGTGATCTATCTGCTGCCGGAGTTGAGAGAGCATGCCGAGGGGATGTTCCGGGTCCTGCGCAATGGGGGCGTCTATTACGCTGTGACCGGGTGCCACAATGAAATGCCGCTTTGGCCGAAGTGGCTCGATCTGATCGGCAACAATAGCAATGCGCCCATGCAGAATCGCTCGCCACAGGACTATATCGAAGCCTTCACGGCGGCAGGCTTTGATGTTTCCGTCAGGCGCTTCGGCTATGATGGTTTTGTGCGTGCCACCAAGGATCGAAAATATTATCCGAGCATTCTCGATGCGTTGAGCTATCCAGCCGAATACAAGCTGCTGTTCCGGCTGGAGAAACGTATCTGATATGGAAACGATCGACCGAAAGGGCGGCAGCGCGCTCTGGCATCAGATCGGCGAGATCCTGGCGGCCGATATTGCCGCTGGGACTTTCGCGCCCGGAGAGAAATTGCCAACCGAGCCGGAGCTGATGCAGCGATTTGGCGTCAGCCGTTTCACCGTGCGCCAGGCGCTGGGGCACTTGGAGCAGCGTGGATTGGTCCGCGCCGAACAGGGGCGGGGAACCTTCGTTCATAGGGGTGTGCTCGACTATACGCTGTCGAAACGCACCCGTTTTCACAAGAACCTGATCGAGCAGGGGTTCGAGCCGGGCGGCGAGCTGCTCGTTCACGAGATCGTGCCGGCGACCGAACGCGTCGCGGCCTATTTGAAGATCGCAATCGGCGCGCCGGTTATCCATCGTCGCGGTGTCATGACGGCCGACGGTATTCCAGTGGAATTGGGGGATTCCTATTATCCTGCCGAACGTTTTCCCGATTTCGATCAGACTAGGTTGCGGCATCCGACAATCTCCGCAGCGCTCGCCAGCTACGGCGTCACCGACTATGAGAGGCTATCGACGGAGATCGAGGCGCGTATGCCGACGGCCAACGAGGCGCGGATCCTGCGCCAGCCGAAATCCACGCCGCTTCTGGTGAAGCGCAAGGTGGATGCGGATACCAACGGAGTGCCGATCACCTATTCGGAATCGATCTGGCCGGCCGAGCGCACCACATTCAATCTCGATCTGCGGTGAGGGTTCTCGGGGAGCCCTTGAAGCTCTCCGTGAGCTTGAACTAGCGATGTGAGAGGATATTGACGACCTTGCCGAACGGGTCGCGGACATAGAAGCGGCGAACGCCCCAAGGTTCGTCTGTCAGATCATACAATATGCCGAAGCCCATGGATGTAGCGCGGTGATAAAGTGTGTCGACATCGTCGACTTCGATGGAAAGGTCGGGGACGAGCGTTCCCGAACCGCCTTCGCTGGCGACGCTGATCTGCGGCACCGTTGCCGCTTCGGAGGCGAAGGTCAGGATCCAGCCGTGATCCATGACGATGTCGAGGCCAAGCAGGTCGTGGTAGAAAAGACGGGCCGTGGCGGGATCGGCGGCGGGCAGGTTTGGGATGATGCGTAGGACGGTCAACTGACGTTTCTCCCTTGTGGACATGGAGGCGGGTCTTCACCGCGCCTCCACTATGCAGGCTTAGACTGTGACAGCTGGCAGCAGCTTGGCGCGTTCCGCGAGAATATGGCGGCAGGCGCTGGCGGCTTCCCGGCCTTTGATGATGAAATGTTCCTTGAAGAACTGGATGTGGGCTTCCGACTCCTGGAAGTGATGCGGGGTCAGGACTGCCGAGAGGATCGGCACGCCGGTGTCCAGCTGGACTCGCATCATGGCGTCGAGAACCGTGTTTGCAACGAACTCATGGCGATAGATGCCACCGTCGACAACGAAAGCGGTGGCGACGATTGCGGAATAACGGCCATTGCGTGCAAGCGTCTGGGCGTGCAGCGGAATTTCGAGCGCGCCGGGGACATCGAAAATGTCGATCGGCGATGCGCCTTCCACTGTTTGCCATTCGGCAACGAAGGAGTCGACCGAACGATCGACAATATCGGCATGCCAACGAGCCCGAATGATCGCGATGCGGCTCGGCTGGGTAGAAATCGAAATGGTCATGAATTTTGCCTTTCAAGGGTTGTTGTCAAATATCCCTTGGGCGAACACGCAAGATCGCGGCACCCCTCGCGCAGAGGAGGTGCGATTCTGCTTGCTCTCTTCCATCCGGACTATACCGTCGGCTCCGGCATCTCACCGGATCTGCTGACCCTTCCGAAATCTCGGAAGGCGCTCGCGGGCTCGAGGAAACTCCCCATACCGCCGGTGGGGAATTGCACCCCGCCCTGAGAACGCGTGAACTATAGATGTTTTGCCTCAGGAAAATCAAAGAAAAACGCCGGGCTTTTGACCCGGCGTTTGCGAATAATTTTTCAAAGTTTCCCGGTAGCGCGGAGGCGTACTCAATCCTGAATGACGAGCAGGTCGGAAGAAGCGAAGCGCAGCGTCACCTTCTCGCCGACGCTCGGAGGCATCATGCCCGGGCTATTGAACATGTCGAAGGAAATCGTATTGCCGGCGACATTCATGCGGGTGCGGATGACCGAGCCCAGGAAGTGTGCCGAAGAGACTTCGCCCGTGAGAGCCGTATCGCCTTTGGCCGATTCCGCCAGCGAACCGGCTTCCGGACGCAGGGCAAGCGATACAGTATCGCCCGGCTTATAGGCCGTCACCGACTGCTTCAGGGTTACGCCCTGATCGCCGATCATAATACGGTTGCTGTCGGGATCGATGACCTTGCCTTCGATCAGGTTCAGCGTGCCGACGAAGGAGGCGACGAAGCGGGTTGCCGGCGTGTTGTAGATCTCGAAAGGCGTGCCGATCTGATCGGCGCGACCGGCATTCATGACGACGATGCGATCGGAGATCGATAGGGCTTCTTCCTGGTCGTGGGTCACGAAAACGGTGGTGATGCCGAGCTGCTGTTGGATGGCGCGGATTTCTTCGCGCAGCGAGACGCGGATCTTGGCGTCAAGCGCCGAAAGCGGCTCATCAAGCAAAAGCACCTGAGGCTTGACAGCGATGGCGCGGGCAAGTGCCACGCGCTGCTGTTGGCCCCCGGACATCTGATAGGGATAACGGCTGGCGAGATGGTCGAGCTTGATGAGAGCAAGCATCTCCTTGACGCGCTTGTCGATGTCGGGCTTCGCCATGCCTGCAACCTTGAGGCCGAAGGCGACGTTGTCGTGCACCGTCATGTTCGGGAACAGCGCGTAGGCCTGGAAGACCATGCCGATATTGCGTTGGTTCGGCTTCAGGGCGCGCTGGTCCTTGCCGTTGATCGACAGGGTGCCGGCGGTCGGCGTTTCGAAACCGGCGATCATGCGCAGCACGGTCGTCTTGCCGCAGCCCGATGGTCCAAGGAAGGAGATGAATTCTCCCTTCTCGATTTGCATATTGAAATCGTGAACGACCTGAACTTCGCCGAATGATTTCTTGATGTGGGTGAGTTCGAGAAAAGCCATGGTGAGAAGCCTTATGCCTTAATCGGAGCGGATTTTGAGAAACGGGAAACAAGCTGCAGCAAGCCCATGCTGAGCCAGGTAACGGCAAGTGCGATAATGGCCAGAGCAGAGGGCTCGTAAGCTCTGTTGGCACCCATGAGCTGCATGTAAGGCCCGAACGCGGGACGGTTGAGCAGCGATGCCATGGTGAATTCGCCCATGACGATCGCAAGGGTGATAAACGCTCCGGAAAGCACACCGCTCATCACATTTGGAAAGATGCATTTGAACATGATGGTTGTCCATTTTGCACCAAGGCTTTCGGCGGCCTCCGTCAGCGTGCCGACATCAATGGTACGCATCGCCGTATCGACCGAGCGATACATATAGGGCAGCGACAAGACAATGTAGGAGCAGACGAGCAGAATGTTCGTCGTCGAATTATAGCCGGTCAGCGGCAGGATCGACGACGAATTATAGAGTCGCAGATAACCGAACACGATGACGATGGCCGGAATGACCAGCGGCATCAACGTGATGAATTCTACGAGAGGCCGAAGCTGCGGCAACCGCAACCGCACCCAATAGGCCGTGGGCACAACGAGCAACATGCCGAAGATGATGGTCAGAAGCGCCATCAACATGGAGAAGCCAAAGGCTGTTATGAAGCCGAAATCCGAAAAAACGGAGGCATAGGCGTCGAAGCTGTAAGCGTTGCGCCGCATGCGCAGCGAGAATTCCAGCGTGCCGATAAGCGGAACGATGAAATAAATGGCACCGATGGCAATGGCGATCCAGGCGAAGAATTTTTGCAGCTTCATTTCTGCCACCGTTCAGCGCGCATGCGCATCAAGATATAAATGACGTTCGAAATACCGGTGATGACGATCATGCCGAGCGCCAGTGCATAGCCCAGGTTGGCATTGTGCAGCACGTCGCCGCGAATCTGCGCATAAAGTACGATCGGAACGATATTCAGCGAGCTGCCTGTAAGTGCAATTGCCGTCGCGATGGCGCCGAACGAATTTGCAAACAGCAGCAGCGTCGTACCTAGCAGGCTCGGCCAGAGGATCGGCAAGGCGACCATCCACCAATATTGTCCATTAGTTGCGCCGAGAATGGATGCGGCTTCGTGCCATTCCTTCTTCATGCCGTCGAGCGCGGGCGTAATGATCAGCACCATCAGTGGAATCTGGAAGTACATGTAGGTAATGGTCAGACCGAAGAAGCTCAGCAGGTTGAAGCCGGTGCCGTAGAGGTTGAAGCCGAAGTGAGCGAGCAATATCGTGACCAGACCTTGGCGGCCCAGGGTGGCGATGAAAGAGAAGGCCAGTGGCACGCCGGCGAAATTCGATGCGACCCCTGAGAAGGTCAGGAAGGCGTGACGGATCCAGGTAGGAAGCCCGCCAAGGACCAGCGCCCAAGCCAGGTAAAAACCGATGATCGCGCCACCGAGCGCCGAAGCAACCGAGATTTTGATACTGATCCAATAGGCGCTCATGATCGTCGGCGTGAACAGATCGCCGATATTCTTCAGCGTCAGACTGCCGTCCGGCGTCAGAAAGGCGCCTGCAACCAAATAGATTGTCGGCAGAATCAGAAACAGCAGCGCGAAGATCAGGAAGGGTGCGATGCCCAGCCAATCGACGACCACGCGTTTGTTGATCATCGGAGTGGAACTGACCGTTGATGTTGTGACGATGCTCATGACTGGTCCAATCCGCGGCGTCGAAAAAAATGGAAAACCTCCCCGCCGAAGCGGGGAGGTCATGCGAGGTCGGATTACTGTACGTTCGAACCGACGACAGAATCCCACTTAGTGGTGATGGCGGTCTTGCCGGCAGCCTGTTCATCGAGCGTCGGGAAGACGGCCTTTTCGTAAGCGGCAGCCGGCGGCAGCTTGTCGAGAAGTTCCTGCGGGACCTTCTTGTTCTTTGCCAGGTCGTTGAAGCGGATCGGGTGGCAATAGCCCTTCAGCCAGCCGATCTGGCCTTCGTCGGAATAGAGGAACTCCATCCAGAGCTTGGCAGCGTTCGGGTGCGGAGCGAAGGCCGAGATCGCCTGGACGTAGACGCCAGCGATAACGCCCGAGGCCGGAACGGTGACGTCAACCGGCGGGTTGCCGTTCAGGCTGTCGCGCCAGGAGAGACCGTTGTAGTCCCAGGCGACGACGATCGGCGTTGCGCCCTGAGCCAGCGAAGCGGACTTGCCGATGACCGGAACGAAGTTGCCGGCCTTGTTGAGCTTCGCGAAGTAGTCGAGGCCAGCGGCGCCGACTTTGGTGGCATCCTTCTCGCCGGCAGCGAGGCCGGCGGCGTAGACGGCCTGAACGGCCTGGTTCGACGTGCGCGGATCGCCGGCGAGCGAAACGGTGTTGGCATATTCCGGCTTCAGGAGGTCAGCCCAGTCCTTCGGCGGGTTCTTCACAACGTCCTTATTGGTGACGAAGGAAAGAACGCCGTAATAGTCGCCGTACCAGTAGCCTTCGGCATCCTTGGCGCTGTCCGGAATGGAATCCCAGGTCGACACCTTGTACGGCTGCAGCAGGCCTTCCTTCTTGGCCGTCGGGCCGAAGGAGAGACCGACGTCGATCACATCAGGAGCCTGCGGGCCGGTGTTGCCCTTGTTGGCGCGGATTGCTTCGACTTCATCGCCCGAACCGGCATCCGGGTTCAGTTCGTTGACTTCAATGCCGTATTTTGCCTTGAACGCAGCGATCAGGTCGCCATAACCGCACCAGTTGTGGGGCAGGGCGATGGTGGTCAGCGTGCCTTCCTTCTTGGCGGCAGCGATGAGATCGGCGCTCGGTTCTGCGGCGGCAATTGCCGTCGAAGCGACGAGCATCGCCGTAGAGATTGTCAGAAGACGATGAATTTTCGAGATCACTGCATTTCCTCCTTTTGGGTTTTCAGTGTCTGGCGTTGCTGTTAATGACGTTACATGAAGCTTGTGTGACGGCTTCAAAGCGTTGGGTTTGCTGAAAACGCAGTCGATTTTTGCTTCTAATCGACAAGTATGACAGTCGCTGTATTTCACATTCTCCGCGGGCCGTTATTTTCTGTTTTATTCCCCTTCAGCTTAGCTTGCGAAACAGCTTCGTTTGTTCGAAAAGACCTTCCAGTGTCTTCATGCGCTCGCTCGTTTCGTCCCATGTCGAGCTTTGGACGGCTTCGATCAGAGCTTCGACGATGAACAGGGTGACGACCGATGAATCCCAAGCGGATGGCGCCTCGATTTGCACGCGGAACGTGTGCTTGGCGTGCTTAGCGGCCGGCGTTGCCCACTGATCGGTGAAGACGATGATTTCAGCGCCATGGCGGCGGGCGGCAGCCGCCAGATTGACCATTTCCTGCTCGTAGCGCCTGATATCGAAGATCACGAGCAAATCGCCCGGATTCATGTTCAGGACATATTGCGGCCAGGCACTTGAGTTCGAGGAAAGCAAGGTCGTATTCGGCCGGATGACCTGCATATGGGTGAAAAAATATTCGGCAAGCGCCCCAGTAATGCGGCCGCCCACGAAATAAAGAGCGCGTTTTCTTTCTGACAGCAGTGCTGCGACGCTGTCGAAAGTCGCTACGTCGAGGTCCGATAGGGTCTGCCGCAGATTGCCTGTGATTGTATCGGCAAAGCGATTTAAGATGTGGGTGCCTGGAGCGTTCGATGCCCAGCGATCGTGCTTTGTCAGCGGGTTGGAGATCGTCGCCTCGACTTCTTGATGAAGATGGGCCTGGAAGTCCGGATAGCCTTTGTATCCGAGTTTCTGCACCATGCGGGCGACTGTGGGGGTTGAAACCCGGGCATTTTCGGCGACGGTGGTGATGCTGCCCAATCCGGAAACGGGATAGTTGTCGAGCAAGCTCTTGGCGAGCTGCTTTTCGGCGCGCGTCAAGGTGTCAAAGCGCGCATTGATCACGTCCGAAACTGTCTTCGACGCATTGCTCACTCGATTTTTGCTCCCCGAACGGTCTGATGCCGCTTTCTTTCCACGATATAACAACGCTGTCACAATTCGAGTCAATGTCACAAATGAAGAAATAATTTCAGTTTCCAGTTGACAGCGGAGAAAACCTGAAGAATTCTTTTCTTATAAAGATTTTATTAATCGGCATGAGGCGTCTCTGATGCTTGCGCAGCAAGGCATTTTGTCGAAGGCGGACGGCGGTTGCGTTGCGGTCGAAAGGCCGGACGGAAGCAGCGCAGTTTTGCTCATTTGCGAGCATGCTTCGCGTGAGATTCCGGAGCGGTTCGGCGATCTCGGGCTTTCAGCCGAGGCGCTTTCCAGTCACATCGCTTGGGACCCGGGTGCACTAGCGGTTGCAAGGGGAATATCCGCGGGCCTTGATGCCACTCTGGTGTTTCAGCGCTTTTCGCGTCTCATCTATGATTGCAACCGGCCGCCGGAAAGCGCCGGCGCCATGCCGGAGACGAGCGAAATCTACACGATTCCCGGCAATCAGCATCTTGGCGAAGCCGACAGGCAGGCTCGCACGGAAGGGCTCTACATCCCGTTTCACGACTGCATCCGGGCGCTTCTGAAGGAGAGGGCGGCGCGCGGACAAAAAACCTTGATCGTGACAATCCACAGCTTTACGCCGATCTATAATGGCAAACCGCGAGCTGTAGAGCTTGGCATTCTGCACGACGAAGACCGCTGGCTGGCCGATCGCATGTTGGACACAGCGGCCGAGGCGCCACTCTACAAGACTGAACGCAATCAGCCTTACGGGCCTGAAGACGGCGTCACCCATACGCTGAAACTGCATGGGCTTGCCAATGGTCTGCATAACGTGATGATCGAGGTCCGCAACGACCTCATTCGAGATGACGTCGGCCAAGGGGTCGTGGCCGATTATCTGACGAGGCTTCTCCAGAGCAGTCTGGAAGCCTGAACATACAAGAAAAAGACCCCGGGGAGCAGTTCAACTGCGATCAGGCCGCATGGTGAAATGCCAGCGGTCAACGTGACACATGGTTTTCCGCAATCCCGCGGACGACCGGGCTTTTAGGGGGAATGGCATGTCTGATTATTCAGAGTTAGACAAAAAGCAGGATATCCAGATCCTGCACTCCATGGGCTATGCTCAGGAACTGGAACGGCGGATGAGTTCATTCTCGAATTTCGCCATTTCCTTCTCCATCATCTGCATTCTATCCGGCGGTATCAATTCGCTCGCACAGGCAACTTCGGGCGCTGGCGGCGCGGCAATCGGTATCGGTTGGCCGCTCGGCTGCCTGATTTCAGGTGTTTTCGCGCTCTCAATGGCGCAGATTTCCTCGGCTTACCCCACGGCCGGCGGCCTCTATCACTGGGGCTCGATCCTCGGCAATCGGTTCACCGGATGGCTGACGGCTTGGCTCAATCTTCTTGGTTTGATCACCGTGCTCGGCGCGATCAATGTCGGGACGTGGGGCTTCTTCAGCGGCTCCATCGCCCCATGGTTCGGCATCGCCGTCGACACCACGACTTCAGCCGGTTTCGCGAACCAGATCATTTTCGTCGCCATCATCACCGGTCTGCAGGCTTTGATCAATCATTTCGGCATCAGGCTCACCGCAAAGCTGACCGACATGTCCGGCTATCTAATCTTCGCTGCCGCGATCGCGCTGACCATCGTCTGCCTGATCGGCGTGAAGAGTTGGGACATCAGCCGCATCTGGACCTTCACCAATTATTCCGGCACGCCGGAAGGCGATGCCTCCGTCTGGCCGAAGATGGACAACATCTGGTACGTCTTCGCCCTTGGTCTGCTGTTGCCGATCTACACGATTACGGGTTATGACGCGTCGGCGCATACGTCAGAAGAAACCGTGAAGGCTTCCAGCTCCGTGCCGCGCGGCATGGTCTCGTCGGTTTGGTGGTCGTCATTGTTCGGCTACATCATGCTGTTGGCCTTCCTTCTGGCCATCCCGGACATGAACGAGGCATCGAAACAGGGCTGGAACGTCTTCTTCTGGACGATTAACAGCATCACCAATCCCGTCGTTGCCAATATCCTCTATATTGCGATCTTCATCTCGCAGCTGCTGTGCGGCCTGGCGACGGTCACCTCCGCATCACGCATGATCTACGCCTTCTCGCGTGACGGCGGCCTGCCATTCTCGAGGTCGCTCGCCAGTGTCAGCCCGAAGTTCCGCACGCCTTCGATTGCCATCTGGACGGCTGCTATCCTGGCGGTACTGTTCGTCTGGGGCGCTTCGCTCGTGACCATCGACGGCTCTTCCGCCTATACCATCGTCGTGTCGTGCACCGTCATCTTCCTGTTCCTTTCCTTTACCGTGCCGATCGTCCTCGGCATCAAGGCGATCGGAACTGCGAAATGGCCGAAGATGGGGCCTTGGAACATGGGCATCGGCACCTATAAGCTGGTCTCCGTTCTGGTGGTCATTGCTATGGCAGTCATCTTCATCATCGGTGTGCAGCCGCCGAACGAATGGGCGCTCTATATCACGATCGGCTTCCTCGTCTTGACTGCAATCATCTGGTTTGCCTTTGAGAAGCGCCGTTTCCAGGGGCCGCCGATCGGTGATGTGATCGCCAAGCGTCAGGCCGATATCGCCGCCGCCGAACGAGCTGTCGGCGAAGTGTAATCCTATCCATTTCAATCCGGCAGGGGCCGCAGCCGCGGCCCTCATTCAACTTGACAGCGGCTTAGAGATATATCCGACAAATGCCGCTGGCCGACCCACTTCTATCTTTCAGGCGGACCAAATTATGAGCAGCAGCTATACGTTCGACGACCTCAAGCGAGATGTGGCCGAAGGGCGCATCGATACGGTTCTGGCATGCCAGGTCGACATGCAGGGCCGGTTGATGGGCAAACGCTTTCAGGCGGAATTCTTTATTGAAAGTGCCTGGAAGGAAACGCATAGCTGCAACTATCTGCAAGCGACCGATATCGAGATGGAAACCGTCTCCGGCTACAAGTCGACGAGCTGGGAGAAGGGCTATGGCGACTATACCATGAAGCCGGACCTTGCCACGCTGCGCCGCATTCCCTGGTTGGAGGGCACGGCCTTGGTGCTCTGCGATGTGCTCGACCATCATACGCATGAGGAAGTCGCACATTCGCCGCGTGCGATCCTTAAGAAGCAGGTCAAGCGCCTTGAGGCGATGGGCATGAAGGCCTACATGGCTTCCGAGCTTGAATTCTTCTTGTTCGACCAGAGCTATGACAGTGCCCGGGAATCCGGCTATCGCAATCTCAATCTCGTCAGTGGCTACAACGAGGATTACCACATCTTCCAGACCACTAAGGAAGAGGATGTGATGCGGGCGATCCGCAAGGGGTTGCAGGGCGCCGAGATCCCCGTTGAAAACTCCAAGGGCGAGGCTTCGGCAGGGCAGGAGGAAATCAACGTCCGCTATGCTGACGCCCTGACCATGGCGGACCGCCACGCGATCATCAAGAACGGTTGCAAGGAGATTGCCTGGTCGAAGGGCAAGGCCATCACTTTCCTGGCGAAATGGAATTACAGCGCGGCCGGCAGCTCCTCGCATATCCATCAATCGCTCTGGAGCGCCGATGGCAAGACGCCGCTGTTCTTCGACAAGGAACAAGAACACGGTATGACGTCGCTGATGAGGCATTACGTCGCCGGCCTTTTGAACCATGCCAGCGAAATCACCTATTTCCTTGCGCCCTATATCAATTCCTACAAGCGCTTCGTTGCCGGCACCTTCGCGCCCACCAAGGCGATCTGGAGCACGGATAACCGCACTGCCGGTTATCGTCTGTGCGGTGCCGAGACCAAGAGCATCCGCATCGAATGCCGCGTCGGCGGCTCCGACCTCAATCCTTATCTGGCTTTTGCTGCCCTGATTGCCGCCGGCATCGACGGCATCGAGAACAAGCTCGAACTGGAGGCGCCCTTCGTCGGCGACGCCTATGGAGCACGCGAAGTTCGCGAGATACCGCGCACCCTGCGCGGCGCAACCGAGGCCCTGACCAATTCGAAGATGCTGCGTGCCGCCTTTGGTGATGATGTCATCGATCACTACACCCGCGCTGCCGAATGGGAGCAGGAAGAGTACGATCGTCGCATCACCGATTGGGAAGTGGCGCGCGGATTCGAAAGAGCGTAAGGCTTTTGCGATCTGCCTCCTGCCCGATTTTTATTCTCGGATCGGACAGGGGCGTCGGGATGCTTGTTGACTTGCTGTTTCATCCTAGAGGCGGCCAAAGGTTCTGCAACATCCGGGCAATCAATGGATGACCAAGAAAACAGGAATTCGATCATGACCATGATCACATGCGTCTCCCCGGTGAACGGAGAGGTTTATGCCGAGCGTCCGGTGCTGTCGCTGGAAGCCGCCAAGGACGTTGTGGCACGCGCTCGCAAGGCGCAAAGGGATTGGGCGCGTCGCCCGCTAGAGGATCGTGTCCAGCTCGTGCTGAAGGGTGTGGCCCGGCTCAACGAGATGGCAGACGTCGTCGTGCCGGAGCTTGCCTGGCAGATGGGCCGGCCGATCAAATATGGCGGTGAATATCGCGGCTTCAATGAGCGCTCGAACTATGTAGCCTCGATCGCCGCCGATGCGCTTGCTCCCTTAATCGTCGAGGACAGTGCGAATTTTGCGCGCCGCATCGAGCGCGAGCCGCATGGCGTCGTCTTTGTCATCGCTCCCTGGAACTATCCCTACATGACGGCGATCAACACCGTCGCACCCGCGCTGATGGCTGGCAATACCGTCATCCTCAAGCATGCAAGCCAGACGCTGCTCGTCGGTGAGCGGTTGGTCCAGGCTTTCGTCGAGGCCGGCGTTCCCGCCGATGTCTTCCAGAATGTCTTCCTCGACCATGAAACGACCTCGGCGCTGATCGCGGCCGGCAGCTTCAATTTCGTCAATTTCACCGGCTCCGTCGAAGGCGGCCGGTCGATCGAGCGTGCTGCTGCCGGTACCTTTACCAGCCTCGGCCTCGAGCTTGGCGGCAAGGATCCGGGCTATGTCATGGAAGACGCCGATCTCGACGCAGCGGTCGATACGCTGATGGATGGTGCGACCTACAATTCCGGCCAGTGCTGCTGCGGCATCGAACGCATCTATGTCCATGAATCGCTGTATGACAGCTTTGTCGAGAAATCGGTCGCTTGGGTTTCGAACTATAAGCTCGGCAATCCTCTCGATCCCGACACGTCGCTCGGGCCGATGGCCAACAAGCGCTTCGCCAAGGTCGTGCGAGAACAGATCGCCGATGCGGTTGCCAAGGGCGCCAAGGCGTTGGTCGATCCGAAGCTGTTTCCGGCCGATGACGGCGGCGCCTATCTCGCGCCGCAAATCCTTGTCAACGTCGATCATTCCATGGCTTTCATGCGGGAAGAAACCTTCGGCCCGGCCGTCGGCATCATGAAGGTTAAGAGCGATGCGGAAGCGCTGGAGCTGATGAACGACAGCCCCTACGGCCTGACGGCTTCACTCTGGACCAAGGACGTGGAGCGCGCCTCGCGCCTCGGTCGCGAGATCGAAACCGGCACCGTCTTCATGAACCGCGCCGATTATCTCGATCCGGCTCTGTGCTGGACCGGCGTCAAGGAAACTGGTCGCGGCGGTTCACTGTCGATTATCGGCTTCCACAATCTGACGCGCCCGAAATCCTATCATCTGAAGAAAGTAACAGCATGAGCACTATCTCTGCCAATTGGAGCTATCCGAACGCCTTCAAGCTCGGCCGCGGCCGCATCAAGGAGCTCGCGGACGCCTGCAAGAGCCTGGGCATGAAGAAGCCGCTCCTGATCACCGATCGGGGACTTGCCTCAATGGCGATCACGGCGACGGCATTGGATATTCTGGAAGATGCAGGTCTCGGCCGCGCCATCTTCGCTGACGTCGATCCGAATCCGAACGAGAAGAACCTCGAAGCCGGCGTGAAAGCGTTCAAGGATGGCGGCCATGATGGTGTTGTTGCCTTCGGCGGCGGCTCCGGCCTCGATCTCGGCAAATGCGTCGCCTTCATGGTCGGCCAGACGCGCCCGGTCTGGGATTTCGAAGATATCGGCGACTGGTGGACCCGTGCCAATGTTGAAGGCATCGCGCCGATCGTCGCCGTGCCGACGACCGCCGGCACCGGTTCGGAAGTCGGCCGCGCCAGCGTCATCACCAATTCCGCTACGCATGTGAAGAAGATCATCTTTCATCCGAAGTTCCTGCCGGGCGTCGTCATTGCCGATCCGGAGCTGACCGTCGGCATGCCCAAGATAATCACCGCCGGCACTGGCATGGATGCCTTTGCGCATTGCTTGGAAGCCTATTCCTCACCCTTCTATCATCCGATGTCGGCCGGCATCGCGCTGGAAGGCATGCGGCTCGTCAGGGAATTCCTGCCGCGCGCCTATCGCGAAGGAACCGATCTCGAAGCGCGGGCCAATATGATGAGCGCCGCCGCCATGGGCGCGGTCGCGTTCCAGAAGGGTCTTGGCGCCATTCACGCGCTCTCGCATCCGATCGGCGCCGTCTACAACACCCATCACGGCATGACCAATGCCGTCGTCATGCCGGCTGTCCTGCGCTTCAACCGCAAAGCCATCGAAGAAAAGATTGCCCGCGCCGCCGCCTATCTCGGCATTTCGGGCGGTTTCGACGGCTTCTATGACTATGTACTGCAGCTGCGCTCGGAACTCGGCGTGCCGGAAAGCCTTTCGGCTATGGGCATTGCACCTGATCGGATCGACGAACTCTCCGCCATGGCAATCGAGGATCCAAGTGCCGGCGGCAATCCGGTGCCGATGACGCTCGAAAACACGAAGGCTTTGTTCCGCGACTGCTTCTGATACGCCGCCGAACTACGTGACGCGCTCGATGAAAATAGCGGCGCTCTGATATTTCAAGACAAAGAAAAACCGCCGCGGAAACTCGGCGGTTTTTTTGTTTAGGCATGTTTGGCAATCAGTCTACGAATTCGACGACGACGCCGGGCTTGACCATCTTTGCCAGTTCGGTTGCATCCCAATTGGTGAGGCGCACGCAGCCGTGACTCTGCGACTTGCCGATCCGCGAGGGATCCGGCGTGCCGTGGATGCCGTAGGTCGGTTTCGATAGGGCCATCCAGACCGTACCGACCGGGCCGTTCGGGCCAGGCGGAATGTTCAACACCTTGTCGTTGGCGCCTTGCTGGAAATTGATCTTCGGATTGTAGGTGTAGCCCGGATTGAAGGCGACGCGCTCGACCGTGACGGTGCCTGACGGCGAGGGCGTGTCGGCGGAACCGATGCTGGCCGGGTAGGCTGCGATCAGCGTGCCGTTGGCATCATAGGCGAAAACCTGCTTGCGCCCCTTATCCGCCAGGATCTTGGCAACTGTACCGGTCTTGCTAGGGCCTGTATTGACGACCTTGATGGTGCTGCCGGGCACGGTGAAATCGACGCCGGGATTGAGTGCCTTCAGGTAGCCCTCATCCATATGAAACCGTTCGGCCAGCATTTCGGTCGTCGACGTGTAGCCGAGGGAAGGCATCTGGGACTTGGCAGCATAGTCCTCGGGGATCGAGGCGACGTAGGGACCAGCGGCATCGGCAGCGGTGATCGTATAGTTGACGATTGGCATGCCGCCAGACATGCGCAGCTGCTCGAGGATCGCGTCGGTATTGTTCGGGTCAAGCGTCTGGCCGGTCATCTGTTGATAGGCATAGATCGCCTTTGTGACGTTTGCGCCCATTCGTCCGTCGATCGCACCAGGCGAAATACCCTGCCGTGCGAGGAAGACCTCCAGCGCGGTGATCTCCATCTTCGACTTGCCTTTGAGCGTGATGACGGGTTCAGCCGGTGCCGGCTTGTTGACGATGTCAGGCGCGCTCTGCTGAGGATCGATCGACGCATAATCGCTGCCGTTCGGGTTCGCCTGGCCTTGGTTCTTGTCTGGCAAGGGCTGATTGTCGAGCGGCTGGCGCTGGATATCGCCGTCACGCGGAATGCCTCCGGTGATCACGCCACGATCCTGCTGACCGTAACCATTATCGGGAGCGCCGTCGTAATTTCCGTAGCTATCGGTACGATACTGACGATAGTCCTGGTAGTTGCCGTTGTCGGAAAGCTGCGTGTCGCCATAGCGGCCGCCATTATTGCCATAGGTATCGCGGGCTGGGGCGCGGGGATAGTAGGTGCTGGCCTTCATCTCCGTGGCGACGACATTGCCGTAGGCATCGATCAGAACCCGGCGGCCGCGTCCATCGCGTGCCATGGAGTACCCACCACCGTAAGGATATTGATCGAGGATCCGGCCGTCAGGAGTGACAAGGACCGTGTTGCCGTTGCCGCTGCGATAATATTGCGCCTGCGCGTCCGTGAGTGCCAGCATAGATAGAGCGGCAGTCGTTGCCAGGGCAAAACTCAATTTTACGAACCGGTTCACGTCTGTCGGATCCTCGGGATGGTCGTTCGGCTGACACACAGATGGCAATTTTGACGCCAGTATGGAGATTTAGATTATCATGCTGAATAAAATATAAAAATTTATGTGATCAAGGCTTCAAGTTAAGATTTGGTAAGCCAAATAGTCGTTTATTTCAGTCGCGTGCTACCTTGGGACAGCACCTGCGCTCGGCGCCGATCAGGGAGGATTTGGGGGATGATCGATTTTTCTGCGGCCAAGGGGCCGAAATTGACGCTGGATGAGGGCTCCGTCCTGGATATCGGCGCCTGCATCGTCGACGGCAACAACCTTGCGCCCGGAAGCGCCGTTCCCGATGATGGCGATCCGCGTATCAGTCATTCCGTACAGGGCTTCCTCTTCACCTGCGGACCGGATCATATCCGCCACCCCGAGCCGATGTCCGGCGCCTATGAGGGCAAGCGCTACCCGCTTCACGGTTCCTTCTCGTCCCATCCGGCCAAAATTCTCTGGACCAAATTCGAGAATGGCAATGCGGAATGCCGCGCTGATATCGATGTAGTCACCGCTGAGAGGCGAACGGCAAGGCTCGAACGACTTTGGCAGATCGACGGCGCGACGGGCGAGGTCTCGCTTGCGGACCGTGTAGTCAATACGAGTACGGAGGCGATGCCGGTCTTCCTGATGTATCATATGAACATTGGCGGCAAATGGTTCGACAGCGGCACGCGCCTTGCCGGACAGATGCTTGACAATGGCGGCTTTCCCTGGACCTTCGGCGAGGAGGGGGGCGATATCTTCTGCGTGCCGGCGCAGGACAAGGGCGAGGATTGGGCAGAAATCAGCCTCGGCCCCATCGAGGCCATGGGCGGCAAGACTTTGAGGGTGCGCTTCGGCACCGATACGCTGCCATTCCTGCAGGTCTGGCGCAATCAGCGCGCGCCTGCCCATGTGCTTGGCATCGAGCCGGTTTCGCATCGGTGGGTCTCCCGCGAGGAGCTTGAGGAGGCGGGCGAATTCAATATTCTCCAGCCCGGTGAAACCCGCAATTTCATGCTCAACTTTGCCTTTGTTTGAGAGTGCGCCGCGGTTGACGCTTGCTCTGCCGCGGCGTAGATCAAGGCCACGGTTTTAGAGAGGACATGAACCATGGATATCCGCCCGATCGACGATGAATACTCGGTGTCAGGCCAGATCACCGTCGAGGATCTCGACCAGATCAAGGCTCTGGGGTTCAAGTCCATCGTCTGCCATCGCCCCGATGGCGAAAGCCCGGATCAGACGCCGTTCGGAGCCATCGAAGCCCGCGCCAAGGAACTCGGCCTGGAGATCGCCCAGGTGCCAGTGGGTCCGATGGGTGTGACGGAAGAGGCCGTGCAGGGCATGGTTGATGCGCTGGACGAGTTTCCGCTCCCGATGCTCGGCTATTGCCGCTCCGGCGCGCGTTCGACGGCGATCTATCAGAAGACGCATCACATCCGCGGCTGAACGGATCCTTTCCCGGCCTTTTTGATCGCAGGGCGGACCATGGGTCATGCCCTTTTATCTGTCGAAGAACAACATCAGGAGAAAACCATGAGCATCAAGCGCATCGACGTTGGCGCCCGCATGAGCGGCGCTGTCATCCATGGCAACACTGTCTATCTCGCCGGCCAGGTTGGCGAAGGCGAAAGCGTCACCGATCAGTGCAAGTCGGCACTGGCCGAAGTTGATCGCCTGCTCGCTGCAGCCGGTTCCAACAAGTCGAAGATCCTGCAGACGCTCATCTACCTCTCGGACATCTCCTACTTCGCCGAAATGAACGCCGCCTGGGAAGCTTGGGTCGATCCGGCCAACACGCCGGCCCGTGCGACCAGCGAAGCCAAGCTCGCTGCACCGAAGTATAAGGTCGAATTCATCGTGACGGCAGCACTCGACTAAGTCGATCTAGCAGATTCATGAAAAGGCCGGTGGGCTCGCGCTCATCGGCCTTTTGTTTGCGCGATTTCCGTCAGGGTGCGGGAGGGCGTGATCGCTGCCGGATCGAGCGCGATTTCGATGATCGCCGGCTTGCCGCTAGCGCGCGCCCGTTCGAAGGCCGGGCCAAACTCTTCCGTCGCCTTCACCGTCTCGCCATGGCCGCCACAGGCGCAGGCAAGGGCCGCAAAATCAGGGTTGTCGAGCGCCGTGGCGCTGACACGGCCGGGATATTCCCGCTCCTGATGCATGCGGATGGTACCATACATGCCGTTGTTGATGACCAAAGCGATGAGCGGCAGGCCATATTGGACGGCGGTCGCGAATTCCTGCCCGTGCATCATGAAGCAGCCGTCGCCGGCAAAGCAGATCACTTCGCGCTCTGGAAAGAGCTGTTTCGCGGCAACCGCTGCCGGCAGGCCATAGCCCATTGAACCCGATGTCGGCGCCGCCTGCGTGTTGAAACGGCGAAAGCGGTGAAAGCGGTGCAGCCAAGTAGCATAATTGCCGGCACCGTTGGTGAAGATCGCATCATCGGCTGTGTTCGCTTCGATCCAATCCATGATGCGGCCCATATGGACGGCGCCGGGGCTCTTTTCCGGTGTCTTCGACCAGGCAAGATAGGCGGCGTGCATACGCTCGGTTCGGTCCGCCCAAGGCATTTCGTGCAGTGGCTCCAAATCCGCGAGAGCCGCAACGAAATCCGCCGGGCTGGCGCAGATTGCCAGGTCCGGACGATAGACGCGGCCCAGTTCCGAGGGATCGGGATGGATGTGGACAAGCTGCTGGCGCGGATAGGGGATATCGACCAGCGTATAGCCGGAGGAGGGCATCTCGGAGAGGCGGCCGCCGAGAAGGATCAGCAGATCCGCTTCCTTGATTTCCTTTGCCAGTGCCGGGTTGATGCCGATGCCGACATCGCCGGCATAGTTCGGATGCAGATGGTCGAACAGCATCTGCCGGCGGAAGGAGCAGCCGACCGGCAGCTTGAGGCGCTCGGCGAATTGCGTGATGCCGGCAACGGACGCTTCGTTCCAGCGCGTGCCGCCGAGAATGACCATCGGCCGCTGCGCAGTCGCAAGGCGCTGGTTAAACTCTGCAAGCTGGCCGCGGCCCGGATGCGCGGCGACAGGGACATAGGGCAGTGCTTGCGGTGCTTCGACTTCGTCACGTAGCATGTCTTCGGGCAGCGTCAGCACGACCGGACCGGGGCGACCCGATGTTGCCACAGCAAAGGCCCGCGTGACGAATTCGGGAATGCGGGCGGCATCGTCGATCTCGCCGACCCATTTGGCGAATTCGGTAAAGGCGCGGCGAAATTCCACTTCCTGAAAAGCTTCGCGTTCGCGGGCCTCACGCTGGACCTGACCGATGAACAGGATCATCGGGATCGAGTCCTGCCGTGCGATATGAAGGCCGGCGGAGGCATTGGTAGCGCCGGGGCCGCGGGTGACCATGCAAATACCCGGTTCGCCGGTTAAGCGGCCCCATGTATCCGCCATCATAGCCGCGCCACCCTCCTGGCGACAGACAAGCACCTTGATATCGCTGTCATACAGGGCGTCGAGCACGGCGAGAAAACTCTCACCCGGCACGCAGGAAATGCGCTGCACACCATTTGCCTTCAAAGCCTCGACGATGAGCTGCCCGCCCGTTCGCTTCATGTGATCGCCTTTCCCTCCAGCTCGACCAATTCAGCCAGAACTTCCTCCTGATGTTCCCCGAGGCGCGGGCTCGGCCGCGTATAGATTAGCGGCGTTTCCGACAGTACGATCGGCGTGCGGACGCTCGGAATGACAGTGCCGGCGCTATCTTCGAGATCGATCCTCAGGCCACGTGCCACAATCTGCGGGTCGGCGAACATATCCTCGATCGTGTTGATGGCGCCGGCCGGAACGGCGTTGGCCTCGCATGCTTTCAAGAGCTCCGCCTTGTTCCACTTCAGCGTCTCCGCCGAGACGAAAGCCCGTACCTCGTTGCGGTTGGCGACGCGGGCCTTGTTGGTCGCATAGCGCTCATCGTCGGCACGCGCCTCCACGCCGAGAATGGTACAGAGGCGGCGGAATTGCCCGTCATTGCCGACCGCAAGAATGAGATAGCCGTCGGCCGTGGGCACAACTTCATAGGGCGAGATATTCGGATGGGCGTTGCCGAGTCGTACGGGCGGCTTGCCTGAGATCAGATAGTTCATGTTCTGGTTGGCGAGCACGGCCGATTGCACGTCGAGCAGTGCCATGTCGATGAGTTGTCCTTCTCCGGTCTTCAGAGCGTGGATCAGTGCGGCCTCGATTGCCGAGACGGCATAGATGCCGGTGAAGATATCGGCGATCGCGACGCCCGCCTTCACCGGCTGTCCGTCCGGTTCGCCCGTGATCGACATGAAGCCGGACATGCCCTGGACGATATAGTCGTAACCCGCGAGACCGGCATAGGGTCCGGTCTGCCCGAAGCCGGTGATCGAGCAGAAGACGATGCGGGGATTGATCTTCCTCAAGCTTTCGTAATCCAGTCCGTATTTGACAAGGCCGCCGAGCTTGAAATTCTCGATTACCACATCGGCCGTTTTTACCAGCCGGCGTACCAGTTCCTGCCCTTCCTCGGTCTTGAGATCTGCGGTGATGGAACGCTTGCCGCGATTGGCGGAATGGTAATAGGCGGCGGAGAGATTTTCGCCATCCTTGCCTTCGACGAAGGGCGGGCCCCATTGACGCGTGTCGTCGCCGCCGTCGGGATTTTCCACCTTGATGACATCGGCGCCGAGATCGGCCAGCATTTGCCCCGCCCAGGGGCCGGCAAGGACGCGGGCAAGCTCGATAACGCGAATACCGGACAGCGGAGGTCTCTTGGTCTTTTGTTCTGTCATGTCTGTCCGCTCTCCCGCTTAGGGCGTGAATGCTGTTTCAGATGTATCTGATACCGGTCTGGAAGCAAAGCGTCGCTCGCGCCAGAGGATGTATAGCCCGGAGCCCATGATGATGAGGATGCCGAGCCATTTGATCGCATCCGGGAAATTGTCGAAGACGAGCCAGCCGAAGATCGTGGCGGAAACGATCTCGAAATACTGCAGCGGCGCAAGCGTCGAGGCTTGTACTGCGCGATAGGCATACACCGTTAGGATACCGGAGGCGGCCGCAGTCGCGCCGACGCCAAGCAAATAGAGCATTGCCCCCAGATCCGGAATAACCGGATAAAGGATTACGGATCCCGTCGCCTTGCCGATGCCAAGCAAGATCAGACTGAAGCCTATACCCCATAGTCCCGTTTGGAACTGCAGCGGCCACGCATCTTCGGTGTGGGAGACGACGCGCGTAATCATCACATAAACCGCAACGCAGAGTGCCGTAACAACGGGCAAAAGGGCTACGAAACCGACTTCCTGAAAGCTCGGCTGGATGATTAGCATGGCACCAAGAAAGCCGACAGCGCAGGCTGTATAACGCCGCCAGCCAATGGTTTCCTTGAGGAATATACTGCTGAGGATGGTGAGCATCATCGGCTCGACGAAAAAGATGGCAATGGCATCGGCCACTTCCATGACCTGCAGCGCGGTCACGAACGAGACCATGGACAGCGTCAAAAGGGTGGCGCGGATCGCGTGCACGCCGCTCTGGCGCCACGACCATACGCCCCACTGCCCGCGCAAGGCCATCATGGGCAGGGCAAAGAGCGACTGGAAGATGAAGCGTGCAGCGGTGACTTCAGCCGGCGGAATGGTGGTTGCCGCGAGTTTGGAGAAGATATCCATGACCGGCGAGAGGACGACGGATAGAAACATCATCGACAGGCCGAAGGTCAACTCCGATTGCAGCAATCGGACCGAGGAGCCGCTGGAGGTGGTCATTGCAAAATTTCCTTGAGAATCAGGTCTTTGCCGTTACGCTCTTGCACCAGTCGGCGAAGTTGGAAATAGCTTCCTCGGCACCGATTTCGTTGATCGTCTCGTGCCGCATGTCGGGATAGATCTCGGTGGTGATACGAGGGAAGCCGGCTCTTTTCAAATGCTTTGCCAACCAGGAAATCGCTTTCGCATTGTTTGTCGCCGGATCCTTGCCGCCGCCGACGAGATGGATCGGCATGTCGCGTTGAAGCCGGTCGAGATAGATCTTTCGCGGTGCCTGGAAGGTAAGCTCGAATATATCGAGCCAGAGCGAAACTGAGGCATCGAAGCCGCAAAGCGGATCGGCGATATATTTGTCCACCTGCTCCGGAATACGCGAGAGCCAGTCAAAATCGGTGCGGCGGTTGGTGATCGATTTACCCCAGGTGCCGAAGGTCAGTCTCGGCAGCAGTCCGCTCGGGACGTCCGACCCCTTGAACATGCGCTCCGTTTTCAGGATGAGCTGGGCGGCGCGGCCGGCGAGGCCCGGATTGAAATTGGAATTCCAGACGGTGACCGCATCGAACTTGTCCGGATGCGTGACGGCCGCGTTCAGACTGATCAATCCGCCCATGGAATGCCCGAACAGGATGATCGGAAGGTCGGGATGGGTACGTGCGGCAAGCTCGCGCATGGCGAGCACATCGGCGATCACCTGAGCAGCGCCATTTCTGCGGGCAAAGCGGCCGATGGGGGCATCAGGGGCGGTCGTTTCGCCATGGCCGCGATGATCGTGGGCATAAACATGGAAGCCTTGGCCTGCCATCGCATCGGCGAAGGTCTCGTAGCGGCGTGAATGCTCGGCAAGGCCGTGCGATATCAGCAGGATGCCGCGAGCATCGGTTACCGCCGGCAAATGATGATAGGCAAGAGTTGCGCCCGTCGGACTTTTCAGGCGCTTCGTCTCGACGAACATAGATCCGTTCCTCCCCACTTGGACGTAAGGTTATCATCTGCCCGATTGCAATGGATAGGTGGTAAAGCTCACAGAAATAAATCTTTCCGAGCGCTGCGATTCAGGATTGCGCCCGCTCGCTCAAACTGCTTATTTGTTCCCATAATGTTCTAGTTGGAGGCAAGAATGAAGCAGTGGCTTCGGGTATTTGCAGTTGTATTTATTTCTATTGGGACGGCGGCGGGCGCCGTCGCACAGGAACATAGCCGCGGGCGGACGCGCTTTATCCTGGCGGCGAGCTGGGAGCCGGCATTTTGTCAGACGAACCAGAAGAAGGCGGAATGCCGGAACCAATCGTCAAACAATCATGATGCCACGAATTTTTCGTTGCATGGTCTCTGGCCGATGCGGCAGGAATATTGCGATATTTCCGAGGATCTGAAGCAGGCAGATCGCGGCCGCGACTGGAAAGACCTGCCGGCCGTGCAGCTGTCTCAGGACGTGAAGGCGAAGCTGGACAAGGTGATGCCGGGCACACAATCGGGCTTGGAGCGGCATGAATGGATCAAGCACGGCACCTGTACGAAGCTGAGTGCCGATCAATATTTCTCCATCGCCGCCGGCTTGATTGCCGAACTCAATACATCGGCCGTGAGGGATCTCTTTGCGCAGAATATCGGCAAGGAGCTGGATGCCGAGAGCATCAAGGCAGCCTTCGACCAGAGCTTCGGCGAGGGCGCCAACGCGCGCATCAAGATGAGCTGCCGCCGCGTCGGCGACGTCAGGATGATTTCGGAGCTGACAATCGGTCTCTCGGAAGATGCGATCGATCCCCCACAGAGCAATGAGCCGCGCCTCGCCAAATTGATCCAAGGTGCCGGCAGCACCGCCTTCGGCTGCGATCGGGGTGTGGTGGACGCGGCCGGCTTCTGAGAAATACGGCCTTTCTGACGCGGATAATGCCCTCGGACAAGGTTTCGCCGTTGCCCGAGGGCAGGGTTTCGCCTACATAGCGGCACAAATCGCAACGCTATTCGTCCGTGGAGCAACCCAAGCTATGGCACGTCAGTTCATTTATCATATGGCCGGTCTGAATAAGTCCTATGGCGCCAAGAAAATTCTCGAGAATATCCATCTCTCCTTCTACCCCGATGCCAAGATCGGTATTCTCGGTCCGAACGGCGCAGGTAAGTCGACCGTGCTGCGCATCATGGCCGGCCTCGACAAGGAATATACCGGCGAAGCCTGGCTGGCCGAAGGCGCCACCATCGGCTACCTGCCGCAGGAGCCGCAGCTCGATCCTAACAAGACGGTTTTCGAAAACGTCATGGAAGGCGTTGCCAAGAAAACCGAAATCCTCAATCGCTATAACGAATTGATGATGAATTATTCCGACGAGACGGCGGAAGAGGGCGCCAAGCTCCAGGATATCATCGACAGCCAGAACCTCTGGGATCTGGAAAGCCAGGTGGAAATGGCGATGGATGCATTGCGCTGCCCGCCGCGCGATGCCGAAGTTACCAGCCTTTCCGGCGGTGAGCGCCGCCGTATCGCGCTTTGCCGTCTGCTTCTCTCGCAGCCGGACCTGCTGCTGCTCGACGAACCGACCAACCATCTCGACGCCGAGACCATTGCCTGGCTGGAAAAGCACCTGCGCGATTATCCTGGCGCCGTGATGATGATCACCCACGACCGCTACTTCCTCGACAATGTTACCGGCTGGATTCTCGAACTCGACCGCGGCCGCGGTATTCCATACGAAGGTAACTACTCCGCCTATCTACAGGCCAAGGCCAAGCGTATGCTTCAGGAAGCTCGCGAAGAAGCCGGCCGCCAGAAGGCGATCAGCCGCGAACAGGAATGGATCGCCTCCAGCCCCAAGGCCCGTCAGGCTAAGTCCAAGGCGCGTATCAATGCTTACGAACAGCTGGTCGATGCTGCTGAAAATCAGCGTCCTGGTGACGCCCAGATCATCATTCCGGTCAGCGAGCGTCTCGGACAGGTGGTGATCGAGATGGAAGGCATCACCAAGGGTTTCGAAGGTCGCACGCTGATCAACGATCTGTCGATCAAGCTGCCGCCCGGCGGCATCGTCGGCATTATCGGTCCGAACGGCGCCGGCAAGACGACCCTGTTCAAGATGATCACCGGGCAGGAAAAGCCGGATTCCGGCTCGATCCGCATCGGCGAGACGGTGCATCTCAGCTATGTCGACCAGAGCCGCGACGCGCTTGATGGAAACAAGACGGTATGGGAGGAAATCTCCGGTGGCGCCGAAATCATCAAGCTCGGCAAGTTCGACATGAACTCGCGCGCCTATTGCGGCGCCTTTAACTTCAAGGGCGGCGACCAGCAGCAGAAGGTTGGCAGTCTCTCTGGCGGTCAGCGCAACCGCGTTCACCTGGCCAAGATGCTGAAGTCTGGCGGCAACGTGCTTCTGCTCGACGAACCGACCAACGACCTCGATACGGAGACGCTGGGGGCGTTGGAAAGCGCGCTCGAAAACTTCGCCGGCTGCGCCATCATCATTAGCCACGATCGCATGTTCCTCGACCGCCTGGCCACGCATATCCTGGCCTTTGAAGGTGACGGCCATGTTGAATGGTTCGAAGGCAATTTTGAAGATTACGAACAGGACAAGGTCCGCCGCCTCGGCCCCGATGCTCTCAATCCGGGCAGCCAGGCACACAAGCGCCTGACACGGTAAGTTTGCTGTCTTTCCGTCATAGAGAACCCCGGCAGGTCCGGGGTTTTTCTTTGCCTCAGGCAAGAGGTATATGTTCCCTAGCCGACAGAAACTAACAGATTTCCGACGCTCCGCCGGCCTCTTCGATGATTAGCCCTTGCGGAACCCATTCAAATCACATAAAGATATCTTTATATCTTGATTGGGTGTGAAATGACGGATCTGGTTAAACTCGGCTTGGATGACGTGGTAGACGTGCTGAAGGCGGTCGGCGAGCCGACCCGGCTGCGTCTTCTGGCGCTACTGGCGGCCGGCGATCTGACTGTGACCGACCTTACCGAAATCCTCGGTCAATCGCAGCCTCGCATTTCCAGGCATCTGAAGCTACTCGGCGAAGCCGGCCTGATCGATCGTTACCAGGAGGGCGCCTGGGCCTATTTCCGCCTGAAGCAGGAGGGCAAGGCAGTGACGCTGGCGCGCAGCCTGCTGCGCCATACCGCCGAAAAGGATACGGTGCTGCTGCGTGACGGGGAGCGTCTTGCTTCCGTAAAGCGCATCCGGGCCGAGCGCGCTCAGGCCTATTTCAGCCGGAATGCCGCCGAGTGGGATGAGCTGCGCCGCCTCCATGTCGCCGACGAGGATGTCGACAAGGCGCTGATCGATCTCATCGGTCCGCAGCCGATCGACTCCTTTCTCGATCTCGGTACGGGCACTGGCCGGATGCTGCAGCTTCTCGCTGGGCATTATCGCCGCGCCGTCGGCATCGATGCCAGCCGTGACATGCTGGCCGTTGCCCGCGCCAATCTCGACCGGGCCAATATTACCGCTGCCTCGGTGCGGCATGGCGATATTTTCAACTTGCCGCTCGAGCAGCAGGATTTCGATCTCATTACCATCCACCAGGTGCTGCACTTCCTTGATCAGCCGGAGGTTGCCATCAATGAGGCGGCGCGAATGCTGCGGCCCGGCGGTCGCCTTGTCATCATCGACCTCGCGCCGCACGGGCTTGAATATCTGCGTGACGAGCATGCGCATCTGCGCCTCGGCTTCTCGCATCAGGCGATTTCGGATTGGCTGAAACTCGCAGGGCTGGATGTAGAGCGCGTACAGGATCTTCATTCGGGGAGGGAAGGCGGACAGGCGCTGACCGTTACCATCTGGCTGGCGCGCGACCCGCGGTTGCTGATTGCGTCCGACCAGGGCCACCAGTCATCCCCCATTCTTGCCGGGAGAGTTTGACATGTCTTCGAGATCAGAAAGCCATAGCGACGGTATCCGCATCTCCTTCGAGTTCTTTCCGCCGAAGTCGGAAGAGGCCGAGCAGCAGCTGTGGAACACCGTTGAGGAGCTCAGCGATTGGGACGTTGAGTTCGTTTCAGTCACGTATGGGGCAGGCGGTTCGACCAAAGCGCCGACGCTTTCTGCCGTGCGCAAGATGATCCATGAGACGCCGTTCACAACCGCGTCGCATCTGACCTGCGTCGGTGCGACGCGTGAGGACACGCACCGGGTGATCGACGAATTCCTTGCTGCCGGCGTTCGCCGTTTTGTCGCTCTGCGCGGTGATCCGCCTGGTGGCGTCGGCTCGGCCTATCAGCCGCATCCGGGCGGTTATGCCAATGCCGCCGAACTGGTTGGCGCTTTGCGCGAGCGCGGCGATTTCGATATTTCCGTTTCCGCCTATCCCGAAAAGCATCCGGAAAGCCGCGATACGGCAGCCGATATCGATATGCTGAAGCGCAAGGCGGAGAATGGTGCCGATCGGGCGCTGACGCAGTTCTTCTTCGATAACGATGCCTTCGAGCGTTATCACGATCGCGTTCGCGCCGCCGGTATCAAGATCCCCGTTGTGCCGGGCATCATGCCGATCCAGAACCTGACGCAACTCAAGCGCTTCGCCGGCGCCTGCGGCACGAATATTCCGGCCTGGCTCGACGAGCGGTTTGATGGTTTGGATGAGGATATTGAGGAGCGCGCCAAGGTCGCAGCTGATGTTGCGGCCGAGCAGATCCAGGATCTGGTGCGCCGTGGCATTCACGAGTTTCATCTTTATACGATGAACCGTTCGGCATTGGTTTCCGCCGTGCTTGAACAGCTGGGTCTTGAGCGTAAGGTGGATGCACGGGCTGGCGCTGCTGCCTAGAGCGTCTTCATCCAGGGGGATGATAAAAAGCGCATATCCGGCGGGGCATGCGCTTTTCTAATACAACAGGGGTTTTGTTAGCTTCTCGGAGTTTGGTCGGCTGCGAATTACACTAGAGCCGTCAGATAAAAAGCATCGTGACGACGAAAGCGAAGGCCGCACCGACCACTAGGACGTTGATGGATCGTGTTAATCCCATGTCTTCCTCCTCAGTCAGCCGTTAAATTTTATGTCGAAAACGTGTCGCTTGGAAAGAACATTCGATGTTGCGACGCGGTATCAAGTTCACGAAATGAATCATGTCTAATTCATAAGACATTGAATTTATTAAATAATTTTAACTTACTATTCAATAACGAGATGTGAATAATTATTAACGTGCTGTGAGCTTGGCTATCCGGTTACGAGCAGCAGATACAAAAAAGGCGGCCCTGGGCCGCCTTTTCGATCCAAGCACAGGAGAAATCAGAGTGCGTTGAGCAGTGCCGTCGTTGCCCAGCCGTCGGCCGGCATACCCAGGCGGAACTGTTCCTTCTGGATCGCGACACGCGTGCCGGAGCCGAGGATTCCATCAATCTTGCCGACATCGTAACCGCGGGCCACGAGCTTGGTCTGAAGAGCCTTCATATCGATATCGTTGAGGCCCGGCTCGGGATTACCCTTGTTATAGGGCGGCGCGCCGGCAAAACGTGTCGCGAAATAGGCGGCTGAGGTCGTGTAGATGAAGGACTGGTTCCAGCCGAGATAGGTATTGTAGTTCGGATAGGTCAGGAAGGCAGGTCCCTTGCGACCTTGGGGCAGAATGAGGGCAGCTGGTAAAGAGCCGAAGCTCGTGTTGCCGTCGCGTGGCGTGACGCCGAGCTTGAACCAATCGCCTGCCGTCAGCGTACCGCCGATGCCGGATTTTTCCCAGGGAAGATTGTCCGGAACCGCTACTTCCTGCAGCCAAGGCTGACCACGCTGAAAGCCGAGATGTTGGAGGAATCTGGCCGTCGTCAGGATCACGTCCGGAGCGCTGGTCTTCAGATTGACATGACCGTCGCCATCGCCATCGGTGCCGTAAGCGATGATATCGGGCGGCAGCATTTGCGTCTGGCCGATTTCACCGGCCCATGCGCCCGTCGTCGTTGCCGGGTCTACATCGCCGCGCTGGACGAGCTCGATCAGTGCGATCAGGCGAGGGCGGAAGAAGTCCGGACGGCGGCAATCGTGCGAGAGGGTGACCAGCGCGTTGCGGGTGTTGAAATTGCCTTGAACGGCGCCAAAATCGGTTTCCATCGCCCAGAAAGCGGTGATAACGCCAGGAGGTACGCCATAGTCCTGTTCGGCTTTGGCGAAGACGTCGGCATATTGCTTCAACTTCTGGCGGCCGATGTCGAGGCGGCCCTGGCTGACGGTGCGCTGCGAGAATTCGAGGAAAGTCTGGCGGAAAACGCCCTGGCTACGGTCCATTGCGAGGACCTTGGGGTCGATCTGGGCACCGGCGAGCGTCTTGTCGGCGGCGGCAGCATCCGCACCATCAGCAATCGCCTCGGCCTTCACGCCGGCCAGGAATGCGGTGAGATCGCCACCGCAGGTTACTTTTGGAGTGGCGTCACTGCTCGCGGGCGGCACTGCGGCCGGTGCTGCGCTTTGAGCCAAAGCCGTACCGGTCATGGCTGAGGCGAGGAGCAACGCAAGAGCGCCGCGTCGAATGGTGTCACGATCCATGAGCGATCCTTTCCAATGATAGAATAGGGTCGCTTTCACAGAAGATTGTGACATAAGCAAGAGAGAATTGGCTGCAGTCTCAAGAATTTCCTTGCTTCTCTACTGCCGCAACCCAGTTGTGCCAATTTTGTTCAGAACCGGCGAAAACATTGATATCCGTCGGACCTTTGATGCCGGGGATGACGCCCGTAGACGTATATTGCCAGAAGGCCCAGCTACGATCCGCGTAGGTCTCTTTCGGATGCTTGGCAACGGAGCGAACCCAGAAGTGATAGTCCTTGAAATAGCCGACTAGATTTTCGCGATGGAAATCGACCGAAGTATAGATGATCGGGCGCTTGCCGTAATAGGCCTGCAGGCGATCCATAAAGCGCTTGATCTCGCTGCGCACCGTTTCAGGAGCCGGTCTGGTCTTGCAAGTAGGGGAGCCCGGGTTCCATTCGACGTCCACGACGGGCGGAAGCGCCATGGCATCTTTCGGCACATTGCGGATGAACCAATCAGCCTGTTCGTCGGCCGTCGAGCAGAAATAGAAGAAATGATAGGGCGCATGCAGAAGTCCCGCAGCGCTCGCTTCATTCCAATATTCGGTGAAGCGCGGGTCGATCCGGTCCTTGCCTTCCGTCGCCTTGATGAAGACGAAGGCGACGCCGGAACCCTTGACGGCATTCCAATCGATATCGCCCTGCCATTTGGAAATATCGATGCCATGGATCGGATGGCGTTGTGGATGATCGCGACCGAAATCCTGGGGTTTCGTGTCGGCAAATCTGGTCTTGGGAAGGGCTGCCGTCGATAAGGCATCATAGCCCGTTGTGCAGCCAGTCAGAACAAGAGCGAGCGGCAGTAAGCATGCCAGAAGCCGGCGCATAGATATCCTGTTATGGCCCGAGTGATCTTGCTGCCCCAAAATTTGGCTTCCGTGATGTGGTCCCCGAGAATCGGAGAGAGCGCCAGACCATACCGTTGCCAGCTGGTCTTGCCACTTTATTCACCATATCAACGTAAAAAATGCGTTATCTTCAAGCAAATTCTTATGCTTGCGACTGAAGGAGCCGGATTTTACGCCGAAATCTGTCGCCACTCAGGCGTCGTGCCGGGTCGCTACAGCCCGCCAGGCATAACCGCGGCCAATCTTTTCGATTTTCACCGTCATGCCTCGTGCTGCAGCTTTTTCTTGGAGAACCGTCAGAAGATCGGCACGGGGCGTGACGTGAAATTTCTTCAGCCAGCCTTTGAGCATGGCCCGGAACCAGCCCGGCAATCCTTCCTGCTGGCCGAAATCGACGATGTGAAGCTCGCCGCCCGGTGCAACAGCGTCGAGCGATGCATCGATAGCGCTTGTCCAGTCCGGGATCATCGACAGCGCATAGGAAATCATGACGCGGTCGAAGCCCTCAGTGCCGAAATCGGCGGGCGAGAAAGCGGTGGCATCGGCGGCGCGAAAATCCGGCATCTGTTTCAGTCCGCGGAAATTATTGCGGGCGGAGATCAGCATTTCCTGCGAGATATCCAGGCCATAGAGGCGAGCGGAGGGGAAGCGCCGATAGGCGAGGAGCATATTGCGGCCCGTGCCGCAGCCCACTTCCAGAAGCGAGCCGCCGGAGGGAACATTCAACTGTTCGATAGTTCGATCGCGGCCGAACAGATAATATTTACGGGTCAGGTCATAGATGTGACGCTGATAACGGTACATGCCATCCATCAGCTTGGCATGGTTATTCGCGCTGGTTTCTATGCCCGTATCCGCCTGGCTCACGCTTTTTTCCCGTAGATGTGGAAGCCGCCATAGATGGCCGAGCGATCACGAACATTGAGTTCCTGTGAACGCTCCTCGAAATAGACCCACTGATCGCGGATCGCCGGAGAGAGGCGACCTTCGATGATGCTCTTTTCTGCGGCGGTGCGGAAGATGACGCGGGCGCCTTCGCGCGCCGTGCGGGTGATCTCCGCCCAAAGGCCGTTGAGTTGTTCGTCGGTCATCCAGTCCTGCGCATCGAGGAGGACATAGCGATCGCGCGAGGCAGCTGGCTTCGAAGCGAGCAGTTCGGTGAAATTGGCGTGGTGGACACTCACGCGATCGGCATTGGCACGGATCGCCTCATAGTGTTCCGGCTTGAGATAGGTGGGCAGGGGGCCTTGGTGCTGAGCAGCGTAGCGCCGAGAGAATGCCTGCCAGGCAAAGTAATTGTCGCGCATCGGGAAATGACAGGCGAGCTTTTCGAGCCGGTGTTTCAGCACGGCGGAAATAGAATCGTCGCCTGCGAGGCTTGCAAGCTCGTCATATTGCTGCGGCGGGATACCGAGGCCGAAGAGCGAGCTTTTGCGGCCGAGCAGCCAGCGGACCGCCGGCTTATCGAAGATCGGCGCGATCTCCTCCTCGAAGAACTGACGCTGCTCGCGCATGGTGCGGGCTTCCGTCATCCTGTCGAGGCGAACGCCGTGAAGGCGCGCCAATATATGAGCGGCGCCGATAAAGCGGCCGAGAAGGCCGGTCTTATAGATGTTGCGGTTGAAGACCGTGATGCGGCGCCTACCATAGAGATCGCGACCATTCCAGTAGTCAGCGGTTGCCACGTCGAGGCGCGGCGCGATGAACTGGTCGTAGGCCTGGCTATTGGCTGCAATGTCGGGCGTTCCGAAGAAACGCACTAGGTCCGCATGACCGGGAAGCAGGCGGAAGGCGGCGAGCTTCAGCTTGTTCAGTGCGATATGGTGGCGGTTGAGATCGACGACATCGATGGATGCCGGATTTTGGGAGAGGTAGGCCAGCATATTGCAGCCGCCCGAACCGATGGTGACGATGCGATGATGCGCCTGTAGCTCCATCGCCTCCATATCGATATCCGGATCTTCCCAGATCTGCGGATAGACAAGGCCGGAAAACAACATGCCGAACAAGCGCTCGGAAAGGCCTGCTTTGGACAGTGCCTTGTGCTGCAGCACAGCGTCCTTGAGTTTCCGGTTCTTTTGGAGACCGGCATCCGGGGCGAATTCCGTCATCTGAGTCTTGTCACCGATTTGTGAAGTTCAGGGCGTTTAACCCGGCAATACTACAGTCTGATGACGCGGGCTGTTGGCAGACCAGGGCGGAGAGCATCCTTGCACATATTTAAGGAGCCCTAACCATCATGGGTCTTTCATCTTGCCGCGTTTCCTGATTGTCTCCGCCTACATTTCTGGAGAGTATGTGACATGCGTTTGATATCGAGAGTGATCGGGGCTCTTATTGTTTTGCTGCTGATCATTGTCGCCGGCGGAGCCGTCTGGCTCTCTCTTTATCCGCCGGAATTGCTGAAAGTTGGCGATGGCTACGCCGCAAAGATCGTCTGCTCCAACACCTTCGTGGCCAAACGGGACCCGGACAAGGTGATGGAGGAGGATGTGCAGGCTCCCGGCAATCCGGCATTGAAGCTCATTCGCGTTTATGTCGACCGGGATGAGGGCGTGGTCACGGCCCGTTTCCTGGGATTGTTCGCGCCGAACCGTGCGCTTTATCGCGGCGCGCTCGGTTGCGCGCTAGTGCCGGACGGTGATCTGCAAACGGCTCGCAGCGCCGTTTTCCTCAACAAGGTGAAGGCGCCGAAGAACGATGCGGTGTGGCCGGATGGAGATACGGTGAACCTCGGTCAGGGCGATGTCGGGAAGAAGCTCGCCGATACCGTATCGAATCTGGATCTGGCCGGGCCGGCTATGCGGGCGATCGTCGTCGTCAAGGATGGCCGTATCGTTGCTGAGAGCTATGGCGACGGCTTCAGCAAGGGAACACCGCTGATCGGCTGGTCGATGACGAAAACGGTCAATGCCGCGATTATCGGCCGTCTCATGCTGGCCGGGCGCATGTCCTTCGACGATCAGAATCTTCTGCCGCAATGGAGCGCGGATTCGCGCAAGGACATCAAGCTCAGCGATCTTCTCGCCATGGAAAGCGGGCTTGCGTTCAACGAATCCTATGGCACCGTATCGGATGTAACGCGCATGCTCTATCTCGACCCGGATGTCACCAGCCTGGCAGCCAATGCGCGTCAGACGACAGCGCCGGGCGAGCGTTTTAGCTATTCCAGCGGCACGGCAGCGTTGCTTTCTCGCCTCTGGATGAACCGGCTGCCCAATCTGAGCACTGCCATCTCCTATCCACGCGAAGCGCTCTTCGGGCCACTCGGCATGTATAGTGCTGTTTTCGAGGCCGATGAGCGCGGCACCTTTGTCGGCAGTTCTTATCTTTATGCCAGCGCCCGGGATTGGGCGCGCTTCGGCTTGTTTCTGCTGCAGGATGGGGTTTGGAATGGGCATCGCCTGCTGCCGGAAGGTTTCGTCGGCGCCATGCGCACGCCGACGAATGCCTCAGAGGGGGTCTACTCGCAGGTTCAGACCTGGCTTGCTGGTCCCGGCGGCTCGAATGCCCAATTCGGCCTGCCTGTAGATACATTTTGGATGACTGGTCACGACGGCCAAACGGTTGCAATCGTCCCGTCCGCCAATCTCGTCGTCGTGCGGATGGGACTGACGCCGACATGGGCGGACTATCGGCCGCAAATCCTGCTGAAGCGGATCATGGATGTTATTAAGCCGGCCACGAACTAGGCCGGCTTCTTAGAGATGTCTCGATAAAATCAGTAATTGCCGTTGGCGACGTCCGTGAGGCCCTTGCGCTTGGCGTCGTAGTAATAGCCGCGTGCATAAAGCTGGACGGCACTGGCTTCCTTGTTTTGGGCCTTGCTGTCCGCCGTCATCCAGGCGCCGCGCAGATACTTGGCGGCGTATTTGATGTTGGTTTCGGCATCAAGGAGGCCGGATGCCGGGCCTTCGTAACCCATGGACTTCGCGGTATTATACTTGATCTGCATCAGGCCGAAATATCCGGCGCGGTTATAGGCCTTCGGATTGTAACGGCTTTCGCGGTGAACGACGCGATGGATCAAGGATTCCGGAATTTCGTAGAGCTTGGCGTATTTCTGGATGAGCTTCGAAACGTAGCTCTTTTCCTCAGCCGGAACATCGGAATCATAATTCGCAGTATTGGTGGTGGTCATGACAGCTGGCACCACCGTCGGACCGCTGCTGTCGAAATTGAAGTCGTAATGCATTCGGTTGTCCGCATAGAGCGGAACGCCCATCTGGGCGGGCGTGGCGAAGGCGACTTCTGCCTGCGGCGTCGAACCTGGACGCGGCGTCGGAACGGCGACCTGAATGGCTGCAACATCCGATGTCATCGGAATGGCCGGCTGGCCCTGAGCCATGGAGGAGGAAACCGGCGTGAGCGCGGCATCACCGGGACGCGCCGGATTGGGCATGGGGATGGCGACCACGGAAGGCATCAGAGGGACGTCGGACGCTGCATAGGCTGCTGCGGCTGACGTGCTGCCGGCGGTGGCGCCCGTTGCAGCGGCGATTGCGGCGGTTCCCTGATTGGCAGCGCTCGCAACCGGCGTGCCGAAACGTCCCGCGTCCATCTGCTGCTGGCTTACAGCGGCGATGTTAGTCGTGCCTGGAACAACGCGACCGGACTTTGTCATTGCCGTTTGTTGCGGCTGCCGCGGACCGATGAAATTCGGCGATACCGCCGCCATTGCGACGCCGCCTGCTGCAGGCGCGGCCGCGCCAGTTGCGGTCAGGGTCGTATTCGGATGCGGCACGTTGGCGTGTGCCGACGGGAGTTCTGCCTGAGACGTCTGCTGCTGAGTGCTTGCACACCCGGCGAGAGCGCCGCACATCATTGCCGACAAGGCAACGCTGCGCTTCAGGCTGGGAAATCCGATCGTTACCATTCTGTCACTTTCGAAAAAACCAAACCTAATTTCGATGCAATTCGGCCACAGGACCGCCAAATTCGGTCACAGGATCGATAAAATTATGAATCCCCATTAACCTATCCGTGATCGCCTCGCAACCCTGCACCGGCTCAGGCGGCCATCCGGCGATATCCGGCGGTCACTGCACCGGCTGCAATCAACAGTGTTCCGCCCGTTCGGTTAACGGCGCGTTGCACGCCAGCCTTGCGGATGAAGCCGCGTGCCATATCGGCGACGAATACATAAATAAGCGAGTTCAAGGCTGCTAAAGTGAGGAAAGTTGCCTCTAGAATAAGCGTTTGCTGAAGAAATGGCTTCGACATATCGAGAAATTGCGGAACGAACGCAATGAAGAACACGATGCTCTTCGGGTTGAGTGCCGTTACAACATATGCGTGTAAGAGAATTTTTAACGGTTTTTCCTCTGGGAGATTGTCGTTATCGCCCATCGGTCCCGTCACAATGGGGGCTCTCCAGAGCTTGATTCCGAGAAAAACGAGGTAGGCTGCGCCGATCAGCTTCAGAATCGTGAATAGTGTCGCTGATGTGGCGAGAAGGGCACCGAGACCGGCGAGCGAAGCGGTCATTGCCGTGAAATCGCCGAGCGTGACGCCGGTCACCGTTGCCAGCGCCGTCTTGCGGCCGTGGCCCAGTGCATAGGATATGACAAGGAGAATGGTCGGGCCGGGTATGGCCAGCATGATGCAGGAAGCGGCGGCGAAAGCGAGCCAAGTTTCGATGGACATGGAATCCTCCCTAATTCCTATTTCGCCGCCAGCAAAGACATCGGATTAGCGATCCGTCAACCCGACTGATGGACAATCGGGCCGCCTAATTGTCAATCAGTGCGTTGATCGGAGATCCATCAGGCCTGTGTGTATTTCTGCCCGATATGCGCCATGACCTCGGCGAACCAGGGAGCAGAGATATCGAAGGCTTTGCCGCCCTTGATGCGCGGGAATTCGATAACGCGCAGCTTGCCGCCCTGACCTTCGTCATGGCCGGTGACGCCCGATACCTTGTTGAGCGCGTTTTCCACGGCAAGATCGACCATGCCCTGGATCAAGCGGAGATCTTCGCCGTTTGCCGCTGCGGAGCGTGCGAAATAGCCTGACTTCTGCACCATGGAGCGTTCGGCGCCAATAATGGCTGCAAACTGCTTCTGGAACCAGCCGCCGACATTGATGGTATCGATCTTCACGTGACCGAAGGCGTCGCGCTTGACGCTCTCCCCAGCCGCTTCGCGTTCGGCGACGATCGCATCAAGACCTGCGCCTTCCGAAACGAACAGCGTCACCTGGCCGGTCTTTTCCATAATGGTGCGCAGACGTTCGCCTTCTGCCTCGATATCGAATGCCATTTCCGGCAAATAGAGCCCGTCGATACGCTTCAGATCGGCATTCATCATGAAGCCCTCGACATATTCATTGGCACTGGTTTTCTGAATGTAGGCGCGCGCGGTTGCCGCGGTCAGCCAGCCACAGTGGCGGCCCATGACTTCATGGATGACGAGCGTCTTTGGGGCGGCGGTCTGTTCGTTGCTGACATTATCGAAGAAGTCAGCGCCGACTTCGGCAGCCGTCCAGGCACCGAGAGACTGGCGGATCGGCACGACGTCGTTGTCAACCGTTTTTGGCAGGCCGACGACGGTCAGGTCATAGCCATTAGCGCCGAGATAGGCGGCGAGATCGGCGGCCGTCGTGTTGGTGTCGTCGCCACCGATCGTGTGGAGGATAGTGACGCCATCGGAGGCAAGTCGCTCGGCTGCCACGCGTAGCGGGTTTTCGCCTTCCTTGACCAGGCCACGCTTGACGCAGTCTGCGATGTTGGTGAGCTTGACGCGGCTGTTGCCGATCGGCGAGCCGCCGTAACGGTGCAGCAGATGGGCCTTTTCGCGCATGGCCGGTGTCACTTCGATGCTGTCTCCCAGCAGAACTCCCTGGTAGCCTGAACGATAGGCTATAATGTCGAGGTCAGGCGCCACATCGCTATAGCGCTCGATCAGCCCGCCAACGGCAGACGAAAGGCAGGGCGCCAACCCGCCGGCAGTGAGCATTGCGACTTTCTGTTTGGCCATGGAGATCCTCCTTGCAGGCAAGCTGCTTCATTTCAATGGTTGCGGTGGAATGGATGCGACAGGCGGACATGGGTGTAAAGTAAAGAATTTAAGAAATTCGCGGTTTGTGTCGGCTCGAGCGCAAGGGTCGGGGCGATTGGCCGGCCGCTCGCAATGCAACATCATTACCAAATTGTGAAAAGTGTTTTCGCCCTTGCGACGAATGGACTGCTTGCAATAGCAACCATTATTTGATCAAGGTGTTCTACTGTTTAAGTGGATATCGAGACCGGCATGTCGTTCTGGGAAAAATTGCTGAATGCTATCGGTAGCACTGCCGGCAATGCCCTGTCGGCGGTGGTCGAGGCCATTCGCACCGTCTTTGAAGGTGATCCGGAAACGCGCCGCAAAGTGGCGTTTTCCGTCGCAATAATCGCTCTGTCCGCCAAGATGGCGAAAGCGGATGGCGTGGTCACGGAAAACGAGGTCAATGCATTCCGCGAGATCTTCGAATTCCCTCCCGATCAGGCGAAAAACGTCGCTCGTCTCTATAATCTGGCGCGTCAGGATGTGGCCGGTTACGAAGCTTATGCGGAGCGGCTGTCCTCCCTTTGCGAGACCTGCACGGCGAATTGCCCGGTGCTGGAGGATGTGCTCGACGGTCTCTTCCACATCGCCAAGGCCGATGGCCTGATCCATGAGAAGGAAATGGCCTTCCTTCAGCATGTCGCCGAAATCTTCCATATGAGCGAGGAGCGATTCGAGCAGATCATGGCGCGTCATGTCAATGTTGCCGGCCGCGATCCCTATAAGGTGCTCGGCGTCTCCCGCCAGGACGATTTTCCGACGATTCGCCGCCGCTACCACGGCCTCGTCTACGAAAACCATCCGGATCGCCTCGTGTCGCGTGGGGTACCGGAAGAGTTCCATGCCATCGCCAACGAGCGTATGGCAGCTCTGAATGCGGCTTATGCCGAGATCGAGAAAGAACGCCGCGCAGCATGAGTGCATTCAAGGCCGATTTCGCTCGCGCCCGTACGCAGCCTTCGCCGAATCATGGCGAGAGGCGGGGCGGGCGTCGGCCTGATATCATTCTTCTGCATTATACCGGCATGGGCACGGCTGAGGGCGCGCTCGATTGGCTCTGCCGCTCCGAGAGCCAGGTTTCCAGCCATTATTTCGTCTTCGAGGATGGCCGCGTCATGCAGCTTGTCCCGGAAGAGCGTCGTGCGTGGCACGCGGGCAAGAGCTCCTGGCACGGCGAGACTGATATCAATTCATCGTCGATCGGCATCGAAATCGCCAATGCCGGCCATCCCGGCGGACTGCCGGAATTTCCCGATGCGCAGATCGAAGCGGTGATCGAACTGTGTCGCGATTGCGGCCAACGCTGGGCAATCGCGCCTGAACGGGTGCTCGGACACTCTGATGTTGCCCCTGTGCGCAAGGTCGATCCGGGTGAGAAATTCCCCTGGGCGCGGCTCGCCGCAGCGGGTGTCGGACACTGGGTTGAGCCGGCTCCGATCACCGGCGGGCGTTTCTTCCAGAAGGGCGATGTGGGACAGCCGATCGAAGCCTTGCAGTCGATGCTGTCGCTTTACGGCTATAATACTGAAATAAATGGCGAATTCTCGGAAAAACTGAAGGGCGATGTCGAAGCCTTCCAGCGCCATTTCCGGCAGGAACGCGTGGATGGCATTGCCGACTTTTCGACGATTGACACGCTTCATCGACTGCTGGCCGCGTTGCCACGCTATTCCTGAATTCGCTCCATCCAGTTATAGGCATTATAGCCGGCTATAGATGCGGAAACGCGTAACACACTGCTACGCCACAGCTTTTCCCTATTATCTCCGCATTACATTGGTCTAACGACGCTCGCTGAACGGCGGTCGCGCCGTCTGGGTTTGTGTGTCGCGCGGCCGTAGAAGACTAATGGGGACTGTGCACTCCGGTGGCTCTTTTTGCCTCCAGCCGGACGTGATGGTTTTGGCTATCCGCGGTCCCGCCCCTGGAGACAAAAGACTACATGAAAAATTTGATTGTTGCGGCTGTGGCATGCATGGGCGTGCTGCTGGTGGGATATGATTGCGCCTCTGCGGGCGAGCGCCATGCAAAGCAGAAAACGGTTTCTCTCAAAATTGTCAGCCGCACCACCGGCTTCCCCGTTCCCAATGTTCCCGCCGAATTGCGCGATGCCGAGACCTCCTTCGCACGGCAAAATCGCTACTCCGCATTGATTGCCAGATATGCCAAGCAGAACGGCGTCGCAGTCGAACTTGCTACTGCCGTCGTCCAGATCGAAAGCAATTTCAATCCTAAAACTCGTGGAAGCGCAGGTGAAATCGGCCTGATGCAGATCAAGCCGGCAACAGCCCGGCTGATGGGATATACCGGAGGGGCCAAGGGGCTCTATGATCCTGAAACGAACATCAAGTTCGGCATGAAATATCTCGCCATGGCACAGAATCTTGGCGGCGGTTCGACCTGCAACACTATCCTCAAATATAATGCTGGCCATGGCGCCACGCGCATGAACCCGATCTCGAAGCGCTATTGCGGCAAGGTGCTGGCGCTTCTGGACTGACATCCGCTCGTCGAGGGATTTCGGGTAGGGCGGAATCGCTTTCCGTGCTATCGAAAGCGCGACTATGGATGAGGGTTATAGCATGGCAGCGGATTTCAGGTTCATCGTCGTGGGCCGGGGCATGATGGGAGCAGCGGCTGCCCGTCACCTGGCAAACCAAACGGATGGCATCGCCGTCATCGGGCCGGATGAACCTGAAGATCGCGCCAGCCACCAGGGTGTTTTCGGTAGCCATTACGACGAGGGCCGCATCACTCGCACGATTGATCCGGATACGGATTGGGCTCGTCTCGCAAACCGTTCGATCACCCGCTACGCGGATATTGAACGCGATAGCGGCATCCAGTTCTATGCGCCTGTGGGCTGCCTGGTCACAGGCCCGAAGCGCGGCGGCAAGACGACCTATGTCGGCGACGTCGTGGAAGCAGCCGGCAGGCTCGGCGTTCAAACTGAACTTCTCGATGATGCCGGACTCAAGGCCAAGTTTCCCTTCTTCGCCTTCGCGTCGGGAAGCGAAGGGGTATTCGAACCGCACGGGGCCGGCCATATTAGCCCGCGGCGGCTGGTGAAGGCACAATCGCTGCTGGCGGAAAAGGCTGGCGCGCGCATCATCAAGCAGACAGCGCTGTCGATCCGCGACGAGGGCGGTCTTGCGGTCGTCAAGACGGCGGAAGGCGAGGCATTCAAGGCCGAAAAGATTCTGCTGGCCACCGGCGGTTTCTCTATTGCCGAGAATCTTTTGCCGCGACCTGTTGAGATGAAGGTTTATGGACGTACGGTCACGTTCTTCGAGGTCACTGAGGCGGAGGCAGAGGCGCTTTCCAGCATGCCTTCCTTGATTTCAGTGGCGCCTGAAGACGTGGACAGCATCTATATGCTGCCGCCGATCCGTTACCCCGACGGCAAGTACTACATCAAGATCGGCGGCGATCCAGACGATCTGCAATTCGAGAGCGAAGCGGAATTGCGTGCCTGGTTCCGCACACCTGGCCGCGACAAGGCTCGCGAACATCTGGTGCGGATTTTCCATGAGCTTGTTCCCGGCATGAAGCGGCCGCCGTCTTTCACCAATTCATGCGCCATCTCCTATTCGCCGACCGGCTATCCCATGATCGGCTATACGTCTTCCTCGCGCATCGCGGTCCTGATGGGCTGCAGCGGCACTTCGGCCAAGAGTTCCGATGAAATCGGCCGGCTGGGGGCGGAGCTGCTGCTCGCAGGTCGAATCAAGGATCAGGGCTACAGTGCGGATTTCTCAGCGCATTTCCGCAGCTGATATAGGCTTCCGACAAAGCGCATATTTCGGTAGCAATTGCGGACGGTCTCGGTTAATGAGCCTGTGCCAGTTGGCCGGGCAGCCGCGCTTCATCAATGCCGAAAGGCGATGGGGTGAGGAAAGTCCGGGCTCCACGGAAACACGGTGCCGGATAACGTCCGGCGGGGGCAACCTCAGGGAAAGTGCCACAGAAAGCAAACCGCCCGGTTTTCGGATCGGGTAAGGGTGAAAGGGTGGGGTAAGAGCCCACCGCGTCTCTGGCAACAGCGACGGCACGGAAAACCCCACCGGGAGCAAAACCGAATAGGGATGACACGGGGCGCGCAAGCGCTCCAGCCTGTTTCCGGGCCGGTCATCCGGGTGGGTTGCACGAGGCGTCGCGCAAGCGGCGTCCCAGATGAATGGCTGCCACGTTCCGGCTTCGGCCGGAGCCATACAGAACCCGGCTTACAGGCCAACTGGCAAATCATCGCGTTACTTCAAACGGCGCGCCCAACGGTTCTGCCTAATAATTTTTGAGCTGCCGAATGCCCTGAATTTCAGGGCTTCTCGGCCTCGGTCGGTGAAGGTTTTAACCTGTGAAAACAATCCGTTTCGGGACGTATCCTGAAGCCGATCCTAACCTTTCGTTAAACTTAACGTCTTATGAATATTCAGGCTGCGGCCACGTCTGACGTGGCTTCATCCCATTGACGCCCATATGGTCCCATGGTATCCCAAAAGAACACTGCACAAGGGCAAATCAGAGCCCAATCATCGCAAAGCCGTGGTCGCTCCCGTTCTGGGAGTGTCGAGGGAGTGTCGGCTCCTTCGGCTTGCGAAGCTGTGTCCGATTTTGGCTGTGTCCGCGAGCGTGTAGCGGCTTGCAGGGCACGGGGAACGGGTGTTTCGCGTCATGAACCGCTTCCTGTCAAATGCGACCAACCGGATCGATTCCAAGGGGCGGGTTTCCGTGCCCGCGGCGTTTCGTTCCGTGCTGGCCGAGCGCAATATCCAGGAGCTTTATTGTTTCCAGGATTTTGTGTTTCCGGCGATCAGCGTCGGTGGTCTCGATCTGCTCGATCGCTTCGAGCGGCAGATTGCGGCGGACGGCCCGTTTTCGCCGGCGGCGAACCAGATGTCGCTCCTCATTCATGGGGGCGGGGTCTTCATGAAGCTCGATGCGGAAGGGCGGTTGATGGTCACGGATTTCATTCGCGACTTCACCGGAATCGTAAGCGAAGTGACTTTTGTCGGTCGGGCGGATCATTTTCAATTGTGGCGACCGGAGGCCTTTCTGGCCTTGCAGTCGCAGGCACGAGAGGAGCGCAGGCTGGCGGGCGGGCGCTTAGAATAGAGCGGAGAAACGGAATGGCGGCGAATTCAGGCGCAGGTTCTTCTGATGCCGGTGGCGGACCAGTTCGGCACATTCCGGTTCTTCTTTCTGAGGTGATTGAGGCGCTCGCCCTGGCGCCCGGCAAAACGATCCTCGATGGAACATTCGGGGCTGGCGGCTATACGTCGGCCATTCTCAAGGCCGGCGCCGATGTAGTTGCGCTCGATCGCGATCCGACGGCGATCGCGGCAGGGCAGGCGCTTGTTTCCGCCCATGCTGGCCATCTCAAGCTCATTCAATCGCAGTTTTCTCAGTTGGCCGAGCATGCTCCCGAAGGCGGCCTCGATGGCGTCGTGCTCGATATCGGCGTCTCCTCCATGCAGCTCGATGAGGCCGAGCGCGGTTTCTCCTTCAGCAAGAACGGCCCGCTCGACATGCGGATGTCGGCAAGCGGTGTCTCGGCTGCCGATGTCGTCAATCGTGCCAAGCTCGCCGATCTCATTCGCATCTTCGTGTTTCTGGGCGAGGAAAAGCAGGCGCCGCGCATCGCTCATGCAATCGAGAAGCGGCGTGCGGAAGCTCCTTTCGTGACCACCCGTGACCTGGCGGGCCTGATCGAGGTCGTGACGCCGCGAAAGGCGAAGGACAAAATCCATCCGGCGACCCGCGTCTTTCAAGCCTTGCGCATTTTCGTCAATGACGAACTCGGCGAGCTGGCTCAGGCATTGTTTGCAGCCGAGCGCGTCCTCAAGCCGGGCGGGCGCCTCGTCGTCGTGACGTTCCATTCGCTGGAGGATCGGATCGTCAAGAAGTTCTTTGCCGACCGCTCGGGTCGTGCAGCTGGATCGCGTCACATGCCGATCGTGAATGAGCGGCCCGCCACTTTCGAGCCGGTTGGCAAATCGATGGTTTCTGCGAGCGATGCCGAGGCGGAAGCCAATCCGCGCGCTCGTTCGGCCAAGTTGCGTGCGGGGGTTCGCACCTTGGCTCCAGCTGAGGCGGCAGATCTTTCGATCTTCGATCTGCCCAGTCTCGCCAGTCTTGAAAAGCTTGGGGGCTAAAATGCTGAAGACTTTTGACATCGTGCTGATCGGCGTCATGACGGCCATGGCCAGCGTGACCTATACGATCAAGCATCATGCCGAGTTGAAGCTGGAAGAGGTTCGCCGCCTCGAATCCGAAATCAAGCTTGAAAGGGATACGATCGATCTCCTCAAGGCGGACTGGGCGCTGGTTTCTCAACCGAACCGCCTCGAGCGCCTCGTCAATACCTATAATAGCGAACTTCAACTGCAGCCGACGCTTTCGACGGCGATCGTCCAGCCGAGCGAACTTCCGATGTTGCGCTCGCAGCTCCCGCCGCCAACGGTGACGGCGTCTAACGATCCGAAGAGCGGCAAGGCGATCGGGGCCAAGGGGGGCGCCTCCGCAGCTTCGAGCAATGGCGATACGACGGATGCGCTGATTAGGAAGGCCATCGCCGATGTCGCGGCGGCTCCGGCACCGCGACCGAAACCGCCTGCTCTTGCCAAGCGCAAGAAGCAGGATGTCGACAACATGGCAACGGGATCGGTGAGGGATTAATGTCTTTTCTTTCTCGCATCATGGTCCTGAAGAGCAAGGCCCATTTCTCGACGGACGGCAATAATCGCCCAAACGATGGATTCTCCCGTTCGACATTCGAGGGCGCACACAAGCGCAAGTCCAGTCAGGCAAAAAGCCGCGTTGTACTATTGGTTGGAAGCTTCATCGCGATCTACTGCCTGATTGGCGGTCGTCTTGCGCAATTCGCCATGACCAAGCCGGATATCACCTCAAGCATTCTGCCGCCCGATCGGCTGATGGCCTCGCGGCCCGATATCGTCGACCGCAACGGCGCCCTCCTGGCAACGGACATTCGTACCGTTTCCCTCTTTGCCGAGCCGAACAAGATCATCGACGTGGACGAGGCCGTTGAGGAACTGCGTAAGGTCCTGCCGGATCTCGATGCCAAGTCGACCTATAAGAAGCTTTCGGCAAAGTCCTCGCACTTTGCCTGGCTCCGTCGGCAGTTGACACCGAAGCAGCAGAGCCAGATTTTGGCGCTCGGCATTCCTGGCATCGGCTTCCGTCCTGAGAAACGCCGCTTCTATCCGGGCGGCACGACCGCTCCCCACATTCTCGGCTATGTCAATATCGACAATCGCGGCGTTGCCGGAATGGAGAAATATATCGACGACCAGGGGCTCGCTGATCTGGCGGCCGCCGGCATGACCAACGATCAGCCGCTGCAGCCGGTAAAGCTTTCCATCGATCTGCGCGTGCAGGGCATCGTTCGCGATGCGGTCGTCAATGCCGTAAAGAATTTCCAGGCCAAGGGCGCGGGTGCCGCAGTGCTCGATGTCCACACCGGCGAGGTTCTCGGCATGGCCTCGGCTCCGGACTTCGATCCGAACTATCCGAACGAAGGCGCTTCGGAAGGCTGGCTGAACCGCATGACGAACGGCACGTTCGAAATGGGGTCGACCTTCAAGACCTTCACGATGGCGATGGCGCTGGATGATGGCAAGGTGACGCTGCGGGATGCCTTCGATGCCACTAATCCAATCCGCATTGGTGGCTTTACCATCAAGGATTTCCACGGCCAGCGTCGTGTTCTGACCGTTCCTGAGATCTTCCAGTACTCCTCGAACATCGGCACGGCCAAGATCGCCGATATTGTCGGCATCGAAGGGCATAAGGAATTCCTCACTCGGATCGGCCTCCTTACGAAGATGCAGACCGAGTTGCCTGAAGTGAAGATGCCCTCGCAGCCACGAGTCTGGAAGAAGATCAATTCTATCACGATCTCTTTCGGCCACGGTGTCTCTACCACGCCGTTGCAGACAGCTGTCGCGGGAGCTGCACTCGTCAATGGCGGCAAGCTGATCGAGCCGACCTTCCTGCCGCGCACGCGTGATCAGGCCGATGCCATCGCCAAGATGGTCGTGAAGAAGAGCACCAGTGATGACGTGCGCTTCCTGCTCGAGTTCAACGGCACCAGGGGCTCGGGTCGTAACGCCCGTGTTCCCGGCTACAATGTCGGTAGCAAGACTGGCACGGCCGATAAGGTGGTCAACGGTCGGTATTCCAATACGCTGAACTTCAATACCTTCATGGCCGTGTTTCCGATCGACAACCCGCAATACATCGTCATGACCTTCATCGACGAGCCGAAGAGCGGCGAGCGTGGCGGCGGGACGATTTCGGCCTTCACGGCGTTGCCGATCGCCCGCGACATCGTCGCTCGCGCGGCGCCAATTCTCGGGGTACAGCCCAGTTTTGGAAAAGATGACTCGGCCTTGCTGGCGTCTTATTAAGCGTGAAAGAATACACACGTCGATTCGCGAGGGGCGGACTGATCGAGAAGGCGAAAAGTACATTCGATGAACTTGCGGGATATTGCCGGAAATGAATTTCCGGAACTCAACACATATATTGGCGGAGCGCTTGGCGATCTTGAGATAAGCGGGATTTCCGCCGACAGCCGTAAGGTGGCGCCAGGCATGGCTTTTGTTGCCGTTGCTGGCACGAAGGCGGATGGAGTAAGTTTCATCGCCGATGCCGTTTCGCGCGGCGCTTCCGTTATAGTTGCGGGTCACGTGGCCGATGCCGGTAATGTGCCGCTGCTGCAGGTTGGCGAGCCGCGCCGGTTCCTCGCTGTCGCCGCTTCCCGTTTCTACGGACGCCAGCCGAAAACCATGGTGGCGGTGACGGGTACGGCCGGCAAGACTTCAGTTGCCTCCTTTACGCGCCAGATCTGGGCTCACGCCGGTCATCCGTCCGCAATGATCGGCACGACGGGCGTCGTTTCACCGACCCGCAACGAATATGGCGCGCTGACGACGCCCGATCCGGTGTCATTGCACAAGTTGCTGGCCGAACTGGCGGACGAGGGCGTCACGCACGCGGCAATGGAAGCATCCAGCCATGGCCTCGACCAGTTCCGGCTCGACGGAGTGAAGCTTGCTGCCGCTGCGTTCACCAATCTCGGCCGCGATCACATGGATTATCATCCGACGGTCGAGGACTACATGGCGGCCAAGATGCGGCTGTTCCGCGACTTGTTGCCGAAGGGGTCGCCGGCTGTCATCTTCGCAGATGATACCTGGTCTCCCCAGGCAATCGAAGCAGCGCGCGACGCAGGACAGGATATCCGCACCGTCGGGCGCAAGGGTGATTTCCTGACGCTGAAGCGCGTCGAGCATTTCCGCCACAAGCAAATCGCCGAAGTTCATGTCGGCGACGATATCTTCGAAGTTCATATTCCGCTTGCCGGCGATTTCCAGATCGCCAATGCACTTGTCGCTGCCGGTCTTGCGATTTCAACTGGCGTTGCCGCGCCGGTCGCCATGGCCGCGCTCGAAAAGCTCGTTGGGGCATCGGGCAGATTGGAGCTTGTGGGGCATACGCATGATGGCGCGCTTGCCTATGTCGACTACGCCCATAAGCCGGATGCGCTTGAAAATGTTCTGAATTCGGTGCGGCCGTTCACGACGGGACGTGTCATCGTCGTCTTCGGCTGTGGCGGCGATCGCGATCGCGGCAAGCGTCCGATCATGGGCGAGATCGCCTGCCGTCTAGCCGATGTCGTTATCGTCACCGACGATAACCCGCGCTCGGAAGATCCAGCAACGATCCGCGCGGAAATCATGGCGGCCGCTGCTTGCGCGACGGAGATCGGCGATCGTGCCGAAGCAATCCGCAAGGCTGTCGGGCTGCTTAAATCCGGTGACACGCTGATAGTTGCCGGCAAGGGGCATGAGGAAGGTCAGACGATCGGTGGCGTCACGCTGCCGTTCTCCGATCATGCCGAATTGCGCAAAGCATTGGAGGATTTGAAGTCTTGAGCTGGTTATGGACAACTGAGGATCTGATCGCTGCAATCTCGGGCCGTTTCGTCGGATCGCTGCCTGAGGGCATTACGGGCATTTCCATAGACAGTCGTTTCATCCAGCCGGGTGAAGCCTTTTTCGCCATCAAGGGCGATCGCGTCGACGGCCATGACTATGCCAATATCGCTATGGCGAACGGCGCCGCTTTTATCGTGATTAGTGAGGCACGGCTGCCGGCTATGGGTAGCCTGGCCGTACCGAAGGTGGTCGTGGACGACGTCCTGGCAGCGCTTGCGCGGCTCGGCGTCGCCGCCCGCAAGCGTACGCGGGCGAAGATCATTGCTGTCACCGGTTCGGTCGGCAAGACGACGACCAAGGAGATGCTGCGCCGCGCGCTGACGCCTTCGGGCAAGGTGCATGCCTCGGTTGCTTCGTTCAACAATCATTGGGGCGTGCCGCTGACGCTGGCGCGTATGCCCGAGGACACCGACTTCGGTGTTTTCGAGATCGGGATGAACCATCCCGAAGAAATCAGGCCGCTCGTTAAGATGGTGCAGCCGCATGTCGCAATCATTACCACGATTGCGCCGGCCCACCTCGGCAATTTCAACAGCATCAGTGAGATCGCGGCCGCGAAGGCGGAGATATTTGACGGCGTCGTGCCGGGCGGTCATGCCATTCTAAATCACGACAATGATCAGTTCGAGATGCTGGAGAAGGCTGCCCTGGCCGCCGGAATCGAGCACATCCATAGCTTCGGCCAGCATGCGAAGGCCGATGTTCGCCTCGCCGAATTCAATGCTTCGGAAGAGAATTCAACGCTTTGGCTGACGATCGGCGGCGAGACCATGGAAGTGGCGCTCGGCGCGCCGGGCCGTCACATTGCGGAAAACGCGCTTGCCGTGCTTGGAGCCGTCATGCTCGTGGAAGCCGATCTGGATCGGGCGGTCGATGCGCTGGCCGACCTGCAGCCGGAAAAGGGTAGGGGTCAACGCCACAAGCGGGCGATCGGCAACGGCTATTTCACGCTGATCGACGAAAGCTACAACGCCAATCCTGCTTCCATGCGCGCGGCAATCGCGCTGCTGGCGACGACATCGCCACAGGCGGGACCTGGTGGACGGGTTGGCAGGCGGATCGCCGTGCTCGGCGATATGTTGGAAATGGGGGATTATGCCCAGCGCGTGCATGCCAACCTTACGGGGCCGCTGCTTGCGGCTGGCATCGAGCATGTCTGGCTTGCTGGTCCGGAGATGGCGGCTTTGAGGGATGAGCTGCCGGAAAGCGTTCATGTCGAATATCACGAGACGACTGAGGAGCTCTCGGAATTCGCGCTCAATTCTGTCGCCCCCGGCGATGTCTTGATGGTGAAATCGTCGCTGGGAATGGGGTTTGGAAAGATCATTGCGGGCTTGCTTGACAAATTTCCCGCATTTTCCGACACGGGCCCCCATACCCATCAGGGGCTTTAGAAAGGGCTCTTATGCTGATCTGGCTTGCCGAACTGTCGGACCATATTCATTTTTTCAGTACCCACTTCAGATTCCTCAATCTGTTCAGATACATCACGTTCCGTACCGGCGGTGCCCTGTTCACGTCAGCGTTGATCGTTTTTCTCTTCGGACCGCGAATCATCTCCTCACTGCGTGTGCGTCAGGGTAAAGGGCAGCCGATCCGCGCCGATGGTCCGCAGACCCATTTCAAGAAAGCCGGCACCCCGACCATGGGCGGCCTGATGATCCTCGCCGGCATCGTCGTCTCGTCGCTGCTGTGGGCTGATCTTGCCAATGTCTATGTCGTCGCCACCTTGCTTGTGACACTCGGTTTCGGTGCGATTGGCTTCTATGACGATTATCTCAAGGTCACGAAGCAGAGCGACAAGGGTTTTTCCGGTCGTGCCCGCCTCGGCATTGAATTCGTGATTGCCGCGATTGCCGTCTATTTCATGATGACGACGGCGCTATCCTCCGGTCCCGCCGGCTCTACCTTCGGCTCGTCGATTGCCTTCCCCTTCTTCAAGAGTCTGCTGCTCAATCTCGGCATGTTCTTCGTATTTTTTGGCGCTTTCGTCATTGTTGCCGCCGGTAACGCCGTCAATCTGACCGACGGTCTGGACGGACTGGCGATCGTGCCTGTCATGATCGCAGCCGCATCCTTCGGCGTCATCGCCTACCTCGCCGGTAACTTCGTCTTTGCAGACTATCTGGCGATCAATTTCGTGCCCGGAACGGGTGAACTGGCTGTCGTTCTTGGTGCTGTCATCGGCGCCGGCCTCGGCTTCCTCTGGTTCAATGCGCCGCCGGCGGCAATCTTCATGGGCGATACAGGTTCGCTGGCTCTTGGCGGCATGATCGGTTCCGTTGCCGTCGCCACCAAGCACGAGATCGTCATGGCGATCATCGGCGGTCTCTTCGTGCTTGAGGCGCTTTCTGTGATCATCCAGGTCGGCTTCTTCAAGATGACGAAGCGCCGCGTCTTCCTGATGGCGCCCATCCACCACCACTTCGAAAAGAAGGGCTGGACGGAAAGCCAGGTCGTTGTGCGTTTCTGGATCGTCGCCGTCATTCTGGCGATGATCGGCCTTTCCACCCTGAAGCTGCGGTGAGGCAAGAATGATCCCCGTCACCACGCTGAACGGAAAGAAGGTCGCTCTCTTCGGCCTCGGCGGCTCCGGCTTTGCCACTGCGCGCGCGCTCGTTGCAGGCGGCGCCGATGTGACGGTCTGGGACGACAATCCGGACAGCGTGGCGAAGGCGGCTGCCGAGGGAATAGCGGTCGCCGATTTGAGGACGATCGACTGGGGCAGCCTGTCGGTCTTCGTGCTTTCGCCCGGCGTGCCGCTGACGCATCCAAAGCCGCATTGGACCGTCGATCTCGCCCATGCCGCCGGCGTCGAGATCATCGGCGATGTCGAGCTTTTCGTGAGGGAGCGGCGGGCGCATGCGCCGGATTGCCCGTTCATCGCAATCACCGGAACGAACGGCAAATCGACGACGACGGCGCTGATCGCCCATATCCTGCAATCGAGCGGGCGTGACACGCAGCTCGGCGGCAATATCGGTACGGCGGTGCTGACGCTCGATCCGCCGAAGTCCGGGCGTTTCTACATTGTCGAATGCTCCTCCTATCAGATCGATCTGGCGCCGACGCTCAACCCGTCCGCCGGCATTCTGCTGAACCTGACGCCCGATCATCTCGATCGCCATGGCACGATGCAGCACTACGCTGACATCAAGGAGCGGCTCGTCGCGGGCAGCGATGTTGCTGTCGTTGGCGTCGATGACAGCTATTCCTCCCTGATCGCCGACCGCGTCGAACGAGCCGGCGGCAAGGTCACGCGAATTTCGCGCCGGCATGCCTTGGCGGATGGCCTCTATGCCGAAGGCAGCCGCATCCTACAGGCATCCAATGGTGCGGCAACCGAGATCGCCGATCTCCACGGTATCCAGACCCTACGCGGCGGCCATAATGCGCAGAATGCGGCGGCAGCAATCGCCGCCTGCCTTGCCGTCGGTGTTTCCGCCGAGGAGATCCGGGCCGGGCTGAAATCTTTCCCAGGTCTCAAACATCGCATGCAGCCTGTGGGAAAGCGCGGGCGGGTCGTCTTCATCAACGATTCCAAGGCGACCAATGCGGATGCGGCAGCCCCCGCGCTTTCGAGCTACGATAATATCTACTGGATCGCGGGCGGTTTGCCGAAGGAGGGTGGCATCACCAGCCTGGCGCCGCTCTTTCCCCGTATCGCCAAGGCCTATCTGATCGGTGAGGCGGCACCCGCCTTTGCGGCGACACTTGGCGATCAGGTTCCTTACGAGATTTCCGGCACGCTGGAACGCGCCGTGGCACATGCTGCCGCGGACGCTGACAGGGAAGAGCACGAGTCTGCGGCGGTGATGTTGTCACCGGCCTGCGCAAGCTTCGATCAGTATAAGAATTTCGAGGTCAGGGGCGACGCCTTCGTCAGCCATGTCGCGGCGATCGATGGTGTCACCATGCTGATCGGTTCAGCAACTGGAGGCAAATGATATGGTAAGCCGCGTTGAACGTGGGGCCTTGGCCGAATGGTTCTGGACCATCGACCGCGTGTTTCTCGCCCTTTTCATCCTCTTGATCGGCATCGGCTTCATGTTGTCCTTCGCGGCTTCGCCGGCGGTAGCGGAGCGTATCGGGCTTGAGCCGTTCCACTTCGTCAAGCGCCACGCCCTTTTCCTCGTTCCGGCGCTCGCGGCGATGATCGGTATTTCCTTCATGACGCCCCGACAGGTGCGAAGGACTGCCGTCATCCTGCTGATTGTATCGCTGGCGATGATGCTTTTCGCGCTTTTCTTCGGCATCGAGGTCAAGGGCTCACGGCGCTGGGTCAATATCGCGGCCCTGTCGATCCAGCCATCGGAATTCATGAAGCCGGCGTTCGTCGTCGTCTGCGCATGGCTATTTTCCGAGCATGCCCGTCAGCCGGAGATTCCCGGTAATCTTTTCGCCATCATCCTCTTCGGCATTGTCGTCGCCCTGCTCGTCGCGCAGCCTGACCTTGGCCAGACGATCCTGACGACCGCCGTCTGGGGCGGCATGTTCTTCATGGCCGGCATGCCCTGGCTGTGGATCATCGTGCTCGGCGGCCTCGGCGCGGGCGGTTTCGTCACCGCCTATTACGTTTTTGATCACGTCGCGCAGCGCGTGAACAAGTTCCTGACAGGTGAGGGCGATACGTTCCAGGTCGACACAGCCAAGGAAGCGATCGTCCATGGGACCTGGTTCGGTGTCGGTCCGGGCGAGGGCACCGTCAAGCGCATCATTCCGGACGCCCATACCGATTTCATCTTCTCGGTCGCGGCCGAGGAATTCGGCGCCATCTTCTGCATGGTGCTCGTGCTGATCTTCGCCTTCCTCGTGCTGCGCGGCCTGTCGCATGCATACAAAGAGAAGAACGATTTCAACCGGTTTGCCGTCGCCGGCCTCGTGCTGCAGATCGGCATCCAGTCGATCATCAATATCGGCGTGAACCTGCAGCTGCTGCCGGCAAAGGGCATGACGTTGCCGCTGATTTCCTACGGCGGTTCGTCGATGACAGCGATCTGCGTGACGGCAGGCTTCATCTTGGCGCTGACGCGTCACAGGCCGGAAAAGCGCGCGCAGGATCGGACCATGTTCCGCGTCACGCACGGTTTGCCCGCGGAGTGATCGTCTTGGTACTACCGGCCATCTGCTCTTCATCTCTCCTGCCTGCCCTTTATTCTCCGGTCGCTTTTCCCGAAGCGCCGGTCTATGAGGGGGGCTTGGCCCGCGCCGATGACGCGGTCGGGGCGGCTTCCTATATTAGAGAGATGCCCCGAGTAGTGGGGTATTCGCGGGAGCGAAAATCATGAGTAAAGGCATTGTCCTTCTTGCCGCCGGCGGTACCGGCGGTCACGTATTTCCGGCCGAAGCACTGGCCTACAAGCTGAGGGAGCGCGGCTATTCCGTGCACCTCGTCACCGACAGCCGTGCCGAACGCTATGCCGGCAAATTCCCGGCAGACGAGATCCATGTCGTGTCCTCGGCAACGATCGGTTCGAAAAACCCCGTAAAGGTCGCGCAATCCCTCTGGACGCTGTGGACCGGCATGCGCGCGGCGCGCAAGCTGATCCAGCGCATCAAGCCCGTCTGCGTCGTCGGCTTCGGCGGCTATCCGACCGTTCCGCCGCTTCTGGCCGCCACACGCATGGGCGTGCCGTCCATGCTGCACGAGCAGAATGCCGTCATGGGCCGCGCCAACAAGATGCTGGCGTCGCGCGTGCGTGCGATTGCCGGCGGCTTCCTTACGGAAAATGGCGCGTTTGCCGAGAAGACGGTAACTACGGGCAATCCCGTGCGTCCGGCCGTCATCGAAGCCGCAAAACGCCCTTATGTGCCATCTGGTCCGGAAGATCCGTTCAACCTTGTCGTCTTCGGCGGCAGCCAGGGGGCACAGTATTTCTCCAAGGCCGTTCCTACGGCAATCAGCCTGCTTGAGGAGCCGCTGCGCAAGCGGCTGCGGATCACGCAGCAGGTGCGCCCGGAGGATATGGAGACGGTCAACAGCTGCACGAGAAAGCTTGACATGGGAGCCGATGTCGCGCCGTTCTTCAATGATATGGCGGAGCGCATCGGCGCTGCGCATCTGGTTCTTTGCCGCTCCGGTGCCTCCACGGTTTCCGAGCTTGCTGTCATCGGGCGCCCGGCGATCCTGGTTCCCTATCCGCATGCGCTCGATCACGATCAGGCAGCCAATGCGGCTGCGCTCGCAGCAACCGGTGGTGTCAAGGTTATCGCGCAGTCGGAGCTGACGCCGGAGAAACTTTCCACCATCCTGCGCGGCGCCATGACCATGCCGGAAAAGCTTGCAAAGATGGCTGCATCAGCCAAGCAGGCGGGCAAGCCGGATGCGGCAAACTTGCTTGCCGACATGGTTGAGGCTATTGCCGCGGGACGTTCAATTCAGCAATTCAAGGGGGCAGGCGCATGAAGCTGCCGAAGGCAATCGGCCTTGTGCATTTTATCGGTATCGGTGGCATCGGGATGAGCGGCATTGCCGAGGTTCTGCATAACCTCGGCCATCGCGTGCAGGGTTCCGATCAATCGGAAAGCGCTAACGTGCAGAGGCTGCGCGACAAGGGCATTCCAGTCCATATCGGTCATAAGGCTGAAAACCTCGGCGATGCCGAAGTCGTCGTTGTCTCCACCGCCATTAAGAAGAGCAATCCCGAGCTGGTCGCCGCGCGCGAAAAGCTGCTGCCGGTCGTGCGCCGCGCCGAAATGCTGGCGGAGTTGATGCGCTTCCGCAACGCCATCGCCATCGGCGGCACGCATGGCAAGACGACGACGACATCGCTCGTTGCGACGCTGCTCGAAGCCGGCGGCCTTGATCCCACAGTCATCAATGGCGGTATCATCAACGCCTATGGCACCAATGCGCGCATGGGTGAGGGCGAGTGGATGGTGGTCGAGGCAGACGAGTCGGATGGCACCTTCCTGAAACTGCCGGCTGACGTTGCCGTCGTCACCAATATCGACCCCGAACATCTCGATCATTACGGCAATTTCGATGCTGTCCGCGCCGCCTTCCGGCAGTTCGTGGAGAATGTACCGTTCTACGGTTTCGGCGTCATGTGCATCGACCATCCGGAAGTGCAGTCGCTGGTTGGCCGCATCGAGGACCGCAAGATCATCACCTATGGCGAGAATCCGCAAGCCGACGTGCGCTTCTCGAATGTGCGGATCGATGGCACGCGTTCGCTGTTCGATATCGAGATCCGCAGACGCCGCACCGGCAAGGTGATCCAGATCAAGGATCTCATCATGCCGATGCCAGGCCGCCACAATATTTCCAATGCGACGGCTGCCGTTGCTGTTGCCAACCGGCTCGGGATTTCCAGCGAAGCGATCGCCAAGGGGCTTGCATCCTTCGGTGGCGTGAAGCGCCGCTTCACGCTGACCGGCGAATGGAACGGGGTCAAGGTCTTCGACGATTACGGCCATCACCCCGTTGAAATCAAGGCGGTGCTGAAGGCTGCGCGGGAAGCCTGCAAGGGCCGCATCATCGCCGTTCACCAGCCGCACCGCTACACGCGCCTTTCGAGCCTCTTCGAGGAATTCGCGGCCTGTTTCAACGATGCCGACAGCATCTTCCTGGCGCCTGTCTATGCCGCCGGCGAGGAGCCGATCGAGGGCGTGGATTCGCAGACGCTGGTTTCGCGCATCAAAGCCAGCGGTCATCGCGATGCACGCTATCTGCCTTCACAGGAAGATCTTGCCGTCATGGTTGCAGAGATTGCGCAGCCGGGTGATTTTGTGGTTCTGTTGGGGGCTGGTAGCATCACATATTGGGCAGCATCATTGCCAAAGGAATTGGAAGGCCTCTCGGGTAAGTCCGTATGAAACAAGTAGATGGGGAAAAGCTTCTGGCGTCGCTCGGCGACGGCGTAAAGGACATCAGGGGACGGCTGACGCCGGATGCCCCGATGGATCGTGTGACATGGTTCCGCGCGGGCGGGCTGGCGGAACTGATGTTCCAGCCGCATGATACGGACGATCTCATAGCGTTCTTGAAGATCCTGCCGGAAGAAGTGCCGCTGACGGTCGTCGGCGTGGGTTCGAACATATTGGTACGTGATGGTGGTATTCCGGGCGTTGTCCTCAGGCTTTCGGCCAAGGGCTTCGGTTCCGTCGAACTTGCCGGTGAAAATCGCATCCTAGCCGGTGCGATCTGCCCTGATAAGCATGTCGCAGCCATGGCAATGGACAACAGCATCGGCGGTTTCCATTTCTATTACGGCATTCCCGGCAGCATCGGTGGTGCCGCGCGGATGAATGCTGGCGCCAATGGTGTCGAAACCCGTGAGCGCGTCATTGAGGTGCATGCCGTCGACCGCAAGGGCGACAAGCACGTGCTGACCAATGCCGAGATGGGATACAGCTATCGCCATTCCGATGCGTCTGAGGATCTGATCTTCACGCATGTCCTCTTCGAGGGCTATCCGGAGGATCGCGCCAAGATCCGCGCTGAGATGGATGCCGTGCGCGCTCATCGCGAAACGGTGCAGCCCGTGCGTGAAAAGACAGGCGGCTCAACCTTCAAGAATCCGGACGGTTTCTCCGCCTGGAAGCTGATCGATGAGGCGGGTTGTCGCGGTTTGGTCATTGGTGGCGCGCAGATGTCGTCGCTGCATTGCAACTTCATGATCAACATGGAGCAGGCGACGGGTTACGATCTGGAATATCTCGGCGAGCAAGTGCGTCGCGAGGTTTTCGAAAAATCCGGCATCAAGCTGGAGTGGGAAATCAAACGCCTCGGAAACTTCATGCCGGGCCGGGAAGTCCGCCCGTTCCAGGGTGTGACGACCGAGTAGGTCCCGACTGCAATCGGTGCCATCTTCATAAAATGATTCAACAAAAAGGCCGGGTTTTCACCCGGCCTTTTCAATTGGTTATACCCGTTTTCTCAGACTTCGTCATTGCCTGAGAGCAGGATGCCGATCAGTGAGAGTGCTGCTGCGCCGGCGAGATAGTAGCCGACATAGACGAGGCCGTAATTGGTCGCGAGCGACGTGGCAATGTAGGGCGCGAGGGACGCACCGACGATGCCGCCGAGATTGAAGGTCATCGAAGCGCCGGTATAGCGCACGCTGGTCGGAAAGGGTGCCGCCAGAGCTGCGCCGATCGGGCCATAGGTAAAGCCCATCAAGGCAAGGCCGATGATCGAGCAGGCGAAGGCACCGGCAAGGCCGGCCGTCAGCAGCGACGAGTAGAAGAGGCCGAAGATCAGGATGCCGATCGTCGTCAGGATAAGAACCAGACGGCGCGAATAGCGGTCCGACAACAGGCCGGAGACCGGGATCATCAGGCCGAAGAAGACGACGCCGACGAGCTGAACGACGAGGAACTGGCCCTGGGAATAGCCGAGGCCGGCTGGAAGCGGACCGTTGCCCGGGGGGCGGGTGCCCCAGCTCAGGGTGAATGCCGTCATCAGATAGAACAGCACGAAGGTCGCCACCGCGATGATGGTGCCGAGAATCAGGCTGCGGAAATGCGAGCGGAAGATGACGGCGATCGGAACGGAAACGCGCTCTTCCTTCTCGATGGCGCGCTGGAACTCCGGTGTTTCGGTGATCTTCAGGCGGACATACAGACCGACAGCGACCAGCACGATGCTGATCAGGAAGGGAACGCGCCAGCCGTAGTTGAGGAAATCTGCATCCGCCATGCTTTCGCGCAGAATCAGGAACAGACCTGCCGAAAGGATGAAGCCGATCGGTGCGCCGAGCTGCGGGAACATGGCATACCAGCTGCGCTTGCCTTCCGGTGCATTTTCCGTTGCAAGCAATACAGCGCCGCCCCATTCGCCGCCGAGCCCAAGGCCTTGGCCGAGGCGGCAGAGCGCCAGCAGAATCGGTGCGAGAACGCCGATCGACTCATAAGTCGGCAGCATGCCGATCACGACGGTCGAGAGGCCCATGGTCATCAGAGCCGCGACCAGTGTCGCCTTGCGGCCGATCCGGTCCCCAAAATGGCCGAAGATCATCGCGCCGATCGGGCGTGCGAAGAAGGCAATGGAGAAGGTCGCGAAGGACTGCAGAGTTGCCGAAGTCGGATCGCTTGCCGGGAAGAACAGCTTCGGGAAGACGATAACCGCCGCCGTTGCATAAACATAGAAATCGAAAAATTCGATCGTTGTGCCGATGAGGCTCGCGATCAGAACACGTGCCGGGGAATTCGCAACAGCATTGTTCGATGACGAGGGGGTCGGCGATAAAGGAGATATCGCGTCAGTCATGTTCCCACCATTTCAGAGGATGCTAAGGCACGCTTAGCGGATAAAAATTGTCCTTAGCGTAATTTTTGTTCAACGCAAACGTTAACTGCGCAAGAAATCAGCGGTTGCGTGCTATTATTTTGACGTAATTGTTGATTCGTGAGCAATCAGGCGGGCGTTTGTTGTTGGAGAGGCGTGCTCCGGCGAGTCCTTACCGGAATCTTTTTCACCAATGGTCGATTCTCGGTTGGATTGCGGGCTGAGGAGAAGGTTTCATGCAGAAAAAACTCATCGCTGAGTTTCTTGGGACGTTTTGGCTCGTTTTCGGTGGCTGCGGTAGTGCGATTTTCGCAGCAGCCTTTCCGAGCCTCGGTATCGGTTTTCTAGGCGTTGCCTTTGCGTTCGGTCTGACCGTGCTGACGATGGCTTTTGCCGTCGGCGGCGTATCAGGAGGGCATTTCAATCCGGCCGTTTCGGTAGGGCTGACGGTGGCTGGCCGCTTTCCCGGCGGGCAGCTTATTCCCTATATCATTGCGCAGGTGATCGGCGCGGTCGTCGCTGCGGCGGTGCTCTATCTGATCGCAAGCGGAAAGGCTGACTTTCAGCTCGGCGGCTTTGCGGCGAATGGCTATGGCGAGCATTCGCCCGGCGGCTATTCGCTGGTGTCGGCATTGGTGGCAGAAATCGTGCTCACGCTGTTTTTCCTGGTCGTGATTCTGGGCTCGACGAGCAGCAAGGTGCCGGCCGGCTTCGCGCCGATCGCCATCGGCCTGGCGCTGACGCTGATTCATCTGATCTCGATCCCGATCACCAACACCTCGGTCAATCCGGCTCGTTCGACAGGACAGGCGCTCTTCGTCGGCGGTTGGGCTCTGCAGCAGCTTTGGCTCTTCTGGGTCGCGCCCATCGTCGGCGGAGCGTTGGGCGGATTGGTCTGGAAACTGGTCGACGACAGCGAGTGATTTTGGCTTCATTTTGAAGGCAGGAGCCCCGTATCGATCCCTCGATGCGGGGCTCATTGTTTAAAAAAATCTAAATGTAGTGATTTCAAAAGTAGCAACTCCATGATTCCAATGGCAGAATTCTTTAACTCGGTTTGATTCGAAGCGCGCGGCCCTCGCCAGGTCGGCGGAAAGTTAACGAAAGTAAACGCTTCATTAACCTTAATGTCGTTCTAATCGGCCTATTGAAAGCGGGGCGAGAATCGCGGTTAGGCGAGGCCCTGCAAACGCAAAGCAGAGACTGTAAAGTCGGGGGTATTGATGGGTGGCAAGCATGTGGCTGTCCTTTTGGGCGGATTTTCCTCGGAGAGGCCTGTCAGCCTTTCCTCGGGAAAGGCATGTGCCGATGCCCTCGAAGCGGAAGGCTTCCAGGTTACGCGTGTCGATGTCGATCATGATGTCGCCAGCCGCCTGGCCGAGCTGAAGGCCGATGTGGTGTTCAATGCGCTGCATGGTCCGTTCGGTGAAGATGGAACCATCCAGGGCATTCTGGAATATCTGCAGATTCCCTACACGCATTCCGGCGTGCTTGCCTCGGCTCTTGCCATGGACAAGTCGCGCGCGAAGACGGTGGCTGCTGCCGCGGGCATCCCGGTTGCCAGCTCGATCGTCATGGATCGTTTCGCTATCGTCGGCGAACACCCGATGAAGCCGCCCTATGTCGTTAAGCCTGTGCGCGAGGGCTCGAGCTTCGGTGTCGTGATCGTCAAGGAAGATCAAACGCATCCGCCGCAGATCGTTACCTCTGCCGAATGGCGCTATGGCGATGAGGTTCTGGTCGAGCGTTATATCCACGGGCGCGAGCTGACTTGCGGCGTCATGGATGGCAAAGTCCTTGGCGTGACCGAGATCGTGCCGCTCGGTCACGGCTTCTATGATTATGACGCCAAGTACGCCAAGGGTGGCTCAAAACATGTCTTGCCGGCGGAAATTTCACCGAATCTTTACCAAAAGATACAAACATTATCGTTAAGGGCGCATGAAGCTATCGGCTGCCGCGGCGTTAGTCGATCTGACTTCCGTTTTGACGATCGCTTTTCCGAAGAGGGCGAACTTGTCTGGTTGGAGATCAATACCCAGCCGGGCATGACTCCTACCTCCCTGGTGCCTGAAATGGCCGCTCATGCCGGCTACTCTTTTGGTGAATTTCTCCGGTGGATGGTGGAGGACGCGTCTTGTTTGCGCTGACGGTCAAAAATATGAGGCGGTCCCGTCATCGCGTCCCGCTCGCCATCGACGAGGTTGAGGATGCATTCGTCCTGCCGCGTCCGCTGCGCCGCGCCGTTCGTTTCCTAGTCAGCCTCGGTTCGGGTCGCATCAATATTCCGGCTCATACGGGTACCGTTTCGACCTTCGTTCTTCTTGCCGCGACCGGCCTTTATGGCATGTCAGTCGGCGGTCATACCCAGGCTGTCGCTGAAGCGACGACGTCTGCTGCTGGTTTCGCTATCGAAGATGTGAAGGTCTCCGGTAATGACGAGACATCTGAGATCGAGATCCTGCAGCTGCTTGGCCTCGATGGCACGACCTCGCTCGTTGCTCTAAATGCCGATGCGGCGCGCCAGAAGATTGCGAATCTGCCCTGGGTTCAGGATGTCGAGGTTCGCAAGGTCTATCCGAAGGCCGTCGAAGTGAAACTCAAGGAACGCAAGGCTTATGCTATCTGGCAGCACGGTTCTGAGCTTTCGCTGATCGAGAAGGACGGCAGCGTGATTGCGCCGCTGCGCGACAACAAGTTTGCGAAGCTGCCGCTCTTCGTCGGTCGTGATGCTGAAACCGCGGCCGCCTCTATCGACGACCAGTTTGCGAAGTGGCCGGAAATTCGCAGTCATGTGAAGGCTTTCGTGCGTGTCGCCGGTCGCCGCTGGGATCTCTATTTGGACAATGGCGTGATCATCAAATTGCCGGAAGACAATATCGATGACGCGCTCGCGCGGCTGACCAAGCTCGACAAGAGTCAAAATCTTTTGCAGCGGGATATCGCTGCCGTCGATCTCCGGATCGACGACCGTACCGCCATTGAATTAACTCCGGATGCCGCAGTTCGTCGCCAGGCCGCAGTCGATGCAAGAAACAAGGCTTTGAAGAAAGCAGGTCAGGATACATGAGCTTATTTGGTTCGTCCCATTTCGGCCTGCCTCGGTTGAAGCCACTGGCTTCAAAGCGGTCGCATATCGTGTCGGTCCTCGACATCGGCTCGACGAAGGTCGTCTGCATGATCGGCCGCCTGACGCCGCGCGAGGAGAGCCAGGTTCTTCCGAACCGCACTCACAACATCGAGATCATCGGTATCGGTCATCAGCGGTCCCGCGGCATCAAGACTGGCGTGATCGCCGATCTCGATGCGTTGGAAGGGGTTGTCCGGCTTGCCGTCGATGCCGCCGAGCGAATGGCGGGCCTGACCGTCGACAGCCTGATCGTCAACGTTTCGGCCGGTCGCCTCGGCAGTGATATTTACACCGCGACCATCGATCTCGGCGGTCAGGAAGTCGAAGCCAACGATCTCAAGAAGGTTCTGGCCGCAGCCTGCCAGCAGTCGGTCCGTCAGGAGCGTGCCGTGCTGCACTCGCTGGCGACGGGCTACTCCCTTGATGGCGAGCGTGGCATCCGCGATCCGCTGGCGATGTTCGGAGACGCTCTTGGTGTCGACATGCATGTGGTGACGGCCGAGCGGGCGGCGCTTCGCAATCTGGAGCTCTGCATCAACCGTGCGCATCTATCGGTCGAAGGCATGGTGGCAACACCTTATGCCAGCGGTCTTGCAGCCCTCGTTGACGATGAAGTCGAGCTTGGCTGCGCTGCGATCGACATGGGCGGCGGCACGACGACGATTTCGGTCTTTGCCGAGGGCAAGCTGGTGCACACCGATGCCGTCAGCCTTGGCGGCCATCATGTCACCACCGATCTTGCCCGCGGCCTTTCGACCCGCATCGAGGATGCGGAGCGGCTGAAGGTCGTTCATGCTTCCGCTCTCGCGAATTCTTCGGAAGAGCGCGAACTGATTTCCATCCCGCCGATCGGCGAAGATGAGCGTGACCAGCCGACGCAGGTGCCGAAGGCGCTGGTGTCGCGCATCGTCAAGGCTCGCATCGAGGAAACCCTCGAGCTCATTCGCGATCGCATCCAGCGTTCGGGCTTCAGCCCGATCGTCGGCAAGCGCGTCGTCCTGACGGGCGGTGCGAGCCAGCTGACCGGTCTGCCCGACGTGGCGCGCCGTGTTCTTGCCCGCAATGTCCGCATCGGTCGTCCGATGGGCGTGTCCGGTTTGCCGACGGCAGCCAAGGGGCCGGCTTTTTCGACCGCGGTCGGTCTGATGATCTATCCGCAGGTCGCAGACATGGAAACACATGCGCCGAGCAGCGGTCTGCTCTCGTCGTTTGGAGGCAATAACAGCCGGATCGGCCGCGTCGGCCAATGGCTGAAAGAGAGTTTTTGAGTGCCTGATCCCGGAGTTCATTCCGGGGCAAGCGTCAGGCAAGTGAAATCGAGTGAATTGGCCGGCGTGGCGATGCGGCCATAAAGAGAAGGAACGGGTACAATGACTATCAAGCTGCATAAGCCAGATATCACCGAGCTTAAGCCGCGAATCACCGTGTTCGGTGTCGGTGGCGGTGGCGGCAATGCCGTCAACAACATGATCACGGCAGGCTTGCAGGGCGTCGATTTCGTCGTCGCCAACACGGATGCTCAGGCACTGACGATGACGAAGGCAGAGCGGATCATCCAGCTCGGCGTCAACGTCACGGAAGGTCTCGGCGCCGGTTCGCAGCCGGAAGTTGGCCGTGCAGCCGCTGAAGAGTGCATCGATGAAATCATCGATCATCTGAACGGCACGCATATGTGCTTCGTTACCGCCGGCATGGGTGGCGGGACGGGTACGGGTGCCGCTCCCGTCGTCGCACAGGCCGCTCGCAACAAGGGCATCCTGACCGTCGGCGTCGTCACGAAGCCCTTCCATTTCGAAGGCGGCCGCCGCATGCGTCTCGCCGAGCAGGGCATTCAGGAACTGCAGAAATCGGTCGACACTCTGATCGTCATTCCGAACCAGAATCTGTTTCGCATCGCCAACGACAAGACGACTTTCGCCGACGCGTTCTCGATGGCCGACCAGGTTCTCTATTCAGGTGTTGCCTGCATCACCGACCTGATGGTGAAGGAAGGTCTCATCAATCTCGACTTCGCAGACGTCCGTTCGGTTATGCGCGAAATGGGCCGCGCTATGATGGGTACCGGTGAGGCCTCCGGCCAGGGCCGTGCAATGCAGGCTGCTGAAGCCGCCATTGCCAACCCGCTGCTCGACGAAACCTCGATGAAGGGCGCGCAGGGCCTGCTGATCTCCATCACCGGCGGTCGCGATCTCACCCTGTTCGAAGTCGACGAAGCTGCAACCCGCATCCGCGAAGAAGTCGATCCGGACGCCAACATCATCCTCGGCGCCACCTTCGACGAATCGCTTGAAGGCATCATCCGCGTTTCTGTCGTCGCAACGGGTATCGATCGCGCGATGAACGAGGCTTCCGACCGGGGCATGGAATTCCGCCCAGCTGCAAAGCCTGCTATGCGTCCTTCCGCGGCCGCCGCTCCGGCAGCGGCCGCAGTTCAGCCTGCCCACGTCTCGCAGGCCCAAACCGCACAGGCTGCCGCTCCGGCTCCTCGTACTGTGGACCCGGTCGCTCAGACCATTCGTGCGGCAGAAGCCGATCTGGAGCGCGAGCTGGAATTCCAGATGAGCCGGCAGGCTCAGGCGCCGCAGCAGCCGGTCATGCAGCAGGCCGCAGCGCCGGAAGATAACTTCCGTCCGCAGAGCCGCATCTTCGCGGCCGCTCCGGAGCCTCAGCCGGTCCGTCAGGTCCCGGTTCAGCCGCAGCCGCAGGCGCCGGTCATGCAGCAGCCGGTCATCCGCCAGGCTCCCGAGCAGGTCCGCATGCCGAAGGTCGAGGATTTCCCGCCGGTCGTTAAGGCTGAGATGGAACACCGCGCCCAGCCGGCCGCAGCCCAGGCGACCGAAGAGCGTGGCCCGATGGGTCTTCTGAAGCGAATCACCAATTCGCTCGGCCGCCGCGAAGAGGATCCGGCCTTCGACGAGATGATGGCTTCGACGAACAACGCCGCTCCGCAGCAGCGTCGTGCGCCGTCGCCGGAAGCAAGCCTCTACGCTCCGCGTCGTGGCAATCTCGATGATCATGGCCGCCAGGCTCCGCAGGCCCGCATGGCAAGCCATGAGGACGATCAGCTCGAGATTCCGGCATTCCTGCGCCGCCAGTCGAACTGAGCCGCAACAGGCAGCCCTTTAATAGGTTGCTAACCATATTGAGAAAATCCGGAGCCGAAAGGCTCCGGATTTTCTTATTTTATAACCATTGTCTTATTTAAAATTACCCAACGAAATCAATTGGCTGCTTTCGTAACAAAACGAAAGAAACAGTGATTTGGAATGAGGTGTCTCGACGCGTATGTAGATACCAAGCAAGCCCGCTGAATCACATTCGGAGACGGATGTATGTGAGGTGCGTGGCATAGTTAACAGACTGGACCGGCGATAAAGGGTAAGCGTCCGAAGATGACCGCCCGGCCTGATCAGACAGACGAAGGCAGAATTACATGGCAATTGGATTGCTTGGTTTTCAAACCACCATTGCAAACCCTATGACACTTTCCGGTATTGGCGTTCATTCCGGTGCCAACGTGTCGATCACTTTCTATCCCGCCGAAGCCGGTACCGGTGTCGTTTTTCAGCGCCTGCACGATAATGGCGATATGACCGAATTTCGCGCCGTTTCTTCCCAGGTCGGCAATACGGATCTCTGCACGGTTCTCGGTTTTTCTCCGGCGCGTTCTGTCGCGACGGTCGAGCACGTCATGGCTGCAATCTACGCGATCGGCCTTGATAACGTCGTTGTCGAAGTGTCCGGCGCGGAAATGCCGATCATGGATGGCAGCTCCTATCCTTTCATCGAGGCGATCGAGCAGGCGGGTATCGTCTCGCTCGGCGTCAAGCGTCGCTACATCCGCGTCATCAAGCCGGTGCGGATTGAGGCTGGTGGTTCCTGGTGCGAGTTCCGTCCCTATGACGGCACGCGCTTCGAAGTCGAGATCGATTTCGAATGCCCGCTGATCGGTCGCCAGAAGTGGGAAGGTGATCTGACCGCCGAGACCTTCAAGACGGAACTGTCCCGCGCCCGTACCTTCGGCTTCATGCGCGACGTCGAGTCGCTGTGGGCTTCGGGCCATGCGCTGGGCTCGTCGCTGGAAAACTCCGTCGTCATCTCGGACGACAACACTGTCATCAACGTCGAGGGTCTGCGTTACGCTAAGGACGAATTCGTCCGCCACAAGACGCTCGATGCCGTTGGCGATCTGGCTTTGGCCGGCGCACAGTTCATTGGTTGCTACCGCTCCTATCGCGGCGGCCATCGCATGAATGCGAATGCTCTGAAGGCATTGCTCAGCGATTCGACGGCTTATGAGGTCGTTGAAGCGTCGGTACCCCGCCAGCGCGGTCACGGTCGCGAGTTCATCGCGGTCAACGCCCCGGAATTTGCTCCTTGGTCGGCGTGATCCTTTCGAGATTGGAATGAGAAAAGCTGCCGCTCTGATGAAGGGCGGCTCTTTTTTTGACGGCGACTCATCGGGTCTGCCTTCGGTCGCGAAGTGGCGGCAGGCAGACGGGGGCGATATGAGAAATCGCTGTCAAAACAGTGATTAAAGGCTGCAGATATGCAGTCTTTGCCACAAAAATGCGTTAATGCACCATCAATGCGTTGCCCTGATGGTGTTTTTGCGGCTAGAAACGCCAGCGAGAGAGAACGCCGTCTCCGCAACGACGGCTATGGGACAGTCATCCGATGGGTTTTGCAAGGTCTGAACGCATGAATATCACAGCACGGGCTTTGCTCGTATCGCTCCTTCTGGCCGGTACCGGTGCGGTGGTGACGGGATGTAATACGAAGAAGGATATCGACATCACCAAGCTCGGTGTCGAGACAGACCCGCCCGAGATGCTCTACAATCAGGGCCTTGCCAACATCAAAGCTGGCAACATGACGGAAGCCGGCAAGAAGTTCGACGCCATCAATCAGCAGCAGCCCTTCTCCGAATGGGCGCGCAAGGCATTGGTGATGAGCACTTTCGTGAAGTATCGCACGGGCCGCTATGATGAGGCGGTGCAGACCGGCAATACCTACCTCAAGCAATATCCGGCCTCGGAAGATGCCGACTATGTGCAGTATCTGGTCGGTTCGTCTTTTGCCAAGCAGATCGTGGACGTGACGCAGGACCAACGTGCAGCGCAGCAGACGATCGAAGCGATGACCAAGCTCGTCAATACCTATCCGAAGTCGCAATATGTCAGCGACGCTCAGGAAAAGATCCGTTTTGCCAAGGATCAGCTTGCCGGCAAGGAAATGCAGGTCGGCCGTTATTATCTGGAACGCAAGGATTATCTGGCTGCTATTTCCCGCTTCCGTGTGGTGGTGGAGCAGTATCCGACCACGAACCAGATCGAAGAAGCACTGGCACGACTCGTCGAAGCCTACTATGCGATGGGTATCGTTCCGGAAGCCCAGACAGCCGCTGCTGTTCTCGGTCACAACTATCCGGACAGCCGTTGGTATAAGGATTCCTATCAGCTGCTTAAGAAGGGTGGCGTCGAGCCAAGCGAAAACTCGGGCTCGTGGATTTCCAGAGCAGGCAAGAAACTTCTTCTTGGGACGTGAGATTGAGCGCAGATGCTGATCCAGCTTTCGATCCGCGATATCGTTTTGATCGAGCGGCTGGATCTCGCCTTCGAGTCCGGGCTTTCGGTTTTGACCGGCGAAACGGGTGCGGGCAAATCCATCCTGCTTGACAGCCTATCGCTGGCCCTGGGCGGGCGTGGCGATGGCGGGCTTGTGCGCCATGGTGAAGAGCGCGGCCAGGTAACCGCGGTGTTCGATGTCGGCCCTCAGCATCCAGCCCGCAAGCTCCTGCGCGAGAACGGCATCGACGATGACGGTGATCTCATTTTCCGTCGCGTCCAATCCGCTGATGGCCGCACCAAAGCCTTTGTCAACGATCAGGCCCTCAGCGTTCAGCTCATGCGCCAGATCGGGCAACTTCTCGTCGAAATTCATGGCCAGCACGATGATCGTGCGCTCGTTGATACCGACGCGCATCGCACCTTGCTCGATGCTTTCGCTGGCCTCGCCGACGAGGCACATGAGGTCGGCAGGCTTTACAGGATCTGGCGCGATACCGAGCGCACCTTGAAGAAGCATAGAGAGCAGGTGGAGCGGGCTGCTCGCGAGGCTGACTATCTTCGTGCCTCCGTCGATGAGTTGGAGAAGCTTTCGCCGCAGGATGGCGAAGAGGACGAGCTTGCCGAAAAGCGCTCCCGGATGATGAAGGCCGAGCGCATCGCCGGCGATATCGCCGAGGCTTCGGAATTCCTCAATGGCAACGCATCGCCCGTGCCGCATATCGCCTCGCTGGTACGCCGGCTGGAGCGAAAGAGCCATGAGGCGCCTGGCCTTCTGGAAGATACCGTCGCGTTACTGGATGCCGCTCTCGATCAGCTTTCCAACGCGCAGATGGAGGTCGAGGCGGCGCTGCGCAAGACGGAATATGATCCGCGTGAATTGGAGCGCGTAGAGGAGCGTCTCTTCGCGCTGCGGGGCGCCTCGCGTAAATATTCCGTGCCGGTGACGGAACTGCCGGCCCTGGCCGCACGCATGATTTCGGATCTCGCCGATCTCGATGCCGGCGAAGAGCGGCTGGCGCGTCTTGCTGCCGAGCTTGCGACCGCCAAGGCGGATTATGATGTCGCCGCGCGCAATCTGTCGGAGAAGCGCCATCACGCAGGCGAGGCGCTTGCAGCGGCCGTCATGGCGGAGTTGCCGGCCCTGAAGCTCGAGCGTGCACGTTTCATGGTGGAGATATCAAGCGATCCAGAAGCCGCAGCGGCCGATGGTATCGACGTCGTCGAATTCCACGTGCAGACCAACCCCGGCACGCGTCCGGGCCCCATCACCAAGGTTGCTTCCGGAGGCGAGCTATCACGCTTTCTCCTGGCATTGAAGGTTGCGCTTGCCGATCGCGGCTCGGCGCCGACCCTCGTATTTGACGAAATCGACACCGGTGTCGGTGGCGCGGTGGCGGATGCGATCGGACAGCGGCTAAAGCGCCTGTCTGATCGCGTTCAGGTGCTTTCGGTTACTCATGCACCGCAGGTCGCTGCTCGCGCTGCAACGCATCTCCTAATCTCCAAGGGGCCGGTTTCGGACGGCTCCGAAAAAATTTCCACGCGGGTCGCCACCATGGAGCCGAAGGATCGCACCGAGGAAATCGCCCGCATGCTTGCCGGCGCTTCGGTTACTGAAGAGGCGAGGGCGGCTGCCAAGCGCTTGCTGGCCGGTAACGGTTGATCTTGCGGCTGCTCATACAGCAGATATCGGCCGTGATCTGCCACTGACATCTCGCTCGGTCTTTTTCGACAATCTTGCGTCACATAGCCTTCATCGTCCCCGGTTAGGCAGACCAGAATCCGGAGACTGTCAATGCACTCGACCGTACAGCCAAATCGCCCAAAAATCGCAGAAACCGTTATCCACCCGACGGCGGATATAAGGGATTCGAGCATCGGCAGATGCTGTGAGATTCTGGAAGACACGTCTTTACATACGGCCGAGCTAGGGGATTTCTCCTATCTAGGGCCGCGCTGCATTGTCGGCGACGCAACGATTGGAAAATTCTGCGCCATTGCGGCAGAGGTGAGAATCGGCGCTCCCAATCATCCGATGGACCGCCCGTCCATGCACCGCTTTACCTATTGTCCGGAATATTATGCGGTAGACGCCGTGCGCGATCATGCCTTCTTCGATCGGCGGAAGCAGGATCGCGCCATCATTGGCAATGACGTTTGGATTGGTCACGGCGTGATCGTTCTGCCGGGCGTAAAGGTCGGCGACGGTGCCGTGCTTGCTGCCGGTGCGGTCGTCACCAAAGATGTCCAGCCATATACTGTCGTCGGTGGCATTCCCGCCAAATTCATTCGAGAGCGATTTACGCGACGTATTGCAGAGAGGCTTGCGGCTATCGCCTGGTGGCATTGGCCGTTCGAGACCATCATGGAGCGGCTTACCGATTTTCAGTCAAGCGACATCGAAGCTTTTTGCGAGCGCTGGTCTTAACGAACGTCTGATCGAAATGCCTCAGAGCCGGCATTTGGGATCGATCATGTCCTCTGCGGATCCGCGGGATTTGCGGGCTTCGTTTATTCTCGCCAGAATATAGAAACCATGCTGCCCGTCGGGCAACACGGCGCCAAACACACCGACCACTACGTTTTCCATCTTTGAACGGGCACCATCGACGCCGTCTGCGACGAGCTGCAGCGGGTTCAAATTAGAGAGGTCATCGGCCGGGTGGAAGGTTGCCCACCAGCCAGCCCGGGTCTTCAAATCAGTAAAGCGACCGCTTTCGATTTCAGTCGCATGGGCCTTCAAGAGCGCGCGAAAGCGAGGCGTCTCGCAGCCCATGTGAATGTGAAGCCGATCTTGTGTGCGCCAACTGGCGGCGTTTATCGCCAGAGCAAAATTCTGTCTCGAAGCCTTCGTTGAGCGCGGATCGATTGCTGATAGCTCTTTCCACGCTTCCTCAAAATAGTTCGGGGCTCCCGCGGTCAGAAGGCGAGGGTCCTCGATACCGGGGACGTCGGCGAGCGGTGCGAGAATGGTTCGCTCTTTGTCAGCCGGTTCGCGAAGGACAACGTAGGAAGACAAGGGATCCTGCGATTGGACTATCTTGAGGCACGGATATGGCGACCCGGTCAGGGTGGAATTGATCTCACAAGCTCTCACGACCAGCCCCAAAGCTGAGCGGCTGACGAACGAGCTCATGATCAAGACTGCAGCGATGAGGGAAATGGAGAGAACGGCAAGACGATGCTTCATGCGTGATTTCGAATTTCTGCTGATGATCCGATCATTTCCAGAGGTCTCGCTCTCATAATAACTTATCTTAAATCGCCTGCGATAGACAGGAAGAGCCGCAGTCTAGGAGTTGGAAAGAGAATTCCACCAAGGCTGCCTTGAGGCCGATATTCCCGCACCTGTAACACCAAAGCCGACCGATCATGGCGTAAAGTTGTCGCGAACGCTACCACGATGATTATTGGCGTTCGGTAACTGAGAGGCAGATTTTTCCCTTTGTTTTTACGTGCTGCGGGCCGAAAACCGCTTCGCACTTTTTGCGGAAGTGCTCTAAAACATCTCCGAAATCGGGGAGTGTAGATTCATGAGCACCGAACAGAAGCCCGTAGAAGATTTGAGCGAAGAGGAAGCGGCAGCAGCACTCGCTTATCTTGCTGCGGAGATTGCGCGCCATGACGCGCTTTATCACGCCAAGGATGCGCCGGAGATTTCGGATGCCGCCTACGATGCGCTGAAGCGGCGCAATGATGCGATTGAGGCACGGTTTCCCGCATTGATCCGCGCCGATAGCCCATCACGCCGGGTCGGTGCTGCACCCTCGGAGACCTTTGCGCCTGTCGTCCACGCCAGGCCGATGCTCTCGCTCGACAACACATTTTCCCAGGAGGACGTCGAGGATTTCGTCGCCAGCGTCTATCGCTTTCTTGGTCGGCTGCCTGATAATTCCATCGCCTTTACGGCGGAGCCGAAGATTGATGGTCTTTCCATGTCCATTCGCTATCAGAACGGCCGGATGGTCAGTGCTGCGACGCGCGGCGACGGCACGACAGGTGAGAATGTCACTGCCAATATCAGGACCATAAAGGAAATCCCCCAGACTTTGCCAGCGGGCGCTCCCTCGGTCGTCGAAGTGCGTGGCGAGGTCTACATGGCCAAAAGCGATTTCTTGGCGCTCAACGCGCAGATGGAGGCTGAGGGCAAGCAGACCTACGTCAATCCGCGCAATACAGCGGCAGGATCGCTGCGCCAGCTCGATGCGAAGGTTACGGCGAGCCGCAAGCTGAAATTCTTCGCCTATGCCTGGGGCGAGATGTCCGACATGCCGGCGGATACGCAATATGGTATGGTACAGATCTTCAAATCCTGGGGGTTTCCGGTCAATCCACTGATGGAACGCTTGAATTCCGTTGCCGATATTCTCGCGCATTACGATCAGATAGGGCTGCAGCGGCCCGATCTCGATTACGATATCGATGGTGTCGTCTATAAGGTCGATAGCCTGGACCTGCAGGCTCGCCTTGGCTTCCGCTCACGCTCGCCGCGCTGGGCGACCGCGCATAAATTTCCGGCGGAACAGGCATTCACGCGTCTGGTCGGCATAGATATCCAGGTCGGCCGCACCGGCGCTCTGACGCCGGTCGCGCGGCTAGAGCCGATTACGGTCGGCGGCGTCGTCGTGACCAATGCGACGCTGCACAATGCCGACTACATCAAGGGCATCGGCAACAAGGGTGAGCCGATCCGCGATGGCCGCGATATCCGTGTCGGCGACATGGTGATCGTGCAGCGGGCGGGCGATGTCATCCCGCAGATCGTCGACGTTGTACTCGAGAAGAGGGAAGCGTCAAGCACACCCTACGAGTTCCCGAAGGTCTGCCCGGTCTGCGGCAGCCATGCTGTGCGCGATATCAACGAGAAGACCGGCAAGGTCGATGCCGTGACGCGCTGTACCGGTGGCTTTATCTGCCGCGCACAGGCAACCGAGCATCTCAAGCATTTCGTCTCGCGCAATGCCTTCGATATCGATGGCCTCGGCTCCAAGCAGATCGATTTCTTCTTCGAGAGTGAGGACCCCGCGCTCCAGGTGCGCACCGCGCCGGATATTTTCACCCTGGAAAAGCGCCAGCAGGCATCGCTGACGAAACTGGAGAATATCGAAGGTTTCGGCAAGGTCAGTGTCGGCAAACTTTATGCCGCGATCAACGAGCGGCGCCAGATAGCCCTGCATCGCTTCATCTTCGCGCTTGGCATCCGCCACGTCGGCGAGACGACGGCCAAGCTTCTGGCACGCTCCTACGGCAACTACGAAGCCTTCGAAACAGCGATGAAGGAAGCCGCGCCGCTTGCCGGCGAAGCGTGGAACGACCTCAACAACATCGAGGGCATCGGCGAGGTGGTGGCGCGAGCCATCGTCGAATTCTACAAGGAACCGCGCAATACGCAGGTGATCGCGAAGCTCCTGGAGGAAGTTCAGCCTCAAGAAGCCGAGCAGCCGGTGACTTCAGGCAGTCCGGTGGCCGGCAAGACCGTCGTCTTTACCGGCTCTCTGGAAAAATTCACCCGCGACGAGGCCAAGGCAAAGGCGGAAAGCCTTGGGGCCAAAGTTTCCGGCTCGGTGTCGAAGAAGACCGACATCGTCGTGGCAGGGCCGGGCGCCGGCTCGAAGCTGGACAAGGCGCGTGAGTTCAATGTCCAGGTCATGACCGAAGATGAGTGGCTGGATTTGATCGGCTGATGATCGGAGCGGCGGAAATCCAGTCCGCCGCGCCTTGCCTGTTCAGAATCTTAGCCGCGCCATCGTGAACGCATCCACATATTCGCCATTGCGGAAAGCGAAGGCACGTAGACGCCCCTCGGTTTCGAACCCGAATTTCTCGTAGAGGCCGATCGCCCGCGCATTGTCGACATACACGGTCAGTTCCAGACGCTTGATCGCGAGCCAATTATCGGCGGTATCGATGAGAGCGCCCAATAGCGCGGAGCCGATGCCGCAGCCGGTGAAATCGTCGTGCACACCCATGCCAATGTTAGCGCTGTGAGCTCGCCGGCTGGCAAGGCGGTTCATGCCGGCATTGCCGACGACCTTTCCGTCCACCTCCGCGACGAGGCGGGTGGCACTGGGGTCGTGCTTGTCCAGCCATCGCTGCGTGTCTTCGACGCTTTGAAACGGCAGGCGAAGCGTGCCGGCGCGGAAACCCGGGAGATTGGCGATGGTCGCGATTGCCTCGGCATCGGAGGAACGTGCTGCACGAATTTCGACCGAGCTAACCTTTCTGGGACGTCGCTCGTCTCGTTCTTGCTCTTCGGAATTCATGGGCTCTCCTTTGAGATTGATGAGGAGAGCAAGGAGGTTTCAACCCTGCTCGCCTCGGCAGGGTTGAGATGGATCGCGGTCAGCTCAGCGCAACACAGCTTCCACTCGCCCTGCAAGGGGAGAGATGGTGTGAAGGTGCATCACTGTGGTGCGGTTTGCGATCATGGGCGGATGATCCGATGTGGCGCGAAAGTTGTCAACCGTCGCTCCATAAATCCTTCGATTGCCGTGTCTTTGAGGTGTAATGGAATGGCCTCGCCTGTATGTCGCTTGACAGGCAACCATTTAGTTGCCTATAAGATCGTAAAAGGCAACTAAATGGTTCCATATTCGTGGATGATGACGCAGTCTTCAAGGCGTTGGCAGATAGCAGCCGACGGCAATTGCTCGACAGGCTCCATGAGCGGAACGGGCAAACCCTAAACGCGCTCTGCGAGGATTTGGACATGAGTCGCCAAGCAGTCGCCAAGCATCTTGCTGTGCTGGAGGAGGCTAATTTGATCTCCTCTGAGAAGCATGGACGCGAGAAGCTGCATTTCATCAACGCAGTCCCGATCAACGGCATTGCCGAACGCTGGATCAACAAGTTCGAACAGCGGTATCTGAATACGCTTTCGGCCTTGAAAAAGGCGCTGGAAGGCGAGGGCGGGCAGTGAGTTCAAGGACAACGAAATCAAACAAGGAGAAATGGCATGACTGGCAGCAAATTCGTCTACGTCACCTTTATCCGCACCACCCAAGAAAAGCTTTGGTCGGCGCTGACCACGCCAGAATTCGTCAAGCAATACTGGTTCGACATGATCCACGAGACCGAATGGAAGGTTGGATCACCGTGGAAAATGCTTTTTCCGGATGGCCGGGTTGCCGACACCGGAGAGATAGCAGAACTGGACCCGCCGCGGCGACTTGCCATCAAATGGCGCAACGAGTGGCGCCCGGAACTGAAGGCCGAAGGCTGGTCGCGCTGCGTGATGGAGCTGGAGCCGGTGGACGGTGTCGTGAAGCTGACGGTGACGCATACAATCGAGGTTGAGAACTCGAAGCTGATCGAAGCCGTTTCCGGTGGATGGCCGAAGATTCTGTCCAACCTTAAATCGCTTCTGGAGACCGGCACGGTCGCCATCAGCCGGAAGTGAAATGACGCATTGCCCCGCGGTATACCTGGCGCCGTTGCGTTAACGACGGCGTCTCCACTTTCGAGGCCCTCTTGCTGGCGAGGCACGGCCGCTCGAAGATGGCTTTCCTTCATCTTGCAACGATCGTGAACCATCTTACCTTAGCCGTGCCGCTCTTGCTCCTGGCGGCTGTTGTTGGAGGATGATGATCGATGCGTTCACCCAAACTCTCTGCCGCCATTGTCGCGTCTCTTCTGGCTCTGGCGCCTGTTTCCGCTTCCGCCGAAATTGTCGGCAAGGTGGGCGTGGACTGGACGGGCAATGACATTCTGGTCGATGCCGTGCCGGACCCTGAAATCTCAGGCATCACCTGCCACGTGACTTATTTCGATCGCAGCGTGATCGACCGACTACGCAAGGGCAACTGGTTCGAAGATCCCTCCAATAGTTCCATCGCCTGCCGTCAGACCGGTCCGATCGAGATCGGTGACATCAACCTCTCCCAAAGCGGGGAGGAGGTATTTCGCGCCGGTCTGTCGCTCATCTGGAAGAAGCTGGTCGTTACCCGCATTTACGACAAGAAGAATGACACGCTCGTCTATCTGATCCATTCGCGGCAGCTGACGGATGGCTCCGCTAAGATGGCAATTTCGACGATCCCCTTGTTCGGCCAACAGGTTACATGGAAAAACGGCAAGCCGAAATGACGGTATAAAAATACCTCAATAACGGCTCGTAGAAGGATAATACCAAAAAAAGTCATACTCTTGGGTTGTCGAATTCCTTCTAGTTGCTTTCGGTCTGCACCTTTTTGATGCAATTTCGAAAGTGAACAGAGAGGCGACTCTCGCCCCTGTTCACGGCCTGCAAACCGCGTTCTTGGCTACACCCCTGCCAAAACCGGTTATACAAAAACGATCGCCCTGGAGTTCGGCTCCAGGGCGATCTGTTTTTGTGAGCTGACTATTGAAATCAGGCTGCTTGTGCCAACTGATCCGCAATAACCGTATCGAGGTTGAGGAAGCAGACCATGGTCTTTTCCAGCGCCACGATGCCACGGCAGAAGGCGCGCTGTGCTTCGGGGATGATTTCCGGAGCCGGCTGCAGATCTTCGCTCTTGATGGTCATCATGTCGGATACCTGTTCCACCAGGAGACCGACGAGCTTGCCGGCGATATCGGTAACGATGATCGCTGAACGCTCTGACGGTTCCGTCATTTTCATGCCGAGGCGGCAGGCCATGTCGATGACGGGGATCACCGCGCCGCGCAAGTTGATGAGACCGAGCACGTAAGGCGGCGTATGCGGCATCGGCGTTACCGGCGCCCAGCCGCGGATTTCGCGGATGGCCATGATGTCGATGCAGAATTCCTGATCGCCGAGATGAAAGGAGACGATCTCCAGGTAGGCGCCCGATTGCTTGATGGCGTTCGTCATATTCGATGGCTTCCCGATTGGCATCGCCGGCAAGCGACGCTCGCGATTGAAGAAGGAGATCGGCTGGAGCGGCTTGGGCAGCGTCAGCATCCGGTGCTTCGGCGACAAGGACGCCTTGCTTCCGGCGGGCGTCATGCCCTTATGGGATAAAGAGGTTTGCCGCTTTCGGGCGGTGGGCGAAATCGAGTTCGACCTTTGAAGCAGATGTTGGCGCGGACTGGTTAGGATTGGTTTAACATGAATGCAGATTTCATTCTGCCGGACCTGAGAAGAGCGAGGAAACGAGCGGATCAGGTCCTGAACGTTCTCCGCTTTTGTCCTGCGACGATTTCGCCGTCTCTGAACGTTTTCTTGAATTGCGCCCTCCACTTCGAGCCATTACATCGACAGGTGAGTTGGCTGCGAGTGTCGGGGCGCGGTTGCGGATTGATGAGGAATGGCTGTCATGAGAAGCGTGCGGATTGCAGTTTGGGTTGTCGTGTTGATCGTGGCCGGGATATTGGGCTGGTTTAGCTTTGGTGGCGGCAAATCGCCGGAGGTTGCGGCATCAGGGCCTTATGGTGTCCCCTTCACGCTCGTTTCACAGAGCGGCCATCCTATCAGCGAGCAGGCATTTCGCAGCAAGCCCTCTGCCGTCTTCTTCGGCTACACGCATTGCCCGGATGTCTGTCCGACGACGCTGTTCGAGCTGAACGCCTGGCTGCAGAAGGTCGATCCCGATGGCACCAAGCTCAATGCCTATTTCGTGACCGTTGATCCCGAACGTGATACGCCTGCCATCATGGACCAATATGTCTCCAACGTCTCGAAGCGCATTACCGGCATTTCCGGCGATCCAGCCAAGGTGATGAACATGGTCAAAGGATTCCGTGTCTATGCCAAGAAAGTGCCGGTCGACGATAAGCAACCGAACGGGGACTATACGATGGATCACACTGCTTCCGTCTTCCTGCTGGATTCGCAGGGCCGCTTTGCCGGAACCATCGCTTATGAGGAGGACCCGGACGTGGCGGTAAAGAAGCTGGAGAACCTAGTCAAGAAGGGATAGGACCTGCATGGGCGAGGGGATTGGCAGACAGGGAAAATCCAGATCCATTCTGATCGCAGGGGCTGGGCCAGTCGGTCTGACCGTAGCGCTCGAGCTCGCCCGTCGCGGCGTCTCGCCACGTATCGTCGACGACAGCCCAGGTCCGACGCCGCTGGAGGAAAGCCGGGCTCTTGGCGTCAATGCCCGCACGCTTACGCTGCTGTCCCCTTCAGGCGTCACTGACCATATCCTCACCGCGGCCCAGCCGATCGAGCGCTTTCGCGTCCGTTCGAATAAGAAAATTCTGCTCCAGCTGAATACTCGAGAGGTGAAAGGACGCTTCAACGCTATTTGCGCTCTGCCGCAAGGGAGTACAGAGCGCCTCTTGATGGAGGCGCTTTCGGCTTATGGCATCTCGCCTGAATGGCAGACAGCGGTGATTGCGGAAGCCATCGCAGACTTTCAAAAGCCGGAGGTTACGTTACGCCGGGCTGACGGCACGTCGGAAACAGTGCGGCCGGACATATTGATCGGTGCCGATGGTGCCCATTCTGCTGTGCGCAAGGCACTCGGTGGCGGCTTCCCGGGTGAGGCGCTGGAGGCTTATTTCTATCTTGCAGATTTTCGCTATGCGGAGCCGGTCGATACGCATTTCGGAGAGATATCGCTCTTCGACCCCGGCATGGTCGGCCGCCTGCCTGTCTCCGACGGCATCATTCGCTACATCTCGACACTGGAGGATTTCGAAAGCCGTATCGCGCATCCGGCTGCGGTTTCGCAAAAGACCTGGGCCTCGCAATTTCGCATCCACTTTCGGCATGTCGAGCCTATGGCCAAGGGGAATGTCTTTCTTGCCGGCGATGCCGCGCATATTCATTCGCCGGCCGGTGCGCGCGGCATGAATCTCGGCATCGAAGATGCCTGCTGGCTTGCGTGGCTCATTGCGGAAGGCCGCGAACAGGAGTATTCGGCCTTGAGAATCCCCGCCGTCAAGCAGGTCTTGAAACAGACCTATGGCCTGACACGATTGGTGACGATGCAAAAACCGCTGGCAGTTGCGGCGCGAAATTTTCTTGCGCCGTTGTTGCTGCGTTTTGGCCCGGTTCGCCGGCGATTGCTTCGGGGCGTGGCCGGCTACGACACGCCGAAACCGCCCTGGATCGACTGGGCCGAATAAGAACGAGAAAGAGCGACGAGTTGAGCGAAATCCGCCTTTATGTGACGACGAACGAGAAGAAGGCCGGGCAGGTTCTGGACCTGATGACGCCGGTGTTCGAAGACGAAGAATTGCCGATCGCAACGACGGAGATCGACGAGAAGAACGATGTCTGGGAAGCGTCGATCTATCTCTACGCCGCGGATGAAGATGAGGTCCGCGGTCGCTTCGAAGCGCTCCTGAAGCCGACATTCGCCGATCTCGTCGTTCAAAAGGAAGTGCTTCCCGATATCGACTGGATCGCCAAGTCCCTGGAAGGGTTGAAGCCCGTTCGTGCCGGCCGCTTTCTCGTGCACGGCTCGCATGATCGAGACAAGGTTGGCCCAAGCGACATCGCCATCGAAATCGAAGCGGGACAGGCCTTCGGCACCGGTCACCACGGAACGACGGCAGGCTGCCTGGAGACAATCGAAAAGGTTCTCGTGAGTCGGCGCGTGCGCAATGCGCTCGATCTCGGTACAGGCAGCGGCGTGCTGGCGATCGCGGTGCGCAAGTTGCGCAATATTCCGGTTCTGGCAACCGATATCGATCCGATCGCCGTCCGCGTCGCGAAGGAAAATGTCCGCAGCAACGGCATCGCCTCGGGCGTTACACTGGAGACGGCTCCGGGGTTCCATTCCACGGCCTTTTCCCGTCATGGGCCATTCGACCTCATCATCGCCAATATTCTGGCGCGTCCGCTCATCAAGATGGCACCGCAGCTCGTGGCGCATCTGGCACCGGGCGGCTCGGTCATTCTTTCGGGTATCCTGGCCGAGCAACGCTGGAAAGTTCTGGCTGCCTACAATGGCGTAAACCTGCGGCACGTGCGCACGATCTGGCGCAATGGCTGGGTCACCATCCATCTCGACCGGCCCTGAGCTGGTCACTTCCCTCATCTAAAATTGCAAAATAAAAAAGGCGGTGCCGAAGCACCGCCTTCAGATCGGTTTTCACCGATCTTGCCCGCGAGCGTGTGGAGGAGAAGTGCTCAAGCGGGCTCTAAGCGTTCTGATCACAATCCGAGAGGGAGGAGGAGAACCGGATTGCGATCGACTTCGAACGCGTAGATCGTAAACTTCTTAGCGGCGACCGCCGCGGCTGGCGCCGATTGCCTTTGCGGTTTCGACTTCGAGCTGACGAAGCGAGCCGACGGAATGGCGTACGGTGCGACGCTCGCCAGCCAGCGCCGGGCTAACATATGCGGAGCGAGAGATAGGCATTGTCATAAGTCCTTGGTTTTGAGCTGGTTCTTCGTGAACCCGTTTGATGCGGCGGATATAGCGACTCGCCCGCCGACGTGGCAGGGGGTAAGCTTCATGGGAGCTATGCATGATATGCATGTTTCGTGCCGTGAAGTTGTCATATTCGAACTGGCATGCTCACAAAATGGGCGGATTCGTTAACGGCCGGAAATGAGATAGACTGCTCTCATGTAGTATGATGCGCCCGCTATCGCGCATATCGTCTCAGGGATCTAAAATCACGTCGCACTTCCGATCGTGATGCTCTAACATACTGGCAATATTCAGTTTCACGGAATCTCCACCAGTCTTGGATCAGCTCATGTTTCAGTCTTTCGACGTCACTTCCACCCCGCAATTCGGTCGCGAACGTGTTGCCGGTTTGCGCGCTGCCTTCGGCGATCTCGGCATTGACGGCTTCCTCGTGCCGAGGGCCGACGAGTATCAAGGCGAGTACGTGCCCAAATGCTCGGAGCGTCTCGCATGGCTTACGGGCTTCACGGGATCGGCGGGTGTTGCGCTTATCACACACTCCCAGGCCGTGGTCTTTGTGGATGGCCGGTATGTGACACAGCTAGCCGAACAGGTGGACCGCAGCGTCTTTACCGGTGGCGATCTGGTGAACGAGCCGCCCCATGTCTGGCTGCCGCGTCACGCAAAGAAAGGTTTCCGGCTCGGCATCGATCCGTGGCTGCATACGGGTGCGGACGTGCGCCGGCTGGAAAAGGCGCTGGCCGAGATCGGCGGCAAGCTCGTGTTCTTGTCCTATAATCCGCTCGACAAGCTCTGGACGGACCGGCCACCCGAGCCGCTGGGCAACGTTATCATTCAGGACATCGCTCAGGCCGGTATCCTCGCCAAGGACAAGCTTGCGACGATTGCAAGCAGCCTAAAGGAAAAGAATCTCAAGGCGGCGCTGATCACCGACCCGTCTTCTGTTGCCTGGATCTTCAATATCCGCGGCAGCGATGTGCCGCACACGCCGCATCCTCTGGCCCGCGCCATCATCTATGCAGAAGGCGAAGCGGCGCTCTTTCTCGACAAGCGCAAAACCAAGGTCGAGGCCGAAGCCTATCTCGCGCAGATCTGCAAGCAGCTGCCGCCTTCGGAGCTTACCAAACGCCTGGCCGCTGCGGCTGCGAATGGTGGGCGAATCCTGGTTGATCCGGATCTCGCTTCCTATGCCTTGACCGATATCATCCGCCGAGAGGGCGGAGAGGTCGTGGAGGGCAATGATCCTGCCAAGTTGCCACGCGCCTGCAAGAATGCCGCCGAAATCAACGGCTCTGCGGCTGCCCATCTGCAGGATGGTGCCGCCATGGTCGAGTTCCTTTACTGGCTGGAGACAAGCAAGCCAGGAACGGTGACGGAAATCGCTGCGGCAGAACGGCTGGAAGCCTGCCGTGCCCGCGTCGGCGAAAGCATGCAGAACCCGCTGAAGGATATTTCCTTCGACACGATTTCCGGAGCCGGCGAACACGCGGCGATCATGCATTACCGCGTGACCACGGCGAGTGATCGGCTGATCCAGGCCGGCGAATTGTTCCTCATCGATTCTGGCGCGCAATATATCAACGGCACGACTGATATCACCCGCACGGTTGGCATCGGGGTAGTTCCCGAAGAGCAGAAGCGCCTATTCACGCTGGTACTCAAGGGTATGATCGCGATCAGTACGGCTCGTTTCCCGAAGGGTACACGCGGCTGCGATCTCGATCCGCTGGCGCGCATCGCGCTCTGGAAGGCAGGCGTCGATTTCGCCCATGGCACGGGCCACGGCGTCGGCTCCTATTTGTCCGTACACGAGGGGCCCCAACGCATTGCTCGGCTTGCTGTCCAGGAACTGCTTCCCGGCATGATCCTGTCCAATGAACCTGGCTACTATCGCCCGGGCCATTTCGGCATCCGCATCGAAAACCTGATCTACATCCGTGACCCGGAGGAGATCGAGGGCGGCGACATGCCTATGCTCGGCTTCGAAACACTGACCTTCTGCCCCATCGATCGCAGCCTGGTGCTGGTGGAACTGCTGACACATGAGGAGCTGCATTGGCTGAACGAGTATCACGCTCGAACGCGCGAAGCGCTGATGCCGTTAATCCATGATCATGACGTACGGGCGTGGCTGGAAAATGCCACCCTTGAGCTTAGCCACTGAGAAATACGGCCCCCATTCCCAACTGGAAAAAGGGATGGGGGCCGTCTCAGGCGCCTATGGAATGGCGCCATGCCATGACGACGATCCATCCGGCAACCAGCATGTAGGTCGACGGGTAGCGCAGACCGACGAGAAGCGCCGCGAGCATCGCCACCTTGATATCCCAGCCGCCGGTAAAAAAAGCGGGTGCGACGAGGGTCGTAAGGACGGCGGCGGGCACGGCATTCAGCGCGGCTTCGACGCGTGGCGGAATGCGAGTCATCTTGACGATCAGGATATAGCCGCCGATACGCGTCAGGAAGGTCACCACGGCTGCGGCCGCAATCAGCAGGACCATATGCGAATTGAAATCGAGCATGGTCAGACCTCGTGGCTTTCGTGTGCGATATCGGGCTTGCGATTCGCTTTGACCGGCGGCAGCAAGGCCGCAAGCGCGACGCCTGCCAATGCACCGATGCTCACATGCCAGGGCGAGCCCACATAGCGATACGCGATGGCTGATGCGACGGCACTGACAGCCACGACCGGCAGAAAGTTGTCGCGCGTGCGGAAGCCCATGACGATGCCGAGAAAATAGACCGGCAGCAAGATATCGAGACCGAGGGCTTTGGGATCGCCGATGAAACTGCCAAGCAGACCGCCGATCAGGCTGGTCAGCATCCAGGGAACATAGATCACAGCGGCAAAGCCGATATACCAGGCGAAAGTCACCGGCTTGCCGCTTTCGTGGCGTTTGATCGTCTCGGCGAATTGCGGATCGACCAGCAGGAAAAAGGTGAAGAACTTCTCCACCGCTGAAAAATGCCTGATATAGCGGGCGATCGCCGCCGAATAGAGCACATGGCGGAAGTTCACGGCCAGGATCGACAGCACGATGAGCCAGGCCTGAACATTGTGACCGAAGAGATCAATCCCCACCATCTGGCTGGCGCCGGCATAGACGGTGCCGCTCATCAGGGTTAGTTCGCCAAGGGACATGCCCTGATCGCGCGCCAGCGCACCGAAGAGAGCGCCGAAGGGCGCTGCCGCGAGGCCGACAGGAATGCCGCCCTTCAAGCCTTCAAGAAATTCCGCGCGACTCATGGTCCGCTTTGTCCTTTGTGGAAAATCCGGCGCTTTCGCCAAGATGTCGTGTCGAGGGCGCGCATTCCGCATGGAAACAACGATGGTTGTGCCCTTGCGCATTTGTTGCCGCGCTGTTCAATGGCGGGAGGTGTAAGCCGTGCCTTTAGAGCCAGCAATTGAATTTCCTTGATGGATCAATTGATTTCCTTGATCCAGCGCTTGGAGCCGCTCGCAAAAATGGGAGAGGGAAAGATGAAGAAGATCAACCTAGCGAAGGAGGAGAAGGCAGCCATGGTTGCACGCCTTCAGCGCTATTTCGCCGATGAATTAGACCAGACGCTCGGCTCGTTGCCTGCCGAGTTCTTGCTCGATTTCTTTACCGCCCAGATCGGGCCTTACTACTACAATCAGGGCCTGCGGGATGCCCATGCGGCATTGATGAGCAAGATGGAGGATTTCGGCGAAGCGATCTATCTGCTTGAGAAAGAGCCGACCAAGAACTGATGGCGCCTCACTTCTTCGGCTGGAAGGTATGCTCCGCTGCCGGAAAGGTACGAGTCTTCACCTCTTCGGCGTAGGCTTCCGCCGCTTTCGAGATCTTGGGCGCCAGCTCCGCGAAGTGCTTGACGAAGCGCGGCTTGAAATCGTTGAACAGGCCGAGCATGTCGTCCGAAACGAGGATTTGCCCATCGCAGGCGGCAGATGCGCCGATGCCGATGGTGGGAATGGCAACGGCGGCGGTGATCTCGCGCGCGAGCAGCTCGATCGTGCCTTCGATCACCATTGCGAAGGCGCCCGCCTCCGAGATCGCCTTGGCGTCACGCCGGATCTTGTCGGCTTCTTTCTCCGAGCGACCGAGCGATCGGTAGCCGCCCGTCGTATTCACCTGCTGCGGCATCAGTCCGACATGGCCGAAGACCGGAATGCCGCGAGAGGTCAGGAAGGCCACTGTTTCAGTCATTTCCTCGCCACCCTCCAGCTTCACGCCATCGCAGCCGGTTTCCTTCAGGATGCGGGCGGCATTGCGAAAGGCTTGCTCCTTCGATTCCTGATAGGAGCCGAAGGGCATGTCGACGATAACGCAGGCATGCTTTGCGCCACGCATGACCGCCTGGCCGTGGGCGATCATCATCTCCAGCGTGACGCCGACGGTCGTTTCCATGCCATAAAGCACCATGCCGAGGGAATCACCCACAAGAAGTAGGTCGCAATGCGGATCGAGCAGGCGGGCAATCGGCGTTGTATAGGCTGTCAGGCTGACGATCGGGCGCGTGCCCTTCATCGCCTCGATGGCGGCGGGCGTCATGCGTTTGGTCTGTCCGACAATGCTCATCTCAGGCGACCTCTTCGTTGGCGGATCCGTTGCCGATAACCCGGTTGTCGAGCAGGCGGGTGGTGCCGATGCGGACGAACAAGGCGATGAGAATTGGCTGCCCCTGTAAGCTGGTCAGTGGTTCCAGCGTTTCGGGATGACGAACGGCGGCGACTTCCACGGTTGCCAGCGGCTCCTTTTCGATGAAAGCGCGTAGCGCCTCTTCGAGTGCTGCGGGATCATCCTCACCGAGATCATATAGCCGCTCGGCTTCCGCCAATGCCTTGGGAACGACAATGGCGGCGGCACGCTCTTCCTCCGACAGATAGACATTGCGCGAGGAAAGGGCCAGACCATCCGCATCGCGAACGGTCGGTACCGGTACGACCCGGACGGGCTGGGCCAGATCCTCGACCATGCGGCGGATGATCGTGACCTGCTGATAGTCCTTCTCGCCGAAATAGGCGCTGTCCGGCTGGACGATGTTGAAGAGCTTGGTGACGACGGTGGCAACCCCGGCGAAATGGCCCGGTCGAACTGCGCCTTCCAGTTCCGCGCCGAGTTTCGGCACGTCGACCACCGTTTGCATCGGACGCGGATACATATCCGTGACGCCAGGTGCGAAGAGATGGTCGACGCCGGCATCGCGCAGCATGGCGCTGTCGCGTTCGAGATCGCGCGGATATTTCGCCAGATCCTCATTGGCGCCGAACTGCAGCGGATTGACGAAAATGGAGGTGACGACGACGTCGTTCTCGGCCTTGGCGCGAGAGACAAGTTCCATATGGCCCGCGTGCAGGTAACCCATGGTCGGCACCAGGCCGATTTTCCTGCCTGCTTTGCGTTGCACGTCGAGCCGCTCTCGCAGAGCGGCTATCGTGTGAACGATCTCCATAGTGGCACTCCTCCGCAAGCAACGCTGTTTCCGCATTGCCTGTTTCCATCCCTCAAAATTGCCGGGACTTCTAACGTGTGCAGTGCGAAAAGGCAATTCACTAGCGCCCGGCCAACCAAAGCGATTTAATCTCCGTTATCGCGCTCCAAACAAAATCGCTCTCCCAAGCAGTGCCTGAGAGAGCGAAGGCGAGATGATGCTGTCTTGCGTAGCTAGATGGAGCGCATCAGGCCGCCGTCGACCTTGAGATTCTGACCGGTGATGTAGCCGGCGCCGTCTGAGGCGAGGAAGGCGACGGTGGCGGCGATCTCCGCGCTGGTGCCGTAGCGCCGCATCGGCACGCTGTCGCGGCGCTCTTCCGTCGCCGGCAGGCTGTCGATCCAGCCGGGTAGGACATTGTTCATCCGCACATTGTCGGCGGCGTAGGTATCGGCGAAAATCTTCGTATAGGAGGCAAGACCGGCCCGGAACACGGCCGAGGTCGGGAACATAGCCGACGGTTCGAAGGCCCAGGCGGTGGAGATGTTGATGATCGCGCCGGTTTTCTGCTTCTGCATGATGGGGGCGATGAGGCGGACCGAGCGGACAACGTTCATGAGATAGACATCGAGGCCGGTGTGCCATTGTTCATCCGTGATATCCAGGATCGGGGCACGCGGGCCATGGCCAGCGCTGTTGACGAGAACATCGATGCGCCCCCATTTTTCCATCGCCGCATCGACCAGGCGCTTGAGATCGTCATTCGACTGATTGGAGCCGGTGACGCCGATACCGCCAAGCTCCTGAGCCAGCGCCTCGCCCTTTCCGGAGGAGGAGAGGATGGCGACATGGAAGCCATCGGCTGCAAGACGTCTGGCGCTTTCGGCGCCCATGCCGCTGCCGCCCGCCGTAATCACAGCCACTTTTTCTATCGACATTTTCGGTTCCTCCTTCGTCTGGTTCCGGTAGAGTTGATTGCGTCAAACTTGCCGATCGAATATCATCTTTCTCGCGCGCAAGCGAAGCAGTTGCGTTCTTATTTGCCAGTAGAAAAACTATCGCATGGACGGCTCTGTCGGTAAGCTTCCTTCTCTTAATGGCCTCAAGGCTTTCGAGGTGTCGGCGCGCCATCATAGCTTCAAGCTTGCCGCCGAGGAACTCGGGGTTACACAAGGAGCGGTGGCTCAACAGGTGAGGGGGTTGGAAGCGGAGCTCGGCGTCAAACTGTTCGAACGGATGCCGCGAAGCCTCGTCCTGACAGGCGAGGGGCGCGGCTATTTCGCCGATATCAGGCGTGCCTTCGAAATTATCGCGCAAGCGACCGGTGACCTCAGGCCGCAACCTCTCAGGCTCACCATCAGCACCACGCCGACATTTGCATCGAAATGGCTGATACCGCGCCTGCCGAATTTTACGGCTCGTCATCCGGATCTCGATCTTCATATCCTCGCCACGGACAGTATGTCGGGCTTTCAGGCGGATGGAGTGGATCTTGCAGTCCGCTATGGGCGACCGCCTTTCGGGCCGGGACTGGCGACCGAACTGCTCTTCGAGCAGGAGATTATCGCCGTTTGTAACCCAGCATTGCTGCAGCACCGAAAGCCGCCGAAGACTGCGGAAGAACTTGCCGATTACGCGCTGCTTCATGATGCCCATAATTCCTGGCCCGAATTCATCGACAAGCATTTCGGGCGGGCGGATCACGCCTCCTATAAAGGGATCAGCTTCAACCAGACATCGCATGCGATCGAAGCGGCGATCGCCGGGCAGGGAATCGTCCTGGCCAACCGCGATTTCGTCGCGCGAGACATGGTGGAAGGTCGTTTGACGCAGGTCATCCAGGGATCGCTAAGCGGCCCCTCTGACTTCTATCTCGTCTGGCCGCGCTATCGCAAATCCGCGGCCCTTGAGACGCTGATCGCTTGGATGAGAGGAGAGGCGAGCAGGAAATAGGGAATAGCGCTCGCCTGGTGTTGCGAACGAGCCGGTTTTTCAGGAATGAAATGCTCGCTGGTTTTCGAAGGCGGGCCATCAGGCGCCGTCGCGCTGCCGAATGCTGCAATTGACCTTCGAGGGTTAGCGCTTTCCTCAATCTTTTCCTGTTATCTGCAGCTATGGCGAAGATCGTGGCATTGGCTGCATATTTCTATCAGGCCGCGGTGGCTTTCGGGCTGCTGATCGCGGTGGCGCATTTGCTGACGCCAGCGGATTATGCTGCCTATTCGCTGTTCATCTCGATCAGCCAGTTTGCCGCGATTCTCTGCTTCGAATGGGTTCGCTTCGCCTGCAGCCGTTTCTATCCGGGACATGGGCCTGGGAGCGAGGCGCTGGAGCGCAAAGCGCTGACGGTAGAATTCGCGGCATGCTCGGCAATCTGCCTGATCGCCGCTTCCGTCTCGATCTTCTTTTCTGTCTCGGCAGAGATTGCCGTGCTTGGCGGCCTGGTTGCAATCTTCCAGGGTGGCAGCGACCTGCATCTTACCATGCTGCGCTTCCGTCAGGAGTTTAGCGTCTTTTCGCGGCTGCAGGGTTCGCGTGCGACGATTCTGGCGATCGGTACGCTTGCGGGTGCGGCGATTGCCCCGACCTTCACATGGACCGTCGCCGGTCTGATGGCCGGCTATCTTGCCTATAGTCTTCTGGCCGTATTTCTGACCCGCAACAGTCTTCACGAAGCGGCTTCATTCGAGAAGGCGCTGGTGCGCAAGCATTTCGTCTATGGCAGCGTCGCTGCGAGCGCCTCCGTTATCGGCATGCTGACGCCGCTGGGATTGAAGTCCATCCTGACAGCCATGTTGGGGGCAGGCGGCGCGGCCGGCGCGTTGCTGGCGCTCGATTTGCTGCAGCGACCTTTCATCCTGATCGTTTCTGCGCTGCAAGCCATTCAATATCCCGATGTCGTGACGACCTATGATCGCGATGGAGCGACGCGTGCCTTTGCCAAGCAGCTTGGTGAATATTATTCGCTGCTGACCGGACTGACGCTGATGACGGCCGCCGGCATTTTCGCTCTGCTGCAACCGGTCGGGCAGTTGGTGATTGCGGCCGGCTTGCGCAACGAATTTCTTGCCGTCGCCCCCTTTGTCATCGGCCTTGCGACATGCCGTGCGCTGACGGCTAATATGCTGCCCACTCCTGCGCATCTACAGCACCGGCTACTGACGATCTTCCTGCTTGCGGTGCTGGATTGCCTATTGCTGAATGCGGGCACGATCATCGGCGGCTATTTCGGCTCTTACGATGATGCCGCCCTTATGGCCGGAGGCATGATCGGCGCGCTATGTGCCATGACGATCGGTGTGAAGGTGATGATGTCCCTTGCCTTCGATTTCGTCTGGCCGCCCGTTATCTTGTCTACCATCGGGCTCGCGGTGCCTGTGCTGGCGACAGTCGGTTTTGGTTACTCGCTGTGGATATCGGTGGCCGGCGGTGCGGTCGGTGGCGCGCTCTTTTGTCTGCTCGGTCTCTACAGCTATTTCGTCATCATGTTCCAGCGGCAAGCGCAGCCATAAAGCTCTCAAAGTGCTTCGAGCATGGAGAGAACGCGATCCGCGCTGCCATCCCAGGAAAAGCGCTTGATATTCTCGTAGCCACGCCGGCGCAAATCTTCGCGCAGCGCATCATCCGTGAGGATCCTGCGCATGGCATCGACGAATTCGTCCTGTCTGAAGGGATCGAAATAGAGTGCGGCGTCGCCCGACGCTTCACGCACGGCAGGTATATCGGCCGCAAGCACTGGGCAGCCTTGAGTCATTGCTTCCAATGGCGGGATGCCGAAACCTTCGTAGAGGCTCGGGAAAACGAAAGCTGTGGCATGGCGTTCCAGAGCGGCGATTTCCGCGTCGGCGAGCCGGCCGGGGAAGAGCAGGGTGTCGTTCGATTGCTGATCGTCCGATTTGAACACGGTCGGCGCGGAGCCGCCCACGACCACGAGCTTCTGATTGGTATCCTTGAGCGCCTCGAAGGCGCGGATCGCAAAAGCGAGGTTTTTGTTCGGCTTCATCGTGCCGACGAGCAGGAAGAAACCATTCGTCTTGAGATCGAGCCGCTGCATCACGGCTTCATCCGGCTCGATGGCGGCGTAATGATCGACGGCATTGTAGACGACGTCGATATCAGTCGATGGCACCCGAAATACGGAGGCAAGCTCCTGCCGCGAGAATTCGGAAACGGTACCGATCTTGGCGGTGCGCGTCAGCACGGTTCCAAGGGCGCCATGCAGCAAGCGGTAGCTGCGCTTGAAGGATTGCGGATGGCGGAAGATCGTCACGTCATGGATGACGACGGCCTGGCGGCGATGCAGCAGCGGCCCGCTGCCGCCAAAGCCGATGAGCCGGCTGCCGCGCGAGCGGGAAAACAGGGATGTCTGTTCCCAGACATGACCGGGGCCGGAGCCGAATTCATCGATTTCGATGGCGGAGAGTTTAAGATCGACGGGCGTGTTTTGCGGCACAGCTAGCCGCCAGAGGACGCCTTTCAGAGACGCCGGTAACATGCTTGCGGAAATCTTGCGATCGAGCGCGAGTGTCAGCTCGCGTGCGAAGCGCTGCACGCCCGAGAGCGGTTGGCCAAGGAAACGCCCGTTGATGACAATAGATTGCACGCACAAACCCGATATTTCATTGATCGGGAACAGCTTGCATCATTTTGTTTAGAGAAGGTTTAGCTGGACTTGCGCGATTTTACGCAAGCGCATCCTTGCTGCTGATCACGGCAACACCACGGGCTCGCATGTCGTCGATCGCCGCCTTGACGCCGGCAGGGTCGATGCCGCGGCTGGCGTCCTCGATAAAACGCACGTTGACACCGGGCAGCATTTCAACGGCGTCGAGGGCAGAGAATTTCACGCAGTAATCTGTTGCCAAGCCGCAAATATCGAGCTTGGTCACGCCCTGGCTGCGCAGATAGGCGGCCAAGCCGGTGAGCGCCGCCTGATCATTGTCGCGGAAGGCGGAATAGCTATCGACTGCGGGATTCTGGCCCTTCTGCTGGATAAAATCGACTGAGCCGATATGGAGATCGGGATGGAACTCGGCATCTTTGCTGTTCTGGACGCAGTGGTCGGGCCACATCATCTGCGGCTTGCCCGAGAGCATGCCGATTTCAAAGGGCTTCTTGCCCGGATGGGAGGAGGCGAAGCTGCCGTGACCAGGCGGGTGCCAATCCTGTGACGCGACGATGAGATCGTATTTGCCGCTGTCGATAAGTTGGTTGGCGACAGGCACCACCTGGTCTCCCTCCGGGACAGGAAGGTTGCCGCCAGAGCAGAAGCCGTTCTGGATATCAATGAGCAGCAGCGCTTTCATGAGGCCTGTCCTTCCGTTTTGTTGCGCTGCACGATGCCAAGCGAAGCGCTTCGGATCAAGCCCCTTACGCCCCGCCGAGGAAGGCGGCGAGGCGCGATGGTTTGTACGGGCCTATGCCGGCTTGTGGCCCTTGAGGCCGTAGAAGGCAATGTAGACGTAGCAGATGATCGGCATCAGGAAGGCGAGGTGGATGCCGATCGTATCGGCAAGGCCGCCCTGGATAACAGGCAGGATCGCGCCGCCGACGATGGCAAGGCACAGAATGCCGGAACCCTGGCTCGTATATTTGCCGAGACCATGCAGCGCGAGGCTGAAGATCGTCGGAAACATGATAGAGTTGAACAGGCCGATCGCCAGCACGGACCACATGGCGACATGCCCCGTCGTCAGCACCGTCACCAGCAGGAGGATCATCGCGGCGATAGCATTGAAAGCAAGCGCCTTGCCGTCATCGATGTGGCGCATGATTGCCGAGCCAACGAAGCGTCCGACCATCGCGCCGCCCCAGAAATAAGAGACGTAATGGGCGGCATCGGCCTCGGAGAGATGGGCGATGTCCGGTTGGCTGAGGAAGTTGACCAGGAAGCTGCCGACGCTGACTTCCGCACCGACATAAACAAAGATGCCGATAGCGCCGAGCACGAGATGGCGATATTGCCAGGCAGAGCCGCCGCCGCGCATCGGCTCGATGGCCTCCTCATCCTCGACTTCCGGAAGTTTCAGCGCCGCAAAGACGGCTGCGAGCACCAGGAAAGCGGCGGCAAGGAGCAAATAGGGGAATTTGACCGCGCCGGCTTCGGCAAGCCGCATGGCGTCTAGCTGTTCCGGTGTCGCGTTGGTGGTTGCAACAGTCGCGGCAGACAGGATCAACATCGCGCCGAAGTAGGGGGCAATCGTCGTGCCGAGCGAGTTGAAGGCCTGCGTCAGATTCAGGCGGCTGGCGGCCGTATCCGGCGGTCCCAATACGGTGACATAGGGGTTGGCGGCAACCTGCAGGATCGTGATGCCAGTGGCGAGCACGAAAAGCGCGCCCAAGAAAAGGGCGTAGACGCGGTAGGTGGCGGCAGGAATAAACAGGGCGCAGCCGACGGCCGCGATCGCAAGGCCGACGACGATGCCCCATTTATAGGTGATGCGCTTCACGAGCGTGCCGGCAGGCAGCGATATGATGGAGTATGCGCCGAAAAAGCAAAGCTGGATGAGCATTGCCTGCGTGTAATTGAGCTGAAAGACGCTTTTCAGGTGCGGGACCAGAATGTCGTTCAGGCAGGTAATGAAGCCCCACATGAAAAAGAGTGAGGTGAGTGCAATGAGCGCGAATTGGTAATTGCCCTGGCCTTGGCGTGCGGACGCACGGGCGCTGGTGGGCGCAGAGCTTGTTGCTGAGCCAGCCACTTTTTTATCCTCGGTTCTTGTTGTTACCAGGCTTCGAGATTCGAGCCGGACGAAAAAGCCCGAACGGGCCGAAAGAAGAACTGGCAGCGGCTTGCCGAGACCTCCGCAGGAAACGCAGAATCCCGAAGCCGCTTCAATCGATATAATCGATTGGATTATCATTGGTAGCTTGCTAGGCATGCGGATTCTGCAATGCTGCAATGCAATCGCTTGCAAGGGCGGAATGTCTAGCCATGCCTTACGGCTTTTTGGGCGGTACATTCGAACGGGGCCGCTGCCGACGTCAGTCGAGGCTGTGCAAATAGCCAAGAACGGCGCGTTTCACGCGCAGAGCCAGCTGGTATCTATTGGTCTCGCCATGTTCTCCGGCGGAATCGACCATTCCCTTAATGATCGCGACCACATCGCGGCTCGCCACATCGATATCGGCCTGCGGCGGTAGATCCGGCCGCAGCAGGGTGGTGCGGGTGAGCTCGAAGAAGCGCCTTTTGACCGCTTCGGTGGCGGCATCGAGCGGCAGCCGCGCTTCCTCGAAATCGAGCAAGCGGGCTAGTGCTGGCCGGCGAAGCTGCTGCTCGACGCAAGGGAGGATGAGCGCCGACAAGGCCTCGCTGCCGGTGGGCTTGTCGGCGGCAATTTCCGCCTCTGCGACGAGGCGGGAAGTCTCGCGCAGGATCAAGGCTCCGATCAGCGCATCCTTGCGTGGAAAATACTGATAGAGCGAGCCGACGCTGACACCGGCCTTCTCCGCGACGGCATTGGTGGAGAAGGCCTCATGGCCGCGCTCCTCCAAAATGCGAGCTGCAGCCTCCACGATCGCCTCAACTGTCGCGAGCGAGCGGGCTTGTCTTGGCGCTTTTCTCGGCGCGGCGCGGCTATGGAGAGGGCTTTCGGACATGTCCCTGGAATGCGAGTAGCAAAAAGCGAATTATCGCTCATATTACGGTTCGCGACCCAACGACACAAGAGCTCCCGCGACATCCGGGGATTGAGTTTCTCGGCGTGTTGGAGGCCTGCGCGACACTGATCGAGCCGCAAGGACAAAGGAGATAAATACATGTCCGGTGAAATCAGAACTGCAATCGTAACCGGCGCATCCAAGGGCATCGGCGCCGCCATTGCGAGGCAGCTTGCCGCGGACGGCTTTCAGACCGTCGTCAATTACGTATCGAGTTCCGGAGAGGCCGCCGATGTTGTTGCCGGCATCACGGCGGCAGGCGGCCGCGCGATTGCAATCCGTGCCGATGTTAGCGATGCCGCGGCAGTAACGGCATTGTTCGACCGCACCGAAGCAGAGTTCGGCAGGGTCGACGTGCTCGTCAACAATGCGGGCATCAGCAAATTTTCGCCGCTGGCTGAGGTTGCGGATGAGGATTTTCAGCAGCAAATCGCCGTCAATCTGACGGGCACGTTCAATGGGATGCGAGAAGGGGCGAAGCGGGTGCGCGATGCTGGCCGCATCATCAATCTTTCTACGAGTATCATCGGTCACTATTCCCCCGGTAATGGCGTCTACGCGGCGACCAAAGCGGCGGTGGAGGCTATGACCCATATCCTAGCCAAGGAACTCGGCACACGCGGTGTCACGGTCAATGCGGTCGCGCCGGGGCCGATCGCGACCGAATTGCTGTTCAAGGGGCGGTCTGAAGCGCTGATCCAGCGGCTGATAAACGACATTCCGCTCCGGCGCCTCGGACTGCCGGAGGACATCGCTCAGATCGTATCATTTCTCGCCGAGCCGCAGAGCGGTTGGGTCAATGGTCAGAATCAGGGCAAATGGCGGGCGTAACTGAGATCGTGGGTGAGGGCGCATAAGCCTTTGCGGGCTTATGTGTGGATCCTCGGGTCAAGCCCGAGGATGACGGCGTGTGTGGGAAGTGAGGAGGCCCAAGCGAGTCAAGTCCAGGCCGAAGATCGTCGCCACCCTCTGGTCCCAAACCAGACGACCTTACAGATCAAACCCTCTCCACAAACCCGTCCAGCACGCGCTTCTGCCCCGCTCGATCAAACTCGATCGTCAGCTTGTTGCCCTCGATCTCCGACACATTGCCGTTACCGAATTTGATATGGAAGACGCGGTCGCCGATGGCGAATTTGGAGGGTTCGGAGGAGGTGGATTTGGCCACCAGCTCGCCGTCGATGGTGCGCACTTTCGGGCCGCTTTCGCCGTAGCCGATGCGTTCGACGGCGTGGCCGGAGCGGCTGCCCCAGTTGTCGCGGGTCGCGTCGTTGCGGTTGGCCTGGGCGCGTTTCCAGCCTGGCGTGGAGTAGCTGTTGGCGAAGGGATCGGCCTTGTCGAAACGGGACTGGCCGTAGCCGCCTCGGCCGTATCCGCCATAGGATTGCTCGACTTCGGCGACCTGAACGTGCGTTTCCGGCAGTTCGTCGAGAAAGCGGGAAGGGATCGTGGATTGCCATAGGCCGTGGATGCGGCGATTGGAAACGAACCAGATGTGGCAGCGGCGCTTGGCGCGGGTGATGCCGACATAAGCGAGGCGGCGCTCTTCCTCAAGGCCGGCGCGACCGCTTTCATCGAGCGAGCGCTGATGCGGAAAGAGGCCTTCCTCCCAACCGGGCAGGAACACCGTGTCGAATTCCAGACCCTTAGCGGAGTGCAGCGTCATGATGGAGACGGCGTCGAGATTTTCGTTCTGCTCGGCATCCATGACGAGGGCGACGTGCTCAAGGAAGCCGCGCATGGATTCGAAGCTATCCATGGAGCGGATGAGCTCCTTCAGGTTTTCAAGTCGTCCCGGCGCTTCTGCTGATTTGTCGTTCTTCCACATGTCCGTATAGCCGGACTCTTCGAGAATCTGCTCGGCAAGATCGGTATGCGGCGTGTTTTCGAGCAGGCCCTGCCAGCGGCGGAAGGACTGCACGACGTCGAATAGCGCCTTGCGCGCCTTCGGCTTCATCTCATCCGTCTCGATGATATCGGCCGCTGCCGCCAGCATCGGGATATCGCGCACGCGGGCGTAATCATGTAGCGTGCGGACGGTGGTGTCGCCGAGACCGCGTTTCGGCGTATTGATGATGCGCTCGAAAGCGAGATCGTCGGCCGGTTGGCAGACCAGGCGGAAATAGGCCATGGCGTCCCGGATTTCGAGGCGCTCGTAGAAGCGCGGACCGCCGACGACGCGATAGTTCAGGCCGAGCGTGACGAAACGGTCTTCGAACTCGCGCATCTGGAAGGAGGCGCGCACGAGGATGGCGATGTCGTTGAGATTGTGCTTGTTGCGCTGGAGCTGCTCGATCTCTTCGCCGATCGCGCGCGCTTCCTCCTCGGAATCCCAGGAGGCGTGCACCTGCACCTTGATGTCGTCGGGGTCGGAGCGATCGGTGAACAGTGTCTTGCCGAGCCGGCCCTCATTATGGGCGATCAGATGCGCGGCGGCACCGAGAATATGCTCTGTGGAGCGATAGTTGCGCTCGAGCTTGATGACCTTGGCGCCCGGAAAATCCTTCTCGAAGCGCAGGATGTTGTCTACTTCCGCACCGCGCCAGCCATAGATCGACTGGTCGTCGTCGCCGACGCAGCAGACATTCTGCGGCTCGCCCTTCTGCCGCTGTGCCAGCAGGCGCAGCCACATGTATTGTGCCGTGTTGGTGTCCTGATACTCGTCGACCAGGATATAGCGGAAGCGTTGGTGATAATCCTTGAGGATATCGGGATTCTGCCTGAATATATTGATCGGATGCAGCAGGAGATCGCCGAAATCGCAGGCGTTCAGCGTCTTCAGGCGGTTCTGGTAGGCGGCATAAAGCTCGCGGCCCTTGCCGTTGGCAAAGGCGCGGGCGTCACCTTCCGGAATATCGGCGGGGCTCAGGCCCTTGTTCTTCCATGTGTCGATCATGCCGGCAAACTGCTTGGCCGGCCAGCGCTTGTCGTCGAGCCCTTCGGCCTGGATCAGCTGCTTGATCAGGCGGACAACATCGTCGGTATCGAGAATGGTGAAGCTGGAGGTGAGGCCCACCAGCTCGGCATGACGGCGCAAAAGCTTGACGCCGATCGAGTGGAAGGTGCCGAGCCAGGGCATGCCTTCGACTGCGCCGCCAACGAGCAGCGCGATACGCTCCTTCATCTCGCGGGCTGCCTTGTTGGTGAAGGTGACAGCGAGAATCTGGCTGGGGAAGGCGCGGTTGGTGGAGAGGATATGGGCGATCCGCGTCGTCAGGACGCGCGTCTTGCCGGTGCCGGCGCCGGCAAGCACCAGCACGGGGCCGTCGAGTGTTTCCACGGCTTCCGCCTGTTCGGCATTGAGGCCGGAAAGATAATCGGGCCGGCGGCCGTTGTCACGTGCAGCCATGGCGCGGGCCGCAATGCTGCCGGCAGCCGGCGCAGAACGGCGCGGTGCGGTGTGCTCCGGCTCCTCGTCAAAGAAGGGAATGTCGTCATGTCCAATGGTCATGCGGCCCAATGTAATGATTCTACCCCGAAAGGCAAAAGAAACGGGCCGAAATTAGAACAAAAAGTGCACATTTGCAGCTCTTAACGCACGTTCGAGACGCGTTTTCCGCGGTGGAGCGGACATGCCGACAAACAGATAAAACGTGTCGTTGTCTGTCTGAGGATTACACTTCTTTCGTGCCAAACATATCGACTCGGCGCTGCGCACGACGCTTGCCAATCCTCGCGCTGCGGAAATGGGGCGAGCATGTTGCGCCGAGCCACGTATGGGCCGGCGCCTAATTATGGTGAATTATGCGTTGTTCTTAGCGCATTTTTAAGCATGTTTGCTAATCATGGCGATATGTAACCGCCAGAGCTCAGGTGTTGTTTTTGCCTGGCTCCCGTTTGCCGACCCAATCGGCCCGCGCGCATGAGCGCCCGCGGCAAGGTTCCGATGTCTCCCTGTATGTGTTGCGTATTGTTGCGTTCGGAGTTCATGTGCTGTGAGTATTTTTTCGACCTTCATCAGGGTCAGTCCCTCTATGAATACAGCGCTGGAAGTGCTGAGGGACACCCAGGCTAAGCTGGGTAATGCCGAACGACAGATGTCGTCCGGCCTGCGGGTTCAAACGGCCAGAGACAATGCTACGTACTGGAAAATCTCGACCTTGACGCATACTGACGTCGGGGCGATTTCGTCGGTTCAGGACGCGCTGGGTCTAGCCGCCTCGACCGTCGGCACGGCTTCCACGGGTGTCGGCAGCGCGATCGATGTCGTGACCGAGATCAGGACGAAGCTTGTCAGTGCCTATGAGACCAGCGTCGACAAGACTAAACTCAATGATGAAATCACGCAGCTGAAACAGCAGCTGCGCAGCATCGGAGAGTCCGCGACCTTCAATGGCGTCAACTGGACCGTGCTGCGGGACGGCGCCAATCCCACGGATCCGCACGAAGTGCCGGGTTCGCTGATCCGCGGCAGCAACGGGACAGTCGCGATCGGCATGCTGAGCTATGCCGGTGTGAGATCGACGACAGGCCCGATCACCTCAGCCGACGCTCGTTATCTGATCGATGATCAGTCGAGCGGCTCCGGCGGATATGGCGTGCTGACTTCGACGTCTTTCGCGACCGAGGTTGGGGCCGCGAGGAATTATGTGCTCGTCAGCAGCCAGAACGGCAATACGAGCGGCCAGGTGGAGATCTCGCTCGATGCCAACACCACGCAGGGAGCCATCGCCGACATGGTCAACACAGTGACGGGAATGTTGAACCAGCTCAAGACGATCGGATCTGCCTTCGGCTCTCTCGAATCGCGCATCGATCTTCAGACCGAGTTCGCCAAGAGACTGAGCGATTCCTTGACCAGCGGTGTCGGGAAGCTTGTCGATGCCGATATGGAGCAGCAATCGAGCAAAGTTCTGGCGCTGCAGGCTCAGCAACAACTTGGGCTGCAATCTCTCTCGATCGCCAATGCAAGCTACAACACGACTTTGCAGCTTTTCCAGAATCTTTGAGAGCCAACCAAAATCATAAAAGGCAGAGTTATGCGTATCCTAATCGCCTCGGTGGCTTTAGCCGTTTTTTCGCTTGGCTGGAGTGTTCGCGGTGCTCTCAGAGGGAACGTCAATGCGATGGTGATATGGCTCGGCTTTGCAATGTTCTGGGGCCTGATGTCTATTATGTATTCGATGGCTCACGCGAGATATTGAAAGATTGTTGCCGAAAGTCGCTTCTATCCCAAAGATATAAGGGCGTTATAGATTTCTCTTCACGATATTGCCGCAATGCTTCATATCTGCTGCGGCCATCGAACCGGAGAGCGATGATTCCATGATCAAGAGAATTGCCATTCTTGCCCTAGCGGCAGCCTTTTTGAACGCATGCACGACCACCGATCCCTATACGGGGGAGCAGAAAGTTTCCAATACGGCCGGCGGTGCAGCGATCGGTGCCGGTGTCGGCGCTGTCGCCGGTCTTCTGATCGGTCACTCGCCGGCCTCGCGCCGCAATGCAGCGCTGATCGGCGCGGGCGTCGGTGCGCTCGCAGGTGCGGGCATCGGCAACTACATGGACCAGCAGGAATCCGAGCTGCGTGCGCAGCTGCAGGGCACCGGCGTCTCGGTGACCCGCGTCGGCGACCGCATCATCCTGAACATGCCGTCGGCAATCACCTTCGACGTCGACCAGGATGCGATCAAGCCGGAATTCTTCCCGACGCTCAATTCCGTCGCGATCGTGCTGCGCAAGTTCAACCGCACGTTGATCGACGTGAACGGCCATACGGATTCGACCGGCAGCCTGCAGCATAACCAGGATCTGTCCGAACGCCGCGCCGGATCGGTTGCGTCCTATCTCGGCAGCCAGGGTATCGATCAGCGCCGCATGTCGGCCATCGGCTTCGGTCCCTCGCAGCCGGTTGCAACGAACGCGACGGAGGCTGGCCGCGCGCAGAACCGCCGCGTCGAGATCCAGATCGCACCGATCACGCAGAACGGCTAAGCCTTTCCGAACAAAAACGGCCGGGTCTCGCGATCCGGCCGTTTTCTTTGCGCGTCCGATCACGCATGCATGCTCGCGCCCTTGGTGATCTTGTCGACGATTTTCCTGTCGGCGCGCAAGGCGATGCCGACGACCTTGGCATCTTCCGGCGCGAATTCGGAAAAGACGGCGCGGTTGGCCGCGTCATGCCCGGTTGAAAACATTTCTTCTATAAAGATGGAAGACATGACGCCTCGCTCCAGCGAGCGGCGATGGATGGCGGCTATGCTCTCCTTATCGGCCGTGAGCACGATGATGGGCTGGATCGACAATGCGTTGTAGACGTTGCCGGTGCGATCGCGATAGGCTTCGCCTATGATATCGGGATTTTGTCCAGCTATGCCTGTCGACAGGAAGGCCGTTACATTCAGCTTTTGCCAGGATTGAAGGTCGCTTCGCAGAACGATCGCGATTTTGGTATCGAACATCGATGGTCACTTTCATGCAGTCTGGAAATGGGACATTGCACGAGGATGTAGCCGGACAGATCTTCGAGGGTCTTGAACGTTTGTGCGTGACGCCGGAGAGCAATCGCATCCTGTCCGCGCCTGCCTATCCGGGCATCGAACGCATTCAGGCGCAGTTTCGCGGCGATGCCTTCGAACTGCACCGGCACGATACCTATGCGCTCGGCGTCACCATGCGCGGCGTGCAGACATTCCGCTATCGCGGCGAACAGCGCTACAGCCTGCCCGGGCGGGTGATCATCCTTCATCCGGACGAACTGCATGACGGCGGAGCCGCGACCGAGGATGGCCTCGTGTACCGGATGCTGTATTTGGAACCATCGGTGCTGTTTCAATGCCTTGAGTTGGCGCGTGTCGGCCTGCCTTTCGTCGATGACCCCGTGGTGGAGGACAATCGTCTCGCCGGCTTGTTGCTCGCGGCGCTTGGCGAGCTCGATCGCGAGCTGGATGAGCTCTTCGTCGACGATTTCGTCTCGCGGCTCACCGACGGACTTGTCCAGCATGCCCGTTTGCCGCAACGGCCCTTGGGCAGCATTGCTTGGGGGCAGGTGAAGACTGCGCGGGACTATCTCGAGGCGCATGTCACGCGGGGTGTGCGCTCGCAGGAATTGGAGCGCATCACCGGTCTTGATCGCTTTGCGCTTGCGCGGCATTTCCGCGCCGCCTTTGCAACAAGCCCGCACCGGTTCCTACTGATGCGGCGGTTGCAACAGGCAAAGGCGATGATCGGCGCGGGGCAGCCGATCGCGGAAGTGGCCGCCGCAACTGGCTTTGCCGATCAGAGCCATCTCACCCGGCATTTCAAGAAGGCATTCGGCATTGCTCCAGGTGCTTGGAACAACATGGTTCAAAGAACCGGTTAGCCGGGATTGCCCCTCTCAATGAAGGCCGAGGAACTGCTTGAGCTCCGGCGTTTGCGGATTGGCGAAGACTTTGCCGGGCGGGCCGATTTCGTGCACACGACCCTGGTGCATGAAGACGACGCGCGAGCAGACGTCCCGCGCGAATTTCATCTCGTGCGTCACCATCAGCAGCGTCATGCCTTCGCTTGCCAGCTCGCGTACGACCGCGAGAACTTCCGCGACCAGCTCCGGGTCCAGCGCGGAGGTGATTTCGTCGCAGAGCAGTGCGATCGGCTGCATGGCGAGCGCTCTCGCGATGGCGACGCGCTGCTGCTGGCCGCCGGAGAGTTCATCCGGATAGGCGTCGAACTTGTGCCCAAGGCCGACGCGATCGAGCATGCGCCGCGCCACCGCCTCGGCTTCGGCCTTGGCGGTCTTCTTGACGACCATCTGCGAGAGCATGACGTTGCGTCCCGCGCTCAGATGCGGGAAGAGATTGAACTGCTGGAAGATCATGCCGACCTTCAGCCGGAGCGCCTTCAGATGAAGGTCGTCGGGCAGTAGCTGTGCGCCCGCGACGGAGATCGAGCCGTCATTGATCGTTTCCAGCCCATTGATGCAGCGCAGCAGCGTCGATTTTCCCGAACCGCTCTTGCCGATAATGGCGATGACTTCGCCGGGCTCGACATCGAGGTTGATGCCCTTCAGGACTTCGTTGGTGCCGAAGCTCTTGCGGACTTCAGTGATTTCGATGAGCGACATTGAGCTTCCTCTCCAGGATCTGGCTGCTTTTCGACAGTGGCCAGCACAGGGCGAAATAGATGAGCGCGACAAAGCCGTAGACGGTGAATGGCTGGAAGGTCGCGTTGGTGATGACGGTGCCGGCCTTCGACAGCTCGACGAAGCCGATGATGGAGGTCAGGGCCGTGCCCTTGACGACCTGCACGGAGAAGCCGACCGTCGGCGGCACGGCGATGCGCAGCGCCTGGGGCAGGATGACGTAGCGCATCTGCTGCAGATAGCCCATCCCGAGACTTGCCGATGCTTCCCATTGGCCCTTGGCCACAGCCTCGACGCAGCCGCGCCAGATTTCGGTCAGGAAGGCTGATGACCAGAGGGTGAGCGCGACGCCGGCTGCCAGCCAGGCCGGAACGTCTATACCGAAGAGCCCGAGACCGAAGAAGGCAAGGAAGAGCTGCATCAGCAGCGGCGTGCCTTGGAACAGCTCGACGAAATATCTGACCGCAATGCGGCCGGCCTTGGCCTTGCCGATGCGAAGGAACAGCAGGATTGCGCCGACGATGGTACCGCCGGCGAACGAGACGAGCGACAGCAATACCGTCCAGCGTGCGGCCAGGAGCAGGCCGCGCAGAATATCCCATGTGGTGAATTGGATCATTGGCGGACCCTGCGTGGAAAGATCATCTTGCCCACGACCGCGAGTACCTGTCGAAGCAGGACCGCCAGCGCGAGGTAGATCGCCGTGGAGACGAAATAGGCTTCGAAGGCGCGGAAAGAACGCGACTGGATGAAGTTTGCGGCGAAGGTCAGATCCTCGGCGGCGATCTGCGAGACGACAGAGGAGCCGAGCATGACGATGACGACTTGCGACGACAGTGCCGGCCAGATGCGCTGCAGGGACGGAACGAGGATGACATGCCGGAAGGTTTCGAACCGGGTCATGGCAAGGCTGGCGCCGGCTTCGAACTGCCCGCGCGGCGTTGCCTGTATGCCGGCGCGGATGATCTCGCAACTATAGGCGCCGAGATTGATGATCATTGCGAGATTGGCGGCGGTCATCTCGTTCATCTGAACGCCGATGCCCGGTAGACCGAAGAAAATGAAGAAGAGCTGGATTAGAAACGGCGTATTGCGGATGAGCTCGACATAGGCGGCCACGAAGGGTTTGAGCCATCTGGGACCGAGTGCACGCGCCCAGGCGCAGGCAATTCCGAGGAGAATGCCAAGCACGGCACCGATAAGGGTCAGCTCCACCGTGACGAGAATGCCCTTGATCAGCGTAGGATAGTATTCGGCAAGCCAGCCGAAATCGAAATGATAGCGCATGGGAGAAAGCCTCGCTCGGACCGATCATGCCGCAGAATCACGGCACGATCGGTCCTGCGTTGATCAGAAGCCGGCCGGCAGGTCGGCGCCCAGCCACTTCTGCGACATCTTGTTCAGTGTCCCGTCCGCCTTGGCGGCGGCAACGATGTCGTCGACCTTCTTCTGCAATGCCGGCTCGTTCTTGTTCAGGCCGATGAAGCAGGGAGAGTTGGTGATGAGGAATTTCATCTCGGGCTTCTTCGGCGGGTTCTTGGCGAGAATGGCCGCCGCGACGACATTGCCGGTGGCAACCAGCTGGACCTGTCCGGACAGAAAGGCGGAGATGGTGCCGTTATTGTCCTCGTAGCGCTTGATTGTCGCATCTTGCGGTGCAACCTTGGTCAATGCCAGATCCTCGATCGCGCCGCGGGTGACGCCGATCGTCTTGCCGGAAAGCTCCTCCGGCTTTGCTGCCGCGACGTCGCCGGGGCCGAAGACGCCGTTGAAGAACGGGGCATAGGCTTGAGAGAAATCGATGACCTTTTCTCGGTCTGGATTCTTGCCGAGGCTCGAGATCACCAGATCCACCTTGTTCGTCTGCAGATAGGGAATGCGGTTGGCGCTGGTGACCGGGACAAGTTCCGTTTTCACACCAAGTTTTTCGCCGATCAGATTGGCCATGTCGATGTCATAGCCCATCGGCGCCATGTCCGTGCCGACGCTGCCGAAGGGCGGAAAGTCCTGCGGGACGGCGACGCGGAGCGTGCCGCGCGAGGTTATGTCGCTCAAGGCATCCGCCCGAGCTGCGCCAGGGGCGGAAATCGTCCCCATTGCCAGCATCGCAATTCCGAGTGCCATGAGCATTTGTCTGCGCTTCATCGAATGTCCTTCCAATCGTGGCTGTATGAAAGCTGCAAGGCGCAAGGCAAGACATATGCCAGTCGACGGAAGACTGCCCGCAGTGTTGCGAGATGGATGAAAGTGATTGCCCGGTGATCGTTGAAGGGAGGAGTTGATTAAAATATAGGCAGAATTCTGCCGCGATGCTTTTTCCGTCGAACGATCGTCACACCTTTGATCAATCGCACGAAACTTGAACTTATACGCGATAGCAGCTCGTTTTCATCACTGGACAGCGCCGCCCCAAATGCCTCATAGAACCAGTCGAGGGTTAACGCCCTTGATGACCGCGATGGGAGATTCAGATTATGGTTTTGGCTGATGCAAAGGCGGGAACGCGCAACGAGGCCGGCATATCCGCCGTTCTCGGTATTCTGAAGCAGGCTTTCGGTGAGCGTTTCCAGACCGGTGAAAGTTTTCGCGCGCAGCACGCCCATACCACCACCTATATTCCATCGCAGCTGCCGGACGGCGTGGTCTTTGCCGAAACGAGCGAGGACGTGCGGACTGTCGTCAAGGCATGTGCCGAACACAAGGTTCCTGTCATTCCTTTTGGTACCGGGTCTTCGCTGGAGGGACAGGTGAATGCGCCCCAAGGCGGCATTTCCATCGATTTCAGCCGCATGAACCGTATTCTCGAGGTCAATGCCGAGGATCTGGATTGCACGGTCGAGCCCGGCGTCACCCGCGAGCAGCTTAATACCTACTTGCGCGATACCGGCTTGTTTTTTCCGATCGATCCCGGCGCCAATGCCTCGATCGGCGGCATGGCATCGACGCGCGCATCGGGCACCAATGCCGTGCGCTACGGCACGATGAAGGACAATGTTCTGTCCGTGACCGTGGTGACTGCCAATGGCGAGGAAATCCGCACCGCTCGACGCGCGAAGAAATCATCCGCCGGTTACGATCTGACACGGCTCTTTGTCGGAGCCGAAGGCACGCTCGGCGTGCTGACTTCGATCACGCTGCGCCTTCAGGGCATTCCGCAGAAGATCGCCGGCGGCGCCTGCGCTTTTCCGGATATCAAGGCGGCTTCCGATGCCGTCATCATGACCATCCAGATGGGTGTTCCCGTCGCGCGCATCGAGCTGCTCGATGCCATGCAGATGCGGGCCTGCAACCGCTATTCCGGCCTAACCTACGACGAGAAGCCGACTCTCTTCCTTGAATTTCATGGCACCGACGAAACTGTTGCGCTGCAGTCGGCACAATTTGCCGAGATCGCAGCCGAATGCGGCGGCGGTGAATTCCTTTGGACAAGCAATGCGGAAGAGCGCAACAAGCTCTGGAAAGCCCGTCATGACGCCTATTGGGCCTGCCGCGCGCTGGCGCCGGAGCTGGCTGCGCTATCGACAGATGTCTGCGTGCCGATCTCACGCCTTGCCGAATGCGTCGCGGAAACCCAGGCCGATATCGAGGCGCATGGCCTGCTGGCACCGATCGTCGGCCATGCGGGCGACGGCAATTTCCATGTGCTCGTCCTGTTCGACGATAAGACCGCGGAAGGGATCGCCGTCGTCGAGGAGTTCGTCGCGCGTCTCAATGCACGCGCGCTTGCCATGGATGGCACATGCACCGGCGAACATGGCATAGGGCAGGGGAAGATGGCATTTCTGGAGCAGGAACTCGGCGATGCGGTCGATCTGATGCGTCAAATCAAGGAGTCGCTCGATCCGGACGGCATTTTCAATCCAGGGAAGATATTCCGCAGGCACTGAAAGATGGAATATTTTCATGATCTTGGCTTGCTACAGCCGCGAATGACGCTAGGCTGCATCCGCACTTTTCCGGTTTTTGCCATGAAAAGCCACTGACATGCGCTAGATGGGGCATATCTCCTGAAAAAAGCGGCTGTGACAGGCGGAGATCGGGTAGAACCGTGCATAGTCTAACTTATGTCGTGTGCGCTCTGACAAGCGACGCCTGCATATGTTGGGAATGAAGATTGGAGACGATACGCGTTGTTAGGTAGGGTCCTGGTTTTTCTGGGTGGATTGCTCGTGGCGGTGCTGTTCCTAGCGCTGCTCGCTCCGCTCTTCATAGACTGGACCGATTTTCGCAAGAATTTCGAAGAACAGGCAAGCCTCATTATCGGTAAGAAGGTGACCGTTCACGGCACGGTCGATGCCCGTCTTCTGCCGTTCCCGTCGGTGACGCTGCACGATGTCCGTGTCGGCCAGGAGGCTGATGGCACGCCGCTGGTGCAGGTGGCCGAATTCTCCATGGATGCGGAACTTGCGCCTTTCCTTTCCGGGGAAGCGCTGATCTTCGATATGCGGGTGTCCAAGCCCAAGGTACGGCTGCGGCTGCTGAAGGATGGCACGCTCGATTGGATGCGCGGCAGCCGGCCGGAAATTCCCGCAAAGTCCGTCGTGCTCGAAAGCGTTCATGTCGAAGACGGCGATATTCTCTTCATCGACGAGCAGACGGGCAGGACCCGGCATGTCACCGGCCTGAACGCACAGATGTCGGCCAGATCGCTTGCCGGCCCTTGGCGGATCGAGGGTGATGGGGCGCTCGACAACGAGCATGGCAATTTCACCGTTTCCAGCAGCCAGCCTGACGACAACGGCGTCTTGCGCGTCCGCACCCGGCTGATGCCGGATCGCCATCCGCTTAACGTCGACCTAGACGGCGAGTTGAAACTCGTCAACAGTAAGCCCGATTACATGGGCTCCTTCACAGCCGGGGTCAACGACAAGCAGACGCGCGATTCTGTCGACCAGAAGGCGCAACCGCGTATCAAGGGCCGTTTCGAGCTGACGAATGACCGCATTCGCGTTCCCGAATACCGCCTTGAAGTCGGTGCCGATGACGATCCTTACGTCGTTACCGGCGAGGCGACGCTGGATACAGGTTCCAAGCCGGAATTCCTGCTGACAGCCGATGGACAGCAGATCGACGTCAACCGTCTCGGCAATAATAAGGGCACGAACGGCAAGACCAATCGCAACCCGGCAATCTCGGCGCATCAGCGCCTGAACACTCTGATTGCGATTGCGGCTGAAATCCCGGTACCACAGGTTCCCGGCAAGGCGACCTTCCGGCTGCCGGCGATCGTGGCGGGTGACACAACCATACGCGACGTGCAGCTCGATCTCGAACCGGCGGGAACGGGATGGAAGATCGATCATGCGATCGGCACCATGCCCGGTCGCACGCAGGTCGAAGCTCGCGGCAATCTGATGCTGATGGGCGAGCCGAATTTCATCGGCAATCTGGTCGTTGCTTCCAACCAGCCGTCGGGATTGGCCTCATGGCTTGTGGGCTCCGTCGACCCGGCGATACGCCAGCTGCGTCAGGCCGGTTTCTCCGCTGATGTCAGCCTGAAGCATGACGAGCAGCGCTTCGAAAATCTTGAGATCGCAATCGGTCCGGCCACGCTGAAAGGCCGTATCGATCGCCAGAACGGGACGGACAAGAGCCCGGCAAAGCTTGCCGTCGATCTAACCGGCGATGCTCTCGACTTAGACGCGCTGAGGGCGCTGACCGGGCTCTTCACCGGCCAGGATAGCGGAGAATCCCTCTTCGATCATCGGATCACTGCGCATCTGCAGGCTGAAAAATTCATGGCCTTCGGCGTGCCGGCAGAGAATGTCGATACGTCCTTCTCCATCGCCGACGGCGCCCTGACGATCGATAAGCTTTCCGTGCGCAATGTCGCCGGTGCCGAAATTACCGCAACCGGCCGCGCCGACGGCTCGCCTTCCGACTACAAAGGATCGGGCGAGATCACCTTCAAGGCCGCCGATCCCGGGCCGTTCTTCGAAATGCTGCGCCAGCATCTGCCGCATCACCCCGTCATGGACCGGTTGGTGCGCAATGCCGCATGGTATGGAAATACGGCTCTTCGCGGGGCGGTGACGCTCGGCGGGGATCAGGACAATGCGCTGACGGTGACGCTTGCTGGCGTTTCCAACGGCAGCCGCGTCAATTTCGATTATCGCATGTCGGATCTTTCGGCTTTCACGGGCAAGGGCACAACGACGCTCGAGGGAACGCTCGAAAATTCGGTGACGTCGATCCTGTTCGGCCAGGCGGGTCTCGATCCGTTGCCCGTCGAAGCTGATGCCAATGGTCGTCTGACGCTGAAAGTGTCTGCAACCGGTACCGATCCGGCCGATGCCGCGCTGACCTTTGCGACCGACAAGACGTCGTTCACTGCAAACGGCAAGGTGGATGTCCGTCCTTCAACCTTCCTCAATGGCAACATATCGCTATCGCTCGAAAGCGCTGATATCGATCCTTATTTCGTAATGAACGGCATCGGTGTTCCCCAGATGGGTGCCGGCTTGCCGCTGAAGTTCCAGGCACATGCCGCGCTGAACCCGGACAAGATCGTATTTTCGGATATGAAGGGGTTGTTTGCCGACAACAACCTGTCCGGCACGCTGACCGTCGATCGGAAGGCTCCGAATTTGAAGGCATCGGGCGAGCTGACAGTCGATAAGCTGGATTTTGAATGGCTCGCGGAGTCCATCTATGGGCCGATTAGCGATCCGAAGACGGGCGTACTCAACAAGGACAAGCTCGGCCTTCCGGCCTTCAGCGGCATGGATATCGGCGTCAAACTTTCGGCAAAGCAGGTATGGCCCGGCATCTTCGGCCTCATTTCGAATTTCACCGCCAATGCGGCCTATAAGGGCGAGGAACTGCGGTTGAACGATCTGGCGGGCGGCTGGAGCGGCGGTACGCTCACCGGAAGCGCGATGTTCGCCAATTCCGATGGTACGGGCCTGCTGCAGACAAAGCTCAGCCTCGCCAATGGCGATCTTGCGACTGTTGCCTGGCAGCGCGATGGAGCGCCGCTTGCGACCGGCCGCTTCGGTCTTGCAATGAACGCGGAAGCGAGTGGCAAGAGCATTGCCGATCTTGCAGCCAACGCCAGCGGTTCGGGCGAAATCAAGCTCGGCGAGACGCATGTGCGGGGCCTCAATCTTTCCATCCTGCCGCCGCTGCTTTCGGCGACGGATCAGGTTCAGGGTGATGTTACCGCCGCTAAGGTGCTGCCGATCGTGCAGACGCTGCTCAATAATGGCGAAGCGGCCCTTCCAGCGACGAGCATCCCTTTCAACATTTCCGCGGGCGTGGTGCGGGCAACCAATATCGCCGCCAGCAATGATCTAGCAAAGCTTTCGGGCAATGCTGAAATCAGCCTGCCGGATGAGCGCATGCGCGGCTCTCTCGGCATCGATTTCAATGCTGGCGCGGAAGCGCAGAGTGGGGCGGAACCGGCCTTGCGTCTCGATTTCGCCGGACCGCTCTCCGCACCTGGCCGGACGATGGATATCACTGACGTCACCAGCTTCCTGTCGGTTCGCGCATTCGAGCGCGAGCGCCGACGAGTGGAGCGCTTGCAGGCTAATGTGCTTGAAAAGCAGCGGCTGCGCCGTGAAGTGGGGCTCTATAAATATGTGGCCGGCGTGCGCGAGGCTCAGCGCCAGCGCGACGCCGCCATCGAGCAGCAACGTCGTGCAGAAGAAGAACGGTTACGCAATTTAGCCCAGCAGGCGGCCGCTCAGAAGCAGGCGGAGGAAGAGGTGCGCGCGAAGCAGGCGGCGGAGGAAGCGGCCAAGGCCAAGGCGGCTGCCGATGCGCGAGCCAAGGCCGAAGCGCAGCATCCGCCGGCACCTTTGAATTTCAATGAGCTGCCGGGAGTTGCCCAGTAAACCAGGAAGTTATGGATCGATTCGCATCTGGTAGGTGAAGCGCTCACGACATCCTCGTGAGCCACTCTGCGACCCCTCAGTGGCGATCCTTCAGCCATTTGAGAACGTAGAGGCGAAGCGCAGAGGAGAGGTTGCTGCCGGCTTCGCGGCCATCGTCGATCTCGGAGATCAGCGCGGCGAGTGAGGTTCCACGCGCATTGGCGATAGCCTTCAGTTCTGCCCAGAAGGCATCCTCAAGGGAAAAGCTCGTGCGATGGCCATGCAGCGTCGCGGAATGTTTACGGATCATCGGCGGATCGATCAAAAATCGGAAATGGCGGGATATTTCTGAAAGTGATTCAAAATGCGGAAGTAAGCAACTGATTTCTGAAGTTTTTTATCTCAACACCCAAATTAGTCTTCGGTCTTATTGGTTTCGATTCGGCCGGCCTCGTGCGCCTTTGCGGTCTTTTCGTTAAGCGTTGTCGTCAGCTTCTTCTCAGCCTTGGTCCGTCCGAAGGCGATGCGGTTTTGCTCCGCTTGCTTTTCCTTGTCCGAGCGGGCCTGCTTCTTACGAAACTGGCGCAGGTTGACGATTTCGGCGCTCATCGATCTCTTCCCATTGCCGATATGAAAAAGGGAAGCGAATGCTTCCCTCCAATGACTATTGCTTCTTGCGGAACGCGTCGAGGGAGACGACCGATCCCGGCTTCTTTTCCTCGCCTTCTTTGGCTGCAGTCGCCGTCGGTTCCTCGCCTTCGACCGGCACCGGATAGGCCGTGATTTCGCCGGAGGACGTCTCCTCTTCTTCGTCGGCGAGCGGCACGTCGAATTCCAATTCGAAATTGACGGAGGGATCGTAGAAACCGCGGATGGCGTTGAAGGGAACGACCAGCTTTTCCGGAACGTCAGAGAAGGAGAGGCCAATCTCGAACTGGCTTTCGCTGATCTTCAGATCCCAGAACTGGTGCTGGATAACGATAGTCATCTGCTCGGGATACTTCGCCTTCAGGTGCTGCGAAATGCGCACACCGGGGGCGCCGGTCAGAAAAGTGATAAAGAAATGGTGGTCACCGGGCAGGCGGCCTGTAGCGCCGACCTCGGTCAGCACCTTGCGGATTACTCCTCGCAGGGCGTCCTGTGCCAAAATGTCGTAGCGGATATGATCCTGCCCCATGCTTTCCTGTCTTTCGTTGGCCATGCTTTTTATAGGCTTATGCCACGCTGAACGGCGCCGGAAAAGCCCTATGCGCGAGTCACCGCGTGTCGATCTATAATATAGCACTGGAGAAGAAGGTGAAGGCTTCTGTTGCCAGGTGCCTTCGAACCCCGCCTAAGAGTGCGACCCCTTAGGACTTTATTTGAAGTGCCACACCGCGATTAAGCAGCGAGACGAGCTTCCGCATAGTTGTCGTTTGCAACTACAATTTTAGCCCGATAACGGCGGTACAATGCCGAGCGAAAAGTCGATCTTTACACCCTTGTCGATCCTGTTTCGCCCCCATCAAAAGCCGGTCTGACGCCAGTCTTGCCGGCCGGTTTTTGGTGGAGGCGCCGGGTACCGCCCCCGGGTCCAATAGGTTTATTACACCGCTCATTTATCGCCATAGCCGGCCCGAAGACCGGCAAGGCTGATATAGTGTTTTCCGCAGGCGAAGGGAAGGGCAATTGTCATAAATGCTTCGCGGAAACATCGGTTTGCCCGCAAGGCAGCGAGATTTGCCTGAATTACGCTTGGCCGCGGTTGGTTTCGCAGCGGCTTGTCATTAGAATTGCAAGAAAGGAATCGGCAGGCCGCTGTAGGGCAGCCTTGCGGCCGAAAAATTCAAGCGATTTCGGAGCGGAAGATGGCTCGTCACCCGGAGTATCAATATCTCGACCTGATGGCGCATCTGCTGGAGCGTGGCGATCGCCGCATCGATCGCACCGGCGTCGGCACCTTGAGCGGTCTCGGCGCGATGATGCGCTTCGATCTCTCAAAGGGGCAGATTCCGATCTTCACGACGAAGCGGGTTTATTGGAAACTCGCCGTCAAGGAGATGCTCTGGTTTCTGACCGGCGACACCAATATCCGCAATCTGCTGAAGGAAAATGTGCGGATCTGGACCGATTGGCCGCTCGCCAAATATCGCAAGGCCACGGGCGAGGAGATCGATCAGGTTGCTTTTGAGAAGCGTATCTTGGAGGACGAGGCCTTTGCTCTGCAATGGGGCGATCTCGGCCCGGTCTATGGCAAGCAATGGCGACAATGGCGCGATGCCGAAGGCCGCGTGCATGACCAGCTTGCCGCTGTTATCAAGGATCTCAAGACCAATCCCAGCAGCCGCCGCATGATCTTCCACGCCTGGAATGTCGGCGAGCTTGCCGATATGGCGCTGCATCCTTGCCATATGGTCTATCAGTTCCACGTATCGAACATCTCGGCCGACGGGGGCAAGCGTCCGCGTCTCAGCCTGATGGTCTTCCAGCGCTCCTGCGATCTATTCCTGGGCAATCCCTTCAACATCTGCCAGCAGGCGGTTTTGCTCGCCATGGTCGCGCAGCAGGTCGATATGGATATGGGCGAGCTCGTCTGGTCGGGCGGAGACGTCCACCTCTATCTCAATCATCTGGATGCCATTCGCGAACAGCTCAGCCGCGAACCTAAGCCGTTCCCGACCTTGCGTTTGCTGCGCCATCCGGACAGCATAGATGATTATCGTATCGAGGATTTCGAGGTTCTGGGGTATGAACCACATGCGGCGATCGCGGCCGAAGTCGCGGTTTAGGCGTTTCGACCAGCAACGAGGACGGCGCCGCTGACGAGCAGCAATGCTCCGACAAGCTGCCATAGGCTGAAGCTGGGCATTGTCTTTCCGGAGATGGCGGCGTCGAATGCCAGGCCGGCCAGGAGCTGGCTTGCGACGAGCACGGCGATGGTGGGGGCCGCGCCGAGCCGTTGATATCCGAGGATACCTGCAAAGACGAAGAACGAGCCGAGCAGGCCCGGCAGCAAGGCCCATGGCCTGATTGCGCCGGCCGCTTCCGCAAGGCCGGCGAGGCCGTTGCGGGAAATCAGGATCGCAAGCAATGCGGTCAGCCCGACCGAGGAGTTGATGACCAGCGTGATCAGCACGGTAGACACTGACTGGGTGATCCGCACCATCAGCGCGTTCTGCAGAACCAGCGATATGCCGGCGAGAATGAGCGTTGCCACCGTGATCGGCATGATGTTTGAGCCTCAGACTGTTGGCTTGCTGTCCGGTTCTGTGCGTTGATCGAGCAGGAGCTGGAGAAATGCCAGATCGAGCCAGCGTCCGAACTTCGTGCCGACCTGTGGCAGAAGGCCGACCTGCTGGAAGCCGAGCTTCTCGTGCAGCCGGATCGAAGCCTCATTGCCTGCCTCGATGCCCGCAACCATCGCATGTTTGCCGATCGCCTGAGCACGCTCGATCAATTCGATTATCAGCGCCTTGCCGATGCCGCCGCGATATTGATCGTTGCGGACGTAGACGGAGTGCTCGACCGTATGCCGGTAGCCGTCGAAGGCGCGCCAGTCGCCGAACGAGGCATAGCCAATGACGTCGCCGCGATCGTCTGTGGCTACTAGCACGGGATAACCGAGCTTATGCCGATCCTGCAGCCACTGCCGGCGATTGGCGATATCGACCAGCGTTTCGTTCCAGATCGCGGCGGTATTGGCGACTGCATCATTGTAGATCGCGGTTATCCCCGCGAGATCCTCGTCTCTCGCATCGCGAATTTGCATTGGTTGGCTCCGTAGGGCATCCACTAAATTGGATGAATATGTGTTTTGTTGCTCTATCCTGTCATACACCGATTTCCATATCTGTCTACTATATTATTACGAAAATCCAGGAAAACAAAACGCTGCCGATGGTTTGTATCTCGGCAACTGCAATAAAATATGCAGAATTTTCAATAGTTAAGCTACTATTTGAGTGAAGCTGCACTTCTTTTCCATACTGCCGAGACCTGTGCGAGTCGATCTTTCGAAGGTGCAGGGCATCGATTGTCATCTCAGCAGAAGTCTACTATAGTAAACGCATGCCTCAACTTGATGATATCGATAGGCGCATAGGCGCACGCATTCGTATCGAACGGGAAAGCCGCGGCTGGTCTTTGACCGAGCTGGCGGACCGCTCCACCGTGTCCCGTGCCATGATCCATAAGATCGAACGCGGCGAAAGCAGCCCGACGGCGACGCTGCTCGGCAAGCTTTCCGGTGCTTTCAGCCTGAGCATGTCGACCCTGATGGCGCGTGCCGAGATGCAGCAGGGCCGGTTTCTCCGAAAGGAAGAGCAGCCCGTCTGGGTCGATCCGCAGACGGGCTATGAGCGCCGGCACGTTTCTCCGAAGTCGGACCTGCCGCTCGATCTGGTCCGCATCGAACTGCCTGCGGGCGCGGAGGTTCCGATGCCCGCATCGGCTTATGCCTTCATGCGGCAGCTCATCTGGGTGCTAGAAGGGCGGCTGACCTTTATCGAGGGGGATGCCAGGCACTCAATGTCGACGGGCGATTGCCTAGAGCTTGGTCCGCCGACGGATTGCGTTTTCAAGAATGAAAGCCGAGAGCCTTGCATCTATGCCGTCCTCGTGCTTCGCAACGCTTGACGGCCGGCGCTAAACTTAGCGTTACCGCAAGGCATTGCGCTCGTCCGGCCGGACGATAGGCGATATGCTGCTATCTTCCTCGATCGGAGAAGGAGATTGGCCGTGGAGATCGCAGTCATCGGGGCCGGTGCCATGGGAAGTGCCATTGGCCAGCGTTTGGTCGAAAACGGGGCGAGGGTGCTCACCTATCTCGAAGGGCGTTCGGCTTCAACTATCGAGCGGGCGAAGGCAGCCGGCATGGAGCCCGCCGGATTGGACGCTATCGCGGCGTCGCCTCTCATTCTTTCCATCGTTCCGCCTGCGGAGGCGATTGCCGTCGCCGAGCAGATTGCCGGCGAAATGCGGCGAAGCGGCCGTAAGCCAACATTCCTTGACTGCAATGCGATCTCGCCGAAGACGATGGCGGAGGTTGCGGCGATCTTCGGCGGCGACTGCGGCGTAGTTCTCGACGGCTCCATCATCGGCGGTCCCCCGAAGCCCGGCCAGAAGGGACCCAAACTTTATGTAAGCGGCGATACAGCGAACGACAGCGGCGTGCTTATGGACCATGGGCTTCAGGTCCGCCGCATCGATGGGGCGATCGGCGCGGCCTCGGCACTGAAGATGTGCTACGCCGGCATCAACAAGGGCGTGACGGGCCTCGGCACGGCCATGCTGCTTGCGGCGATCCGTTCGGGTGCAGATGCTGCCTTGAAGCGCGAACTTCAGGAAAGCCTGCCGGATCTCGATGCGAAATTCGTCTACGGCATTCCGGACATGTATCCGAAAGCCTATCGCTGGGTTGCGGAGATGGAGGAGATTTCCGAGTTCCTCGGCGAGGATGATCCAGCCGCCCTGATCTTCAAAGGCATGGCCGGGCTCTATCGGAAGATGGCCAGAGATCGGGAAAAGGGAGGCCCTTTGGCCGGTCAGCTCGATAAATTGAATAGCGGTGGCTGATGCGAGATTGCGACAGGCGACTTCCATCTGCCGTTGCGGCTAGCATGATGTAAAGTTGCCTCGCCGACTCGCACTGGCGTCGGCGAGGCAGAGCGAGGGAGACGCATGACCCAGCCGATCAAGACCATCGTCGTTGCTGTATCGCGCAACGGCATCATCGGGCGCGAAGGCGATATGCCCTGGCGATTGTCGTCCGATCTCAAACGGTTCAAGGCGATGACGCTCGGCAAGCCTGTCATTATGGGGCGCAAGACGTTCCAGTCGATCGGCAAGCCGCTGCCGGGCCGGCCCAATGTTGTCATCAGCCGTGACGCCGATTTTACAGCCGAGGGAATAATGGTGGCGCATTCGCTCGACGAAGCGATTGAGGCTGCATCCCGTCTGGCGACCGAGAGCAATGTCGACGAAATCTGCATTCTCGGCGGTGGCGAAATCTATCGGCAAGCGATCGGTATGGCAGACCGGCTGCTGGTCACCCATGTCGAGGCCGATGTAGAGGGCGACACACCCTTTCCAAAGATCGATCCGGGCATCTGGCAGGTAGATAGCGAGCTTGCCGTTCCAGCTGGAGAAAAGGATACTTATCCAACGCGTTTCGTTCGCTATTTCAGACGAAAGGCATGAATGCTGCTCCCGAAAAGCAAATATTTTCCAATGAATCCGACGAACTTCCTGAAGTCGCGTTGAAAGCAGGTGCTTCGATACCTATAACGGGAAACAATCGCTGCCGCCTGCGGAGTTCGAGCCATGAGCTCCGCAATTTTCGGCGCGATATCGGGAGTCAACAAACAAAGAGGTTTTGATGCCTTGGAGCAATCAGAATGGCGGCGGCGGTGGCCCATGGGGCGGCGGTGGCGGCGGAAATAATCAAGGACCTTGGGGGCAAGGACCGAACCGGCCGCGAGGCAGCGGCAACGGGGGGCCTCCGGACCTTGAGGATATCATTCGCCGCGGCCAGGACCGCTTGAAGGGCTTCGTGCCCGGTGGCTTCAATGCAGGCGTCGTTCTCATCATCATTGCAGTGATTGCCGTTTTCTGGCTGATCCAGTGCATCTATACCGTGCAGCCGGACGAACGTGGCGTTGAACTGCGCTTCGGCAAGCCGCGCGAGGAAATCTCGATGCCTGGCCTGCATTTTCATGTCTGGCCGATGGACCGCATCGAATTCGTGAAGGTCACTGAACAGCAGCGCAATATCGGCGGCCGCTCCTCGGCCGGTTCGAATGCTGGTCTGATGCTGACGGGCGATCAGAACATCGTCAACGTCCAGTTCTCGATCCTCTATACCGTGACCAACCCGCAATCTTATCTGTTCAATCTCGAAACCCCCGACGAGACTTTGCAACAGGTTGCGGAGAGCGCTATGCGTGAGGTCGTCGGTCGTCGCCCGGCTCAGGATATTTATCGCGACAAGCGTCAGGAAATCGCGACCGAAGTCAGAAGCATCATCCAGGATACGATGGATCGCTACGGCTCCGGTATCTCCATCAATGCCGTTCCGATCGAGGATGTGTCGCCGCCGCGCGAAGTTGCCGACGCATTCGAGGAAGTGCAGCGTGCGGAGCAGAACGAAGACCAGCAGGTGGAAGAGGCCAATCAATACGCCAACCAGAAGCTCGGTCAGGCCCGCGGCCGCGCGGCTCAGATCCGCGAAGAAGCGGCTGCCTATAAGGATCGTATCGTGAAGGAAGCTCAGGGTGAGGCACAGCGCTTCATCTCGATCTACGACGAATACGTCAAGGCGCCCGAAGTTACGCGCAAGCGTCTGTTCCTGGAAACCATGGAGTCTGTCATCGGCAATTCCAACAGCATCATCATCGACGACAAGCAGGGCGTCGTGCCTTATCTGCCGCTGAATGAAATCGGCAAGCAGTCCACGACCCAGGCGGGCAAGCCCGCTGCTGCAACTCAGCCGGAGGCCAAATAATGACATCCAGCCGTTTGCCAGCCATTCTTATCGCGCTTGCGGTAGTGCTGCTGCTTATCTATTCGTCGGTGTTCGTGGTCAATGCGCGTGAACAGGCGATCGTCCTGCGCTTCGGCCAGATTCGCGCCGTGAAGACGGAGCCGGGCATCTACTTCAAGCTGCCGTTTGCCTTCATGGATGCCGATCGCGTCCAGTATGTCCAGCAGCAGGAACTCCGCTTCGATCTGGACAATATCCGCGTCCAGGTTTCCGGCGGCAAGTTCTACGAAGTCGATGCCTTCGTGGTCTACAAGATCATGGACGCGCGCAAGTTCCGCGAGACCGTCTCCGGCGATCGCGATTCGGCTGAATCGCGTCTCAGGACGCGCCTCGACGCTGCTCTGCGTCGCGTCTATGGTCTACGCGGCTTCGAGGCGGCGCTTTCCAACGAACGTGCCGCGATGATGACGGAAGTACGCAACGATCTGCATCGCGATGCGGAAACACTCGGCCTCAACATTGAGGACGTCCGCATTCGTCGCACAGACCTGTCTCAGGAAGTGTCGCAGAACACTTACGACCGCATGAAGGCCGAGCGTCTGGCGGAAGCCGAGCTGATCCGCGCGCGCGGTAACGAAGAGGGCCAGCGCCGCCGGGCGGTCGCTGACCGTCAGGTCGTCGAGATCGTCGCCGATGCGCAGAAGGATTCGGAAGTGCTGCGTGGTGAAGGCGAAGCTGAACGCAACGGCATCTTCGCGGATGCCTCGAAGCGCGATCCGAACTTCTACGAGTTCTATCGCTCGATGGCTGCCTATAATAAGGCGCTTGCCTCGGGTGGCAAGACGCTTGTTCTGCCGCCGAACCAGTCGGACTTCTTCAAGTATTTTGACAGTCCTCAGGGTTCCGCACCCAATTCCGGGGCGCCGGCACTCGCCAATCCGACGCCACCAGCGAACTAAGGCGTTGGTGCTAGCAATGAAAGGGCTGCCTTCCGGCGGCCCTTTTCTTTATGGCGGATTGCATCACCTTTACCATCTCCACAGTGGTGGGACGGAGGTCCGGGGATTTCTCAAAAAGGTGATTTCACGCTTCATCATTCCGCCTTATGTTGATGCTTATACAAGTTTTCCCCTATCTTGATGAGGATGCCTGATGGCTTCGACCAATCGCCTGCCTTTCAGCCGTTCGTTTGCCTTGCTCGCAAGCATTGCACTGATTGCCGGCCCCGTCGCGGGCGTCACAGAACAGGCTTATGCGCAGACGCAGAACAGCGGTGCAGCCGCAGGTGCCCAGCCGCCGGCCGCGACCAACAATCAGACGCCGCCGGCGGCATCTCCCACGATCACGACAAACCCGGCGCTGAATGCCGGGCCGGCATCGGTCGCGGATCTCGCTTCCGGTTTGCTCGACGCGGTCGTCAATATTTCCACATCCCAGAAGGTCAAGGATGAGGGGAATGGACCAGCGACCCCGAAGGTGCCGGACAACTCGCCCTACCAGGATGAATTCAACGATTTCTTCAACAACAAGAAAGATGACGACAGCAATCGCAAGGTGAGCTCGCTTGGCTCCGGCTTCGTCATCGATCCCTCAGGCTACATCGTCACCAACAATCACGTCATTGAAGGGGCCGACGATATCGAGGCGATCTTTCCGAACGGCACGAAGCTGAAGGCCAAGCTGATCGGAACGGATACGAAGACCGATCTTTCGGTGCTCAAGGTTGAGCCGAAGCACCCGCTCACGGCGGTCAAATTCGGCGATTCCTCCAAGATGCGGATCGGCGACTGGGTGATGGCAATCGGCAATCCCTTCGGCCTCGGCGGGTCGGTGACCATCGGCATCGTCTCGGCGCGTGGCCGCAACATCAACGCAGGCCCCTACGACAACTTCATCCAGACGGATGCGGCGATCAACAAGGGCAATTCCGGCGGTCCGCTCTTCAACATGAAGGGCGAGGTGATCGGCATCAACACCGCCATCATCTCGCCGAGCGGCGGCTCGATCGGTATCGGTTTTGCCGTCCCGTCGGAACTGGCTGAGGGCGTCGTCAATCAGCTCCGTGACTTCGGCGAGACGCGCCGCGGCTGGCTCGGTGTGCGCATCCAGCCGGTCACGGACGATGTTGCCAACAGCCTCGGCCTATCCGAGGCCAAGGGCGCGCTCGTGGCCGGCGTTATCAAGGGAGGCCCTGTCGATAACGGCTCGATCAAGGCGGGCGATGTCATCCTCAAATTTGACGGTAAGGATGTGGAGGAGATGCGCGACTTGCCGCGCATCGTTGCTGAAAGCACTGTCGGTAAGGAAGTCGATGTCGTCATCTATCGCGATGGCAAGCAGCAAACCGTCAAGGTGACGCTTGGCCGGCTGGAGGACAGCGATCAGGCGGCAGCGGCAAGCGCCGACAAGAGCAAGAAGCCGCAGCTCGCACCCGATGATAAGGGCAATGGCGACGGTGTCATCAATCCCGACCAGGGAGATGAGGGTGACGACGACGGCATGGATGGGCAGGATCAGGGCGGCGATCCGCAGCAATCGCCGCAGGCTCAGCCGCCAGTTCAGGCGACCTCGAATATCCTTGGAATGAAGCTCTCGACGTTGACCGCCGAAAACCGCAAAAGCTTCGGCATTGCCGACAGTGTCGATGGCGTTGTGATCACTGAAGTGGCACCCGGCTCTCCGGCAGCGGAAAAGGGGCTGAAGCCCGGCGATGTCGTCGTTGAGGTCGCGCAGGAATTCGTCCAGACCCCGGCTGCAGCCTCGGAAAAGGTGGCCTCGCTGAAGCGAGAGGGCCGCCGCAATGCGCAGATGATGATTGCGTCTCCGAACGGTGACTTGCGCTTTATCGCCGTCGCGCTTGAGTAGAATTCAGCTCACCGCCTGCTGCGCCCGCCACTCGGCGGCGCTGAGGCGATAGACGACGTGACGTTTCAGGTGCGGATGTGTCTCCGGAATTTGCGGATGGTCGAAATCCCGGGCCGGATCAGGACGCATGCCAATCTTGCGCATGACCGCCAGGACGCGCCTGTTGTCATGGACGGCAATGGACAGGATTTCTTCGAGGGCCAGGACGGTGAAAGCGTGGCGCATAAGAGCAATGCCGGCTTCAGTCGCATAGCCCTTGCCCCAGTGCTGCGCCGATATTCGCCAGCCGATTTCCACGGAATTTCCGGGCAAATGAGGAGCGAGCTGCAGCCTGGACAGGCCCACGAAACCGATTGCCTTGCCGCTATGCTTCACGGCCAGAGCCAGAAATTCGAAGCCCGGTTCGGGCGTGATGTTTCGGATGATAGTGAAGATGGTATCGGCATCGTCACGGCTACGGCTGAAGGGAAAGAATTCAAGAATGGCCGGATCAGAGCTCAGCTCATAAAACAGCTCGCGATCCTCTTCCAGGCATGGCCGCAGGATCAATCGAGATGTTTCGAGTCTCGTCATTGTCTGGCGCGCCACTCGGCTGCGGTCAGCCGGTAGAGGACATGGCGCTGCAAATGAGGATGCGTGTCGGGAACGTTAGGGTGATCGAAGTCGCCGCCCTCGATGCGATGCATGCCGATCCGCTCCATTACGGCGGTCGATCTGACATTGTTGTGCACGGCGAAGGAAACGATTTGATTGAGGCCAAGCGTTTTGAAGCTATAGGCTAGCAATGCCCGCGCCGCTTCTGTGACCAGCCCCTTGCCCCAGTGGCGCGCCACCAGCCGCCAGCCGATCTCGATCGTTCCGGCCGGGACAAATGGTTCCAGATGATCCGTGCGCATCAGCCCGCAATAGCCGATCGCTTCACGGCTTTCCTTCAGCTCGAGCACGTAAAGGCCGAGCCCGGTTTCCGCGATCATGGACTGGACACGATCGAAGAAGGCGTCCGCTTCCGCGCGATTGCGGCGAAAGGGAAAGAACTCCATGATGGTCTCGTCGGAATTGATCTCGTAGGCCAGGTCGCGATCCTCTTCGCGCCAATTGCGGATGATGAGGCGTTCGGTTTCCGTAATGATCATGGGCGGCCCCCGAGTTCAGCGATTCGCGCTGCTCTATGGTTTGACGAAGTCCGTCTTACGATAGCCCTGGATATAGAGCAGAGCGGTCAGGTCACCGTGGTCAATGCGCATCCTGGCCTGTGCCGAAACGGTTGGCTTGGCATGGAGCGCGACGCCGGAGCCGGCAAGCTGCAGCATACCGAGGTCGTTCGCGCCGTCGCCGACGGCCAGCGCTTCATCGGTGGAAATGCCGAGCCTCTCGGCGATTTCATTCAGCGCATCCACCTTGGCCTGCTTGCCGAGGATGGGCTCCTCAACCAGGCCGGTCAGAATGCCGTTTTCTTCCAGCAGGACATTCGCCCGGTTCTCATCGAAACCGAGGGTCGCTCCGACCCGGCTGGTGAAGACGGTGAAGCCGCCGGAAACGAGGGCGGTGTAATAGCCCTTCGTCTTCATGGTGGCGATGAGCTCAGGGCCGCCCGGCGTCAGGGTAATGCGCTTGGCGACGACACCGTCGACAACTGAGAGCGGCAATCCCTTCAGGAGAGCGACGCGCTCGCGCAGGGCCGGTTCGAAAGCGATCTCCCCATTCATGGCGCGGGCGGTGATATCGGCAACCTTCTCCTTGAGGCCGACTTCGGCAGCGAGCTCGTCGATGCATTCCTGGCCGATCATCGTGGAATCCATGTCGGCAATCAGCAATTTCTTGCGGCGGGTTTCGGCTTCCTGGATGACGAGGTCGATCGGCGCGTTGCCGATCACTGCCAGGATATTGGCCTCGGCTGCCTCGATATCGGTGTCGTCACGCAGCGCGATATCGCAGGCAATACCGTCGGCAAGCCAATAGAGCCCGGACGCTTTAACGGCATCAGCCGCCTGTTCGGCGATGGCCGGAACGAGAACGGGGTTTGACGGATTGGCAATAAGCGTGGCAACGAAGGCCATGAGCAGAAACCCTATGAGCAATATCGACGCGATCCTGATAACCGGGCCGACCGCCAGCGGCAAGTCCGCACTAGCGGTAGAGTTGGCGCGTTCGCATGGTGGCGTCGTCATCAATGCCGACAGCATGCAGGTCTATGACACCCTGCGCGTGCTGACTGCGCGGCCGGATGAAGCAGATATGGAAGGCATTCCGCACCATCTTTACGGCCATGTTCCAGCCGGCCAAGCCTATTCGACTGGCGTCTGGCTGCGCGAGGCAGGCGCCTTGGTCGAACGCTTGCGCGGCGAGGGCAGAATGCCTGTCTTTGTCGGGGGGACGGGTCTTTATTTCAAGGCCTTGACGGGCGGGCTTTCCGATATGCCCGAGATTCCGCCTGGTATCCGCAATCGCCTCCGCGGGCGGTTGCTGGCGGAAGGAGCGGAAGCGCTGCATGGTGAGCTTGCGCAGCGCGACGCCGCCGTTGCGGAAACGCTGAATCCGCAGGACGGGCAGCGCATCGTTCGCGCCCTGGAGGTGATTGAAGCGACCGGCCGGTCCATCGCTGCTTTTCAGGGGAAGACCGGACCAATGGTCATCGATCCCGACCGGGCGCGAAAAATCGTGGTTCTGCCAGAGCGCGCTATCCTGCACGAACGCATCAACAGCCGTTTCGAGAAAATGCTGGCGATGGGAGCGGAAGACGAGGTGAGGGCTCTGTTGGCACTGGATCTTCCGCCGGAAATGCCGGTCATGAAAGCGATCGGTGTTGCGCAGGTCGCCGCGATGCTGAACGATGAGATGACGCGTGCCGAGGTCATCGAAACCGGATCGGCGGCGACCCGGCAATATGCCAAGCGGCAGATGACCTGGTTCCGCAACCAGATGGACGAAAGCTGGGAGCGCTTGAGCCCTTAGTTCCAGATGTCAGTCCTTGTCGTAGAGACTGCTCAAAGGCTTCTTCAGGATACTATCCCGCAACGAAGGGCCGGATTCCCGCCTGAGCGACGGTGGTTGCTCTCTTGCGGGCGTCGGGCGCGCGCCCGTATCGTCGCTGCGAATTTCGCGGCGCAACTCGGCCAGCCTGCTATCGATCGATGTTTGTGTTGAAGCGGTTGGCTGCACGGTGGCGGTGCGGGGCAGCATGTCCGGGCGATAGGGCTCGTTCGATGAAGTATTCGTGTCTGCCGAACGTCTTGCAGGTTGCTCGATGGGCATATCGTCGAATTCGTTTCTGAAATCGGCAGCGTTTTGCGTTGGTGCGGCATAGCTTTGCTGTGGTGCGCCGAGATCAGGCCCCGAGATCGAGCGCATGCGGCTGATGATGGTCCGCAGATCTACTGTGTCAGGTGACTCCTCGCTGACTTTCGCCGCATTGCCGCTGGCTTTCGGAAGCAGCTGTTCGTCAACGCGCGAGAAGCGCATGCGCATCGGAACCGCGATGGCCTCGCCGAAAGCAATGGCTTCGCCATTGCCTATCGAGGACAGGAAACTGATCGTCGAGATTGAAGAGTTCGGGATGGCTGAGCGGATGATTTCCTGGTCGTGATCGTTGGCAAGGCGCATGGCAAACAGCGTCGAGCATTGCGACAGGATCGTCTGATCGAGTTCGCCCGGCCGCTGGGTGATGATGCCGAGCGATACACCGTATTTGCGGCCCTCCTTGGCGATGCGGGCGATGGCTTGCCGCGTCGGGAAGAAGCCGAGATTCGGATCGGCTGGAATGTAACGGTGTGCTTCCTCGCAGACGACCAGCATATGGATCGCGCCGTCGCTCCAGAGCGCCAGTTCGAATGCCATGCGGCAAAGCACAGAAGCGACCGAATTGATGACTTCCGAGGGAATGCCGGCGAGCTGGAAAGTGCAGATCGGCTTGCCGTCGCCTGGAATGCGGAAGATCTTGGCAATGGTCTCCATGATCGTATCGGTGATCGTATTGTTGGAGAACATGAAGTGATAGCGGGGATCGTTGATCGCTGAGATGATGCGCATCTTCAGCGAGCGTAGATGCGGCTTTTCCTGACGGCCTTCCAAGCGGCCAATGCGCTCGTCTATCAGCGCCAGAAGATCGGCCATGCGATAGGGGACCGGCGTATCCGCCGTTACCGAAGACTTTTCCGTCTGGCGGCGCATCAGCGTGGAATCGCTGCCTCGGAAGGCGCGCCTCGCTTCGGGAATGAGATCGCGCAGGGCGTCGAGTTCTTCCGGCACTGCGGGACGGCCGCGGAAAACGACTTCGCTAAACTCGTCGAGCCGCATCAGCCAGAAGGGCAAATCCAGCGTATCTGTGTCGATGACGACGGAGTGCCTCGGAAAGGCGGCGGCGAATTCGTTGTGCGGATCGAGGATCAGCACGCGCAGTTTCGGATCGGCTGTGATCGCCTTGTGCAGCAGCAGCGACACGGCGGTGGATTTACCGACGCCCGTGGAGCCGACGACCGCGAAATGCTTCGACAGCATCGACGGAATATGAATGGCAGCGTCGATACTTTCGTCCTGCGTCAGCTTGCCGATGACGCAGCTATTGCCCTTGCCGGCATCGAAAATGCGCATCAGGTCGGCTGCACGGATGCGGTGCGCGATTGCCCCGAGATAGGGATAGGCCGATATGCCGCTTGAAAACTCCTCGCGGCCATCCGGTCCGACGCGGACTTCGCCGAGCAATTCTACCTCGATGCGGAAGAGATTGTCCTGCCCTTCACCCCAGCCGACGCTTTGGGTGTTCATCGAATAGACGAGGGCTGCAACGCGGTTCTTCCCGACGCTGATGGAAATCAACCGGCCGACGGACCAGAGTTCGGTCAGGTCCGTACCGCCGGCCTCGGCAACAGCGGCGATCGTCGCTCTGGAACCGTTGCACGCGACAACGCGACCGAGGAAGCGATTTCCCGGTTTCAGCTTGTCGCGGCGATCAAGATCTCCCGCGCTGCCTGATGTCTGCAGGTCGTTATTCAGCAAACAGTTACCCCAACTAATAGATGCCGGAGCATAGAGATCTGGGCTTAACAAAACCCTGTCTGCCATCCGCTCTTTTTATAGGGTTATGATGCGGCCGCGATTTTTTATTGCTTCACGCGTTGACGCTTCGAAATTTTCTGTCTATCACTTCGGCCCATGAAAAACTCGATCGTTCTTATCGTGGTGGGAAGGCGCATGGGCAGGATGGTGTAACCATCCGGCGATAGCCACCCATGCGCTAGATGACAGGCTCCCCAAGGGGCCTTTTTTTATGCCCGAAATCGAGATTTCATCTTTCCAAACCTCCAGCAGACAGCGGAACAAACGTATGACCGGCACAGATAATCAGGCGAGCGGCAATCGAATGACAGGCGCGGAGATCGTGTTGCAGGCGCTCAAGGACAACGGCGTCGAACACATCTTCGGTTATCCGGGCGGCGCTGTGCTTCCGATCTACGACGAGATATTCCAGCAGGACGACATCAAGCACATTCTCGTCCGCCACGAGCAGGGCGCCGGCCACGCGGCCGAAGGCTATGCCCGCTCCACCGGCAAAGTCGGCGTCATGCTGGTCACCTCGGGTCCTGGTGCGACCAATGCGGTTACGCCGCTGCAGGATGCCTTGATGGACTCGATCCCGCTCGTTTGCCTCAGTGGTCAGGTTCCTACAACCCTGATTGGCTCCGATGCATTCCAGGAATGCGATACGGTCGGCATCACGCGCCCTTGCACCAAACACAACTGGCTGGTCAAGGACGTCAACCAGCTGGCTGCAGTCATTCATGAAGCCTTCCGCATCGCGCAATCCGGCCGTCCTGGTCCTGTTGTCGTCGATATCCCGAAGGACATCCAGTTTGCCACCGGCACCTATACGCCGCCGGAAGCCCATCATGTCCAGAAGAGCTATCAGCCGAAGATCCAGGGCGACCTCAACAAGATCAGCCAGGCAATCGAGCTGATGAAGAATGCCCGTCGTCCGGTCATCTATTCCGGCGGCGGCGTCGTCAATTCTGGTCCGGAAGCCTCCAAGCTGCTGCGCGAATTGGTCGAGCTGACAAATTTCCCGATCACATCGACGCTGATGGGCCTCGGTGCCTATCCGGCATCGGGCAAGAGCTGGCTCGGCATGCTCGGCATGCATGGTTCCTACGAAGCCAATATGGCGATGCATGATTGCGACGTCATGGTCTGCATCGGTGCGCGCTTCGACGACCGCATTACCGGTCGCCTGAATGCCTTCTCGCCGAATTCGAAGAAGATCCATATCGATATCGATCCGTCATCGATCAACAAGAACGTTCACGTCGATATCGGCATTCTCGGTGATGTCGGCAACGTTCTGGAAGACATGGTTCGCCTGTGGCGCGCCTTGCCGCAGAAGCCGGCAGCCGAGCGCCTCGGCGACTGGTGGGGCGACATCGCCCGCTGGCGCGCGCGCAATTCCTTCGCCTACAAGCCGAGCGACGATGTCATCATGCCGCAATATGCGATCCAGCGTCTCTATGAGCTGACCAAGCATCGCGATACCTACATCACCACCGAAGTCGGCCAGCACCAGATGTGGGCGGCGCAGTTCTACGGTTTCGAACAGCCGAACCGCTGGATGACCTCGGGCGGCCTTGGCACCATGGGCTACGGCCTGCCGGCGGCACTCGGCGTTCAGATCGCCCATCCGGAAAGTCTGGTCATCGACATTGCCGGCGATGCGTCGATCCAGATGTGCATTCAAGAAATGTCGGCCGCGATCCAGCATAATGCACCGATCAAGATCTTCATCCTGAACAACCAGTACATGGGCATGGTTCGCCAATGGCAGCAGCTGCTGCACGGCAATCGTCTCTCCAATTCCTACACGGAAGCGATGCCTGATTTCGTCAAGCTCGCGGAAGCCTATGGCGCCGTCGGACTGCGTTGCGAAAAGCCAGGCGAGCTCGATGCTGCCATTCAGGAAATGATCGACGTCAAGAAGCCGGTCATCTTCGATTGCCGCGTTGCCAATCTCGCCAACTGCTTCCCGATGATCCCCTCGGGCAAGGCGCACAATGAAATGCTGCTGCCGGACGAAGCAACCGACGAGGCCGTTGCCAACGCCATCGACGCCAAGGGCCGTCAGCTGGTTTGATCGATAGCCAAGGGCGCGGCGGAAGCCGCGCTCCGGCCGATCACGCTGGCATATCGAACAAAACCGAGGAAACGGAACAAGGATCATGAACGCACACCTTCAACCCACGGGCTCCGCCTACTTCATTTCGCCCGAGACTGCGGCGGCCGAGAGCCATACGCTTTCGGTACTCGTCGACAACGAGCCCGGCGTTCTCGCCCGCGTCATCGGCCTCTTCTCCGGCCGTGGCTACAACATCGAGAGCCTCACGGTTTCCGAGACGGAGCATCAGGCGCATCTGTCGCGCATCACCATTGTGACCCGCGGCACGCCGCAGGTGTTGGAACAGATCAAGGCGCAGCTCGAGCGCATCGTTCCCGTTCATCGCGTCGTCGATTTGACGGTGCGCGCCCGCGAACTCGGCCAGGAGCGGCCGATCGAGCGCGAAGTGGCGCTGCTGAAGGTGATCGGAAGCGGCGAGGCCCGCGCCGAAACGCTGCGGTTGGCCGACGCTTTCCACGCCAAGGTGGTGGATGCGACCGTCGAGCACTTCATTCTCGAGATCACCGGCAAGTCCTCGAAGATCGATCAATTCATCGCCATCATCAAGCCGCTCGGCCTCATCGAAGTCTGCCGCACCGGCATCGCCGCGATGAACCGCGGCTCGCAGGGAATGTGAGAAGCCTGCAGTGTTGATCGGCTTGCCGATCGGAATCGCGTGAGAAATCAGAGCGGTTTGGTGCTTTCGTGAAGCTCCAAACCGCTCTATCTTTTGCGACGGCCGACTTGGGTCGGCGATATCATTTCTAGCGGGGGAACATTGTGGCAGTCCTTGCCGGCGAGACTTTGCCTGAGATCGGCGAAAGGCCGTGGCACCCGCCAGCTGGCACGCGGCTTGGTGCCGCGCCTTTCGTCCGCGGTGATTTTCCCTGGCTAGGACATTATTTCGGCTCACAGAAACTGACTTCGATCCTTTCTCCTGGAATAGGCGGTGTCCTGTCCTGGGGTGGCCGTGTGCCGGCCAAGATGGCCGCCAGGATTGCGCGGTTTCGGCGGTTGCCTCATTGGCATATCGAGGACGGATTCCTGCGGTCGATGGGGCTCGGCAAGTCCGGCGCCATTCCGCTGTCCATCGTTATCGACGATCTCGGTCTACCCGTCGATGCGAGCAAGCCCTCACGGCTTGAGCGGCTAATAGAAGGTGCCGGGGAGGCGGGAGAGCTCGGCCGCGCAATTCGCGAGCAGATCGTTCTCAACAAGCTCTCGAAATATAATCATCTCCCTCATCGATCGCCTCACATCGAGCAGACGACCAGGCGGCGCATTCTGCTGGTCGATCAGGTCGTTGGTGACGTTTCTGTCGGTCGGGCGCTCGGCTCAAAAGCCTCCTTCGAGAAGATGCTTGCCGATGGGCTGGCGAGCGACGCGCAATGCCTCATTCGCACCCATCCAGATGTCATGGCCGGGCTTCGTAAGGGATATCTTACGAAGGGCGCTTCCAAAGGCGGCGCAATCCTGGTCGACGACGCGGTGTCGGTAGCCTCCATCCTCGAAGTCGTCGATGAAGTCTGGACGGTTTCCAGCCAATTCGGCTTCGATGCGCTTCTACGCGGAATTCCGGTTCGCTGCTATGCAGCACCTTTTTATGCCGGCTGGGGCGTGACCGAGGATCATTTCGGCGTTTACACCAAGGCCGCGCTTGCCGGGCGTCGGACCAAGCGAAGGACCGTCGATCAGATCGCCGTCGCCGCCTTTTCGCTTTATCCGACCTATCGCGATCCGGCCGACTGGCGCGAGATCGACGTCTTCAAGGCGATCGAGTTGATCGTCGCGCAGCAGAAGGCGGCTGCCTGAACCTACAGCATGTCCAATGACTTCTTTCGCGACGGCGGCGGGAAGGCGGCGTCGAGGACGGCCCAACCCTCGTCGGTGATATCGATATCGACAGAGCCACGGTTCTCTTCGACACGCTGCGCATTGGAGGATTTCGGGATCGATATCACGCCCTCGCGCTCCAGCAGAAAGGCAAGTGCGACCTGCGCCGGCGTCGCCTGATAGGTCTTGGCGATGCGGATCAGCTCGGGGTGATGGAGCAGGCGGCCTTGCTCGATCGGCGAATAAGCCATGATCGGAATGCTGCGCTCCTGGCACCAGGGCAAGAGGTCGTATTCGATGCCACGCCGGGAGAGATTGTAGAGCACCTGGTTGGCGGCGACATTGCCGCCGTTCGGCACGGAAAGCAGCTCGTCCATATCCGCGACATCGAAATTCGACACGCCCCAAGCCTCGATCTTGCCCGCCGCTTTGAGGCCTTCGAAGGCTTCCACCGTTTCTTCCAGCGGATAGTTACCGCGCCAATGCAGCAGATAGAGATCGATGCGGTCGGTATTCAGGCGCTTCAGGCTGCGTTCGCAGGCTGCAACCGTGCCCTTGCGGCTCGCATTGGCGGGATAGACCTTGCTGACGAGGAAAACCTCGTCGCGGCGGCCTTCAATCGCCTTGCCGACAATCTCCTCTGAACCGCCGTCGGCATACATTTCAGCAGTATCGATCAGCGTCATGCCGAGATCGAGGCCGGTTTTCAGGCTGGCGATCTCATCCCTGGCGCTTGCTGCATTCTCGCCCATGTTCCAGGTTCCCTGGCCGAGGGCCGGGACCGCGATGCCGGAAGGGAGGGTGGCGGTGGGGATGGGCTCGCGCATGGTCTGTCCTCGCTGCAGAAAACCGAAGGATAGGGGCATTCGACCGGATTTCAATTGGCATCCGTCATGTCACGGTGACAATCATCCTATGGCTTTCGTATGGCCGGCGAACTAATGTCGCATTGTCATGCGCCGTCGCATTTTTGCGCGCGTGAAGAAGAATTTTGGATGCCGCCTTGTCACGATACGGTGTCCCAGGAGGCATCATGGCGCTGGATACATTTCTGGCTCTTTTACTTTTTGCATTCACGACCTCGATCACGCCCGGACCGAACAACATGATGTTGTTTACCTCCGGTGTGAACTTCGGTTTCCGGCGCACCATTCCACACATGCTCGGCATCGGTGTCGGCTTTTTTGTGCTGCTGATTGCAGTGGGATTGGGATTGGGTGCGCTTCTGCACACGGTGCCGGTGCTCTATACCGCGCTTAAATTCGCCGGCGGAGCTTACCTCGTCTGGATTGCCTGGAAGATCGGCACCTCGCGCAGCCTGAGCGAGGCGGAAAGCGATGCAAAGCCGATGAGTTTCATCAGCGCTGCTGCGTTCCAATGGGTCAACCCCAAGGCGTGGGTGATGGCCGTCACCGCCATGGCCACTTACACAAATGAGGAGCTCTATCTCTTCACTGTCCTTCTCGTCGGGTTCGCGTTTGCCGCTGTGAACGTCCCTAGCGTATCGACCTGGGCCGGCTTCGGCTCCGTCCTGCGCGATTGGCTCTCCGATCCCGTCCGGCTGAAATGGTTCAACATAACCATGGCCGTTCTGCTGGTGCTCAGTCTCTGGCCGATGTTAAAGTAGGCGCAAAGAGACAGGAGACGGCCATGTCCCACGACCACCCGCATGATGACGACGACCATCACGATCATCATCATCACGACAATCACTATTCGGACATGCAGGCGCGGGTGAAGGCGCTGGAGACGCTGTTGACGGAAAAGGGGTTGATCGATCCGGCGGCGATCGACCGCATCGTCGAGACCTATGAGACGAAGGTTGGGCCTCGCAATGGTGCGCAGGTCGTTGCGAAAGCTTGGAGCGATCCCGACTTTGCCGATTGGCTGCGGCGCGACGCGACGGCGGCGATCGCAAGCCTCGGTTTTACAGGTCGCCAAGGCGAGCATATGCGCGCTGTGTTCAATACCCCCGAAACGCATAATCTGATCGTCTGTACGCTGTGCTCCTGCTATCCTTGGGCCGTGCTCGGGCTGCCGCCGGTTTGGTATAAGGCGCCGGCCTATCGCTCGCGTGCGGTGATCGATCCGCGCGGCGTGCTTGCCGAATTCGGCCTGACATTGCCGCAGGAGACGAAGATCCGCGTCTGGGATTCGACGGCGGAACTTCGTTATCTGGTGATCCCTCAGCGGCCGGCCGGTTCCGAAGGCATGGACGAGACGGCGCTGGCGGATCTCGTTAGCCGCGACGCGATGATCGGCACGGCGGTCGTCAGAATGCCGGAGGCAGCGTTATGAACGGGCCGCACGATCTTGGCGGGCAGATGGGCTTCGGCCCGGTCGCGCCGGAACAGAACGAGCCCATTTTCCATGCCGAATGGGAAAAGCGGGCGCTCGGCATCACGCTCTCTTGTGGCGCCTTCGGTGCCTGGAGCATCGATGAAAGCCGACACGCACGCGAGAATATTCCGCCCGCCGATTATCTTGCCGCCAGCTATTACGAGGTCTGGACGCGGGGCATAGACATGTTGCTGCAGCGGCATGGTTTTGCGACGGCGGAGGAGTTGCGCAGCGGCCATTCGCTCGAACAGGGCAGGGCGCCGAAGCGAATTTTGAAGGCCGATATGGTCGACGGTGTGCTGGCCAAGGGCGGCCCTTGCGACCGGCCGGTCGATTCTACACCGCTCTTTGCCGTCGGCGATCATGTTCGCACCAAGAACTTCAATCCGACTGGCCACACCCGACTGCCGCGCTACGCCCGCGCCAAGACGGGTGTCATTGAGGCGGTGCAGGGCTCCTTCGTCTTCCCCGACGACAATGCCCATGGTCGCGGAGAAAATCCGCAATGGGTCTACACGGTCGTCTTCGATGGTGCCGAGATCTGGGGCGAGGGTGCCGATCCCTCGTTGACCATCTCGATCGACGCCTGGGAGAGCTATCTTGAGCGCGTGTGAGATCGCATCGCCTCTGGCGCAATCGCCGCAGTTGCCGAAATCTGCCGATGGCGAGCCGGTCTTTCCCGAGCCTTGGGCGGCGGACGCTTTTGCAATGACCGTTCACCTGCACGAGAAGGGCCTGTTTGCCTGGAGCGAATGGGCTGAGCAGTTGTCGGCAGAATTGCATAAGCCCGGTCGCGCGCCTGACGGTAGCGATTATTTTGATTGCTGGGTGGCTGCTCTGTCAGGGCTGTTGGTTGCGAAGGGCATTGCCAATGCCGACGCGATTGTGGCTTTGCAGCAAAGCTGGCAACGAGCCGCGGAGGCAACGCCGCATGGCAAGCCGATCGCGCTTGAAAACGATCCTCAGTGCTGAGAATCAGTCACAAATTGGCCGACGAATGATTTGTTATTTGCGTCACTGGCATAATACGGCCCTGTTTTGCTATGTTGCTATCCGGTTGTTGAATTGCACATCGCAGTTTCCTGAAGAGCTTGTGTTGACCTTCTAAACAAGCATTACCTAACCGCTTATCCATTCGTGAACCGTAATGTCCTCTACTTCTGTGCTAAGCGATATTCCCGGCGGCAAAACTCTGCTTGAATGGTTCGGGCGGCTACCCCGCTTCCACGATGCCAAATTGCTTGAGATCAGCTTTCCGGGCAGCGGAGCAGGGCTGATGCGTATCCACGCATGGAACATGACAGACCAGGTGGACGCCAAAGGTTACTTCCTCCTGGATAAACACGCGATCGTTACGCTTGTCCTCGAGGAGGTGAGCGCCATCAGTTGTGCCGATTTCGAAATGGTACCGGGTACCATCTTCGATTTGGAAATTGCGAGGATGGATGAGAACTTCCGCATAGAATGGGATGCCAGCTACGGAGTGAGCGGTTTCGTCATCGCCAAACACATAAAGATTAGCCTTGTGCCAACAGATTCCGTCTGAGACCGTTTCGTCAACAGCCTGGGGCGACGAAACGCTTCACCTTGAGGCAGGCTACGACGAGAACTGCTTGTAGCACTCATCCGCTATCTGCCGCAGCATGTCGCGAGAGATTTCGCCTGTCACCGCATAGCCGAGATCGCCGTCGATCCAGTAGAAGGTTTCGACGGTGTTGTCGCTGGCGAAACGGAAGCTTGTCGTGGTGTTGCCGCTATTGTGCCCCACCAGCACCGTCAGGCGCTTGCCGCTGGCATTTTCATACATGAACAGGGCTCCGGGCGTGCCGTTGATCGGCAAAAGCCGGCCACCGACCAGCTGGAAGCCTAGTTTCTGCAGGCTCGGTACCCTGAGGCCTGCAATATTCATGCGCTTGCCGAGCCAGGTGGCGAGATGCGCTTCCTGATCCGCGCCGACTTCGACCGGGTGGCGGACATCGCTGGCATAGACCACGAAGGCCGAGTGGGCCTGTTGCGGCAATGCCTCGATCGAGGTCAGCTGCAATTCGGGCCGGGCGAAAAGATCGGCACCGAAGTGGCCAGCCGCCGCGCCGGCGAAGAACAATGCGAATGAGGCAGCGAGCATCATCGGGCGACGGCTCTGGCGTGGCGTTGCTGCGTGCCCGATGGATGTCCTTCCAATTTTCGCGAAGAGGTCCGCATCTCCGTCCCTTGCTTTCGCATAAGGAGAGAACAGCGCCCGGATGTCATCGTTCTGCGCCTGCCATGCGGCAACAGCAGCAGCGTCTTCGGGATTTTCGGCCAACCATGCCTCCAGTTCCGCCTGTTTTTCCGGCGGCAGAAGACCATCGGCAAAGGCGTGAAGTTCTGCTTCGGTGACGGTCGGTTTGTGTTCGTTCATTTTGGTCTCCGAAGCGTGACAACATTGTCTGCATTCAGCAGGCTGGTCATCTTCCGGCGCGCGCGAGACAGGCGCGACATGACGGTGCCGATCGGGATATCGAGCATATCGGCGACATCCTGATAGCTGTAGCCTTCGACGACGACGAGCATCAGCACCGCACGATAGTCTTCACCGAGGCTGTTCAGGGCCATTTCCAGGCGAGATCGCTGCAGTGGGTCGTTGTCGGTTTCTGTTGCGGGTAAGTGGTTGTTGTCATCGATATCGACAAAGCTGCAGTTGCTCTCTCGGCGTCGCCCGTTGCGATAGAGATTGGTCATGATGGTGAGGACCCAGCCGCGCAGGTTTAGTCCGCGCCATTGGCTGCGCCGGATCAGAACCTTTTCGACACAATCCTGAAGCAGGTCTTCGCCATCGGCATCCGAGCGGGTGAGGCTGCGTGAATAGCGCCGCAGCGAGGGGAGGAGCGCCAGCACCTCCGCCTCGAAACTATCCGGCGCGGGGGAGGCTCCCGCCGCGCCATTTTCGGTCCGGTCAGGGCCGTGCGGCATTCCAGACGCCCTTGAAGCCGTCGCCGGCGACATCACCGGATTTTGCGTCCTTAGCGAAGAAATAGAGCGGCATGCCGTCCTTTGCCCACTGTTTCATCCCATCCTTGCGGGTAATGATCGAATATGCACCCTCCGCCTTGGCTTTGCCATCGGCCATGAAGGGCGGCCAGAGTTTTGCGCAGTCGCCGTTGCAATTGGATTCGCCAGCCTTGTCGTTCTTGAAGGTATAGAGCGTCTTGCCGTTTTCGCCGGCAAGGACCTTGCCCTTGGCGCTTTCGACCGTCTTGACCGGCGCTGCGGCGAAAGCGACTGTGGCAAAGACCGATGCTGCAGCGAGCGCGGCCAGGAATCTCATGGTCTTCATGGTGTTTCTCCTCGGGTGGTGAATAATAATTGCTCAGGCGTCGCGTTTTGCGTTGCCGGACATGAGACACCGGCACTTCCGATTTTATTCCCTATCTGCCGGGTATTTTTTACTGCTTGCTTCCATCAGCCGAATCCTGCCAAGTCGAACCATGCAATTCGCGCCGCAACAAGATGAAGCGCTCAAGGCCGTCGCAAACTGGCTGAAAGAGGGGCGCTCGCCGTTGTTCCGTCTGTTCGGCTATGCCGGTACGGGCAAGACGACGCTTGCGCGGCATTTCGCCGAGCATGTGGATGGCGAAGTGCTGTTTGCGGCCTTTACCGGCAAGGCGGCGCAGGTGCTGCGCTCGCGCGGCGCCTCGAATGCCAAGACCATCCATTCCTTGATCTACCGGCCGCGCGGCGAAGAGGCCGTTGAGGACGAAGAGACAGGCAAGACATCGATCGCCCCGATGTTCACGATCAACCGTCAGAGCCCGGTCGCAAAGGCTGCGCTGATCATCGTCGACGAGTGCTCGATGGTGGACGAAGCGCTGGGCAAGGATCTGATGAGCTTCGGAACGCCCATCCTAGTGCTCGGCGATCCCGGCCAGCTCCCGCCGGTTTCGGGCGGCGGTTTTTTCACGAACGAGGAGCCGGATTACCTCCTGACGGATATTCACCGTCAGGCGCGCGACAATCCGATCATCCAGCTCGCCATGCAGGTGCGTGAGGGCAAGGAAATCATGCATGGCGACTATGGCACAGCGCAGGTGATCTCGAAAAACGAGGTCACGCAGCCGCTGGTGCTGGAGGCCGATCAGGTGCTTGTCGGCACCAACAGGACGCGCCGGCGCTACAATCAGCGTCTGCGCGAGCTCAAGGGTTTTACGGCCGATTATCCGCAATCCGGTGACAAGCTGGTCTGCCTGCGCAACGATCCCGCCAAGGGGCTGCTCAACGGCTCGCTCTGGCAGGTGATGACGTCTTCCAGGGAAACGACGAAGCCGGGCATCAATCTTCTGGTGCGGCCGGAAGATGACGACATGGATCGCGGGGCAGCGAAGATCAAGCTCTTGAAGCAGGCCTTCGAGGATGTCGAGGGCGAGATCCCGTGGTCGACGCGCAAGCGCTATGACGAATTCGACTACGGCTATGCGCTGACGGTGCATAAGGCGCAGGGCTCGCAGTGGAACAAAGTCGTGCTGTTCGACGAGAGCTGGGCGTTCCGCGATACGCGCGAGCGCTGGCTCTATACGGCCATTACCCGCGCCGCCGAGACGCTGACGATTGTCCGTTAACAAGACGTCCTGAGCCTTGCGTGAGGGATGTCGCGATGCGGTGACTTGGTTCGATCCTCTCCATCAAAGTTTTGCATGGGTTGATGTCGGAATCTCGTTGGTTTTGCTGCGCATAATGGCCTAAAACGGCTGCTATCATCCGCTTTGAAAATCAGGGATTTCGATCATGCCCGCCAAGCTTTCCGTGAACCTCAACGCTATCGCGATGTTGCGCAACCGGCGTGATCTTCCCTGGCCGAGCGTCACGGGTTTGGGCCGTATAGCGCTGGCGGCAGGCGCCAGCGGGCTGACGGTTCATCCGCGTCCCGATCAGCGGCATGTCCGCTTTTCCGATCTGCCCGATATCCGTGCGTTGATCGACGACGAATTTCCAGAGGCGGAGTTCAATATCGAGGGGTATCCGACCGACGAGTTCTTCGATCTCTGCGCCGCTGCGGAGCCCGAACAGGTGACGCTCGTGCCCGATGATCCCTCGCAGGCGACTTCGGATCACGGCTGGGATTTCCGCAAGAGCCGGGCGCTGCTGGCCGATGTCGTCGCCAAGTACAAGACGATCGGCTGCCGCGTTTCGCTTTTTGCCGATGGCGACGGCGATGCCGAGGCGGTGAAGATCGCCAGGGAAGTGGGTGCCGACCGCATCGAGCTTTACACCGGCCCCTATGGCGGCTGCTATGATGATCCGCAGAAGGCTGCCGTCATCCTCGAAGCACTCGGCAAGACCGCCGATGCTGCTTTTACCAATGGGCTCGACGTCAATGCGGGTCACGACCTGACGGTCGCCAACCTGCCGGCGCTGCTGAAGCGCATTCCGAAGCTCGCGGAGACGTCGATCGGCCACGGGCTGACGGCGGATGCGCTGGAGTACGGTATGGCTGAAACGGTGCGGCGCTTTCGCCGCGCTTGCGGTCAGGTGGTTTAAGGGAAACGGTCCCAGGGCTAGTTAGGCAGGTTTGTCTTGCCGGGCCTTCTTGTTTTGCCTCTCATCCTAGCCTTCCCCCTCAAGCGGGGAGAAGGACGACAGAGCAAAACTGTAACTGCGTCACCCAGTCAGAGTTTGCGAACATGAAAACTCCCTCGCCCCGCTTGCGGGGAGAGGGCTAGGACGAAGGGCCGTATGAGGATTTAGCAATGAAAGTCCTGCCAAACCCTCCCAAAACTCAGCCAGCCAACGCGGTCTTGTGTTCCTCGAAGAAGCTGCGCAGCGTCTGCGGCTCCTTGCCGGTCAGCTTGTTGAAGTCGTTGGTGAGGATGTCGAATTTGCCGGCGCGGGTATTGGCTTCGGAGGAGACGAGCATGTCCACCACAAACTTCGGCAGACCGGCGCCGGTGAGGCCGGCTGCAAGCTGTTCGTCATTGACCTGAACGACTTCGAGCGGACGACCGGTGATTTTGCTGACGACGCTTGCGACGTCCTCGATGGTGACGGCGGTCGAGCCCGTCAGCGTGTAGGTGGCGCTTTCCGTATTGTCGGAAGCCAGGGCAGCGGCGATGGCGAGCGCGCAATCTTCGCGGCTGATGTTGCTAACGCGGCCGCCGCCGGTCGCCGTGTACCATTTGCCGGTTTCGAGATTGTGCGGCAGGCCCATCAGGTAGTTGTCGAAGTACCAGGCGTCGCGCAGGATCGTGTAGCCAATGCCGCTTGCCTTGATGGCATTTTCGGTGCCGAGGTGGTCAGGTGCGAAGGTGACGAGCGAACCGTCCGGGGCTGGCATGGAGGTATAGAGAACATGCTTGACGCCAGCCTTCTTCGCGGCTTCGACAGCAGCCGTGTGCTGCTTCAGGCGCAGGCCGGGGACGGCGAGCGCATCAGTGCTGATAATCAGCAGCCGATCGACACCGGCAAAGGCAGCGGGCAAGCCGGCGGCATCATCGAAGTCGGCCTTGCGGGTGACGACGCCCTTGGCGGCGAGATCGGCAAGCTTCTCCGGGCTGCGCGTAGCGGCGATGATGCGGCCGGGAGCGACCTTATATGTCTCCAGCAGGTGATGGATGACGCGCTGGCCAAGCTTACCGGCGGCGCCGGTGACGAGAAGAGTGCTGCTCATATGTTTTCCCTTGTTGGACCGCCGCACATTAGCAGGGGCCTTGTTACTCTCAAAAAGAGACTAGCACTAGAATAGGAATTGACTTCGCGGTGTAAAGGAGGCAGTTTTTGGGCTCCAAGTTACCAAAAGGGAACCGGCATGGCAGCCAGCGCCGTCGTCAATCTGCACAGCAAGGATCCGCCGCTGCGCGACTTCGATCTCAGCAAACTCGACTTCGGCAACTGTCCCGTGCGTGACCTGATCTCGCAAATCGGTGGAAAATGGTCGGTACTGTTGCTGGAAACACTGGCTAAACGGCCTTATCGTTTTGGCGAATTGCGCCGCCTGGTGCCCGATATCTCTCAGCGCATGCTGACACAAACGCTGCGCGACCTCCAGCGCGACGGCTATGTCGATCGTGAGGTCTTTCCCACCAAGCCGCCGAGCGTCGAATATCGCATGACGGATCTCGGCTACTCGCTTTACGAGCCGCTGGCATTACTTCTGAATTGGGCCGAGGCCAATCATGAGGCCGTGAAGGCCGCAAGAGCCCGTTTCGATCAATCGCCGGACTGAGCCTTATCGTGAAGCCCTTGAAGATCGCTATCGTCGGCGCCGGGCCTGCCGGTCTTGCCGCCTCCCTCTTTCTCACGCGCGCCGGCCACACGACCGATATCATCGAACGGTTCGATAGCCCGGCTCCCGTCGGTTCGGCGCTGATGCTGCAGCCGACCGGATTGACTGTGCTGGAATCGCTGGGGCTTGGTCCAGCCATCCACGCTGCCGGCAACCGCATCGACCGCCTGTTCGGCACGGAAACCACCCGCGGCCGCATCGTTCTCGATGTGCGCTACAATGCCCTGCCGGGAGGGCGCTATGGACTTGGCGTTCATCGTGCTGCCCTGTTCGATACGCTTTACGACGAAGTCTCCGCACGGCGGCATCCGATTCATACGGGACAGCGTGTGATCGGCGTCGTGGAGGAGCGCAGCAAAAACTATCTCTCAGTCGGAGATGGCGAGCGCCTCGGGCCTTATGATCTCGTGATCGATGCCAGTGGTGCGCGTTCCGAGCTGGTGGCGGCATCGCCCGTTGCGCCGCGTTCACGAAACCTCGCCTACGGCGCTTTCTGGGCGACGCTCGATTGCCCGGATGGATTGGTGGACCAAGCGGCGCTAACGCAGCGCTATGACAAGGCCAGCGTGATGATCGGCGTCTTGCCGATCGGCAGCAGACGGCCGGATTTGCCGAAGCAGGCGGCTCTGTTCTGGAGCCTGAAAGTCGCGGATGCGGATGAGGTGCGCAGGCGCGGGCTCGATCGCTGGAAACAGACAATCCGCGGCTACTGGCCTGAATGCGAGCCCTTGCTGGAGCAGATCACCGACTGGGATCAATTGACGCTCGCACGCTATGCCCATCGTACAGTGATGACGCCCTATAGCGGGCGGACTGTTTTCGTCGGCGATGCGGCGCACTCCACCAGCCCGCAGCTGGGGCAGGGCGCCAATATGGCGTTGCTCGACGTTGCGGCTCTGGCGCATGCGCTTGCAGGGCATGAAACCATCGAGGCTGCTCTTGCTGCCTATGCCAAGGCACGGAGGATGCATGTGCGGCTTTTTCAACTGCTGTCTGCGGCCTTTACGCCCTTCTACCAATCGGATTCTGCGGCGCTCGCCTGGATCCGGGACCGGCTGGTCGCGACCATTGCCAAAGTACCGCCCGCGCCGCAGATTCTGGCCGGCATTGTCTCCGGCACGCTGGTAGACCCGTTCCATGGCGCTGGCTTGCGGGAATGTGACTGGCTGCGGCAGGCTGTGCCGCAGCCGTCGTGATCATTTCTCCCGTTCGGTAAGGTAGGCAAGCAGCGCAATGATCGGGAAAGCGACGCCGATCCAGGAGGCCATGCTCCAGCCGCCGGTCGCATAGGCCCAGCCGCCAAGCGCCGAGCCGAGGGCGCCGCCGGCGAAGAAGGTCGCCATATAGAGGCCGTTGAGACGGCTGCGATGTTCGGCGCTGAGCGCGAAGATGGCGCGTTGACCAAGCACGAGATTGGTCTGTACGCCGAAGTCGAGCATGATGCCTGACAGCGTCAGCGTGATCAGTGCCAGAAGCGAGCCACTGCCGGAAAAATGGCCGATCAGGAAGGCAACAATCGCAATCGTCAGCGCGAAGGCCGTGGCAGGCTTCGTCCAGCCGCGATCGGCAACGCGTCCGGCAATCGGCGATGCAACGGCGCCCGCGGCTCCGGCAAGTGCGAAGAGGGCAATGCCGTTTTGCGTCAGGCCGAAGGCAGAGCTTGCCAGCAGCAGTGGCGTTGTCGTCCAGAAGAGGCTGAAGGCGCCGAACATGCAGGCCTGATAGAGCGCGCGCCGTTGCAGGACCGGTGTGCGAAGCGCGAGGTGGCCCATGGAGGACAGCAGCTGCCCATAATGCAGTTTCGTATGGGGCACGCGGGTCGGCAGAACGAGGCGCAGGATAACGATCAGCCCGATCATGACGCCGGCTGAAATGATGTAGACCGCGTGCCAGGACAAAAGCTCGGACAGGAAGCTTGCAGCCGGACGGGCCAGCATGATGCCCACGAGCAGGCCGCTCATGACATTGCCGACGACGGCGCCGCGGCTGGCGTCAGGCGCCATATGGGCGGCGAAAGGAACAAGGACCTGCACCGCGACGGATGCAAGGCCGATGCAGAGAGAGGCGAGCAAGAACAGCGATGGCGATGAGGCAAAAGCGGCGCCTATGAGTGCGATGGCGGACAGCGCCACCAGGGTTAGCACCAGCCTGCGGTTCTCGAGAAGATCGCCGAGCGGAACGATCAGCAGAAGGCCGAGGCCGTAGCCAATCTGTGTCAGCGTGACGATGAGGCCGGTCGCCGCCGGGCTGAAGCCGAGCGACTGGCTGATGGGGCCGGCAAGCGGCTGGCCATAGTAGAGATTGGCGGCCACCAGCCCGCAGGCAGCGGCGAACATGAATGTAAGAAGCGGCGAAAGGGTCTTTTCAGGGAGCGGCGTGCTCTCCCGTCTGGCGGCGGCAGTTGCGGGCATATCTTGTCCTCGATGCGGGCGGGGAGCGCGCTCCCCGAAATTTCAGTGAAAATCAGTTCAGCAGTTTCATGGCCGTCTCGGCGACGGCGAGCATCTGTTCGGTGTTGCGGCCGGTCTTGCCAATCACGCGCATGCCCTTGGTCAGGGCGAGTAGGGTGCAGGCGGTACTTTCCGGATCGACATGCTTCGGTATGGAGCCATCCGTATGACCCAGGCGAATGAGGTCTAAAATGCGCTTTTCGTCGAAATCGAAAGCCATGCCGACACGGCTGGCGACCTCCCCGTCGAAAAGCGCAAGCTCGGTCGCGCTGCCGACCACGAGGCAGCCGCGGCGGCCGATCTCGCCACATGATGCTTCGGCGAAGTATGTCACCAAGGTGCGCAGCTTTTCATGAGCATTCGGCGCCTCGGCAAGCGTCTCATCGATGAGTTGCTGGCGGACTTGGCGATACCGGCTGAAGGCAGCAAGGAATACGCCGCGCTTGTCGCCGAATGCCTTGTAGACGCTGCCTGCCGTGAGGCCCATGGCCTCGGTCAACTCGCTGATGGAGGCGGCATAATAGCCGCGCTCGGAAAAGACGCGCAATGCCTCGTCGAGCGCGGAATCCATATCGAATTCCCGTGGGCGGCCGCGAAGCTTCGGTGCGATGTCGATTGTGTCTGTGGTCATGTCATCCTTTTAGGAAATGATCGTTTCCAAATCAAGCGAATTTTTGCAACGCAGCAAGAATGCGAAGAATAGTAACTGCGACGGGTCTGGCTACTCTTGGAAAAACGCCATGTGGATCGCGTCCTTATAGCGGCCGTCGATGCGGACGGATTTGCGAGCGAGGCCCTCGCGGACGAAGCCGACTTTTTCGTAGAGCGCGATGGCCTTGTCATTGTCGGCATGCACGCTGAGTTCGATGCGTTCTATTCCCGCATCATGTGCGGCTCGCAGCGTCGCTTCGATCAAGCGACGTCCCAACCCCCGGCCGCGATAGATGGGAATGATGCCCATGCCGAGCTTGCCGGCGTGGGCATGGGAGGGAAAGCCATGACGGCTGATGTCGCACCAGCCGACCACCTTCCCATCGGCCAGGGCGACGAACTGCGGATTGCCTTTTGCGATCATGCCAAGCACGAAAATGCGCGTCTCTTCCAGCGGAAAGGCTTCAAGCAGCGACAGATATTTCCGCTCCCGCGCGACCGTATCGAGCGCCTTGTGAAAACCTTCGATATGCTCGGCTGATATGGGTTCTATTCGGATTTCGCTACTTGCGGTCATCGCTGATATCTCAATGTAAATCAGGGAAGCATTGAGGATATGGGCATAATCAAAGGGTGTCCATGCACGTAACCAGTCGGCTGCGCTCAGAGATCGAGCACCCAGGTCTGGCCGTTCAGTTCAGGGCCGAACATCCGGTGTCTTTCCTCCGCTACAAGTCTGAAGCCCGTCTTGATATAGATCGCTCGGGCCGTATCGAGAATGTCATTGGTCCAGAGCGAAAGCGTTCTATAGCCGGCATCGCGCGAGAAGCGTATGCATTCGTCGACCAGCAGCTTGCCGAGGCCGAGGCCGCGCGCTGTCTTGTCGACATAGAGCAGCCGAAGCTTTGCGATGCCGTCGCCGCCATCGGCGATCATGGCGGAGCCGACATTCAGCCCGCCTCGTTCGGCAATCCAGCAGCGATCCTTCTGTGGATTGAAATTGGAGAGGAATTTACCGGCGACTTCCGCCACCAGACCTTCGAAGCGATCGTCCCAGCCGAATTCCTCGGTATAGAAGCGCGCCTGACTTTGCACGATCCAACCGATGTCGCCGGGCCGGTGGTCGCGGATGATCGCGGGTGGTTTACTCGTTTCACCGGCGCCGAGCGCGTCCTGGATCGTCCGCATTGCCGCCACGATACGCTCTGGTTGTCCGATCGCGAGCTTTTCGAAATATCCGGCGATCTGCGCGCGTGAGCGGCGGACGAATTCCTCGAACTGGGCCTGTCCTCGCTCGGTGACCTTTATGACCTGGCTGCGCGCGTCGTTCGGATCGGGTGTCGTCTCGACCAACCCATCCTCGCGGAAGCGCTTCACGATACGGCTGAGATAGGCGGGGTCGAGATGAAGCTCGCGTGTCAGCGCGGAAGCGGCGACGCCGCCGCGGAAGCCGACTTCGAACAGCACGCGCACATCCGTGAGCGTATAGGGGCTATCCAGATAGGCCTTGTTCAGGACGCCGAGAAAATTCGTGTAGAAGCGGTTGAAGTCGCGAACGGCATCGATGGTCGCGAATTCGGCAGCAGGACTCATGGCATCGTCTCCTCAGATACAGGAGACGATGTTGGTTATTTATTGGACTCAGTCAAGTAAATTGATCGAGGTCAGGCAGCGCAGCTCTTGCTGCTCCTTTCATCCGCAAGAGCAAAGTCCACCGCCGCTTCCGCATGGATTGTCGTCGTATCGAAGCCCGGCAGGATCAGCGCCTTCGGATCGAGGATGAGGCAGATCTCGGTGCAGCCGAGAATGACACTGTCGGCACCTTCCGCCTTGGCGCGCTCGATGATGGCGTTCAGCTTCCGGCGCGACTCGTCCTTGATGATACCGGCGCAGAGCTCATTGAAGATGATATCGTGCGTGACGGTGCGATCCTCGGGGCCGGGGATCATGATGGAGACGCCGTTCTCAGCCATGCGCTCGGCATAGAAGCCATGTTCCATCGTGTAGCGTGTGGCGAGCAGCAGAGGCTTGACCCGGCCTGCGGCCTTCAAGGCTGCGGCGGTTTCATCGATGATGTGAATGAGAGGCGCGGAAATGTGCTCCGCAATCTGAGGCGCGATCAGGTGCATGGTGTTGGTGCAGATGAGCACGCATTCGGCACCGGCGGCCTCCAGGCGCTGCGCAGCGTCGGCGAGCCGGTCGGCGGCATCGTTCCAGCGCCCCGCCTTCTGTAGCGCGACAATCTCTTCGAAATTGACGGAATACATGACCAGTTCGGCCGAGGAGAGGCCGCCGAGGCGCTCGCGGACCATTTCGTTGATCAGGCGATAATAGACTGCAGAACTCTCGAAACTCATGCCGCCGATCAGGCCAATGGTGCGCATAATGCTGTTCTCCGCTCCTTAGATGTGGGAATAGTGCGGTGATTCATCCGCCGTATGTTTGCGTTTTTTGAAGCCTATCAAGGTCTATCTGCAAATGTTTGCGCATTTTTCGATTTATGTGCAAAATAACGGCGTATACATGGGGACCACCGCACATGCTGGACGAACGCGACCGAAAGATTCTCGAATTTCTGCAGGCGGATGCCGGCATCTCCGTCACCGAACTTGCCGATCGCGTAGCCCTGTCGGTGTCAGCCTGCTCGCGCCGCATCCAGCGGCTTGAGGAAAGCGGGCATATTGCCCGGCGCATCGTCGTGCTCGACCGCGAGAAGATGGGAGTGCCGACCACGGTCTATGCGATGATCAAGACGGCGCATCACGCCGACGAATGGATCGAATCCTTCCGCAAAGTCATCGGTGATATCCCCGAGATCGTCGAGGCGCATCGGCTTACCGGGAATTATGATTATATCCTCAAGATCGTATTGCCGCGTGTCGAGCATTACGATGTCATCTATAAGCAGCTCGTGCGTAAGGTCGAGCTCTTCGATGTATCCGCATCGATCTCGATGGAGGAACTTAAAAGCGGCGCCTCCGTTCCTGTCGGGTATGCGCAATAGGCGCGTTGCCGTATCGTAGTCGTGCAGAGGTGCCATGCATAAAAGACGATTGCTGCATATCCTTCTCAACCCTACGTTTTTGAGCAGGCTTAATCGCGAGGTGTTGCCATATGCAGGATCATCATGTCGTCGTGGTCGGAGGTGGCTTTGGCGGGGTACAGCTCGCCAACGATCTGAAGGGTGCTCCCGTCCGTATCACGATGATCGATCGGCGCAATCATCACCTCTTTCAGCCACTCTTGTATCAAGTCGCGACTACTCTGCTCGCGACTTCCGAGATCGCCTGGCCGATCCGTAATTTCTTCAGGGACAGGCCTGAAGTGACGACTCTGCTTGCCGAAGTCGTTGGCGTCGATAGCGCGGCGCACGAAGTGCTGCTGAAGAACGGTCAAAAGGTCCATTACGACACGCTGGTACTGGCGACCGGCGCCACCCATGCCTATTTCGGCCATGACGAGTGGGAGCCAGTGGCGCCGGGATTAAAGACCTTGGAGGATGCCACCACCATCCGACGACGCCTATTGCTGGCTTTCGAGCAGGCGGAAATGGAAACCGACCCAGCTGTCCGTGAGGCACTGTTGACCTTCGTGATCGTCGGCGCGGGTCCCACCGGCGTCGAGCTCGCCGGTATCATTTCCGAGCTGGCAAGGACGACGCTGCCGAAGGAGTTCCGCAACATCGACACCCGCAAGGCGAAGATCATCCTCGTTGAGGCCGGCCCAAGGGTGTTGCCCGCCTTTGCACAAGAGCTCTCCGACTATGCGCACAAGGAGCTGGAACTGCTGGGTGTCGATGTTCGCTTCGGCAGACCGGTCACCTCATGCACGGCGGAAGGCGTGACGATCGGCGACGTGTTTGTGCCATGCCGCACCATCGTCTGGGCGGCGGGCGTTGAGGCCTCCCCGGCGGCGAAATGGCTTGGCATTCCAGCCGATCGTGCCGGCCGCGCCATCGTCGACAAGGATCTGAGGGTGCCGGGCAAAGACGATGTTTTCGTCATTGGCGATACGGCAGCCGTCATGCGGGACGATGGCAGCCCAGTGCCGGGGATCGCTCCCGCGGCAAAACAGCAGGGCTCTTACGTTGCCAAGGTGATCAAGGCGAAGCTAGCCAGCCGGCCAGCGCCGGGGCCGTTCCACTATCGCCATCAGGGCAGCCTCGCGACGATCGGAAAAAGTGCCGCGATCATCGATTTCGGCTGGATCAAGCTTAAGGGCTGGCTCGCCTGGTGGGTCTGGGGCCTTGCCCATATCTATTTCCTGATCGGCGTGCGCTGGCGCATCGCAGTCGCCTGGAGCTGGCTATGGATCTATCTCAGCCGGCAGCACAGCGCCCGCCTGATCACGCAGAAGGAAACCATGCGCGAGGAATGAAAAAGGGCAGCCGCAGCGGCTGCCCTTTTCCTATGAGTTGCTGCGCGGCGGTGCTTATGCCAGCGAAGCGATATCAATGACGAAGCGGTAGCGGACGTCGCTCTTCAGCACGCGCTCATAGGCTTCGTTGATGTCCTGGATGTTAATCTTCTCGATCTCGGCGACAATGTTGTGCTCGCCGCAGAAGTCGAGCATTTCCTGGGTTTCCTTGATCGAGCCGATCATGGAGCCGGAAAGGCTGCGGCGGCCGGGGATCAGCGAGAAGGCATGGACCGGAACCGCATGCTCGGGAACGCCGACCAGCACCATGCTGCCATCATATTTCAGAAGGTTCAGATAGGCGTTCCAGTCGATCGCCGTGCCGACCGTGTTGATGATCAGGTCGAAGGTGCCGGCGAGCTTCGTGAAGGTCTCGGCATCGCTGGTGGCGTAGTAGTCCTTCGCGCCGAGCTTGAAGCCGTCTTCCTTCTTCGACAGCGTCTGGCTGAGAACCGTGACATCGGCGCCCATAGCGTGCGCCAGCTTGACGCCCATGTGGCCGAGGCCGCCCATGCCGACAATCGCGACCTTCTTGCCCGGTCCGGCTTTCCAGTGGCGCAGCGGCGAATAGAGCGTGATGCCGGCGCACAGCAGCGGTGCGCCCGAATCGAGCGGAATGTTTTCGGGGAAGGAGAGGACATAGCCTTCCTTGACGACAATCGAGTCGGAGTAGCCGCCATAGGTTGGTGTCTCGCCATCGGCCTCGACGTCGTTGTAGGTCTGGACCAGCCCAGGCATGTAGTGCTCGTAATCCAGGTCGCGCGTGGCGCAGGTCGTGCAGGAATTGACGAAGCAGCCGACGCCGACGCGGTCGCCGACCTTGAACTTCGTAACCTCGGAACCGACGGCGGTCACGATGCCGGCGACTTCATGGCCTGGCACCATCGGATATTTCGAGCCGCCCCATTCGTTGCGGGCCTGGTGAATGTCGGAATGGCAGACGCCGCAATATTTGACGGAGATGACAACGTCGTCCGCGTTCGGCTCGCGGCGCTCGAAAGTGAAGGGGGTGAGCGGCTTGGAGGCGTCGGTTGCTGCATAACCCTTTGCGATAGGCATGGGAGATTTCCTTATCTTTTCGGATGGGTTGGGAGTAGAATTTGAATGGCCCACCATGCATCAGGACCGGGCCACAGCGTTAGAGCGATCCTGCAAGCTTTATGTACGATCCTGCGAATCTAAATGCACGGCAGGTCTTTCGCCATCGAATGGTGTTATCTAGATAAGCATCGATATCTGCTCGAAAACAGTTGGTTGCGCATGACACTGCCTTTCAATCCCAATCAGGAACTCGCATCGATCGTTGCACGTTTCGCTCCGGGGGACGGCGAACACCGCACGCCGATAGACAATCTTAATCTCTATCGGCAGTCGGCCGCGACCGTGTGGCAGCATGGAGCTTATCGGCCCTGTTTTGCAATCGTGGTCCAGGGACGCAAGAACCTGACAATCGGCGCCGAGACCTACAATTACGGTGTCGGCGAGTATATTTTGACCGCGCTCGACCTTCCGGTATCGACGCAGGTCACAAATGTCGGCAGCGATACGCCTTATCTTTGCTTCGGCATGGCGCTCGACAGCGAACGCTTGAAGGAACTGCTGTCGCGCGTCAGCATCCCGCGTCAGGCACTGACCGCCGAACCCGTGCGCGGAATTGCGGTCAATGCCGCCTCGCCGGAACTGCTCGATGCCTCGTTGCGTCTGCTTCGATTGCTTGATCGGCCTGAAGATATTCCTGCCATGGCACCTTTGATCGAGCAGGAGATCCTCTACCGCCTGCTGACTGGTCCGAACGGCCCACGGTTGCTGCAGATCGCCATGGCGGAGAGCCAGAGCAACCGCGTGGCACGTGCCGTCGCCTGGCTCCGCAGCAACTACACGCAGCCCTTGCGTATCGAAGAACTTGCCGAGCGCGTCGGCATGAGTGTTTCCTCGCTGCATCACCATTTCAAGACTGTTACGGCCCTATCGCCGATGCAATATCAAAAGCAGCTTCGGCTGCATGAGGCGCGGCGGCTGATGATCGTCGAGCAGCTCGACGTGGGATCGGCAGGTCATCGTGTCGGCTATCAAAGCCCTTCGCAATTCAGCCGGGAATACAGCCGCCTTTACGGCCTGCCGCCGCTGAAGGATGTCGAGGCGATGCGCAACAACGCGGTTGCGGCCGAATAGTCTCGTTTTAACGCAGTGCAGCAACGAATTCCGCTTGACGGCTGCATTGGTGTCCTGCATAAAGCGGCACGAACCGTACCGTACGGTACGCATTTGGGAGTAACCATCGTGCTGAGCGAAGCAGGACAGTCGAGCGAGTTTTCGCCGCGCCAGAACGCCGTTCTGGAGCAGGCACTGCGTCTGCTCGTCGACGGCGGCGAGAAGGCGCTGACCACCTCTGGTGTCGCGCGCGCCGCCAATTGCTCGAAGGAAAGTCTTTACAAGTGGTTCGGCGACCGGGACGGCCTGCTATCGGCAATGATTACCTACCAGGCCAGCAAGGTTCGCACCTTCGAGCGCAATGGCGAGCGGCTGAATACAATAAGCTTGCATGATCATCTCGTGATCTTCGCGCACGATCTGCTGGAGGTTCTGGCTGGCGACGTTTCTCTCGCCTTGAACCGCCTGGCGATCGGCCAATCGAACCGCGACGGCTCCAAGCTCGGCAAGCTGCTCCTGGAGCGCGGACGCCGGCAGATCGACCGCCGCGCCATCGGTCTCATCGATGCCGGCAAGCGGGCAGGGTTGCTGCGCTTTGCCGATGCGGACGAGGCATATCACACGCTTTATGGGCTCATCGTCTCCGATCTGCATGTGCGCATGCTGCTCGGAGAGCCCGGTTTGAAGGATACGAGCCGTCAGGCTGAGAAGGCGGTCAGCGCCTTCCTCAAGCTTTACGGCACGGAAAAGGTATTGGCGGAAGCAGCAGTGACCGTCTGAGCAGATCCAAGTTTACACCAGACAAGCAAAGGGAAGGACAAACAATGCGCGTCTATTATGATCGTGATGCCGATCTCAACCTCATCAAGTCGAAGAAGGTCGCCGTCATCGGCTACGGTTCCCAGGGCCGGGCTCACGCGCTGAACCTGAAGGACAGCGGCGCACAGAACCTTGTGATCGCGCTGAAGGCCGGTTCGCCTACGATCAAGAAGGCCGAAGCCGATGGCTTCAAGGTCATGACCGTTGCTGAAGCTGCCGCCTGGGCCGACCTGATGATGATGGCGACCCCGGACGAACTGCAGGCCGACATCTACAAGGCCGACATCGCTCCGAACATTCGTGACGGCGCTGCGATCGCTTTCGCACACGGCCTCAACGTTCACTTCGGCCTCATCGAGCCGAAGGCTTCGGTCGATGTCGTCATGATCGCTCCGAAGGGTCCGGGCCACACGGTTCGCGGCGAATACCAGAAGGGCGGCGGCGTTCCCTGCCTCGTTGCCGTTCATCAGAACGCTTCCGGCAACGCCCTTGAACTCGCTCTCTCCTACGCCTGCGGCGTCGGCGGCGGCCGTTCCGGCATCATCGAAACCAACTTCCGCGAAGAGTGCGAAACCGATCTCTTCGGCGAACAGGTCGTTCTCTGCGGCGGTCTCGTCGAGCTCATCCGCGCCGGCTTCGAAACGCTAGTTGAAGCCGGCTACGCTCCGGAAATGGCCTACTTCGAGTGCCTGCACGAAGTGAAGCTGATCGTCGACCTGATCTATGAAGGCGGCATTGCCAACATGAACTACTCGATCTCGAACACGGCCGAGTGGGGCGAATATGTCACCGGTCCGCGCATCATCACCGAAGAAACCAAGGCTGAGATGAAGCGCGTCCTCAAGGACATCCAGACCGGCAAGTTCACCTCCGAGTGGATGCAGGAATACCGTTCGGGTGCTGCCCGCTTCAAGGGTATCCGCCGCAACAACGATAGCCACCAGATCGAAGAAGTCGGCGCCAAGCTGCGCGGCATGATGCCCTGGATCGGCAAGAACAAGCTTGTCGACAAGTCGGTCAACTAAGCTTTTGGCGAGAGCCGCATAGAAGGCCGGGGCGAAAGCTCCGGCCTTTCTATTTATGGGCCGCGATGTAGAGCCATCTTGTCGGCTCGCCATCGAAGCCGCCACCATCGGCTACGGTCATGGTGATGTTCTTCCATCCGCGATTACTCAGCATCGCCTCGAGCCATACCGCGGAAGGATAGTTGTAATAGCGTCCGAACTTGTCATGTCCTTCTGTTTTACCCGCCTTGAAGCTGGCGTGCAAAATGCCGCCCGTTTTCAGGGCCCGTAGAATGCGATCGAAGACATCCGGCAAGACGGATCGCGGAACATGCAGAAGGCTAGCCTCCGCCCATATGCCGTCGAAGATTTCGGTCTCATCCAAGGCTTCGAAGCGCATCACTCGAACAGGCTTGCCAAGAAGCTTTTCCGCTTCTCTCGCAAGTTCGGCGGAGCCGTCCGTGGGCGTAACATTGAAGCCGCGGGACAGCATGTAAGCGGCATCCTGACCAGCGCCGCAACCCAATTCGAGGATGGCTGCGCCCGCGGGCAGGGCGGCCAGAAAGGCATCCAACCTCTGGCGTGGCAGCCTGCGTTCGCGCGCCGCGTAGACGGCGGCGTTATCGGTATAGAAGGATGCTGTCGGGTCGGTGCTCATGCTGGTTAACGTTCATTTCCTTGTAAGAGCATCGTCGATGCTAGCAGGAAAGGCAGACAATATCTGTCACCATGACAAACAAAATAGGTCAGCATTATTGACTTATATTTTGTTGCGTGATCTTGTGTCGGAAAGACCAAAAATTACGAGGAAGCCCCATGTTGAATTGGGAAAATATCTTTGCGACGCGCTCAAGCCGTATGCGTGCATCCGAAATCCGCGAGCTGCTTAAACTCCTGGAGCGGCCGGATATCATCTCTTTTGCAGGCGGCATTCCCGATCCCGCTCTGTTTCCGGATGCCGAATTCAAGCAGGCCTATGCCGATATTTTTTCCGGCCCGACTGTCAATGCAGCGCTGCAATATTCGGTCAGCGAGGGCTACAAGCCGCTGCGCGAATGGCTTGTCGGCCAGATGGGGGCGCTCGGCATTCCCTGCGAGCTCGAAAACGTCTTCATCGTTTCCGGGTCGCAGCAGGGCCTTGATTATCTCGGCAAGCTCTTCCTGTCGCCGAAGGACACGGCGCTTGTGACTGCGCCGACCTATCTCGGCGCATTGCAGGCCTTCAATGCCTATGAGCCGACCTATGACCAGCTGACGCCGAATGGAAACCGCACGCCGGATTCCTATCGCGCCGCGGCTTCGCAGGCCGGCGGCAGGGTGAAATTTGCTTATCTTTCGGCTGATTTTGCCAATCCGACCGGCGAAACGGTCGATCTGGCTGGTCGCAAGACGCTGCTCGACCTTGCCGAAGAGCTCGATATCGCCGTCATTGAGGATGCCGCCTATCAGTCGCTGCGTTATGACGGCGAGCCGGTTGCGCCGATCCTGGCGCTGGAAATCGCCCGCAAGGGCAGCATCAACGACACGCGCACGATCTATTGCGGCAGCTTCTCCAAGACGCTGGCGCCCGGCCTTCGCGTCGGCTTCATCGTCGCCAATGCGCCTGTCATCCGCAAGCTGGTGCTGATGAAGCAGGCTGCCGACCTGCATTCCTCGACCATCAACCAGATCGCCATCCATCAGGTCGCCGAACGCGGTTTTGATGTGCAGGTCGCCAAGATCCGCAAGACCTACAGCCAGCGTCGCGACTGCATGCTGGCGGCGCTTGCGAAATACATGCCCGACGGTACAAGCTGGACGAAGCCGCAAGGCGGCATGTTCGTCTGGATCACCCTGCCGAAGGGTATGGACGGCGCCAAGTTGCTTGCACGGTCTCTCGAAACGGCGAAGGTCGCCTTCGTGCCCGGTCAGGCATTCTTCGCCGACGGTTCTGGCGCGAACACCTTCCGTGTCAGCTTCTCCTGCGCCAATGACGAGATGATCGAAGAGGGCATCTCGCGGCTTGGCAAGCTGATTGCGGGCGAAATCGGAGCAATGGCGGCCTAAGCCGCCACTGCCGTTTTTTTATTTCCCCAGATGCGGGCGGATCAGCGCCAGATCGGCCTCGCTCAGCCGGTCGTTGGCGGTATTGCGCTGATGCCAGTAGGGATACATCAGCGGCTGCAGGCTGACGTCGTCGAGCCGCTTGCGCTCTTCGTCGGTTAGCTTCAGCTCGGCGCTGGCAAGATTGTCCTTGAACTGCGCCTTGGTGCGGCCGCCGATGATGACCGAGGTCACACCCTTGCGGCCGATGAGCCAGGCAAGCGCCACCTGAGCAGCCGAAACGCCGCGACCGTCTGCGATCTCCACCAGTGTATCGACGATGTTCCACAGGCGGTTCTCATCGCGGATCGGCGGTTCCGTCCAGCCAGCGAACTGGCGCGTATCCTCCGGCGTCGCCTGATTGCGGCGATGCTTGCCCGAGAGCAGGCCGCCGGCGATCGGGCTCCAGACGAGAATGCCGAGCCCCTGGTCGATACTAATGGGCACCAGTTCGTTTTCCGCGTCGCGCGCTTCAAGCGTGTAATGAATCTGCTGGCTGACAAAGCGTTCGCGCTTGTCGCGCTCGCTGACGCCAAGCGCCTTCATGATGTGCCAGCCGGAAAAGTTCGAGCAGCCGATGTAGCGGACCTTGCCCTGGCGAACCAATGTGTCGAGCGCTTCCATCGTTTCTTCCAGCGGTGTCTGTCCGTCCCACTCATGCAGCTGGTAGAGGTCGATGACGTCCGTCTTCATGCGCTTCAGGCTCGCCTCACAGGCCTGAATGAGGTGCTGGCGGGAAGAGCCGGCATCGTTGGCGCCCGGCCCCATCGGAAAGCGTGCCTTGGTGGCGATGAGCACGCCGTTCTTGCGGGGGCCGCCAATGATCTCGCCGAGAATTTCTTCCGATGCGCCTTGCGAGTAGACGTCGGCCGTATCGAGTAGATTAACGCCGGCATCTACGCACATGTCGACAAGCTTCTTGGCTTCCTTCACGCCGAGATCGCCGACGGTTTTTGCCCAGCCGACTCCACCGAATGTCATGGTGCCCATGGTGATGGTGGAAACTTTGAGGCCGGAGCGGCCAAGCAGGCGATATTCCATAGATCTATCCTCCTCGATCCCGTCTGAAATACGTGCCTCAGCAAATAGCGCAGGAGTGCCGCGGTCAAGATTCAATCATCATACGAACTGCAATCTATTCAAATTCAACTGTCACAATCATGTTAAGCCCCGCGTTTAGACAACCTCCTACAACCTAGCCGAGGACGTTTCATGAAGATCTTTGTTTCCGCCTTTGCCGGCCTATTGGCCATTGCCCTTTTCTCCGGCAGCGCCAATGCTGCCGATCTCGTCCTCTATACCAGCCAGCCGAATGCCGATGCGCAGGCGACCGTCGATGGCTTCATAGCCGCCAATCCAGGCATCAAGGTCGATTGGGTGCGCGACGGCACGCCGCAGATCATCGCCAAACTGCAGGCCGAAATGCAGGCCGGCGCTCCGGTCGCCGATGTTCTGCTGATCGCCGATACGGTGACGTTGGAGCGCCTGAAGGAAGCCGGCAAGCTGCTCGCCTACAAGTCACCGGAAGCCAAGAACTACGATGCCTCACTCTATGACACCGACGGTTATTATTATTCCACCAAGCTGATCACGACAGGCATCGTCTACAACACCGCCGCCGCAATGAAGCCGGCAAGCTGGCAGGATCTGGTGAAGCCCGAAGCAAAAGGCTTGGTCGCCATGCCGAGCCCGCTTGCCTCGGGCGCCGCTCTCATCCACGCACAGACGCTTGCCGGCGTCGGCAGCCTCGGCTGGGACTACTACAAGAACTTGGCCGAGAATGGTGCGATCGCCTCGGGCGGCAATGGCGCGGTGCTCAAGTCGGTTGCTTCTGGCGAGAAGGCCTATGGCATGATCGTTGACTACATGCCGATTCGCGAAAAGGCCAAGGGCGCCCCGCTGGAGTTCGTCTTCCCGAAGGAGGGCGTTTCGGCCGTCACCGAGCCGGTCGGCATTCTCGCCAGCACGCAGCACGCCGACGCAGCCAAGAAGTTTGTCGATTACGTCCTCTCCGAAAAGGGCCAGGAAGGCTTCTTGAAGCTCGGCTATATTCCGGCTCGCAACGGCACGCTGCTGCCGGAAGGTTTTCCCGCACGTGACAGCATCAAGGTTTTGCCGTTGAATGCAGTCGATGCTCTCAAGAACACGGATCAGGACCTGAAGACCTTCTCCACCTACTTCAAGTCGAAGTAATCCGACCCGGATCTGGAATGTACTCACATGTGCGTCGGGCAAACAGCCAGCCGGCCTGGCTGTTTCCTTTTGTTGTTGCCGTCGTGCTTTTGCTCAGCGTCCTGCCGCTGGCGCGGCTGGCGTTCGTCGGCATCGAGGCGTTGCTCAAAGGCGGCATCTATGAACTCGTCACCGATCCCTCGCTCTGGCGCTCGGCCTGGTACACGATAGAGACAGCTGTGCTTGGCACCGTCGTTTCCGTCTTGCTCGGCTGCCTCTTCGCATTCCTGCTGACATTGACAGATTTGTCAGGCAGGGGATTGCTCGGCTTCCTCTTCGTGCTGCCGATGATGATCCCGCCGCAGGTGACGGCGCTCGCCTGGGTGCAGATGTCAGGACCGTCGAGTCCCTTGCTGAAAGCGTTGCATATCGCGCCGCCGCTCGGCTCGCCGCAGCCGCTCTATTCCGTCGGCGGCATCGCGCTGCTCTATGGCGTTCAGCATGCGCCGCTCGTCTATCTCGCCTTGCGAGCCGGCCTGATGGTGCTGCCGCGCGATGGCGTCGAGGCCGCCAGGCTTTCCGGCGCGTCCGGTCTGCGTGTCTTCCGCGATATCATTCTGCCCTTGTCTCTGCCCGGTGTCATTGCGGGCGCTGCGATCGCCTTTGTCTCCTCGATCGGCAATTTCGGCATTCCGGCGATCCTTGGCATTCCCGCCTCGATCTATACGCTGTCGACCCTGATCTTCACGAAATTCTCCAGCTTCGGGCCGAGGACATTCGGCGATATCGCCGTGCTCTCGACGATGATCGCTGTCATTGCCGTTGTCGGGCTTACCGTACAGGGCAGGGCCTTGAAGGGACGTGATTACCGCGTTATTGGCATTTCCGGCGCGACGGCAGCCTTTTCGCTTGGCCGCTGGCGCTATCTTGCCCTGCCGGTACTCTGCGCCGTCTTGTTCGTCATGCTCGTCGCGCCCTTCCTGGCGCTGGTCGCAGGTGCGCTTGTGCCGGCCTATGGCGTGCCGCTCACCTTCAAGACGGCGTCGCTCAACGCATTTACGGAAATCCTGTTTCGGCAGAGCATAACGCGCACCGCCTTTTCCAATTCACTGTTTCTCGCCGGCATGACAGCTTGTGGTCTCCTGCTGGTGACAGTGCTCACCGCCTATACACTCACGCGGCGCAAGGACGCGCTCAGCCGCATCGTTGGCGGCATGATCGAGATTCCCTATGCGCTTCCAGGCATCATCATCGCCGTCTGCTTCATTCTGGTATTCGCAGCACCCTTGCCGATCCTCAACGTCACCCTTTACGGAACGATCTGGATCATTCTGCTTGCCTATTTCTCCGCCTATTTCGCCGTCAGCCTGAAGCCGGTTATGAGCGCTTTCCTGCAGCTCGATCCAGCACTGGAAGAGGCGGCACGGCTTTCCGGAGCCGGCTTCTTCCGCCGCTTGGCCGATATCATCGTGCCGCTGATCGCGCCGGCGGCGGGCGCATCCGTGATCCTCGTTTTTCTCATCGCCTGCAACGAACTCACTGTTTCGGCACTGCTCTGGTCGGCCGGCACGCAGACGCTCGGCGTCGTCATCTACAATCTCGACGATGGCGGCAGCGCCGACCTTGCCTCGGCGACGTCGGTCATCGTCATTGCCATGGTCGTTATCATGATGGTGCTTCTGGAAATCATGGCCAAGCACCTGCCGAAGGGAGTGGTGCCTTGGCGAAGCTGATCCTCAATCATGTCAGCAAGGATTTCGGCACGGGCGGTCGCGCCGCCGTCAACGCCTTGTCGCTCCACGTACGGGAGGGCGGCTTCCTTGCGCTGCTCGGCCCCTCCGGCTGCGGCAAGACGACTGTGCTCAGAATGATCGCCGGCTTCGAGCAGCCGACCGATGGTTCCATCCATCTCGGCGAACGGCTGCTGGCGGATGCGGCGAGCATGTTGCCGCCCGAACGACGCAACATGGCGATGGTATTTCAATCCTACGCGCTCTGGCCGCATATGAACGTCGCGGACAATGTCGGTTATCCACTCAAGGTGCGCGGCGTCTCCGGCGAGCACTACCGAGAGAAGGTGCGCGAGGCCTTGGCGACGGTGCGTCTTTGCGATTATGCCGAACGCCGTCCCGCCGATCTCTCCGGCGGCCAGCGCCAGCGTGTGGCACTGGCTCGCTGCCTGGTGACATCGCCCGATGTCGTGCTGCTCGATGAACCGCTCGCCAATCTCGACCGTCACTTAAAGAAGGAGATGGAGGAGACCTTTCGCGAGTTTCACCAGCGCTCGGGCGCAACCATGGTCTATGTCACGCATGACCAGAGCGAAGCGATGGCGCTTGCGACCGATGTTGCCGTCATGTCGGAAGGGCGGCTGCTGCAGGTGGCGCCGCCGGCGGAGATCTATGCGCGCCCTGAAGGTAAAATGGTCGGCGGCTTGGTCGGGCAGGGCGCCGTCCTGTCGCTCGCTTTTCCCGACGGCGGTCCGCGCAGCATCGATTGGCCGTTCTTCCGAGGCTTGTGGGAGAATCGGGCAGGTGGCTCGGCCAGCGCGGATATTCTCGTGCGGCCGGAGGACGTGGTTGTCGATGGCGAGGGCATTTCATGCCGTGTCGATTCCGTTCTCTATGAGGGCGAGCGCTATGCTCTGAGGCTGTCGATGCCGGACGGGCAGCTGCTGCGCGCCTTTAGCCGCGAGGCCGTCGCCGCGGGTGACGACTACCGGGTCGCCATCCGCTCGGCCTGGCGGCTTTGATCGGGCAGGGGACAAGATGGTTGTTCCCTGCCGCCTCCTATGCTTGATTTGCTCTAGGTTACGGATGGGAGTCGCGCATGTCCGATCATAGCTTTCCGATTTTCGATCTCGGCGCCTTCGAGGCGGCTGGTCATGAGGAGAAAAAGCGGCTCGGTGCGGAGGTGGATCAGATATGCCGCTCGACCGGCTTTCTGGCGATTGCCAACCACGGCATTGCGAACGCCGTGATCGCCGAGGTCTGGAGGAAAACGCAGGCCTTCTTCGATCTGCCGCCCGAGGTGAAGCAGCGCGCCAAAACGCTCTATCCCGGCTATCCCTACGGCTATCTCGGACCGGGCACCGAAGCGCTGGCAAAATCGCGTAATGTCGACACACCGCCGGACCTGAAGGAGAGCTTCAATGGCGGCCCACTTTCCGTTCCCGCAGGCATGAGCGATCCGGAAGCGCTCGGCTTCTGCTATGCCGCCACCATCTGGCCGGAAGAACCTGATGGATTTGTGGAGGCATGGAAGGCTTATTATCGGGCGATGGAGGATCTGGCGGCGCGCATCATGCGCGTATTTGCCACCGCGCTCGGTCTCGATGAACATTTCTTCGATCCTCACGTCGATGCCCCGATCAGTGCGATGAGGGCGCTGAACTATCCCGAGCAGCATGTGCCACCGCAGCCGGGCCAGCTTCGCGCCGGCGCGCATACCGATTACGGCAGCTTGACGATCCTTCTGCCTCAGCCTGGATCAAAGGGCCTTGAGATCATCGCTCCTGATGGCAATTGGACGCCGGTGCCGCCGGTGGAGGGTGCTTTTGTCATCAACATCGGCGACCTGATGGCGCTCTGGACCAATGATCGCTGGGTTTCCACAGTGCATCGCGTCGTCAATCCGCCGCCGGAGGACGGCGGCATGCAGCGGCGGCAATCCCTTGCCTTCTTCCATCAACCGAACTGGTTTGCCGAGATCGCCTGCCTGCCATCATGCCTGAAGGACGGTGAGGAGCCGAAATATGCACCTGTTCTTTCCGGCCCGTATCTGATGGGCAAGTTCAAATCGACTGTCACAGCCAAAGCCGGATGACGAGAATATAATAAGCCGGCTCACATTCTTTTTAAACTGGAATGCTTTATGTCCCTGCGCCTTGCGACTTTCAATGTCGAAAACCTTCTGACCCGTTTTGATTACACTGGTTTTCGCAACCAGTTGCGCCAGGATCGCGTTCTACAACTCTTCGATGTCCGCAATGAAGAGATCTATCAGCAGCTGGAAGCGGCGCGCGTGATTGCGGCGACCGACGACACCAGGCAGATGACGGCGCTTGCGATTGCGGATGCCGATGCTGACATTATCTGCCTACAGGAGGTGGACAACATGGCGGCGCTGCAGGCTTTCGAATATGGTTATCTCTATCGCATGGTCGGCAACGGCTATCGGCAGAAATTCCTAATCGAAGGCAATGACAGCCGCGGCATCGATGTCGCCGTGATGATGCGCGAGGAGACGCGCGACGGACAACCGATCGTCCTCAACGATATCAAGAGTCACGCTATGGTGACATATGGCAATTTCGGCCTTTTTAACGATGAGCTTGCGGCGCTTGGCCTTCGTTCGGAAGACAAGATCTTCAAGCGCGATTGCCTGGAGCTGTATCTCCACATTGGCGGCGTGCCGTTTTCGCTTTATGTGATCCATCTGAAATCGATGGGGCCGGTACGTGAAGGCGTGGAAGGACGTCATGCGACCATGCCGATCCGCCGAGCCGAGACCATGGCAGTTCGCCGCATTATCGAAGATCGTTTCGGTGCCGGGCGCACGGCGACCAAGAATTTCGCCATATGCGGCGATATGAATGACTATCAGGAATGGGTCGATGTCATCGGCACACGCCGCACCGGCTATCGCTTCGAACCGCGCGGCGAGGAGAAGGGCAGCGCGCTCGACGTCTTCAGCCATGACGGTTTCGCCGAAAACGTCATGCGGCGGCGCGACGAGCTTGACCGCTGGACACTTTATCACGCCCGTGGACCACAGGAGCAACGGCTCTGCCAACTCGATTATATCTGGCTCTCTCCGGCGCTGGCTCGCGCTAATGCAACGCGCATGCCCGATATCATCCGCTCGGGCCAGCCCTTCCGTACTATTTTCCCACCGGGGCAGGAGGTAGAGCGCTACCCACGCGTCGGCTGGGACAGGCCGAAGGCCTCCGACCATTGCCCCGTCGTCATGACATTGGATTTGATATGAGTGTTTCAGAACTGAAGAGCGATATGGCCGGCTGGCCGCCGGAAGCCACCGTATTTCCCATCTCCAGCATCGACCTCGCCGTTTTTCCCGGCGACCATCCCTTTCATCTTCGGGAACGGGAGGCTGCGCAGAAGAACTGGGCAAAGGAAATCGCCGCCAACCCAGCTCTCTTTGATGGCCGCATGGTGTTTCAGCACCGGCTGTCGATTGTTGATGGCGCTGTGAAGGGGGAAGCCTATGTGACGCCATTCTCGACGTTCCTTTGGTGGCGAAAGCAAAAGGAGCGGCAAGGCGGCTTTCACCTTTTCGCATTTCCAGTGGCGGTATCTTTCGACGGTGCGATCATCGCAATCCGCATGTCGCCGCATACGGCTAATCCCGGCCAGGTCTATTGCGCTGCCGGATCGCTAGATGAGAGCGATATCATTGGCGGGCACGCCGATGTCGCGAGCAATATGCGGCGAGAGGTTCTGGAGGAAACAGGTCTGGACCTGGACGACGCGATTGCTGACCCTCAATACTACGCCAGCCATATAAACCGTTCGGTCACGCTCTTCCGTGTTTTCCGCTTTCCCTGGACGGCTGAGGATATGTTGCGGCGGATCGAGGCACATATACTGGTTTCCGAAGAGGATGAAGTCGACGGTGTGGTCGCCATTCGCTCGGCCGATCCCGCCGCGCATCATTACAGCATAGCGATGCTGCCCATTCTTGCGTGGTTCTTCGGAGGCAGTAGATAGCTCTTGGGCTTGCGCTGAGGTCGCTTGCCGGTATGAATAGTTAAGTCTGGAAGCGTGATGGAGGCCAGATTGGCACGCAGCTACAGTGTCTATGATGTGTTCACCGACAACAAACTGGCTGGTAATCCACTGGCGATCATCTTCGATGCCGAGGGACTGAGCGACGAGGCGATGCAGGCGATCGCCAGGGAGATGAACCTTTCCGAGACGGTCTTCGTGCTGCCGGCGCAGAATCCCGCCCATACGGCAAACCTGCGCATATTCACGCCCGGTCGCGAACTGCCTTTTGCCGGGCATCCGACAGTCGGCACGGCAATCGCCTTGGCGGAGAAGGCCCATGCCAATCATGGCGGCGATCTCGATCTCGTTTCCGTTCTTGACGAGCGTGTCGGACCGGTGCGCTGCGCCATCAAGCTGCGACAGAATAAGGCTAGTTTTGCCGAGTTCGATCTGCCGAAGAAGTCGCAGGAGATCCTGCTGCCGCTCGACAGGGCAGATATCGCCAACGCACTCAGCCTGAAGATCACCGAGATCGGTTTCGAGAACCATGTTCCCTCCATCTGGAGTGCCGGCGTGCCGTTTCTTTTGGTGCCGGTGCACGATGTTGGCGCCGCTGAAAGGCTGGAATTCGATCTGCAGCTTTGGGAAAAAACGGTGCCCTTCGTCGACGGAGCACTCGCCTCGGCTTTCATTTATTGCCGCGGTGGCGTCAATCATGTTGCCAAATTCCACGCACGCATGTTCCCCGTGGGAATGGGTATCGTCGAGGACCCAGCGACAGGCGCTGCGGTGGCGGCGCTATCCGGTGCGATCAATCAATTCGACGCCCTGCCGGATGGGCATCATCCTGTCGTCATAGAGCAGGGCATCGAGATGGGACGGCCATCGCTGATTCACCTTCACCTCGATATCAATGGCGGCCTAATCGCCAATGCCCGCATCGGCGGCCAGGCAGTGCGTGTTGCTTCAGGAATTCTTGAGCTTTGATTTTATTGAGTTTTAGGCGGCCTCTGAAATTTTTTTGACAAAAAAACAAAGAAAATTCGTCTGGCCGCTGGACAATCAAACCGATCCTATTTATATGCCCGGTCACGCCGCCAGCAAGCGGTACGGGTGATTAGCTCAGTTGGTAGAGCAGCTGACTCTTAATCAGCGGGTCGTAGGTTCGAGCCCTACATCACCCACCAAAAACTCCTTGAAAACGCTAGATAATTCGAAACGTCTCGAGGTTTTCGGTTGCGCGGTTTTCAACGCGTTAATGTGCGGAGGGCATTGCGGCATACGCCATATGCACTCCTGCGGTCCCTCGCCCAATTGAGCAGAGGTGGACGATATTTTCCCCCAGCAGGGCTCATCGCTCTAGTCGGATAGCCTACCCAACAGAAGCCCGGTAAAGAAGCCGAGGAGCGCCGTCACAAGCAGAACGGAGCTGGTGGCCGTCGGATTTTCCCTTGCGACCTGCACGACGTTTCGGCCCTCGGAACGAGCATGGTCAGCTATAGTCGCAACTTTGACCTTTGCTGAAGAGAGAGCCTCGTCGGTACGATCCGAAGCGCTATCGATCCGCTTTGCCAAGTCGGTGGAGAGCCTATCGATCTGGCTGCGGAGTTCATCGATCTGAGCCTTGATATCCTTGTCCAGCGTGACGCCGGCCATGGTGTCCTCCTTGATAGCGAGTCAGTTCTTTCGAGAACGAACGGGGGCTTGCTTTGGTTCCGCCTCCGGTTGAACGACGTTTTTCGCAGTTGGGCAAGTTTTGAAACGGCGACGGAACGATCGATACGCCAATGGCTTCAGCGCAGATGCAGCAGGAACGCTGTTGGCGCGGTTACCGACATTGTGAAAAGAAATAGGGAAAGCCCATATTTCAGTCTTCGCACGCGGCGCGTCTTGATGCCGTCCCAGTCGTATCCCATAAGTATATCCTCTTTGCTTTATGTTTTATTGATGCTGAGAAATATCCCAGGAATTGTTTGCCCGAAGCTTGTGAATTGCCTTTCGGAAAAATGAATAGGTACATTGAATTATACAATTATGTGATGCACGTTGCGTTTCATTATTGCTGGTATAACCAGGCAGGGTCACTCTTAAACTTGAATGGGTAGGTTCGGATCCTGGTTCGGATCTTGCGTGATCTAAAATCTCTGATTTGACTGAATATTAAGCCCGGGCGCTGCTGCAATTTCCTCGGGACGCTGACCTAGATGAGGCTCAAGATGACTTGGACTTTAAACGGGAAGAGGCTCATCGCGCAGCGCCCGTTCCGCTAAGCTGCCAGCGGAGCTGCCCCATGATTGAACCATGCTCAAAATAACGTCCGACACGTTTTGCCAGACGGCGTTAACTATCAACTTCAACGGCACATAATCAGTGCTTCTTATGTCCGCCCTCCATGACGCTGAATACGAAGATAGCGGCCAGAATCACCATCAGCGTATAATCGAAGGCGGAGAGCAGGCGAAGCAGTTCCATGATGTTTCTCCTCCCGTAGAGAACACGAACCAGAACAACCGCTAGTATGTTCCTCCAGCGGGCATGTGCCAAGTTTTTTGCATCCTGCGGTGCAAAAACAATGTTGTGCAAAGCACAAATAACCACTTGTTTCCAAATGTATATCAGCGATGTATTGATTGCGTCTGGTCGCAGAGAAGGCGAGCGCGCGCGGCAATCGTATTGTCAACAAATTTTGTAGAGTATAGCATCGCCTCCAAGATAAGTCCGATCGCCCAACCCTTGCAGAATTCCCGTGGTGATCGATCTGGAGGGAGTTGGCTATTGACCCTTGACTCTGACCATCAGGCACGTGACCTGCCCGTTGTCGTTATCATCGGCGGTGGCGTTTCGGGAACCGGGGTTGCCTTTCATCTGCTGCAGCGACAGTCGCTACGGGCTGGGCAAGTCTTCATATTCGAGCCGCGGGAGCGTTTGGGGGCTGGGCTCGCTTACGATACACGGGATCTCGCCCATCGCATCAATGTGCCTGCGGCGAGGATGAGCCTGCTGCCGGACGACATCGAGCATTTTCAGCGCTGGCTGCTGGAGCATAATGCACTTGCCGATGATGATGCGGCGGTTGCCGTCGATGGTAGTCTTTTTCCGCGACGTTCCGTTTTCGGGAGCTATATCAACAGCATGATCCGTCCCTTCGCCGAGAACGGGCGGCTCCGCCACGTCAGGCAGAGCGTCGAGCGTGTCCAGAGGACGGGCGGCCGCTGGGCGGTGACCGGTGCTGGCGGCGAGCGCGTGGATGCGGATATTCTCGTCATCGCCACAAGCCATCCGTCGCCTTTGCCGCCGCAGGTGTTGCGGGATGTGCTTGCCCATCATCCGCGCTTTGTTGCCGATCCGACGCGCCCGGATGCGCTTTCGGCCATCCGCGCCGATGATCGCGTTCTGGTCGTCGGCAATGGCTTGACCTCGGCCGATGTCATTGCCTCACTCGAGCTGAGAGGACATAAGGGGCCAGTCACCGCGATATCCCGACGTGGCCTTCGTTCGCGCGGTCATGCGGCGGTCAAGCAGGACGCAGTCGGTGATTTTACCAGTCAGCCGTCAAAGACAGCGGTTGAGCTTCTGCGTAGCGTGAGGGCCGCCATCCGGCAGGCCGAAGGTGAAGCTCTGAGCTGGCATGCTGTTATCGATCAGGTGAGGACGCAGGGGCGGCAAATCTGGCAGGCGCTTTCGATCGAGGAGCGACGCCGGCTGGTACGGCATTTGAGGCCGTTTTGGGATGTGCATCGTTTCCGTGTTGCGCCGCAGGTTGAAGCTGCCAGCGAACGGGCACTCGCGAATGGCAGGCTTGAAGTGCTGGCGGCTTCGGTTGCGGAGGCTAGCATTGCTGATGATGTCATCGATTGCCGGTTGCGATTGAGCCGTTCAGAACGTTTCGTGAGAAGGCAGTTCGATGCGGTCGTCGTCACCACGGGTCCGGGACACCGGGGCATTCTGCAGTCCCAAGCCTGGATCGAGGAGCTGTCGAAATCCGGGTATCTTGCGTTGGACCCGGCCCGCTTGGGATTTTCCTGCGATACACAATCACGCGCCTTGGCGGCCGACGGGACGGTGGTACCGTCTCTATTTATCTCCGGCCCGCTTGCACGCGGAACCTTCGGCGAATTGATGGGATTGCCCGAGGTAGTCGAGCATGCCGTTCTCGTGGCCGACCAGGTGGCTGGCGCAATCGCCAGCTACAGCCGCGGACCAGCCAAGGCATATCTGGACAGTAGTGCCGCCTGAAATCCAAGAAAAGCCGCAAAATCGTTGCTCAGACGATACATTTGCCTAAATTTACTCATATAAACTATACAATTTGTGAGTTACTATCTTGTTCCCAGGAGATTGCGGGGTTACTTCCGCAGTCCCGTGCTGACAGGATCGGCCCGTTGAGTCTCTTTCGAGCCATGCCGGGTTTTCAACAATTGACTTTGCAGTAAAGCGGACGGCGATGCTTACGAAAAAAGGAAAATACGGACTGAAGGCGCTGGTGGATCTCGCACGCCTCGGCCCGGGTGAAACCGCGTTCATCAACGATATCGCGCTACGCAACAATATTCCAAAGAAGTTTCTCGATACCATCCTGCTCGAGTTGCGAAACGCCGGCGTGCTGCGTTCGAAGAAGGGGCCAGGCGGCGGCTATTCGCTGTCGCGTCCCGCATCGGAAATCCGCATCGGCCACGTCATCCGTACGCTGGACGGTCCGCTGGCTCCTATCCGCTGCGCCAGCCGCACGGCCTATGAAGCCTGCGACGACTGTTCCGATCCGGAGCGCTGCCAGGTACGACGCTCGATGACCGAGGTGCGTGACGCGATTGCCGAGATTCTCGATAACATGTCGCTGGAACAATTCGTCGCCGGTGGCGCCGATTTCGAAGCCCCGGAACGGGAAGATCGACGCGCGTCTCATACCGCTTGATTTTCGACCCGCCTTGGCTTTTCAAGGCAACCAACTCTTCAGTGGCTTGACGTCATTGAGGTGGTAGTTGCCGACGATGTGGTATTTCTGGCGGGCCGGTTCATGCAGCGTATGGATGCGGGCGTTGCGCCAATGGCGGTCGAGGTTAAGGCCGATGCCTGCGGAGGCCGTGCCGGCAAGCTCGAACAGCGTATTTGCTGCCTCCATCGCAATATCAGCCGTCATGGTCTGGGCCGCTGCCACCGAGAGCGCAGCATCGATGACGTGGTCTTCCGTGAGATTGATCTGCGCCGCGTCGATCTTGCCGCCAGCCCGTTCCACCGTTGCCGCTGCCGCCTCGATGCGGACGGCAATTTCGCCGATTCTCGTTACGATCAGCGTATCATTCACGGTTCGTCCATCCCTGTCGCTTTCCCCCGGGTGAGAACGAGCCCGCACGAACTCGATGGTCGCTGCCAGAGCGGATCTGGCGATACCAAGATTGATTCCGGCGCGTGTGAGTTGGTTTACGCAATCGATCACCGTCGGCTCGGCTAATTTTTCTCGGTCTGCCAGCAGGGTATCTGCGTCAAGATAGACATTATGCAATATGACCGTGCCGTTTCCAGAGGTGCGTTGACCAAAACCGTCCCAGTCGTCGATGATTTGGATGCCCTCCGTATTTCTTGGCACGACAGCGGCCATCATTCCCTTGCGTTTATCCGCCGCAAATAGCGCGACCCACTCCGAAAAGAGAATACTGGCGGAAGGCCGGCTACGTCCGTTGAGGCGGAAGCCAGGGCCGTCTGATATCAGATGCCAGGAGTGCTGGTCGGCGCCGCTTGCATCGGCCTCGGAAAAGATACTGCCGAAACGATCGCCGACGATGGCGCGATCGAAAAGGGCCGCCCGTTGGTCTTCGCCGCCACCAATTCTCACCGCTTCCAGCACATGAAAATGCGTCTGCAATATCTGCGCGATGGAAGGATCGGCCTCCGCGAGGATGGCGATGACTTCGGCGAGAACACTGTTCGAAATGTCGATGCCGCCATGTTCCGAAGGCGCGGAAATTCCAAGCAACCCCGACTGGGATAGAGCCTCGACTTCGTCATAGGGCAGGATGCGGTTGATATCGCGGTCGCTCGCCTGTTGGGCAAAGGCTGCGGCCAGCGAGCGCGCAATATCGAGCGCCTCCTCTTCGCTTTGAACGCGATGGGCAGGCGGCCTGACGCGTTCATGCAATTGGGAAACAGTCCCCATTCGTCACTCCTCGGTCAGCGCCAGCTCGGCTCATCAAGGTGTGGCAAATCAGCGAGATGCTGATTTCCATAGATGGAGCGTATAGCGGCTTTACTGGCGTATTCGCATCGCACCCTTTCCGTATAATAGGCGCCGGCGGTAAAATTGTAAGCGCTCGACCCATATCAGTCAGGTCGAATAATGAATTCGGCGCCTTTCCCATGCCATTCCATGCACAAGGAAAGCGGCGTTGAAATCTGATCTTAGCGCTCGGAATCGCTTTCCTTTTTGCCGATTCAAACCAAGGCGGGGCATGAAAAAAGCAGCCAGCCGCATGATGTTTTCAAGCCGCATGATCGCCGATCCGACGCTGCCCGAAGAAGAAAGCGCTTGCTAGAGGCGCATTTTCGCGCTTTCATATACGACTAAATAAGTAGACAATGACAATAATCATGCTGCCTGATCGCTTCAAGAAGCAATGGCGGACGATTGCAGGCATCGGATATTGAACCGAGTTGGACCTGCCTGTCGCACCCTTCTTTCGTTGGAGAAGATGGGTGGAATTTTGAGACCCGAAGCGGCTCTTGTGCGTTTGTCAGCCCCCGTTCTTCGGTGTCGAACGTGAAATCAGAGTTTGAGTTCGGGCATTAAGTGACAAGCCCAGGAAAGGCATGATCGACCACCTCTGGCCCCAGGAGTTGATATGACGGTTCAGGGATTCTTTTCCGCCAGGACGAATGCGGCGGCGTCGGCTTACGTGATGCCTCGAATTGCCGTGATCGGACGTGGCTTTTCCGGAATGATGATGGCAATTGCCCTGTTGAAGACAGTGCGCTTTCCTTTCCATCTCCAGCTTTTCGATCCCAATTCCAGTGTCAGCGGCGGTCAGGCGCTCGCCTCGGGACACAGCAGCGAAATCCTCAACAGCCGCGTTCGCGATCTTTCCGTCTCTGCCGGCGATCCCGATGATTTCAATCAATGGCTCTCCGGCAACGCGCCCTTCCGCAGCGCCGTCCCTGCCGCCATACCGGGTTTCCTGCAGATCTTCGTGCCGAAGAGCATTTTTAGCGACTACGTCTACCAGCGCTTTTCGGAAGCCTTCTCATCACGGCGCGATGTGGCGGTGCAGGTTAGCAGCGAGACGGTCTTCGGCCTTCGGCGTGTTCGCGGCGGTCGTTTCGTGGTGGAGAGTGACGGTGCCAGCAACGCACCGTTCGATATGGTGGTGCTGGCAACGGGTTACGGCATCGCCGATCGGGAGGGGCAGGCCGGTGATCTCGTCAGTGTCCCGACGACCGTTCGTGCGCGCCGCCTAGTGTCGCGGCCGCATACGATCCTGCTGGGAAGCGGGCTGCGCGTGGTCGATCGGCTGCTGCAAATGCGCGAAAACGGCTATACGGGGCAGATTACCATCGTTTCGCGGCGGGGCTTTCTGCCGCAGAGCCATACGCGCAACAATGCCGACCCGGTTTTCCCTGCCGATCAGATGCCCGACAAACTGAGCGAAATCGTTCGCTTCATTCGGCGTGCCTGCGAGGAGGCGGAGGCGAACGGGCAGAGCTGGCAGTCCGTCATGAACGGTTTGCGCAAGCATGCCCGATCGCTATGGCGATCTTTGCCGGCCGGTCAGAAGCAGCAGTTCAACCGTCATCTGCGGGCGCTCTATGATAGTCATCGCAATCGGCTGCCCGAAGCCCTGCATGTTCGCCTCAATCAGGAGTTGGCTGAGGGCAACACGCTGTTGCGGCGCGGTCATTTCATCCGGCGGACGCCGACAGGGCTGGTTTTGAGGCCCGCGGGACGGCAGGAGACCGAGCAGCTTTATGCCGATGATGTGATCGATTGTCGGTGCCAGGCGCCCGATCTGAATGCTCCGTTGCTGCGCAGCCTCATCGATGCCGGCCTTGCGGTGCCGGACGAGCTCGGCCTTGGACTTGCCGTCGATGCCGCAGGTGCGCTCGAGGTCAATGGGCGTTCGACGGAGGGTCTCTTTGCTATCGGTCCTCTCGGGCTTGGAAGTCTTCCGGATATCGATCTCGTGCCCGAGATCGTGACGCAAGCCTATGCGGCCGCAGAAAGCGTAGCCGAGCGTTTTCATCCGCAATGCAAGGCGGTCTGACCACTCGCTAGCTTTTCCCCTTCGCGAGCAAGACGGCGAGGCATTTGATTCGCTAAGAATATGGCGTGGCGGCGGAATTGCGGCTTGCCACTGGCGCCGATCAAGGCGTCACCTGCACCCTAATTGCCGAGCGCGTATAATCTGTCATTGCCAAGGTGGTTTCCCGGCCTATTTGCGCGCTGGCAATGGTCCGCGCGATAGGTCATGTCCAATATGAGGCGGCGTTACCAGGTTTTGAGCGAGGTTCCGGAGAGGATAAGGGCGTGGAATGCCTTCGTGTCGCCTTTCTTTGTCTTACAAGGCGTACGCGTAAAGACTATGGAATTCGCAATCATATTATAGGACAACTCGGGTCTCCATTTTTACGGCGATTTCGATCATCCATTGGCTGCGACTTCATGTGCAACGAGGAGCTCTGCTTGCGCCCGCTGAAATCTCGTCTTTTTCTATTGCCTGTTTTGCTGCTGAGATTGGCTGTGTTTGCCATCGTCAGTCCGCTGGGAGGCGGGGATGCTTTCGCGCAGGATCAGCAGCCGGCTCAGCCATCGCAGCAAACGGATCAACAGCCCGGACAGCTCGCCAATGGGCTGTTGGATACGGCCGTTGCCGATCTTGGCAAGGCAAAGAAGACCTACGCATCGCTTCAGGAGGCGGCGAAGCAGGCAGCATCGGACGACGAGACACTCGTGGCGCTCTCCGGCCAGGTTGATGAACTCAATCGCACCACTGCTGCTATTTCCGCACGCCTGAAGCCCCGTACTGCCGAAATCGATGCGCGCCTGACCCAACTCGGTGCCGCCCCCAAGGAGGGCCAGCCGCCAGAGGCGCCGATCGTCACGCAAGAGCGCGACAGGCTCAACGCCGAACGCTCGCAGATCAGCGCCGTGATCCTCGATGCAGACAATCTGACCGCGGAAAGCAACCGGCTTTCGATGCAATTCATGGAGATGCGTCGAAAGTTGTTTGCCGAGACGCTGTTCAAGCGGACGGAGATTTCCACGGCGACATTCGACGATGCGGGGGCCGCTCTGGTCGATGAGGGTGTCAAGTTCAGTACCGCCGTGACGAGTTGGATCGGTTTCGCGCTCAAGGCCAAGCTTGCCTCGCTTCTGGCCGCCGTCTGCCTGTCGATCGGCGCCGCACTGTTATTTCTTGTCGGGGGTTACCGGCTGTTCCGCCGCTACTACGTGCAGGACGAGTCTGTCGAGAATCCGCCCTATATCAGCCGGCTCTCCGTTGCCTTCTGGTCGACCCTCATCCGCACGCTGTCGCTGGCGGCTTTTCTCGTCACATCCTTTTTCTTCCTCTCGAATTTCAATGTGTTGCGGCCTGATATCGCGCCGATACTGGCGGCAGTCTTCGGCTTCATCGGCCTCGTCTATTTCGTCGGTCGCCTCAGCAATGCCGTCTTCGCGCCGTTCCGGCCGCATTGGCGCCTGGTCAAGCTGTCGAACAAGGGGGCGCATTCGCTCACCTGGTGTCTGCAGGCCATGGCTGTCGTCAACGGGCTGGACTACGTCTTCGACCGCATCAGTGAGTCCATGGGATCGCCGGTCGTCGTTACGGTGGTCAAGAGCTTCCTGGCGGCACTGCTGATCGGCCTCATCCTGATTGCGGCCTCCTTCGGCTCGCCGATGCTGGCCAAGAATGGCGATCCGGATGCGCCGGGCCGCCATTGGCCGCATGGCATGGCGATCATTCTCCGCGGTCTCGGCATATTGGTGATCTTCATCTCGTTCATCGGCTATGTCGGGCTGGCCCGCTTCATGGCAACGCAGATGATCGTGACCAGCGCCGTCATCGCGACCATGTATCTCGGCTTTCAGCTCGGCAAGGCCGTATCCAAGCAAGGCGTTTTTGCCGAGACGATCATCGGCCGCTTTCTGGAAAATCGCCTGAAGCTGCGTGAAGTGGCGCTCGATCAGGCCGGTCTTGCAGCTGGGCTTGCGACCTACGCTGTCGCGCTGCTGACCGGCATTCCGCTGATTCTCCTCTCTTGGGGTTTCCATATCCAGGATCTGGAAACCTTTGCCTACCGGCTCTTTACCGAGATCAAGATCGGCAACATGTCGATCTCGCTGCTTGGGATTTTTGTCGGCATCCTGCTGTTTGCGGGCGGCTATCTGGTCACGCGCTGGTTCCAGCGGTGGCTCGACAGCAATGTCATGGCGCGCGGACAGGTGGATTTGGGTGTCCGCAACTCGGTGAGAACAGGCATCGGCTATCTGGGCATAGCATTGGCGGCGATCTTTGCCATTTCCGCTGCCGGCATCGATTTGTCCAGCCTGGCACTCGTCGCCAGTGCCCTCTCGGTCGGTATCGGTTTCGGCCTGCAGAATATCGTGTCGAATTTCGTCTCAGGCCTGATCCTGCTGGTCGAGCGGCCGTTCAAGGTCGGCGACTGGATCGTCTCGGGCACATCGGAAGGCATCGTCAAGCGCATCTCGGTGCGCGCGACCGAGATCGAGACCTTCCGCAAGCAGTCCATCATCGTGCCGAACTCCGAACTCATCAACGCGTCACTCGGCAACTGGACGCATCGCAACAGGCTCGCCCGTTCTGAAATCCCCGTATCCGTCAGCTATGATGCCGATCCGCGCAAGGTGATGGATATCCTACTGGAGCTGGTGCGCTCGGTCCCGAAGGTTCTCAGGAATCCGGAGCCACATGTGGAGTTCCTGCGTTTCGGTCCATCGTCGCTTGATTTCGAGATGCGCTTCTATCTGTCCGATCTCTCCGACGGCATGGAGATCCGCAACAATCTGCGCATCGAAATCCTGAAGCGTTTCAAGGAGGAGGGGATTTCGATTCCTTATCCTCATCAGGAGCTGCACATCGTTCGTGACGGCAGGAGAGGCAGGCAGCTGGATGCTACGGCGGACGCACTGATAGATTCTGCCGACGGGCCTGAGGCCGAGGATGACATTCAGGAAAGCTCCGCTGCTTCGTCCAGCGAAGATAAGGCGCCTGAGGCAAAGGCGGCGAGCCGGCGTCGTGGCCAGACTGCTGCGGAGTAAGTTGCGCACAGACAAATCGTCGCCTGTGTGCTCCAACTGGAAGCTTTTAGCCGACGTCTCACAAGGACAACGCGCTGCCGAAAAGATCGCGCCTTGAGTGGCGCCGTCCGACCAACATAGTTTTCTTCATTTGCGGGAAACCAATCGACTTAATAAATACGCAAAGGCTTTGTTTTAAAACAATACAGAGGGGATCATTTTCAAAAAGCAGGTTTTCATTATGCCATTTCTGGGTGTTTCGGGGATGCAATATTCCGGCGCGTCTCTTGCCGGCTCGCGCATTCTTCTCGTCGAGGACTCCAATCTCTTTACATCGATGGTCAGGGGCAAGCTGAAGGAGCTTCTGGATATCGACGTCGAGATCTGCCGCAATTTCGAAGAGCTGCAGCTCGCCTACGACAAGTCGTCGGAGCCGATCAAGCTGGCGATCTCCAATATGAATCTCCCAGGAGCCGAGAAGGGCGAAGCTCTGGCCTACTTGCTCGATCTCAGCATTCCGACGATCGCCTTCACGGGTACTTTCCTCGAAGGTACGCGCGACGAGCTGATCGCCAAGGACGTGGTGGATTATATTCTCAAGGACAATGTCTTTGCCGTGGATATGCTGGCGGAATCGATCTGCCGCTTTCTGACCAACCACCGTCACCACGTTCTCATCGTTGACGACAGCGCAACTGCACGCGCTTTGCTGTCCAGCCGGCTGAAGCGCTACAATTTCCGCGTCAGCGTTGCTGAGAATGGCGCCAAGGCGCTCCAAATCCTCAAGGCCAGCCCGGATATCGGTCTTATGGTCACGGACTACAATATGCCCGACATGGACGGATTCGAGCTGACACGGCGCATCCGTGCGACCACCGGCTCCCATGAGCTTCGCATTATCGGCGTCTCCTCATCCAACAACCGGCTGCTTTCCGCTCGTTTCCTCAAAGCGGGCGGCAATGATTTCATTCTGCGGCCATTCATCGACGAGGAGTTCTACTGCCGCGTGAATCAGAATCTCGACACGCTGCTGCAGATTCAGTCGGCTCAGCCGCCCGCCAGGGGGATACGGGCCGGCTAATATCGGCTGAAATAATCCCAAGAAAGTGAGGAAAAATCACTTTTATGTAAATCTCCGCAATCAGCGGTTCCAATTTTTTCACGAATCCTGTTCAGGATACGTGCAAGACGGTTTGGCAGACCTGCAATTGACTGAATATTCATACACCTGACGGTGTGGGAGGAATTGACGGGAAATGGTACTGCGTGCAGGAAACATTGACGGCGGCATCGGTCACCGCGATGGCAGCCAGAAAATACTTCTGGTTGAGGATTCGCGCATGTTTTCCGCGGTGCTGTCGCATCGGTTCGAAACCGAGCTCGGTCTTGCCGTCATCCATTGCTCTTCATTGAAAGTGCTGAACGAGATACTGGCAGAGGCGGAACGCAGCTTCACGATGGCGGTGATCGACCTGAACCTTCCGGACGCTGCGCATGGAGAAGCCCTGGACGTTGCCGTCGCTCATGACATTCCCACCATCGTCTTCACGGCGTCTTTCGACATGGCGACGCGCAATCGCATCATGGAGCGCAATGTCGTCGACTATGTGCTCAAGGATGGCGAGTTCGCCCTCGACAATCTCGTCTCCTCCGTCCGGCGCGCCATCGCCAATCGGTCTGTCCGCGTTATGGTTGTCGACGATGTGCCTTCGGCACGGAAAATGCTGACGGATTTGCTGCACGCTCAGCAATTCAAGGTCGCCGAAGCCGGCACGGGTATCGAAGCCCTGGCAATGCTCGAGACATTCGACGACATCGAAATCGTCGTCACCGATTATAATATGCCTGACATGAACGGGCACGAACTGACCCGCCGCATCCGTCACCGCTATGGCTCGGATCGGATGCGGATCATCGGCATCTCGTCTTCAAACGATCGTTTGCTGTCTGCGACATTCCTGAAGGCGGGCGCCAGCGATTTCATCTATCGGCCCTTCGTTCAGGAGGAGCTGCAATGCCGCATCGCATTAAATGTCGAGACGCTGTCGCAGTTGAAGCAATTGCGTGCGGCAGCGGCAAGCGACTATCTGACCGGGCTCTATAACAGGCGCTATTTTTATGATCATGGCCCGCGTCTGGTCAATGAATGCCTGCGCCGCCAGCGTCCGAGCTCTGTTGCCATTCTCGATATCGATCATTTCAAGCATCTGAACGATACTTATGGGCACGAGATCGGAGACCAGGTGCTGAAGGCCGTTGCCAGCAGGCTTCACGGGCTCTTGGAGGGCACGGATAATCTGCTCTCCCGCCTTGGCGGCGAGGAGTTCGCCATTCTGTTTGCGGAAATGAATTCGCGTGCGGCAACCGCGCTGTGCGATGAGGTCCGCCTCAGCTTGGCCGGCCTGAAGGTTCTTGCCGACGATGAAGAGCTTTCGGTGACGGTTTCCATAGGCGTGGCGGAGATTGCCGGCTACGAATCCTTCGACAACTATCTCAACGCCGCGGACCAGTTTCTCTACATGGCGAAGCACAATGGCCGAAACCAGGTCTATTCCGATTTTAAGATGACCCAGGAGGCAGCTCAGTAAGCCGCCTGCCATCATTTGCTTGCTTTGATTTCCGCCACTCTCAGACGACAATACCGGTCCGGTTGGTCGACATGGTCAGCTTGCGCTCCGCGCGCTCCTGCTGTGGCGAGCGATTGTAGAGTTCGCGATAACACTTGGAGAAGTGCGAGGCGGAGACGAAGCCGCAGGCGACCGCTACTTCGACGACCGGCATGGAGGATTGCACCAGCAGATGCCGGGCGCGATCCAGGCGAATTTCAAGATAGTAACGAGCCGGAGAGCGCCCCATTTCCTGCCGGAACAAGCGTTCGATCTGCCGGCGCGACAGGCCGGCATCGTCGGCAATTTCCAGCAGCGACAGCGGCTCGGCGAGGTTGCTTTCCATCAGCTCGATGATCGACAGGACCTTCGAGTTCTGCACGCCGAGACGCGCGCGCAGCGGCAGGCGCTGACGATCGTGCGGACTGCGCACGCGATCGGTCAGCTGCTGCTCGCAGACGCGGTTGACGAGGTTTTCGCCAAAGTCCTGACCGATGAGGTTCAGCATCATGTCGAGCGAGGCGGTGCCGCCGGCGCAGGTGTAGAGATTGCTGTCGACCTCGTAGAGATCGGCGTAGACTTCCGCCTGCGGGAAGGTTTCAGAAAAGCCCGGCAAGTTTTCCCAATGGATCGCACAGCGCTTGCCGTTCAGCAGGCCCGCCTGAGCAAGCACATGGGCGCCCGTACAGAGGCTGCCGACGGCGACGCCGCGATTGTATGTCTCACGCAGCCAGGCATTGACCGACTTGTTGTGGAACTCTTCGACATAGATGCCGGAACAGACCAGCACCATGTTCGGGCGGTTCTCGCCGCCCAGATAACGGCGCTCATCGGTGAGGGAGGAGTTGACCTCCAACCCGATGCCGCTGGACGAATAGACTTTCTGCCCGTCCGTCGAGGCAAGCCGCCATGTATAGGCGGGATAGCCCAGCATGCGATTGGCAATCCGCAGCGTCTCGATCGCCGCGGAAAACGGCAGCATGGTGAAATGCGGAACAAGGAAGAAAACCAGGGAGCGTGTCTTGATCGGGGTCTTGCTCATGTCGTGAAAATCCATGTTCCAGGGCCGTTACGTATTCCTTGCGTCAAAAACGTCGGCCCGATGGTCTATAAGCGACATTGGCATGGATAATCGCGGCCGCAAAGCGATATTTGCGTCTACTCTGAAAAATACGGCTGTGAAGGACGGAAGCGAAGGAGAGGCGAGCAATATGCTCAGGCGGCGAAATATATTTGCGTGTAATTCTCAAGATTAAAGTGCGTTTCGCATCTGGATGCGTAAATGTTCAAAAGGCGACGCTCGTTCGGGTTGAGCGTCGCCTTCAGATGTTATGCTTTTTGATTGTCATCGGGTGGCTTTCGGCTTGTTGATTTCGTTTGCGGCCGGCCAGCCCAAGTCCTTGCGCATGTCATCGGACAGAGATTCGAGCTCGCGAAGGGAGCGCCACTGCTGCCAGCGATTAGCGAGGCGAGAAAAGAAAGGCACGTAACTTCCGCCTGACGGAAACGGGTTCCGTGCGCCGGTCTGTCTATAGCTGATGGTCGTCATTTTCAGGGTCCTTTCAGATGTCAACCGCTCAAAATGTCACGGATTAAATATGGGCCTGCTAGATCTATCAATCAAACGAATAGATCTTATAGTTGCCATTAGTATTATTGAACGAACGCAGTTTGCCAGGTTTGCGCTCCAGCACTGACAACGTCCGATCCGGGGGGAGGCCGCGTGCGTTGACGTCATCGATTAGATGAGCGGGAAAGCGGGCGGCAATCTCGTCCAGCGTATGCTGCGCCATGCGCCGTATTTTGCGAAGGCGTAACAGAGAGAAAAGCCGTGAGGCTTCGTTTGATACCGTGCCAGCCATGATTTTACTCCTTCGAGGCTGTCTGCGATGAATTTCCATTAGCTCTAATATGGTGCTTCGTTGACATTCAGACAAATGAAATGATATGGTGGTTAGGATCAGAAAAATTGAAAGGTAATCGATATGACCGTACCGTTCCGCCGGCCCATACCGTTGCTTGACAATGAAGTTCTGCGTACCTTTGTCGCGATTGCCGAAACGGGGAATTTTTCGACTGCGGCTGACGCAGTCTTTCGCACGCCATCGGCTGTTTCCATGCAGATCAAGAAGCTGGAAGAGCAGCTCGGCGTTACGCTGTTCCTCCGCGATGCGCGTTCTGTGAGCCTGACGCAGCATGGCGAGATGCTGCTTTCCTATGCGCGCAATATACTGGCGCTCTCCAACGAGGCGGTTTCGCGCTTCATCATGCCCGAGCTCAGCGGCGTGGTGCGGCTTGGCGCACCTGACGATATAGGCGAGCGCCTGCTGCCGACCATCCTCAAAAGCTTCTCGGAGACTTATCCGGGCATCATGGTCGATGTCGTTGTCGATATGAGCATCCAGCTGAAGAAGCGCATCGAGGAGCAGCGGCTGGACCTCGCGCTGATCAATTGCGCGACGCGGCCTTTCCCGACCGAGGGAGAGGTTATCTATACGGAGCGTCTCGTCTGGGCTGGCGCCAAGTGCGGCACGGCCTATCGCCGCGATCCGCTGCCGATTTCCATCTGGGAGGAAGGCTGCATCTGGCGGTCGGAGGCTATGGCGCAGCTGGAGCGGCAGAAACGCGCTTATCGCGTTTCCTATCTCAGTGCCCATACGATGGCGCAGCGCGCCGCTATCGTCTCCGATCTCGCGGTCGCGCCGTTCCCGCGCTCCTACATTACCGATGATATGGAAATCCTCGGGCCGAACGAAGGACTGCCGGAACTGACGTCCTTCGACATCCGTCTGCTGACGGCGTCGCAGATGACCGGACCGATGAAGGCGGTGGCAGACAGTATTCGCCAGGCTTTTGTCGAGATCGGACGCAAAATGGCCGCGTGAACCGCGGCCAGTCACTTTTTACTCGCGGCTGCGGCGACGCCTGCGGCCGCCGCCTTCTCCGCCATCGTCGGATATCTGCTTACGCTCCGGCAAGGTCACGACCTTGGAGAGTTCCGGGAAGGCATCTACCTTGTTCGGCATAGCCATGGCGTAGACGAAATGCTCCTGAAACTTTGATTCAAGCGCCGTCTCTATCTTCTCGATTTTCCTAACGGTTTCCTCGATCTCGCGGCGGTGGCCGCGATTGAGCAGTGCCATGCGCGCGCCGGTGCCGGCGGCGTTACCCACGGCCTTGACCTTGTCGAGTTCACAGTCGGGAATGAGCCCAAGCACCATCGCATATTTCGGATCGATGAAGGTGCCGAAGGCGCCGGCAAGGCCGATGCGGTCGACATGATCGATGCCCTGCTTATCCATTAGCAGCTTGACGCCGGCATAAAGCGCTGCCTTGGCAAGCTGAATGGCGCGGATATCGTTTTGGGTGACCGTGATGCGCGGTTCGCCATCGCGCAGTAGATAGGAATAGGTTCGGCCGTTCTGGAGGATGCGTGGCGAGCGCGTCGCCATCGAGCCATCGACGACGCCGTCTTCCGAAATGATGCCAGTGAGGAACATTTCGGCGACGACCTCGATGATGGCCGAGCCGCAGATGCCGGTGACACCGACCTTGGCGGCGGCTTCTTCGAAGCCCGGCTCATCCGACCACGGTTCGATGCCGATCACGCGATAGCGCGGCTCCAGAGTGACGGGATCGATGCGCACCCGTTCGATGGCGCCGGGTGCCGCACGCTGGCCGCTGGAAATCTCCGCACCTTCGAAAGCCGGGCCGGTCGGCGAAGAGGCGGCGACGACGCGGTGACGATTGCCGAGCACGATCTCGGCATTGGTGCCGATATCGACCAACAGCATCATCTCATCCTGGCGATGCGGTCCTTCGGCGAGCGTCGCGGCAGCAGCATCGGCGCCGACATGGCCGGCGATGCAGGGCAGCATGTAGATGCGCGTGCCTGTATTCATCGGCAGGCCGATCTCGGCCGATTTCAGATGCACGGCCCCGGATACGGCTAGCGCGAAGGGGGCGCCGCCGAGCTCCGTCGGGTCGATGCCGAGGAAAAGGTGATGCATGATCGGGTTGCCGACGAAGACGGCGTTCAGAATATCCTGGCGCGACACGCCGCCATCGGCGCAGACCTTGTCGATCAGGCCGTTCAAGGCTTCGCGGACGGCGTTGGTCATCGCCTCGCGGCCATCCGGGTTCATCATCACATAGGAGACGCGGCTCATCAGATCTTCGCCGAAGCGGATCTGCGGATTGGAGGCGCCGGCCGAAGCAACGGTCCTGCCCGACAGTAGCGATGACAGATGCATGGCGATCGTCGTCGAACCGATATCGCAGGCAATGCCGTAAGCTTCGTTCTTCAGATCGGGATAGAGCGCAATGAGGCGAGGGCGCTCGCTATCCTGATCACGATGAATGGCAGCCGTCACCTTCCATTCGCCCTTGCGCAGGATCGACTGCACCTGCGGAATGAGGTGAAAATCCACTTCGAGATTGTCGTATTTCCAATCCGCCGCGATTGCCGCCTTCAGGCGATCCAGATCGCCAAGCGGCTTGTGCATATCGGGCTCCTCGACCTCGACGTAGCACATATGCACGGCCGGATCGCGTGCGATGACGCGTTCGTCGGCTGCCTTGCGCACGACCTGCGCATTGATGACGGTATCCTGCGGCACGTCGATGACGAGATCGCCCTGGATCAAAGCGGAGCAGGAGAGACGGCGGCCTTCAGGCAGCTCGCGCACTTCGGCATAGCGCTTTTCCTTCGGCCCGATCGGCGAAAGGTGATCGTTGGAGGAGACGATCTTGTGCTTGGCGAAATTGCCTTCCTGCACGGAAACTTGGCAGCGTCCGCAGGTGGCCCGACCGCCACAGACGCTCTCGACATAGACTCCGAGCTGACGGGCTGCCTCCAGCACGGGCGTTCCCACGGGGAAGTGGCCGCGCTTGCCTGATGGCATGAAAAGGACGAGGGGTTTGGCGCTGTCGCTGGCTTCGGCCACGGATCAGCCTTTCTATTTGCTAAGGCGGCGCACGTTCGAGCGAACACGCCTGCTATAGGGTTTTATCGCGGCGTGAGCGACAGCATCGGCGATGCTGCGCTTGCTTGTCGCGCCTGCGGCCGTTAGAGCCGCGAAACCCTGTTGCACCATTGCTGCGTTGACGGCAACGGCGCTTTCCGCCGCAGCCATCATCTTCTCTGAGATCATCCGGTTCATTTCGGCCGCGTTCACGCCGCCGGCTAGCGCGTCCATCCACATCTGCTGCATGCGTATCGCGATCACGACAGGCGCCTGCAGCCAGAGCGTTGCAAGATCGTTGGAGAGGTCGCGACCGGATGCCATCTTATTCCCTCGCTGCTCCTGCACCGGCGCGCGCAGCACGTCCACCGCGACGTCCACCGCCGGCGGCAGGGGCTGCCGTTGCTGCGGCAGCTGCAGCGCCGCCTTCTGCCGGCTTGTAATCGCGATAGGTCATAATCCAGTTGGTGCAATTGGCATCTGTGCCGTTCAGCACGTTGGCGGCGCGCACCGCTTCCATTTCCTGCGGACGGCAGGGGTTCATGATCGCCGAGGTCATGCCCGCGCCGATGACCATCGGGATGAAACCGGCGTTGATGCCGTGGCGATGCGGCAGGCCGAAGGAGATATTGGAAAGGCCGCAGGTCGTGTTGACCTTCAGCTCGTTGCGCAGGCGGTGCAGCAGCGCGAAAACCTGACGGCCGGCGTCGCCGAGCGCGCCGATCGGCATGACGAGCGGGTCGACGACGATGTCTTCAGGCTTGATGCCATGATCCATGGCACGCTCGACGATCTTCTTGGCGACAGCGAAACGCACGTCCGGATCCATGGAAATCCCAGTCTCGTCGTTCGAGATGGCGACGACGGGCACGTCGTATTTCTTGACAAGCGGCAGGATGGCTTCGAGCTTTTCCTCTTCGCCGGTCACCGAATTGACCAGAGGCCGGCCCTTGGCAACCTTGAGTGCGGCTTCGATCGCCGCCGTGACCGAGCTGTCGATCGAAAGCGGTACGTCGACCAGACCCTGCACGATCTCCAAGGTCTGCACGAGGAGGCCTGGCTCGGTCTCGTTCGGGTTGACCGAAGTGACGCCCGCATTGACGTCGAGCATGGTGGCACCGGCAGACACTTGCTCCAGCGCGTCCTTGATGACGGTGTCGAAATTGCCTTCGATCATCTCGGCGGCGAGCTTCTTGCGTCCCGTAGGATTGATGCGTTCGCCGATCACGCAGAAGGGCTGGTCGAAGCCTATGATGATCTCGCGGGTGGCGGAGGCAACGATGGTACGCGTCATGTCTGATCCTCTGGTCAGTTGGCCCGATAGCTGGTCTATCGTGCGGTGATCTGGGTTACAAGCCGGTCGGTTTCTCTCCTGGCCCGCTTCTATCGTCTTGAATTCAATGTGCCTGCGGCGGCGTATGGTGGGCGGCGATTTCCGCCATCGCCTGCTGGTTTTCTTCCCTGCCTTCGCTGATCTGGTGCAGTCGTTCGGCAACCAGCACATCTGTGCGGTTTGCCTCGCGTTTCCATGGCTGACGGCCCTTCAACACGCCGGAATCATGCACCATTTCGGCAACATATTCTTCCTGCCGGTAGGCCATGACGTGGATGCCGGAAACGCCCTCGATCTCCTTCACCTCGTTGATGATGTCGATGCAGAGCTGCTTGCCTTCCTTCTTCTGGTCCTGCGCGCCCTCAATGCGCTTGATGACCTCATCGGGAATATGGACGCCCGGCACGTTCGAGCGCATCCAGCGAGCGGTCTTTGCCGAGGCGAGCGGGCCGACGCCGACGAGAATGAAGCATTTTTCGGTGAGGCCGAGGTCGCGCACCTTCTTCATGTATTCGCGGAACATCGGCACGTCGTAGCAATACTGGCTCTGGACGAACTGCGCGCCCGCCTCGATCTTCTTCGCCAGCCGGTAGGGCCGGAAATCATAAGGCGGTGCGAAGGGGTTGATGGCGGCGCCGAGAAAAACCTTCGGCGGCGAGGTCAGCTTGCGCCCGGAGAGGAATTTGGCATTGTCGCGCATGATACGCACGGTTTCGAGCAGGGACATGCAATCGAGATCGAAGACCGGCTTGGCGCCGGGCTGGTCGCCCGCCTGTACGCCGTCGCCGGTCAGGCACATGATGTTGCACACGCCCATGGCAGCCGCGCCCAGCACGTCGCCCTGAATGGCGATGCGGTTCTTGTCGCGGCAGGCGATCTGCATGATGGGCGCATAGCCCATGCGTGTCAGCAGTGCGCAAATCCCGACCGAAGACATATGGCAGTTGGCGCCCGAAGCATCGACGGCGTTGATACCGTCAACCCAGCCCTCGAAAATGGCCGCGCGCTCGTAGACGTCTTCGGCATTGGCGCTGTCGGGCGGGTTGAGTTCGGCAGTCACTGCAAACTCGCCGCGGCGAAGCACGCGCTCCAGCCGCCCGAGCGAGGAGTGGCCGGGCAGAGGATCGAGCGGCAGGTGGACGCCAAGCGGGTTTTCATCGATATGCGACATCGCTCAGGCTTCCTTTTTCGCCGCTTCGCGGGCTGCGGCGGCCTCCGCCGTGACGCGAAGCCACGAAGATGTTTCGCGCAGCGACTGGTTCACGGGCTTCTGCACATTGAGGATCGCGTCCCCATGGGTCATGTTCCTCGAGCCGTTCCAGGCCTGTACCCAGACGCAGGGCATATCGGGCTCCACTTCGCAATTGCCGTTGGCGCGAACGCCGCCGCACGGGCCGTTGCGCAGCTGCTTGGGACAGTTCATCGGACAGGACATGCCCGTCGACGACAGTGCGCACTGGCCGCACATGCGGCAATCGAACAGGAAGCCCTTCACATTGCGCTCAATGACGGTGATCGGGCGCTCCACGCGGTCATAGCCGAGTGCCTTCCATAGCGGATGAAGCAGTAGGAAAGCGTCGGCAAAACGACGGTAGAACCATTCCAAGAAGCGCGAGTGACGGACGGCCCAGAGCCGGACCGTATATTTGCGCCGGGCACGGCGGTTGGGTGAGACGCCGGCTGGCGTATAGGCGCCGCTGGCCGCCTTTGCGCCCGCGGCGGCATTGCCGGGCTTCTGAACGGCATCAGCCATTGTCGCGCCCTCCGGATTTCACCAGCGCCACCAGCCGTTCGCGATCATAAGCGGCCTCGAGCTCGCTCGCGGCCTTGTCTGCTTCAGCTTCGAGATCGTCGGATACTGGCACCGGATCCGCCTTGCGCCATTCGGCGAGATAGTCGTCGGTTTCGGCGGCGCCCGTGCGCATGGCACACATATCGATCGCCTCGGTAAAGCGCAGCGAAAGCTCGCGTTTTGCCGTCTGCCTGCCCTTTTTGATAATCACCTGGGCCGGAATGTCCCGCCAGTAGACGACAATGCGATCCGCCATGCACAAAATCTCCTCTTCACATCAGAATGCACGCCGCCTGATCATGGGACTGCGCTCGCCACGACGCGCCACATGCCGAAAAGCGACGCCGCATGAAAAGCTTGTCCGCAAGCGTTCTCAACGGGCATTTTCCTTTGAAATTCCGGGTTCGAACTGTGATTGAATGTGCCTTGCTCGTCCAGCATGTCGGTGGCGACAAAGAAGCAGCCACCAGGAAACGACAAGGCATCGCGATCAGACGACCGATAGTTCGCGGGCAAGGTCGCCGTAACCGGTGAAGCGATATTCATAGGTCAGGCCGAGATAGGCTGCGGCTTCCTTCGCCTTCGCCTGCAAGGCGGGATCCTCTTCCTGCGAAAGGTAGACCACCTTGCGATAATTGCCGAAATACATGTCGCGCAGCTCGGGATGACGATCCAAGCCCAGTGGGACGACGACGAAGGATTCGAACTGGCGAGCCAGGAAGTCGGTCAGGAAAAACGAGGTGATGTCATCGTCACGCGCCGCGAAAGCCTCGTTGCCCGTAAAGAAGGAATAGCAGTGCGGGCCGGACAGACGCTCTATTCCCTCACGCTCGCAGATCCTGTCGATATCGCCGCCGGTGCCGCAATCGGCATAGCCGATGAAGATCTTCTCGAAGCCCCGGGAGCGGGCATCGGCAATAGCCTCTTCCAGGGCTGGTGCGATCTTCTGCGGATAGGAATGATAGATCGCGGGAAGACAGTGAAGATCGATGTGATCGAGCCCGTTTATTCTGGTGATCGCTAGTATTTCGCGCGCGATTGCGCCGCACGCAATCACATGAACTTTTTGGGTTTGTGTGCGTTTATCGCGCGGAGGGTTCTTCTCCGCATTTTTTTGATCGATATCCACTCAGAGGGGGTTCCCAATCATGACTGCACCGACACTTACGAAAATTGCCACCGCCTGCGTCGTTCTCATGGTGCTTGCCTCTTGCGCCAATACCATACGCGGCGTGGGCAGAGATACTGCAAACGCAGTCCACGCGACGGAGGACGCTGGTCATACCGTCAAGAAGGCGGCTCAATAGCTGATTTGGGATGCCGATGTGCCGGCGACAACCCGTTGATTGTCGCTGGCCCTCAGTTTCTTGCAATCAAGCGCCGGCAGCCAGGCTGTTGTGCTTCCGCTTCATGAATTCCTTGGCAGTCTCCACCGCCACGGCGGCGTCGCGGCAATAAGCGTCCGCACCGACGGCCTTGCCGAATTCCTCGTTCAGTGGCGCGCCGCCGACGAGCACGACGTAATCGTCACGGAGGCCCTTTTCCTTCAGCGTATCGATGACGACCTTCATGTAGGGCATCGTCGTGGTCAGCAGCGCCGACATGCCGAGAATGTCGGGTTGTTCGCGCTCGATGGCGTCAAGATAATTTTCGACTGGGTTGTTGATCCCGAGGTCAATGACGTCGAAACCAGCGCCCTCCATCATCATGCCGACGAGGTTCTTGCCGATGTCGTGAATGTCGCCCTTGACGGTGCCGATCACCATCTTACCGAGCTTCGGGGCGCCGGTCTGCGCCAGAAGCGGCCGCAAGATCGACATGCCGGCCTTCATCGCATTGGCCGAAAGCAGCACTTCCGGAACGAAGAGAATGCCGTCGCGGAAGTCGATGCCGACGATGCGCATGCCTTCGACCAGCGCTTGAGTCAGAACATCATAAGGCGCCCAGCCACGCTCCAGAAGGATATTGGTGGCTTCCTCGATTTCTTCCTTCAAGCCGTCATACAGGTCGTCATGCATCTGCTGCACGAGCTCTTCATCAGAAAGTTCCGAGAGAATGATTTCGTCGTCAGACATGCGCTCCATCCCATTTTCGTGCAGCATCAGAGGCTTGTATAAAACACTGCCGCCATTACGGATAGACCGGAAGGCCGCCAAAACTCTTTTTGAATGCGACGTCGCACGGAACAATCGCGACGGACGAAGAACAGTTGATATTGGCAGCCCATGTCTGTCCTATGCTAATTGCTGGCGCATTAAGGAACGTCCGCTTGGCGGAATCGGGTAGCATGGGGCCTGATAGACGCATCCATGCGCAGGAGTGAGGAAACATCATGGACGATATGATTGAGCAACCGGCTGCAGGCAATGATGGCGGTGGACGGCGTTCGCGCAGCGAGGGCAGGGGCGCGGCAGCGCGGCGTGCTTCGCGCAGCGGCGGCGGGCCGGGTCCTTCGCTCCCTTATATCACCCGTAAGATCGGCGTCTATGAAGTGCTTGACGAGGAGGGTCTGCAGCTCATCGAACGCAATGCCGACACGGTTCTGGAGGAAATCGGCATCGAGTTTCGCGACGATGCGGAAGCTCTGGCGCTCTGGAAGGAAGCCGGTGCCGACGTACGCGGTCAGCGCGTGCATTTTCCGAAGGGTCTTTGCCGCGAGCTTCTGAAGACGGCGCCGAAGGAATTCACCTGGCATGCCCGCAACAGCGCCCGCAATGCCCATGTCGGCGGCAAGGCGACAATCTTTGCGCCCGTATACGGCCCGCCCTTCGTGCGCGATCTCGAGGGCAACCGTCGCTATGCGACGATCGAGGATTTTCGCAATTTCGTGAAGCTCGCCTATATGGCGCCGTCGATGCATTCGTCCGGCGGCACGGTCTGCGAGCCTGTCGATATCCCGGTCAACAAGCGCCATCTCGATATGGTCTATAGCCATATCAAATATTCCGACAAGCCATTCATGGGCTCGGTCACCGCGCCGGAACGCGCCGAAGACACCATCGCGATGGCAAAGATCGTGTTCGGCGACGATTTCGTTGAAAACAATTGCGTGACGCTGAACCTCATCAATGCCAATTCGCCGATGGTATTCGACGAGACCATGCTCGGCGCCTTGAAGGTTTATGCGCGGCACAATCAGGCCTCGGTCGTTTCGCCCTTCATCCTCTCGGGCGCGATGAGCCCTGTGACTGTCGCAGGCACGCTGACGCAGATTCTCGCCGAGGTGCTGGCCGGAGCTTCCTTCACGCAGCTGATCCGTAAGGGCTCGCCGGTCCTGTTCGGCACCTTCGCAGCATCGATCTCGATGCAGTCCGGCGCGCCGACTTTCGGCACGCCGGAGCCGTCGCTGGTTTCCTATGGCGCGGCACAGCTTGCCCGCCGTCTCGGTCTGCCGTTCCGTACCGGCGGCTCGCTCTGCGCTTCGAAGGTGCCGGATGCGCAGGCCGCGCATGAATCTGCCAATACGCTCAACATGACGCTGCTCGCGGGCACGAATTTCGTGCTGCATGCGGCGGGCTGGCTCGAGGGTGGTCTCGTCTCCTCCTACGAGAAGTTCATGATCGACCAGGACCAGCTCGGCATGATGCAGAAGATGGCTGAAGGTATCGATCTCTCCGACAATGGCCAAGCGCTGGATGCCATCCGCGAAGTTGGCCCCGGTAGCCATTATCTGGGCTGCGGCCATACTCAGGCGAATTTCCAGTCCGCCTTCTATCGCTCGCCGCTCGCCGACAACAATTCCTTCGAGCAGTGGGAGATCGAAGGCCAGAAGCGCATCGAGCAGCGCGCCAACGCGCTTTGTCGCTCCTGGCTCGATCACTACGAAGCGCCGCCGCTCGATCCAGCCATCGACGAGGCTCTGCTCGCCTATATCCAGAAGCGCAAGGACTCGATGCCGGACGCCTTCACCTGAAGAGAGCCCGAGGCCGCCAGGGAGCAAGGCGGTGCGACGCGCGTTGCCGACCTGATCCAGAAGGAAGTCTGGCGGCCGCACTATGAATATAAGGGGCCACGATGAGCCGCGGCCCTGTTATACTCGAACAGCTCCGTGCGGCGCTCGGCGTCCACGGAGTTTTCGTTCGAGGCGTGGTCTCCTTCGGCGAAGGTGAAGGGCCGCTATTGGCCGATGGCGTGGCGGCGCGGAGCGTAGTCCTGCTTGGTAATATCGGCGGCTCGATCTGGTCACCGTTCTCGCGCTGGCGGCAATTGCCTGAAAATGCCAGCCGGTCCGACCCGCTCGACGACTGGTCGAAGACAGTCATTCTGCCGATCGCAAGCAGCTTAGGGGCCACGGCCTATTTTCCTTCGGATCCCCCGTGGCAGCCGTTCCAGCGCTGGGCCATGCAGGCCGAAGGCTTGAAGGCATCGCCGCTCGGTATCTTGATCCATCCCGTTTATGGCTTGTGGCACGGCTATCGCGGTGCATTGGGATTTACGCAAGCCATTGAGAACGACACCCTTCCGACATTTTCCCAGCACCCATGCGATACATGTGTCGAGAAGCCCTGTGTCACTGCTTGTCCGGTAGCGGCCGTGAGGACAGTGGATTTCGATGTTCAGGGCTGCCGCTCGCATTTGCGCACGCCAGAGGGGTGGGTCGGCTGCATGGTCGGCGGCTGCCTCGCACGCAATGCCTGTCCCGTCGGGGCCGGCTATCGATATCCCGCCGAGCAGCTTGCATTCCATATGGCGGCACTCCAGCTTTAGCCCTAGCGTTCCTTGTTTCGCCGCATTGCGATGCGTTTTAGCGCCTGTGCTATTGATGCGGAGCTATGCGCTTGATTCGATTGACGCTCATCCTTGCCGTTCTTGCCTTTGCCGCCTCCGCCTCGGCCGGCGAAGATTGCCGGAAGGTTCAGCATCTCGGCGACGGCTACACCGTTTGCACCTTCGATCCGGCCCGTTACGACATCCAGATTTTCCAAAATGATCACAAGGGTAAGCCCTACGGCTCGTTCCGGGCGCTGGAAATGGATCTGCGCCAGGACCGGGTCTATGTGCGCTTTGCCATGAACGGCGGCATGTATCTGGACGATCAGTCTCCCGTCGGTCTCTTCATTGAAAACGGGCGCGAGGTAAAGGCGATCAACACCAACAAGGGCTGGGGTAATTTCCATCTCTTGCCGAACGGAGTTTTCTATGTCGACAAAGGCAAGGCGGAGATCGTGGAAAGCAAGGTCTTCGCTGCTTCCGGCACCAAGCCATTCTACGCGACCCAGTCCGGCCCGATGCTCGTCATCGACGGCAAGCTCCATCCGTCATTTTTGGCCGACAGCACCAGTCTCAAGACCAGAAATGGTGTCGGCGTCACCGTCGATGGGCTGGTCGTGTTTGCGATTTCCGATGGCCCGGTACGTTTCCATGATTTTGCGACGCTGTTTCGCGACGATCTGAACTGCCCGAACGCGCTGTTTCTCGACGGCAGCATTTCCAGCGTCGACATACCGGAATGGCAAAGGCGCGACAGCCTCTTTCCACTCGGTCCGATCATCGCGGTGACGGAGATGCTGCCGGGCTGAGTGCGGCGTCCACATAGAGGCAGGACGCATTCCCGAAGCTCTTCACCAGCCCTCAGCCTCGCAAGGTTTGAGCAAGGCCCATCGCGCAGTTTTCAAGCGAGGGGTTCCAGCGAGTCTTCGAGAAGGATCAACATGCACGCGCAAGCGGAGAAACAGACTGTCGCATCGGATGGCGCGGAACACGCCCTGCCAGCCTTTCCTTTCGGTTGGGAGCATCACAAGGATCGGCACTGCATTTGGATCGTCAGCCCAGAGGGCTACGTTCACAGCCGCGCTTTCGAGGATGTTGCCCTCGGTCTTCACTACGCCTTTGCCGAACTCGGCGGCAGTGCGCCTCTGGTTACCGATCCTCGAGAGTGGAACGGACGGGTGCCGATCGTTTACGGCGCAAATTTGCTGCCGTCGGTCGCAGCGCAATGGCTGCCACCTGAGAGCATCATCGTGAATATGGAGCAGGTCTCGGCTGAAAGCAGTTGGATCAATCATCGGTATCTCGGACTGCTCAAGAAATTCGCCGTGCTCGATTACAGCGAGCGTAATCGCCAGGGGTTGGCCAGGTTCGGCGTTCCCGCCGAAATTCTCGATGTGGGATACAACGGGCATCTGACGCGTGTGCCCCAAGCGCCGGTGAAGGATATCGACATTCTATTTTATGGCTCGGTCAATGAGCGCCGCAAGAATGTGCTGATGGCGCTGCAGGCAAGCGGGCTTAACCTCGTTCACCTGTTCGGTGTTTACGGCACCGAGCGCGACGCCTTCATCGGGCGCTCCAAAGTCGTCCTCAACGTGCATCATTTCGACGCCGCGATCTTCGAGATTTGCCGCGTTTCCTTCCTGCTTGCCAACGGTGCCTGTGTCGTCAGCGAGGGCAATATCCATGACCCGGAAGTGGCTGCTTTTGCCGAGGGAATGGCATTTTGCAATTATGATCGGCTTGTCGAAACCTGCATCGAACTCGTTCGTGACGACGAGAGACGGTCGGCAATTGCGAGCCGCGGCTTCGGCCTCATGTGCGAGCGCCAGCAGGCGACTATCCTTTCCGCTTTGATGGCGAGGGGCGGCTAGGTTTTTTTGAGCATTTTGGCGGCGAACCGGGCGCCTGTGGCGGGTGGATCGGCAAACGACATGTGAAGGCGGACTGCGACTATGACTGGAAATGAAACGATCTACATCCTCTGCCCACCGAATCATATGACGGGCGGGCCGGAAGCCCTTCACCAACTCTGCGCAAGGCTGACCAAAATCGGGCGCAGCGCCAGGATGGTCTATACCAACGGTTCCGATCACTCCCTGATGCCGTCCCCTGATGGCGAAACCACAATGGTATTTCGGGAATACGAGAATGCCGTTCATCCGCAGTATCGGGCCTACGCGACCGAAAGCTCGGACTATATCATCGATAACGAAAACGCGATCGTGGTGTTTCCGGAGATATGGCCGCATCTGATTCCACTCTTCAAGAAGGCGACTAAAGCCTATTGGTGGCTGAGTTTCGATTACGGCATGGGACATCTGATGCCGTTGGGCGGCGTGCCGTTCCTTCTGGCGAACGACTGCAAGATGCTGTCGCAATCCTCTTATGCCACGGCGCAGCTCAGTATTTTGGGCTTCAGCGATGTCTTGCGGATCTCGGATTTTACCACGCTGGCAAACAACGTGACGCCACAGCCGATTCAGCAGCGGCGCGATCTGGTTTTGTTCAACAATAAGGCCGAGGCCTTCGGGCGCCAACTGGCGACCATGTCTCCGCAATATGAATTCAAGATCCTCAGCAAGATGTCGCCGACGGAAGTCCATCAAAACATGGCGCAAGCCAAGCTTTACGTCGACTTTGGTCCACATGCCGGCAAGGATCGCATGCCGCGCGAAGCGGCGCTCCTCGGATGCTGCGTGATCACCGGCCGGAACGGCTCGGCCAACAATTTCGAGGATTTGCCCATTCCGGCCAAATACAAGTTCGGCAATCATCCCCAAAGAACGCACGAGATTTCAAGAGCGATCGATGACGTGATCCAGAATTTCCCGGAGAGGTTCGAGGATTTCGGTATCTATCGGCGCTCTATAGCCGTCGAAGAGACAAAGTTCGAATTGGAGGTCTTCAGTGTATTCGGGCAGGTCTGATCGAAAGTTGGCGGCAAGAAGGTTGGTCTCGCGATCATGATCAATTTCGCCGATGTTGACTTGCTTGTGGTTGGCGCCGGCTTTTATGGCGCGACGCTCGCGGAGCGGGTGGCCAACGAGCTGCAAAAGAACGTGCTTCTGATCGACCGCCGGAAACATATCGGCGGCAATGCCTATAGCGAGTTCGACAGCGAGACCGGTATCGAGGTTCACCGCTATGGCGCGCATCTTTTTCATACGCCGAACGAAGTGGTCTGGACCTATCTCAACAGGTTCACCGCATTCACCGATTACAAGCATCGTGTCTATTCGACCTATCGCGATCAGGTCTATTCGATGCCGATCAACCTCGGCACGATCTCGCAATTCTTCAATCGACGCCTTTCACCCGACCAGGCGAGGGCACTGATTGCGGACCACGCGGGGGAAATGGCCGGTCGTCATCCGGCAAACCTCGAAGAGAAGGCGATTTCTCTGATCGGGCGGCCCTTGTATGAGGCGTTTATCCGCGGCTATACGGCGAAGCAGTGGCAAACGGATCCGCGTGACCTGCCCGAACACATCATTACGCGTCTGCCCGTCCGCTATACCTTCGACAATCGCTATTTCAACGACAAGCATGAGGGCCTGCCGGTCGACGGTTATACGGCGATCTTCGAGAGGATGTTGAAGCACCCGAGAATCCAGATTGCCCTGGGCGTCGATTTCTTCTCGCTGAAATCAACGCTGCCGGCCGGTCTCCCGATCGTCTACACCGGCCCGATCGACCGCTACTTCGACTATTCCGAAGGTGAGTTGGGCTGGCGTACCATCGACTTCGAAAAGGAGACGCTGGACACCGGCGATTTCCAGGGGATGGCCGTCATGAATTATGCCGATGAAACAATCCCCTACACGCGTATTCTCGAGTTTCGTCATTTCAACCCCGAGCGAAGCTACCAGACCGAAAAGACGGTTATTGTGCGGGAATATTCACGATCGGCGAAGCGCGTCGATGAACCTTATTATCCAATCGACACGCGTCAGGACAAGGAAATCTTCCTGCGCTATCGCGAGCGGGCCGAGGCGGAGGCGAATGTCCATTTCGGCGGGAGGCTCGGCACCTACCGATATCTCGACATGCACCAGGCCATCGGGGCTGCCTTGAAGGCCTTCGACAACCGAATCGTTCCGCATTTCGCCGAAGGCCGCGCTATCGGCGGTGAGAGATAGGCAATTGCCCGGTGCACGCCGGTATTTGGCGCGTATCTATCGGCAGTGCCAAACAAGGTTCATGGCGAGAATACCCGATCCTCAGGTGGAAGCCCGGTTATCGGGCTTCCCTTAGATTACTTTATCCACGTCTGCGACGTTCACGCGCGGGAGCGGCGCCGCCTTCGTTGGCCGTCTTGTTACGCAGAGGGCCAATCCGCTCGATAATCGTCTCCAGCGTCGGGCGAGTGCCAGGAACATAGCTGTCCAGCGCCTCCCGCATGGCGGCCAAGTGGCCGCAGGAGGTGCCGCAGCAGCCGCCGATGATCTTGGCGCCGGCATCGCGGGCAAGGCGGGCATAATCGGCCATCAGCGGCGGCGTGCCGGAATAATGGATTTCGGCGCCGCGATATTCGGGAATGCCGCAATTGCCCTTGACGATGACGATCGCGGAAGCATCCGCTTCAGTCATGTCGAGAAGGCTGGAGAGGATGTCGGAAGCGCCGACGCCGCAATTGGCGCCGACGGCGAGCGGGCCTGCGCCGATATCGGTGGCGACGGCATGAATATCCTTCGGATGCAGGCCCATCATGGTCTTGCCGGCCGTGTCGAACGAGCCGGTATAGGTGTAGGGCAGGCCGACCTTGGCGGCGGCTTCTGCTGCAGCCCGGATTTCTTCCGGCGATGACATGGTTTCGATCCAGGCGACATCTGCACCACCCGCCTGCAGGCCTTCCATCTGCTCGACGAAGGCAGCGACGGCATCTTCATAGGTCAAGGCGCCGAGCGGGACCAGCAGTTCGCCCGTCGGTCCGACGGAACCGCCGACGATGACCTTGCGGTCGGCCTTGTCGGCAACGGCGCGAGCGATCTCAGCCGCCGTCTTGTTGAGGCTATGCACGCGATCCTGCGCATTGTGGAGCTTGAGGCGATGGCGCGTGCCACCGAAGGTGTTGGTGAGGATGATGTCGGCGCCGGCATCGACGAAATCCTGATGCAGCTTCGTGATCCGGTCGGGATGCTGCTCGTTCCAGAGCTCGGGCGCTTCGCCGGCCTCCAGGCCCATGGCAAAGAGGTTCGTGCCGGTTGCGCCGTCGGCAAGCAGTACGCCTTTTTCAGCAAGCAGGTCAGTCAAGGGATTGGTGGCGACGGTCATAGTGTGTCCTCGGATGCGGCGGCTCTAAAGAGTGTCAAATGCAGATATAAACATTTCTTTATGTGAATACAACGACAAGATGGCTGGCCCATATGTCGACACGGCAGCAAGACAGAAAAAGCGCCCCGGCAAGGGCGCTTTGTCACTTGCGATGAAAATCGCGCCGTCAGGCTGCTGCCATTTCTGCCGTGTCGTGTGTCGTGGGCGTGACCATGGCGGCGATGATGCTTTGCAGATCGATCGTGCCGATTGGCTTGCCGCTCGCATCCGTGACGAGGGCTCCTGTCTGCCCCGCCTCGGTGATCTGCTTGGCGGCGACTTCCAGCGTCATGTCGCCGGGCACGCGCGCGCCGCCCGGCTCGCCGGCAAGCGGCTTCATGATCGTCTGGGCCTGGATGACGCGGCCGCGGTTCACTTCTTTCACGAAGGCCGTGATATAGTCGTCGGCAGGTTGCAGCACGATCTCCTGGCCTGTGCCCTGCTGCACGACCTTGCCGTCGCGCAGGATCGCGATCTTGTCGCCAAGGCGCAGCGCCTCGTCGAGATCGTGGGTGATGAAGACGACAGTCTTCTTCAATTCCTTCTGCAGATCGAGCAGCACCGTCTGCATATCCACGCGGATCAGGGGATCGAGCGCCGAATAGGCCTCGTCCATCAGCAGGATGTCGGCATCGTTCGTCAGCGCACGGGCAAGGCCGACGCGCTGCTGCATGCCGCCGGAAAGCTGGTTCGGATAGTGCCTCTCAAAGCCCTTCAGCCCGACGCGTTCGATCCAATACTGGCCCTTCTTTTCGCTCTCGGAGCGCGGCACGCCTTGGATATCCAGGCCGTAGATCGTGTTCTCGATGACGGTTCGATGCGGCAGCAGCGCGAATTTCTGGAACACCATCGCCGTCTTGTGGCGGCGGAATTCGCGCAGGTCGTTTTCGTTCATCTTGCAGACGTCGACGCCGTCATAGAGCACTTCGCCGACCGTCGGCTCGATCAGCCGGTTGATATGGCGGATTAACGTCGATTTGCCCGAGCCGGACAGGCCCATGACGACAGTGATGGCGCCGGCGGGCATGTCGATGTTGATATCCTGCAGGCCGAGCACATGCCCATGCGTTTCATTGAGCTCGGCTTTGCCCAAGCCGTTCTTGACTTGATCGATATAATCGCGTCCGCGAGGACCGAAAATCTTATACAGGCTTTTGATCTGGATCGCGTGACTAGCCATGGATGACCTCCGAGTGCTTCTGGAGCCGTCTGCCATAAGCCTGGCTCGTACGGTCGAAAATAATGGCGATGGCGACCAGTGCGAAACCGTTCAGGAAGCCGACGGTGAAGAACTGATTATTGATCGCCTGCAGCGTGTTCTTGCCGAGGCCACCGACGCCGACCATGGAGGCGACAACGACCATGGCGAGCGACATCATGATGGTCTGGTTGATACCGGCCATGATGGTGGGCAGCGCGAGGGGGATCTGCACGTTGAACAGTTTCTGGCGATGCGACGACCCGAAGGCGTCAGCGGCTTCCAGCACCTCCTTGTCCACCAGGCGGATGCCGAGATTGGTCAGGCGGATCATCGGCGGCACGGCATAAATGACCACGGCAATGAGGCCTGGCACCTTGCCAATGCCGAAGATGACGACGACGGGAATGAGATAGACGAAACTCGGCATGGTCTGCATAACGTCGAGGATCGGATTAACGACCGCTTGCAGGCGGTCGGAACGCGCCATTAATATGCCGATCGGTAGGCCGATGACGATGGCGATGAGCGTGCAGACCGTAACCATGGCGAGGGTGACCATCGTGTCGGTCCAGAGGCCGAAGACACCGATGAGGATCATGGAGATCGCTGTGCCGGCAACGATTCTAAGGTTGCGGCTTGCGGCATAGACGACGATCATCATGACGATGAGTACGATGAACCAGGGCGTATTGGTGAAGGCCCATTCGAGATAGTTCAGAAACCATTGCAGCGGCTGCACGATGGCGTCGATGAGAGTGCCGTAGGCGCGCACGGAAGCCCTGAAGCCGTCATCGATATTCTTGCGTGCGAGACGGATGATCGATTCGTCTATTGCCGGAAAGTTGCAGAGCACATTCGGCAGGATCGTACACTGGATAGCCATGTATTTCCCCTTCTTGGTCCGGTTTTGTCCTGCTCCGCGCGTGTGGCCTTCACGCGTGGATGGCTTGCAGCGCTGCGACCGGTTCTTCAGGCTGCCCTTGCATTCTTACTATATTCGCCACCATCAATCTGCACTCGTTGCGACCTTGCGCCTTGCCGCACCGTCGGTATGAGCGTCGTTTGGGTCGTTCTGCGCGAATATGAAATCGGCGGCAGGCACGAAGCCGCCGCCGATGAAGCAACATGGATCAGAGCGAAGCCTTGATCTTGGTGGCGACGTCCGGCGCGACCCACTTGGTCCACATGTCGGGGTAGGTCTTGAGGAAGTACTTGGCGCCGTCCTCGTTCGTACCCTGATTGTCGGTCATCCAGGCGAGAACCTTGCCGACCGTGGCGTTATCCCATTTGCGGGTTTTCATGTAGTCCATGGCGATGCCGGCCTTTGCGGCAAAGTCCTTGGTTACGACGGTATAGACGTCCGAAACCGGATAGGAGTTCACCTTCGGACTGGCGCAATCCTGCTGTGACGTGCAGGCATCCCATTCCTTCTTGTCGTGCGGCACGTTGAAGCTCAGACGAACCATGTCGTATTTGCCGAGGATTGCGGTCGGCGCCCAGTAGTAGCCGAGCCAGCCGGTCTTCTTTTCAAAGGCGTTGGCAATCGAACCGTCGAGACCTGCAGCGGAGCCGGTATCAACAAGGGTGAAGCCAAGCTTATCGGCGCCGAGAGCCTTGTAGAGGTTGGTCGTGGATATCTGGCAGTTCCAGCCCGCCGGGCAGTCATAAACGGCGCCCTTCGAGGGATCTTCCGGGGCAGGAAAGAGCTCGGGATGCTTGAGGGCGTCCTGAACGGTCTTGATGTCCGGATGTGCGTCGGCGACGAACTTCGGAATCCACCAGCCTTCGACGCCGCCATCGCTCAGAAGCGGCGCGGCCACGATCAGGCGGCCTTCGGATACGGCCTTGTCGAGCGCGGTGCGCACGGCGTTGACCCAAAGCTCTGGTGCGACGTCAGGCTGGCCTTTTTCGTTCATGGAGGCAAAGGTCGGCTGTGTATCGCCAGTCACCAGGGTGACATTGCAGCCGTAACCGTTCTGCAGGATCAACTTGTCGACCTGCGCGGCAACGCCTGCGGATGCCCAGTTCATTTCAGCAATGGATACGCTGCCGCAATCTGCGGCGTGCGCCGAGCCAGCCAAAGCATAGGCGCCGAATGCGAAGATGGCTGAAGCGAGAAGCTTCTTCATTGATATCGTCTCCCAATTTTTCGTTACGTTGCGGAAATCGACTCTAACGCGTTCGATTTCTGTCGATCCCCCTGTCAGCGCGGTCTAATTGCAACCGTTCACACGCCGCTGACGACGCCGGTACGGTCCCCTTTGCTGCTGTCATGCATTTGGTCTTTTTGCGACCGCGGAACTATGTCTCGGCCGGGCATTCTTTGCATCGACATCAGGCAGCGTAAGGATTTGGATGAAGAAATCAACAGCCCGTCGGCCGATGGACGTTATCGTGCCTCTTGGAGAAGCTTAAATAAGCACCTGAATTAGCCTGTTTTCTGCCATTCGTGGCTGCAAAACGTCCATCACATGCTTCTACAGGGCCCAGCCGCCCAGGCGGATTTGAATAGCACTCAAATATCGCGTCCCTGAAAGACGTTTTATATCCGATTTGCGTCGTTTGCGACTTCTCAACGCAACGGGGAAAATTTTCAAAAAATTTTCCGATTCACTCTAATTTAAGCACTTAATAACCCTCCGGTAACGATGTCGGTTTATCAATTGATGCGTGGCGGGGGACAAACCGCTGCTTCCCGGGATCAGGTATAGCGTACCGGGAAAGCGAACCTTGCGGTGTTTGTGCAGGGAAGCCGGCGTTTTTGGCAAACCGCGTGGATCTCCGGATCGCGCGGTTTTCGCGTTTATAAGAGTGCCATTATGGGGCAGTCATTTGTGGAAGCGGAAATTGGCTCCGATCCCGCCAATAAACCAATAATAAAGCCGCCGATGCTGTCGCATGGCGGCTTCTCATGTGTCGGCTTGGCAGCTTGACGCGCAGTCAGCCAACATTATAGGTGCGGATAAAGCCAACCGTGCCGAAGCGCGTATCGAGCTGCTGCAGGCGGCTCTCGGGGCGATGAGCCGGAAGTTTGCCATTCCAGGCGATCTGGATGGAATTCTGTCTGTTGAAGATGAAAAGCATTGGGGTATCCTCCGACCCGGACCGGCCGGTTTCGTTGTTTGTTTTCACGATGCAGATAATCCTCCTTTGCGTAACTCACAATGGATGAAATCGTCATCCCATGTCGCAAACGGAGCATGTTGGAGTGTGATGCATTTTTGTATCGTGGCGGTGGGCTATGAGGGTGGAGATCGCGGCAAAATCAAGGCGAAATCCAGCGTTTTCAATGGCTGTAGCATATCGAGGGAATGGGAATGACGAGAGCGATCATGCTGCAGGGAACCGGCTCCGATGTCGGAAAAACGGTATTGGTCGCGGGCTTGTGCCGTCTGTTCGCAAACAGGGGTGTAAGGGTGCGCCCCTTCAAGCCGCAGAACATGTCGAACAATGCTGCCGTTGCGGAAGATGGCGGCGAGATCGGACGCGCTCAATGGCTGCAGTCGCTGGCGTCGCGCGTTCCCTCGTCGGTTCATATGAATCCGGTGCTGTTGAAGCCGCAATCGGAAACCGGCAGCCAGATCATCGTGCAGGGCAAGGTCTGGGGACAGGCCAAGGGCAGGGACTATCAAGCGCTCAAGCCGCAATTGCTCGGCGCAGTGCTCGAAAGCTTCGCCACCATGCGCGCAGGAACCGATCTCGTGATCGTCGAGGGGGCGGGTTCGCCCGCCGAGATCAATCTTCGGCGCGGCGACATCGCCAATATGGGTTTTGCGACACGCGCCAATGTCCCCGTCGTGCTGATCGGCGACATAGACCGCGGCGGTGTGATCGCGTCACTGGTCGGCACATATCACGTCTTGCCGGAGGAAGACCGGAGGATGATCCGGGGCTATCTGATCAACAAGTTCCGCGGCGATGTCTCACTGTTTGGTGAGGGCATAGAGGCGATTGGCAGTTTCACAGGCTGGCAATGCCATGGTGTCGTGCCCTGGCTGAAGGCGGCGGCACGTCTACCTGCGGAGGATTCGGTCGTATTGGAGCGACTTGTTCGAGGTTCCTCTGGCGCGCTCAAGGTCGCCGTACCCGTGCTGTCGCGCATCGCCAATTTCGACGACCTCGATCCGCTGCGGGCTGAACCAGATGTCGATCTGGTCTTCGTCCGCGCTGGGGAGCGTTTGCCTGCGGATGCGGGGCTTGTCGTATTGCCCGGTTCCAAGTCTACGATCGGCGACCTGTTGGATCTGCGCGAACAAGGGTGGGATCGCGATATTGCCGCTCATGTGCGTCGCGGCGGCCGCGTCATCGGTATTTGCGGCGGCTATCAGATGCTCGGCCATATCGTCCATGATCCACTTGGTATCGAAGGATCGGTAATCGAAACGCCCGGATTGGGTCTGCTGGATGTCGAGACGGAGATGGCGCCGGAAAAGACCGTGCGCAACAGCACTGCCATCTCCAGGGAATATGACGTGCCGCTATCGGGCTATGAAATCCATCTTGGCGTGACACGAGGCCCGGACTGCGAACGGCCATCAACGATGATCGATGGACGGCCCGATGGAGCGGTATCGCCGGATGGCCGCGTCATGGGCACATATCTGCATGGGCTCTTCGGCAGTGATGCTTACCGGGCAAAACTGCTGGCAAGCTTCGGCCTTTCCGGCGAGCGCATGAACTATCGCGCCAGTGTCGACGCAGCACTGGACGACGTTGCGGCAGAGCTGGAAGCTGTGCTCGATCCTGCCTGGCTTGACAGCCTGATCAGCTAAAGTTCGCCGGAGACCTCCCGTCTGCGGCGGTCGAGTTCTTCGCTGTAGCGACGCAGCGTATAGCTCTCCGTCAGCAGGCCGATAACCTTGCGTTCGATCAGGTCGTTGACCACGACGAGCGCTTCGCTCTTTGTCTGTTCGAACATGGCGGCTGCCTGCTTGGCGTTCATTTGCGGCTGCAGGAACTCGTTGCGCAGCCGGATGAAATCGGACAGGCCGTGTTCCTCGTCGTCCTTTTCGATCGGGCTCGCATAGACATCGGGCACGACCACCATTCCGGAATATTTCTCGTTCTTGTCGACCAAGATGACGCGCTGCGCCGAACCGATCGGGAAATTCTTGCGGAAGTCCTCAATGCTCATGTCGATGCTGGCCATATGCACATCGGGGCGCATCATGCGGGCGACGGTCAGATTGCGGATCCAGCCGACATCGTGAGCGCTGCGGATGCTCTCGCCGCGCAAGTGGAAGCGCCATGTGGCGAAGGAGTAGCCGAAGGTCGTGCGCACCACCAGCGAGGAGGTGATGACGGCCGCCAGAACTAGGGCGGTGATCGGGAAATCCCCGGTGATTTCCAGCGCCAGGAAGGTCATCGTCAGCGGTCCACCGATGATCGCGACGGCGAGCGAGCTCATGCCGACGACTGCATAGACGGCCGGCGTAAGCGTGGCATGATCGAAATAGGGTGCGCAATAGGCGAAGATCTTACCAAGCAGCGCACCCATGAACAGGGAGGCAAAGAAGAGGCCGCCTCTGAAGCCGGAGCCGATCGAAACCGCAGATGCCAGCGATTTCAGGATGAAGACGCCGACAAGTGCGCCCAGCGTCACATCGGTCGAAAGGTTAAGATGCAGAGCGCCATGGCCAGCAGACAGAACCTGTGGCGAGATTAGCGCCAATGTTCCGACGACCAAGCCGCCAAGCGCGGGGCGGAAGGGCGGCGCGATGGAGCTTTTGCGCGCCAGTTCCTCGACCCATGCGACGCCCTGCATGATCAGGATGCCGATACCGGCACAGAAGGCGCCGAGCAGGATGGCAGGAAGATAATCCGCCGGAACGATCGCGCCGAAATGATCGATATCGATGGCAAAATCGTCGCCGGCGAGCAGTCTTGCGATCATGGTCGATATCAGCGCCGAGACAACGACGGGTGTGAGGGTGACGATCGAATAGCTGCCGATGATCAGCTCGAATGCGTAGAAAGCGCCGGTGAGTGGCGCATTGAATGCAGCGGCAATGGCGCCGGCCGCGCCGCAGCCGACGAGCATGCGCAGGTCCGCGCGGCGCATCTGCATCTTGTAGCCGAATTTGGAGGCAATGCCGGCAGCGATCTGCGTGTAGCCTGCTTCGAGCCCGACAGAGGCGCCGAATCCGTTCGAGATCAGATTCTGCACGGCCACGATGATACTGTCGGTCAGCGACATGCGGCCGCCGTGCAGCGCATTGGCTTCGATCGGGTCGACCATCGGCTTTTTGCGCGTGCGCGATAATATGTAGAGCAGGACGCCGAGAATGATGCCGCCTGCGATCGGTGCGATGAATAATACGGATTTGTCCTGAATTGCCACCGCCGCCGAACTCAGGCGTTCGTAATCGGTTATGCCGTAGATGAAGCTGTGAAGCTTGCGCGAGATATAGCTCATCGCGGTTACGGCGCAGCCGGATGCTATTCCCGCCAGCGCGCCGGCGAAAACAAGACCCAATTCGCCACGACGCAGCAATGCCCTGAAGCGACCGAGATCGAACAGGGCCGAGAAGACGCCAAGGCGTCGCGGTTGGAATTTCTGCAGCATGAGGAGCGGACGATACGTTTTTACTCGAATGTGAGAGCTTACCCTCTATAAGCTCCTAACATCAAAGAAATACGGCAAAAAAGCCGCTGGCTTTGTGAGAATTTTCAGCCGATTTCGCAATCAGGATGACGCAGGCCGCATCCATGCCCTTGATTGACTTGACGTATGTGAAAGCCTAATCATTACCGGCATAACGAATGGTTCCTAAGCGGCGATCTGCCGCATGGGATGAAAAGGGAATGTGACGGGACGGACCCAATCCGGGCGTTCTCATCACAGCCGACCCCGCGACTGTAGAGCGGTCAGGGTCTTTCATTCGGTTTGAAGCCAATCCCGTCGATGGTGCGCATGGGGCGAACGGGGCAGGGGAAGCTCAAATCGAAAAAGCCACTGGTGTGGCGTCATGATCAACCGGGGCTGGACGCCTCTTATTCTACGAATCGTCCGCCTTTTCATGATGCATTGCCGGGAAGGCGAGAAAGACCCGCTGGCGCACGATCGGGGGCGACCGGTTTCGGTCCGCCCCCGTCGCGGCGCCTTATCCGCGAGCCAGGAGACCTGCCATGCGTGCCGGGCGCAGAGCCTGTTTTGGGACGCGAGTTCCGCTGCCAGCACGGAGGTTGTCATGGCGCAAGACGAGTTTTCGGCGTGTAGACGCCCGTTTCCCGGTTCCAGCGCCGTGCTGCCGACCCTCGCTTCCGCACGGGCGTGGGCATAACGCATGTCGGCTTCAATTTCCCAAGCGGTCTTCGTCCTCGGTGGCGCGCGCTCCGGCAAATCCAGGTTTGCCGAATCGCTGGTATCGGATACCGGTCTCGAACGTCACTATCTGGCGACAGGGCAGGCATGGGACGACGAGATGCGCGAGCGCATCGCCAAGCATCGGGCCGACCGCGGCGATCTATGGCAGACGCACGAGGAGCCGGTCGATCTCGTTGGGCACCTTGCCGCTATCGACGCGGAGGGGCGGGCGGTGCTTGTCGACTGCCTGACGCTCTGGGTGACCAATCTAATGATGGCGGAGCGGGATATGGCGGTGGAATTTGCCGCTTTGACTGCGTTTCTGCCGACTGCACGCTCAAGGCTTGTTCTCGTTTCCAACGAGGTAGGCTTGGGAATCGTGCCGGAAAATCGCATGGCGCGCGAATTTCGCGACCATGCCGGCCGCCTGCACCAGATGGTCGCGGCGGTAAGTGCTGAAGTTTATTTTATCGCAGCGGGCTTGCCGCTGAAAATGAAGGGTTGATGCATATGAACCAGGAAAAAATTCCCGCCACCGTCATCACCGGCTTCCTGGGAGCCGGCAAGACGACGATGATCCGCAACCTCCTGCAGAATGCCGGCGGCAAGAAGATCGCGCTGATCATCAACGAATTCGGCGATCTCGGGGTCGATGGCGACGTGCTGAAGGGCTGCGGCGCGGAGAATTGCACGGAAGACGACATCATCGAGCTGACCAACGGTTGCATCTGCTGTACTGTTGCCGATGATTTCATTCCCACCATGACGAAGCTTTTGGAGCGTGATGCGCGCCCGGATCACATCGTCATCGAAACATCAGGCCTTGCGCTGCCGCAGCCGCTGGTCGCCGCCTTCAATTGGCCCGACATCCGCACCCATGTCACCGTCGACGGCGTGATCACCGTCGTCGACAGCGCCGCCGTGGCCGCCGGCCGCTTCGCCGACGATCACGACGCTGTCGAGGCCGCCCGCGTCGAGGACGACTCGCTCGATCATGAAAGCCCGATCGAAGAGCTTTTCGAGGATCAGCTGACCTGCGCCGATCTGATCGTGCTCAACAAGACCGATCTGATCGACACCGATGGTCTCGGCCGCGTGCGCGCCGAAGTTGCCTCGCGCACGGCCCGCAAGCCGACGATTATCGAAGCGAAGAACGGTGATGTTCCGGCCGCCGTGCTGCTCGGCCTCGGCATCGGCACGGAAGACGATATCGTCAACCGCAAATCGCATCACGAGCTCGAGCACGAGGATGGGACGCCGCACGACCACGACGAGTTCGACAGCTTCGTTGTCGAGCTTGGTCCGATTGCCGATCCGGCCGCTTTCGTCGATGCGCTGAAGAGCGTGATCGCGGAATATGATGTGCTGCGCCTGAAAGGCTTCGTCGATGTACCCGGCAAGCCGATGCGCTTGCAGCTTCAGGCCGTCGGCAGCCGCATCGATACCTATTTCGATCGCGCCTGGACGACGGGCGAAGCCCGCGCGACCCGGTTGGTGGTGATCGGCCTGCACGAGATGGACGAGTCGATTGTTCGCAAGGCGATCGTAGCATTGATCTAAGGGAAATCCATGCACCTTCTCCTAGCTCAAAAGGGAACGATCAGCGACGGCGAGGAGGCGATCGACCTTGGGCAGTCGCCCGGCGATATCCTCTTTCTATCGGCTGCCGATACCGAGCTTGCGGCGATTGCCGCAGCGCATGGCGAGGGCGACCGTTCCCTTCGGCTTGCGAGCCTGATGAGCCTCAAGCATCCGATGTCCGTCGATACCTATGTCGACAGGACCGCCCGGCATGCGAAGCTCATCATCGTGCGGGCGCTGGGAGGGGCGAGTTACTTCCATTATGCTCTGGAAGCGCTGCACGCTTGCGCGGCGCGCCAGGATGCCTTGATTGCGGTGCTGCCGGGGGATTCGAAGCCGGATCCCGGGCTGACGCCATTCTCCAACGTCGCGCTCGATGATCTCAACGCGCTCTGGTCCTATCTGATCGAGGGTGGGGAGGCGAATTCGCGGGCGTTTCTCGCCTATGCCGAAGCGATACTCTCTGATGCCGAGAAGCCGATGCCAGCCGTCCCTCTGATGAAGGCCGGCATCTGGTGGCCGGGCAAGGGCGTGATCGGCGTGGAGGAGTGGCGGAGAGTTTCGAGGTTAGAGGTGGCGCCCCCTGTAGGACTCGAACCTCCGACGGTCGCCATTTCTTTCTACCGCGCCCTCGTACAGAGCGGTGAAACCAAGCCCGTCGAAGCCATGATAGAGGCGCTTGTCGCTGAGGGCATGCGGCCACTGCCGGTCTTTGCCTATAGCCTCAAGGATGCCGTGTCCGTCGGCATTCTCGAAAGCGTCTTCACGGAGCTGAAGCCGGGCGTGGTCATCAATGCCACCGGCTTTGCCGTTTCGGCGCCTGGCGCGGATCGTCAGGCGACGGTGATGGAAACGGGTGATGCCGTGGTTCTGCAAGCCATCTTCTCTGCTTCATCGAAGGAGGCGTGGGGGGCATCCTCGCAGGGGCTTTCGGCCCGCGATCTCGGCATGAATGTGGCTTTGCCCGAAGTCGACGGACGCGTTCTTGCCCGCGCCGTGTCCTTCAAGGCTGCCGCCCGCTATGACGAAAGGGTTGAGGCCAATATCGTCGCCAGCGAACCGCTTGAGGATCGCATGCGCTACACAGCGCGGCTCGCTGCCAATTGGGCGCGGCTGCGTAATACACCTCCCGGTGATCGCCGCGTCGCGCTTGTTATGGCGAACTATCCCAATCGCGATGGGCGTCTCGGCAATGGTGTCGGGCTCGATACGCCGGCAGGCACGATCGAGGTGCTGAAGGCGATGAAGACGGCGGGTTACGGCGTTACCGATCTGCCTGCCGATGGCGATGCGCTGATGCGGCACCTGGCGGAAGGTCCCACGAATTCGGGGCATGACGGACGCCTGGTACGCGAGAGGCTTTCCTTCAGCGATTACAAGGATTTCTTCTCGTCGCTTCCCAAACAGATTCAGGATGAGATTACGGCGCGCTGGGGCGAGGCGGAGGCGGACCCTTACGCACTCGGTAACGGCTTTGCCCTGCCGTTCACCCGCTTCGGCGATGTGCTTGTCGGTATCCAGCCGGCCCGTGGCTACAATATCGATCCAAAGGAGAGCTACCACTCTCCCGATCTGGTGCCACCGCACGGTTATCTCGCCTTCTATGCCTTCCTGCGCCACTCCTTCGATGCGCATGCGGTCATCCACATGGGCAAGCACGGCAATCTCGAATGGCTGCCGGGCAAGGCGCTGGCGCTGTCGGAAAATTGCTATCCGGAAGCGATCCTCGGGCCGCTGCCGAACCTTTATCCCTTCATCGTTAACGATCCCGGCGAGGGTACGCAGGCCAAGCGTCGCACGAGCGCCGTCATCATCGATCACCTGACGCCGCCGCTGACGCGAGCCGAAAGCTACGGTCCGCTGAAGGATCTGGAAGCGCTGGTCGACGAATATTACGAGGCCTCGGGCGGCGATCCCCGCCGCATCCGTCTGCTGCGCAAGCAAATCCTCGATCTCGTCGCCGATATCGGGCTGGATCAGGATGCGGGCATCGCCAAGGGCGAGGGCGAAGACGAGGCTTTGCGCAAACTTGATGCCTATCTCTGCGACCTCAAGGAAATGCAGATTCGCGACGGATTGCACGTCTTCGGCGTTTCGCCGTCGGGACGGCTGCTGACGGATTTGACGGTGGCGCTGGCCAGGGTGCCGCGCGGACTGGGCGAGGGTGGTGACCAGAGCTTGCAGCGGGCGATTGCGTGGGATGCGTTCGCGGGCGTGGAGGGTATCTCTCCGAACAAGCGATTCGATCCTTTGGATTGCGATATGGCCGCCAAATGGATAGGCCCGCGCCCCACGATTCTCCAAAACATCTCGGACGCTCCCTGGCGCACCCAGGGCGACACCGTCGAGCGCATCGAACTTCTGGCCGCGAAACTCGTGGATGGCGACATAGTCTGCCCCGACGGCTGGCCGAACACCCGCATGGTTCTCGACGAAATCACCTCAAAGCTCCAGCCCTCCATCCTCGCTTGCGGCGATGCGGAGATCTCGGCTCTGCTCAAAGGCCTCGATGGCCGTTTCGTGCCGCCTGGCCCATCCGGCGCACCGACGCGTGGCCGGCCGGATGTTCTGCCGACAGGGCGCAATTTCTATTCGGTCGACAGCCGTGCGGTTCCGACGCCGGCCGCCTATGAGCTTGGCAAGAAATCGGCCGAATTGCTCATCCGCCGTTATGTTCAGGATCATGGTGAATGGCCCGTTTCCTTCGGACTGACGGCCTGGGGCACATCGAACATGCGCACGGGCGGCGACGATATTGCGCAGGCGCTGGCGCTGATCGGCGTCAAACCCGTCTGGGACATGACGTCTCGGCGAGTGACCGGTTATGAGATCATCCCGCCGGCCATGCTTGGGCGGCCGCGTGTCGATGTCACGCTGCGCATCTCCGGCTTCTTCCGTGATGCATTTCCCGAGCAGATAGCCTTGTTCGATAGGGCAATCCGCGCCGTCGGCATGCTCGATGAAGATACGACAGATAATCCCATTGCGGCGCGCATGCGCGGCGAGATCAGGCGGCTTGAGGCAGCTGGCCTGGATACGGCGTCCGCCAATCGTCGCGCTGGTTATCGCATTTTCGGCTCCAAGCCCGGAGCATATGGTGCCGGTCTGCAGGCGCTTATCGATGAGAAGGGATGGGAGCGGCGTGCCGACTTGGCCGAAGCCTATCTAGTCTGGGGCAGCTATGCTTATGGCGCGGGCGAGGAAGGAAGAGCCGAACGCGGCGTTTTCGAGGAGAGGTTGCGTTCGATCCAGGCGGTCGTTCAGAACCAGGACAATCGCGAGCACGATCTGCTCGACAGCGACGATTATTATCAGTTCGAGGGCGGCATGGCGGCGGCGGCCGAGCAGCTTGGCGGCGCGCGCCCCTCGATCTATCATAACGATCATTCGAGACCGGAGACGCCTATGATCCGCTCGCTCGAAGAGGAGATCGGCCGCGTGGTCCGCGGGCGCGTCGTCAATCCCAAGTGGATCGAGGGCATCATGCGCCATGGTTACAAGGGCGCCTTCGAGATCGCGGCGACGGTCGATTATCTCTTTGCCTTTGCCGCGACAACGGGTGCTGTGCGCAATCATCATTTCGAAGCCGTCTACCAGGCCTTCATCGTCGATCAGCGCATACGTGATTTCATAGCGGAGAAGAATCCGGCTGCGCTCAAGGAGATGCAGGAGCGCCTGCTCGAAGCGATCGATCGCCAGCTCTGGACTCCGAGGAGTAATTCAGCGCAGTTCGATCTGAAAAGCCTGGATAAGGGCAAGGACGCGGCAGAATGAGTGCGGTCGACGGGCTTCTGGCTGGCTTTCGGGATTATCTGCTGTCGCGTAGCGATCCGATGCTGCAGCATTTCATCGAAGGCTTTGACTGGCCGGCGCAACAGCGCTCACTTGCGACGCATGACTTGCCCGTCGTCGATTATCTTCGCAAGCATGCTCGGCCGGGCAATGATGCAGAAGGCGTGCTGTTCGACAAGCTCTTTCAAGCCGCGAACGAACTGCATTGGGCCCAGACCTATAGCATCATCGACTTCGGCACGGATTTCCTTGAGAGATATGGCTGGGTCGAGTTGTTCGGCACACGCGGCCATTTTGCGAGCGAAGAGATGGCCGGCGGTTTTCTTTTGCTCGGGCCAGAGGTGCATTATCCCGACCATCATCATACGGCCGAGGAAATCTATATCCCTTTGACAGACGGTTCGCTCTGGAGCAAGGACGCTCAGCCGTTTCTGCCGCGCTGGTCCGGCGAGATCATCCATCACCCCTCGAATATCCGCCACGCCATGCGCACGGAAGACCAGCCGCTTGTCGCGCTGTATCTCTGGCGCGGGGGGCCGCTGGCGCAGAAATCAATTATATCAGGGAGAATGCAATGAACGACGAATTGGCCGAAACCGGCGCGGACGCCCCGAAGAGCCACGACGCCCGTCACGCCGACAAGATGGCCAAGAAGAAGGCCGCGCGCGATAAGATCATGGCGACCAAGACCGATGAGAAGGGCCTGATCATCGTCCACACAGGCAAGGGCAAGGGAAAATCCTCCTCCGCCTTCGGCATGATTTTCCGCCACATCGCCCATGGAAAGCCGAGTGCGGTGGTGCAGTTCATCAAGGGTGCCATGTGGACTGGCGAGCGCGACCTCATCGAGAAGCATTTCTCCGATATCTGCCAGTTCCACACTATGGGCGAAGGTTTCACCTGGGAGACGCAGGACCGTGCTCGCGACGTGGCAGCGGCCTCTGCTGCCTGGGAAAAGGCCAAGGAGCTGATCCGGGATGAGCGCAACTCTATGGTGCTGCTGGATGAGATCAATATCGCGCTTCGTTACGACTATCTCGACATCAACGACGTGCTTGAGTTCCTCAAGAACGAGAAGCCCTACATGACCCATGTGGTCCTGACGGGCCGCAATGCGAAGGAAGAGCTGATCCAGATTGCCGATCTCGTCACCGAGATGGAATTGATCAAGCATCCTTTCCGCTCCGGCATTAAGGGGCAGCCGGGCGTGGAATTCTGATCGATTAGCGGGCGTCAGCCGCCCGGCAGCATTGCCTTCAGCGCTTCCGCCGTCTGCGGATTCGCGGGAAAGAAGGACTCGATCGCGAGTTCCGATAGCGTGACATCTACGGGCGTTCCGAAGACCGTCGTAGTAGACAGAAGTGACAGATGTCCCGCTTCGGTGACAAGCTCCAGAGGTATGGCGATGGCGGCGAAATCCCGTTCCGGAGCCGCCGACTTCGATGCCGCTGGCGCAGGGTAGGCGGACAGTTCCGCAAGTAGTTTTATGAGGGCGGGATCGCCGGTTGCCGATATCTGCTGGCGTAGGCGCTCCAAGAGATGTGCCCGCCATTCAGGTAGATTGGAGATCCGAGGCGCTAGGCCATGCGGATGCAGGCTTAGACGCAGGACGTTGATTGGCCCTTCCGTCAACGAGATATCGGTCACTCCTGCAAGCAGCGGAGTGACGGCGGCATTGGCAGCGATCAGCGTCCAATGCCGGTCGACGGCCAGAGCCGGGAAGGGCTCGTGCCCCTTCAGAAGCATGTCGATGGCACGGCGTGCCGGAGCAAGTGCCGGATCATCCAGCTTGCGTTCTGGAAAGACCGGCGCAAATCCGGCCGCCAGGAGCATCGGATTGCGCTCGCGCAAGGGAACGCCGAGCCGTTCGGCAAGATGCATCAGCATCTCGCGGCTTGGAAGCGCCCGCCCGCTCTCGATGAAGCTCAGATGTCGCTGCGATATATCGGCTTCTAGGGCGAATTCGAGCTGGCTCAGGCGGCGGCGCTGCCGCCATTCGCGCAGATGATCGCCTAAAGAGCGGGCCGGGTTCATCATGCGGCAACCGGCAGCTGATCGATGAAGCCATGAACAGACTTCAGTCGCTCGCCTTCGAGGATGGCGAAATCCGTGCCCTTAATGAGCGGTTCCGCATCGGCCGGGCCGAAACCCCAGGAGAAGCGGAGATTATCGCCGTGACGCTCGCCTTCGCCGATGAGGGTGAAACGGAAGCCGGGGAAGCGCTTGTGCGCCGCGGTGACGAGTGCGTGGATCTGCTCGCGGTTATCGGCACGCATCATCGGGTCGACATAGCTGCAGTCTTCCGTCCATGCCTCGGCGATGAGCGCACGCCGGCGGTCGGCATCGGCCTCGTTCCAGATGGCGATATAGCGGTCTGCAATGGTGTTCGCATCGGTCATCGGTCAACTCCTTTGGATCGCCTGAACCGTTCAGGCAAGGCGATCATCGGCGCGTACCGAAGCACTATCAATTACGTCAGAGGTAATCAAAGGTCCGTTTTTTTAGAGACCGAGCCAGATCCTGACGGGATGGCTGGGGTCCGCCAGTAGCTTGATCGCAAAGGCTATGCAGACGATTACGAGCAGCGGCTTGATCAGTTTCGCACCAATGCGCATGGCGAGTCGCGAACCGAGCTGGGCGCCGAGGAATTGGCCGAGCCCCATCGTCAGACCCACCTTCCAAAGGATGGCGCCGGAGGAGATGAAGACGATCAGGCCACCGAGATTCGAGCCGAAATTGAGCAGCTTCGTATGCGCCGTTGCCTTCAAGAGGCCGAAGCCAGCGAGTGTGACGAAGGCGAGCATCAGGAAGGAGCCGGTTCCGGGACCGAAGGCGCCGTCATAGAAGCCGATCAATGGCACGAACGTTACGCCGAAAAGTTCGGCGCTCATGCGCCGATGCTTTTCGACATCGCCGAGATTGGGTTTCAGGGCGAAATAGAGCGCAATCGCGATCAGAAGGAAGGGCAGGATGATGCGCAGAACCTGGCTCGGCATGATGGTCGCAAGCATCGCGCCGAGCATGCCTCCGATCACAGCCATCGCCGCCATCGGTAGCTGTTCGCGAAGTTGCACGTGGCCTTGACGCGCATAGGCGATTGTAGCGGAAGCCGCGCCGCAGATGGACTGCACCTTGTTCGTGCCGAGGGTCTGCAGCGGCGGAATGCCGGCCAGCAGCATGGCCGGCACGGTAATCAGCCCGCCGCCGCCCGCAATGGAATCGACGAAACCGGCGAAGAACGCAGCGGCAAAGAGCAAAAGCAGCAGTTGAAATGTGATGTCTGGCAAGGCGGGGACTCGGAGGCGGGAAATCAGCGGCCTTCTGGCACTTCGATCGCCGCAAGGCAATTGCTATCAGGACACATCAGGCGAAATTGACGTGTCGAAAGGTGCCCGCTACAGCTGTGATATCGGTCGACGCTGTTGGGAGCGACTATGACGACATATGCCAATTCCACCCGCCGGTATCTCCTGGGTCTTGGCTGCGAGCGCGGTACGGACTGGAATGAGGTGCGAATGCTTGCGGAAAGAGCATTCCAGGAGGTCGGGATCGGGAGCGATCAGGTTCTGGCCGTTGTATCGATCGACACGCGCATGGATGAACCAGCCATCCTCGAGACCGCCACACATTTTCGCCTTCCAGCACGCTTCTTCAAGGCGGCTGCGCTGGAGCGGGAGACGCCGAGGCTGAAGAACCCGTCCGAGATTGTTTTCGCGCATGTCGGTTGTCACGGTGTCGCCGAGGCCGCAGCGCTGGCCGCAGCCGGCCCGGATTCGGAGCTCGTGCTGCCCAAGATCAAGTCCGGCTTTGCGACGGCGGCGATCGCCAGGATTGCCTGAGCAGCGAATTCGCAACGCAAGTCTCGCAAATGATCCGCAGGAGATCCCGACGGCATTTCACCACGGCCTGTTCTCGTGTATGCCGGTAGGCCAAGCACTGGTCCCAAGCGAAGTAAATTTCGAAAGATCAAGCTTATTCAGTATGTTGGTAAGGAAAAATCATGCATAAGGTCATTTATGATACCGATCCTGGCGTCGATGACGCCATGGCGCTTCTCTTTCTGCATCGTCACCCGGGTATCGACCTTCTCGGCGTGACGACGGTTTTCGGCAATGCCTCCGTGGATACGACGACCCGCAACGCGCTGTTCCTCAAGCGCGAGTGGAATATTCCGTGCCCGGTCGCGCGCGGCGCCAGCGTTACCTTCGATCCTTCGCGGCGCGAGCGCTCATGGCCGACGATGGTTCACGGTCATAACGGCCTCGGTGACATCGATGTGCCTGACACGATCGACCTGGAGACCGATCCGCGGCCGGCCTATCAGTTCATCATCGATACGGTTCGCGCCCATCCGAGCGAGGTGACCCTGGTCGCTGTCGGCCGTATGACCAATCTGGCGCTGGCGCTGAAGCACGATCCGGACATTGCTAAGCTCGTAAAGGGCGTCGTCATCATGGGCGGCAATTTCTATGTGCCGGGCAATGTCTCTCCCGTCGCCGAAGCCAATATTCACGGCGATCCGGAAGCTGCCGATTTCGTCATGACGGGAGCTTGGAAGGTGGTCGTGGTCGGTCTCGACGTGACGTCGGTAACGACCATGAGCCGCAGCTATCTCGCCGATATGGCGAAAGCGGGCGGTCCCTCGGTGCAGCTCTTGGCCGACCTGTCGCAGTCCTACATCGATTTCTACAAGCATGCGGTCGAAGACGGCATGATGGTCCATGATAGCTGCGCTTGCGTCTATGTCGTGGCGCCGGAGCTGTTCGATTCGATCGAGGGACCGATCCGCGTTGTCTGCGGCGGCATTGCCGATGGCCAGACTGTCATCAAGCCAGCCGGCCGCCACTTTCCGCCGGGCGATTGGGACAATCTGCCAAGCCAGATCGCCTGCACCGGCATTCGCTCGCAGCAGGTTCTCGACCTGATCCGCGATGTGATTTTGGACAAGGTGAAGATTTAAGCTTCCCGTGAAGGGGCCAAATGAGCCCCTTCCACAATTAACGAGAGGCGATCCTCCAGTGCCATGAGCACCCTGTATGAATTCGGATATATTGAGTCCGGAAGCCATGCGATCGATGTGCTTTTTTCTCCTGTCGCCTTTGGAAAAGCCTATATCGTGCTGCCGCTCATGCTGGCTGGATATGTGACGTAATGTTTGCAGCGGGAGTGATGTCGAATCGAGATCGCTTATCCCGTTCTCAACATTGCAATTTCGCCCGTCCGGGCATAGGACACATGGGATGAACGATACCGCTTTTTCCACCCTGCCGGCCCTGGAGCCGGGGTCCGTTTGGCTCGTCGGTGCTGGGCCGGGCGATCCGGGGCTTTTGACCCTGCTGGCCGCTAAGGGCCTGGCCGAAGCGGATGTCATTGTGCACGATGCGCTTGTCAATGAAGATTGCCTCAAACTCGCCCGCTCGGGCGCCGTGGTGGAATATGCCGGCAAACGCGGCGGCAAGCCATCGGCCAAGCAGCGGGATATTTCCCTGCGGCTGGTGGAATTGGCGCGGGCCGGCAAGCGCGTTCTGCGTTTGAAAGGCGGTGACCCGTTCGTCTTCGGGCGCGGCGGCGAGGAGGCGCTGATGCTCGTTCAGCATGGCATTCCCTTTCGCATTGTGCCTGGCATCACGGCTGGGATCGGTGGCCTTGCCTATGCCGGCATTCCGGTTACTCATCGCGACGTCAACCACGCCGTCACTTTCCTGACTGGCCATGATTCGTCCGGCGTTGTGCCAGACGCGGTCGACTGGGAAGCGATCGGCAAGGGGTCGCCCGTCATCGTCATGTATATGGCGATGAAGCACATTGCTCAGATCAGCGCCAATCTCATTGCTGCCGGACGTTCGGCGGACGAACCAGTTGCCTTCGTGTGCAATGCCGCGACATCCTCTCAACAAGTCCTGGAGACGACGCTTGGATCCGCGCCCGCGGACGTCGAAGCTTCCGGTCTCGAGCCGCCGGCTATCGTCGTGATCGGCGAAGTGGTGAAACTGCGGCCATCGCTTGACTGGCTGGGCGCGCTTTCCGGCCGCACGCTAGTACTGCCGAGCGAAAGGCCCGGCGAACGCGGACGCAAGGTGCCGGCATGAGTGGACTTCTGATCGCTGCACCCTCGTCAGGTTCCGGCAAAACCACCTTCACGCTTGGTTTGCTGCGGGCATTGAGAAACAGGGGTGTTGCGGTCGCACCCGGCAAAGCCGGACCTGATTATATCGATCCCGCCTTTCATGCCGCGGCGGTGGGATCGCCCTGCCTCAATTTCGATCCCTGGGCGATGCGCGCTGAACTTATTTCAGCGAATGCCGCGCTTCATCGGGCCGGCGGGCGCATGCTTGTGATCGAAGGGATGATGGGGCTCTTCGATGGCGCTGCCGATGGCAAAGGCACGCCGGCCGATCTCGCCGCCTTGCTTGGCCTTTCCGTCGTGCTCGTCGTCGACTGCTCGCGTATGTCGCAGTCTCTTGCGGCCGTCGTCAGTGGCTTTGCCAATTTTCGCGCCGATATCCGTATTGCCGGTGTCGTGCTCAATCGCGTTGCCAGCGACAGGCATGAGACGATGTTGCGCCAAGCGCTGAATGCGGTGCGTATGCCCGTCGTCGCCGTTATCCGCGGCGATGCAAGCTTGGCATTGCCGGAGCGGCATCTCGGCCTGGTGCAGGCGGGCGAGCATGGGGCGCTCGAGCAGTTTATCGAGGCGGCTGCCGAGGTCGTCTCGAAAGCCTGCGATTTCGAGCTGCTCTTGCGAGCCGCGCAACAGCATCTCGTTCGCACTTCAGCGGCCAATATCGCGCGACTTATGCCGTTCGGCCAGCGCATTGCCGTGGCACGGGATATCGCCTTCGCCTTCTGCTACGAACATATGCTGCTCGGCTGGAAGCGGCGTGGTGCGGAAATATCCTTCTTTTCTCCGCTTGCGGATGATGCTCCTTCGGCCAATGCGGATGCGATCTATCTGCCGGGCGGCTATCCGGAATTGCACGCTGGGAAGCTCGCCGCCGCTCAGCATTTCCGGGATGGCGTGAGGGCGGCGGCCTCGCGTGGCGCGCGCATTTATGGCGAATGCGGCGGATACATGGTGCTCGGCGAGGGGCTTGTGGATGCGGCGGGTGCGCGCCACGAAATGCTGGGCCTATTACCCGTCGTTACCAGCTATGAGAAACGACAGCGTCATCTCGGCTATCGACACGTGGCGCCGCTAGCCGGCTCCTTCTTCGACAAGCCGATGACGGCGCATGAGTTTCATTATTCGACCATTGTATCGGAAGGCGAGGCGGACCGCCTGTTTGCTGTCAGGGATGCGCTCAATGATGATCTGGGTACGGCCGGCCTGCAGCGCGGCAATGTTGCCGGCTCTTACATGCATCTAATCGACCTTGCCGGTGGCGCCGGATGACCAACAGGATCGTCCATGGCGGCGGCGTTACGGCTGCGGCACGCCAATATGGCGGGCGACCGGAGGATTGGCTGGATCTGTCGACCGGCATCAATCCCAATCCGGTTACATTGCCGGAAATCCCCGTTGCGGCATGGCACAGGTTGCCTGACCAACATTTGCAGGAGCGGGCGCGGGAAGCGGCGAGGAACTATTACCGCAGCGGCGATATTCTGCCTTTGCCAGTTCCCGGCACGCAGTCCGCCATTCAGTTGCTTCCGAGGCTGGTGCCCGGTGGTAGCGTCGCGATCCTCGCGCCGACCTATGGTGAATATGCGCGTGCCTTCACGTTGGCCGGCTTGCATGTCCACCAGGTTTCGACGATGGCCGAGCTCACCGCCGATGACAGGCTGGTCGTTGCCGTCAATCCTAACAATCCTGACGGGCGGGTGCTGCCCGCCGAGCAATTGCGGGAGCTGCATGACAGGCAGCGCGAGCGCGGCGGTCTTCTTCTGGTCGACGAGGCCTTCGGCGATATCGAACCGGCAGCAAGCATGGCGCCCTTTGCCGCCTCGATGCCAAACCTCGTTATCTTCCGCTCCTTCGGAAAGTTTTTCGGCCTCGCCGGTCTGCGTCTTGGCTTCGTGATTGCCGAAGCTTCGATCCTGATAAGATTCGAGGATTGGCTCGGGCCTTGGGCGGTTTCCGGGCCGGCCCTTTCGATCGCGGCGTCGCTCATGGAAAGCGATACAAGCGTCATCCGAAGCCGCATTCTTCAGCGGCATTCGGCGCTGGTGACGGTTCTGCGGCGTTCGAAGCTGCATGTAGCGGGAGGTAGTGCCCTTTTTGCACTGGTTGCAGACGACCGCGCCGAGGGCATATATACGCATCTCTGCCGCCACCATATTCTCGTCCGCAAGTTCGATTACGCCCGCAATTGGCTGCGCTTCGGACTCGCTCCTGATGAGGAGGCAGATCAAAGACTCGCCGGGGTATTAGAGGATTATTAGACATGACCGCCGACGAACATTTGCTCATTCTGGTTCTTGCCTTGCTGCTCGACCGCTTCGTCGGTGATCCCGACTGGCTTTGGCAGCGCTTTCCACATCCGGTCGTACTGTTTGGCAAGGCGATTTCGGCTTTCGATCACCGGTTCAATGCAAAGCATCTGTCTAGCGTCCTTCGTCGTCGTAATGGGCTGATGTCGATCGTCGCATTGCTGATGGGCGCTGCCATCGCGGGCTGGGCGATTCATGGATTTCTCGCCTTTTTCGGCTGGCTCGGCATATTGGTAGAGGCGGGGTTGGTGGCGGTTTTTATGGCGCAAAAGAGCCTTGCCGATCATGTCGGCGAGGTATCGCGGGCTTTGCGTTCCGATGGCTTGGAAGGCGGCCGTATTGCCGTGTCGCGCATCGTCGGTCGTGACCCCGAGACGCTGGACGAGCCGGGTATCTGCCGTGCGGCCATCGAAAGCCTTGCCGAGAATTTTTCCGACGGCGTCGTCGCTCCGGCCCTGTGGTACGGGTTCTTCGGGCTTCCGGGCCTGTTTTTTTACAAGATGCTCAACACCGCTGATTCGATGATCGGCCATAAGTCCGAGACCTATGTCGATTTCGGACGCGCTGCCGCGCTTCTCGACGATATCGCCAATTGGCCTGCCGCGCGCCTTTCTATTCTGTTGATTGCTGCCGGCGCTCTGGTGAAGCGCGGAATCTCCGCGCTTGGAAATGCGATCCGCATTGCCGTGCGTGATGGCGGGCTGCATCGCTCGCCCAACTCGGGCAGACCGGAGGCGGCCATGGCCGGTGCTCTCGATATTCAGCTCGCCGGCCCGCGAATCTATGGCGGCGAGCTCGTGCGTGAGCCGATGATCAACGGAGCGGGCCGCGATACCGCTACGGTCAACGATATCGAAGCCGGCATTTCCATATTCTATTCCGCCTGCACGATGCTGACGCTTCTCGCTCTCCTAGGTTTCCTGCTGCTCTTGTGAGCGTCTCTAAATTAAGCAATCGCTCACTATATGTATTAATTTGGTATAATTGGCATAGCGGTAGACTCTCCCATCGTCTGAATTGCTTCGAGAGGAAGCAAACGGTCGGAGGGGCAAGATGAAGCGTATCGCGTTGGCAGTAACGGCATGTCTATGCATGCAATTCAGCACTGTTTCGGCTCATGCCGGAACTGTCGTTGCGGTGGTCGATCTTCGATCGCAAACAATGACCGTTTCAGAGGATGGAGCTCTGAAGTATCGTTGGCGAGTGTCGACGGCCCGCAGAGGGTATGTGACGCCCATCGGCTCCTATACCGCCAAATGGCTGTCGAAGGATCATCGCTCGAAGAAATATGACGATGCGCCGATGCCCTATGCAGTATTTTTCAACGGCGGCTATGCCATTCACGGCACCTATGAGGTGCGGCGGCTCGGCCGGCCTGCATCGCATGGCTGCGTGCGGCTAGATACTCGTAATGCTGCCACCTTCATTGCGATGGCGGCAGACGCCGGGCTTCACAATACGCGTATCGTGATCAGCGAATGATCTCTGGCGGCCGCAATGCTGCCGCACCTCGCGTCCATGTCGCACATAATTTCGTCATTGTGACGCAACTGCTATTTTGCTGTTTGCGCAACAGTGGCTTGCCAAATTGCCGGGGTTTCTGGTGGAAACCATTGGCTTTTGGAATGGATTTCCCTATGAGGGGGATGAATTATCATTTCAAGAGGTATGGGCAGTGACTGCTACATTTGACAAAGTTGCCGACATCATCGCTGAAACCAGCGAAATCGACCGTGACACCATCACCCCGGATAGCCACACGATCGACGACCTCGGCATCGACAGCCTGGACTTCCTGGATATCGTTTTCGCGATCGATAAGGAATTCGGCATCAAGATCCCACTGGAAAAGTGGACGCAGGAAGTCAATGAAGGCAAGGTCTCGACCGAAGAGTACTTCGTGCTGAAGAACCTCTGTGCCAAGATCGATGAGCTGCGCGCCGCCAAGGGCTGAGCGACATCCTTGGATTTTTTGACGCCCAGCCGCCTTTGAATATGGCGGCCGGGCGGTTTCATTCTTAAATAGCGTATCCCGCCCGGCGCATCCTGCATTGCCGGGTTGGATCGGAGGCGTTGATGCTGCTGGAATATTTCCAGATGATCGACAGGGTCGAGTCCGTCGATCTGTCGAAGGGCCAGTTGAAGGCTCATTCCGTCGTTCCGGCGAAAAGCCCTGTTTTCGAAGGTCATTTCCCGGGCATGCCATTGGTCCCCGGCGTTCTCCTTATCGAAACGATGGCGCAGGCTTCGGGCATGCTCGTGCTTGCGGTGACAAAATTTGCCTATATGCCGTTCCTAATGTCGGTGGATGGCGCCAAGATGCGGACGTTTGTGGAGCCGGAAGCGGAACTCGATATCGAAGCGGATCTGGAACACGAGGGTTCAGGCTTCGCCGTGACCAAGGCGCGTATTACCATTGCCGGAAAGAAGGTTTGCGATGCGCAGTTGAAGCTGCGCACCATGCCGTTTAATGAGGTGCCGCTCGGCGATATCGTGCGCAAGCGGGCAGGCGAGGTCGGACTTCTCGACGCCATCGCCGCCAACGGTTGATGCTGCCGGCTTGTTCGGCGCCGCATTCGAAGAGGATTGATGAATGAGCAAGGCTCAGAATGATGTGGTCATCACGGGTATCGGCATCGTTACCTGCCACGGCGTTGGCAAGGACGCGCATGTCGCCCTGCTGAAAGCGGACAAGGCGCCGGCGACTATCGTCGAAACCGAAAAGTTCAAGCCCTATCCCGTGCATCCGCTGCCCGAAATCGACTGGTCGCAGCAGATCCCGAAGCGCGGCGATCAGCGGCAGATGGAAAATTGGCAGCGCATCGGCGTCTTCACCGCCGGTCTCGCTCTTGACGATGCCGGCTTCAAGGATGATCTAGAAGCCTGCGGCACCATGGACATGATCGTCGCGGCCGGGGGTGGCGAGCGCGACACCAATGTCGACACGCTGATCGTCAACGAAGGCCTGAAGCGCAATGATCGCGAACTGCTCCTGAACGAGAAGCTGACGACCGAATTGCGGCCGACGCTGTTCCTAGCCCAGCTTTCGAACCTGCTTGCCGGCAATATCTCGATCGTGCACAAGGTGACGGGTTCGTCGCGCACTTTCATGGGCGAAGAGGCCTCCGGTATTTCGGCCGTCGAGACCGCTTTTCATCGCATCAAGTCGGGCGAATCGAGCCATGCTCTCGTGGGCGGCGCATTTTCCGCCGAGCGGCTAGACATGATCCTGCTGATCGAGTCGATCAATGCGCATGTTATCGGTGACTGGCATCCTATCTGGTCGCGCAAGCCGGAAGATGGCGGCGGCATGATCATGGGCTCGCTGAGCGCCTTCCTTGTTCTTGAATCACGTGCGCATGCCGAAGCTCGCGGGGCCCATATCTATGCGACGATCGATGCGGTCGAGGGCGATCGCGGTCGGCGCGACGACGGCAAGTTCGAAGCACGGCTGGAGCGCATGCTCGCGCCCGCCAAGCAGGCGTCCGGCGACGCGACGGTCGTCTTCTCCGGCACGACGGCTATCCCCGATCTCGCTCAGCGCGAAAAGGCCGTGATCGAAGCGCAGCTTCCGGAGGCGGCCATCCGTGCCTATTCCGGGGTTTCCGGGCATGGGCTGGAAAGCCAATTTCCGCTGGGGCTCGCCTTCGCCGCACTCGCCGTCGCCAACAAAGCCAAGGTGCCGCCCTTCGATGCCGCGCATGAAAAGCCGATGGCGACGGGCGCACGCAATGCCGTGGTAACAACCGTTGGCCATGCGCGCGGCGAAGGTATCGCCGTACTGTCAGCCGAAGCGTGAGGAACAGGATATGACCGCTTATAAGGATCATCTCGGACGCCCGATCGTCGCCGTCACCGGCATGGGGATCATCACGTCGCTGGGGCAGGGCCTGCAGGATAACTGGAATGCGCTGTCTTCGGGCACGTCGGGCATTCACGGCATTACGCGCTTCCCGACAGACGGGCTGTCGACGCGGATCGCCGGCACGGTGGATTTCATCGATATTCCCGCTCCGAACGCCGTCGAGCGCTCCTACGCCTTCGCCCGTGAAACGACCATTGAAGCTCTGGCTCAGGCGGGGATTTTCGGCGATTTCGACGCGCCGCTTTTCCTGGCTGCACCGCCGATCGAACCCGAATGGAGTGCCCGTTTCGAGTTGGCCGACCGCTCTCCTCCGGCAGATCACGAGGGCGATGCCTATGAACGCTTCCTTGCCACCATGCGCCAGCGCCCGGACCCGCTCTTCCATGAAGCCGCTCTCTTTGGCGCCATTTCCGAGCGCCTTGCCGATCGTTTCGGCACGCGGGGCCTGCCGGTGACGCTGTCGACGGCCTGTGCATCGGGCGTGACGGCCATTCAGCTGGGCATCGAAGCTATCCGTCAGGGACGCACCACGCGAGCACTGACTGTTGCTACCGACGGTTCGCTCAGCGCCGAGGCGCTGATCCGCTTCTCGTTGTTGTCGGCGTTGTCGACGCAGAACGATCCGCCGACCAAGGCTTCCAAGCCGTTCAGCAGGGATCGTGACGGCTTCGTCATCGCCGAAGGGGCGGCGACGCTGGTGCTGGAATCGTTGGAGGCGGCAGTTGCGCGTGGCGCCAAGATTCTCGGCATCATGAAGGGTGCGGGGGACAAGGCCGATTCCTTCCACCGCACGCGCTCTTCGCCGGACGGAGGCCCGGCGATTGCGACAATCCGGGCGGCACTTGCCGATGCCGGCATGGCAGAGGCCGATATCGGCTACATTAATGCTCACGGCACTTCGACGCCGGAAAACGACAAGATGGAATATGGCGCGATGTCCGCCGTTTTCGGCGAGCGGCTTCCGACCATTCCAGTCTCGTCGAACAAGTCGATGATCGGTCATACGCTGACGGCGGCGGGTGCAGTTGAGGCGGTGTTCTCGCTACAGACGATGCTGACCGGCACATTGCCGCCAACCATCAATTACAACAATCCGGATCCGTCGATCGTCCTCGACGTGGTGCCGAACAAGAAGCGTGAAAAGCAGGTGAATGCCGTCCTTTCGAACTCTTTCGGGTTCGGCGGTCAGAATGCCAGCCTTGTCATGGCGCTTGAACCGGCTTAAGCGGACATCTGAAAAACAGGATATAACTGCGCCCGAGGGGCGAGGGACTTTGCCATGCGTGCTTTGCAACTGATCGACGACCGCAAACTTGAGATCACCGATCTGCCGGAGCCAGAGGCGCCGGGTGCAGGTGAAGTGACCTTGCGCGTCAAGGCCGTCGCCCTCAATCATATCGACGTCTGGGGCTGGCGCGGCATGGCCTTCGCCAAGCGCAAGATGCCGCTTGTCATCGGTGCGGAGGCTGCCGGCGTGGTCGAAGCGATCGGCCCGGGCGTTGCCAATGTCCTGCCGGGTCAGCTCGTATCGATCTACGGCGCGCGCACCTGCGGTCTTTGCCGCCATTGCCGCGAAGGACGCGATAATCTCTGTGAACATGTTGGCGGTGTGCATGGATTCCATCTGGATGGTTTCGCGCAGGAGAAGGTCAATCTTCCGGCTCGTCTGCTCGTTCCGGCGCCTCCCGGCGTCGATGCGGTGGGTGCCGCCCTTGCTCCGGTGACTTTCGGTACCGTCGAGCACATGCTGTTTGACAATGCCAAGCTGGAACCGGGCGAAACGATCCTCGTTCATGCCGGTGGCTCGGGTATCGGTACGGCTGCCATCCAGCTTGCTAAGAAGATCGGCTGCACAGTCATCACGACAGTCGGTTCCGACGACAAGATCGAGAAGGCCAAAGCACTCGGCGCCGATCACGTCATCAATTATCGCACCGACCGCTTCGAGGGCGTTGTGCGTAAGCTGACTAAAAAGAAAGGCGTCGACGTGGTTTTCGAGCATGTCGGCAAGGATACCTGGGCTGGCTCTATGCTCTGCATGAAGCGCGGCGGCCGCCTCGTCACTTGCGGCTCGACCTCGGGCGTTTCGACAGAAATGAACCTGATGATGCTGTTCCAGCAGCAGCTGAAGTTGCTCGGCTCCTTCGGCTGCCGTATGGAGAACATGGCCAATGCCATGCAGAAGATGGCGCGGGGACTGGCTCACCCCGTGATCGATACCGAAGTCGGTTTCAATGATATCGACCGGGCATTGGAGCGGATGGAATCGCGCCAGATCTTCGGCAAGATCATCCTGAAGATGGACTGAGCTGCGTGAAGCTTTTCATCACCCGGATCGTCCTCGCGCTCAGAAATTTCCAGCAATGGCTGGTGGCGCAGGTCATTTTCGGCTTCCTCAATTTTCTGAAGCTGTTTCCGGCGGATGCAGGCATCAACTTTGCCGATTGGCTGACCCGCAAGATCGGTCCGCGCATGCGCCGGCATCAATTGATGCTGACCAATCTGCGCAATGCCTTTCCCGAAAAGAGCGAGGCAGAGATCGAGGAAATTGCGCGTGCCAGCTGGGGCAATATGGGGCGACTGGCAGCGGAATATGTCTTTCTCGACCGGCTTTTCGACTTCGATCCCTTTAGCGACAAGCCTGGCCGCATCGAAGTTTCCGGTATTCCGATCTTTCTCGATCTCAGGGACAATCCGCGCCCGTTCATCGTTTTTACGGGACATACCGGGAATTTCGAGCTGTTGCCAGTCGCCGGCGCTGCATTCGGTCTGACGGTCACCGTTCTCTTTCGCCCGCCGAACAATCCCTATGTCGCCCAGAAGGTTTTCGACTTTCGCGCCAAGCGCATGGGCAACCTCGTGCCGTCCCATGCAGGGTCCTCGTTCGCTCTCGCCAGAGAGCTGGAGGCAGGACGCGGTGTCGGTGTGCTGGTCGATCAGAAATTCCGTAAGGGTTTGAAGACTTTGTTCTTCGGCCGCGATGTGAAGACGAACCCGCTGCTGCCAAAGCTCGTGCGCCAGTTCAATTGCGAAGTCTATCCGGCCCGTTGCATTCGCCTGCCTGACAATCGCTACCGGCTGGAGATTGAGCCGAAGCTGGAGATGCCGCGCAATGAGGCCGGCGCTCTTGATCTGACCGCGACGGCGCAGATGCTGAACGACAAGGTCGAGAGCTGGGTGAGGGAAAATCCCGAGCAATGGCTCTGGTATCATGATCGCTGGAACATCAAGAAAAGCGTTTTCTAAGCCGGTTTTGACATGCGCTAGCTGCAGTTCTGCCCGCATTCCCGCATCCAGTCTTCATCCAGTCATTGTGCTTATAAGCCTTGTTTTTCATAAAGTTCTCCTTTCCCGAGAACTTCGGCTCATCCCGATTGAAAGTCTAAGTAAGTCATGTTAATTCACATATAGAAAGTTTGGTGAGAATGCGGACACCAAGCTGAATATCCTTGGGCATGCCAGCGCCGGGAAACGAGGCCCCTGCGTCCTGTCATGGTCAGGGACAGGAGGGCAATTTTGCTGGCACTCTTTCATGCGTTCTCCATGAAATGTAGTCAGATTCAGCGTGCGATAAAACTTGGCGACGACGAGCTTGTGGCATCGCTCGATCGTGAATTGGAGCCGCTTATCGCAGCTATCTTGGCCTACAAGGCCGCGAGTCTGCTTGAAATCTACATGCAGCTCCAGTTCATGAACAATCTCATCCGCGAAGAAGCGGATGATCGTTCCCGGGTTCTGCGCAACTCTGCGTCGCTTTCGGCGCTGATCGATCGGTATTTCGGCGGCGCGAGTGAGGCGGCAGGCGAAGTTTTTCGGGTCTTTTCGAGCGAGAAAATCGATCGGGACGATACGCTCGGTTTCGAGGAAGGCAGCGTTCTGAATGATGTCATTCTGGACAATTTGCCCAATCGCGTCGCGGTCGTCACAAGAGATTATCGCTATCTCTACAGCAACGCAGCCAATTCGGAGTTTCTGAAATCGAACCCGATGGGGCTTGTAGGGCGCCACATCTCGGAATTCGTCGGTTCGGAAGATTTCGAAATCAGTCTGAAGGCGAAGCTCGATGCCTGCTTTGCCGGCGAAAAGGTGGAGTGTCTTTATCCCTCCTTTCGGCAAGTCGAACCGGGCAAGGTGTTTCGCTGCACCATAACTCCGTTGCGTGCCAAGGAAGAAGTAATCGGCGCATTGATGGTCATGCACGAGATCATCGCCGTTCCCGCGGGTATGTTGGTGGCCTAAACCTGCCGTTCAGGCCCCAAACAGCAATTTTCCAATCATATCCGGCATCAGGCGACGATCTTCTTCGCCTGATTTTATGCTGGCCTGATCCGTTTCGTTCGTACCGGAGCGCAATCTATCGTTTGTCTGCTCGTCATCGGTGCTGCATTCGAAACAATGGCATTGAAATTTGATCGGTTTCGTCTTCTTCATGCTGCAGGCTTGTTCCAGCTGGCAAAGGGATCGGGCAGGTTTCGCCAGCGTTCGGGCGTGAAGCTGTCCGCCTCGATCAGGCAGGCGTTCAGTTCAGCTGTGATCTGCTTTTCATTCATCGGATCGGCGCCGATGAACACCAGTTCCTGGCGGCGGTCCCCCCATATTGGATCGAGATAGGGTGCCAGCGCACGCTTGAAGCTAAGATCGTGCGGCCATTGATCTTGCGGCACGGCTGCCCACCAGAGGCCCATCTTGCTCGTGCGGACGAGCGCGCCGGCCTGGCTCATCTCGCCAATATAATAGGGTCTGGTTGCAAGCCAGAAAAAGCCTTTGGCGCGAACGACGCCCGGCCATGATCGATTAAGAAAGCCCTGGAATTTAAGGGGATCGAACGGTTTCTTCGCGCGATAGACGAAGGAGCGGATTCCATATTCCTCGGTTTCCGGAACATGGTCCTTGAAGCCATGCAGCTCCTTATACCAGAGAGGATGGGTCTCGGCTCGATCGATGTCGAAGCGTCCCGTGCCGAGTACCTCCGATGGCTCCACCACACCGAAATCGGCTTCGATCAGGCGTGCATCGGGGTTCAGGCCGACGATGATCTTGCGGGCAGCGTCGCGTTGCTCTGCCGTCGCCGAGTCGATCTTGTTGAGAATGACGACGTCGGCGAACTCAATCTGTTCGACAAGCAGATCGACGATGGTGCGGTTGTCGCCGTCACCGGCGGTTTCGCCTCGGTCAGCGAGGAAGTCTGTCGATCCATAGTCGGCCAGAAGGTTGGCAGCGTCGACGACAGTGACCATGGTGTCGAGCCGGGCTACATCGGAAAGACTGCGTCCGTCTTCGTCACGGAATTCGAAAGTGGTGGCGACGGGCAGGGGTTCGGCGATGCCTGTGGATTCGATTAGGAGGTAATCGAAGCGATCCTGCTCCGCGAGCTGGCGGACTTCCTTCAGCAGGTCGTCGCGTAGTGTGCAACAGATGCAGCCATTGGTCATCTCGACGAGCTGTTCCTCCGTGCGGGAGAGATTGGCGCCGCCATCGCGCACCAGCGCCGCATCGATATTCACCTCGCTCATGTCGTTGACGATGACAGCGACGCGCAAGCCCTCGCGGTTGTTAAGGATATGATTGAGCAGCGTCGTCTTGCCGGCGCCGAGAAAACCGGAGAGGACGGTAACCGGGAGCTTCTTGTTCATGACAACCTCTTTTCGTAATGTAATATCATTACATTTATTGTGGTGAAAAAAGCGAGCCATGTGCTCGCTTCCTTCGGTGACGTTCAGCCTTGGGCTGAAAGGCAGGTTTTTAGGGAGCTTGCGATGCGGCGCATCAGGTCGAAATAAAGATCCGGCCCCTGCGGCAGCGTTGCGGCTTCCGGGTCCAGGACACCAGATTTTGCCGCCGTGCCTTCCAGCACCACGTTGACCAGCTTCGGTTCGAATTGCGGTTCTGCGAAGACGCAGGTCGCGCCGAGATCGGCGACCTTGCTGTGGATCTCGGCGACGCGCTGCGCGCCCGGGATGGTTTCCGGGCTGACCGTGATCGAGCCGGAGACGCGCACGCCATAACGATGCTCGAAGTACTGATAGGCATCATGGAAGACGATGAAGGGCTTGTCTTTTACCGGAGCGAGCGTGGAAGCAATTTCCGCATCAAGCGCATCGAGCTTGTCGTCCAAGGTCTTCTGATTTGCCTCATAGGTGAGGGCGTTGGCGGGATCGGCCGCGACTAGCGATATCGTGATTTCGGCGACCATCGCCTTGGCATTGTGTGGATCGAGCCAGAGATGCGTGTCGAACCCACCATGATCATGATCGTGCGCATGATCATCACTGGCTTCGTGTTCATCGCCATCATCATGCGGTTCGAAGGCGCCGCCCTCGCGGAATTTCAGCTTGGTGATGCCGGGTGCATCGTCAAGCTCGACGACGGTGGCATTGGAACCGAGTGCCGCGAGTGGCTTTTGCAGGAAAGTTTCCATGCCCGGGCCAACCCAAAAGACCAGTTGTGCTTGCTCAAGGCTCCGGGCATTCGACGGCTTGAGCGCATAGGTATGCGGCGAAGCGGCACCGTCGACGATGAGGTCCGGCGTGCCGACCCCTTGCATGACGGCTGCGACCAGCGAGTGGATCGGCTTGATGGAAACGACGACTTTCGGAGCATCGGCTGCTGTGGCAGCCGTGCTGGCAAGTAGACCCGAAAGGAGGAGGGAGGCCGCGATGGGAAGAAGAGTTTTTGCTGCGTTCATGCCAGAAATGCCCTTGAATGGGTCTGTAATGTTATTACATCAATTGCGTTATGCTATAACGTGTGCGATAGCATGGCGCAATAGTGCAATTGGAAATTTCATGCTTTCTTCCCTCGACAGCAAAAGCCAGCCGCTGGTGTCGCTTCATGATGTCGGCGTCCGCCGCGGCGGTCGCTGGCTGGTGCGTGGCGTCGATTTTTCTGTCAATCGTGGTGAGATCGTCACCCTGATCGGTCCGAACGGCTCCGGCAAATCGACGAGCGCCAAGACGGCGGTCGGCGTGTTGAAGCCGGACGAAGGACGTGTCGAACGCGTCGCCAATCTGAAGGTTGGCTATGTCCCCCAGAAGCTCGCCATCGACTGGACCTTGCCACTCAGCGTGCAGCGGTTGATGACGCTGACCGGGCCTTTGCCGGAGAGCGAGCTGGTCGCTGCTCTTGAAGCCGTCGGTATTGCGCATCTCTCCAAAGCCGAGGTGCAGCATCTTTCCGGCGGAGAATTCCAGCGGGCGCTGCTGGCGCGCGCCATCGCTCGCAAGCCCGATCTGCTTGTCCTGGACGAGCCAGTGCAAGGGGTGGATTTCAGCGGTGAGATTGCGCTTTATGATTTGATCAAGTCGATCCGCAACTCGCAAGGTTGCGGTATCCTGTTGATCTCGCATGATCTGCATGTCGTCATGGCGGCGACGGACACGGTGGTTTGCCTGAATGGCCATGTCTGCTGCCGCGGCACGCCGCAGACCGTCAGCCAGAGTCCGGAATATGTCAGGCTGTTCGGCACACGGGCGGCGCAATCCCTGGCGATCTACAGTCATCACCACGACCATACGCATCTGCCTGATGGCCGCGTACAACATGCTGACGGCTCGATAACAGATCATTGCCATGCCGACGACGGCCACCACCATCATGAACATGACGATCATGGTCACCATCATGGCCACGATCATGATCACAGTAAGGGAGAACGTCATGTTTGACGATTTCTTCCTGCGTGCCGTCGTTGCCGGCGTCGGGCTGGCGCTGACGACCGGGCCGCTCGGCTGTTTCATCATCTGGCGACGCATGGCATATTTCGGCGATACGATCTCGCATTCGGCGCTGCTCGGCGTGGCGCTCTCGCTGCTTTTTCAGCTCAATCTAACACTCTCCGTCTTCACGGTTGCAGCTCTCGTCTCGGTTCTGCTGCTCTTCCTGCAGCGGCGGCAGGCGCTGTCGGCGGATGCGCTGCTCGGCATTCTCTCGCATGCAACGCTGGCGATCGGCCTTGTCATTGTCGCCTTCATGAGCTGGGTGCGGATCGATCTCATCGCCTTCCTCTTCGGCGACATACTGGCCGTCAGCCAGTCCGATATCGCGGTGATCTGGGGCGGCGGCATTTTTGTGCTGGCGGCAATTGCCTGGCTCTGGCGGCCGCTTTTGGCTTCGACCGTCAATCCCGAGCTTGCCGAGGCGGAAGGATTGCGGCCGGAGCGCGCGCGGCTTCTCTTCATGCTGCTGATGGCCGTGGTGATCGCGATCGCCATGAAAATCGTCGGTATCCTGCTTATCACCGCGCTTCTGATCATCCCCGCGGCCACCGCACGCCGCTTTGCCGCCACGCCGGAAACGATGGCGATCTTTGCTTCGCTGCTCGGCGCCACCGCCGTTGTCGGCGGGCTTTTCGGGTCGCTGCGCTATGACACGCCGTCCGGCCCGTCGATCGTGGTTGCGGCGCTCGTTCTATTTATCATCAGTCTGCTGCCCCTCGTTCGCAGGAGCGGCACGCCAGCGGCGCAACAGAGAGGACAGTCATCATGACCACTCCGATGCTCACCAAGAACCAGTCCCTCGTTTTCGATATTCTGACCAAGGCGGAAGCGCCACTCAGCGCCTATACCATTCTCGACAAATTGCGCGATCAGGGCTTTCGCGCGCCGCTGCAGGTCTATCGCGCGCTGGACAAGCTGCTCGAATATGGCGTGGTACACCGACTCGAGAGCATCAATTCCTTCGTTGCCTGCGCCCATCCGCATGAGGATTGCCATAGCCACGGCCTCGTCGCCTTCGCCATCTGTGAGAGCTGCGGTCAAGTGATCGAGTTCCATGATCACGAGGTGGATCATCGGCTGATGGACTGGCTGAAATCGCAGAAGTTCAAGGCGGAAAAGTCGACCATCGAAATTCGCGGTCATTGCGCAAATTGCGCGGCTTGAGTTACAAACCGCGGTTTATTCCAACTTGCCAAGAATTTATAAGAAATTCCTAATCTAATCTTTTAAGATCGCGGGCGAAGCGCTGCCAGTTGGCGACATAGTTGCGGGCCGAGCGGCGCAGGCCTTCGATCGCGGCCTCGTCCAGCGTGCGGATCGCCCTTGCCGGTGCGCCGACGATCAGCGACGCATCCGGGAACTCCTTGCCTTCCGTGACGAGCGCGTTGGCACCGACGAGGCAATTGCTGCCGATCTTCGCGCCATTCAGGATCGTGGCTCCCATGCCGATCAAGGAGTTGTTGCCGATAGTGCAGCCATGGATGATGGCGTGATGGCCGATGGTGCAGCCTTCGCCGATGGTGGTCGGGTAGGCCGGATCGGTATGAACCATTGTGCCTTCCTGGATGTTCGTGTTCTTGCCAACGATGATCGGCTCGTTGTCGCCGCGCAGCACCGCGCCGAACCAGATGCCGACATCTTCACCGATCTCGACCTTGCCGATGACGCTGGCGTCCGGCGCGATCCAGTAACGGCCCGGCTCGGGTGTTTTCGGCGTCGAGCCGGCAAGGGCGTAGAGCGGCATGGTCGATCCTCCTTGATCAGACGACGTTCAGCACAAGATTGGCGACACCATCGACGGCGCAGCTGATCCGGTCGCCGCGCGCAACGGGGCCGACGCCGGCGGGCGTGCCGGTCATGATGATATCGCCCGGTGCGAGCGTGAAGAGCTTGGAGAGCTCGGCGATGATCTCCGGCACTTTCCAGATCATCTGAGAGAGATCGCCTCTCTGGGCAGCCTCGCCATTGCGCATCAGCCAGATGCCGCCCTTGTCGGGATGGCCGACATGGGTGGCGGGTACGAGCGCGGAGATAGGGGCCGAATGATCGAAGGCCTTGCCGGTTTCCCAGGGGCGACCGAGCTTCTTGGCTTCGCCCTGCAGATCGCGGCGGGTGAAATCAATGCCGACGCCATAGCCGTAGACGCAATCCAGCGCCTGTTCGACCGGGATGTTCGCGCCACCGCTGCGCAGCGCCACGACAAGCTCCACTTCGTGATGCACGTCCGACGACAATGCGGGGTAGGGGAAGTCGCTCGAGACAAGCAGATTGTCCGGGTTCTTCTGGAAGAAGAAAGGCGGCTCGCGGGCAGGGTCATGACCCATCTCTATGGCGTGGTCGGCATAGTTGCGGCCGACGCAATAGACACGACGTACAGGGAAAAACTCGGTCTCACCCTCGATCGGCAGAAGGACAGGGGCAGGCGGCGGAATGACTGTCGTCAATGAGGCGTTCATATCGGCTTTCGAAACTCTTGCTCTTTCGTGGGAAGGCCTGTTGCCCTCCGACTCCGTCCGGGCAAACTAGCATCATTGTGACTGCCACGAAAACTGGCCTTTTTGAGGGATTTGGTGTAGAGCGCGGATCAGAAAGGTTTCCCATGTATAGCGACGCGCTGAAAACTGGCCGCAAGATCTTTGCGGTAGCCCCTATGATCGACTGGACTGATCGGCCTGCAAACTAGGCTGCAGAGGATGCACGTTGTACTCAGTGTCGTACTGACCTCAACGCAATGGTACTTAATCCGATTGATCCCGTCGCGTGCAATTATTAGCCACTAATTGACAAATTTGTAAGTTTACAACAGATTTTCAATCGTGCCTGCGAGCGCATAGCGAAAATATATCCGCGATGTCAAATTCTGTAAACATGGAGGAAAAACTTGTCAAGCGAGAAAATGACCACGTCAGAGGCCGCTCAATATATTCGCAAATCGGTATCGTGGCTCAACAAGACTAGATTGACCGGAACTGGGCCAGTCTACCTGAAAGTCGGCGGGTCGGTCCTTTATGTCAAGGCAGACCTGGATAGTTGGCTATCCGGCATGCGACGGACGGCAGTGTATGACTTCGCCAACGATAATGTCAGGGCGATGGCTCCTACCTAAAATCACCGCGTACAGTTTTTCAACGACCTAGCTCGCCACTTTTCCATATCAACCCACCCTGAATTTCATCGACCGGCCCATCGCCGGCGAAGGAGGACTGATGCGTTCATTCACCCACGAACCCCGCTCGTCCCGTCTCATCAGAGAGCGCATTTCCACGGACACTCTGCTTCCGCGAGTCCTCGGCCATGCGGTCGCCATCGACTTCCTCGACGGCTATGCGGCGGACGCCAGAGTTATCGAAGCCTCGACACTTTTGTTCCCGGAAAAGGTGGCCGGAACTGAGGGCGAAAGGGGCGACCGCCGCCGCTTCGGTTTCGTCCAATATGCTGGGGAGGGTAGGCCGTCACAGACGGGTTTGGTTCGACATGTCGGCGACGCGTTCTTTGCAGATCCGCGGACGGCCGACTTTGTCTGGCAGGCGGTCATCGAGAAAATCGAGAACGATGCTGCCGGCTTGTTCGGCGCCACACGGCTCACCTTTCCTCGATGAAGGTCCGTGACCTCATTCCCGCTGCCAAATCGGGCGGCGGGTCTTTGCGGTTGCTCGCGACATTCGATCTCGAACTCTCAGCTCAGATCCGGCTCTACGGCCTACGCTTGCTGCAAACGCCAGACGGACGCCGCATTGTCTACGCCGCGCAATCGGGCAGTCGGCGGACGGCGACGTTCGATCCGCTCCTGGCAGAACGCATTACCATATTGGCATCCACTACTTACGATGAGGCAACTACCGCCCATGGCTCCGATTCCCAAGCTTAAAGCGGTCGCCGCCGCCGCCACATTTGACGAAGTCGCAATCCGCCAGCACGTTGAAATGCTGCATGGCCTTGCAGTTGGTATCGACGGCCTTCTCGTCACATCCACCTATTTCGCCAATCCTACCGGAGACGGCGATGTGCCAGGCACCGTAACCCATCATGCAGTCGGTGATGTTGACGGCATGGTCGACGCAATCATGGCGCACGCGTCCACCGCCCACGCGAATGTGTTCAGCGGTCTGCAGGTCATGCGGAAGGGTCTGGCGCGTGGCTCGCGCGGCAGAGAAAGCGACATCGTCGCGCTACTTGGTCTCGTTGTTGACCTCGACGCAGATACCGGCAAGACCGGGGAGATGCCAGTTGAACCGAACGTCGTCCTGGAGACGTCGCCGGGCAATTATCAGCCGTTTCTTCTTTTCGATAAGGCGGTTGTCCCAACAGACGGGAAGCCCTTGGCGGCGGCCCTGAAGCGTGCGACCGGCAGCGATCACGGCACCGCGGACATCGCCCATGTCTGGCGCATTCCCGGCACGCTAAACTGGCCGAACAAAAAGAAACTGGAGCGCGGCCGCTCGCCAGATCCTGTCGCCGTCACCGTCAATATGGCTTGGGATGGGAGTTTAACGAGCGTCGACGAACTGCGCACGGTACTCGGTCCGTGGATGAATGCGTCAGCTGGTCACTCTCCGGTGACTATTGGCGAAATCCCATCTGTCGATGGGCTTTCCATCTCCGCCGCGGCCTCCGAGATGCTTGCGGCCAATGACGTTGGTGATAGATCCGCCTGGGCCTCCAAGGTTGTCGAGCAACTTGCGTTCGACGGCCTGACTGCCGAGCAGGCATGCGCTGCGTTTCTTTCCGCCACCGGGGATTGGTTCGAGCGATATTCGTTGAAGGACCCAAATGCCGATTTTGCCAGATTGTGGGCGAAGTTCGGATTGCCTCACATCGAGGCTCGCGCTGCCGGTGCAGAGATCGCCGCGGCACTTGTGGCACGGAACACAGCAAAACGCGCCCCGGTCGCGGCGAACGACAACACGCAAACGCCTGCAAATACCTCGCGGCTTCTGCCGAAGCCTCCCGAGATGCATCCAGATCCGTTCGCGCCGGCCTCCGCGGGCGGTCTCTTGGCTGAGATCTCGACGTGGATCACGTCGACGGCAATTATCCCTGTGCCAGAACCCTCGTTGACGTCGGCTCTCGCGCTCATCGGTGGGATGTTTGGCGATAAGGCTCTTGGGCCAACGCGGAGCGGCCTCAACCTCTTCTTGACCACGGTCATGGGCGTGGCAAGCGGAAAGGGGCATGCGCCAAAGTCCATCGTCGCGCTGGCGGCGGGCGCTGGAAGGCCTGGCGCCGTGACGAACGGTGACCCCACGTCATATGCGGCCATTGAAAGGATGCTGCGCAAGAACAAATCCACTGTTGTGGTCATGGACGAATTCGGCGTAACCCTGCAGGACATTAACGCGAAGCGCACCAATGCAGCGTCAGCATCGATCCGCAAGTTCTTGCTTGCGATCTACGATCAGGCCGACAGCGTGTTCCACGGGCGCCAGTATGCGTCGGATGAGACGAAGAAGGATGATAGTCCTATTGATGGCCCGGCATTGACCGTGCTGGGCATGACTACGCCGGCGACGCTCTACGCCGGGTTGTCCGACGCCTCTCTGAATGACGGTTTTCTCAGTCGCTTCATTTTCATCGAAGGGCAGGGGCCGGCACAGATTAAGCCGCCGTCGCTCAATCGGAAGGCGGTGATGCCATCGGGCTTAGTGGCATCGCTGAAGCAGGCGCAGACTGATTTTCCAGCCCCCAAGGGATTTGGAGCCAAGAAGCTGATGATCCCGTTCGACGGCGGTGAAGATGGGGCAGCCTACAAACTTTGGACAGAGGTCTTTCTCTGGCAGCACGATCCGGCGTGGGGCGAACGAGAGCACCATATAAATGGCCGAGCGGCCGAGAACGTTGTTCGGCTCGCATCCATTCGGGCCGTAAGCCGCGATCCCAGAAACCCATTAGTCACGGAGGACGACGTCGCGTGGGGGTGGGCAATCGTCTATCGCTCGATCCAAATCGTGACCGAGGGTGTCGAGCGCCATATGTCTGGATCTGCCGTCGAGGCCCTCAGGAAAGCTGTGATCCGAGCTCTCGAAGCCGCGCCGGGCAACACCCTTGCATGGAGCCACATCCTGCAGCGGGAAGGCGTGAGTGCCCACGAAGGCGACGAGGTTTCAAAGGCCCTGCAGTGGCTCATCGATACTGGTAAAGTCGAGAGCCTGAAGCCGCAACCGAAGCCAGGCGCGCGCGGATCATTCAAACTTGTGGCAGGTTCACAAGTTGGCTCACAACTTGTGGCGACGGCCGCCTAGAACTTGTGAAACTTTTGGCCGGTTGGAACGCTGTCAAAAGTTAACGCATCAGAAAAATATCAATATAAACAATAATATAAGAGATAAAAATCTCTTCTTTTTTCTTACTTGTGAACTTGTGACGACTTCATTTCACCCCGGTTTTTGGGTGGTTTCCTGTCTGTCCTAAAGAGCTTGCAAAAGTTCACAAGTTCCCAACCGATCTAACCACGGAGGACCACATGACGTACCTTAAACCCGTCTATCACCCGGAACTACAGTGCTCAGTTCTCGGCATAAGCTACGACTTCACGACAAGGCAGGGCATTCTCAATATGGCTGAAACCAATGCCTGCGACATGCCTGGCTGCATAGCCTTCTTTCAACGGATAGATCCCAAAGTACAGGCCATCCGGACGATCGCCGGTGATGTCGATGACACAAGCTATCGGCTCGTCGGTAAGGAATGGAAAGCAAGTCTCCCGCCACGCAGGGGAAATTGAATGCTTCGAACACGACTGCAGAACATCGGCGGCCCGTTTCCCGGCCCGGGATCAGCACCCGAGATGAACCACGATTTCACGTTGCCGCGTGATCAGCGAGCGGCATTTGAAAAGCTCAATGACGCTGCGGCACGACGACCGACGATGACGGATTTCGGATCGCTCTTTCCTGCAAATGACAACGGATCGCCCAAACGGCCCAGCAAAAAGGTTTCCAGGTGAAGGTAAAATTCAAATCGTTCGCTGAGGCGCTTTCTGCCGATCCCGCGCCGGTGGTCGCCGCCAACGATAATAAGCCAGCAAAGCAGCCTCAACCACGCTACCGCGGTACGCTTCCGGCACTCCGTTGGCTATTTGACAATCATCCGGATCTCGCGCCGGCTGTGGCTGCAGCGATGCCGAAATCCGCGAGCAGCTGGGATGCGGAGATCGCGGAAAACCGCCAAGAGATCCGCCCGACAATCGGCGAGCTCATGACCGCCTCCGCCGGTGCCATACCGGTCTTCGACCAAGGCGAGAAAGGTTTCGAGCGCATCACCCTGGGCACGCTCAAGTTTCGCAACGGCGAACTTATGGAATGGGGGAAGACCAAAAAAGGGCACAGACTAAAACCTGTCGATCGGGTGGCGCCAGCACGCGCCGATAAAGCTCAAGCGCGAGACAACGAGCGCTATCTGAAAATCAAGCCGACAACGAGGTCACCATTGGAAGCAATGCCACTGCCAAGGAATGTTTCAAGCCGTCCCGTTCTCCCGCCGATGCTGGACCCACTGCCAGGCCGAGCAGAAGCTCGACGGCTATTGCAAAGTCTCGGCGTCGACGGAAGCGTTCCTTTCGAGCAGCTACCGTTTCCAGCAACCAGGTGTAAGGACGCTGTAGTCAAGGGAGCCGGATTCATTGGTGGCATCTCGAACCTGAAAGGGAATACGTCTGGAGGTGCCCAGGCTTGGGAAGCACCGGAGGTTAGAAAGGGGGAAGCAGCTGCGGTGATCGAGGAAGTTGCCGCTCGGGGCACTCTGAAATCGATCGGCGTGCGACTTGGCTATTCAGAGGATTATGCCGATCGGGCCGGTAAAGCGGCACTTGTAGAAGCGGCGAGGGTGCTCGCCGCAGCTAACGACAACAATAAAATTGCAGAGGATGTGCCCAAACGTGCCGCAGTCTAATGTATCTATATGAGAGGAATTAGGGCCGCCAATTGGCGGCCCTTGCTGTTTGAGGCGCCATCGGTCCGCGGACGTTCATACTCGCGTTGATGTCTGGGTCTGCCTCGATCCGCCTGGGCGATATTTTGGATAGTCATGAACCTTAGTTGTGAAACTATTGAAATATGCCGGGGCGTAGCTATTCGGCTGCTCGGTGCAATGCAGTTTCGAGGCGATTGATACGTCTTTCCATTTGCTGCACCTGTTCTTGAAGTTCAGCGTAATCTGCCTCTTCCTCCGCGCTCGCCTTCCAGTCGTACAGCGCAATGCCGAAGAGAATGATGGTCGAAACGATGGCAGCGGAAATCGACCATAAAATTGAAAGATCAGATACTGTCGGCAGCGAGAAAACTGACGAAGCCATGAGGATAACCAAGGCAATTAACGTCCACGTTTTTCGCCACATAAAGAAGTTTTCTAAATCCTGTCGCATTTGTCTCCCCTTTGATGGCGACGGATTTAGCGTGTTAAAATTGAACAACCGAAAATTTTTGTGATGCAATTCTAAGTAAATAGTATCACCTGGCGCTCCTCCTCGGCGACGGGCGATCCTGCGGCTGCTCCACCGTTATGCGGTGTCGAGCGGCCGCTTTTGGTTTCTGACACAGGAATTCTCCATGTCCAAATTCATCGCTTGGCTGAAAAGCCTGTTCACAAAAGGAAAATCCGACATGACCGATGTTGTTGCACAGGCCGCAGCAGTAACTGCTCCCGTGGTTGCCACCGTTGAATCCGCAGCCACTCATGCCGCCGGCGTTGTCGTGGCAGACGCTGAAAAGCTCGTTGCTGGCGCTGAAGCCGATATCAAGGCTGTTGTCGACGAGTTCGCCAGCGCAGCCGGCAAGATCAAGTCCGTCTATGACAAGCTCGGTATCGATCTGCATGCGTGGGACGAAATCGTGGCGCTCGCAAAGGCGCTGTAAATTTTTATCTGGGTGTAGCGCAGACTGGTAGCGCACGTGATTTGGGATCACGGGGGCGCAGGTTCGAACCCTGTCACCTAGACCAATTTAGCGTGGTGACCTATGGTACCTGCGGGTAGGGCTTACTATATACCCAAGATGCAGACCTATGGGGGTAGGGCTTAGGGTGCTTGGTGTCAACAGGTGGTTGACAAACACTCGTACATACCCCATATCTCAATCATACAGAACCTGGGCAGTTGAGCCGCAAGGCAATAGGGACTGTTGCGCCACGTGAGTGGTCTCTCTGGGAGAGCGTAAGGCGACTAATACTGCAAGGAACACATTGATGTTCCCGATATAGCTCCTACGGGAGCTATTTTCGTTTTATCAGTACCTGCTTACCAGGAACAGGTTTCTCCCCTTTAGCGATGCTGCTCACTAGGTACGAGAAATCGATAGGTGCTGCTATTTCAACCATGTTCGGTTTTTGATATGCGCTTTGTACGCGCATAAAAACGTCGCCTTTTTTCTTATTTCGTGAACGATCCACGGAAAAGAAAACTGCATATGGTGGCGCGTTACCCAACAGATCGTGATTTCGCAATACAAAATAGTTGTATTCTTTACCGACGTAGACGCTTTTGCCCACGAGGCCGCGAATTATATCTGGGAGCTTAATTGACGCTTTGTGGCGGACGACACAAAAGGAGCGCGTTTCTCCTCCATATTCATATTTTCTATCCTGTAGATGCCAGCTTTCGCGCTCTTCAGTAAAGCAATGGTGTCCGAACTGGATATGAACCCGGTAATTCGAGCCTGAATGTTCAACATCTAGGGTGAAGGGATCGAGGTGGCCAAGATCGTAAGTGTTCCCACCGAATGATTTCGATTTGAAAAATGCCAACTCAAACCTCTTTCAGTCGAAGCCGTACGACGACGACGCCAACTATCCTTTAGCTTTTAAATTGAAAAAGCCGCTCACAACTTGCAAACGTATGTTTGCTCTATCTCGCTCGCAGTGTGGCTGCAAACACTAAATATAGTATTAACGTTTACCTATTGGTAACGATTGTGGCGGCCCGAGCATGACAGCACTGGTCAAATTCGACACGTCTGCTTTCGAAAAAGCGGCTCGACGCCTTGAGGCGTCGCCGAAGCAGATGGCGTTCGCGATCAGTAAGACGCTGAACCAGGCAGCGCACGAGACGCGGCGCACGCTCATCTCGCAGACATGGCCGCAACATGTGACGCAGCGCAACAAGGGCTTTATTGGATTCGCCCTTGGTGTCGAGAATTCCAGCCGCACAAACCTCACCGTCAAGATCACCGATGCTCGCGCCAAAGGCCGAGGCAATCTTCTGCTTCATGCGGACGGTGGGCAAAAGCGCACGGAGCGCCATCGCGTTGCTGTGCCGATCGCAGGCCAACGCCTTGGCGCCACTGGTCTTGCCAAGTCTCAACGACCTGCTGCGATCCTTGGCGCGTTCGAGAAGAACGGTGCGATCTTCAAGCCATATGGCAAGAAGTATCCGATCTACGTTTACAAACGTGGAAAGCTCAAGGGAAAAGTCAGTAAGGCTGGCGGCTCGTGGGGCGGTGCGGGGCGCGGCATCAAGCGCATGTTCGTGCTGAAGCCGAGCGTCACCATCAAGCCCGACGTGCCATTCAGGCGCGACTTTCGCGTGAGCATGGAACTGCATTTGCGACGTGCTGGCACATCTGCGATGTCGAATTCCCTGCGCCGATCTATGCGCTAAGCGCATAGCACAAGATGCCATTGCAATGCAATGGGCGCATGGCTTTCCGATCACCTATGCATAAGAAATCCGAAGGTACTTAGATTTCAATAGTTTCTCGCTGATCGCGCCACCGCGTGCTTTCGCTAGGTACAGATATTTTATTGGAGGGGGGCCATCATGTTCAGCCTCCCAGGGCGCGCCAACCATTGCAGTGGAGTGATTGATGAATATTCGAGTTCGCATACTAGACCTGATTGCATCCATGCTTGGTGTGAGCATCCGCATCAATTCGCTACCCTATGGCCGGGCGCTCGACAATTCTGACACAGATCATGGCCAGTGAGAGTCAATCCAAGCTTTTGTCCCACTTAGAGCCCTGGTCCACTCTGGCTCTTTAGTGAATTCTACCAGAACAAGCAGATCATCCTCATGAATAAACTTTTTGAAATGGTTCTTTATTTCGAGCAGCGTATTAGAAGCTTTTAATAGATATACAGACTCCAAGCATTTTACTGCTTTCCGACTTTTGAATTCCTTCCAAAGTGGCTCGTAATCGAACTCCTGCTTTTTGCGAAGGTCGTAACTGATCATAAAAAAGGCCATTCTCAAATCTCCTCAACCATGGGGAGATTTCTGAATATCACAAATTCGCGTCACTGCGCGAGATCAATAATTGCTGTTTCGGCGGAGCTGAAACGATGGCCACCATTGCAGAAGTTGCAGAGCACATCGACGTAAACACGCGCACTGCGGCCGATTTGGTCGCGCGCGGCATCATCACGAAATCGTCGCGCGGCTCTTACGATCTCGACGTGGTGCGGCTCGAATACATTCGCCACATCCGCGAAGTCGCCGCAGGCCGCGAGGCTGCGCAGGCTGTGCCTCCAGGAAAGATCGACGGCGAGCAGGAGCGTGCTCGCAAAGACAAGGAAGCGGCCGACAGGCTTGAACTTCAGAACGCCGTCACGCGCGGCGAGCTAGCGCCGCTGGCTGAAATGGTTTCGGCCGTCACGTCGGCCTTTGCGCGCGTCAGGGCGAAGATTCTGACCATTCCATCGAAGGTCGCGCCACTCGTCGTGGGAGAGACGTCAACGGTCGTTGTTCGCGACGTGGTGAAGAATGAAGTCCACAACGCTCTTGAAGAACTCGCAGGAACGCGCCTCAGAGACTGGACATTCAGCCCACCGGGCGATCCAGAAGAGCTGCTGGACGATCCTGACGCCGCCTCCGGATCTGACGATAAGCGAGTGGGCCGACAAGGAAAGACGCCTAAGCCCAGAAGCGTCGGCCGAACCCGGAAGGTGGGTAACCGCCAGAGCTGAGTATCAGCGCGGCATCATGGATGCCATGGCCGACCCAGAGGTGACAAAAGTCGTCATCTCCAAAGGTTCACAGGTCGGCTACACCGAGATTCTGAACAACACCATTGGCTACTATATCGATCAAGACCCTTCGACGGTCCTGATCATGCAGCCGACACTTGAAATGGCGCAAGCCTGGTCGAAAGACCGACTCGCGCCCATGGTCCGCGACACGCCGGCCTTGACTGCCAAAGTGTCCGATAGCAAAGCGCGCGACAGCGGCAATACGATGTTGCACAAGTCGTTCCCTGGCGGACAGGTGACCATCGTCGGCGCCAACTCGCCGGCAAGCCTTGCGTCTCGACCTATCCGCATTGTGCTCGCCGACGAGGTGGACCGCTATCCTGTCTCTGCCGGCGACGAAGGTGACCCGCTTAAGCTGGCGCAGAAGCGCCAGTTGACGTTCTGGAACCGGAAGACGCTCGTTGGCTCTACCCCTACAATTAAGGGGGAAAGCGTCATCGATCGCGAGTTTCAGAACAGCGACCAGCGACGGTATTTCGTGCCTTGCCCGGATTGCGGGGAAGGGCAGTATCTCAAGTGGTCGCAGGTTCATTGGAACTCGCATGAAGGGCATAAGCCGGAAACTGCGCACTATGTCTGCGAAGGATGCGGTTCGCTTTGGAATGACGCGCAGCGCTGGGCCGCCATCCGGCAGGGTGAGTGGCGCGCGACGGCGGAATTCAAAGGCACAGCCGGATTCCATATTCCCGGCCTGCTGTCACCATGGGTGAAGCTTGAGGAAATCGTCACTGAATTCCTTGAGGCAAAGGATCATCCGGAGCTTCTGAAGGTCTGGACGAATACAGTCCTCGGTGAGACGTGGGAGGAGCGCGGCGAGACCGTGTCGGCCGGCCCGCTGCTTTCGCGCATCGAGACTTACGACAGGAATTCCGTTCCCGACAACGTCCGCGTTGTGACGGCCGGTGTTGACGTTCAGGGCGATCGCCTTGAAGTCCAGACGATCGCATGGAGCGCTGGCGAAGAGGCATGGGTTGCCGATTATCTCGTGCTGCACGGTGATCCGTCGCAGCAGGATACATGGCAGCGCCTGGACGAATACCTTCTGACGCCGTTGACCACAGACGCCGGCCGGTCGATCCGCACGCATTCGGTTGCCATCGATACCGGCGGCCATCATGCGGCAATGGTTTTGGCCTTCTGCAAAAGCAGAAAGGCGCGTCGCGTCTGGCCGATCAAGGGCGCCCCCGGCGCTAAGCCGGTCTGGCCTGTCCGTGCCTCGAAAACCAAGACCAACGAGAACCTGTTCATTGTCGGCGTGGATACCGCGAAGGATGCCATTTACGGCCGCCTGCGCATTCCCGCGTCGGCGCCGGGTTACATCCATTTCCCGCAGGCGGACGCTGTCAACGGCGATTACTTCTTCCAGCTGACCGCGGAGCAGGCCGTCACACGCTATCGCGATGGCAGGCCGTACCGAGTGTGGGTTTGCGGTGCCGGCAAGCGCAACGAGGCGCTCGATACGTTCGTCTATGCCTTTGCCGCTCTGAAGTCTTTGCGCACGCGGCTTGATGTCGTGCGGCGCCCGAAGGCTGAACAGCCGCAGGCGGAAGAACAGCAAGCGCCGGCAAACGACAATGTCGCCCCACCTGCGCCGGCACCTGCAACACCGCCGCCTCAGCGTCCAGCACCAGTGGCCGCGCCGCAGGTAGCGCGAAGTCGCCGCCCGGTTCGTCGCATTAGCCGTTCGAGCTATCTCTAGGATTTTCGATGTCCACATACACACAGGCCCAATACACGGCGCTCTGCGCCGCGATTGCGGCTGGCGCGACGAGCGTCAGCTACCAGGGCAAGTCAGTGCAGTATCGAGACTTGCAGCAAATGCTTGAGCTCAAGGCGCTGATGGAAGCCGACCTGAACGGCACGAAGATCAAGCGACAGTTCCGCCCGATCACATGCAAGCGACTTTGAGGGGCGGCCATTGAGCAAGAAGAAAAAGGAAGCCAAGGCCGCCGCCAAATCAACGAAAGCGGCCAAGGCATACTATACCGGCATGGGTTTTGAGGGCGCGCAAATGCGCCGCCGGCTGTCGAATTGGCAGCCGACTCGCGCCAGCATGACACAGCTGGTGTCTGCAGACGGCGAACAGCTGCGGGCACGGTCGCGCGATCTGTTGCGGAACAATCCTTATGTGGCGTCTGCCGCGGAATCTTTCGTCGCCAATCTCGTAGGCGCCGGCATCAAGCCGTCACCGCTGCTCGATGACGCAGAACTGAAGGATGCGCTGCAGGTGCTGTGGCGAGAATGGACCGACCAGGCGGACTTCACCGGACAGACCGACTTCTATGGCTTGCAGGCGCTCGTCGCCCGCGCACTGTTCGAGGCTGGCGAATGTTTCATTCGCTTCAGATCCGGTAGCAACAATACGCCCGGCGTGCCGCTGCAGCTGCAGCTGCTCGAAAGCGAGATGCTCGCTTACAACAAGAACCACATGGCCGATGATGGCAACCAGATCATCAATGGCATCGAGCTCGATGGCAACGACCGCCGCATCGCCTACTGGTTTTACTCTGTCTATCCCGGCGATCCTTATTACCGCGTTCACCCACTGACTTATGTCAGGGTGCCAGCGGATGAGGTGCTGCATATCTACCGACCTCTGCGGCCTGGCCAGATGCGCGGCGTTCCGTGGATCACGCCCTCGATCGTGAAGCTGTTCCTCGTCGATCAGTATGATGACGCCGAGCTTGAGCGCAAAAAGCTTGCCGCGATGTATGCCGGCTTCGTCACTAGCGCGGCACCCGGCGACATGTTCGATACCGATGACCCAGACGACTTGATGCCAAACGGAGAGCCGGGACCGTTCCCGGTTTTGGAGCCTGGCACAATCCAGAGCCTGCTTCCGGGCGAGGACATCAAGTTCAGCGACCCGGCCGAAGCAGGCAATTCGTATGAGCCGTTCCAGTATAGGAACCTGCTGGCGGCCTCGACTGGCATGGGCGTTCCATACATGTCGACGACCGGCGACAACGCCAAGGCGAACTACTCGTCGTCGCGACAGTCTCTCGTCGAGTTCCGAAACAGGCTGACGCAGCTACAGCATAGCTGCATGGTTTTCCAGATGTGCCGACCCGTTTGGGCGCGGTGGCTGACGGACGCCGTGATTAGCGGTGAGATCGACATTGCGGACTTCCTGGAGAAGCGCCGGAAGTATCTGAAGGTCAAATGGATTCCGCCGCGGTTCGACTGGATCGACCCATTGAGAGACGGCCAAGCAGAAAAGCTGCTCGTCGACAATGGATACAAGGCCAGAAGTGATGTGATCGAGGAGCTCGGTTACGACCCAGAGGAAACCGATCGCCGCATTGCTGCCGACCAGAAGCGCGTTCGCGATCTCGGAATCCTGCTGACCGACAGCCCACTTGGACAGTCCTTGTCCAAGACGCCGCCGGCCGATGACAGCGACCCGGATGCAGCCGAATCCAAACAAGAACAACTTGAAGGGCAGGCTACCAGATGACCCGAAACAAGAGGGTGAGGGCCATGTCGCTGTCACCCGCTGAAATCTGCCTGTTCAGCGGCATCGGCGCCGATGAGACCGGGGAGGGCATCACTGCCCAATGGTTCGACGCTGAATTCAAAGCTCTCGGCAACCCGGCCGAGGTGCTCGTCAGGATCAATTCACCCGGTGGTGACGTGTTCACCGCGGAGGCGATTTTCACGATCCTGTCGATGTCTCAAGCCAAGATCACGGCACGCATTGAGGGATTGGCGGCTAGTGCTGCCACCCTGATTGCGATGGCTGCGGATCGCATCGAGATCGCCAGCAACGGTTTCATGTTGATTCATGAGCCGTACAGCGCCGGTGCAGGCGGGACGGCGGATGAACTCAGGATTGCTTCGGAAGATCTGCAAAGGCTGACCGATCGATACGTTGAGGCATACGCGAACAAAACCGGGCAATCGGAAGAAGATGTGATCGCTCTGATGAAAGAGAACCGTCTTCTGAGCGCCCAGGAAGCCGTTGAATTCGGCCTATGCGACGAGGTCATCGATCCCTCGCAGGCGTCGATCAACCTCAAACTCGTTCCACAACATTTACGTGCCGCAGTTGAAACTGCCATGCATAAAGGAATTGCTATGGCTGTAACGCCAAGAAAGAACAAGACCGAGGCGGCCATCGCCGCCCTGTCGGCAAAGCTTGACGCGCTCGCCGCTATCCTGGCCAAGGCCGAGGATGATGGCTATGCCGAAGATGGCGACGAAAACGACGACAAGCCGTCCGACGCCCGCAAGGCTCGCAAAGCCCGCAAGGCTCGCGCCGATGACGACAACGATCTCAGCGCCGATGACGATGACGACGACATGAAGGCCGACGTCGACGATGACGACGACGACAAGCGCGCCGATGCCGACGAGGACGACGACAAGAACAAGGAAGACGACGAAGAGCCGACCGCCCGCAAGGCGCGCGCTTCGTTCAAGGGTCTTTCCTACGCTCGTCGTGTCGCCGATCTGTGCGCGCTCGCCGGCCGCAACGACCTAACGGCCGGTTTCCTTGCCAAGGCTGCTCCGCTGGCGGATGTCCGCCGTCGTCTTCTCAAGGCGCGCGCCGAAAACGAAGGTCACACGAGCAACGCTAGGGGCGCCGTCGTTCGCACCAAAGCGGAAGATGTCGCCAAGGGCTGGGATGCAGCCGTTGCGAAGCTGCCGAAGATGACCAAGCGCTAAGGAATTTCAAACATGACCACTTTTACGCAGCAGCCATGGAACCTTGAGTTCCTGGTTACCGAAGCGCATGGTTATATCTCGCGCGACGTCATTACCATCGCCTCCGGCGCCGGCGTCATTCAGCCCGGCACTGTTGTCGGCAAGGTCACAGCCACCGGCAAGTACGTGATTTCTGTTCCGGCAGCATCGGACGGCTCGCAGATCGCCGCCGCCATCACCGGCTATCGCGTCGACGCGACGAGCGCCGATCAGCATGTGACTGCCTTCACCCGCACCTGCGAAGTGAACGGCAATCAGCTCACGCGCGATGTGTCGATCGACACTCCGACTGAGATCGCCACACAGAACGCCCAGCTGGCCGCGCTCGGCATTTCCGTCCGCTAAAGGAATATTTGACCTAATGGCAAGCATGGACATTTTTAACAGCGATGCGTTTCACACCGTATCGCTGACCACTGCGCTTGAAAAAATCCCTTACAAGCCGCAGTTCCTGAACGAGCTCAATATCTTCGAGCCCGTTCCGACCAACACGCGAAGCATCGCCATCGAAAAGCGCGACGGCTTCATGCAGCTGATCCCGACGTCGCCGATCGGCTCGCCTCCGACGCAACTCAAGGACGACAAGCGCGATATCCGCAATTTCAGCACCAGGCGCTGGGCGAAGTCGTTCACGCTTTACGCTGAACAGCTCAACGGCATTCGCCAGTTCGGCACTGAAACCGAGCTGATGCAGGTTCAGGCCGAAGCGGCCCGCCGCCTGTCTCGTCTGAAAGACGACTTCGACATCACCGCTGAATATGCCCGCCTCGGCGCCTTGCAGGGCAAGTGGCTAGATTCGGACGGTAGCGTCCTGATCGACTGGTTCGCTGAATGGGGCATCACCCCGAACGCTGACGTTGCGTTCAACTTCTCGAATTCCTCGATCAACGTGAACGATCTCACCAAGAAGATCGCTCGCGGCATGGCGCGCGCATCGAAGGGCGGCTTCACCAGCAGCACGAGCGTGCATGCACTTGTCGGCGATTCCTTCTTCGACGCCCTCGTCAAGCACCCGTCCGTCGAGCTGACCTACCAGAACTGGCAGGCGGCCGAAGGTCTGCGCGCAACGCAGGCAACGGTATTCGATGCCTTCTACTTTGGCGGCATCTACTTCCACAACTACCGCGGTACCGACGACAAGTCGACGATCGCGGTCGGTGACAACTCGGCGATCTTCTTCCCGGTTGGCGTGCGTGACTTGTTCCAGGTCGCCTACGGACCGGCCGAATTCGAACCGTGGATCAACACGTTCGGCCAGGAGCAGTACGCTCTGACGATCCCCGATCGTGACCGCAACGCCTGGACGAAGTTCGAGATCTACAGCTATCCGCTGTTCATCTGCACGCGTCCGGAAGTCCTGTACACGGGCACCGCCAGCTAAGCAGTCAGGCCGCCATGGATTTTGACAACCTTGTTTTGTCGCCATGCATGGCGGCTTTCGGCGTGACTGTAACGGTCACGCCACTCAAATCCCAGCCGAGCGCTACGCCATACACTGCCACCGGCATCTACGATCGCGCCGTGGCAACCGTGATGATGGCGGATGGTTCGGAAATGGCCTCGACGAATGTCACTCTCGGCATTCGATTGAGCGATTTCTCAGTGCCGCCCCGTGAGGGCGACAAGATCGCGCTGAACGGCAAGACCTACAAGGTGGATGCATCCTTTCCGGATGGCCAGGGCGGTGCCGAGCTGAAGCTGAAAGAGATCCGATGACCAATCACACCACGGCCATTAGAGAGGCGATCTATAGTCGCCTTGAGGGTCTGACTGGTTACAAGACGATCCGCAAGCAAGGCACGCCGACGCTTTCAATTGATGACCTGCCGGCGCTGTCGATCTTCATTGCCGACGAACGCCTCGATCCGGATGGCGACGCAAATGCAGGCCCTCCGAAATTCGGTGTCACCGCCACCATCATTGTTGCTGTCTCGCGCGGTTTCGATGATCCATCGGTTACGGATGGCATCATAGACGTCGACATCGATTCCATCGAAAACACGCTAATGACGGACCCTACCTTCGTCGGGTTTGCGGCAGACGAGAGTTTTCGTTTCGAATCCATCAACGGCATCCGCCGGCGCCGCATCTTCGAGAAGGAAGGCGAATCCTACTTCCTTGAGCTGCAGCTTGAATTCCAGTTCTTCTATCGCTGGATCTATGACCCGGTCATTTCTGACAATTTCTCGACACTGAGCGTCACGGCAAAGCCGAACAATGACGATACGGCGGACACGTTCAACAGGACGTGGGCACTACCAGCGTCCTAACGAAAAAGATCACCACCACATGAGCAAAACGGTTTTTGTCGTTCCCGCACAGCCGGGCGCGAAGCTGAGCCATCCTGTCTCCGGCAGCCTCCCAGATGGCGGCGCCGATTGGCTCGCAGATCAATTCACGTTCCGCCTGATCAGAGATGGAGCCATCGCCAAGAGCGAACCGGCAGTCACGAAGGCGTCGAGCACCAGCGCGAAAACGGATAATTCTTGATGTCTGTTTCTTTCAATTCATTCCCCCAGAACTGGAACGTTCCGCTCTTCTATGCGGAAGTCGATTCCTCGCAGGCTGGCACAGGCATCACGGCCAGCCATCCCGCCATCTTCATCGGCCAGATGCTTGCGACCGGCTCCGCCGTATCGAACAAGGTTTACGCCATCGGCTCGCCCGAGATCGCCAAAAAGCTGTTTGGCGAAGGCTCCATGCTCGAACGCATGGTCTATCGCCTGTTCAAGGTTTATCCTGCTGCCCTGCTTTATTGCATGGCGGTCGATGACCCGACCGGTGGCGTTGCAGCCACGCAGACGACGACGGTATCAGGAACTGCGACAGCATCCGGTATCATCTCGCTCTATGTTGCTGGCCAGTTAGTCAGCGTCGGCGTCAAGAGCGGTGACACCGCTGCCACGATCGCGACGAACATTGCAGCTGCCGTCAATGCGATGACGACCCTTCCGTCGACTGCTGCTGCTGCAGCTGGTGTCGTGACATACACTTGCCGGTGGAAGGGCGCGACTGGCAACGATATCGTCGTCACCGACACATATCTTGGTTCGAACGGCGGCGAGGCGCTTCCGGCCGGCATTACACTCGTCCATACCGCGGCCACCAACGGCGCCGGTGTCCCGACCTTCGACAATGCCATCATTGCTCTCGGCGAAACGCAATACGACTTTGTCGGTCTGCCTTATACCGATTCCAACACGCTCGCCCTATTCGATATCGAATATGGCTTTGGCGACACTGGCCGATGGGGCTGGATGCGCGAGCTTTATGGCGCCGTTTGGAGCGCTCGCCGCGATACCTACAGCAACCTCATGACGTGGGGTCCGACCGGAAATTCTGCCGTCGAAAGCGTGCTGGCCGTCGAGCCAGCGTCGCCGTCTCCTATCTGGGACTGGACAGCCGCTTATACGTCCGCCGCCATCCGCGGCCTGGCGAACGATCCGGCGCGTCCGCTCCAGACGTTGGAAATGACCGGCGTTCTGCCAGCGCCGTCTGAAGATCGCTTCACCGTCGTCCAGATGAACAATCTGGTATCGGTCGGCATTGCGATTCAGCGTGTCAATTCGAATGGCTACCCGGCGATCATGCGCGAGGCCATGCGCTACCAGAAGAACAGCTACGGTCAGGCGGACAACGCCTATGCTCTGGCGACGACGCTCTACACGCTGGCTGAAATCTTCCGCCGACTGAAGGGCGCGATCACGACAAAGTACCCGCGCCACAAGCTGGCAAACGACGGCACTGTCTTCGCCTCCGGTCAGGCGATTATCACGCCGAAGATCATCAAGGCAGAGCTCGTGTCGGAATATTCGGACATGGAGTATGACGGCCTGGTCGAGAACCTGGACGCATTCGCCTCCAATCTCGTGGTTGAGCGCAACAGCACCAACCCAGATCGCGTCGACGTTCTCTATCCGCCGGATATCATCAACGGCCTGCGCATTTTCGCAGTGCTTGCGCAGTTCCGGCTGCAGTATTCCAGCGCAACCTAAAGGATAACAACAGATGGCACTTAGAGCCGCAGGCACCGCCTACGTCAAAGTAGACGGTAAGCAATACCCGTTGCGCGGGAATATGGTGATCATGCCGTCCTCGGTTACGAGGACGGGTATCGCCGGCCAGGATTACGTGCACGGCTATTCCGAAATGCCAGTTGTTCCATACATCGAGGGTGACTTCACCCTGACCGATGACTGGAAGATTGCTGACGTCAAGGGCATCACCTCTGCGACCGTCACCGCCGAGATCGCCAACGGCCATACCTATACGCTGAAAAACGCGTGGCAGGCCGGCGATCTGCCGATGGAAACCGCCGATGGTAAGGTGAAAATTCGCTTCGAAGGCGTATCCTGCACGGAAGGAACGTAATAAGTGGCTGGCTGGGAAAACGGAAAACTCAAGTTCAACTTCGATTATGAGATCGAGGCACACGGCGAGCAGGTGAAGGAGCTTACGCTCCGAGAGCCTACCGGCGCCGACGTCATTGCGGTTGGAAACCCGGTTCAGTTCGATCCAATCAGCGATCCACCGCGTGTCCTTATCGACGACAAGCGCATGGCGGCTATGATTAGCCGCCTTGCCGATGTGCCGCCATCGTCGGTAGCAAAACTCAAGCCCAAGGATCTGATTAGCCTTGGGTGGTTTTTGACCCCTTTTTTCATGCCGGTGTAGCCGACGATTCCGTCAACATGGCTATCGATCTGGCAATGACGTTTCACGTCAACCCGTTCGATTTTCTGGCTCGCCCGCACCATGAGTTGGCGGAATTGCACAGCTACACCTTGAAATACCTGGAGAGCACGCGCGATGACTGAGGCATTGGTCCTTCCAGCGACCATCATCGACGGCTTTTCAAAGCCACTGAAAGCTCTCGTGAGCCGCCTGAGGGATGTCAAAGTCCCAGACGGAATGAAACAGGTCGGCAAGCAGATGGAGAGCCTTCGTAAGGAAGCGGAGGGCGTTGGCAAGGCGGCCGCAGGTGGACTTGGGTTCGGTGCACTCGGCGTAGGAGCGCTGAGCGCTGCGGGAGCTATGGCAGCTCTTGGCTCATCAATTCGTCAGTTTTCTGATGAAGCCGTGAGCATGCGCAAATTTAACAACGAGACCGGAATTACCATACAGAAGCTGCAGCAACTCAAGCAGATTGCGGCTGGTTCCGGTGTTGATCCCTCTGTCATACAGGGCTCGATGTCATTTGCGGCGGAGAATGCCGACGCGATGCGGCGGCACCAGGGTAATTACGGCGCGCTACTTGGGGTGAATGGCGGCGGAGCCAGCATCGCCAATTACATGGCCGGCTCCAAAAACAACGACGAGTACGTCGACAGGGCATTCGAGGTTATTTCGCAACAGAAGACCCGCGAGTCGAAGCGGCTCATGAGCCAGATGCTGCTTGGCAACGCTGACATGGCGCAGATGGTTGCAGATGGCTTGGAAAAATTCAAGAAACGGTTGGCGGAGGCCGCCAAGAATAGCTACGGGTTTTCTGAAACCGACGTTAAGAATGCTCAGGCATTTCAGGACACTATTTCTGACCTGAGCGGCGTTTTCGATAAGCTAAAGAATTCTATTGGGGCCCAGCTCGCTCCGGACCTCACTGCCGCAGCCGACGCCTTTAAAGGCTTGGCTGACGCTCACGTCGGCGATGTGAAGGAATTCTTTCACGAAGTCGGCGAAGATGTGAAGCAAGTTGACTGGAAGGGAGTGAGTACTGACATTCAGGCCGTCTTCAAAAACCTCAAGGACGGCGTCGAATGGGTTCAAAGCTTCACCAACTGGAAAGCGATAAACCCGCCTAAACCCGAGGACAGGGCCAAGGACAGCGATTCAGCGAAGGATGGGCAATACTACAAGAGTAAAAGCGGCCTTTTGATCGAAAAAGGCGGCCCGATGGACAAATTTTTGGATTGGTTTGGCTCTTCTTCTGATCAGCAGCCCGGTGCGAAGAAGTCCAGTTTCGATGGCTCTGGGGCTGGGATTCACCCCGCAGCTTACCATCCAGGCATGCAGGCTGCACTTATAGGCGCATCGACCGCGCGCGACAGCGAAGCAGTGGCTATTTTTGCCAAAGGCGTCGAGCTCGGCATGATCGCTTTCACCCAAAGTTATTTGGGCGGCGGCGCTGGTTCGGGCGCCGGTGGTGATGGATTCCAGAATGCATCATGGGGCGGTGGCGGAAGTTACGGAGGCGGTGGCAAGAGGGCTGTAATCGGCGGTGGCGGTAGCGGTGGGACGATAAGCGCTGAGAGCATTCGAGCCGTTCACGCCAAGGGCAGCTTAGCTAAAAATCAGAGAGAGGCGTATGAAGCGCTAATCGCTGGCGGACTAAGTCATGACGCCGCTATGGCATCTGTGGCCAATTTTAGCGGAGAAGCCCTTAACAAGCCGGGAGATGTGCATTGGGACGGCAAGCACTATGCCCACGGTATTGCGCAATGGGATGATGTTAGGTCTCAGCGTATCAAGGACCAGTTCGGCAAGTTCCCCCAGCAGATGAGTGTGACGGATCAGGTTAAAGCATACCTGTGGGAAGCTAAAAAGTATTATGCGAACGTGTGGAAGAAGCTGAACAGCGGCGACTCTCCAGAGAGCATGGTGGACACGCTCGTTCGCAAGTACGAGATTCCGGGCAACCCGAGCAAGGCGATATCACAGCGACTTGGGTTCCTACGTGGACTGCCGGACAATTTGGGTGCGCCGGAACGCAAGTCTACCGCAAGGGCATCCGGTGCCGTCAAGTCCACCGAATCCGTCAAGCCTCCGACTGGCAAGGTCGACATTCACGTCCATAGCAAAGACCACCCAGTCACCGTGAAGCAGAGCGACAGCGATCTCTTTCAGGGACTCAAGATAGACCGCGGCAAGTCCGTGTCTCTCTAACGAGCCGATACCCAAGGAAAAAACATGGCTTCTCCACTTTGGAGGCAGTTGCTGCTTCCGGCGTCGTTCCGCGGCGCGCCGTTCCATGTGGAAGGTGGCTCCAAAGCCGGCGGCCGGCGCGCTGTAACGCATGAATACCCCAAGCGCGATGATCCATATACTGAAGACATGGGTCGTAGAGCGCGTAAGTTCTCTATTTCCGCCTACGTCATCGGCGACGACTATTTCATCTTTCGCGATCTGTTGAGCGCCGCCCTCGATACGGAGGGTGGCGGCACGTTGATCCACCCAACTATGGGGATCATGAATGTAGTCTGTGAGGGCTACAGCGTTTCCGAGAGCCGAGAAGAGGGCGGCATGGCGCGCTTTGAGATACTCCTCGTCGAGGCCGGCACGAGTCCTTACACGCCAGCCGCAGCAGACACGCAATCCGTAACCTCTAGCGCGGCTGACAGCGCGGGTAGCGCTGCCGCCTCTGCCGCAGATACTGCGATCATAGCTTGACCCGCTCCGAATTGAACGAAGCCGTAGCTATCCTGCAAAGCACGGCGGCCAACCTGTCAGCGCTGACCTCTGGCACGACCGAAGAAGGCGCGGCGCTTGATCGAGCATGCACGACGCTTAAAGTTGATGCGAAGTCCTTATTGCAGGCTGGAACGATCGGCGCGCCGGCGCTTTCATGCTTCACAGCCGCCACCGCAGCCGGCATTACGGCCAATCAGTTTTACGGGATCAGGTCAAATATATCAGCTCTGACGCCGAGCTACGCGGCTGGTATCACTGTGCGGCAGATGCTGCTGAGAATGTGCATTGCGGAAGAGAGTAGGGCGGTTTCAAACGCCATTCTGACGAGCCGCAGTGAAGCGGAGGCCATTCTCGCCCGCATGGTCGATGACCTTGAGGCGATCGAAGACTACGCCGCTGACCATCTCGAATCCGCTGTTTACCAAGCCTTCCTAGCGCTGCACGGCGCAGTTGCCTACGACCTTTCTCAGCGCGCAAGTCAGCTTCCAAAGCTCGCGACATACACATTCGGCAAGCGCCGTACAGCGCTGACCTTGGCGAACGTCCTTTATGGCGACGCCAGCCGCGCGGACGAAATCATCAACGAAAATAGCCCCGTTCACCCGGCCTTCATGCCGGCTAGTATCCGGGCGCTCACGGAGTAATCCGTTTTGCCCAAAATTGAAGAGACGTGCGAGGTCACGATCAACGGAAAGGTTTTTCGTGATTGGGACTCGGTAACGGCGACCGCAAGCATCGATCCGTTCGTTCGCATGGTCACCTTAACCGTGACGGAGAAAGTCGGCGCCAACGGTGCAGTCGGCCAATCTTTGCAGATCAAGCCCGGCGACGCCGCCACCGTCAAGCTTGCCGGTCAGCTGTTCGCATCTGGCATTATCTATGAGCGGCAGGCGGCTTACGATGCCCACAATCACTCGGTGCGGGTGACGTTTGCGAGCAGCGTACTGAAGGCTGTTGAGCAAACCATCCCTTTGAAGGATGGCGAATTCAAGAACTATAATTTTCAAGCCATCGCGAACAAGGTGCTCGGGCCGGTAGGCGTCAAACTGAAGACGATCAACCTGCCGTCAGGATGGGACAAAGTATTCAAATATGTCAATATCGAGCCCGGTGAGACGCCGTTCCGCCTGCTGTCCAGACTATCGAAGTACCGGGGCATCTGGCTTTACGATGACACGGACGGCAATATTGTCGCGCGCGGCAATACGGACAACAATCCTACTGCTGAGTTCGTCGAGGGGCGCAACATCCTTGCCGCGAGCTGCCTTGCGCAGAATCCACGACCGGCGACCAGTATTGAAGTAACCGGTCAGCAGCGCGGAAATGATGACACCACGCCCGCACAGAACCGCGGTGCTTATTCAGGCAAGGCTGACTCGCGGGGCGGGAATTACAGCATCAATCAGCAGCTGCAGGCAGACATCCCAGCGGACGCAGATGACCTGAAACAGGCGGCAGGACGCTCTCTGCTACTATCATTGAGCAACCAGGTCGTAGTCCGCATCGTCTATCAGGGTTGGCTGCTGTCAACCGGCAAGTTGCCAGATGTCGGCAACATAATCTCGATCGACTCTCCGATGCTCATGTTGAATACGTCTGATCTGAAGATTGCAGAGGTGACCTTCTCTCAAGATCACGCCGGGACGCGCACCACGCTCATTGCACAAAAGTGGATTGGCTCGTCCATCGAGGCTACGGGCGTTTCAAAGGAGCAAACCGATGCTCAGAAGGCGACGTCAACGCCCATTACGCCTGGCGTGCCAATTATCATCGGGCCGGGCGGCCTTGCGGGTCCGGTATAGCCCATACGCGAGAACACCATGACAATTGCACGCGGAAGCATCAAGTCCGTCAACGACGGCGGAAAACTGCGCTCGCTGAACCTCGTTGGCCTACAAGACGAAAGCCTTTCTGACGTCGAGCACTTTGAGAGCTACGGCTTCACCGCAGTCCCTGCGGCGAGCGGGAACGACGGCGCTGCGGAGGCCATCATTGGCTTTGTTGGTGGCAGTAGGTCACATCCGGTTGTTCTGGCATTCGCTGATCGTCGCAGTCGTAAGAAGGGGCGGCCAGCGGGAGATGTATCCGTTTACCACTATAACGGCGCCGAGATCCATTTTTCCGCCAGCGGAATCAATATCGACACCGCCGGAAATCCGCTCACCATCACTGCCGGCGGCGTCACAATGACGATCTCGCCGGCCGGTGTGGCGATAGAGGGCGGCACCGTTACCCACGACGGCAAGAATATCGGGGTTGATCACGTTCACACCGGCGTCACGTCGGGCGCAAGCAATACGGGAGCGCCTGCTTGAGCAATATTCGCATTGCACCGGGCCAGAATACGGAGGCCATTTCACTCGACTGGCTGACCACCGATCAAAACACGCTCGACAGCACTCACGATCTGATTTCGGCCGTCCTGATGGCGATTGGCACTGATCGGCGCGCTAATTCTGATGATGAGTTGCCGGTTGATGGCGACACGGATCTGCGCGGTTGGTGGGGAGATACAGACGCCGAGGAGATTTGGGGCGGCTGGCAAGTTGGTAGTCGTCTATGGCTTTTGAATCGCGCCAAGATCACCGACGAAAATTATAAGTACGGCGCCACAGTGGCGCGGGCGAAGACATATCTTATTGAATGCCTTCAGCCTTTTCTCGATCGAAAAATAGCAACGAAATTGGAAGTGGGTGTACAGCGCTATAACGAAACAAGCATATCCGCTTCAATCGTGCTGTATAGGGGCAATAAATCCCTAATCTCTTTGCAATTCCAAGATTTATGGGATGACATATCTTGACTTGGTCTACCCCTGATCTGGCGACCCTGCGCAAGCGCGGTCGCGACCAAATGATTTCCGCCACGCAGCTCGGTTCGATCATCCCGAATAGCCCGCTCCGGATCATTACGGATGGCAACAGCGGTATGGCGCACCTGACGCTACAATATCTGGATTGGCTCGCGAAGCAGCTGTTGCCAGATACCGCAGAAAAGGAATGGCTCGATCGTCATGCAGCGATTTGGCTGAAAAACGGCCGCAAACAGGCGACTTATGCTGCCGGAACCGCAACTTTTACCGGCACCGAAGGCACAGTTATAGACGCCGGAACAGAACTAAGCAACGGCGCGATTACTTTCGAGACCACGGCAGACATTACGCTCGGCTCTGGTGCCACAGCAGGAAACATTGAGGCTCAGACGGCCGGTGCAAATGGCAATCTTGATCCCGGCACGTCGCTATCAATAACCACGGCGCTTTCTGGCGTAGATGGTACGGCTACGGTCGTATCTCTAGCCGGCGGCACAGACGCGGAAAGCGACAGTTCGCTGAGAAATCGTGTTCTGGATCGTATTCAGAAGCCGCCGCAAGGTGGCGATGCGGATGACTATGTGGCTTGGACGCTGGAAGTGCCGGGCGTTACTCGCGCATGGTGCTCTCCACTTGAGATGGGCGACGGTACCATAACCGTGCGCTTCATGATGGATGATCTGCGCTCATCGAATAACGGGCTGCCTACATCGGACGATATCGCTACCGTCACCGCGTATCTGAATACGGTGCGTCCCGTCGCCACGAAGGATCTATTTGTTCTGGCGCCTACGCTTTATCCTATTGGCTTCACCATCACGAATCTTGAGCAAGATAGCGTCTCGACACGGGCGGCAATCGCAAATGCCGTTACCGCCATGCTGGCTGATCGCGCTAAACCAGCCTATGCGGTCAACGGCGTCGCACAGCCCGCTCAAACAATTTATGCCGCCTGGGTATCTGATGCGATCCTCGGCGCGTCCGGCGTGGATAGCTTTACCCTGACAATGACTGATCAGGTTATGCCGAACAGCGGGTGCATGGCTACGCTTGGGACCATAACATATGCCTGACACGCACGTCCGTCGCACCCAATCTGACTATCAGCAGGCAATGGCAGATAATCTGCCAACAGGCCCAGCGTGGCCGCGCGAGCCAGACGCAATGCTTATGAAAGTGCTGAGCGGACTCGCCAGCAACTGGGCATACGTCGATGGCAGGGCGGCGGATCTTTTGGAAATTGAGAGCGACCCGCGCATTACGTCAGAAATGCTCGACTCCTGGGAGGCGGCGTGGGGTCTTCCTGATCCATGCGTTGCAGAAGCAATAACGATCGCCGATCGGAGAATTGCTCTCGTCCATAAGATGACCTCGGAGGGCGGCCAATCGATCCCGTACTTTTTGGGTATCGCCCAAGGCTTGGGATATACCGTAGGGATTCAGGAATATTCCCCTTACATGACTGGCATCAGTCGATGCGGTGACACGCGAACGGATCTCTACTCGAATGATTATCGATGGGTGATCGGATCTCCAGATATTCGGTACCAGTGGACCGTTCATCTGACAAACAACCGCGAGACATGGTTCAGAACTGGTGCGGGTGGCGGTGAGGTTGGCGTCGACCATATGGTGACGATCGCACTTGCCACGGATCTAGAGTGCATAATCCGGCGATGGAAGCCGGCTCAGACTGAAGTTTCCTTCGACTATTCTCTCCTGGCTGCTGCATTTCTAACCGATAGCGATGGCACGCGCCTTACCGATAGCACCGGCGTTTTCCTTACTGGCTTATAGCCGGTCGCCTTCAGCTGCGGTGATCACTCACCCACTTTTTCCAACTAAAGGCTCCTCGCGGGGCCTTTTTTATTGGGCACCTTTTGCATGCAGTATAATCAACCTTACGATCAAGCATCCAATCCAAACGCACCATACGTCAATGGCAATCCAGCAGCCGGCGTTCAGGGTTCCATTATCCCGGGGGCTGCCGTCGAGTATCCGCAGAGAGAGCTCGTCGCGTTGATTCAAGACGCTGGCCTGACACCAAGTAACGGCGATCTGTCTCAGGCAGCTAAGGCCATTCAATCCGGCAAACTCAACTATGCCGTCGCAGGCGGCTCTGCGAATGCTCTTACCGCAACGCTGACGCCAGCGCCGGATGCGCTCACGGCTGGCTTGCGGTGCTTGCTGTTAATTTCGACCGCAAACACGACTGCAGCTACGCTCAACGTGAACACCTTGGGGGCAAAGCCGATCACACGCGTCGGGGGAGCAGATCTACAAGCCAATGATCTCGTGCCAGGTCTTGCTGAGGTGAGTTACGACGGGACGCAGTTTGAACTCCTGCGGATCGGTCCAGGTTCCTCTGTCGCCCGCAATGTCCAAATTTTCAATGTTGCAGGCACTTTCTCCTTCACTGTCCCGGCGGGTATCTATTGGCTTTACCCCGAGTGTTACGGCGCGGGCGGTGGAGGGGCAATACAGAACATCGGCACAGGATCAGCGCACGGAGAAGGCGGCGGCGGCGGCGGGTGTGCCTTGGGCTGGATCGCCGTGGTGCCTGGGCAGGTCATCACAATTATTGTGGGGGCGGCGGGATCAAACAATCTTACAGGTGGCAACGGTACAGGCGGAGGAACATCATCTGTTGGCGCCTATATGTCGGCAACAGGTGGTACAGGCGCGACGAACGGTGGATCGCCGGGAGCCGGCGGCATGGGCATCGGCGGTCAAATTAATCTGGTGGGCGAGCCCGGCTTTGACGGAAACGATGCAGCGCTATCAATACCAGCTTCAGGCGGCAACGCGGCTGGTCCTTTAGGGGGCAAGGGAGGGCGTGTCATGGGCACTCCTGGACCGATCGCAACATGGCCAGGCGGCGGCGGCGGCGTTCAAGCGCTGGGCGCAGCGATGACCGAGGCTCCGCCGAATGTTGGCGGCGTGATTTTGAGGTGGTGAAATGAGCAAGTTTTTCGCGCGAATTGAAGGCGGAGCCGTCGTCGAGCTCATTACGCTTCCCGATGAAATCGAACTATCCGATGCTTTTCACTCCGAGATCGTGGCGACTATCATGGCCTGCGGTGAAGCGGTCAAACCGGGGTGGCGGTATGATGGCAACGCGTTTTCGGCGCCGGTAGGGCCATCATTTGTGGATATGAAGGCGCGGAAACAGGGTGCTGTTGAGGCGAAGGTCGTCTCGCTCCTCGCGGCCGGAGCGCCGGTCCCAGGAGGGCTTCATGTAGCGCTTGACGACAGCAGCCGCGCAGACATGGCGGCGATGGCGACAACTGCTATTGCCGCATCCGCCGGTGCCGTAGTTTGGCCGGACAGTTATAAAGAAGGTTGGATCTCGATCGAGAACAGCCGCATTCCGCTGGCGGCGCCCGCCGCTGGATTAGCGCTCGCTGCTGGCGTCGGAGACTATTATGCGAAAGTTCGTCAGAACGGCCGCACTCTCAAGGACGCCATCGCTGCCGCCGCGGACGAGACCGTGCTCGGCTCCGTCGACATTGGAAGCGGCTGGCCTGCGATCGCGGAATAGTTCGATGCGCCTGCAAGCCTAGCGATCAGTTGGACTTCCACGATTGATGCTGCGAACACCGCAGCCCGAGTTACGTGGCCGACACCTGCATCTTGATGCGTTCGGCAACGCCTTAGCGCCCAATCACAGGATAAAACAATGAATTTGAAGAAGCTGCTGCTTGCGGCCTCGCTGGCGTGCGCCTTTGCGACCGGCGCCTTTGCGCAATCGGCATCGGTGTCGATCAATAATCTTCCCTCCAGAAGTCTTTCTTATATCGTCGGTCACGACGGCAGCGGATCGGCCGGTAGAGAGCCAGTTACGGACTTCCTGAAGCCAGCCACGACGTCCCCCACCACGGGTAATTTGGCCTGCTGGGGGACGACTGCCAATCTCATTACGGATTGTGGTGCCGCTGGCTCGATGTCGCAGCAGAATGCGAACGCCGTCGCCATCACAGGCGGTGCCGCGACCTTCACGGGCGTCACGACTGCCCCGACGAAGTCTCAGGGCGACAATTCCACCAATGTCGCTACAACTGCCTATGTCGATATTGGCCTTGGCACAAAGGCCGGCCTTGTCGGTGGTGTAGTCCCGGTTGCGCAGGGCGGCACAGGTGCGCCGACAGCCGCCGGCGCACGCTCCGCATTGGGGGCGGCTGCTTCCGGAGCCAACGCCGATATCACATCGCTATCGAATCTGACGACGCCCCTGTCTGTGGCGCAGGGCGGCACTGGCACCACGACCTCGACAGGTACGGGTTCCGTTGTTCGCGGCACAGCTCCTTCGATCTTCAACCCCACACTGACGGGCACAGTCACAATCGGCGGCGTCACGCAAGTATTTCCCGCGTCAGGTTTGCTCGCCGGCACATCGGATACCCAGACATTCACTGGTAAGACCTTCGATACCGGCGGGTCCGGAAACGTCTTCAAGATCAACGGCACGCAGATCAGCGCAGTCACGGGCACTGGTTCTGCCGTACTGGCGATCAATCCCACGATCAGCGGTGCAGCGCTCTCGGGCGGCAGCATCAACAATGCGCCGATCGGGGCCACCATCCCCAACACAGGTTCGTTCACGACGCTTGCGCTGAGTGGTGCCACGACGCAATCTGCTACGAGCCAGTTCTATCAGAACTTTGGCGCGAACGTGAACCGCGTTAATGACCGTCTGTTTGTGGGGCCTGCGGCACTTAATAACGGGACGAACGTTGCATCGCAGCCTGATTGGCTTACGCAGTATCAGTTGGCGAAGGGACGCACTTACGGATATGTGCAAACGTCTCAGCTCGCCGTGCTGAATGCGTCTACCGCGAAAGACTCGCTCACGACTGCTGTATTTGGTGCTCAGACCACGGGGCGCACGACTTCCGGGTCTCAGGTAATTGCTGCTACCGGCATTGGGGTCAACAACAATTACGGCAACACTGGCGCGGCCGGCAACCAAGCGTGGGGCGGTTATTTCGAGGGATGGCGCGATACCTCGACCGCCGGCAACGGTGGCGCATACGGCATCGAAGCAGATTCGATCAATCTCGTCGGCGTGGCGGACACCGATCCGTACTTGCAGTCCAGCGACCAGACCGTTAGTGCGCAGCTTGCATCCGGCGGAGAGATTGTCGGAGCTTTCGACGCCACCGCTGCAGTAAATATCCAGAACAATGGTGCAGCCTACCGCAAGGGCATTGTTATCGGCTCGAATGCGATCAGCGGCGATGACGGCACCACTGGAGTCGGTATCGCAGTTGCTCTCGCCAAGGGACACACTATTCAATGGTATGCCCTTTCTGGCGGGGTGGGTGTTCCGACGTCCAGCATTTTGTCAAATGGAACTAACCAGGCTGCTGGCATCTCAGAGCTGTTCAGCGACAATATAGTTTCGTTCCGAAATGCATCGGGTAAGGCCATCCTGAACATTCAAGGCGTCGCCAGCGGCGTCAATGGTGTTCAAGCCCTCGGTGCGGCCACGGGACAGGCTGTGGCAGTCCAGGCGGTGGGAGACGACACGAATATCCCCATCCAGATCCAGGGCAAAGGCACTGGCGATGTACGGATCAAGGGTGCCGGAACAAACAGCAATGCTCAGACGGGAGACGTCGGCGAATATGTCTCGAACTCGACAACGGGCGTTTCGCTAACGAGTGCAACGACAGCCAACATCACGTCCATCTCTCTGACGGCTGGCGATTGGGACGTGACCGGCACTTGCACGTTCGTTCCTGCGAATACGACGGCGCCGACGCTCATGCAATGCGGCGCCAGCACGACGTCAGCTACTTTAGGCGGCTTGGGCCAAAATTCGTTTCTGGGTGTCACGTTCCCCACGAACGGTCAGAGCCAGGGTTTTGTTGCTCCCCGGCAGCGCATTTCCGTCGCATCGACCACAACGGTTTATCTAGTGGGGCAATCCTCGTTCACGGTCAGCACCATGACCGCGAACGGCTTCATCAGCGCCCGACGTGTCCGCTGATCGTTATCACCAGCGCTTATATCAGAGAGAGCTGGCTAAATAAGCTGATATTGTCGCCCACGGCGGGATGTAGTTTTGAAAATCTCTGCTCCTCTCGCCTTTGAACGACGCACCTTGATCATGTGTGGAGAAATGGTCACTTCGCCCATCGTATCGCCGAGTGCCATTTCCTCCATGAGATCTATGGCAAGGTTCGCGAGTGAGTGATGTCCTGCCCAAGGATGATCGGGGCTTTGATAATCCTTGAAAAAGCTCCAGCTCCAGTCTTCGATTATGTAAAGACCTTCTGGTCTCAGTCGGGGAAACGCAACCTTGAAGCTCTCCTTTGTCTGATCGTAAAAATGAGACGCGTCATCAACCACAAGGTCAAGTTGGCCGCCAAAGTCCCGCTCTACTATTTCTGCTAGGCGTTTCGCATCATCCTGCGACGTCCCGTAATGAACAGACGCTCGGCCGTTCCGCTTTTGCACGTAAGCATCGAGCGCGGGGATGGGAACCTCCGACAGTTCCACGGCGGAGATTTTGTCGGGCCTAAACACCTGGTCGAGGAAAACAAACGAACCGCCTTGGTATACGCCCAGCTCCAAAATCCGTCTGAAATCCTCTCCTTCGTGTTGAAGGTACTGAGTGAGGAATGAGCGGGACTTCATCATGGTGAAGTCAGACTGCGTCGACTTCCTTTTGCTGCCGCCATGTTCATAATTCAGGGTGATCTTATTTCCGCCTATCGCGAACGTTGCATCATCTAGCCATTCAAGTTTGGCCCTGCGGTCAGATGCTAGGCGGTTCAATACGTTCTGAAATTTCATGCTGCCCCCCTTAATCAACCTGAAGTCGGAGGAATTTCTACAGGCGCTGGAGACAATTTGCAACAAAGGGACGCAGATACTCAGTCTGACACAATAATACCGGTTGAATGCAAACGTTCTTGTAAACGAAAAGCAGTATCTGCTTAACAACCATCGCAGGCGTCCTTCGGGGCGCCTTTTTCATTGGAGCCTTAAATGGACCGATCGAAATTCTTCGACGCGGTGCGCATCGCTATTTTCGGCGGCCGCCTGTCGACAAATCAGGTCAATGGCACCGAGGCCATCATTGACGCTTGGCAGGCCAAGCCGTTCGACACACGATGGCTCGCGTATATGCTTGCGACCGTTTTTCACGAGGCGGACAACACCATGTGCGCCATCTCGGAAAACCTCAACTATTCTGCCTCGGGGCTTCGCGCGACGTTCCCGAAATACTTCACCGCCTATCAGGCCGTGGCATATGCGCGGCAGCCGCAGCGCATTGCGAACCGTGCCTACGCGAATCGCATGGGCAACGGCAATGAGGCCAGCGGCGACGGTTGGAAATATAGAGGCCGCGGTTTGGTGCAGATCACCGGGCGCGACAACTATGCGAAGTACGCCATTGCCGACGACCCGGACAAGGCGCTTGACCCCGTAAAGACCGTCGAAATTCTGTTTGATGGCATGACCAATGGCCGATTCACCGGCAAGAAATTGTCGGATTTCTTCAACGACACGAAGACCGATTGGCTCGGCGCGCGCCAGATCATCAATGGCACCGATCGCGCCGCCGATATTGCCGGCTACGCGAAAAAATTCCTAACAGCAATTGAAGGAGCGTCGTGATGGCAGAGCCAGGCATGATCTCTAAGTTCTTCATGGACCATAAGGCGTCCGGTGATTGGGCGGCCCGCCGTCGTATCATCTTCATCGCCCTGATTTGGTCCGGTATCGCTATGAGCGCGATCACTGGCTGGGCCATGTTCCATGTCCAGACCAATCCGCTGCTCGACACGGCCTTCATAAACCTGAACGGCCTCATCGGCCTGATCTTCGCCTCCTACGTCTTCGGTTCGATCGCCGACGACAAGAACAAGGCCAAGCAGCCCGGCGCGCCTGACAACACGGCGCCGTCGACATGATCGCATTTTTGAGCACAAGCATTGGGCGCTGGATCGTCGGCGCCCTGCTATCCGTCCTTGCGCTTGTCGGCGTCTATTTCGTCGCCGACCACCGCGGCTATCAGCGAGCCGAGACGGCCTATACTGCCCAGATCGAGCAGATGAAGGCTGACGCAGCGACGGCGCGCGCTAACGAAATCGAGCGCCAGGACGCCGCCAACAACGCCGCAAAGCAAGCCGAAGCCGCGCGCATCGCACAGATGCAGGCTGACGCCGACGCACTTCAAACCCAGATAGAGGAGCTCCAGCGTGAAGCTCATCAAGACCCTGACGCTGGTAAGCCTGCTCTTGGCGCTTCCGGCGTGCAGCGCATCAACAAGGTACGTTAGCCCACCGCCAGCGCCACAGCTGGCAAAACCGGATTCGGCACTGACAAAGGATTGCAACAATCCAGTCGACATCGGCGCCGGCGCATTGACGCAGGAGCAGACGGAAAGTTTTTGGATCAGAGACAGGCAGTCTCTGATCGACTGCAGACGCCGGCATGCCGCACTGCGGGATTTTTATGCTGAACGAGATAGCAGACTGGCAGGGCAGAAATGACGTCTGAGGACATCATAAAGTGGGTGATGTTTTTCCTGGCTGTATCCGGCGCGGGTTGGGGCGTCTGGTGGAAGATCGACGGTAAGGTCGAGAAGGTGAAAACCGAAGCAACCGAAAAAATCGACAAACTGAATGCCGATCTCCAAGAATCCAAAGAAGAGCTTGCCGACCACAAGCTGCACACCGCCGAGACCTACATCACCAAGCAGGGACTTCGCGAGACGACGGAGCAGATCATGGGCGCCATCAACGGCGTGAAGACTGCCGTCGAGAACATGACCTTGCGCGTCGATCGCATCGTCGAGAATCAGAATAAGCCGACACGGACGCGCTCAAGCTGAATCTAGCCCCTATCCTTCACAGGGTAGGGGCTTTTTTTGTTTTCGCCGTCAGAAAGCTCATGCTTCTCTAATCTCATTGGGAATCTGTCACCGGTTCGTTATGACAAACAGTTTGCGCAGCTCTCGATTAATGTATCGGCATCCACGCGACGGGCTATCAAGCTGGTTCCTTGAAGCTGACTTGCGTCGAGCGATTATGCTCTGAAGGGAGCTATTGGAGACAGCGGCAGGATATCGCTAGACGTAAACAGCCCCGCGGGGCAGGGCGCCCGGCCGAAGGCCGAATCGGCCAGATCTTTTTGCGCCACCGCTTTCACAAAAAAGCCCGACGTTAAGTCGGGCTAAATTTAGTGGGAAAATATCAAAATACGACGCCTCATCAGGCCTCTCGTAGTCTGAAATTGCCCTGCCAGGTGGGGCCAGGCAGGACGGCTACGTAGCACTATTTGCGCGAGTCGGGGGGGGCGAACGGGAGTTCAGTAACTTGCGCAAGTCGAAAGTATCACTCTGTATTGATTTTGTGAATAGCGTAAGTTGTTTCTGAAAAAGATCAGCGTATTTCGCTGCTAATTACGCCGACTATTCAGATCTCGCGGACCAATTTCGACCATCTATACATAGGAAACTCCAAGCGCGTGGGCCTTACAGACACGCGGCCGGATGCTGAGCGCATATCTGATCACGGGAATTTTGACAGGTCGCCATATCGCGGCTGGCGGTAGTCCAGCCAGCGATGCTCGAAGCAGAACCATTTCGTCTCGCCCTTGCCGATATCATAACCGAAGCCGCCCCACTGCTTGCAGCCGGGATGCTCGCAATAGTGATTGACGTGGACGGTATCCATCGGGCGTTCGAGTTCTTCGGCCATCTAGTTCAGATCGCCCCGAGTTGACCGGCTAAGCGATCCCTCCATATTTCCCGCGAAGTTTTCCAGGGTCTTCATGGCGTATGCGAAGCGCGTCGCTTGTGAAGGGCCGGAGGCCTCTGAAGCCGCTTGGATGTCGCGCACGACATTGCCGATCACGTTTCCAACGAAACCCTTTATGTCGCCGGTGCTTGAGCCAATGCTACCTAGCAAGTGAGCTATCAGCAGCTCGTGCATCACGCAGCGACCATCGAGTTCGGCAACTCGTCTTTCAAGCTTTTCGATTCTTTCGTCGGTCATTTTTCACCTCCTGCGGTTTTCACGGCTGATAGCAGTACCAGTTCGTCATCTGGCAACGGCCGCTGAAGCGCCTTCGCTTCCTCCCATGGCGCGGTAAGCCAGGTCTCGACTTCATCCTGGTTGCGAAGGATGGCAGGCATTGCCTTGTAGTGGATAGGTTCGACGATGGCGTTCGGCTTGCAGGTCAGGAATCCATAGAGATCGACCGTGATCTCTCCCTCCTTGACCTTCCTCACAGAACGCCATTGTGGCACCCATAGGCCCGCAAAGAACATCAGCGGCTCGTCCGCGCTGCCTGCGAACCAGGCGTTCGGCGTCCTTCCTCCCTCGACCTTGCTTGCCGGATCTGGCTCGGCAAAACGCGTGAAGGGCACGACGCAGCGGTTTTCGACGCCAAACCACCGTTTCCAGTGTTTGCTGTCAATGTTGCGGACGTTCGTCACACCGCCATCAGGCTCCATCCTCAGAAGCTCATCGAAGTTCACTTGCTTGCCCTTGGCGCGCAGCTTATCGGCACGCTTCGTGGCGGCGTCGAGAAGCACATTTTGAGGAGAGGGAAGACCCCAGCGGACCTTGACCATTTCCCGGCCGGCCGGCGTATTCCGCACGATCGGCCCCATCTGGTCCGGATAAAGATCAAGCTCCGGCTCAAGGTTGCCAATGCTGTCGATCATCGCTCGCGAGATCTGCCGAATGGCTTCCTGGTTGGTCGTGACATTATAAAGGTTGCACATGGTCTTTCCCCCTAATCCCGTGGCGGCGAGCGGACGATGATCTTTGCCGAACCTTTGACGCCGCATTTTTTGCAGACAAGCTTGCCGGCGGCGTCAGAAATCAAGGCTCCCTTTCCCAACGATTTCTCAAGTCGCTCACGATCGAGCTCGTTTTTTCGTCCGCAGCTGCAATGCACGTAGAGCCTATGCCATTGGCTCAGATCGGAAAAGCGAAGTTCTCCACGCTTCTGCTCTCGGGGATCGATGTACCCCATGCGCTCCGCCCATTCGCCTGGCGAGAAGTGAAAATGCATCTTGCATCGGTCATAGAACGCGTTCTCAGTGCGCTTGCACCCCAGCGACTTCGCGACCAGCGGCGGGAGCGATGGCATAGTCAGATTGCCATGCGCCTCCAGGAGAGCGGACGGCTTCAAGCGCTTCAGGATCTCGCAATCCTCGCAGATGAAATCGACCGTTTCCCCCTTATGATCTGCGAGCATGTTTGGTGGGGAAGTGGCAGGTTCAACGTTGCGCACGTCTCCGCTCCCGCCGCAGCGCGGCGAGCCTTCTCTTCATGTTTTCTGTCTATCTTAGGCGGCGTTCAGGTCTGCGATTTCGCCATGCTTCGCGAGCAGCCGGGGCGACGACATATCGCCGGTCTCTTCGTCGACCATGACAGCATAGGCCGCAACGCCGACAAAGCGAGCGGCCATTGCCGAAGCGATCTTCTCCGCAGATGGAATGCTGGTCGCCTGCCGCATCTCACCCGGCACAAGGTTGCCACGGTTTTTTCGATACGGCAGAACAATGAATTTCTCGGCGGTACTCATGGCGTCTTCCCTAGTTTGTTCTATAAATGTTCTCATTTTGCAGAAGAGTCAATATCCACCGGAAAAACCGATTCTTTGCGGCGTGGCGTTTTACGGGCCCATTGATTCTAAACGGCTTTTTCCGGCGCGAACGGCAGGGTTTTACAACTAAGTGCTTGCGACCATATGCATTAGATCGAGCTTCCCAAGCTGATGATGAAGCGGCTAAATGCTTAAATCGGTTATTCACTAGGCGGAATGCAAGGCGGCATTCGCTTGTGATTATCTCGCAAGCTGTGGTTGCTAACGACATCTGAAATGTGTTCGTTGTGCTCAAATCTACTTAACGGAACAAATGTCAATGGACGAACAAAATGCAGAAATTTGCTACACAATCGTCCTTCCGGTCAGAGGACCGATCGAACCGACGCTTTACATTGTGGATGGCAAGCAGATCCGTGTCAGCTATCCCTCCGAAATTCAAATCGACTCGTCGTGGACAATTCAATTGCCTACAACCAGTACAAGATTTGATGTGACGTGGAGGGACAGGAAAAATCGGACACGCGCTCGGCTTGAAAGCAACAGTTTTGAGCGCTACTTACCGCTGCAAGATGCGTTATATGCTGCCAACAAGCTTATCGAAGCTTTTAAGCTCGTAAGGGTAGGGCATGCTGATGGATTGCGGCTCCGCTCGGTTGGCAAGGGAGATACTCTTTTCTATACAGTGACAGTAAATGGCGCTGGTATTGGGATCGTAAACCTCGCACTAAACCTTAGCGGCAACTTCGATCCTCACGGCACGACTGAGTTGGCCAAATGCCATGTGGCAGGTGATTCTTTCGTCTTGGGGAGAAGATATCTCCGATCTTTCGACCTAGCTGATCATGGCTATCATTCCGAGGCCGTGATTATCGCCCATTCAATTTTAGATGACACCGTCCAGACGATGATTGAAAATCTGTTAGCGTCCAAAGGCTTGGTTGATTCTGATGCGCGCGATCTTATAGTCCGCGGAATAAAGGAAAGGCGACTTAAGACTTACCTTGGGCCGCTTCTCAAAATCCTGGTCGGCAAGTCCATTAGCGATATGTGGGCAGATGCAGATGCCTGCCTTGATTGGCTGAATAAGGTTCGAAACGGAATTGCGCATCGAGGGGGCGTGTGTACGTATAGTGACGCCGCCTGGGCAATTTTTGCATCAATGCGCATTGTGTCTGTACTTGCGCACAATAACGCCGTTTTGGCAGAGTTCCCACAGGGCATGATGCGCCACGCGCGCATAGAAGCCAGCTGGACCATCAGCCCGCCATCGTGGGTACCGACGTCAGATCAAGTCGAAATTGACGAATTTGATCCGCATTCAGCCGCTTGAAGTTGCCGCGTCGCGTTTTCGGCGGCCAAAGCCCCACCGAGACGGGCCAGCGCTACCAATACACTGTTCTCGGTACCTCTCCGGTGCGGCCAGAATGATGCTATAGAACAGAGATGAGAATCGCCGCCGCCACCATTGTCGCCCTTATGTTCGCAAGCCCGGTTTATGCGGGTAAGCCGGTCACGGCACAGATCTCTGTCTGCTTCACGCCTGGCGAACAGTGCGAAACCAAGATCATCGATGCGATCGACCGCGCTCGCTCATCCATCCGTATCCAGGCATATGGCTTCACGTCCTTCCCCATTATCCATGCGCTGCAGCGCGCCGCGGGCAGGGGCGTCGAAGTCCTCGCGATCCTCGACAAGACAAATGAGCGGAAATATTCGGGCGCGACACTGCTCGAGGCGGCCGGCGTTCCGGTCTGGATCGATTTCGAACCTGCGATTGCCCACAACAAGGTGATCGTGATTGACGGTTATCTGACTATCGGCGGGTCGTACAATTTCACCGCCGCAGCCCAGAAGCGGAACGCAGAGAACGTGACGTTCACGGAAAGCACGGAGCTCGCGCGTCAGTTCATTTCGAATTGGGATAGCCGACTAAAGGTATCGAGAGCTTTCGAGCAGCATGGCCAGGACAACTGAGCTCATGTAAAACAGCGAGAAGTGTAAGCCAGAGAAGGCCAGGCAATGCAGGCGGGAATTGGGTTTATCAATCGCATTTTCGCGTTTACGTTGGCCTTCGCGCTCCTGGCACTTCTAATCCTGCTCGCGGTCGCCTTTTTGGCATTGGTTACGGCCGCACAGGTCGTCTGTCCCTTTGCTCAATGCACCGGCGAGGCACAGGATCTCTGGGGATATGCGGCGCTTTCCAGTATCGCCGGTATTCCTACAATTTTGCTTCTGGCTTTGATGTTTTACTTTGGCCGACGTCGTTGAAGGTTGGTGGTGCTCGCCGATTCCAGCGACAGTCCGGGACGTGGAAGGTACACTCAGTTCTCAATTTGGTTTGCCACCTCGTTTTTTACGATTGGGCAGCCAATCCTTCAGTTTAAGGCCATTTACTGCGCTGCCGCCGACCGCAACAGTCAACATTCCCAAAATCATCATGAGCCAATCACGTGGGTATATCCAGAGTGCCAAGTAGGAGCCGACAAATAGGAGAATAAAGTATCTCCAGGTGAGCCATGCCCTACGCAATATACCTCTGAAATTCAGCTGGTTTCGCTTCGGCCACATTTAACGAATCCCTCGGGCGGCGTGATAATTGAGCAAGAGTTTTTATAGCAGTCTGGTTGTTACCGCTGGCCATATGCAGACAATTGCTAATTAGGAGAGCCGGTTGAAGATGTTGGAGTGCTGATCTGTCATTCAATATTGTATTTGGCCGCTACAGTGGGGCAGAGTAATTTGAATTGCGCTACCAGCGGCGGCATGCCGGACGCGCATGATGTGTCCGCATCCTCAGGCAAGGGGAACGATACCGTTCTGGGGTTTCGCTTAGGTGAGAAGAATGTAAGCTCTCTTGTAGAGCAGTTGGCGACCGATCGATAGCTCTGATTGCCTACCTCGTGCTGATACTGGGATATACACTGCTCGACCGTGAGCTTGCCGCCATACTTTATTGTCTCGCCGCCTGGGTCCCGCTCGCAGTACTCGGCGAAATCCGCTTGGGTGACTATTCCCGTTATCAAGGCTCGCTTGCTATCTACGCCGGAGCGCTGGACTAAGGTTGCGCCCCATCCACTGCAAGATGCGAGTGGAAAGTCTGCGGCGTAGGCTGAGGATGACAAGCCGAAGAGTATTGTTGCAATGATAGATAGACGAGATTTCATTCATCCCTCCAGTTCAATCGTGCCGCATATAGCTTTTTTTCCCCTCATGGGTGATACAGAAGCGGCCGCCGCGGGGACCTATGCAATATTTGCCGCTATCGCAGGAACAATCTCCCGTCTCTGTCGGCGCCATCTCAATCGACCCTGATCCCATGAGGCCCGCAGCTATCCCGAGGCCGCTAGTGTAAGCTGGGCAGGATTTTTTGCTCCCGCTAACTGATCCGTCGTTACAGACAAAGGTGTTTCCCTGGCAATGGTTGATGCCGCCCTTGTGTCCGCTGCAGGGGGTGTTGGTCGCTTCCGCTTGCGCCGAAATTCCTAGCGCGACGGCCAAAGCAATAAAAACAGTGATTTGCAGAATAAGCCTCGACTATACACCTTCTCAGTGAACCGACATTTCATCGGAATCGCGTTAAAGTCGAGAATAATTTACAGCATATGAAATCTGAACCGGGATACCGGACCGGTCTCGCGAGCTTTTGAGAGATCAACCAGCTAGGCTGATATTTTGCGGAAGGCGAGGAGGTTTCTAGAAAAGGGCAGGGTTGGCGGCTACCCTCGAAGGGGTAGCGTTCAAGAATTCGCGCCGGTGTCGGGCGGAAGCTCAGGGCCTCAACGAAAAATACTCGCGATAAATTTCTCGTGCTGATCTTACACTTCGCTTTCGATCTCGCTCTTATCGCTACGAACGCGAATATTATCAGCAACGTATTCGTAGCCGTTCCAAAGTTTCCCACCCTCATTTCTTTGGATGAACATACCGCCGCCATTGATCCTGCTCACGATATTCGCGTGAAGGGTCTGACTGATACGGAACTGTGTCGGCTCGATATACGCAAGCACAGCCGGATCATTAATTTTGTCAGCCATCAGATCGATGTATTCGTTCCGTCTGATTCCGATGTCCAAAACCGGCTTGCCAGCCAAGCCCTCCGCTAGACTGTCGAATGACATTATTTTCAGATCATCGCTTTGCTGAGCCATGATCTTCGTCCGCCTTAGGTCGTTTCCTTCATACTCATCGCGGCGGCCATAGACGATGACGTACTTATGCTTGATGGGATTCTTGGCCATGTGGCTGGGCACCAGCAGCGCCGATAGCGAACTCCGAAATGACTGCTCGTTTTCGCGAATAAACCATGCTTTCCAGTCCGTGATCTGATGCAGGGCGCGTTGGAAACCAGGGGCAAACTCGTTGGTGTTACCTTTGAAATATTTGGAAGACGGCTTCTCGATTTCGATGTGAACGGCATTCCAATGCGTCGTGCTTTTGGAGAGGAAGAAGAAGTCGGACTTATAGTCGGACCCCAGCGCTAGCTTCCGCAGCACCACGCGGCAGGAGACGCCGTGATTCTGAATGAACTCCCTCGGGATCAACCGAGTGTTTGCCTCCATGTACTTTTGATAGACCTGCTCTTTCTCGTTCTTGTCCAATAACTCGAGATATTCGACTCGCAAAGCTTCTAGTTCATCGGGTGTAGATGCCAACATTGTGCTCCTCCGAGTGGCGACGACCTGTAGTAAGGGAGGCGCATGAGCGCTGCAATCTCGATTTCTGATCGGGCGAGTTGCGCCGAGCTCATGGAAATCGACGAGAATCTGCAGCGCGCAGAGCTTTCACCAGCGCAGGAGGCTGCGCACGTAGCTCGGCGCAAGGCGATTTATGAAGAGATCTACGGCCCAGCAAAAGCCGTTGGTGGTAGAGCATCCGCGCTTGCCCAAGGAAGATCAGTAGCAAACGCAGAATCTGCGTTTGCTACGTCAACCGCCGAAACCAGTGGCAGGTCCGTTAAGGCAATACAAGTTGCAGCGCAGCGCGGCACTGCCCTTGGCGCCGATATCAACCGCATCGCTAACACGAGCCTCGACAAAGGCGTCGAGATGGACGCGCTTATCAAACTCCGCGAAACTGAGCGTGCGGACCTGATTGCCCGTGTTGAGGCGGGCGCAAGCTAGGAGCCGCGGCGCGACCTCAACCTTCCTTCATCGGTATCTTGGCTTCGTTGACGGCATCGATGAACGCTCGGCGAGCATCCTCTGGGGTTCGCTTGCCGCTGATTACGTCGGCGCAGACGGACAAGGCACGATCCAGCGCGGGGGCTTCCTCAAGCGGCCAGTCCTCGATCATTGCCCAGGAGGCTGCTTGGGTCGTGTCGATGATGACCCATTCGTCGGGGCTCTCAAGAGCGAGCGTGACCGCCTTGCTCCATTTTCTGTGCGTCATGGGGAAACCTCGAATTTGTGGCTGCTTGGCATCGGCTCATAGGCGGAATTTCGTACGTTGCCACCCACTTTGATGATGTCGATTCGGCAACGCCACGGTACGCGGCGGCTTCCGTTGGGCTGATGGGGCGGGGTTGGTTGTTCATTTCTTCTTTCTCGCCTTCGCCTCGGCCAGCCGCGCAGGGAGCTGAGCTGAAAAATAGCCATCGTTTGCAGTCGCTCGCTCGATTGACAGCTGGAGCTTCGTTTTCCGTGTCGATTGCCGCGCGGTAGACGGTCCACTCGGCATCAAGTCCCGTTTGGAATGGCGCTTTAGGAAGCTCTCCACCTCTTCTGGCGCTATCGCCACGTGATTTCGCTCTGTGCCTCGACCAACTTTGACGTAAACAAGTTCGCCATGGCGGATCAGATCGCGGATCGTCGAAACGGAAGTCGCCAGGAGCTCGGCAACCTCGTCGATCGGGAGTAGCCGGCGAATAGGTTGTTCGCGCGCTCCGGCCATGAAGGCAAGCTGCACGTCCTCAAGGCGCCAGCCCCGATCTGGGTCAAGGGGCTCGGTGAAGCGGACGTAATATTGCGCTGACTTCTGAATCCAGGCTTCGTTTTTCATATCACCCACCACACAACCAATTACGTCTGTTGTCGTCAGCACGAATGCCGATCGCCTTTGCCCCGGTGGTGGACGGGATGCCTTTGCGGATTGGTGGGCCGCGAATGGAAGCTATTGCGCGGAGATCAGGCGGTCAAGAAGTCGGTGCGGTTTTTCACGCTTGGGGGTGATTCCTCACCGCGATCGCCAAATCGATCAGTTGTATCTGGCCGCCAGCGCGGGACAAAAACATTCTCAGTATGTTCAAGTCGACCTTCAGTCCTAGCGATCCAGCTTCCCTCAGCATGTTGTTAAACGAGCGCATCGCGCCGACAATATCCCGGGTCATCTCGGCCTGTTCATCGGTCATCAAAGACCGCTGATGTATCCACTCATCGGGTAGGTTCCAATCATCCGACATCGCGATTCCTATCCTCTTCAGCCGCCCGCGCCGGGCGGCGCGTCATTTTCAAGATTCTCGGGGTATTGAACAACTTCGCTTTCGTCGACGTCAATTGTTGTGCTGTTTGGCTTATGCAGTGAGACGCCTGGTCCGCTCGCGACGCCGCCAGCCTCTAGGAATTTGACGCCCGCCGTTTCGAGTGCCGTGCGGACAGCGGCAACGTTGTTCCGCATGCCGGTGGCCGCGCCTTCGCTTGCCTCCATGCGCTTCAACGTCGGCACGGAGATGTTCGCCGTTAGAGCGAGTGTTGCCTGCGACATGCCAATGAGAGCGCGGGCGGCCGAAATTTGCCTGCCAGAGAGCATGAAATGATCCTTTAGTATCAAAGATATCCAAAGGTGTTGACTAACGCATCACCTTGAGCTAAAGGTATCACGTAGCCACCACAGTGACAATGAGGAGCGATACAGTGCAAGCGCATACGCATCCAGAAAGAACTCTTTTGCCGCGCGGTCTAATCGGCAGACGACGCCGCGTCTACACCGCCGACTGGACTTTTAAATTAGACAATTTTGTCGACTACCACGGAGAGAGCGCCGTCGTGGTCGGCCGCCACCGCACGATTATGGGCGTCGAGATTTACGCCATTATTCCTGTGACCACAGCGCCAAGCCGAAAATACGTCTGTGGTCGATCCCTCAAGCATATTCATTGATTTTTGAACTCTGCGCGCCGCGCTGATCCACTAAGCGCCTTGCCCTGGGCGCCGGCCTGTCGCTGTTCGCCGCAATGTCGGCGGCAGGCCACCAATACCACCGCCACCACAAGCGCGCCGCCGGCCTCACCAACCGGCGGTTTTTTGGTCGAGATGTGTTACCGTTCTCCAATGAAGACGGCTCTGAAACGACGCTATTTGCTCACGCTCTTCGCAAAGCAGGACGGAAGATGCTGCTATTGCGACAGGCATGTCATTCTTTCCTATCGCTGGCGCGACCAGCAGAGGCCCGACGCCGCCGCCATCGAGCACCTGCAGCGCCGGGCGGACGGTGGATCTAACCACCCAGATAACCTGGCTATGGCGTGCAAGGAGTGTAATGACGGCAGAGGAGAGGTTGACTGGTTGACCTACCGTTCTTTCAAGCGGGGCGAGATCAGCAAGTTCGTGAGATGCGTCGCGCCGCGCTCATCACCAGCCCGGTCACCACCAGCGTGAGTCATTTGACGCCGCGTCACGGCCCATGACATAGCCGATTGCGAAAGCGAGGGCGCCGATCGTCAATACGATCCCGGCGGCCGTGCGCGGATGCTCAGCGGCGCCCGTGGCTACTGCCGTGCTTTCACGCACAACAGCGTCCCTGGCATCCCTTGCGACCTTCCGCGCGCCTGTGGGCGGCTCTGTCGGTTTGCCGGTGAAGCCGGCACTTAGTTCGTCGGTCATGATGTCCTCCTTCTTTGTGGGAAGGAAAACACGTGTGGGGGAGGGATGTTCCAGCGAAAGTGAGGGCAATAGAGTGGCGCACGCCAACTGGCGAAACGAACGCTGCCGGCAGCTCCTGGCGCGTGCCGAGCGGTAGTGCCGCAGTCGACCCTTCCCGGTTGGGGATTCGAACAGCGGGAGACCGGGCGCGGCCTTAGATTGTTGCATTCCTGAAATCAGCCCTGTAAACGCCTGGGCCGGCAGTAGGGCGCCAATCCGAGGGGAGGCCGACGCGCCCCGACCATATGGAGCGCTGGATATGCTACCAGCGCCGTCGGCTAAACCCGGAGGGTAGCCCGGCAATAGTTTATACCGGCACTGCGAACGCTAAGCCGCGTGGTCTATCGCACCAACGTGCCCCACTCAGGTAGCCACATAGAAACATCGTCTATGATCACCGCAACGTGGCTGAATGGTGTTTGAGGCAGAATTGATTGGCTTGGGAAAGTGCGGCGGAAACCGGGTATTGGTGATTCCTGTTGGCTTTGTAGAATTTTCCATCTGGATGCTGAAATGTTGGAAAATCGATTGATGCGCCCAGCTTGCCATCGACGTTCGTAATGCGAACGGTGATCGCGTCGTCGGCCAAAGCATTCACATGATTGAATGTGTTGCTAGATGCCATAGGTGCCCTCGACAATTTAGGCTCCAATATCGCTACCATACCATCGTGAAGCTGCATATCAACGCATTTGTCTACAACTTAAAATATTAACCTAAGATCATAAGAAAATTGGGGGTAGCTACCAAAGGATCTGGATTGCCTGATCGTTAGGCAAGACTGCAGCGCCGCCCATAGGCCGAGCTTCGGCGAGGCTTTCCGGCCTTACGACTTGGAAGGCCCTTGGTATCGCAAAGTGTAGATCGCGGGATCTTCACCGCTTTCTATGCGGCGGATCATCATGCTCAAGGAGCTCTTGGCGCCTTCAAGTGAGCCCGCAGATCCCGCGAACCTCCCGCTTGACGAGCGTAACCACCAATACCAGCCGCCGTCAGTTTGGGGAGACAGACCTCCCTCGTATCCAGCTCTTATGAGCCGGAGATCATTTTTACCAATCTTGGTGAACTCGATAGGTGTGGTATTCATTGACGATAATCAGCTTCGCTTCCGGCAGGCTGTTAAACGCACGGCATGAGTGTGATCGAGCTTCGAGGGATAATCAATACAATCCCTCAGCCCAAGTAGAGCATGGAATTTGTTCGCCGCCCGATCAGCATAACTGCTGGTCGGGCTTATCGTTTGGAGAGTAAGGTTCGCGTCTGCGCAAACTTTTTCAGAGTCCGGGTATTGGGTGTTGTGGGCTGGGCAAGTGCAATTGCTTCGCCAGCTTTTGCGTTTCCTCATGAAGTTCTTTGGCTTTCGTCTGTATATCTTGTGGCGATGGGCCAGGGGTGACTGCAGAAAGAGGATTAGGAAAATTGAGACCCGGCGGCGGGTGGTTAGCTAAATCTTCTGCCATTTTGGCAAGTTTGTCGGCCTGCCTATTTATTTCTGCAGCGCGGTCGCCAAGCATATCCGCAATGTTAGGCGGAAGCGCAGGCAGAGGAAGCTTCATGAAGTTTCCCCAATTTGGAATATTGTCGCGCATATAGTCAACGGCGGTAATTACAAGGTAAACGACAACCAGAAAACGGATAAGTCGAAACATTTCCGGTGGCCCTCCCGGTTAAATACTCAACTTATACTACGGATCATTTGTACGAGAAAGGGTGGCCAGGCAGGGCTAGGCCCTCCTCGTGGCCCAATCCCACTCAGCGAAATCGGTAAGAGCTGACATCTATCAGCCATCGCTACGGCGAAGCTTCCCGACCAACGTCCCCCCGATGGAGAGTGAGCTAAACCTCCATTCACAAATATCGGTTGCTGCGATCGTTGCAACGGGGAGCCAGTTCTGGCCATGGCTTCACTCGTGGCAGAAGATGCCACGCTGCCGCTCCGGGATTAGCCACCCTTCATAACAGGTGCTAAACGGATCAGTCTTGAATACGCTTGACGACATCGACTCGCTGACATGTGCCGGTGGCCGGAACGACATCGAGCTTTTGCCCGACCGCAAAATTGTCGTTCGGCACGCCCAACTCGATTATCATTTCGCATGGAAATGATTTTCCTGCATGCCTGCGGGTGAATTCGATTCGACCTTCCGTTATGGTTTTACGCCCAGTCTCACGGCCTAATCGATCTGTCATAATGGCCTCCCGGTTCCATACTTCCGCGATAGTCGCGACTGCATGCGGGAAGTGACTGATACGCCATGACCAGATCCCAAAGACAAGAATCCCGAAGATCAGACAGCTTCCGGCAACCACAGCAAGTAGCCATAGTTGCCCAGCGGACTCGTCGCGCGGAGCGTCTTCGATCGCTTCTCTCATCTCGATGAAATCGATGTTGGGATCGGAAGGATCGTTCATGCCATTTTCCCTACCGCAGCTTTTTCGTGCCGAGCTCCAGGAAAGTCGCGCAAACGTTGACTGAAGGCAAGACGGTCGAACCGAGCGTCATGAAACTAACTCGGCCAGCATTTCAGCCAGAAATTGAAAGAAGAGTGCGGGTGAATATGCCGCCGGCCAGCTGACCACCAGACCAACAAACCCAAGCGCGATCGCCGCAACCAGTCCATGCTTATGCCAGCCCCATGCTGCACCGAACCCTACAGCTGCAGAAATTACGCCGAACGCCCAAACACACCGAAAAATGATGTTCAAAAGCTTTGGCATTTCTGCGCCCTCAGCGTTTGCGATTTGTGGGAGCCGTCGCGGGGGAGGGCGAGAGCGCCGGAAAGCCCTGCGGCGTTAGGACTTGCTGTCAGGTGAAGGTAGAAGGTGGTGAAGAATGCCGACCCCCTTGTCAGAATAGCTCGGTAGTTTGGGTCAAAAGCGCGGCGCGACGAACTTCGATCGCGGCGTTGAGGGCGCGAGTGATATTTGTCCCGCTGAAGTGCATACCAATAATTCTGACTTGGTCCCATTCCTGTACTGGGCTGGTAATTCTCGCAAACAAAGGCCCCCAATCCGATGATCCGATTTTAAAAATCGATGTTAAACCAAGCGTTTCGAACACGAAAACGTTGGCGCCGTCGACTTCCCCATAGAACGGTGACTGTGCGATCACTCGTGATAGATCAGCACCCTCCGCAACCAGTGCGCGGTGACAGCCCAGAACCTTCAGGTCGACAAACCTAGAAAGCTCGTCGCTGACACGATTCGCCAGGAGAGAATCGATGGTCATCTTTTCAATTTCAGCTCCGAGCTGAAGCCCCGGGTGCCGGTCAGAAAACGAGAACCGAAGCAAGCTAACCAGGAGGCCCAAAAAGAGATCCGAGACGGTGCCTTCAACCCGATAGAACACCAAGTCTTCCCGGCGCCAAAACTGATGAGATCTGGCCGGAAGGTCAGCCCACCTTGACAACAGTTCGACCAGCTTTTTGTCGAATTTGCCAAGATAAGCATCGCAGCTTGCGCACAAAATTTTCCTGTCTGAGGACAATGTCTGGGTAGAATATGAGCGTGGCGACTCCAGATGGACTGATTGCACGGCGGCACCAGGTGCTTTGAAGTCGACGATCAGGCGCTTCATGCTATCAGGCAGCAAATGCGCGTTGCAGAGCGGCTCTTCTTTACCGCAGAATTTGCAATAGCCGAACCACTTGCCGGCTCGTATTTCTTTCATTGTGGCCTCAGATGGCTGAGCAAAGCATAGCGCACAAGGAACAGCCGCGCATCGCAGTACTACAGCTAGCGTGCGCGCGGACATCAGCAATGGTGCGAGAAAGCCCTCCCACTTGAATAAGCAGGAGGGCTTCGCATTACAGACCGAAGAAGGCAATGATCGAAGCCATGCTGATCTTCAGATCAAGCTTCAATCGAAATGACTTCGTCGACTGACTGGCTTCGAGAACCAAAGAAGCGTTCATACGCATCTCCTATCCCTTTGTGCGAAGTCCTTGGTGAACCGCGTATCGCACGCCAGACTTTATTGAGGTTTTTTCCGTTTCCTCGCTAACAACGCTTATCGCATTGGTGCTTTTCAGCCCGGGGCTACCTCAAGCGCGCGGCTGTCTGTCGTACACTACGATGTGGAGGCCGCAACTCAGCCGTTCAATACCGCGTTGCAAAAAAAATGCTCCATAGATGGTCTCAACATCTTTTAAAGGACAAATTCCCTCTTGGCGCGAACTATTCAGTTTACCATTTCGCTATTATGGTCGTCGGATATTGAATCGCGACTGGCATCGTTTCGGAGAAGAAGATGGGCGTCATTTCCGCTAGTTGCACTGAGTGCAAAGCTAACGATGTGTCCATGCGAATTACTGGACATTCTTCCCCTCAGATGACTGGCAACCAAGTCGGCCGTTACCCTTTCGGATACGTTATGGTGGTTTGTTCGCGATGTGAAAAGCCGTCGCTTTTTGTCGTCGACTATAAAGGTACAGCAACCTGGCAAGGAGTGGCGAATTCGCTGCAACAGGCAATGGTGGCCCCGCTAACGAATAATCTTTCTGCCACGGAGCATCAGATATCCAGATTTAAGGTGAACGTCGCCGGCTCGCCGTTCCCCGATCATCTTCCCGACGATGTTTTGAAGGCTTTTCAGCAGGCCGAAACAAACTTCGACCTTGAGAACCACGAGGAAGCCGCCGCTACAATGTATCGGCGAGCGCTTGAGCGAGCTTTGAAGTTTAGTCACCCTGCCTTGACCGGTACCCTTGCCGCAAAAATCAAGACGCTAGTCAGTAATGGCGAACTGCCGAGGTCCTTGGGCGATTGGGCGGATGAGATCCGACTCATAGGAAATGATGGGGCACACGATGACGGCGTAACCCGCGAAGAACTGAAGGCGGCGCGAATGTTCTGCGATTCGTTCCTTCGGTATCTCATCACCCTTCCTACCGAGGTCGCTTCAAGGCGGGCTCAACCGAGATGATGACGAATCTGCGATATCTCGCGGCCACGTTGGTGTGCGCGCTTTCCCCCAAGTAGGAGGTGCCTCTTGGAGGCGGCTTCACTCGGATTTTGATGGTGGCTGGCCGGCGCTCGCTTTGAAAAATGTGTATGCAGTCTCAATCCATTGAGCGCCCGGGACCTTGCTTACGATGGGTACTAATCCGGCGGCTCCGGCGATGAGTACCGCCAAAAGTGCTTTTGCCGCCTGCTTTTTTGCTTCGGACGCAATCTCGCCGCCAAATGACAAAACGCGTCTCGTAACTGAAGACCAAATGTTCTCCACGGTTCGCACCAGAGAGAACACATCTCGCTTATCAGGCGGCGTTTGATCGCTAACCCAACCTGTAACGGTTTCAAGCGCATCTGCTACGGACGGGTCCGCAGCTTCCGTCTCCCTCAATTGCTCGGCCAACCGCAAAGTGTTCTCGGTCATTTTCGCGATGGTGCCTATATCGAGATGCAGTGACATTGCGTTCTCGCAGTATATGCGCCATTCTTCGAATTGAGAGAGCGCGGCGAAAACCATTTCGATGTGCCCGATCAGGAGACCGAAAAGGGCGGAGGACATCTCTCCCACGTCAGCATTTACAAGTCTATTGCAGATCTGTGCATTTGCTCCGACCTGAACAATATTTCGGTTGGACGCTAGGCTGGACTGAAGTCTTAAGAACGCGTCTCGGAGGCGAGGAGATGCATTCGTCCCGGCGAGATCTCTATTAACGTACTCTCCGTGCTCAAAAGCAGTTTCAAGTGCGGCAAATGCGATATCCTTTTCGCGTTCATGCGGCTTTATGGGCTGATCTACAACTGCGAGCACTTCTTTTTCGAAAGCAAATTTGAAGGCGGCTGTCTTTTGGCCAGGAGTTGCCTCAAGGACGTCCTTTGGTCCAATTTGATTCAGGCCAATCTTAAGGCCAGCGCTTAGGTTTAGAAGGCCCAGATTATCTAAAGCGATTGCCCTCATGACGGTAATCAGACGGTCGTCGCGCAAATGCCCGCTCATGGTGCGCCGAGCAACTTCTCGCAATTCTTCAATTTGAGTTTCTAGCTTGGCAACTCCATCAACTCGAAGGGAATCGACTTTACTGAGCAGCCTTCTGACTTCAGATTTCAATGTAATGAGTTGTTGTAGAATCTGATGAGTGCCATCTCGAGAGCCGTCTATCTCGAGCACGGACTTCTCGACACGTATAAGCCTCTTTTCCATCTCTTGCAGAAGATTACGAAGCTTATCCGCCTTCATCTCTACCGCCTTTAGCGCTTCAACATGAGGTTACTCGCTTGAGCGAGTAGACGCTAGCGGAACTACTGAAAGAGCATATTGTCCACAGAAAGTTGCTAACGGTGGCCGCTACATCGTAATAATGTCTAGCCACTTCCATCCGGCGTACTTGTCGCCTACCTCCTTGATGTCGGTGTAGCGCTTTAGCGAATTCCAGGTCCGATGACCGGAGACACTGGCGGCAAGCGGGATGGTTCGACCCATTTCAAATAAGCGCGAAATGCCCTCATGCCGCAAAGAGTGAAATACCAAACGCTCTTCGTCCGGAGTTTCCTCCGTATTGATGCCCAGGAAGGCGGTAGCGCGTGTGAAAGCGGCGCTGATCGTATCGGCGTTATATGGAAATATCTCCTTGCTCGTCTTCGGCATTGATTTGATGATGGCCATTGCCTCAGGCACCAATTCGCACCAGACGTTATTTCCCTTTTTCTGGCCTGGATGCTTTAAATCGCGAACGAGTACACGGCTGTGCGCCTCATCCAGATCATCCCAGGCGATGCGTGTGATCTCTTCCTGGCGCCGGGTGGAGAAAATTGCAAAAGCGATCAGCTTGCACATCGGAGCAGAATCTGGGGAGCGGATCTGACGATCGGCAAAATGCTGCATGAGAATATCAAGTTCATCGAGGGTAGGGCGGCGCACGCGCTCTTCCGACTTGGAGATTTTCTCCAATCGTTTCAGCGTACGCTGCGCAGTCTGCATCTCGGCGTAGTCGAGATCGATGTCCCAAGCTGCCTTGGCATCTCGAAATACGGCGGCCAGGTGCGAAATGTAGTTGCCTACCGTCTGAGGCTTTCGGCCGCCTGCGAGCAGTTCGTCTGCGAATCCAACGATGTCATTGCTGCGGATCGTTCGGCTGGCCTTCAACGCAATAGGGTAGGTTTTGATGCTTCTTAGCACCTGCTCCTTTGTTCGGCCGATTGTCCGCTTCGCAGCAACATACTTGTCTATGGCATCAGCCAGGGTCGCATCTTCTTTGGAGAGCTGCTCAATAGCACCAGGCTTGTCAAGTTCGGCTTCCCGCCAACGTATCCATGCCTTGGCCTCGCGGTCCTTATCGAAAGTCTTTGCCTCGCGCCAAACTATGACTCCACCTTTTTTTCGGAGTATTTGCGCGGTATACCCGGTTGAGCCATCCTTGCGTTTGCGTGCGTTTATCGTTCCCATCGGTACAACATTCCTGCGCTTAAGTGCTACATTGTTGTACCGCAGGCTGAAAAGCGCTGCAACGGCAAGAAAAAGCCTGACAGAAAATGACAAACGACAACGGTGTCAACGACTTGAATTTATACGAAAAATCCAGGAAAACTGGCCGCAAGATCTTTGCGGTAGCCCCTATGATCGACTGGACTGACCGCCATTGCAGGTACCTGCATCGGCAGATAAGCCGGCATGCGCTTCTCTATACCGAGATGGTGGTGGCCGATGCGATCATTCACGGGCCGCGCGACCGGCTGCTGGGGCATGATGTCAGCGAGCATCCCGTTGCACTGCAACTCGGTGGCTCCGATCCGGCCAAGCTTGTCGAGGCGCTGCGGATCGCGGAAGCCTATAACTATGACGAGATCAACCTGAATGTCGGCTGTCCCTCGGATCGGGTACAGTCAGGCACCTTCGGCGCCTGCCTGATGCTGACGCCGGAGACGGTGGCATCCTGTATCGCCGCGATGAAGGCGGTATCGAAGGCGCCCGTCACAGTGAAATGCCGGATCGGCGTCGATGAGCAGGAGCCGGAAGAGGCCTTGCCGGAGCTGATGACGCGCGTGCTCGATGCCGGTGCGGACGCGATCTGGATCCATGCGCGCAAGGCTTGGCTGAAGGGCCTGTCGCCGAAGGAGAACCGCGAGATCCCGCCGCTGGATTATGACATCGTCTATCGCATGAAGCAGCGTTGGCCCGAGGTCTTCATCGGCATCAATGGCGGCATCCAGAGGCTGGATCAGGCGGAAGTGCATCTCGCCCATGTCGACGGCGTCATGCTCGGCCGCGCCGCCTATCAGAATGCCGCCATTCTTGCAGACGTTGACCATCGCTTTTTTGGCGAACCGGCCGCCGAGGCTGACTGGAACGGGCTGCGCGACCGGATGACGGATTACGTGGAGCGCCATATCGCCAATGGCGGCCGCCTGCAGCATGTCGCGCGGCATATGGTCGGCCTCTTCACCGGCCTGCCGGGCTCACGCCGCTATCGCCAGATCCTATCCACCGACGCCAACAAGACAGGCGCGGGGCCGGAGGTGATTGCGGCCGCCTTCGCGGCAGTGGATTTCAGCGCTGAGTCGGAGCGGGTCAGCGCTTGAGATAGAGCCCGAGCCTGCCACAGAACTCGTCCGGGTAAACGAAAAACGGCGCGGTTTGCACCGCGCCGTCCGAAACCTTATTCAGGCAGTCACCCGAGGCTTAGTTAGCCTGGATGTTGACAGCCTTCGGGCCCTTGCCCATGCGATCCGGCTCGGTGTCGAAGGTTACCTGCTGGCCTTCGCGCAGCGACTGGATGCCGGAAGCCTGAAGAGCGGAGATGTGGACGAAAACGTCCTTCGCGCCGCCGTCAGGAGTGATGAAACCAAAACCCTTGTCCTGGTTGAAGAATTTTACGGTGCCCTTGGTGGCCATGGGGGATAGTCCTTTACCCATCAGTCTTAGTTTATCCGGATGAACCCGGACGGCTTTGCTTCCGCAACATGCGAAAGCCAGTCGAGAAGTCACGTACGGGGAAAGAACGTCTGCGCGGGTCAGAAGACCCAACCGCTGCCTGCCGCAAGCGGATCACCAAATCAGTCCAGTCACCGGCATGCAAATGCCCGAGCATGCATATGGGTGACAGGGTTTGTGGAAAAAGGCAAGAGGTGTTTTAGTCGGCAGCCGTAATGAAAGACAAATCAATAGGTTGAAAGGCGATCGCCTCGATTGCCCGACGAATCCACTATTTGCAGCCCATATAATGAGGAAGCTGCCTATTCCTGAAACTTAGGTCAAAATTGATTTTGTAAGAGAGGCAGCCGTTGCAGGTCTTGTAAAAGTCGGTACTTTCCAAGGTCACAACCTTTGATAAGGACGCTTAGGTGGGCGCATGGCAGAATTGAGCGATGTTGATGTGATGGGGCTGGCTTTGGAAGAGGCAGAAGCCGCTCTAGAGAAAGGCGTCTTTCCCGTTGGCGCCGTCCTAGTGGCGGGAAGCCGGATTTTGGGGCGGGCGCATAAAACCATGATATCGAATCACCTGAATCATGCGGAAATGAACCTGTTTCATCAGGTATTTACTGGTGATTACACCTTGTCGCGAAGCGATAAGCTGACACTTTATACAACGCTGGAACCTTGCATCATGTGCTTCGGCACTATGCTCCATTTGCCTATAAGCCGCCTCGTCTTTGCCATGTCCGATGCATATGGTGGTTGTGCGCATACGAAACTGGAGAATTCTCCCCCTAGGCATATTTCAAGAGCGGTAGAAGTCGTCGGAGGCGTTCGCCGCCAGGAAGCGTGCGAGCTGTTTGCGAAGTTTCTTGAGACGACGACCGAGGAATTCTGGCTGACGGGCGGTGCTTCGCATTTTCAGGCAGCCGTAAGAGCCGATCTTCCCGCCTTACAAGGTTGACGCATGCTCCTGGACGGGCGTTGGGGAATACCAACGCTAGCTCGGTGTAAAGACCGTGCAAGGCTCCGCAATCCCTCGCAGTTCATGATTGCCCAAGGCCAGCAGGGGCATCGCCGTCTCGGCCGCGACCGACCCCGAAACGAGGATATTGTGTCCGAGCGGCTTGCAGAGGCCCTCCAGTCGGCTGACGAGGTTGACGGCGGGGCCGATCGCGGTGAAGTCCAGCCGGTCGGCGGCGCCGATGTTGCCCCAGAGCATGTCGCCGAAATGCAGCGCGACGCCAAAGGGGAGCGACGGCAGACCCTGACTTACCCGCGTCGCATCGAGATGTGCCATGCCGGCGCGTATGGCGGTGGCGGCGCGCAAGGCGGCTTCGCAGGCTTCCTTCGGTGTTCCAGTGACTGGGAAGATTGCCAGTACGCCGTCGCCCATGAATTTCAGCACTTCGCCGCCGAAGGCATGCACGGCGCCGGCGACGCGATCGAACCAGGCATCGAGTGACGCGATCATGACGGTCGGTTCCGTCGCTTCGGAAAGAGCGGTGAAATCCCGCAGATCGGCGCAGAGCAGAGCTGCGCGGATGGTCTCGCCGCTACTGCGGCTGAGCGCGCCGGCCTGCACGCGCGCCGCACTTCGGCGGCCAAGATAGGCTTCGAGCAGGGTCGATAAAGTGGCGCGAGCGGCCAATCCCGCCAAGGGGGCTGCCGCAAATCGGGCGATCTCGCGCAGGTTTTCTGCTTCGGAGGCGCTGAACGGCCGTGTGCCGGCCCATGCAAGCACGGAATTGCCCGGCGCAATCCCGATCGTCTTCTCGCATATCGGGCCGAAATCGCCGAGCCAATCGCGACCGGCCTGTCCGAGTGCTGTGCCGGCGAAGCCGAGAGCTTCGGTCACCGCGCCGGTTTCGGCACGCCAGAGCCATGTATGCTGCGTAATGATCGGATGCGGTGCGGCCAGCGTCAGGGCACTGCCGGCAAGCGGGAGGCCGGCAGCCGACAGGTGTCCGCCCAGATCAGCCAAGAAGCGTTCGGGGCTGGGCGAGGTACCGGCTTCGTCAACCAGCCAGGCAAGGGGCGCGGGCAAATCCATGCGGCGATCATGCCATGGAGCTTGCCGGCTGTCATCCGTGCCGGTGAGGCCATGCCGACGGCTTTGGAAAACAGAATGACACTGGCAATTGCTGTCTCTAGTCGGTGATATCGCGGATATCCGAGCATCTAGCCCGATGGCGCCGCGCTCAGATTTCCGTCAGCTCCTGCCGTCGTGACCGCGCATGGGGTCCGGACCGGGATCGCGTCCTGCGGCCACTGCGGCCATGCGATCGAGATAATGCGCCCAACCTTTTGCATGCGCTTCGCATTGTTCGACGGTCGGCAGGCCGGTATGGGTGAGACGCACCAGCGTCCCGTCGGGTTGCTCGATCAGATCAATCTCTACAAGGGTCGATTCGGGAGGCACTTCCTCGCTGCCTTCCCAGCCGAAGCTGTAGGCGAGGCGATGAACCGGCACGACTTCGCGGAAAGTGCCCCGCGCGGCACGGGCGCCAGTGACGTTGACGAGATAGATGCCGCCGGGCTCCGGCTCCGTCCGGGCTTCCGTGCCCATCCAGCGCAGGATCTTTTCGGGGTCGGTCAGCAGTGCGAATATCGCAGCAGGCGGCGCCGAGACATGGGTCTCGCGACGGACGATCAAAGGCTCGGACATCGGTCTTTCTCCCAGGTTTCTATCGCTTCCCATCGGACCGGTATGTGCTCAAACGCCTTCCGTCTCCTCCGTGGGTCTCCTCATATGATGGCATGTAGCGGCTGCGGCTTCGTCAGCAAGGCATTGCTCCATGCTTGAAGGCCCCAGTCTTCATAAAATCGGCAGCATCGGGCGGATAGACACCTGATGGACGCCGTCGCTCATCGCCCAGGCCGACCCGTCTTGCCTTTCGTCCGCCCTTTACGCTGCTTCTCGTCCACCGGGTCCTCATAGGAGCCGACGCCCGGTTTTGCCCGGGTGATCGGCTTGTCGGGCAACTTGCCCGTGACAGGCTTTTCGGTGCGGCCGACGGTCATCTCGTCCAGCGTATTCTTGCGGAAGAGCGGCGTGCCGGCATCGCCGCCCGGACCCATTTCGTCAAGGCTTGGCTTGGCGAAATAGGAGCGAGAATCCGGCGCCGGCGGTGCGCGCTTGCCCGTTGCAGAACCGCGACTTTCAAGGCTCTTCGCCTCCTCGCGGGCGAGCGGGTCGTCCATAGCGGCGAGTTCGACGGCCTTGAGGCGCTTGATCTCGTCGCGCAACCGTGCCGCCTTTTCGAAGTCCAGATCGGCGGCGGCATCGCGCATGGATTTTTCCAGCGCATTGAGATGGGCCTGTAGATTGTTGCCGACGAGATGGCCGCCATCGGCAAAGCCCTTGCCGGAGGCGCCACCGATATCGGCGCGGACATGGTCCTTCTCGTAGACGCTGTCGAGGATGTCGGAAATCTTCGCCTTGACCGATTCCGGCGTGATGCCGTGTTCCTTGTTGTAGGCCATCTGCTTTTCGCGGCGGCGATTGGTCTCGTCCATGGCGCGCTGCATCGAGCCGGTAATGGTATCGGCATAGAGGATGACCTTGCCGTCGACGTTACGCGCGGCGCGGCCGATCGTCTGGATCAGCGACGTTTCCGAGCGGAGGAAGCCTTCCTTGTCGGCATCGAGGATGGCGACGAAGCCGCATTCCGGAATATCGAGACCTTCGCGCAGCAGGTTGATGCCGACGAGCACGTCGAAGGCACCGAGGCGAAGATCGCGGATGATCTCGATGCGCTCCAGCGTGTCGATGTCGGAATGCATGTAGCGCACGCGCACGCCCTGTTCATGCAGATATTCCGTCAGGTCCTCGGCCATGCGCTTGGTCAGCACGGTGCAAAGCGTGCGATAGCCCTTGGCGGCGGTTTCGCGGATTTCGCCGAGCACGTCGTCGACCTGGGTGCGGGCCGAGCGGACCTCGACCGGCGGATCGATGAGGCCTGTAGGCCGGATGACCTGTTCGGCGAAAACACCGCCGGATTGCTCCATTTCCCAGCCGCCGGGCGTTGCCGATACCGCGATCGTGTCCGGGCGCATGGCATCCCATTCCTCGAAGCGCAGCGGGCGGTTGTCCATGCAGGAGGGGAGGCGGAAGCCGTATTCGGCCAGCGTCGCCTTGCGGCGGAAGTCGCCTCTGTACATGCCGCCGATCTGCGGCACGGTGACGTGGCTCTCGTCGATGAAGATGATGGCGTTGTCGGGAATATATTCGAACAGCGTCGGCGGCGGCTCGCCGGGATTGCGGCCGGTCAGGTAACGCGAATAGTTTTCGATGCCCTGGCAGGAGCCGGTGGCCTCGAGCATCTCGATGTCATAGCGGGTGCGCTGCTCCAGGCGCTGCGCTTCCAGCAGGCGGCCGGCCCTTTCCAGCTCGGCAAGGCGGAGTTTCAGCTCTTCCTTGATCGCCTTGATGGCGCCGTTCAGCGTCGGGCGCGGCGTGACATAGTGGGAATTAGCGTAGATCTTCACCGATTTCAGGTCGCCGGTCTTCTGGCCGGTGAGGGGATCGAATTCGGTGATGGCGTCTATTTCGTCGCCAAACATGGAGATACGCCACGCGGCATCCTCCAAGTGGGCCGGGAAGATTTCGATCGTGTCGCCGCGAACACGGAAGGAGCCGCGCGTGAAGTCGATGTCGCGGCGCTTGTATTGCTGCGCCACGAGGTCGGCTAGCAACTGCCGCTGATCGAGCCGGTCACCCACATTCATTTGGAAAGTCATGGCGGTGTAGGTCTCGACCGAGCCGATACCGTAGATGCAGGAGACCGAGGCGACGATGATACAATCATCGCGTTCCAGCAGCGAACGCGTCGCCGAGTGGCGCATGCGGTCGATCTGCTCGTTGATCGAGCTCTCCTTCTCGATATAGGTGTCTGAGCGCGGCACATAAGCTTCCGGCTGGTAGTAGTCGTAGTAGGAGACGAAATATTCGACCGCGTTATCCGGGAAGAAATTCTTGAATTCGGAATAGAGCTGCGCCGCGAGCGTCTTGTTCGGCGCGAGGATCACGGCTGGGCGCTGCGTCGCCTCGATGACCTTGGCCATGGTGAAGGTCTTGCCCGAACCGGTGACGCCGAGCAGCACCTGGTTGCGATCACCGTTTTGCAGCCCTTCGACGAGGTCGCGGATCGCCGTCGGCTGGTCGCCAGCCGGCTTGTATTCCGAAGCCATGCGGATCTGGATGCCTCCTTCGGATTTTTCCGGCCGGGCAGGGCGGTGGGGCGTCCAGATCTTGCCGTTCTTATGCAGTGGGTTGCCGCTCTCGATCAGCTTCGACAAGGCTTCCACCGTCGCCGTTACGCCGCCGGTCGAAATCTTGTCGGCATCCTCAAGTGCGATATCGAGGCCGGAGACCGGATTGAGGCCGGCGGCGGCACGCGTCTTGGGGTCGGTCGAGCCGCCCATGGAGACGCCGCGCGCGGTCTTTCCGGCGGTGATTTCCACCTTCTTGCGGTGCTTGCCTGCCTTCGAAGCGATCTCGCGCTGGGTTTCGACGCTGGATGCTTCCGCATCGGCTTCGAGCTGCTTCACCCAATCGGCAACGCTGCCGCTGAGTGGCGCACCTTCGAACGGTGCCTGCGGCGCCTCTTCGAAACCGGTCGGGGCGGGGGATTTTTTCGATGATTTGGCCATGAGGCGAATATGGCGACAGATCGCGCGGATGTGAAGGGGCAAAGAGTACAAAAGGGAAACAAGATGGCGGATTTTTCCATTCGCCGGCGATGTCAAATATGTTACAACCCAAGGGCGGCCGATGCGTTATCGCTGATCCAAAGTCCGCATAGCGCGATCCTCGCAGGCGCCAAGGGAGGAGCCAGCCGCAACGTCGACATACCCGGCCAGCGCCGGGTTCCCCCAGCTTCGACGGCATCCGGTATTGCCCGCCTCGCCGCCGCCATCCGGTCGGAGGATCATGATGACCGCATTGGATAGCTTACGTTCTCTGTCCCCTCAGCAACGAAACACCGTGATCGCAGCCTATCTGGGCTGGACGTTGGACGCTTTCGATTTCTTCATTTTGGTTTTCGTTCTCAAGCATATAGCCGAAGAATTTCACACGGATGTCCCCGCGGTTGCCGTGGCAATCTTTCTTACCCTCGCCATGCGGCCAGTCGGCGCCCTGATCTTCGGGCTCGCGGCGGACCGTTTTGGGCGGCGCACGACCCTGATGGTCGACGTGCTGCTTTATTCCGTCTTCGAATTCCTGACCGGCTTTTCGACCGGCCTGACGATGTTTCTCGTGCTGCGCGCCCTCTTCGGCGTTGCCATGGGCGGCGAATGGGGTGTGGGTGCGTCACTCGTTATGGAGACGATACCGGAGGATTCCCGTGGTCTGGTATCGGGTATCCTGCAGGCCGGCTATCCCTCGGGCTATCTGATCGCGTCGATCATCTTCTTCCTGTTGTTTCCTATCATCGGCTGGCGCGGCATGTTCTTCGTCGGCGCGGTGCCGGCGCTGCTGGTGCTCTATATCAGGCGCAATGTGGAGGAATCCCCGGCCTTCCTGCAGCGGCGGGCCAAGCCGCAGCGACCGTTTCTTACCGTGCTGCGCGAGAATATCCCGCTCTTCCTCTGGGCGGTGCTTTTGATGACCGCGTTCAATTTCTTCAGTCACGGAACCCAGGATCTCTATCCGACCTTCCTGGAAACCCAGCGGCAATATGATTCCTACACGGTCGGTGCCATCGCCATCGCCTACAATATCGGTGCGATTGTCGGTGGTCTGACCTTCGGGTCCCTGTCGCAGCGCTGGGGCAGGCGGCGGACTATCGTTATCGCGGCGCTGCTGGCCATACCCGTCGCTCCGCTCTGGGTCTGGGGTCAGGGGCCGGTCATGCTCGCGATCGGCGCCTTCTTGATGCAGTTGTTTGTCCAAGGCGCCTGGGGCATCATTCCCGTGCATCTCAACGAATTGTCGCCGGATGAGGTCCGCGGCACCTTCCCCGGATTTGCCTATCAGCTCGGCAATCTGCTGGCCTCGGGCAATGCCTCGATCCAGGCGGGGCTGGCCAAGCGATGGAATGGCGACTATGCGCTGGCGTTGTTGATCGTGGCCTGCATCGTCGCTGTCGTGGTCGCCGTTTTTGCCGGCTTTGGCTTCGAGAAGAAAGGTGTTCGGTTCGGGGACAAAGATGCAAGCCAAGCAGACAGTACCGTCCGAGCCTGAACAGGCTCGCCGTCATGGTTAGCAAGGGCCGACCGATACCGCCGGCCCTTCTTCACTTTCCGCAGATTTCCGAGATCTTGGCCTGGGCGAAGCCGCGGGCGAGCTCCTGCAGTCCACCGACCGAGGATATCAGCTCACCGATCGGGCCATTGATGCCGAGATGCAGGTCGGTGATGTGGCATGCGCCGACATCGACGGTCATGGAGGCGTCGAGCTCACCCTTGATCGTCGTCTTCAGTACGCCGTGCGATTTGCAGGCCATCTCTGCGTGGGCATTGATCTGGACGCCACCGTTCGGACCGTCGCAGACATCGAGCGATTTCACCTCGAACTTGTCCTTGTGATCGACACCGGGCAGTTTCTTGCAGGGATCGGCCTCGTTCACGGATTTCTCGATCTCCGGGCCAAATTTGCTCTGCAGGAGCGACCAGCATGAGCCGGGCGCGGCCTCCGCCGTCATAGCCGCCATCGGAAGCGGAGAAAGCGGCAGCACGATCGCTGCCGTCAGCAAGGCCATACGAAGCGGCGGTAGGAGCGAGACGGGGAACATGGGATGTTTCAGGTTCACGACGATCTATCCTCTCAAGGGAAGAAGCAGCCAATCAGGCCTGGTGTTGCCACACTCTTCCATCTCTTCCTTCGCCAAGGCAATCCCTTGACGTGACGATGACCTATGCCGGATATCCCAAGCTTGGGAGCAGGGGCAACGATCGACAGGGCATAAGGAGTTACCGGTCGGCAGTACCGCGCTCAAATCGGAATGGTCTGTCCGCCGGAGGGAGCTTCCGGCGGCTCCGTATCTGCGTCGTAACCCAGATGCTTCGCCTTACGGAACCATTCTGCCGCCTTGCCCGCGTCCGCGGTGACGCCATCGCCGTCGCGGTACATCATGGCGAGATTATAAGCCGCACCGGCATAACGGTGCTCCGCCGCCCTCTCGAACCAATAGACGGCGCGATGACCATTCTTGGGAACGCCTTCGCCATCGCGGAACATGACGCCGAGGTTGTATTCGGCCTCGACATCGTTCTGCGCAGCTGCCTTCAGGAACCATGCGATCGCCTCGGGCTGATCCTGTTTGATCCCGTCGCCATCGGCATACATGGCTCCGATGTTGAACTGCGCGCTGGCATCGCCTTGGTCGGCTGCCTTCTTGAACCAGGAGAAGGCGACAGTGCCGTCTCTGGCGACACCTTCGCCGTCGCGATACATGATGCCGAGATTATATTGCGCCTCGACTTTTCCCTGTTCAGCCGCCTTGCGATACCAGATAATGGCCTTGCTCTTGTCCTTGCCCGTGCCATCGCCCTGGTCGTACATGGTGCCGACATTGAACTGCGCATCGGCGTCGCCTTGTTCGGCGGCCTTGCTATACCAGGCAAATGCTTGCGGCTTGTCCTGGGCTACACCTTGGCCCGTATCGTAGACGACGCCAAGATTGTATTGCGCGTTGAGGTACCCTTGTGCCGCAGCCTTCTTGTACCAGATAACGGCCTGGCTCTTGTCGGCGGTAACGCCTTCGCCCTGATCGTACATGGTGCCGACGTTGAATTGCGCTTCGGCATTGCCCTGATCGGCGGCCTTCTTGTACCAGCTGAGGGCGAGCGTCAGGTTCTTTTCGACGCCATTGCCCTCCTCATACATTCGCCCGAGTTTCAGTTGCGCGGCGGGATTGCCCTTGTTTGCCAGCGGACGCCAATAATCCAGGCCGGATTTGATATCGCCGCGATCGTAGCTGTTTCGTCCGACATCGGCTTGTGCGACTCCCGCAAACGCCAGCGCGAAGAGCAAACCTGTTGCCGCTTTCTTCCAGTTCACAATCTACCCCGCAGTCGAAATCCGTTGAATGTCGAGCGCTTCGCAACCGCTAAGGCACGAGCACCATCAGCAAATGGAACAAGAGCCAGCCCGTGCTGACGCCTGAGCCTTTTTTATCGCCGGCCCCTTGTCCCAGCGGTCCGAGATCTTTGATCGGGCCGTCGCCATTGGCTTCCATATAACTGAGTCCGTGTTGTGCTTCCGGCAATCCTTTGGCCGCCGCCTTGTTGAACCAGTCGGCACCGATCTTGGAGTCCTTTGGCACGCCATAGCCGTTATAATACAGATATCCAAGACCGTATTCCGCCCGAGCGTCGCCCTGACCGGCGGCTTTGCGAAACAGAGTGGCTGTTTGGCCATAGTCTTTAGGAACACCGGCGCCCTGATAATAAAGGTAGGCGAGGGCATATTCGCCCTGTGAATTGTTCTGGTCGGCCGCCTGGCGATACCAATTTGCGGCGGCGGATTTGTCAGCCGTCGTCCCCTGACCGTTCTCGTACATGTAGCCGAGTGCATATTGCGCATCGGCATGACCCTGACTCGCTGCCTTCTGGTACAAATCAAAGGCTTTGCCATAGTCCCTGCCAACGCCGCGGCCGGCCGCATACATGTAGGCGAGGGCGTATTGACCTTGTGCGTCGCCTTGTTCGGCCGCCTTGCGATACCATCTCACCGCGCTGTCATCGTCAGTCTTCACGCCTTGGCCGTTGGCGTAGAGATAGCCGATGGCATATTGCGCATCGGGGCGGCCCTGATCGGCAGCTTTGCGATACCATTGCAGCGCCTGCCTATAGTCTCGGGCGACGCCTATCCCGTTTGCAAGACTGTAGCCAACGGCGTATTGCGCGTCAGCGCGGCCTTTCATCGCCGCCTTCATATACCAGGAATAGGCTTCGGCATCGTTCCGTGCGACACCCTTGCCGTTAGCATAGGCATAGCCGACCGCATACAGGCCTTGCGCACTCCCTTGGTCGCCAGCCTTTTTATACCAGGCGACGGCCTGCTCCTGGTCTTCTTCCGTGCCACGACCGTTGTCGTACATATAGCCGACGGCGTATTGAGCATCGGGCCGACCCTGGTCGGCAGCTTTGCGATACCAGGCGAGTGCGATCGCCTCGTCCTGATGCACCCCGAGGCCATTGGCATACATGTAGCCGAGGGCATATTGCGCCTGGGCCTGCCCCTGAGCGGCGGATTTCTGGTACCAGGTGACGGCGTCTTCATTATTGACAGCCATGCCGCGGCCATTGGCATAGGAATAGCCGATGGCATATTGGGCATCGGCATTGCCGGCCTGTGCCGCCTTCAAATACCAGTCATTTGCTTGTTTCAGATCGGTGTCGACGCCGCGGCCGCTGGCATACATGTAGGCCAATGCATATTGGGCCTGTGCATTGCCTTGGTCGGCCGATTTCCGATACCAATCGACGGCCTCAGCGTCATCCTGCTCCACGCCCTGACCATTGGCGTAGCGGTAGCCGAGACCGTATTGGGCCGCCGAATTGCCCTGTTTTGCGAATTCCACCCAGTATTTCAGATCGATTTTCGTATTGGCGGGGCCAGGGGCAGGATCCTCGGCATGAGCAAGCCAGGGCAGCGAAAGAGCGAGCGCCAACCCCAATGCGTAGCTCTTTGTCTTCAAGGCTTCAGTCTCCACCTGCGTCCCAGACCGTAATCGATCTGAACAATATGGCGATGTCTTGGTCAAGGGATCGCAGGAACCCAAATAGCAGTGGATTTAATACCCCCGGACGATGGGATCGCTATACCGGGAGCACGTCGTAAAGGCGGAAAATCCATGTGATCTGATAGATCAGCTCGACGATCACGAACGCCGCCTGAAAGCGTCGGTTGGCGGTGATCGAGGCAATGATGCATAGGATGACATAGACGACATTGCGTATTGGATATTCCCAGCCGAGCGAGCGGAAATAGGCTTCACCCTTCAACAACGTGTCGATGAGGTCGACGGCGTAGGTGACGGCGAGCAGGCCGAAGAACCAATGGCGGCGGGAGATGAAATATTCCTCGAAGCCGCCATAATCTTCGACCGACGGCGGATTGAGCAATACGCACAGGAAATAGAAGAGGCAGCAGAAGCAGATGAGGAAGAGATAGACGCCGAAATTGATCTGCGCGACCGATTGCAGCCGGTACTCCCACCACCAGAAATGGATGATGAAGAGGAACATGGACAATACCCAGCCGATATGGACCGGGTAGATCTTGTTCTTGCCCGGCGACTGCACAAAACCGGCGAGCCGGGTCAGAAGCTGAGCCAGCGAAAGGCCGATCACCATGCTCATGACCGTCCTGATATAGACGTAGACTTCCGGTGTGTGCGCGGAATCCATCGCGTCAGCTCTCCTCCGGTACGGCCTTCGGCAAGCCGCTTTCATCGAGCGCGACCATGATGAAGGTCGCAGCCGTGACTTTCTCCAGGCTGTTATAGCGGGCGCGGTGCGCCCATGCTTCGACGCTCAGCGTGATCGAAGTGCGGCCGACGCGTTCGATGTCGGTGAAGACGCTCAGCGTATCACCGATCTTGACCGGCAGTTCGAAGGCCATCTCCTTGACCGCCGCCGTGACCACGCGCCCGCGGGCGCGTTCAGCAGCGCGGATGCCGCTTGCCAAGTCCATCTGCGCCATGACCCAGCCGCCGAAAATATCGCCGGCAGGATTGGCGTCGGCGGGCATGGCAAGCGTGCGCAATGTGAGCTCGCCTCTCGGTTTGACGCTGTCATTCATTCTTCTGCTCCTGTTCACGGTCGATTCCGACAATCAGCCTATGCAATCCGGACGCGATGGAAAAGCCATACCCGCATTTCCAAGGAGGACTCCTGTGGGTGCTTTGCTTCAACCACTATGCGGTGACGTGGTGCCTGCGTGAAACACCGAGATCAGCCTGCAGTAAGCTTTCGTTCACCCTTCCCATTTAGAATTTGTAATCCTTACCGACCGTGGCTGGGGCAGCGGATCAGGACTATGGCCATTTTACCCATTCTACGGCGGGTCGCGCTGCCATTGCTGTTGTCGTCGGCGCTGGTCGCCTGTACGGCAGATAGCCTCGTGCCGCCTTCTGGCATCGACAGCTCCTCGCGCGTCGGCTCCATCAAGCCGCATCGCAGCGTGCCGCAGCGCCAATTTGCCTATCAAGGGGTGCAGGATCCTGTCGTTTCCGCATCGAGCAGTTACAAGAGCGGCGGCCCGGTTCGTTCCAATGGAACCGGTGAGGCGGTGACGACCTCGGATGTCGAATCCGGTCTTGCGCAGCAATCGAACATTCCGTCGCAAGGCGTCAACATGGATGCCGAACTCGGCGTCGGCCCGAGTGAGGAGGCGCAATCCGCCTCGGTGGTCGGATTGGCGCAGGAAGAGCAGCAGAATATCGCCGAAGGTCAGTCCGATCAGCCCGTGGTCGATGGCATCGGCACCGATGCGCCGGTGCAAACCAACCGGTCGATTGTTCCGCGACCGGCGGCACAGGCCGAACTCAACCAGTCGCGGATACAGCGGCAATTGCCCGGAACGCAGGTCGCGATGCTGCCGCGTGTCGAAAATCCGATACCGCGCCTCGATCAGCAGTTTGAAGCGCCGCAATCGACGCCAGGCATGATGCCCCCTTCGGAAATCGCCTGCCGTCAGGAATTGCAGCGCATGGGCGTGGTCTATACCGACAAGCCGGCGATTTCGAACGGCCCTTCATGTCAGGTTCCCTATCCGGTTTCGCTGAGCGGTCTCTCCGGTAACATCGCAGTAAGGCCGGCAGTCACGTTGAATTGCCAGGTGACGCTTGCCTTCGCCAAATGGGTGAAGAACGAACTGGCGCCGGCAGCGCGTACCCGCTACTGGTCTGGCATCGGCACGATCGTGCCGCTCGGTGGCTATTCCTGCCGTCGCATGAACAATAGCCGGCAACGCTATAATCCGATGTCGGAACATGCCCATGGCAATGCGATCGATGTCGGCACCTTCGTGCTGAAGAATGGCCATGTGATCGACATACGTAAAAAGGGGCTCTTTTCCTTTCGCGAAGGCGCGCTGCTCAAGGCTGTGCGCAGCGACAGCTGCCGCTATTTCGATACCGTGCTTGGCCCGGGCAGCAATCCTGAACACTGGAACCACTTCCATTTCGACCTCAGGGACCGTCAAGGCGGCCGGCGCTATTGCAGCCTTTGATTGGCCTTTTGCCGGGACAGCATCCACCCTTGCCAAACGGGAAAGCTGATTTACCTTTCGGCGGAATCACGCTCGACTGCATGGGCTGAATGTCAGGGAGGGGTTCATGGAAGACGTACCGAGACGAAAGAGAAGCCTGGGAAGAGCGCTCCTTGCCGCTTTGATTGCCATCGTTATCGTTATCGGCGGCCGCTGGTATGCCTATGTCGCTTATGCCGATGACCCCTTCGATGAAGTCGGCATCGGCCTCAACTCCATGATGCCTGGACCTATTCGCGACAAGGGTTGCGCGATGTTGAAGGCCCGCTTCGAGCACAAGACGTTGCCGCCGGCGGGCTGCGGCGTAAACGGCAACTGGTAGGTTCTTTCCCGATCGTAAGCCGGCAAAAAAGAAAAAAGCCGGCGGAGCCGGCTTGAGTGGAGCATGGCAACGACGGGGAATCCTTGCCCGCTCCAGAAAAGAACTTCATGTTGCAATGATGCTGCATGCAATATGAATGCAAAGCAATAAATCGGCCAGTACGGCAGGCGCCGACGGTGTCGCCAAGAGGCGTTGGGCGGAGTTGCGACAAACGTTGCTCACCTAAGAAACTATATGCCCGACGAAGGTCACGATTTGATGACAGCTTATTTGCCCTGCGCGAACGCTGTGTTTCGCTACCGTGGGGTGGTCAAAGCTTAGAACCGGTTATATAGCGGGCAAACGCCGCGAAATTCATCACAAAAACCGGACTTTGCCTCATTATGGCTCCGATCATTTCTATCCGCAATCTTACCAAGACCTACTCCAACGGGTTTCAGGCGCTGAAAGGCGTCAGCCTCGATATCGAGCAGGGCGAAATCCTAGCGCTGCTGGGGCCGAACGGTGCCGGCAAGACGACGCTGATTTCCATCGTCTGCGGGATTGCCAATCCAAGCGGCGGAACAGTGACCGTCGGCGGCTATGACGTCGTGCGCGATTTCCGCGCCACACGCAGCATGATCGGGCTCGTGCCGCAGGAATTGACGACCGATCAGTTCGAAACCGTCTGGAACACGGTCAGCTTTTCGCGCGGGCTGCACGGCAAGAAGCCGAAGCCGGAATATATTGAGAAAATTCTGCGCGATCTTTCGCTTTGGGAGAAGAAGGATAACACGCTTCGCCAGCTATCCGGCGGCATGAAGCGGCGCGTGCTGATCGCCAAGGCGCTCTCGCATGAACCGGAAATTCTCTTCCTCGACGAGCCGACTGCCGGCGTCGATGTGGCCTTGCGCAAGGACATGTGGCATGTGGTCGAGCGCCTGCGCGCGTCCGGCGTCACGATCATTCTCACAACGCACTATATTGAGGAAGCTGAAGAAGCGGCCGATCGCGTCGGCGTCATCAATGGCGGAGAGCTGCTGCTGGTGGAGGAGAAGAAAACGCTGATGGCCAAGCTCGGCCGCAAGCAGCTAATCCTCGATCTGAACGAGCCGCTCGACGCCGTACCCCACTCTCTCGACGGAAACGGGCTTTCGCTTGGCCCGAACGGTCTGACTTTGATCTATGATTTCGATGCCCAGCACGAGCAATCGAGCATTGCGGCTCTGCTGTCGAAACTCGCTGCAGAGGGAATTCATTTCAAGGATCTTTCGACGCGTCAGAGTTCGCTCGAGGATATTTTCGTATCGCTGGTGGAGGCAGGCAAATGAACTTCGAAGCGATCAAGTCTATCTATTCGTTCGAAATGGCCCGCACGCGCCGCACTCTGCTGCAGAGCGTCGTCTCGCCGGTCATTTCCACGTCGCTCTATTTCATCGTCTTTGGTGCGGCGATTGGATCGCGCATCAACCTGGTCGAGGGCGTTTCCTATGGGGCGTTCATTACGCCCGGGCTGATTATGCTGACCTTGCTCGGCCAGTGCATCAGCAATGGTTCTTTCGGCATTTATTTTCCGAAGTTCACGGGCACGATCTACGAGGTGCTATCAGCGCCTGTCGCAATGGCCGAGATCGTTCTCGGTTATGTGGGCGCGGCGGCGACCAAGGGCATGCTGATCGGCTTGATTATCCTTGCGACGGCGAGCTTCTTCGTCGAGATCAGGATCGAACATCCCCTTATGATGATCCTGTTCTTCGTGCTGACGGCAGTCACCTTCAGCCTGTTCGGTTTCATGATCGGCATCTGGGCTGGGAATTTCGAGCAGCTGAACCTGATCCCGATGCTGGTCGTGCCGCCGCTGACCTTCCTTGGCGGCAGCTTCTATTCGATCAACATGCTGCCGCCCTTCTGGCAGGCGGTCAGCCATCTCAATCCGGTCCTCTATCTGGTCAGCGGCTTCCGCTGGAGCTTCTATGGCATTGCCGACGTCAATCCGGCGCTGAGCCTTGCCATGATCACGCTCTTTCTCGTCGTCTGTTTGATCATCCTGGGATGGATTTTCCGGACGGGATATCGCTTGAGAAATTGATGGCGGTGCGGGGCTGGCGGGCCTAAGAAGGCCTGCGGCTCTTGTAGCCGCAACAAAATGGTCCAGGAAAGCATTCGATGTCGCAGGCTCATCTCACACCTTCGCTGTCCCAGGCACTCTTCCGGCTCGATCAACTAACCAATTGGGAGCGCAAGCCGCGCGGGGAGATGCGGGTCGGGCTCGAGCCGATGTTGGATCTCATGCAGCGCCTGGGCAATCCGCATCGGAGCTTTCGCGCCATCCACGTTGCCGGCACCAAGGGTAAGGGATCGGTATCGGCGCTTCTCGAAGCGGGATTGCTGCGGGCCGGTTGGCGGGTCGGACGTTATGGGTCGCCCCATGTCGACCGGGTGAACGAGCGTGTCAGTATTCTTGGCCAGGAAGTCGAGGATGATGCGCTGGCGACGGCAATCATGCGGGTTCTGGACAGCTATGCGAGCGCGAAGCAGGCGGCAACCGCCGCCGAGGATGCCACCTGGTTCGATGTGATAACGGCTGCTGCTTTCGTCGTATTCAGGGATGCCGGTTTGGATTGGGTCGTGGTCGAGGTCGGGCTGGGCGGCAGACTAGATTCGACGAACGTGGTCTTCGGCGAAGTCGCGATCGTGACCAATATCGGCCTTGAGCATACCGAAATTCTTGGAAGCACGCGCGAGGCGATCGCACGGGAGAAGGTCGGTATATTGAAGCCGGGTGCGACGCTTGTGACAACGCTTGCCGCCGACGATGTCGCAGGACAGGTGTTGCAGCAGCGCGCCGATGAGCTGGGCTGCAGGGTGCTCCGGACCAATCTTCCCGAAGATGCGACGATTGCCGCGACGAATATCGCGCTGGTCGGCCTTGCATTCGACCATCTGGGTCGGCAGGGCGAGAGTGTGCGGGAGGGAAGCGAAAAGGCTCAGCTGATTGGCGCATGGCTGCTCGAACAAGCGGTCATCGATAAGGCCCGTTTGCCAGGGCGTATGGAGCGTTTCGATGTCTCTTTGCCGCCCTCAAAGGGACGGCAAAGCCTTCCCGTCATCATGGATGGCGCGCATGTGCCGTTCAATATCGAAGCTGTGCTGCGCGATATTAGGCGTTCCTCCTGGGTCAGCGGCGAATGCATTGCCATCGTTGCACTGGCATCCGATAAGGATGCGCCCGGCTTCTTGAATGTATTATCCCGATACGTGGCTTACGCTGTCTTTACGGAAGCCTCTGGATCGGGTCGTGCCCATGCGGCGAGCGAGCTGGAAGCGTTGGGGAAGTCCATGGGTATGGCTTGCGAAGCCGAGCCGGACCCGCATAAGGCCCTGGATCGGGCTATTATAAAAGCCGCCGAGCGCGGTGGCTGGATGCTTGTCACCGGTTCGCTCTATCTCGTCGGTGCGCTGCGTAGCGTGATCCTGAGAAGTACCCGATGACGGACATTGTGATCAGGCCTGCTCTTGCCGGGGATGTTGCTGACATCGCCAGACTGCATCGCTCGGTCTGGTGCGACACCTATCGCGATCTGGCGCCTGCTGAAGTTTATCGGATCCTCGATGAAGATTACCGCCGCGTGCGATGGGCCGATATGCTGGCCACTCCGCTTAGGGATCAGCGTGTGTTCCTGGCTGAACAAGGTAGGCGACTTGTCGGCATCGGCTCGATTGCAGCGTCGTCCGAGCCAGCATTTGAGGCGCGCGGTGACATAAAATCGCTCTATATCGATCCCTCCACCAAGCGTCAGGGACTTGGCCGCCGGCTCATGCAGACAATGATGGAAGAGTTTGCTTCCATGGGATATTCGGGCGCCGCGCTCGGCGTTGTCGTCGGCAACGAGCCCGCGATCGCTTTCTATCGCGCGCTTGGAGGGCAACTTATCGGCCGTTACACCGATCCGGGACCTGTCTGGCGATCCGACAATCTCATTTTCGCATGGGACGATCTGTCTCTTCTAAGCTGAGCGTCCCATATGAGCGGCGAACGTGATCGCCTTCTCAGGCCACGACCTTCCTGCGCGGTGCGATGGTCATTGCCATAACACCTCCCACGATACAGACAAGGCCGATGGCTGCCGTCGAGGAGAGAGGCTCACCGAGGAAGGCGACACCGATGCCGACGCCGATCGGGACGCGAAGATAGGCCTGCGCTGTCGTGCCGACCGAGCCCAAGGTCTGGATAAGCCGGAAATAGATGCTGAAGGCAAGCGCAGTGGAGACGACCGATAGGGCGAGCAGTGCCAGGATCGAGGCTGTCGACGGCGCAATCTGCCAGGGATGTTCGACAATCAGGCTCGCCGGGATCAGGAGAGCGGCACCGCAAAGCAGCGAGCCGGCTGCCGGCATCATCGATCCAGCCCTTTGAAATTTCGGCCGAACAGGGCGGCACATGCATAGCAGATGGATGCGGCGACAACGGAAAGTTGCGGCAATAATTGGCGGCCCATGCCATGCAGCGCGTCGAGGCCTATGATCAGGCAGATGCCCGCCATGCCGGCAATCACGCCGAAAAGCTTGCGTCCCGTCAACGGCTCGGTGCGCAGCAGGAAAGCGGCAATCAGGAAGGTGAAAATCGGTGTCGTGGAATTCAATATGGTCGCAAGACCGGCATCGACGGTCTGCTCTGCCCAGGCAATCAGCGTGAAGGGAATGGCGCTATTAAGGCAGGACTGAATGAGGAAGCGCTTCCATGTGGCGGCGTCTCTCGGCAGGCTCAGTCCGCGCCAGCGGATAATCGCAAGCAGGACAAGGCCGGCGATCAAGGTGCGGGCTGCAATTAGCGTGATTGGCGGAATGGTTGCGACGCCGATGCGGATAAAGGTGTAGGCGGCACCCCAGCAGGTGGCGAGGGCGAGGAGAAGCAGCAGTTCGGTCGTCAGGTTCGGCCTTGCCGGCGTCATGGATGTTCACTCTTATAAGGTTTGGACATGCCATCTTTTAGAGTGAAGAGACTGGCGAATGCTTCGCTCCCAACCGAACTATCGCGTTCGGTTCATCAGTCGCGCAGCCGAAGCTCGTCGGTTTGCATTTGCATTGAGCCGAGGGTTTCGAGAAAGCTCATCCCGAGCAGGCTTTGATCGAGCCTGCCCGCTTCTGCCACACTTGCTTGGACATCCCTGCGCTTGATCGGGCCGATTGCCACCGAGCCGAGTTCCACGGGAGCTGCTCTGGCGCGTCCATTGGCGGTCAGTACCGTCTGCGAATAGGTGAGGTTTTCCGGAAGGATGCCGACGCGCTCGGCGTCTTCCTGCGACAGGGCGATGGTGCTGGCGCCGGTATCGATCAGCATGTCGATCGGCTGGCCGTTGATCATGACTTCCGCTTCGAAATGCCCGTTGGAGCGCTTGTGAAGGATGACTTCCTGACCGCCTTCGCTCGTTGTGACGACGACAGCGTGGCCGGGCATCAGGCCGGCAAAGAGGCGGTTGCCAACCTGTTCGGCATCGCGGCGATAGATATATGCGGTCGCGAGAGCCATGATGATGACGAACCAGATCAGCAGGTTGCGGATCGATTGGCTGACTGTCTGCCGGCTCGCCCATACGGCGGCGCTCATCATCAGAGCGATCGGCAGGAGATAGACGACACGCGCGAAATCGTCGTTGCGCATGCCGAAGGTGGAACCCGTGTTGTTATTGAAAATGAGCAGTGCGAGGCCGATGCCGAGAATGGCGAGAACGATGTTCAGGCGGTTCATACGGCGCTACGCTCCCGTGCCATCCTTTGGCGGCGAGTTTCCCGGCGCGGCTTGCGCTCGACCTTCGTCAAGCGCTCCGGAAGCATTTCCATGATCTGACGGCGTTCGTCCTCGCTATAGCTCATCCACGCGCCGATCTCGGCCGATGTGCGGCCGCATCCGAAGCAATAGCCGGTATTTTGGTCGATGGAGCAGACGAGTATGCAAGGTGTCAGCATGGAATCATATATCGATGCTTCAAACGCACATGGCAAGGGTACAGAGGGACGCGATCTCGCAAATCTGCTGTGTCGCGCCGATCGTATCGCCCGTATGGCCCGCCAATTTTTGGCGGACATATCTTGTAGCAAGAAATGTCGCGATGCTCGTCGTGAGTAGGCAGCCAACCAGCGCCGGAACGCCGATTGCAGGAGCGACGAGCACTATCGCAAGGCCCAGTGTCGCAAGCAGCGCCAACTGCATGGCATCGCCATCCGGTTTGCCTGCTGATGCCGCGACCCCCTCCGATTTGGCCGGAGGCAGGGCGTACCAATGCCAGACCATGGCACCGCGGCTCAAGGCGGCCGCGGCGAGAATTGCGACGGCGGCGTCCTCAGGTGGCAGGTGCCGAGCGATGGCGGCAAGTGCCGCTGCTCGCAATCCGAACGACAGTATCAACGCCGCTGCCCCATATGTGCCGATGCGGCTGTCCTTCATGATTTCGAGCGCGCGCTCGCGGTTCTTGCCGCCGCCCAATCCATCCGCTGTGTCGCTAAGCCCGTCTTCATGGAGGGCGCCGGTCAGGGTCGTCTGCACCGCAAGCGACAGTAATGCGGCCATCAAAGGATCGGCGTTGAGCGCCAGCAAAACGCTGAATGTCAGTGCCGAGGGCAGGGCGACCAGTAGGCCGGCGACAGGAAAAGCGCGTGAAACACGCGAGAGCTTGCCGTCATCGCCTTCGAAGAAGGACGACGGCACGGGAACGCGGCTCAAGAAAGCGATGGAGCGCGCGATGTCACGCATATATTCCCGCATTTCTTCCTCTCCCCGCCATACGCGCGACAGCATCGGGCGCTTTTGGAGTTGTTCACGCCGATTCCCAGGACTAATAGAGTCGCACGCAAAGAACCCGATTTGAGACCAAAAGACAAGGAACGCATTCATGAGCGTCAGCGGCCTCCCATTCGACGATTTCCGCGCATTGTTGCGCGACCTTCCAGGCCCGGATGCCCGGGCGCTCGTGGCGGCGCGCGAACGTGATGCACAGCTCACCAAGCCGCCGGGCGCACTTGGAAGGCTGGAGGAGATCGCTTTCTGGCTGGCGGCTTGGACCGGTCGTCCGCCCGCCGTAACCCGGCCGCTTGTGGCGATCTTTGCCGGCAATCACGGTGTCACTAAGCAGGGAATTACGCCATTTCCGCCTTCCGTGACCCAGCAGATGGTGGAAAATTTCGCAGCCGGCGGTGCAGCCATCAACCAGATCTGTGTCGCCTATGACCTCGGCCTCAAGGTCTTCGACCTCGCGCTCGAGTTTCCGACCGGCGACATCACCGAAGAGCCGGCGTTAAGCGAGCGCGACTGCGCAGCCACCATGGCCTTCGGCATGGAGGCGATTGCCGGCGGTACCGACCTGCTCTGCATCGGCGAAATGGGCATCGGCAATACCACGATCGCCGCGGCCATTCATTACGCGCTCTATGGCGGCAAAGCCGAAGACTGGGTTGGCCCAGGCACCGGCTCGGAAGGTGAGATGCTGAAGCGCAAGATCGCTGCCGTCGAGAAGGCGGTGGCGCTGCATCGCGATCATCTCAACGATCCGCTGGAAATCCTGCGTCGGCTCGGCGGCCGTGAGATCGCGGCGATGGCCGGCGCCATTCTCGCCGCACGCATGGAACGTATCCCGGTTATCATCGACGGTTATGTCGCGACGGCTGCCGCTTCCATTCTCAAGGCCGCCAATCCCTCTGCGCTCGACCATTGCCTGATCGGGCACGTCTCGGCCGAGCCGGGTCATCTCCGCTCCATCGAGAAGCTTGGAAAGACACCGCTTCTGGCGCTCGGTATGCGGCTTGGCGAAGGCACCGGGGCCGCATTGGCGGCCGGCATCGTCAAGGCCGCAGCCGCCTGCCATTCGGGCATGGCGACTTTCGAAAGCGCCGGTGTTACGAACAAGCACTGAAAAATGGGCGGCAAGACGTTGAAAGGAACGTTTCGCCGCTCAATTTCCTGTAGACGATCGATTTTTCGTCATAAAACTGCAATGAATTCTGAGGCGGCGAGGACGTGTCGCCTTGCTTCGCCCACGGTGAGGCGGTATTCGCAAGGCATCCAGATGCAACCGGGACAATACGGGCGGAGCGCGAATGGCTGAGTTTTCAAAATCAGCGGTCAATAAAGAGACCGGGATTCGGCATTTTTTCGCCGCTGCAGGCTACTCTTGGGGCGGATTTCAGCGGCTGCTGCAGGAATCGGCCTTTCGCCAGGAACTCCTTTTTGCCGGTGTGGGACTGATCCTGTTGATTGCGGTCGGTGCGACCATCGGCGAGATCGTCATCGCCATGGTGCTGTTCCTCGCTGTCTTCGCAGTTGAGGCCATGAATACGGCGGTGGAAGAGGTGATCGACCGGATCTCGCCGGAGATTTCGAATGTCGGCAAGCATGCCAAGGATCTCGGCTCGTTTGCCGTGCTCTGCATGCTGGTCGCGTCCGGTATCTACCTTCTTTATGTCATGGGCAGCCATCTGCTGTTCCGCTAACGAACGGCATCCGAGCTTCGTTTACGCGAAGCTCTTCTTGCGCCGTTCGGCGAGCGGCGCGTCCTCGACCGCCGGCAGGCTTTGCAGCACGCGCTTGGGCGGCAGGATGGCGATGACCTCTGTGCCTTCCCGCAGCTTGGACTTAAGCATGAACTGACCGTCATGCTTGGCAAGAATGGCTTGTACGATCGGCAGACCAAGGCCCGTGCCCTGTTCGGCGCTCTTGATGGCGATGGAGCCCTGGCCGAAGGCGGACAGCACAATCGGGATTTCCTCCTCGGGAATGCCCGGGCCGTTGTCCTTGATAGCCACATATTCGCCGCCGCCGGCGGTCCAGCCGACCTTGACGCTGATCTCGCCGCCTTGTGGCGTGAATTTCACCGCATTCGACAGGAGATTGAGGATCACCTGGCGCATCGATTTCTCATCGGCCCAGACGGAAGGCAGCTGCGCTTCGAATTGCGATGAAATTGAAATGTTCTTGGCGCGGGCGCGCAACTGCACCATGCCGATGCAATCCTCGGCAATATCGAGAAGGGAAATCGCTTCCTCGTTCAGTTCATATTTGCCGGCCTCGATGCGCGAGAGGTCGAGGATTTCGTTGATCAGGTTGAGCAGGTGCTGGCCGGATCGATGAATATCACTGGTGTATTCGCGATAGGTCGGATTGTTGAGCGGTCCCATGACCTCCGCCGACATGACCTCGGAAAAGCCGAGGATCGCATTCAGCGGCGTTCTAAGCTCATGCGACATGGAAGCGAGAAAGCGCGATTTGGCGAGATTTGCTTCTTCGGCACGCCGGCGTGCCTCGTCAGACATCGATTTGGCGACTTCGAGCTCCGCGATCAGATCATCCTTCTCCGATTGGAAAGATAGGATCTTCAGGTTCGACTGATACATGCGGGTGGTGATGAAGCTGAAGAATATCACGGCAACGGAAATGGCTGCGGTGAGCGCGATATCGGAAGGTCTTCGCGTCAGGATAGCGGCCACGGCCAGCGCGACGGTCGCGGGTGCAAAGGAAAAGGGAACGGCCCGTGGCAGCATGAAGCTGGACATGGCCGTAATGCAGATTGCCGCAAGCAGCGTCGTCCCTTTGTAAAAGGCAAAACTGTCGCCGCCGCAGGTCGCACAATTTTGCATCGCAAAGAGCGCCCAACAGAAGCCGACGAGCAATTGCCCCAGTAAGAGCAGCTGTCGCCATTTTCTGGCGCTTTCGGCCGACATTTCCTGCTTCTTGGCGCGTCGTCCGATCAGCATGTTGATGGCATGCGCCGTCAGGATCGGAATGGTCCAGAAGAGAATGCCGGCATCATGCGTCAGGTAGACGCCGAGAACGGCAACGACGATGACGAAGACTGGCACCACGGCGGCACTCTGCCGTAAGGTGTCGACATGCATCATCATCAGTTCGCGGTCGAAATTGCGGCTGTGGCCGCTTTGCAGGCGCTCGCGCGTTTGCCGCACGGCCTTCGACACAGCCCGGTTACGGTGACTGCGCGATCGGTCGACAATGTTTTTATCTGTCGATGTGCTGACGCCGGTGCTCATGGTTACATTGAAACTTGGCCTGTCTGAGGCTACACACTAGCCTTCAAATCTTAAGAAGATGCTGCGCCGAAATGATTTGTTTGCCATCTTCGCCAAGGATTTGTTCTTAAAGGAGGCAACAACGTGATGCAGTCGCGCCGCCTGTTTCGTGACGGCGTGGTGACTTTTGCGCTGCTTGCCATTCTTGCATTATTCGCGTTGAATATGAACAATCGACCGGAAATCACTCAAAACGGCAACTTTTATGTCATCGACGGCGATACGCTTTCCGCCAACGGTGAGCGCCTGAGGCTGAAAGGTATCGATGCTCCCGAATATCGGCAGCGCTGCCAACGCAATGGCGCGGATTGGGCCTGCGGCGAAGAAGCACGCAAGGCGCTTGCCACAATGATTAAAACCGGAGCGCCCGAATGCCGGGGGCAGGCGAGGGATCGCTATGGTCGCCTGCTGGTGACATGTGTCACCGGCGATCTCGATATCAACGCCGCGATGGTGCGCAACGGCATGGCGGTTTCCTACGGTGCCTATGCGAGCGAGGAGCGCATCGCCCGGCAGGCGAAAGCCGGGCTTTGGGCCAGTGATTTCGAGAAGCCTGGCGACTATCGGCGCGAGGAGCATGTGGCCGATGGCAATGACAGCGATCCAATTGCCGGATTGTTCGGCTATTTGCGCCAGCTTGTCGGATGGAGCGCCCCATGAAGCAGGAGAGCGAATTGCACATCCTGCGTTCAGCGATTGCGGCCTGTCGTCTCTGTCGGGACGCACCGGCTAAGGGCGAGGCTGATCGCCTGCCGCATGAGCCGCGTCCGGTTGCGACGCTGTCGTCGACTGCGCGGATACTCATCGCAGGTCAGGCGCCGGGATTGCGCGTTCACGAGAGCGGTCTGCCCTTCAACGATGCCTCGGGTGATCGTTTGCGTCAGTGGCTCGCCGTAGATCGCGAGAGTTTCTACAATCCGGACCATTTCGCCATCATGGGCATGGGTTTTTGCTTTCCGGGTTATGACAAGGCTGGAAGCGATCTGCCGCCGCGCAAGGAATGCGCGCCTTTGTGGCGGCAGCGTGCGATGGATGCGATGCCGAAGATCGAATTGATCCTGACGATCGGTCAATATGCGCAGGCTTGGCATCTTGGAGCGGAGCGCATGGGTTCGATGACCGAGACGGTCGCGCAGTGGCGGCGCTATCTTTTAACCAACCGGTCGCCGTCGATCCTGCCATTGCCGCATCCGAGCTGGCGTAACAGCGGCTGGCTGAAACGTAACCCCTGGTTCGAAGCCGAGTTGCTTCCCATTTTGCAACAACGTGTGAAAAGCCTTCTTCCTTGAGAAAAAGTTTCTTTTCTATCGCTAAAAATAAGCTATAGAGAGAATATAATTCGAAGGGATGCTTTAAATGGACCGTCTTGACCGCAAAATCCTGCGCCTGCTGCAGGAGGATTCCACTCTGGCCGTAGCCGATCTCGCTAAGAAGGTCGGTCTCTCGACGACGCCCTGCTGGCGCCGTATCCAGAAGATGGAAGAGGATGGCGTCATTCGCCGCCGCGTGGCCTTGCTCGATCCCGAGAAGGTCAACACGAAGGTCACGGTTTTCGTGTCCATTCGCACCAACAGCCACTCCATCGAATGGCTGAAGCGCTTTTCAGAAGTGATCGCCGATTTCCCGGAGGTGGTCGAATTCTATCGCATGAGCGGCGATGTCGACTATCTGCTGCGCGTTGTCGTCCCGGATATCGCCGCCTATGACGCTTTCTATAAGCGCATGATCGCCAAGATCGAAATCCGCGACGTCTCCTCCGCTTTCGCGATGGAGCAGATCAAGTATTCGACGGAACTGCCACTCGATTACATGCTGCTGGAAAATGCCAAGTCCAACGAGGATTGAAAAAGACTGAGCGCCGCTTTCACGAGGCGCTCAGCAGAAGCCGCTGATTTCGCGGTGGCTCTTTATTTGTTGTCCAGGCGCGCAAGCAGCGAGGAGGTATCCCAGCGATTGCCTCCCATCGCCTGGACGTCGCCGTAGAATTGGTCGACGAGGGCCGTGAGCGGCAGCTTGGCCTGATTGCGGCGTGCTTCCTCGAGCACGATGCCCAGATCCTTGCGCATCCAGTCTACTGCGAAACCGAAATCATATTTGCCCGCATTCATGGTCTTGTGGCGGTTCTCCATCTGCCAGGAGCCGGCGGCGCCCTTCGAAATGACCTCCACCACCTTTTCGATATCGAGGCCGGCCTGCTTGCCGAAATGAATGCCTTCGGCCAGGCCCTGAACGATACCGGCAATGCAGATCTGGTTGATCATCTTGGTCAGCTGTCCCGCGCCGACAGGCCCCATCAGGCCGACCATGCGCGCATAGGCGTCGATGACGGGGCGAGCCTTTTCGAACACGGCTTCATCGCCACCGCACATGACGGTCAGCACGCCGTTTTCCGCGCCTGCCTGTCCACCGGAAACCGGGGCGTCGATGAAATCGACACCTTTTTCCTTGGCGGCTGCGTGGAGCTCGCGAGCGACTTCGGCGCTTGCGGTGGTGTTGTCGATGAGAATCGAACCGGCCTTCATGGCTGAAAGGACGCCGTTTTCGCCTGTCGTCACCGAGCGCAGGTCGTCGTCGTTGCCGACGCAGGTGAAGACGAAATCGGCACCTTCAGCGGCCTGGGCTGGGGTAGGGGCGAATTTCCCGTCATATTGCTTGGCCCATGCCTCTGCCTTGGCAGTGGTGCGGTTGTAGACAGTGACGTCATGCCCGCCTTTGACTTTCAAATGCCCTGCCATGGGATAGCCCATGACGCCCATGCCGATGAACGAGACCTTTGCCATTTCATAACTCCCTGGCCGAATTTGTCTCGAAGGCTTAGCCGAAAGGCCGGAGAGACGAAAGACCGATTTGTCGGCCAACTTGTCACCATGGCATGTGATTTGAAATCTGATTTCCGTTTTGTCCATTTATTGGAATGGAATTTCGCTGTAGTCGCGAATCTTCATAAATTCCTTTGTCGATATAATCTATGGATTTGCGATCTTAGGCCATCGACAACGAGCCAATGGCCGCGGAAGCGCCGAGGCCTTATGAAAAGGGATCTTCGATGATTTCGCGCAGACAGACACTCGGCCTTCTCGGTGCGACGGCGGCAGCTTTCGCTTTACCTTCCGTTCGACAGTCACGTGCCGCCGCGGCGACGACGCTTCGGATCGGCTGGCAGAAGAACAGCGTATTGGCATTGGCAAAGCGTCAAGGAGCATTGGAAAAGCGGCTTTCCGATCGCGGCATATCCGTGGAATGGTCGGAATTCACGTCCGGTCCGCCGTTGCTTGAAGCTCTCGGCGCCGGTGCACTCGATTTCGGTGCTACGGGCGATGTGCCGCCGTTGTTTGCGCAGGCTGCCAATGGCAATCTGCTCTATGTCGGCATTTACACCGGCAGCCCCGAAAGCTCCGCCATTCTCGTGCGCAAGGATTCGCCGATCCAGACGCTTGCCGATCTCAAAGGAAAGAAGCTTGCCTTCAAGCGCGGCTCCAGCGCCCACAACGTCGCCGTTAAGGCGCTTCGCAAAGGTGGGCTTGGTATCAACGATGTCCAGCCGCTCGATCTCGCGCCGCCGGATGCGTCTGCTGCGTTCAAGACGGGCGCGATCGACGCCTGGTCGATCTGGGATCCCTATCTCGCCATTGCAGAGGCCGATCCGGATACGCGCATCCTGGCGACTGCGCGGGGCATCGTCGATTCCTTCAGCTATTTCCTGGCGAACGGCGATTTCACCAAGAATAATCCGCAGGTGATTATCGACGTCATCGACGAACTGGCCAAGGTGGGGGCGGCGGCGCAATCGGATTTGGACAGCACCGTTAAGGCTATGTCCGAAATCACGGGCGTACCAGCCGAGGTGACGCGGGTGGTGCTGACGCGTCCGGGTGCGAATCTTGGCGGCGTCTCGACCATTACGGATGCGGCGATCGCCTATCAGCAGGGACTGGCTGACGAGTTCTATAATCTTGGCATTGTTCCGAAGAAGCTGAACGTTACGGACATCGTCTGGCGGCCGAAGGCGAGCTGAGGCTGACCAGATCCGCAGATATCGCCCGCGCCCGAAACACTACGGGCGTGGGCTTTATCAGGAAAAATATTTCGCCAGATACAGGCGATTAGAAAATCCATATTGTCGATATAATCCCTGGTCTATGCCACTATCCGGATCGAACATCGGGAGGTGGCTCCCGACCACGCGCATCCAGAAAGCAGGAAAGCTTCATGACCGCGACCGCAAAACCCATCGATTTCCTCTGGTTCATTCCGACCTCCGGTGACGGCACCTATCTCGGCACAACCGATCTCAATCGCGGGCCGGAGATCGGCTATCTTCAGCAGATCGCGCAGGCGGTCGACCGGCTGGGCTATACGGGCGTGCTTTTGCCGACTGGTGTTTCCTGCGAAGAGTCTTTCGTCACCGCTGCAGCGCTCTCGGCGCATACGCAGAAGCTTAAGTTCCTCGTCGCGATCCGCCCGGGTACGGCGTCACCGGCTTACTATGCGCGCCTTGCCTCGACGCTCGATCGTGTCTCGAATGGCCGCGTGCTGCTGAACATCGTCGTTGGCGGCAGCCCGGCCGAGCTCGCCGGTGATGGTATTCACCTCGAGCATGACGAACGCTATGCCCATGCTGATGAATTCTTCCACGTATGGGAAGAGCTTCTGGAGACGGGATCGTCCACTTTCGAGGGCAAGTATATCAAGGCCACCAATGCAAGGCTCGGGTTGCCGCCGGTGCAGGCGCCGCGCCCGCCGCTCTATTTCGGTGGTTCTTCCGATGCCGGCATCGAATTTTCGGTCGGTCGCGTCGACAAGTATCTGACGTGGGGCGAGCCGCCGGCGCAGGTCGCCGAGAAAATTGCAAAGGTGCGGGCGGCCGCTGCCAAGCGGGGACGTGAAGTCAGCTTCGGCATCCGTCTGCATTTCATCGTTCGCGAGACGGACGAAGAAGCATGGGCAGCGGCTGACAAGCTGATTTCCAAGCTCGACGACGAGACGATCCGCGAAGCGCAGGAGCAATTCGTCAACCAGTCCGATTCCGTCGGGCAGAAGCGCATGGCGGCGCTGCATGGCGGCCGCCGCGACAAGCTTGAGGTGTCGCCCAACCTCTGGGCCGGCGTCGGTCTGGTGCGTGCTGGCGCCGGTACGGCGCTTGTCGGCTCACCGAAGACTGTTGCCGCGAGGCTGCGGGAGTATCAGGAGCTCGGTATCGAAACCGTGATCGGCTCGGGCTATCCGCATCTGGAGGAAGCCTATCGTGTTGCAGAGCTTCTCTTCCCCGAGCTGGGGTTGAAGCGTGACGAGCAACGTGCCGGGTTCCGCAACGAATTCGGCGCCAAGCAGATTTTCGCCGGCGGCAGCCATGGCGGCAATCTGAAGGTCGTTTCCGGCTCGTAACGCCAGCTCAAAAGGGAGATCCCCATGTCGGCATTCGACACGTCCTTCGTCCGCGTGGCCTCGGAGCGGCGCACGCGCCAGGCAAGGGTCGCGCGGCAAGGCATCTCGTTCCAGAGATTTCTGCCGTTCCTGCTGCCGGTGGTCGTCATCGCGGCATGGCAGCTAGGCTCGTCGCTTGGATGGATCTCCACCCGTATTATGCCGTCGCCGGCGGCAGTCGTGGTCGCCTTCTGGCAGACCACGATTTCCGGGCAGCTGCCGAACAATATCCTTGTCAGCGCCGGCCGCGCCTTTGCCGGCCTGCTTGTCGGCGGTTCGATCGGCTTCCTCCTTGGTATCGCCAATGGCGTCTCGCGGCTGTCTGAACAGCTGACGGATACGACACTTCAGATGCTGCGCACCATCCCGCATCTCGCCATGGTGCCTCTCGTCATCCTCTGGTTCGGGATCGGCGAGGAATCGAAGCTTTTCCTGACGGCGCTCGGCGTGCTCTTCCCGATCTATCTCAACACCTATCACGGCGTGCGCAATGTCGACCGCGGATTGATCGAAATGGGACGGGTCTATGGCATGAGCAACTGGACGCTGTTTCGGAAGGTCATTTTCCCCGGCGCCCTTCCGTCCATCCTGGTTGGCTTGCGCTTTGCCCTCGGCATCATGTGGCTGACGCTAATCGTTGCCGAATCGATCGCGGCATCGTCGGGCATCGGCTACATGGCCAACAATGCCCGCGAGTTCGGCATGACCGATGTCGTGGTCCTGACGCTGGTCATCTACGCCATCCTCGGCAAGCTCGCCGATGTCGTCGCACGGGCAATCGAGCGCAGGGCCTTGCGCTGGAACCCGGCCTATCAGAATTGAGGAGCTTCCCATGAGCGTCAACACACTCGATCGCCCACGGGCGGAAGCCAAAAATGTCGCCTCCCAGGCTACGGGCGCCGCAGCCATCCATATCAAAGGTCTGGAGAAGAGCTTCGGCAACAACCGCGTTCTGCGCGGCATCGATCTCGATATTCCCGCCGGCCAGTTCGTGGCCGTCATCGGCAAGAGCGGCTGCGGCAAGAGCACGCTGCTGCGCATCCTTATGGGGCTGGAAGAGCCGAGTGCGGGCCATCTGCGCTTTGAGGCAGCCGACCGCAGTGACGCGCAACCGAATACGCGCATCGTCTTTCAGGAGCCGCGTTTGCTGCCTTGGCTTTCTGTCGCCGACAATGTTGCGGTAGGCCTGGGCGAGGGCGTCCTGCAGGATATCTCACGCAAGGAGACGGCCTCCGTTCTTTCTGAGGTGCAACTGGCCGAGAAGGCCGGCGAATGGCCGTCCAGTCTTTCCGGCGGACAGAAGCAGCGCGTGGCGCTGGCCCGGGCGCTTGTCAGCAAGCCCGGTATCCTCGCGCTCGATGAACCGCTCGGTGCGCTGGATGCTTTGACCCGCATCAGCATGCAGGAACTGTTGAACCGCGTCTGGCGCGAGCTCGGCTTTACCGCCGTGCTCGTGACCCACGATGTCAGCGAAGCCGTGCATCTGGCCGATCGCGTCGTGGTGCTGGATGAAGGCAGGATCGTGCTCGATCTTGCCATTCCCTATTCGCATCCGCGTCGCCATGGCAATCCGGCGCTCGCAGAGCTTGAAGGGCAGCTGCTGGCGGCAATCCTCGGTGACGCGCGGGCTTAATTTGACCTGCTATCGTCTCCCTCGACATAGAGCCTCAGGTTATCGAAGCCGATTTCCGTGCCCATGAGGCGCGAGCCGTTGTCGCTGTAGCCGTCGAGGAACACAACCTGCTCGACGAAGGTCATCTTCGTGCCGCCGGGTTCCGGGGCAAAATTTACCGTTGCGAGCGACACGGAAATTCTGATGTCATCGAGCATCATGTCGAAAGCGTAGATGAAGCGCTTGTTCCGGACGACATCAATATAGCGCGCCTGATAGGCGTGGATGACGCCGTCCGTCGAGGCAGTGCGGTTGCTTTCGCTGCCGCCGGTGCGGAAATCGAGCTGGAAATCCAGCTGCTTCCATTCGCCGTGACAGGCAAACCATTGCTGCTTCTGCTCCGGTATTGCCCAGGCGTTGAAGACCTTCGAAAGAGGGGCTTTGAAATGACGTTCTATGGTGATCGTCGTATGGTCTGTCGATCTTATGCTCATTCGTCCGTCGTCTCCGTCGATATGTCAGCGAGAAAGAGGTCGAGCCGGTCGAAGGTCCTATTCCAGGACGCCTTCCGCTCGGCAATCCACCGTTCAACGGCTGCCAGCGCTTCCTTGCGCAGATGATAGGTGCGTACCCGGCCGGTCTTTTCAGATAATACCAGTCCGCTCGTCTCGAGCACCTGCAGATGTTTCATCACGGTCGGCAGCGCCATGTCGAGCGGCTGTGCCAACTCGGTCACGGAAGCAGGACCACGGCCGAGCCTGTCGATCATGCCGCGGCGGCTTTGATCGGACAGGGCCTGAAACATGCGGTCGAGTGCTTGTGTTTCCTCAAGCATCCTGCTTTTCCGGCCGGAACTGCGACGGTAGCTTGTCACTATAAGGGTACATATGGAAATAAGGCATTGCTTCCTGTAGCACGCGGGCGAAAGACGGACGCTCGATAAGGCGCTGATAATATGCTCTCAGCCGACCATGCTCTTTGGCGAAGGGAACGAGCGTTTCAGCGTAGAACAGGGCCGGCGCGGCGGCGCAATCGGCCATGGTCACATTGTCCCCGGTGATCCAGATCTTTCCGTCCAGCTGCTTTTCGATCATGCCGTAAGCGGTGCCCAGCAAGGTCTTGGCGTCAGCAACGCTTTGCGGGCTCCGATTCTCGTCCGTGCGGCGGACATCTGCGACGATCGCTTGCATCGGCTCCTGCACATAGAGATCGAAGAAGCGATCCCAGAGCCGGACGCACAGGGCATCCGAAAGTTCGGTTGGCAACAGCTGCGTTGCGCCGGGATAATGCCGATCGAGATATTCTATGATGATGCTGGTTTCAGGAACAGTGCTGTCGAGGGCTTCGTCGCGAAGCACCGGAAATTTTGCGAGCGGCCAGAGGCGCACCAGCGAGGCGCGCGATTCCGCATTGCCGAGATCAATGATGCGGCTTTCGAAGGGGGTGCCGTTCTCATAAAGCGCCATCAAGACCTTGTGGCAGAACGAGGCGAGGGGATGCTGATAGAGAATAAGGGACATGCGACAACCTTCCGAGATCAATGTCCGAACTGATACTTACCTGAACGGCTAAGTATCAGTTCGCCAGCCGTCGCGCAAGGAAATAGTTATCCAAATGGATAACTATTTTCGGTGTGATGTACTTCGCTTCAATCGGCGAGACGGCGGGCGATGACCAGATGACCCGGCGTCGGCTGGCCATCTTCCATGCGGACATTGATGTCGGTGATTTCGACGAGTTCGAAGCCGGTCGCAGTCAGCCGCTCACGCACATAGGCTTCCGAATGGGCGAAACGCTGGTGAGGGCCGACCATATAGGGACGTCCAGCCATCGCCGCCTCAGGCAGGGTCTCCGAAGAGAAGATGAAGAGGCCGCCCGGCGTCATGTTTTCAGCAGTGCCGAAGAAGAGCGGTTCCAGCGCGCCGAGATAAGGCAGGACATCAGTCGCGGTGATCAGATCGAACGGTTCCTCGTCATTGTCGTCGAGGAAATCCTCGACTTCGGCGACGAAGAGCGTTTCGTAGATATCCTTCTCATGGGCGACTTCGATCATGTTCTCGGAAATGTCGATGCCGGTGATATCCTCAACGATATCGCGCAGCGTGCCGCCGGTAAGGCCCGTGCCGCAGCCGAGGTCGAGCATGCGCTTGAAGGGGCCGAGGCCGAGGGCTTGCAGGCGCTGGCGAACGAGGACCGGAACATGGTAGCAAAGCTGCTCCACCAGCACATCCTCAAAAACCTCGGCATGCTGATCGAAAAGCGTCTGGACATAGGCATCAGGCGCCTTGACCGGCGTCTCGCCGCGTCCCATCGAGGCGATGCGGACGGCGGCGCCCCCATGGTCTTCCGGATCGAGAGCCAGCACCCTCTCATAGGCCTGAACCGCAGCGTCGATATCGCCCGCCTTCTCCAGTTCCAGTGCCCGGTTATAGGCTTCCGCAAGCGCGTCTTCGTCGATCTTCTTCTTTGCCATGAGTGACAGCCCTTCCATTCGTCACGCAGGCATTAAGGCGCTTGATCGGCTTTTGCAATGCTTGCCGTGTCGTCCAATCGGTGCACTGGTGATGCCGAAGACCCGACGCGGGGCTAGTGTAGGATGAATTCTCCCTTTAGCGCTCGCCATTCGGTCGCCGAAATCAGCTTGCGGTGGACGTAGCGCACGGAATGCAGCGGGCCATCCAGCGTTTCCTGCCAGAATTTCAGGAAGCCGCGCATTTCCGGGAAGTTCGGGGCGAGATCGTAATCCTGCCAGATATAGGTCTGCAGGAATTGCGGATGATCGGGCAGTCGGTAGAAGATCTGCGCCGTGGTCAACCCATAACCCTGTAACTGCTTTTGCATGTCGTTGTGCATGAGCTTTCTCTTTCCGTTCCCATTCTTATTCGTGACTCACGGTCACTCAGATATGGAAACAACAGATGGTAAACTCAAGCTTTACAAAAATGTCATGGTGGAAATTTATTCACAGAAATCAATGTGTTAGCAGCGACAGCATAGGAGTGCTGCCAAGGCTGCGCCCAGGTGCAGCCTTGGCGCGATCAGCGCTTGAGGTGCCGTGTCAACCGGCCTTCCATCCATGCCCAGCCGTTTCGCATGAACTCGACGATCACGAGATAGAAGATCGCGGCCCAGAGATAGATCTGGTAGTCATAGGTCCGCGAAAACGCGTATCGCGTCTCGCCCATCAGGTCGAATACCGTGATAATGGAGACGGTTGCCGAACTCTTGATCAGCAGAATGATCTCATTGCCGTAGGGGCGCAGCGCTACGATGAGCGCCTGGGGAATGATAATCTTGCGGAAGGCAATCCAGGTGTGGATACCAAGCGCGCTGGCCGCTTCCCGCTGGCCTTTTGATACGCTCTGAATGGCGCCCCGGACGATTTCCGTCTGATAGGCCGCCGTGTTCAGCGTCATGGCGAAAACGCCGCAATAGAAGGGATCCTTGAAGAACCACCAGAGGCCGATATCCTCGAAGAACCAGCGAAAGCTCGGAAAGCCGTAATAGACCATGAAAATCTGCGCCAGCAGCGGCGTGCCGCGGAAGAGATAGACATAACAATAGGTCAGTGTGCTCAGAAATTTGTTGCTCGACATGCGGGCGAAGGCCAGCGGTATCGAGAGGATCGCGCCGAGGATGAAGGACGTGGCGACCAATTTGACCGTTATGCCCAGGCCACGAAGAAGCCGGGGGCCGTAGGTATCGAGCTTGTCAACGTCCCAGCCGAAGACGATCATCGCCAATAGCGAAATACCGAGAATGGCCCAGAGGGTCAGAAAGAAATAACCGGCGATGCGCGCTTTGGACAGTTTCCTGACCGTCTCCGGCGGTGCCGGTCGCGCTGCGATCAGAACTTCGGCATGGCTCATCGATGCACCTCCGCGCGTTTAGCCCATCGATCAAGATAGAAAAGGCCGACGGACGAGATGACGGCCAGTGTCAGATAAAACAGGCAGGCGATGGAATAGAAGGTGAAGGGCGCCTTGGTGGCACGCACGGCGATCCCCGTCTGTCTGATGATGTCGGCAAGGCCGATGATGGACACGTAAGACGTATCCTTCAGCAGGTTCATCCAGAGATTCCCGAGATTTGGCAAGGAAATGCGTACGAGCTGCGGCACGATGATAAGCCGCATGGTTCGCGCCCGATGAAATCCAAGTGCATCGCCTGCCTCATACTGGCCTTTGGGAATGGCCTTGAAGGCAGAGAGTAGCACTTCCGAACAATAGGCGGAAAAGACGATTGCCAGTGCCACCATACCGGCAGCGAAGGCATTGATTTCGACGGGTCCGTCATAACCGAATTTGGCGAGCACGGACTGTAGGAGGATCTGCATGCCGTAGTAGATGATGAAGAGCGTCAGCAGCTCGGGCAAGCCGCGGAAAATCGTTGTGAAGATGCCCGCAGCAAGGCGCAAAGACTTCTCTTCCGATTGCTGCGCCAGCGCGACGAAGAACCCGATGACGATACCGAGCGGCAGCGTCAGGACGGAGACTGTGATGGTGATCTTCAAGCCACCGGCAAGTTCATCGCCCCATCCCGTGTCGCCACAGGCGAGCATCGTATTTTGGCCGAACAGAGTGAATAGTCCGGCTGGACCACACAACGGGTCAAAAATCGTACTCAACCAGGTCCACAAGGAACCAAGGGCGGAAAACAATCCGCTCATGCTGTATTTCCCCTAGCGGCTTTTGCCGCGTTTCTGCTTATATTCTTCTCGTTGTCAAACAAAAACGGCGGAAGGGCAAGCTTCCGCCGTCGTCTTTTCCCAGGGAATCGACGGGCGATTAGTCGCCGTAGACGTCGAAATCGAAATACTTGTCCTGGATCTTCTTGTAGGTGCCGTCAGCACGGATCGCGGCGATCGCGGCGTTCAGCTTGTCCTTGAGGGCCGTATCGCCCTTGCGGATGGCGATGCCCGCGCCGACGCCGTTGATGACCGGGTCGCTTTTCAGCGTGCCGAGCATCTTGCAGCAGTTGCCAGCATCCGACTTCACCCATTCGGACAGCACGACGACGTCGTCGATGGCTGCATCGATGCGGCCATTGCTGAGGTCGAGCTTATATTCGTCAGCCGATGGATAAAGCTTCAGCTCGGCATCCTTCAGGTGCGCAGAGGCATAGTTTGCGTGCGTCGTGGACGACTGTGCGCCGATCGTCTTGCCCTTCAGGGCCTCATCGGTCGCTTCCTTGAGAGCGGAGTCCTTCGGAACGGCGATTGCCGGCGGCGTATTGTAGATCTTGTTAGTGAAGTCGACGATCTTCTCGCGCTCGGGCGTGATCGACATGGACGAGATGATCGCGTCGAACTTCTTGGCCTGCAGCGCCGGAATGATGCCGTCGAAATCCTGGTTCACGAAGGTGCACTTGACCTTCATGTGATCGCAAAGCGCATTGGTTATATCGATGTCGAAGCCGGTGAACTTGCCGCCGGCGTCAAGCGATTCGAAAGGCGGGTAGGTCGCGTCCGTGCCGAAGACGATCGTGTCGCCGTCGGCAAGCGCCGCGCCGGCGACGAGCGACATTGCGGCGAAGGACGCGGCGGCAAGAAGACGAGTGGAGATGCGCATATTGACCCTCTCTGTTGGTGGCCGGCAGCCCGTTATTGTTTTTGGCAGACGGCTCGAGTGGAGCGGGCCGATGGCCCGCCTTGCGGCGATATTCGTACTTTTTTTTCGGAAAATGCAACTGGAATTACGAAAGCAATCTGCCTTTGCGCAATGCCGCCGGAATGCATGCGCTGGACAGGGAAATCTGAATGAAAGCCATCCACTGCGTTCAGGCAGGGTTAATTACGGCAACCTAATAGTGCGGGAACATATAGCGGCTTGCCGCGATTCAGCCTCATGAGAACCGAAAATCGGCCGGGTTCCTGGGGCAATCGCCTTGCCCGCTGAGATTCGCAATTCGGCGGACAAAGATCATAAGAGGAGACCCCTATGGGAAAGCGATCCAGACTATTTGCCAGCGCCGCGTTTCCGCTGCTTTCGCTATCGCTCGCCTTCGAGCCGGCAGCGGCGGCGGCACTTCGCCAGCAGCCAATCGCGCCACTGAACAACGGACTCGGCGATACGGCGAGTTTCGAAGTGGCACAGCAGGAAGCGCCCGCAGCGCAGCCCGATGAAGAGCAGCTCAAGCACAAGAAGCCTGCCGAAGGCGGAGAGGGTCAGAAGCATCAGGGTGGCGGCGAACAGCAGCACCAGATGAAACAGGCCGAGCCCGAGGGCGAGCCGCAACAGAAGGCGCCAAAGCAGCAACAGCCGGAAGCCCAGCCGCCGAAGGCCGAACATCAGCAGCCCGCGGAGCAGGAGCAGCCGAAGCCGCAGAAGCAGCAGCCGGCCGCAGAAGCCCCGCCCGAGCCGAAGAAGCAGCGCCAGCAACCGGCTGAAGAGCAACCTCAGGCACAGCCCGAAGCCAAACCGCAGCCCAAGGCCGTCGCTCCGCAGGCAGAGCCAGAAGCCCTGCAGCCGAAGCAGAAGGCCCAGCAGCCGGAAGCAAAGCAGCCTGTGGAGCAAGAGCAACCGAAGCCACAAAAGCAGCAGCCGGCCGAAGCACCTCAGCCAAAGATAGAGCAGCAGCCTGCTATGGAAGCCCAGCCGCCGAAGGCCACGCCTGGTGCGAAGGCACAGCAGGCGGCCCCGGCCGAGAAGCAGGCTCCGGCCGCCAGCGAGCAGCCGAATCAGGAGGCCCAGCCTGGAAAGCAGGCGCAGCCGGAACAGAATGCCCATCCCAAGCCGCAAGGTCAGGCCGAGGCTCCAGGAAAGCAGCCCGCCGAGCAGCAGCCGGCACCGGCCGGTGAGCCTGCCCAGGGACATAAGGTACAGTCGGGAACACAGGCTCAGCCCCAGACGCAGGCGCAGCCTGAGGCCCAGCCCGGGACATCGGCGACACCTGGCGCTCAACAGGGGCAGAAGCAGGGTGAGGACAAAACCCACGGCAAGCAGCCGCAGACCCAACAGCAAGGCGAGCAGCCCGCCGTCAAGCCGCAGCAGCCGGCCCAGCAGGGCACGCCGCAGGGACAGCCAGCACAGGCTGGCAATCCGGCGACACCGCAGCCCGGCAAGCAACAGCCGTCTAATGGCGCCGCTGCGCCCGCACAAGGCGGCACAACAGCTCCCGCCGCTAACGGCAATGGCCAGCAGGCTGGTGAAATCCAGGTGCCTCCGGCCGAGCAGGTCTCGCCGCAGGAACTGGAGCGTCGCAAGAAGATTGCGGAAAACCCAGCCTCTGCCAATGGTCCCGTCATCCTGCCGGTCGAAAACGGAAGCGCGGTTCTGGACAGCCAGAAGGATGCGGTTCGTCGAGGCGAGCATCGGAATAACGGACAGAACCCCGCTGCTCCGGGCGCCCAGGGTGGTGGTGGACAGGCGGGTCAGGCTCAGCAGAGCGGACAGGCTCAGACCGCTCCGGCCCAGCAGCCACCGCCGGCTTATACCAAGCCGCCGACCTCTGACGCCGAGGCCCAGCGCGCGGCAGGCGGCGCTCAGCAGCAACCGCCGGTCAAGATGGAAGCCGTAACCAGCGAGCAGGGCCGCCGCATCGATCGCCGGCCGGATTTCGCCCCGCCGCAGGGAACGACGGTACAGACCATCATCAATCAGGACAACCGGACTATCGTGAATGTCGACAACACCTATGTCGTTCGTCACGATGACAGCGAGCGCTTTATCCGGGGTGGCGAGCGGCCGATCTACGAACAGTTGCCGCGCGACCGCTATCGCGAGACGATCGATCAGCCCGATGGCGATCGCGTCGTGACGATCCGCAACCGCTACGGCGACATCATCCAGCGCTCGCGGATTGACTCCAGCGGTCGCGAATATGTGCTGTTCTACTCGCCGGAACTGGAAGATCGTCCAGACAATGACGACTACTTCCGCGATCCGGGCGATAGCTTGCCGCCGATGCGACTGCTCATTCCGCTGAGCCAGTACATCATCGACACGGCATCGAACCGCAATGCCGACTATTACGACTTCCTGCGTGAGCCACCGGTCGAGCCGGTCGAGCGCATCTATTCGGTCAACGAAGTCCGTTATTCGGCTCGTATCCGTGACAAGATCCGCCGCATCGACCTCGACACGATCACCTTCGCAACGGGCAGCGCTGAGATTCCGATGTCGCAGGCGAGCACTCTTCGCGGTGTTGCCGATGGCATGTTGAAGATCATCAAGCGCGATCCGACGGAAACCTTCCTGATCGAGGGCCATACGGATGCGGTGGGTTCGGCCCAGAGCAATCTGATCCTGTCGGACCAGCGTGCGGAATCGGTCGCCAATGTACTGACAGATGTCTACGGCATTCCTGCCGAAAACCTCGTCACTCAAGGTTATGGCGAGCAGTATCTCAAGGTGAATACGCTCGGCCCGTCGCAGGAAAACCGCCGCGTCACCATCCGTCGCATCACGCCGCTGGTGCGTCCGGTCGCATCGAACAGGTAAGGATCAGCTTACAGCTTGACAGCGAGGGCCGCCGGAAAACCGGCGGCCTTTCTATTTCGGCTGGTCGCCGAGGCCCACTTTTGCAGTGATGAAATCAGCGATGGCGACCGTGTCATCGAGGTTGAAAACGGCGAGCGAACCAGCATCTTCGACCGGATGGTCCGCGGCTATGGCGACTATATGGGGATCCTGCGGGGCAAGCGGCTCGCGCTTCGCTGCTTCCCGCCGGCGCGCCTCGATCTTCGGAATGGGTTCGCGCTTGTAACCCTCGATCAAAACAAGGTCGCAGGGCGCGAGACGCGCCAGTATTTCTTCGAAGCTTGGTTCGGGCGCGCCGCGCAATTCGTGCATGATGGCATAGCGTGTACCGGAGACGATGGTGACTTCATGCGCACCCGCCTCGCGATGACGAAAACTGTCGGCGCCGACCTTGTCTATATCGAAGTCATGATGCGCATGCTTGATGGTGGAGATGCGATAGCCGCGCTGTGTGAACTCCGTGACCAGCCGCACGGCAAGCCCCGTCTTGCCGGAGTTCTTCCAGCCGGCGATGCCGAAGATTTTGGGCCGAGATTTCGTCATGCGATATCTTCCAAAGCTGCCAGCCATGTCTCCGCCTCGGCGAGATCGGCTGACCTATTGATGTTGAAGAAGGGGTCGAGGGCGCCGATTGCCGTTTGGATAGCGGGAAACTCCACCCGCCGCACTTTATGCCTGGCGAGGAAATCTCTGACGCGCCGCTTGCCATCCGAGACGATCCATCGCTCCAGATCGTCGGCGGCGGAGACAGGCCAGAGACCGAAAACAGGATGATCCTGACCCAGGGATGCGGCAATGGCAATTTCGTCGGAGCCGTGAATGACGTCGGCAAGGCGCGCGATAAGATCGGCCGGAAAAAAGGGGCTGTCTATGGGGAGGGTGGCGATATGCGAGACTTCAGGGTAACGCGACCGCGCGTCCTGCAGCGCAGCGAGCACACCTGTGAGCGGCCCTAATTTACCGGGAATTCTATCCGGGATAAGCCGCATCCCCATGGCGTCAGGCCAATCGGCATCTGCATTCAGTGCGATCGGTTTGCGTTGCCTCTCAGAGATCTTCGACGCGATGCGAGCCAGCAGGCTTACGCCGGCGAGCAGCGCAAAGGCCTTGTTGGCGCCCATGCGGCTGGAACGGCCGCCCGCAAGCAGAACTACGGGAACATCTTCCGGGTTGGCGATGAAGTCGGACATGATTTCGACCTCAGGCGGGAACGCGAGGTTCTGATTCCTGCGTGACGGGCTCCGCCGCCCGCCGTTTGCTTTCGCGATAGAAAGTATAGATGCCGGAGGCGATGACAATGGCAGCGCCGAAGACGGACCATCCATCCGGCACTTCGCCAAAGGCGATCAGTCCGAGCAGGGCCGACCAGATGAGACTGAGATAGCGGAAAGGCGCGACGAAGGAGATTTCGCCCGTGCGCATGGCCAGGATGACGCTCTGGTAGCCGATCAGCACCAGGACCGAGGCCAGCAGGATCTGCAGGAGCGATGTCGTGCTCGCCGGCTGCCAGCCGCCGAAGGGAACGATGCACAATGCTCCGAATATGGAAATGGAAATTGCGGTGCAGAGCGTGACCATCAGCGACGGCACGTTCTTGTCGATGCAGCGTGTCGCCAGATCGCGGGCGGCAGTCGCAAACATGCAGGCGATGGCAAGGAGGGCCGCCATCGTGAACCCGTCCCGGCCCGGCCTGATGATGATCAGCACGCCGACGAAACCGACGGCAATGGCCGTCCATCGCCTCCATCCTACTGGCTCTTTCAGGAAAATCATCGCACCGAGCGTCACGGCAAGCGGCACTGCCTGCTGGATGGCGGAGGCATTGGCGATGGGCATCATTCCAAGAGCGGTGATGTAGGTTGCTGCCGCCAGGGCTTCACAGGCGATGCGCAGCGCAATCATCGGCTGCAGGATGACGCGCCAGTTGCGCAGAGCGCCCATTCTTCGGGCGAGCAGATAGACGAAAAAACTCGTGAACAGGCCGCGGATGAAGATGATTTCGCCTGCGTTCATAGTGGCGATGACCGTCTTGGACAGCGCATCGCTGCAGGAAAAACCGGCCATGGCAGCGGCCATGAAGAGCGCACCCTGCGTATTCTTAGTCAGTCGCATGAGAGATGAGTCCCCGATATACTCATCTGGATTAGCGCTGTTTTCGGCAAATTGGAATCGGCTGTGCTTCCGCCGAAGTTGAATTCGTTTAAGCGCCAGTCAAATTCGATTGTGCATTGCGGAAGATTTGTCATTCATCGACGTAATTTTTCGCGTTGTGGTCGCGGAATGATACACCGGTTGCAAATTTTTTGTCGCTGCGAAGGCTTTTAAGGCGGGAATTAATGCTTATTCAATCTTATTTCCCGAGGCTCTCAGCGGTTTTGCATGAGGCAGAAGCACTTACCGCAGCGCAGCAGGAATGATGATCCCGCCTCCGCTGGAGATTTTTAATAATCCAGTTGAGGCGCCGCATGTTTTTCATTGATCGTCTTTTGCAAGGCCGCAGGATTGTCACCAAGGTTCTAATTTTCGTGGTGCCGCTGGTGGTTCTGATCGCCGGTGTCGGCCTTGTCGGCTATCACACGGCCAATATTCTGAACGGCCATATGACCGTGACGCGCGCCACGATCGAGAATATAAGCGATTTCGAAAACCTACAGGCCGCCCTCCAGGAATTCACGGGGTCACCTTCCGATGATACGCGCCAGGCACTGGCGGAAAAGATCGACGCGCAGGAGCGGGGTGTCCTTCGTTTGAGCGGACTTTTAAGCGACGATCAGCGCGCCAAGATCGTTCCGGTCAGCGAGCTTGCCGCCAAGATGCGGACACAGCAAGCCACGCTTTGGTCTATCAGGCAGAAGCAGGATAGCGATGTCCAGGCCATCCAGAAGGCAGTGCAGAACATCGAGGCGACCGCCAAGGCCGCTGGCAAGCAGATCGACATCATCCGCAAGGACTTCAGCGACAAGGAAACCTTCGCCAAGGAACTGCTCTATGATGCCGCCGCTTATAAGGGCCTTTCGGAGAAGATGAGCAATCTGCGCATCCAGGTGCAAATGGCTGCCGACTCCACTGAGGAGATTTCGGACGCGCGCACCTACGCCGATGCGATCTTGAAGCAGGTGACAGTTTCAAAGGCGCTGGTTTCGAAGCGCGGTGCCGGCCTCGTCGCGAACGCCTCCGATGCTGCCGACAAGCTCGACGCGGTGTTGAAGAGCTCCGGCACGCCGGACCAGAAGGTCGAGGCGATGGGGCCGATCTTGCAGAGCTTTGTGAAGATCGAAGGCGAGATGACCCTGCAGTCGGCCAAGAACAGCGATACCGCCGCCGATCGTTTCGTCAGCCTGGACAAGATCATCGATGGCCAGAAAGAGCTTCTGGATCACGTCGATCAGGCACTTAGTCTCGTCGATCGCCTGATATTGCATGCCTCGCGCATGGAAAACGTTCGCGATGCAGCCTCCCGCGAACCGGTACTTGCGGATCTCAAGGATCTGCAGAGCATTGCCGCAAGGATTTCGGAACTCGGCCCGACCAACGCCACCATGCGTGATTTTGCGGCTCACATGAAGCCGCTGATCGAGGGCTTGACCAATGGATCGGCCGATCTGCTTCAGACGGCCGCCGACTGGAAGACGACGCGTGTTCAGTCCAATACCCTGCTGGCCGATGCCATGACCTCGCTACGCGGCTTTGTCGCCCAGGCACAGGAACTCGGCAAGGAAGACAGCGAGCGCTCGGCCAATGTCTCGGTCATCGCCATGATCGTCGGCACGCTGCTTGCCATCATCGGCGGCCTCATGCTGGTGGAAACCCTGCGCGGTCCGCTGAAGCGCGTCACCGACGTCATGACGCGCCTTGCCAGCGGCGACTTGGAAGTCGCGATCGACGGCCGCAATCGCGGAGACGAGATCGGCGACATGGTGCGCTCCGTCAGCGTCTTCCGCGATGCCGCGCTTGAAAATGTCCGGCTGGAGCGGGAGGCTGAAAGCGCCCGTGCGCTCTCCGCCGAAGAGGCTGCCCGCCGCGCCGCCGAGCGCGCCCGCATCGAAGCCGAGCAGAAGCAGGCGCTCAATGCATTGGCCGATGTTCTCGCCAAGCTTGCTGATGGCAACCTGGAAGAGGGCATGCGTGAGGATCTTTCCGCCGATTTCGTCGAAATGGCCTTCACCTACAATCACGCTGTCGAAGCCCTGCGCGAGACGCTGACGGATGTTCGCTACACGGCTGAGGAAATCAAGGGCGGCACTGGCAATCTTGCCATGTCGGCTGACGATCTGGCGCGGCGCACCGAACAGCAAGCGGCGGCCCTCGAAGAAAGCTCGCGCGCGCTGCATCGCCTTAGCGACGTCGTGCGCTCGACCGCCGATCGCGCACGGCAGACGGCGACTTCCGTCAATGAGACGCAGGCTTATGCGACGCAGTCCGGCGAGGTGGTGGCCAAGGCTGTGGGCGCCATGAGCGAAATCAATCGTTCCTCCGAGAAGATCGCCACGATCATCGGCGTCATTGACGAGATCGCTTTCCAGACCAACCTCCTTGCTCTGAATGCCGGTGTCGAGGCAGCCCGTGCCGGCGAAGCGGGCCGCGGCTTTGCCGTCGTCGCCCAAGAGGTGCGCGAACTGGCACAACGCTGTGCCAATGCGGCGAAAGAGATCAAGGGCCTGATTTCGGCAAGCTCCACTCAGGTGCGGAACGGCGTACATCTGGTCGAGCAGACCGGCGCTGCGCTGGCTGAGATCATCAACCATGTGACCGGCGTCCAGAGGCTCGTTGCCGATATTTCCTCTGCAACGACAGAGCAGTCGACCGGTATTGAGGAAGTGACCCGCGCCGTCTCGGAAGTCGAGCTGATCACGCAGCGCAACGCGGCCATGGTCGAGGAGAACAACGCGGAGATCCACGGCCTTCGCCAGCGCGTCGACATGCTGTCGGAAAAGATTGATCGCTTCCGCACTGGGGATGGCGAGGCGGAATATGCAGGCTATGGCAGTGCGGATGCGCGCTATCGTGCTGCATAAGGCTGTATCGATAGAAAGACCATCATGAATCGAAAAGCGCCGGGCCAAAGGTCCGGCGCTTTCCATTGAAGTCTGCTTTCCAATTACTGAATAGCGAGCGAATTATTGGCCGAGATGGAGCGTCTCACCATCTGCAGGAATGAGCAGCCGCGAGGGTTCGAGACCGCCTGCCTTTGCAGTCCGACGGAGATCCTGGCGCGTGATGGTCGCGTGATCGAGTGCTTCCATATGAGTTGCGACGATAGTCGCTTGCGGGGCGAGGCGGCTGACTTCGAGCGTCTGTTTGTCGTCCATGACGATCAGATCGCCATCCCAACGGGCGCCGCAGGAATGGGTGACGATGATATCGGGCGAGAATTCACGGATCGTTTCGGCGACTGGAGGGTAAAGCACGGTATCGCCAGCCCAATAGACGGTGGGTTCGCCATCGGCCTCTAGCGTGAATCCGATGACCGGGCCCATCTTTTCCACTACCGGTCCGACACCGTGGCTGCCCTGCCGCGGCGTGATTGTCAGCCCTTGCCAAGTGATCGATTGCGCAAGCGGGGTGACGTTTGTGAAGCCAGCGTCGCGGATACGTCCTTCATCACCGGGTTGGCAAAGGATCGGCAGTGTCTTCGGCACCCGCTCCTTGGCCACAGCATCGAAATGATCGGTATGCAGATGCGATACGATCACTAGCTCGACGCCCTGGAGAATCTCGTCGATCGAACGCGGCAGTTCCGTCATCGGATTGGGAGAGCGGCCGGTAAAGGACGGGAGACTGTGGCGCGGTGCAAAGTAAGGGTCGATCAGCAACACATGGCCGCCATAGGTGATCTTCAGCGTCGCGTTGCGAATAAGCTCAAGCTGCATGTAGATTGTCTCGATTAATTTAGCCGCCGGTAACGCTCATATGGCGAGCAACCGCCGGGCGGTTGTGCGTGCGGTCGATGATGAAGTCATGACCTTTAGGCTTGCGGGTAATGGCTTCGTCGATTGCGGCGTGGAGCAGGGCGTCATCCTCGCTTGCGCGCAGTGCTGTGCGCAGGTCGGCCGCATCGTTCTGCCCTAGGCACATGTAGAGCGTACCCGTGCAGGTGAGGCGCACGCGATTGCAGCTCTCGCAGAAATTATGAGTCATCGGCGTGATGAAGCCGAGGCGGCCGCCGGTCTCTGTAACTTGGACATAGCGGGCAGGACCACCCGTCTGGTAGGGGATATCAGTCAGCGTGAACTGACGTTCGAGATCGGTGCGCAATTGGGAGAGCGGCAGATATTGGTCGGTGCGATCCTCGTCTATCTCGCCCATGGGCATGGTCTCGATGATAGTCAGATCCATGCTACGGCCGTGCGCGAACCGCAGCAGATCGGGAATTTCGGTATCGTTGAAGCCTTTGAGCGCGACGGCATTCAGCTTGATCTTCAAGCCGGCCTTCTGCGCCGCGTCGATGCCTTCCATCACCTTGGAGAAATCTCCCCATCGGGTGATCGTGCGGAATTTATCGGGATCCAGAGTATCGAGCGACACGTTGATGCGCCGCACGCTGCTATCGTAAAGTTCTTCGGCGTGGCGCGCGAGCTGAGAACCGTTGGTCGTCAGGGTCAATTCGTCGAGTGCGCCATTTTTCACGCTCTCGCCGAGTTTGCGGACCAGAAACATGATATTCTTGCGCACCAGAGGTTCGCCGCCAGTGAGCCTGATCTTGCGCACGCCCTTGGCGATGAAGGCGGAACAGAGGCGGTCGAGTTCTTCGAGCGTCAGCAGATCCTTCTTGGGCAGGAAGGTCATGTGTTCGGCCATGCAGTAGGTGCAGCGGAAATCGCAGCGATCGGTGACTGAAACGCGCAAATAGGTCACCGCGCGCCCGAAAGGGTCAATCATCGGGCTTCTATCCGCTGCCAGCGGCGAGGCGCCGCCTATCGTACCGACAATGCTGTTCACTCAAATCTCCATCACGCTGCTAATGTGTGCATAGGCGATTGTTGCGTCAAGGAAAATGACTTTCAATTATACTTGCGCGTGGAGCTGTGGCGGCATAATTCTCGAAAACACACTGAAAGGCATGGGAAAATCGATGAGTGACGTTTGGCCGACCGAATTGCGGGTTTCGAAGGATCGCCGTCACCTCATGGTGACGTTCGATAACGGCGCGAGCTTCGACTTGCCGGCCGAGATGCTGCGGGTGCTGTCCCCCTCCGCCGAGGTCCAGGGACATGGGCCGGGGCAGAAGGTTACCGTCCCGGGCAAGCGCAATGTCGGGATCATGTCGATGACGCCAACCGGCAACTATGCTGTTCGCATCGGGTTCGACGACATGCACGATACCGGCATTTTCACATGGTCCTATCTGCGCGAGCTTGGAGAAAAGGGTCAGGAGCTTTTCGCGGCCTACGAGGCTGAGCTGAAGGAAAAGGGTCTGAGCCGGGACCCGGTTGGAAAGCCGCACTAGAAAATCTCCAGTAACGGACAGGGGACGCAAGCATGATCCTTGGGGGTAGGGAAAACTGGCTTCGCGCCAAGGGCAGCAAGAACGAGAGCAAGGTTTCATTCGTCGAGCTGTTTTTCGATCTGGTCTTCGTTTTCTCGATCTCGCAGCTTGCGCATGCGCTGGCCGAGCATTTCACCCCACTGGGGGCGCTCGAAGCCATCATGCTGATCTTTGCCGTATGGTGGGTCTGGGTTTTCACCGCGTGGGTGACGAACTGGCTCGATCCCGACCGTATGCCGGTGCGTATCATGCTGTTTACGCTGATGTTTGCGGGGCTTATCCTCTCCGCCGCCATACCCGAGGCTTTTGGCGAGAAAGCAATTTTCTTTGCCGGCGCCTACATCTTCATGCAGGTCGGGCGCTCGCTGTTTACCGTCTATGCCCTCAAGAATGCCAGCGCGGCTAACCATCGCAATTTCCTGCGGATCACCTGCTGGCTCGTCCTGTCCGGCATTTTCTGGATTTTGGGCGCGCTGATCGAAGGCGAGGCTCGTATTGTGCTTTGGCTGATCGCTCTCGTCATCGAATATTCGGCCCCTGCGCTCGGCTTCCGGGTGCCTGGGCTTGGCAAATCGACGCCGGCGGACTGGAACGTATCGGGCGCCCATCTGGCCGAACGTTGCGCGCTGTTCATCATCATTTGTCTCGGCGAGGCCGTTCTGCAGGCGGGCAAGACCTTTGCAGAGCAGCCGGTCACGCCGTTGATCGTGGCGGTGTTCATCACCGCCTTCGTCGGCACGGTTGCGTTGTGGTGGATTTACTTTCAGTTTGGTCATGAAAGGGCGGCCCATCGCATCGAGCATGACGACACGCCCGGCAGCCTCGCGCGGCAGGCATTCACCTACGCGCATATTCCGATCTTAGCCGGTATTATCCTGAGCGTCGTCGGAGACGAATTTCTCTTTGCTCATCCCCATGATGCAGCCGACATGCATGCCGCAGCTGCGCTACTCGGCGGACCGGCGGTCTTCCTGCTTGGAAATCTCTGGTTCAAAGGGGTAACCACCGGCAGGCCGCCGCTATCGCATATGGCGGGGCTTGTTGGGCTGGCGCTGTTGCTGCTTACTTTGCCGATGGTCGTCGTCTATCAGCTCGGCATTCTCGCCACGGCCGTGCTCGTCGTCGTCGCGATCTGGGAATTCGCCTCGTTGAACCGGGTTGTTCCTTCGGCGCGCTCGGCCGGCGATCATTGATCGCCAGCGAGCTCCAGCGGTTCACGCTCTTCCTGTAGCAGGAGGCTGACGACGCGCTCCATATGCAGGGTGATCGATTCGCACTCTTCGATCGGCGCATCCGAGAGCATCCGGTCGATGAGCGCGGTCTGGATGGTCATGGCTTCCTCAGTTACACGGCGCCCTTCCTCCGTCAGGTAGAGGCGGAGTACCCGCTTGTCGAGACGGTCGCCACGGCGTTCGATCAGCCCGCGCTTTTCCATCTGCGGCAACAGCATGCTCATGTTGGAACGGCCGACCAATAGCTTGCGGGCGAGTTCCTGCTGGGAAATGCCTTCAAAGCGAAACAGGTTGACGAGAATGTCGAGGTGCGGCGGCTTGATGTCGAGATGCGCCAATGCCCGTCCGAGTGATTGTTGCATCAGCTGGCAGGCGCGCGCCACGGCGATCCAGCTTCGAAAACGCGGATGGTCCCAGGGGAGGGATTGATTTTTGTTCATCGCTGTACTTTATTGTTCATAGTTGAACATTTTCGGATTCCCACTATGCCATCCTTTGCGCTCAAGGTCACCCGGTCGGGTCTCGCCGGTCTCGAAAGGCTGTCTCCGCGGCTGGCCGGCAAGGCGGCTTTCCAGCTTTTCTGTCTGACGCCATCGCGTCGACCCCGCGGCTCGAAGGCCAAGGCGGCGCATATGGAGGGCAGGCAGCGTCTTCTCGCGGCAGAGCAGATGATGCTGCCGTTTCACGGTGGCCGTGCCATGGCTTACCGGTTCAATGGCGGAGCCAAAGGACCGCGTAAGCGCTATCTCGTAGTCCATGGCTGGGGTTCTAGCAGTGAATACATGTCCGAACTGGCTGCATCCCTCGCCGACGACGGAGCAGAAGTGATCTCGCTCGATCTTCCCGGCCATGGGCGATCGGCCGGTCGATTCCTCAATGTGCGTTTGGCCGTCTCCGCTATCGCGGCAGCGTCGGCCCGTTTCGGAGCCTTCGATGCCGCCATCGGACACTCCTTCGGCGGTGCATCTCTCGCACTGGCGTCCGCGGGTTTTCTGCCTGATATCGAGCCGCTTCGGTCGGGCAGGCTGGTGCTGATCGGTGCGCCGAGTGCCATGGGCTGGCTCTTCAAAGATTTCGGCCGTCTAATGCGGCTTGGGCCGGCAACTCAGGCGGCCCTCGAAGACGAGGTTCGTCTGGTAACGGGCAGGACGCTTGCTTCTTATGACCAAAAGCGCGACCGACTCGATCCGAGCCGGCCGGTTCTCGTCATCCATGCAGAGGACGACAAAGAAGTGAGCGCCGATCACGCGCGCGGCTATGCCGCTGAGGGTGCGCATGTCCGCCTCTTCTGGGCCAACGGTTTCGGGCACCGGCGCATTGTGAGTGCAGCACCCGTGCTTGACGCAATCAAGAACTTCCTTGCCGAAGACCTCGAAGAGGAAAATCCGCTCGAAAATCGTGACGGGACGGTGCTATCGTTTTACCGAACCCCACTGCGTCGCTCGTCATAGCACTATCAGCGCCGCGCAGGCTTCGGGGTCGATCGCCACAAGGAGACGCGAGCAGCATGCGTATTGTTACCTCGGTCGAGGAACTGGAAGAGCTCTATGGTGACGTCGGCGAAGCGTCGATCACCAAAGTAACGAGCGTTCTGACACCGCTCTATCGCCGGATGATTGAAGCATCGCCCTTCATGGCATTGGCAACCGTCGGGCCTGAAGGGCTCGATTGCTCACCGCGTGGTGATCTGGGCGGCGTGGTGCGGGTGGAAGATGAGAAGACCCTGCATCTGCCGGATTGGCGCGGCAACAACCGCGTCGACTCGCTTGCGAATATCGTGCGCGATCCGCGCATAGCGCTGATGTTTCTCATCCCGGGATCGAATACGACTATGCGTCTCAATGGACGGGCGGTCGTCTCGATCGAGCCGGCTTTGCTCGACAGTTTCGAGATGGACGGGAAGCATCCGCGCTGCGTTGTCGTCATCACGATCGAGGAAGTCTATTTCCAGTGCGCACGGGCGGTGATGCGGGCCGAGCTGTGGAATGCGGAACGGTTCGTCGATCCGGCAAGCCTGCCGTCGCCGGGTATTATGCTCAAGGCGGCGAAGCCCGATTTCGATCAGGAGACCTATGACCGCGAGGCGCCGGCGCGAGCCGCCAAGACACTCTGGTAAGCAAGCCGCCGGCATGTCTGGGACGACAGCACCGGCGGTTGGTTGGCCTTGATTCTAATTTTTATAGATGAGCCAACTTTTGGTGAAATCCTTTTGCATGCCTTCCTGATAGATGCTGCTGCAGTTGCGGCCAGCATTCTTGGCGCAGTAAAGCGCCAGATCGGTCTTGTTATACAGTTCTCCTGAATCGGCTGCTTCCGAAGCCATGCAGATGCCGAGGGAAAGGGTAATCCGACCATAATCGACCCTGGTGCGCGAATTCTTGAACGGCGTCACTTCGAGGGTGCGACGTATCCGTTCGCAAACCGTCGTAACGTCCTCGATGCTGGTGGCTTCCAGAATGAGAGCGAATTCCTCACCGCCGACGCGGGCGACGAAAACGTCGCGCCGGACATTGGTGCGGATGATGGAAGCGACGGTGGCGAGAATCTTGTCGCCAACCGGGTGGCCGAACGTGTCGTTGATCCGCTTGAAGTGATCGATGTCGGCGAGCACCAGCGCCGTGGTCGGCCGGGTAAGTTGGTTGTCGAAGATGGAGATCAGCCGGTCCTCGAAGGCACGGCGGTTCGAAAGCCGGGTCAGTGAATCAGTGTTGGCGATGCGCTTGTATTCGTCCAACTCCTTGCGGACCAGATCCATTTCCTGGCTGCGCTCGACGACATGCTCGACAGTCTTTTCACCATGAGCCATCGTATCGCCGGTTGCCGCCGCGAGTATGTCAATGGCGCTACGCAGCAGTTCGGCGCTGTTGTGGCTTCTGGAGCTTATGCTTTGGCTGGTTTCGCCGAGCAGGCGGTTGTAGCTTTCGAGTGTTGTCTGTTCTTGATGCAGCGCACGCAGAACGGCATCGAGTTCGGAGGTGAGGCGGGTATGCGCTTCGTCGAAGACGCGGCCCGCATGATGCGGAAAATATTTGGCGCCGATCGCGTCCAGCTCTTCCTGGGTGGCACTTTTGCCGAGAGCTGCCAGTTCACGCGTGAGAGTGGGGTTGGAGCCGATATAAGCTTCGTAGAAAAGTTCATAATTGCGCGGAATGGGTGCGACCCCCATGGATCGCATGGCGTAGATAATCTGCCCTGCCATGTCGGGAATTTGCGCCTTTGGCGCAATCGCCGTACTCATCGGTGAGCTCCGTAACATGTATTTGTTAAATCTCTTCTTTATCTATGCAAAGATTCTTTGAGAAAATATTAAGAGTGTGGTTATGAAAAATCCCCCGCACAATGGTTTATTCGAAAATAATTGCAGTTGCAGAGCGGTTTTACAGAAAAGGGCGCCGATGCGCCCTTTTCGATATACTCAATCCAAATTGGCTATTCTATCCAAGGTTAAGTTCCTGAAAGAAATCATTGCCCTTGTCGTCAATGACGATAAAGGCAGGAAAATCTTCGACCTCGATCTTCCAGACTGCTTCCATGCCGAGTTCAGGATATTCGAGTACCTCAACCTTCTTGATGCAATCCTGGGCTAGGCGGGCAGCCGGACCACCGATCGAACCGAGGTAGAAGCCGCCATATGTCTTGCAGGCTTCACGTACGGCACGCGAGCGATTGCCCTTGGCAAGCATGACCATGGAGCCGCCGAATGACTGGAACTGGTCGACGTAACTGTCCATGCGGCCCGCGGTCGTCGGGCCGAAGGAACCGGAAGCATAGCCGGCCGGCGTTTTTGCCGGGCCGGCGTAATAGACCGGATGGTTCTTCAGGTATTCCGGCATGCCTTCGCCCTTTTCCAGGCGTTCGCGGATTTTGGCATGCGCCAGGTCGCGTGCCACGATGATCGTGCCGGTGAGGGACAGGCGCGTCTTGACCGGATGCTGCGATAGCTCGGCAAGGATATCGGCCATCGGCCGGTTGAGATCGATGCGGACCATGGATTCCGAGAGCTTGGCTTCATCGATCTCGGGCATGTATTTGGACGGATCGGTCTCGAGCTGTTCGATGAAGATGCCGTCACGCGTGATCTTGCCCTTGGCCTGGCGGTCGGCGGAACAGGAGACGCCGAGACCGATCGGCAGCGATGCGCCATGACGGGGCAGGCGGATAACGCGGACATCATGGCAGAAATACTTGCCGCCGAACTGGGCGCCGACGCCGAGGCTCTGCGTGAGCTTATGGATTTCTTTTTCCATTTCGATATCCCGGAAGGCATGTCCGCTTTCGGAGCCTTCCGTGGGAAGACAGTCGAGATACCGCGTCGAGGCGAGTTTGACCGTCTTCAGGTTCATCTCGGCCGAAGTACCGCCGATGACGATGGCGAGATGGTAGGGCGGACAGGCTGCCGTACCGAGCGTCAGAATCTTCTCCTTGAGAAAATCCAGCATGCGATCGTGGGTCAGCAGCGACGGCGTGCCCTGATAGAGGAATGTCTTGTTGGCCGAGCCGCCGCCCTTGGCGACGAAGAGGAACTCGTAGGCGTCGGTGCCTTCCTCATAAATGTCGATCTGTGCCGGGAGATTGTTCCTGGTGTTCTTTTCCTCGAACATCTTGATCGGCGCGAGCTGCGAGTAGCGCAGGTTCTTCTTTTCATAGGCGTCGAGTACGCCCTTTGCCAGCGCGCCGCTGTCGCCCCCCTCGGTCCAGACGCGGCGGCCTTTCTTGGCCATGATGATAGCCGTGCCGGTGTCCTGACACATGGGAAGCACGCCGCCGGCGGCGATATTGGCATTCTTCAGCAAATCGTAGGCGACGAAACGGTCGTTATCGGTCGCCTCCGGGTCTTCCAGGATCGAGGCGAGTTGCTTCAGGTGGCCAGGGCGCAGCAGGTGGTTGATGTCGGCAAAGGCCGTTTCAGCCAGCAGACGAATGCCCTCGGGATCGACGGTCAGGATTTCCTGGCCCTTGAAAGTGTCGACGGAAACATAATCGCCGGAAATCTTGCGATAGGGGGTCGTGTCGTCGCCGAGGGGAAATAGATCGTCAGCCATGTGGGAAACCTTTCAAGCCGGATGGCGGGGAAGATGTTTGGAAACGATCTAAATCCGGCTTGAGGCAAAAGCAATTGCTTGGCTGATAAGTCGAAACTTCAAAGTGGGGTTCGTTGATTGAGCATACTCAGTTCAGATGGGTCTTCCAATGGCGAAACCTTGTGCCGGCCTCTCACCCTCTCGCCGCATTGCGGGAGAGGGTGAGAGGCCATGCAAACGACTGCAACACCGGAGAACATGTCTTGACGATCACCGTCCAGTCATATCACTTTGGCCCGATCATCGTCTCCGGCCGGACGATCGCATCATATTCTTCCGATGATACCAATCCGCTCGCCAGCGCTTCTTCCTTCAGGGTCGTGCCGTTCTTATGGGCCGTCTTAGCGATCTTGGCGGCGTTATCATAGCCGATCTTTGGCGCCAGCGCGGTCACCAGCATCAGGGAGCGCTCCAGGCCGGCCTTGATATTGTCTTCGCGCGCCTCGATGCCGACAACGCAATTGTCGGTGAAGGAGACCGCGGCGTCGCCGAGCAATTGCACCGACTGCAGAAAATTATAGGCCATCATCGGATTGTAGACGTTGAGCTCGAAGTGGCCCTGGCTGCCGGCAAAGGTGAGCGCGGCATTGTTGCCGAAGATATGAATGCAGACCTGCGTCAGCGCCTCGCATTGCGTCGGATTGACCTTGCCCGGCATGATCGACGAGCCCGGCTCATTTTCCGGCAGTGACAGTTCGCCAAGGCCGGAGCGCGGGCCGGAGCCAAGCAGGCGGATGTCGTTGGCGATCTTGAAGAGGGCGGCTGCTGCCGCGTTGATGGCGCCATGGCTGAAGACCATCGAGTCGTGGGCAGCCAGCGCTTCGAACTTGTTCGGGGCAGTAACGAAGGGCAGGCCGGTGATTTTGGCGATTTCGTCGGCAACCTTCTCGGCAAAGCCGATCGGCGCATTGAGGCCGGTTCCGACCGCCGTGCCGCCCTGCGCGAGTTCGCAAAGGCCCGGCAGCGTCAGCTCGATGCGCTTGATGGAGGAGGCGACCTGGGCAGCATAGCCGGAAAATTCCTGGCCGAGCGTCAGCGGCGTTGCATCCTGCGTATGAGTGCGGCCGATCTTGATGATATGGGCGAAGTCGGCGACTTTCTTTTCCAGGGCCGCGTGCAAGTGCCTGAGTGCCGGAAGCAGATGATGGACGATCTGTTCGGCGCAGGCGATGTGCATGGCCGTCGGATAGGTGTCGTTGGACGACTGGCTCATGTTGACGTGATCGTTCGGATGTACAGGCTTCTTCGAACCCATGACACCGCCGAGCATCTCGATCGCGCGATTGGAGATCACTTCGTTGGCATTCATGTTCGACTGCGTGCCCGAGCCGGTCTGCCAGACCACAAGCGGAAAATGCTCATTGAGCTTTCCGTCGATGACTTCCTGCGCCGCCGCGACGATCGCTTTGCCGAGGGTCGGATCCAACTGGCCGAGTTCCATGTTGGCGCGTGCGGCTGCCTGCTTGACGATGCCGAGGGCGCGCACGACCGATAGCGGTTGCTTTTCCCAGCCGATCTTGAAATTGCCGAGCGAGCGTTGCGCCTGCGCGCCCCAGTAACGGTCGCTGGCGACCTCGATCGGACCAAAAGTATCGGTTTCGGTGCGGGTGGACGGCATGTTCCTGATCCTGCTTTCCATTGAGACGGATAGCAGCTCATATAGGTCCGAAAGGGCCTCATGAAAATATTAAAGCGCCATTTGATGACTGACTTAGTCATGTTTCCGCCGGGTGCGACGTGCTCTTTTTAACACGCCCCGCATATATTAACGGACACGCATTTTCGGGTGCTTAAAAAGTCCTCGAAAATTCAATAAAGCATTAACCAATAATTTCATATTTTTGTGTGGACTGAGCCGCGAAAGACGCCACTGCTTCGTCACATGAAGTTGAGGCATTGAACGAAAGGCGGGCCTCGCCGTTTTCATAGTGTGAGTATACGATGTCGAAGACATCGCGGCAGAGTTGAAAACAGCACCGTCAAGCTCGAAGCTACCGCACGATACAGGGACTGATTAGAGAATGAAACTTGCCTCCAAAGCCACAGCATCTGTCCTGGCTCTTTCCTGCTGCCTTTCCTCGATAGGCGCAACCTCTGCAAGTGCCATGACCCTCATGGATTTCATCCGTGGCGGTCAGGGTCGTCAGCAGAGCACGCAGGTTTCAGCTCCTGTTCCCGTCAATCCTGTGCAGACGCTGGATCCTTCCCAGCCTCCGCGGGTCAAGCAGCCGCTGCCGACTGTCGATGCGCCGAAATATTATACCTATAAAGCCGACCAGATGCGCCTGGTGTCGACAGCGCATTTCGCGGATCCGGTGGTGACCGGTGCCGTTGCAGACGCTTCTCCCTCGCCGGTCGCAATCGATGCCGGGATTTCGCAGCGCCGCTATCTGGCAGATGCGCGCGTCATGGCAACGAACGATATCGCCAAGGCGATCGAAGCCTATTATGCCGATCAGAGCAAGCCGCTTCTCTGGGTTACCGATCACGCCGTCAGCGACAAGGCAAAGGCTGCCATGGCAACTCTTGCCGATGCGGGTTCCGTCGGCCTCGACCCCGCGGATTACGCCGTGACACTGCCCAGCGCCGATGTGGAAAATGCCGATCCGGTCATGCGCGATCGTGCGCTTATGCAATTCGAGCTGGCGCTGTCGAGCAAGATACTCATGTTCGTTCAGGATACGGTTCGCGGTCGCCTCGACCCGAACAAGATTTCCGGCTATCACGACTTCAAGCGCAAGGACGTCAATCTGACAGCGATGCTGGACGTATTGCGCTCCAGCCCTGATGTCGCAGCTTATCTTAACAGCCGCAACCCATCCAATCAGCAGTTCCTCGCTCTGAAGGCGGAACTTGCGAAGCTGCGTGCTGAATCCGGATCGGACGGCAGCCATATCTCCATTTCGCTGACGGGAACTCTGAAGCCGGGCGGCAGCTCCCCGGAAATGGCCAACATCGTCAAGGCGATCCAGCACCGCGGATCGGATGCGCTGAAGGCTGCCCATGCCGATCTTTTCGATGCCTATCTGGGTACGCCGGACTATACGCCCGAACTCGTGTCGCTGGTTGAAGACTTCCAGCGCGAGAAGGGTCTGACGGCTGACGGCGTGATCGGCTCGTCCTCCGTTCGCGCCATGGTCGGCGAGAACAATGACGTGAAGATCCAGAAGCTGGTCATCGCCATGGAGCAGCTGCGCTGGCTGCCGCCTGAGCTTGGCCCGCGCTATGTCTTCATCAACCAGCCGGCCTTCATGGTCTATTACTACAATAACAACCAGGAGCAGCTGTCGATGCGCGTCGTCGTCGGCAGCAAGCAGCACCAGACCTTCTTCTTCGAAAATCAGGTGCAGACGGTTGAATTCAATCCGTTCTGGGGCGTTCCGCAGTCGATCATCATCAACGAGATGCTGCCGAAGTTGCGTTCCGATCCAAACTATCTTGACCGGATGGGCTATCAGGTCGAAGTCGGCGGCCGTGCTGTCGCATCCTCCAGCGTCGACTGGTACGGCTCGACGAAGAGCATTTCGGTTCGCCAGCCGCCGAGCAGCGACAACGCACTCGGTGAATTGAAGATTCTCTTCCCGAATTCGCATGCGATCTACATGCACGATACGCCGCAGAAGAGCTTCTTCAAGAAGGATATGCGCGCACTCAGCCACGGCTGCGTCCGTCTTGCGGATCCGCGCGCGATGGCCGCCGCCGTGCTGAACACTACGGTCGATGATGTCGCCAAGCAGATCGCCACCGGCCAGAACAAGGCTGTGGCCGTGCCGCAGAAATTCCCGATCTACATCGCCTATTTCACAGCCTGGCCGAACAAGGACGGCGTCATCCAGTATTTCAACGACGTCTACGATCGCGATGCCGCCACGCTGAAGGCGCTCGATGCGACCTCAAAGGCACGCACTGCCCAGATCTAAAGTCTGTTCAGCGGAGAAAACGAACAAGGGCGGCCCCATCGGTCGCCCTTTTTGTCGTCTGTCGTAAGGGAATGTCACCCGGTTCTACCGGGCGATTCAGTTCAATTCTTCGCCTCGATTCGCCACTCCCGGCCGCCGAAGGTGACGTCGAAGCGCGAGAGGAAGGAGCGACCGAGCAGCCCGTCGACCTCCGTGCCAAGTGCTGCGTTGTCGTCGAGAACCACGGCCGTGATATCGCTAGCCTGGACATGCCCGACCTTCACAGTAGTCGCCGTTGTGCGTGTGGCTTGAGAGAGGCCGTTTGCCGTTTGAAGAGATATTCCATTGTCGCCGTCGACCGGCAGCTTGGCTCGCGCGGCGAAGGCTTTGCTCATCGCCACGAAGCTTGCACCGGTGTCGACGATGAAAACGCCCTCTGTGTCATTGACAAAGACCCTGGCAAGGATGACGTTCTTGCCCTGCGTCGGAAAGCGGTCGCTGCCGGTGGCGTAGGTCGAGGCGCATTTGCCCATGGTTTCATAGAGTTTAATGATCCCACGCACGACCGCTGTGTCATTGCGGTCGGGATTGGTGGAAACCCAAAGCTGAAGCGGCCCGATCGCCTCGCAATATTCACCAAGCTCGCGGTAGCTGGCGGAGATTCCCTCAAATACCGCGCTATTCAGTATCGCGATATTGTCGGTAAGGCCGATGACCGAATAGTAGTCATCGATGGCGTCCCGATATTTCTTGGCATTTTGGCGAATTCGCGCACGCTGGAAATAGAAATCAGGCATTCCCGGTGACATTGCTATCACTTGGTTCGAGACTTTCAGTGCTTCGTCGAAGTCGCTGAGATCGTCCAGAATTTGGGCGGCCGAGCTCAGGGCGATATTCGACGGTTTGCACTTGTCGGAGAAGGCAATGAAGACTTTGGCCGCTTCTCGGCGATAGCCCTGCTTCGCTAGCTCATCTGCGAATTTGTAAACTGCATTCCAATCACAATGCTCTCGCCGCAGCATATCGAGATCGGCTGCCATCGCAGGTCTGCCTGCAACAACGCTCGGCAAAGGTGCGATGTCAAAATGCTCATAGACCGCGGTCAGAGCGGGATCGGGTTTAGCGCCGGCTCCGGTTTCCGTCTCGACGTATCCTATAATGCGGTCGCCATAGATGTAGAACCAAATACCTGCGCATAGTCCAGCGCAGATGATCAGCGTTCGGACAATGGGCGCAAACCACCCCCTGCGGCTTGGCAATCTACCGGCATTGCGGTCTTCGGGATCTGCTACGAGCAAGGGGGAGCGCTCCGCTATCGAGTGATCGTCCCGCCTCGGCAACATCGCGCAGGGGGCGTTTCACCCGCGCGGTCTTGATACTGATAGCAGAACGTCGATAAGTTGTGATGGAGGCGCGTGAATCACGCAAGGCCCGTTACAACCGCGCCATTCGAACCAACAGGAATTTTAGTGTTTTCAGGCCGCCAGCAGTCCCTCGACCAGTTCCGGCGTTAGCTCGTCATAATGATAGATGATGCGGTTCGGGCCGAGCGTTTCCACGCCAACGTCGGAATAGCCGAAGGGGACGGCGACCGACGGCACGCCGGCATTGCGGGCGACGAGGATGTCGTTGATGCTGTCGCCGATCATGATCGTGCGGGCGATATCGCCGCCGGCGCGTTCGACCGTGCCGATCAGGTGCTCGGCATTCGGCTTGCGCACGGTAAATGTATCGCCGCCGGTAATGGCCTCGAAGTAATGGGTCAGCTTCAGCCGGTCGAGCAGGGTGCGCGCCAGCGATTCCATCTTGTTGGTGCAGACAGCGAGCTTGTAGCCTTGGCTCTTCAGCGTATCGAGGGCTGCGAGCAGCCCCGGGTAAGGCTGCGTGACCCCTGGCATCGTTTCGGAATAATGAGTGATGAAGCGCTGCAGGAGGCTGGGCAACTCTTCCGATGTCAGCGTATAGCCATGCAGCTTGCAAGCCCGCTCGATCATCACCTGCGCACCGTTGCCGACAAGATGCGTCACGTCGTCATAGCTGACCGGCGGAAGCTGGAGTGCGGCAATCGTATGGTTCAGGCTGACGATGAGGTCCGCATGCGTGTCGAGCAGCGTGCCGTCGAGATCGAATACGACAAGGGGAGATTTCACGAGGAATCGGCCTTTGCAGAGGAAAAAGTGCGTCTTTGGGAGTTAAAAGATCACGGGGGTAATTGCAACTGAAGTGCCGGAAAGCCTTGGCGGGAAGGGGCCGGGGATTTCTATGTCATGCCGTTATTTTGGCTTTCGTTTGGCTGGAGAGCCGTGTAAACAGCAGACCAACGTAACAATGGGAGCAGGTGGCGCATGGACGCCCGCCAGATGAAAATCGAGGCTGCCAGAGCCGCGCTCGCTCATGTCGAGAGCGGCATGCGGCTCGGGATCGGCACCGGCAGCACGGCGGAGGAGTTCGTTCGCCTGCTCGCTGAAAAGGTTGCGGCCGGCCTTACGATCCAAGGAGTTCCGACGTCCGAGAGGACAGCCAAGCTCTGCAACGAACTCGGCGTCCCGTTGAAATCCCTGGATGAGCTTCCGGAACTTGATTTGACCATCGATGGCGCCGACGAGCTGGATGGCGCGCTGACGTTGATCAAAGGTGGCGGCGGGGCGCTGTTGCGCGAGAAGATCGTTGCGGCGTCGTCAGCCCGCATGATCGTTATTGCGGATCAGAGCAAGGTTGTTGAGACGCTCGGCGCATATCCATTGCCTATCGAAGTCAACCCCTTCGGTCTCGTTTCCACTCGCGTCCTCATCGAGAAGGCGGCATCACGCATCGGTCTTTCCGGCGCGCTCAACATGCGCCGCTCCGGCGACAGCCTCTTTGTCACCGATGGGGGGCATTACATCGTCGATGCATCTTTCGGCCGCATTCCTGATGCAGAGGCGCTGTCGAACGAGCTCTATTCGATTCCCGGCGTTGTCGAACACGGGCTCTTTATCCATATGGCGACATTAGCGATCATTGCCGGTCCCGCCGGCGCGCGCACGTTGCAGGCGAACAATACATAGGAGCACTTATCTCATGATCAAATTTGCGGGTCTTGGCCGTCTTGCCGCTGCAACCATTCTTGTTTCCGGCATTGCCTTCGGTTCCGTCAACGCTCAGGAAGTTTCCGAGGATCAGATCAAGGCTGCCCGCGCCGCGATCAATGCTCTCGGCATCACCAACCAGTTCGACAATATTCTGCCGAACCTTGCCGAGCAGTTGAAGAGCACGATGATCCAGGCAAACCCGAATTTCGGCGATGCGATCAACTCGACCGTTGATGCCACCGCGCTCGCGCTCGCACCGCGTCGTGCCGATCTGGAGCGTGAAGCTGCCATCACCTATGCCAAGGCTTTCTCGGCCGACGAACTGAAGGCGATCGCCGATTTCTACGGTTCGCCGGCAGGCAAGAAGCTTCTCAAGGATGGTCCGCTCGCCACCCGCGAACTCTACAAGGCCGCCGATATCTGGAGCCAGGGCATTTCGCGCGATCTCGCAAAGCAGAGCAACGATGCCCTGCAGAAGGTCGTCAAGCAGCCGGTCGTTACACCGGATGCTGGCGCGGCCGCTCAGCCGGCTGGTGCTGCGACGCAGCCGGCAGGGAAGAAATAGTAAGTTGCAATTCCTTGGGGCGGCAGCACCTGGGCGAGTTTCAATTTGGAGCGTCATAGCCGCCAGTCACAAATTCGAAGCCCGGATCTCGATTCCGGGCTTTTCTTTTTATGTCCCGACTTCCTATATGAGTGCGACCCCCATTGGCGCCTCGCGCGCATCTGACGTCTACAGGAGCGATCCATGCCTTCGTTTGATTTCGACCTTTTCGTGATTGGCGGCGGCTCCGGCGGCGTGCGCAGTGCGCGCGTGGCCGCATCGCTCGGCAAGAAGGTCGGCATCGCCGAGGAATATCGCTATGGCGGCACCTGCGTCATTCGCGGTTGCGTGCCGAAGAAGCTCTTCGTCTATGCCTCGCAGTATAGCGAGCACTTCGAGGACGCGGCCGGTTTCGGCTGGACGGTCGGCGAAAGCAGCTTCGACTGGAAGAAGCTGATCGAGGCGAAGGATAAGGAAATTGCCCGCCTGGAAGGCCTCTATCGCAAGGGGCTCGATAATGCCAAGGCCGAGATCTTCGATACCCGCGCGGAGCTGGTGGATGCCCATACGGTCAAGCTGCTGAAGACAGGGCAGACCGTGACCGCCGAGACTATCGTGATTGCGACTGGCGGTCGGCCGAACCTGCATACGGCGCTGCCGGGTCATGAGCTTTGTATCTCTTCGAATGAAGCCTTCCATCTGAAGGAATTGCCGAAGTCCATCCTCATCGCCGGCGGCGGCTACATCGCTGTCGAATTCGCCAATATCTTCCACGGCCTCGGAGTCGAGACGACGCTGATCTATCGTGGCGCCGAGATCCTGTCACGCTTCGACCACGACCTGCGCAAAGGTCTTCATGAAGCCATGGAGGAGAAGGGCATTCGCATTCTCTGCCACGACATCATCGAGAATGTCGAGAAGGCGGAGGGTAGGCTCCACGTCCGGACGAAGAACGACAAGGTGCTGACGGTCGATACCGTCATGCTGGCGCTGGGTCGTACGCCGAACACCGAAAATCTCGGGCTTGAGGCCGCCGGCGTCGCGATCAACGAGCAGGGCGCCATTATCGTCGACGAATATTCGCGCACTTCCGTTCCGAATATCTTCGCTCTCGGTGACGTCACCGACCGGGTACAGCTTACGCCCGTGGCGATCCACGGGGCCATGTGCTTCATCGAGACCGTCTACAAGGACAATCCGACCCGGCCGGACCACGAACTCATTCCGACGGCCGTCTTCTCGCAGCCGGAGATCGGTACCGTCGGCCTGACCGAGGATGATGCTGCCAAGCGCTATCCTGAACTCGAGGTCTATCGCGCCCAGTTCCGGCCGATGAAGGCGACGCTTTCGGGCCGAGCCGAGAAGATGATCATGAAGCTGATCGTCAATACCGCGGACCGCAAGGTGATCGGCGCCCATATTCTCGGTCACGATGCCGGCGAGATGGCGCAGCTTCTCGGCATTACGCTGAAGGCGGGCTGCACCAAAGACGATTTCGACCGCACCATGGCGGTGCATCCCACGGCGGCGGAAGAATTGGTGACGATGTATTCGCCGAGCTACCGCATCCGTAACGGCGAACGCGTGTAACGCGTCTGTTTTCGCGCCGATTTCGGCTGCACCATAAAAGATTCGCACAGTAGTTTGCTGCCTTTGCAAGTTGGCGGCAAAGGTTTATAAGCGCGCGTTATTTACGACGACGGGCCGCCCGACCAAGATCGGGCGCATCAGCAGGTGAGTGAGATGGCACAGAATTGGACCCCGAGCAGTTGGCGGCAGAAACCGATCCAGCAGGTGCCGGATTTTCCGGACAAGGCAGCGCTGGCAGAGACCGAAGCCCAACTTGCAAGCTATCCGCCGCTCGTTTTTGCCGGTGAAGCCCGTCGCCTCAAGGCGCATCTCGCCAACGTCGCAGAGGGCAACGGTTTCCTGCTGCAGGGTGGCGATTGCGCTGAGAGCTTCGCCGAGCATGGCGCCGATACGATCCGCGACTTCTTTCGCGCCTTCCTGCAGATGGCGGTCGTGCTGACCTTCGGTGCGCAGCTGCCGGTCGTCAAGGTCGGCCGCATTGCCGGCCAGTTCGCCAAGCCGCGCTCGTCGAACATCGAAACGCAGAATGGCATCTCGCTGCCGAGCTATCGCGGCGACATCATCAACGGCATCGATTTCACCGAAGAGGCTCGCATTCCCAATCCGGAGCGTCAGATGATGGCTTACCGCCAGTCTGCCGCGACGCTGAACCTGCTGCGCGCCTTCGCGATGGGCGGTTATGCCAACCTCGAAAACGTGCAGAAGTGGATGCTCGGCTTCGTCAAGGACAGCCCGCAGGGCGAGCGCTACCGCAAGCTTGCCGACCGCATCGGCGAGACCATGGATTTCATGCGCGCGATCGGCATCACTGCCGAGAGCAATGCGAGCCTGCGCGAAACCGATTTCTTCACCAGCCACGAAGCGCTGCTGCTTGGCTATGAAGAAGCCTTCACCCGCGTCGATTCCACGACCGGCGACTGGTATGCGACCTCCGGCCACATGCTCTGGATCGGCGATCGCACGCGCCAGGCCGATCACGCCCATGTCGAATATTTCCGCGGCATTAAGAACCCGATCGGTCTGAAGTGCGGTCCTTCGCTGCAGGCGGATGATCTCCTAAACCTTATCGATATCCTGAATCCGGAGAATGAAGCCGGCCGTCTGACGCTGATCTGCCGTTTCGGTCACGACAAGGTTGCGGACAACCTGCCGCGCCTCATCCGTGCTGTCGAGAAGGAAGGCCGCAAGGTCGTCTGGTCCTGCGATCCGATGCATGGCAACACGATCACGCTCAACAACTACAAGACGCGTCCGTTCGAGCGTATCCTGTCGGAAGTCGAAAGCTTCTTCCAGATCCATCGTGCTGAAGGCACGCATCCGGGCGGCATCCATATTGAAATGACCGGCAAGGACGTGACCGAATGCACGGGCGGCGCCCGCGCCGTCGGCGCCGAGGATCTTCAGGATCGCTATCACACGCATTGCGACCCCCGCCTCAATGCCGACCAGGCGCTGGAACTTGCCTTCCTGCTCGCCGAGCGGATGAAGGGTGGCCGCGACGAGAAGCGTATGCGCGCGCATGGCTGAGTGAAGCCGCATTCATGATTTATCGGACGGGCTGGCGAAAACCGGCCCGTTTCGTTTGGAGCGATCAATCCAACTGAAAGGCGCTTCATTTCTTTGAGATTGACCCGAATGCCGTTCTCGGAAAGGCTGGCTCAAAACAAGGGAGCGATGATGAGCGACGAGCATACGGGGGCTTGCCTTTGCGGCAGCATACGTTTCAGGACACGCGGTAAACTGCGCGAGGTTGTTGCCTGCCATTGTTCGCAGTGCCGCAAGCAGACGGGGCTCTATTACGCCGCAACCAATGTTCCGCGCGAAAATCTCGTCATCGAGGGAGAAGAGGCGATCAGCTGGTATCGTGCCAGCACATTCGCCCGCCGCGGTTTCTGCAAGACCTGCGGCTCGGCTCTGTTCTGGGTAGCCGATGGCGTCGATGAGATATCGATCATGGCGGGACTGTTCGATCAGCCGAGCGGCCTTGAGATGGGCTATCATATCTATTGCGCCGACAAGGGCGATTATTACGAGATCAGCGACGGACTGCCGCAATATCGGCAGGGGCGACCGGGATTGCTGACGGCCGGTCCTTCAGATTGACCTTCACAAGATGCCTTTTTCGGCCATCAGCCCGAGCAGTTTGGCGATCTCTTCGCGGACGAGCTAACGGTTCCGTCAGCATCCGCATATCGACTTCAGAACGTGCTCTTATACCGCGCATGCGAGTGATGCGATCTTTGATAAATGCGCAAGAAGGAAGGCGGTTGCGGAACAAAGAGGGCATCGCTAAATGTATGGCATGACAGAGCAAAGCCAGATTACCCAAACCATCCGTATCGCCGTCGCGCAGCTCAATCCGACGGTCGGCGACGTCTCCGGCAATCTCGCCAAGGCGCGGGAGGCCCGCGCCGAAGCAGCGCGCGAAGGCGCGCAGCTCCTGCTGCTGACGGAATTGTTCATTTCCGGCTATCCGCCGGAAGATCTCGTGCTGAAGCCGGCCTTCATTCGCGCTTGTTGGAAAGCGGTCGAGGCTCTCGCTACGGATACGGCCGATGGCGGCCCCGGCGTCATTATCGGCTTTCCCCGGCAGGACGCTACGGGCCGCTACAATTCGATTGCCGTGCTCGACAGCGGCCAGGTGATTGCGGTCCGTGACAAGGTAGACCTGCCGAACTACGGCGAGTTCGACGAAAAGCGCGTCTTCGACCAAGGGGCCATGCCGGGCCCGGTCAATTTCCGTGGCGTGCGGCTGGGTATCCCGATCTGCGAGGACATCTGGGGCGAGCTTGGCGTCTGCGAGACGCTGGCCGAAAGCGGTGCCGAAATTCTTCTGTCGCCGAACGGCTCACCCTATTATCGCGGCAAGGTCGATGTGCGCCATCAGGTCGTGCTGAAGCAGGTTATCGAGACGGGCCTACCGATGATCTATGCCGCCCAGCTCGGCGGTCAGGACGAACTGGTTTTCGATGGCGCCAGCTTCGGTTTCAATGCAGACAAGACCCTGGCCTTCCAGATGAGCCAGTTCGAGACCGCGCTTGCAGTGACGACCTGGAAGAAGAACGGTGACGGCTGGCACTGCGCTGAAGGTCCGATGGCTCATATTCCGGAAGGCGAGGAGGCGGATTATCGCGCCTGCCTGCTGGGCTTCCGCGACTATGTCAACAAGAATGGCTTCAAGTCGGTCGTGCTTGGCCTGTCCGGCGGTATCGACTCTGCGATCTGCGCGGCCATTGCCGTCGATGCGCTTGGCGAAGAACGTGTGCGCACCGTCATGCTGCCCTATCGCTATACCTCGCAGGATTCGTTGAAGGATGCGGCCGATTGCGCCAAGGCACTCGGCTGCCGTTACGATATCGTGCCGATCGAGGATCCCGTCACCGGCTTCAGCTCGGCCTTATCAGATCTCTTTGAAGGCACCGAAAGCGGCATCACCGAGGAAAACCTGCAGAGCCGCGCACGCGGTACGATCCTGATGGCGATCTCCAACAAGTTCGGCTCGATGGTCGTGACGACGGGTAACAAGTCGGAAATGTCTGTCGGATACGCCACACTCTATGGCGATATGAACGGCGGCTTCAACCCGATCAAGGATCTTTACAAGATGCAGGTCTATGCGCTGTCGCGCTGGCGCAACCTGCATGTGCCGCCGGGCGCGCTTGGCCCCTCGGGCGAGGTCATTCCCCACAACATCATCGACAAGGCGCCTTCAGCGGAGTTGAGGCCAAACCAGACGGACCAGGATTCGCTGCCACCCTATCCGGTGCTTGACGATATCCTCGAATGCCTGGTGGAAAAGGAAATGTCGGTGGAGGAGATCGTGGCCCGGGGCCATGATGTCGCGACCGTGCATCGCGTCGAGCACCTGCTCTACCTCGCCGAATACAAGCGCCGCCAATCGGCGCCTGGCGTGAAGATCACCAAGAAGAATTTCGGTCGCGACCGTCGCTATCCGATCACCAACCGGTTTCGCGATCGCTAATCGCGGTATCCAGCGGCAAGGGAGAGGAAGAATGCGCAGCTCGGTCGAGATCTATAACATCCGCACGGGTACGAACCGGATCGTCTGGCAAACGGACCAGCTGATCGAGGCGCCGAACTATTCGCCTGATGGTCGCTATCTGCTGCTGAATGGCGACGGGCTGCTTTATCGGCTGCCGCTGAATGGCAGTGGGTTCGTCCAGGTCGATACCGGCTTTGCGACCCTGTGCAACAACGACCACGGCATCTCGCCGGACGGTTCGCTGATTGCGATTTCCGACAAGACGCAGCATGGCAAATCCTGCATCTATGTTCTGCCGGCCGAGGGCGGCACACCAAGGCAGGTGACGACCAATCTGCCCTCCTACTGGCATGGCTGGTCGCCGGACGGAAAGCGCTTCTCCTACTGCGGCATCCGCAACGACGTTTTCGATATTTATACGATCTCGATCGATGGCGGCGAAGAGACCCGACTGACGCATGGCGAGGGCCGCAATGACGGGCCTGATTTCTCCGCTGATGGGCAATGGATCTATTTCAATTCGAGCCGCACTGGCCTGATGCAGATCTGGCGCATCCATCCCGACGGCACCGGCCTTGAGCAGGTGACCCATGATAATTACGGCAACTGGTTTGCACATCCGTCTCCGAAGAACGACAAGGTCGTCTTGATCTCCTACGATCCTGATGTTTTCGATCATCCGCGCGATCTCAATGTGCGGATACGGCTGATGGATATGGACGGCGGCAATCTGACGACGCTGTTCGAGCTCTTTGGCGGGCAGGGGTCGATCAATGTGCCGAACTGGTCACCGGATGGAGACGAGTTCGCCTATGTCCGCTATGAGCCGGCCTAAGCTCTGGACAGAGCGCAACCGGCGCGATAGATCTGGATGCGTTCTCAGGGCGCATCCGATCCGCGGGAAGGGCTAGGCCCACCTGATGCATATAAAGTGAGACTGCCACACCTCTTTTCAGTCTGTGGGCGCGGATACCGGACATAAATGGAAGGAGGTCTACCGTGACCACGCGCTCCTTGGCGGTCGACGCCACTCTCGATTCCCTGAAAAAACGAGCCAAGTCTTTCCTCAAGGCCGTTCAAGCGGGTGATACTTCGGCGCGCAGCCGCGTTACGCCCTATTTTGCCGATATCGACAGCGTTGGGCTCCAGGACATTCAGCTCGTTCTTGCCCGCGAATTCGGCTTTTCCAGTTGGGCGAAGCTCAAGGCGTATCTGGAAAGCGGCGATCGCAGGCATGTTCCGCCAGATCAGCTCGCCAACCGTTTCCTGTCGCTGGCGACGGTTTCGTACTTTGCCAATATTCCCGCCGATTCCGCACGTTTCGATGAGGCGCTACGGCTGCTGGAAGCGCATCCGGAGATTGCCGGCGAAAGCATCCATGTCGCTGCAGCGCTTGGCGACGCCGACCGTGTAGCTCGCTGGCTTGATCGTCAGCCTCAGCTTCTCGATCGCAAGGGCGGGCCGCATGATCTCACTCCGCTAATGTACGCAGCCTATGCTCGCGTGCCGGGTCGTTCCAGCCTGCCGGCGGCCCGTGAGCTGGTCAGGCGCGGGGCCGATGCCAACGCCTTCTTCCTCGATGCCGGCCAATATCGCTTCACCGTTTTGACGGGCGTCTTCGGCGAAGGCGAGGCGGGGAAGGAGCGTCAGCCTCAGCATCTGGAATGCGAGGCATTCGCGCGGCTGCTGCTCGATGCCGGCGCGGAGGCGAATGACAGTCAGGCGCTCTATAATCGCATGTTCGAACGGGACGATGCATGCCTGAAACTGCTGATCGAATATGGCTTGTCCGCTAGGGACAAGAACAATTGGCTCGTACGCGAAGACGGAAAATTCGTAGCAAATTCGCAGACCGTTTTCGACTATCAGCTTGCCTGGGCGCTTGAGCACCGTATGAGCGAACGGGTACGCCTGTTGGTGGAGCATGGAGCGGATGTGCTGAAAGTGGTCAACGGAAGAACGCCGTTTGAGTGGGCTCGCCTTAGCGGTGACAATGAGTTGGCGATCTATCTGGTGCGCAAGGGAGCTGTGGCGGTTCGCCTTAAGCCCGAGGATTGGGCCTATATTCAAGTCAAGATCGGCGCCATCGATGCAGGGCAAATTAGGAAAATTTTCCGGCAAATGCCTGGCAGGCGCGATCTTGATATAGCCGTGGCGATACAGCAGGTTCACCCCACCATGCTCCACGACGCTGCCGGGGAAAACGATCTTGAAGCCGTGCGCCGCATGCTGGCTTTGGGCCTCGATATCAACGCCTTGACGAGCCGCACGCCGCTGCATAAGGCGGCGTTGCATGGCCATTTGGAGATGGCGAAACTGCTGATCGCGCACGGAGCCGATACCACCATTCGCGATCCTAATTTTCATGCGCCGCCAATCGGCTGGGCCGAATATAATGGCAAGGACGAAATGGTCCAGTTTCTGAAGGCCTATCCGCTCGATATTTTCGCGGCGGCCGCTTTCGGCCAGATCGACCAGCTTACGGCTATCCTCGATAAGCATCCGGAGCAGATGAATATCCGCTTCGGTGAATTCCGTTCGCATGGGCAGTCCACCGCTCGCGATTGGATGACGCCGCTCGGCTTTGCCATTGTCAATCACTGCGGCGAGGCGGTGCGCTTCCTGCTGGCGAAGGGTGCGAATCGCTCGGTCAGGGACGCCTCCGGACGATCTTACCGCGATCTTGCGCAGGAGACGGGTGACGAGTCCATCATCTCCCTGTTGCGCCGGTCGGGAGCGGCTTGAAACCTGGGGAGCATGGCGGTCAGGCGGAGATGAGAAACGCCTGGCCGCGCATTATTGCGTCGGCTGCGGCCCAGCATCTTTCGGATGCTTGAGGTCGATGCTGCCCTGGTCGGTCGCGAGGAATTGCGGGCCGACCTGGCGCACCTTATGGGCCGAGGGATCATAGGGGCGATCCGGCGGAAATTGCTGCGGCTGCGCCTGTGTTATCTTGGGCGCCACCGCCGGTGGTGCTTGCTTTTGTTCGAGGCTGGAATTCTTCTGAAGCCTTGGCGTCTCGATGACGGTAATGGAGCTTTCGGGCTTGGCCAGGGACTGCTCCTGTGGTGCATAAGCATCCATCTTCGTGTGGGTATCGATGACGATATCCGGAGTTGCCGAAGCCGGCAGGCTACAGCCGTTGCGCTGCATCGTATCCAGCAACCGCCGGCGCTGCATGGCAACGGCATCGACGCGGCCGACGCTTTCCTCGCGCTGATCCATCAGCTGAGAGAGATCCTGCCGCATCTGATCGATCGATTGCCTGATGTCATCGCAGACGCCCTGACTTTCCTGGCCGCCGAATACCCCATCGTCGCCTTCGGCGCAGCCCTGGTTGCGCAGGTCGCTCATCGTTCGACGGATCATCAGGTTCTGTTGCACGATGGCGCGCGAGAGCTGGCGTGTTTCCTGGCTGGCGCCGATCACTTCGCTGACGTCAACATAGCGGCCGCGCAGTTCGTCGCAGAGATCGACCTGTGCGAGCGCCGCCGATGTGGTCGTCAGCAGGGAAAAGAAGGCAAAGGAAGCTTGTTTTATGCCGCGGTTCACGGTTCTGCTCTCGAAAGCGGTTTTAAGTCGCTGAAGGTTACACGCTGCAGCTTAACAACGTATCCATGAAAAAGCACGGATTTCGAGAGGATTTTCGTGAAATTGCAGCTCGCAGCCGCCGATAGCCAGGAGATGAGCGGCACCGCGAATGCTTGAAACGCGGTGCCGTTGTGGCTGTGGTTGCGAGACGCGATATCAGGCGATCTGCGAGGCTTCGACGACGGCGAGTGCCGCCATGTTGACTACCCCGCGCGAAGTGACCGATGGCGAAAGAATGTGGGCCGGCAGCGCGGTCCCGAGCAGGATCGGGCCGACATGCAGCCCGTCGGTCATGGTCTTGACCACGCCGAGCGTGATGTTGGCCGCATCGAGATTTGGGAAGACCAGTAGATTGGCTTCGCCGGAAAGCGCGCTGTCTGGCATCACGTGCCGGCGCAGGCTCTCGGAAATGGCGCTGTCGCCATGCATTTCGCCGTCGACCTCCAAATCCGGCGCTGCCTCGCGAATAAGAGCCAGCGCTTCGCGCATCTTGGTAGCGCTTTCCGACTCCCGTGAGCCGAAGTTGGAGTGCGAAACGAGGGCAGCGCGGGGCTCGATGCCGAAGCGCTTAATTTCCTCGGCTGCCAGCCAGGTGGATTCCGCGATTTCCTCGGCGGACGGATTAAACGTCACATAGGTATCGGTATAGAAGGTTGCGCCGCGCTGCGAAATGAGCAGGCTCAATGCCGAGAAATCCCGAACATCCGGCCGCTTGCCGATGACCTGGCGGACGATGCGCAAATGACGCTCGTACCGGCCTTCGAGACCGCAGATAAGCGCATCGGCTTCGCCGCGCTTCAGGGCGAGCGCGCCGATGACGGTTGCGTTGGTACGGACGATGGTGCGCGCTGCTTCTGGGATGACGCCCGCGCGGCCGACCAGCGAGAAATAGAGCTCGACATATTCGCGGAAGCGCGGATCGTCTTCCGGATTGATGACGGCGAAATCCGTGTGCGGGCGGATCTTCAGGCCGTAGCGCTTCAGGCGCGTCTCGATAACAGAAGGACGACCGATGAGGATCGGGACGGCCGTACCTTCTTCAAGAAGAACCTGGGCGGCGCGCAGCACGCGCTCGTCTTCGCCTTCGGAGAATACGACGCGCTTGCGCTCGGCAACCTTCGCCGCGGCGAAGATCGGCTTCATGACGAAGCCCGAGCGGAAGACGAAGCGGTTGAGTTCGTCCATATAGGCGTCGAAATCCTTGATTGGGCGCAGGGCGACGCCGCTGTCTGCGGCTGCCTTTGCCACAGCCGGTGCAATACGCAGGATGAGACGCGGATCGAAGGGCGAGGGGATCAGGTAATTGGGTCCGAAGACCGGAGTTTCACCGGTATAGGCGCGGGCAGCGACATCGGAAGGCTCTTCGCGGGCAAGCGCGGCAATGGCGCGCACTGCGGCCATCTTCATCTCTTCGTTGATCGTCTTGGCGCCGCAATCGAGCGCGCCGCGGAAAATATAGGGGAAGCAGAGGACGTTGTTGACCTGGTTCGGGAAGTCCGAGCGGCCAGTGCAGATCATCGCGTCGGGGCGGGCGGCGCGGGCGAGGTCCGGCATGATTTCCGGCGTCGGGTTGGCGAGCGCCATGATCAGCGGCTTTTCGGCCATCTGCGCCAGCAGTTCAGGCTTCAGCACGCCGGCGGCGGAGAGGCCGAGAAAGACGTCGGCGCCTGGAATGGATTCGGCAAGCACGCGCTTGTCGCTATCCTGAGCGTAGACGGATTTCCACTCGTCCATCAGGACGTTGCGGTCCTTGTAGACCAGGCCCTCGATGTCGTGGACCCAGATGTTTTCGCGCTTGGCGCCGAGAATGACGAGCAGGTTTAGGCAGGCGAGTGCGGCCGCGCCCGCGCCGGAGGCGACGATCTTCACCTCTTCGATCTTCTTGCCGGCCAGTTCCAGTCCGTTGAGGATTGCGGCGGCGACGATAATGGCGGTGCCGTGCTGATCGTCGTGAAAGACCGGTATTTCCATCTTCTCGCGTAGGCGGCGCTCGACGTCGAAGCATTCCGGCGCCTTGATATCTTCCAGATTGATGCCGCCGAAGGTCGGCTCGAGCGCCGAAACGGTATTGACCATCTCATCGACGGTCGGTGCTGCGATTTCGATGTCGAAGACATCGATGCCGGCGAATTTCTTGAAGAGAACGGCCTTGCCTTCCATGACGGGCTTCGAAGCGAGCGGGCCGATATTACCAAGGCCGAGCACTGCGGAACCGTTGGAAATCACCGCAACGAGATTGGCGCGGGACGTATAATCAGCGGCCGTTTCCGGGTTGTCGCGGATGGCGATGCAGGGCGCAGCGACGCCGGGCGAATAGGCAAGTGCCAGATCGCGCTGATTGCCCAGCGGCTTGGTCGCCTGAATTTCCAGCTTGCCGGGGCGGGGATAACGATGGAAATAAAGCGCCTGCTCGTCGAAATTTCCGCTCGCCATGTTCTTGGCTGCTTTCGAAGTGTCGTTCGTATCCAACTTGCGTCTCCATTCCTGCCTGCGCTTTGAGTCTTCTGCATACATCAATCGCTTCGCCTTCACAGTATGGAATTGAGGTCACAAGGCGTTTTTGTAGTGGCAAAACTGAATTGCCTTTTCTGCAAGAACCGAGCGGCGCATGGCCCTTGGATAGAACGCTGCGTGCGCCGGTGAGCCGCCAAGCACAGGGTTTGTCATCTTCCTGAAACACGAGTCTGGTTTTGGAGTAGCCAACGTAGGATAGGGCACGGACATATAGTTCGTGAATGAAAACATGGACCCCCGGCATTTCCGAACGCTATTCATTTCTGACGTGCATCTCGGCTCGAAGGCTGCCAAGGCGGACTACCTGCTCGATTTTCTCCGTTATCACGACGCCGATACCATCTTTCTGGTCGGCGACATCGTGGATGGCTGGAGACTGAAGCGAAACTGGTACTGGCCCCAGAATTGCAACGACGTGATCCAGAAGCTCCTGCGCAAAGCGCGCAAGGGCACGCGTATCGTGTATATCCCGGGCAATCACGACGAATTCCTGCGTGATTTTCCCGGCATGCATTTCGGCGGCATCGAGGTGGCGCAGCGCGCCATGCATGAAACGGCCGACGGCAAGAAATATCTCGTGCTGCATGGCGATGAATTCGACGTCGTCGTCCGCAATGCCCGTCTGCTCGCCTATCTGGGCGATTGGGCCTACGACATGGCCATCATGATCAATATCGGCCTTGCAGCGGTACGCCGACGCCTGAATATGCCATATTGGTCCTTCTCGGCCTGGGCGAAGCTGCAGGTCAAGCATGCTGTCAATTTCATCGGCGAGTTTCAGCGAGTGGTTGCCGAAGAGGCCAAGCGCAGCAATGCAGATGGCGTGATTTGCGGTCATATCCACCATGCCGTGATCGAGGACCTCGATGGCATCCGTTACATCAATACGGGCGATTGGGTGGAAAGCTGCACGGCGATTGCCGAGCACGAAGACGGGACGTTCGAGCTGATCACCTGGCAGAATATTCTCGAGACGCAGCCTGTTGGCTCGCCGGTCGAAGAAATGTCGCAGGCACTTGGGGCGCAGGCGGCGTAATTCCCGCGTCTCTTCACAGGCTTGCTAATAGCTTGTCATAATTATTGAACGGCAATGGCTTCGGTTTTTCCGAAACGGTACGCTTTCGGCCACTTCTCGCCATAGTCGTATTCTCGATGGCATGATAGGGAAAACTAAGTTCCCCTTCAGGTCTGTCATGATTCCCGCGATCAAGTCCTTCCAGGGCGAGGGTGCGCCTCCATATTTCCGCTTGCGCACTGCCTTGTCCTACTGCGCTCCGTTGTTCGTCAATGGAATTGCTCTGCCGTTTTTTCCCGTCTGGTTGGCAGGGCTGAATTTCAATGATCATGAGATCGGCCTGGTGCTCGCCATTCCCATGGTCGTGCGGGTGCTTGTGACACCCGTCATCGCTGTGCTCGCTGATCACATGTCGGAGCGGGCGGATGTGCTGTTGTGGTCGGGTGCACTGTCGCTGCTGACGGCTGTCGCGCTCTATTGGACGAGCGACTTTTGGCCTGTGCTTCTGGTCTACGGCATTCAGGGGGCCACCTACGCGCCTTATGTGCCCGTGGTTGAGTCGATCGCCATGTCGGGCGTGCGCCGCTGGGGCTTCGACTATGGCTCCATGCGGGTCTGGGGATCGATCACATTTATCCTGTCGACCCTTCTCGGTGGCCAGCTGATCGGCATGTGGGGCGGTAACACCGTCTTGCCTGTCATGGTGGCCGGATTCATTCTTACGACGCTGATGGGCTTTTTCGCCCCGCGCATCGGGCCGACGCGCCGGCGCAACCAACCCATTAATCTGCAATCGCCGACCGGAAATCTGCGATCGCCGCAATTGCTCATCACCATGATCGGGGTGTCGATACAGCAATCGAGCCATGCGATGCTCTATACGTTTGCATCGATCTATTGGCATAAGCTTGGTTTTTCAGGCGCGCAAATTGCAGTTCTATGGAGCATCGGCGTTGCGGCCGAAGTGATGGTTTTCTTCCTGTCGAAGAAGCTCAGTCGGCGGTTCAGCGCCTGGACATTGATCTTTTTGGGCGCGACCATGTGTATTCTGCGCTGGATCCTGTTTCCGATTAATTTCGGCTTCCTCGGCTATTTCATCCTGCAGTGTTTTCATTCCTGCACCTACGCCTGCGTCCACACGGGCATTCAGCGTCGCATTGTGGCCTCAGTGCACGAAACGCAGGAATCATCGGCCCAGGGCGCCTACTATTTTTACAATGGCATGTTCCTTGGGCTGATGACGCTTGCATCCGGCTATCTCTATGCCTGGCTTGATCTGGCAAGCTACTATGTCATGGCTGGCATAGCAGCCTTCGGGCTTGTCATGGTCATTTTCGCCTATGGGCTGCAGGCGAGGAAGCCGGCAATCGGAGGCGGCGCTCACGGTGTATCCTGACGCGGTGCAACAAATTCATTTGGATATCAAAAAGCCGTGACATAAGTTGGCGCCGGCGCGAGATGGAAATTCCACGCATAGTCGGTGTATTAAGCATTGATCAAGCGGGCTCCCCCGAGTCGGCTTATGTTGTGCCAGATTTGAAAGACGCATGAGTTTGAAAGCAGCCGAGCAAAGGTCCGATGCACCGAAGATCGATGATGCGCCCGAAGGCGCAGGCCATCGCTATCGGCTGCAAGGCAATTGGCGCAGCGCCAATGTGCATGGCGTGCTGCGACAGATCGAGCAGCTGTCCAAGCGCAGCTCCGGCGGCGACGTCGTGATCGATCTTTCCGGTCTTTCGGATGTGGACACGGCGGGTGCGCTGCTGATCCGCCGGCTGAAGGAAAGCCAGGAAGCACACAAGGCCCATGTTACGATCGAAGGCTCCAATCCGCATATCGACGAATTGCTGACGACATTCGATACGCATCCGGACGATGAGACGGCAGCGGCGAAGCCGAGGAAATCATGGGCGGAGCGTATCTTCGCGCCTATTGGCGAAAGCGTTTACGATATCTGGGGCAACCTCATCGCCGCCATGTATATCCTGGGTTCAGCCGTACGCGGCGGTCAGCTCAAGTTCGGCCGCGGTAGCGGGGTTTCACCTGCCTCGATCATCAACCAGATCGATCACATGGCGGTGCGCGCGGTTCCGATCATCCTGCTGATGTCGTCGCTGATCGGCGCGATTATCGCCCAGCAGGGCGCTTTCCAGCTGCGTTATTTCGGTGCGGAAATCTTCGTGGTCGATCTGGTCGGCATTCTGCAATTGCGCGAAATCGGCGTGCTTCTTACCGCGATCATGATTGCCGGCCGGTCTGGCAGCGCGATTACCGCCGAAATTGGTTCCATGAAGATGCGCGAGGAAGTGGACGCGCTGAAGGTCATGGGCCTCAATCCCGTCGGCGTGCTCATCTTTCCGCGGCTTGTGGCGCTGACGGTTGCCTTGCCACTGCTGACGGTCATTGCCAATTTTGCCGCGCTTTTTGGCGCTGCCTTGGTATCCTGGGCCTATTCCGGCATCACGTTTGCGACCTTCATCTCGCGCCTTCACGAGGCCGTCAGCCTTTCGACCGTCATCTCAGGCATGATCAAGGCGCCGTTCATGGCATTGGTCATCGGCATCGTCGCGGCCGTCGAGGGGTTGAAGGTGGGGGGCAGTGCTGAGTCTCTTGGTCAGCACGTGACTTCGTCGGTGGTGAAGTCGATCTTCGTCGTAATCCTCATGGACGGGCTTTTTGCCATGTTCTATGCGGCAATCGATTTCTGAGGGAAGATGACGATGAGCGCGCTTCACTCGGAAATCCCGTTGGAAAAGGATGAGCACGGCAGGGACATCGTGCTGTCGGCCCGGGACGTCACCGTCGCTTTCGGCTCGAAAGTGGTTCTCGATAAGCTGAACCTTAATATCTATCGCGGCGAAATCCTCGGTTTCGTTGGTGCTTCCGGTGCCGGCAAGTCCGTGCTGCTGCGCACCGTATTGCGGCTCTTGCCGCGCCGATCGGGCAAGATCGAGATCCTCGGCGAAGATTACGACAAGCTCGATGAAGAGGATCGCAACCGGCTCGACATGCGGCTCGGCGTTCTCTTCCAGCAAGGCGCGCTGTTTTCCTCGCTGACGGTCAAGGAAAACATTCAGGTGCCGATGCGGGAATATCTGGATCTGCCGAAGGAGATGATGGACGAGCTGGCGCTGATGAAGATCCGCATGGTGGGTCTCGCCGCTGATGCCGCCGACAAATATCCTTCCGAGCTTTCGGGCGGCATGATCAAGCGCGCGGCGTTGGCCAGAGCCCTGGCGCTCGACCCGGACCTCGTTTTTCTTGATGAGCCGACGTCGGGTCTCGATCCGATCGGTGCGTCGGAGTTCGACGAACTGATTGCCAAGCTGCGCGACACGCTTGGCCTGACCGTTTATATGGTGACTCACGACCTCGACAGCCTGTTTTCCGTCTGCGACCGTATTGCTGTCCTCGGACAGAAACGGGTATTGGTGGAAGGTACGGTTGAGGACATGCTCGCCTGTGATGACCCCTGGGTGCAATCCTACTTCAGGGGCAAGCGCGCACGATCGATCGTGCCGCGCGAGGACATCAAAGGGCAGCACAACGACGACAAAGGCGCAGGCGCCCACAGCCGCGAGAAGTGACTGGAGACAATGGAAACCAAAGCCAATTACACGATCGTCGGGTTCTTTACGCTGGTTGTCATCGCGGCCGCTTTCGGCTTCGTCTACTGGATGGCGGAATATGGCCGCGGCGGCCCGATGGTCGAGCTCGTCGTACGCATTCCAGGCTCTGCAAATGGCTTGAGCGTCGGCTCGCCGGTTCGCTTCAACGGTATTCAGGTCGGCTCGGTACAGGGGCTTTCGATCGACGCCGACGATCCTAACTATTCTCTCGCCTTCACGCAGGTGCGTGCCGATGCACCGGTCTACACCTCGACGAAGGCCATTCTTGAGATTCAGGGCCTGACGGGTGCTGCCTATATCGAGCTTTCGGGCGGCCGCAATAGCGACGAAAACATCCTGAAGCGCTCGATCGACACGGGCAAGCGCGCAGTATTGCTCGCGGATCAGTCGAGCGTCACCAACCTATTGACGACGGCCGATAAGATCCTGAACCGCGCCAACGACACGATCGGCGACATTCAGGGCTTTGTCTCGGATTCGCGCGGACCTCTGACGGATACCGTGCGCAATGCGCAGAAATTCTCCAAGGCCATCGCCGACAATTCCGACAATATCGACAAGTTCCTGGCAAGCGTTGGGCAGCTTTCCGATACCTTCAAGACGGTTTCGGTCCGCGTGGATTCGACATTGGATGCGATCGAGAAGTTGGTGCGTGCGGTCGATGCCCAGAAGGTCAACGACGTCATCGCCAATGCCGATAAGATCACGGCCAATGTCGCCGACGCGACGACCGACTTGAAGGCGACGATTGCGAGCTTCAAGCAGACGGCCGATACCTATACGACTTTTGGTCAGAACGCACAAAAGACGCTGGATCGAGTAGACGCGATCGTCGCGCAGATCGATCCGGCCAAGATCAAGGGATCGGTTGACGATATTGCCGATGTGACGAAGCAGGCTCGGACGGCGGTCGCATCGATCCGGGACGTCGCCAACTCGGTTGCTGCGCATCAGCAGGATATCGACCAGACGATTGCCAATGCCCGAGAGATTTCAACCAAGCTCAATGCAGCGTCCGGCAAGGTTGACGGCATCCTGACCAAGGTCAATTCTCTACTCGGCGACGACAGCACGAAATCGTTGTTCGCAGAAGCCAAGGACACGCTCGAATCCTTCAAAAAGATGGCGGATAATCTCAATTCCCGCATCGGCCCGATCGCCGACAATCTGCAGAAATTTTCCAGCAGCGGCTTGCGCGATGCCCAGACCCTCATCAACGACATGCGGGGCACGGTTGACAATCTGAACAGTACAATCACTAATTTCGACCGCAATCCGCAACGACTGATTTTCGGCGGGGATACGGTCAAGACTTACGACGGCCGCGCGCGGCATTGATGAAGAGCGATATCTCCAGGGGATAAGCGAAATATGGTCAGTTGCGTATCGAGTGGGCGTCATCAGGTGTGGAAAGCTGTCATCGCGTTGCCGTTGTTCGCGGCCCTACTGGGAGGCTGCGGCAGTACAAATAATGATACTTATGATCTTTCCGCATCGGTGAAGGCGAACGGACCATCGGTTAAGAGCCGCCAGATCCTCATTCCGCCGCCGACGGCACTGCAGGCGCTGGACAGCAATCAGATCGTCATTCGCGTCTCGGGCTCTGAAATTCAGTATCTCGGCAAATCGCAATGGAGCGACAAGCTGAGCAAGATGGTGCAATCGAAACTGGTCGAAGCCTTTGAGAATACCGGAAAGCTCGGCGGCGTCGGCGTACCCGGGCAGGGGCTCGCGATCGACTATCAGATCGTCACCGATATCCGGTCTTTCGAGATCAATGCATCCGGCGGCCAGAAGACAGCAATCGTCGAAATCTCCGAAAAGATCCTCAACGATCGCACCGGCACGGTTAAGGCGCAGAATGTCTTTCGTAAAGTCGTACCGGTCAGTGGCGGCAGCAATCCGGATTTCGTCCGCGCGCTCGATGCAGCGTTTGCAGGCGTGGCCGGCGAGCTCGTCGATTGGACGTTGCGTTCGCTGTGAGGGCGATCAGCGCTCCATCAACTCGCTCAGCGCCTCCAGATCGCGCATGACATGCGCGGCATCGGCCGTGAATTGCTCTGCCTCCATGCCGGGTAGCTGGAGCACGGTGAACATGACCTCGCAACCATCGCCGTTCGGTACGACGCGTAAGGCATTGTAGACCTGCAGATCCGATTCCAGCGTGACCCAGTGGTCGATGACACCAAAGTCGTTGCGAGGTGCGAAGCGGATCCGTGCATTGCCGAGCACGCCTTCGGCGATCCAGTCATCGCCATCCTGCGTCAATCCGGATGCAAGGCCTGAGGCCCAGAATGGCATGTTTTCCGGGCGGCTGGCGTAGTCGTAGACCTCCCTCCAGTCGCGATCGATGGAGATATGCACGATCATTGCATTCATGGTCGACATGGCGTTTTCCTCCTCTATATCACCGTCAAAGTGCTGCGATCAGCTGCGCAAACAAGGGTTCGCACGCGAATGAATCGCGGATTCGGCAAGATTGTTGCACAGTCCTGCAAAGGGAACGATTCACGGCTTTCGAAGGCTTGCCGTTTTCCGCCCGGAGTGCAACAACTGCCCCCAACGCAGGGCTGCCGCCCGTCACGTCGAGCTTCGGCGGCATTGCGTCACATCGGATGTTGCTGCGTTTTCAGGGTGGGCTGAGCGCAGTGAACGACTCATTGGAGGATTGTCGTGGAAAAGGCAGAAATCGGGCTAATCGGTCTCGCGGTGATGGGATCGAATCTGGCGCTCAACATTGCTGAAAAAGGCAACAAGATTGCAGTGTTCAACCGTACTCCTCAGGTGACGGATGAATTCTATGCGAATGCGGGCGCGCTCAAGGACAAGATCATTCCCTGCAAGACGATCGAGGAGTTCGTCGAGGCAATCCGTCCGCCGCGGCCGATCATCATCATGATCAAGGCCGGCGAGCCGGTCGACCAGCAGATGGCGGCGCTGCAGCCGCATCTGGACAAGGGCGACATCATGATCGACGCTGGCAATGCCAATTTCCGCGACACGATCGCCCGTTTCGACCGCCTCAAGGACACCGGCCTGACTTTCATCGGCATGGGCGTGTCCGGCGGCGAGGAAGGTGCGCGCCACGGCCCCTCCATCATGGTCGGCGGCACGGAAGACTCCTATAAGCGTGTCGAGAAGGTGCTGACCTCGATTGCCGCCAAATACAACAACGATCCGTGCGTGGCCTGGCTCGGCAATGACGGTGCAGGCCATTTCGTCAAGACGATCCACAATGGCATCGAATATGCCGATATGCAGATGATCGCCGAAATCTACGGCATCCTGCGCGACGGTCTCGGCAAGAGCGCCGCCGAGATCAGCTCGATCTTCGGGGAATGGAACAAGGGCCGCCTCAATTCCTACCTCATCGAGATCACGGAAAAGGTTCTTGCGGCGAAAGACCCTGCAACCGGCAGCGCCATGCCGGATGTCATTCTCGACAAGGCGGGCCAGAAGGGCACCGGCAAATGGTCCGTTATCGAAGCCCAGAACATGGGCATTCCTGCAACGGCCATCGAAGCTGCCGTTGCCGCCCGCAGCCTCTCGGCCATCAAGAGCCAGCGCGAGGCCGCCGAGGGGATCTTCGGTACGCCGGACTATAAGTTTCCGATCGCCTTCGGTCCCGATCTCTTGAAGGATCTGGAGCTGGCGTTGTTCGCCGCTAAGATCGGCGCTTATGCGCAGGGCTTTGCCGTCATGGCCGAGGCCTCGAAGGAGTTCAACTGGTCGCTGCCGATGCCCGTCATCGCCAAGATTTGGCGCGCCGGCTGCATTATCCGTTCGCAGTTCCTCGACGAGATCACCAGTGCCTTCACCAAGACGCCGGATGCGGCGAACCTGATCGTCACGCCGGCCTTTGCGGAAATGGTCAAGGAATCGATCCCGTCGCTGCGCCGCATCGTTTCGGCTGCGACGGCTGCCGGCCTGCCGGTTCCCGCGCTTGCGTCCGCCTTGACCTATTTCGACGCGTATCGCCAGGCGCGCGGCACCGCCAACCTGATCCAGGCGCAGCGCGACTTCTTCGGCGCTCACGGCTTCGATCGTGTCGATGGCAAGGATATCCACCACGGCCCGTGGGGCAGCGGCGCTCAAGGCTGATAAAGCAGTCGGATATCATTATCGAAAGGCCTGCCGGGAAATCTTGCAGGCTTTTTCCTTATCAGCTGTTTGACCATATGGCTGGGCTGATGCTTTGCAGAAGCTCAGGCTCCACGCCGTCGATGCGCGCGATGACGGCCTTGGCGAGTTCCCGACCGGCATGGCGGAAGTCTTCCGATGCCGTGATGATCTCGGGCCTGATCCAGCTCAGTACATCGGTCGATTGCTTGGCGACCATGTCGATGTCACGGCCGAGACGAAAGCCAGCGGCCTCGATTCCGCCATTGACGGCAATGGCGCCGCCGCTGCTGGAGCAGACGAAACCATCGGGTGCGTGCGGAGAGCGCATCAGGGCCTCGACCGTATCCTTGATCTCGGCAAGGGTATTGTCGGTGGTGATCCCGAGGGGGATCTCTTCCGCGCCATATTGATGCAAGCCCGTCTGGAATCCGATACGGGTATGCGAATAGTAGGTCAGCTTGCTGGAGGGCTGCAGAAGCGCCAAGCGGCGTCGTCCTTTGGCGACCAGCGCCCGCACGGCTTCGTGCGCGAAGGCTTCATTGTCGAAATCATGGAAGGGGTGAACGATGCCCATGTCCGTCCGCCCATGCGTGGCGAAAGGCATGCCACGATCATGCATGAGCGCAACACGGGTATCATTGGGTTCAGTGCGCGATATGATGACGCCGTCAGCTGAGCCCGTATCGAGGATGTAGCGTACCGGAACGAGTGGGTCCTTGCTATGCGAATGCGGTGTGATGACCAGATGATACTGGGTACCGGCAAGAACCTCGGAAATGCCGAAGACGATGTGGCTGGTAAAGCCCATGATATCTTCGTGCATGCTTAGCACCAGGGCGATAACGTTGGTCTTTCCGGTCCTGAGACGTACGCCGGCGCGATTGGGATGATATCCCAATTGCCGTGCGACCATGCGCACCCGCTCTTTTGTCTCGGCGCCGATGTCTGGAGCATCTTTCAAGGCGCGAGAGACGGTGGTTATCCCGAGCCCGGTCATAAAGGCGATCGTCTTGAGCGTCGGCCGTTCATGCGTGGATTGCGCTGTGCTGCTGCCGGAAATCTTCTTACTGTCCATGTCCTGCAATGCTGCCTCCCGCGACCAACCGCCTATATTGCCTGCGGCATTGCTGCAAGCATATTTGTGATGTGGTCGCCCCTTCCTCGTCTCGAAAATCTGTAACGATACAGTAGAAAAGTCGAGCACTTTTTCTCGTATCGAGAAAACTAATATATGCGAGGGTTTAATCCTTATCTTTTTTCCAAAATGCACAGATGCATGAGGAGGTTTCACGCGTTGAGTGAATGGTGTCGAAAATAGACGAAAATAATCAGTAAGTTAAACTTTCCTTCCGCTTTCGAATGGTGGGATGAATGGTAAGCGTTTTGGCTTATTCGAAAGAGGGTATATAATTTCAGGCGCCATATTTGAGTTTGCTGAAAAATTTTATGGGCGGGCGGTTGCGCGTTCAAAATGATTCGACTACGTTTTTCCGGCAACGTTTCAGTGAGGGAGGAGAACTCATGAATATTCGTTTGATGGCCGTTATGCTGGCCGCTTCAGTTGCGCTACCGCTGAGTGCGGCCAAGGCAACTGACCTGGAAGTAACGCATTGGTGGACGTCCGGTGGCGAAGCTGCCGCCGTGGCGGAATTGGCAAAGGCGTTCGACGCGACCGGCAATCACTGGGTCGATGGTGCGATCGCCGGCTCGGGCGGTACTGCTCGTCCGATCATGATCAGCCGCATCACCGGCGGCGATCCCATGGGTGCCACCCAGTTCAACCACGGTCGTCAGGCCGAGGAGCTGGTGCAGGCCGGCCTGATGCGCGATCTCACCGACGTCGCGACGCAGGAGCATTGGAAGGATATCGTCCGTCCGTCGAGCCTGCTTGATTCCTGCACGATCAACGGCAAGATCTATTGCGCGCCGGTCAATATTCACTCCTGGCAGTGGCTCTGGCTTTCGAATGCCGCTTTCAAGAAGGCCGGCATTCCGGTTCCGAAGAATTGGGATGAATTCGTCGCTGCCGCTCCCGCGCTGGAGAAGGCCGGCATCGTTCCGCTTGCCGTCGGCGGTCAGCCCTGGCAAGCAACGGGCGCTTTCGACGTGCTGATGGTCGCTATCGCCGGCAAGGACGTCTACCAGAAAGTATTCGGCGAGCGGGATGCCAAGTTGGCGGCTGGCCCGGAAATTGCGAAGGTCTTCAAGGCCGCCGATGACGCCCGCAAGATGTCCAAGGGCTCCAACGTTCAGGATTGGAACCAGGCCACGAACTTGGTCATCACCGGCAAGGCCGGCGGCCAGATCATGGGCGACTGGGCGCAGGGTGAATTTGCGCTCGCAGGTCAGAAGGCAGGCACCGATTACACCTGCCTTCCGGGTCTCGGCGTCAACGAAATCATCTCGACGGGTGGTGACGCGTTCTACTTCCCTCTGCTGAAGGATGAGGCGAAGTCGAAGGCTCAGGAAGCTCTCGCCAAGACGCTTCTCGACCCGAAGACGCAGGTTGCCTTCAACTTGAAGAAGGGCTCGCTGCCCGTGCGCGGCGACGTTGATCTTGCGTCCGCTAACGACTGCATGAAGAAGGGCCTGGAAATCCTGAAGAAGGGTAACGTGATCCAGGGTACGGACCAGCTTCTGTCTGCCGACACGCAGAAGCAGAAGGAAGATCTGTTCTCCGAATTCTTTGCCAATCCTTCGATGACGCCGGAAGCGGCCCAGAAGCGCTTCGTCGACATCATCGCTGCGGCCGAATGATCTCAATATTCTCGCTGTAGCGATACCGGCCTCCTCGTGGGGCCGGTATCGCGACCGGAACGCATCTCGCTAACCGGAACTACGGCGCTTCTTATCGGCAATCGACCCGCAGGATGTGATGGTTGACCGCCGGCGAGGAGGGAGCGGCAGGAACTGCGGTCTTTGACCCGGTCCTGATCATCGAAGCAGTCGCGCTTCAGAAAGAGGTAAAATGACGGGTCATGCGAAAGCCGGCCGGCCAAATCAATATCTGCGCAATTTGAATTCGAAGATTGCATCCATTCCAATGATCCTGACAGCTGTCGTCATCTTTTTGGGCGGCACGATCTGGACGGTCGTTTATTCCTTCACCAATTCCAAACTGCTGCCGCGCCTCAGCTTCGTGGGGCTGGATCAATATTACCGCCTGTGGGCAGCGCCTCGATGGAGCGTGTCCATCGAAAATCTGGCGGTTTACGGCATCTTGTCCCTGATCTTCAGTCTTGTCATCGGCTTCGTGCTGGCTGCGCTGATGGATCAGAAGATCCGGTTCGAAAACACCTTCCGCACGATTTTTCTTTATCCCTTCGCTCTCTCCTTCATCGTCACCGGCCTCGTCTGGCAGTGGCTGCTCAACCCCGAATTCGGCATCCAATCCGTCGTGCGTTCGCTCGGCTGGACGAGTTTTACCTTCGATCCGCTCTATACGCCGAGCATCGTGATCTACGGCGTGCTGATTGCGGCTCTTTGGCAGGGCACGGGGCTCGTGATGTGCCTGATGCTCGCAGGCCTGCGCGGCATAGACGAAGATATCTGGAAAGCGGCGCGCGTGGACGGGATTCCGATGTGGCGGACCTATCTTTTCATCGTCATTCCGATGATGCGCCCCGTCTTCATCACCACGCTGGTCATCATCGCCAGCGGTATCGTCAAGGTCTACGACCTCGTCGTCGCGCAAACAAGCGGCGGACCTGGCATCGCTTCCGAAGTCCCGGCGAAATACGTCTACGACTACATGTTCCAGGCGCAGAACCTTGGGCAGGGGTTTGCTGCTTCCACCATGATGCTGGTGACCGTTGCGATCATCGTCATCCCCTGGGCTTATCTGGAATTCGGCGGAGGGCGCAAACGTGTCTAATCCTGTTACTCTCAAGAATGTAGACGGCGGTGCCGCCTTGACGGAGAAGACGTTCTCCGGACCGAGTGGCCGCAAGCCGCGCCGGGTGATTTCCGGCCGCAATATCATGCTCTACGGAACGCTCTTCGTTGCCGCGGCCTATTACCTGTTGCCGCTGTATGTGATGATCGTCACGTCGCTGAAGGGGATGCCTGAAATCCGGCTCGGCAACATCTTCTCGCCGCCGCTCGAGATCACTTTCGAACCATGGGTGAAAGCCTGGGCAACGGCTTGTACCGGCCTCAATTGTGACGGTCTTTCCCGCGGTTTCTGGAATTCCGTGCGCATCACCGTGCCGTCGACGATCCTGTCGATCGCGATTGCTTCGGTCAACGGCTATGCGCTTGCCAATTGGCGCTTCAAGGGAGCCGATCTGTTCTTTTCGATCCTGGTGATCGGGGCGTTCATACCCTATCAGGTGATGATTTATCCGATCGTTATCGTGCTACGCGAAATCGGCATCTACGGTACGCTGACCGGACTTATCCTAGTGCACAGCATCTTCGGCATGCCGATCCTGACGCTGTTGTTCCGGAATTATTTCGCATCGCTGCCGGTGGAGCTTTTTAAGGCTGCGCGTATCGATGGCGCCGGCTTCTGGCAGATTTTCCTGCGCATCATGCTGCCCATGTCACTGCCGATCTTCGTCGTCGCCATGATCCTGCAAGTCACAGGCATTTGGAACGACTTTCTGTTCGGTGTCGTCTTCACCAGGCCGGAATATTATCCAATGACCGTCCAGCTCAACAATATCGTCAATTCCGTCCAGGGCGTGAAGGAATACAACGTCAATATGGCGGCAACGATCCTGACCGGTCTTGTTCCACTTATCGTCTATTTCGTCTCCGGACGGCTTTTCGTTCGGGGCATCGCCGCCGGCGCAGTGAAGGGGTGATCCATGAACAGCAGTGTTTCCATCAAAGACCTCTCGCTCGATTTCGGCGCTGTCACCGTTCTGAAAAACCTCAATCTCGAGATCAATGACGGCGAATTCCTCGTGCTTCTCGGTTCGTCGGGCTGCGGCAAGTCGACGTTGCTGAATTGCATTGCCGGCCTGCTCGATATCACCGAGGGGCAGATCTTCATCAAGAATAAGAACGTCACCTGGGAAGAGCCCAAGGATCGCGGTATCGGCATGGTGTTCCAATCCTATGCCCTCTATCCGCAGATGACGGTCGAGAAGAACCTGTCCTTCGGCCTGCGTGTCGCCAAGGTGCCGCAGGACGAAATCAACAAGCGCATCGCGCGTGCCGCCGAGATCCTGCAGATCCAGCCTCTGCTGAAGCGCAAGCCGGCCGAGCTTTCGGGCGGCCAGCGCCAGCGCGTCGCGATCGGCCGCGCCCTGGTGCGCGATGTCGACGTCTTTCTCTTCGACGAACCGCTCTCGAACCTCGATGCCAAGCTGCGCTCGGAACTGCGCGTGGAAATCAAGCGCTTGCACCAGTCGCTGAAGAACACGATGATCTATGTCACCCACGACCAGATCGAGGCGCTGACGCTTGCCGACCGCATCGCGATCATGAAGAACGGCGTCATCATGCAGCTCGACGATCCCACGACGATCTACAACGAGCCGCGCAATCTCTTCGTCGCGGGCTTCATCGGCTCGCCGTCGATGAATTTCCTCAAGGGCGAACTGGTCAACCGCGAAGGCAAGGTCGTCTTCGCGACCAATGACGTGCTGTTTTCTCTCGATGGCTACAAGGCCGGAGAGGCGCTGCAGGCCGGCCGCAAGGTCGTGCTGGGCGTTCGTCCCGAGCATATCAAGGTCAATGAAGCGGCCGCCTTCGGTACCGAGATCCACAACGCCACGGTCGATATCGAAGAGCCGATGGGCGCCGATAACCTGCTCTGGCTGAAGCATGCCGGCCATACCATGTCGGTTCGCGTCAACGGCTCGAGGCGCTTTGGCCCGGGTTCTGCCGTACAGCTTGGCTTCGACATGTCTCTCGCATCGCTCTTCGATGCGCAGACAGAACTCAGAATATGATCCCATGCCCGGAGGCGGCCCTGCCGCCTCCTACTTTGCAGCGGTCCGAGGAGGTCCGATGTCGTCTTCCATCAATGATAGCCTCTCCGTCGATCTGGCGGGATCGTGGATGCTAACGTCTCCCGACAGTGATCACTCTCTGTTCATGTCTCTGCCCGGTGATATTCATTCCGCGCTCCATGCCGAAGGGCTTATTCCCGATCCTTATTTTGCGCGGAACGAAGAGGTCGTGCAGTGGGTCGCCAAGCAGGACTGGGAGCTGACGCGCAGCTTTGTGCTCGATGATGCCGGCGGAGACTGGTATCTCGATATCGACTATCTCGATACTGTCGCCAGCGTCTACGTCAACGATGCGTTGGTGCTGGAGGGCAATAACTGTTTTCAGCGTTATCGCCCCGACGTCTCGAAAGTGCTGAAGGCGGGTGCGAACACCATTCGCATCGTCCTGCATTCGAGCATTTCGGCTGGCGCTGCCTTGCAGGCGAAGCAGCCTTTCTACATTCCCTACAGCACCGGCAATTCGCCGATCCCGAACGGCAACATGCTGCGCAAGCCGCAATGCCATTTCGGCTGGGACTGGAATGTCGCGATCGCGCCGCTTGGCCTCTACGGCACCATCGCACTGAAGAAGCTCGAAATCGCCCGTATCGAAAATGTCGTCACCCAGCAAATTCATAACGAGGACGGCTCGGTCGATCTCAAAGTGACGGTAGCGCTGTTTGCTAAGGGGACAGGCATCGCGCAGCTCTATTTCTCGCTTGATGACGAGCGGGTGCGCCTCGATGTCGGCGTCAATGCCGGCGAAACCTCAATCACCCACTTCTTCCATATCGACAAGCCTAAGCTTTGGTGGCCGGCAGGCAATGGCGAGCAGGCACTCTATACGCTTTCGGTGGAAACCAATTTCGAAACCGTCACGCGGCAGATCGGCCTGCGCACGGTCGAGTTGATCACCACTGAGGATGAAGCTGGCAGCCGTTTTGCCTTGAAGGTCAATGGCCGCGAGATCTTCGCCCGTGGCGCGAACTGGATTCCCGCCGACGCGCTGTTTTCCCGCTCCAACCCGGCGGCGACCGAAGACCTGCTGCAATCGGCCGTCGATGCAAACATGAATGCGATCCGTGTATGGGGTGGCGGCTTCTATGAGCATGACTGGTTCTACGACACCTGCGACCGCCTGGGCCTCATGGTGTGGCAGGACTTCATGTTCGCCTGCAATCTCTATCCGTCGACGGGCGATTTCCTCGAGAATGTCGAGGAGGAGGTTGGCTATCAGGTTCGCCGGCTTGCGACGCATCCTTCAATCGTTCTCTGGTGCGGCGACAATGAACTGGTGGGCGCACTCACCTGGTTCGAGGAGTCCCGCAAAGATCGGGATCGCTATCTCGTCTCCTACGATCGCCTGAACAGAACGATCGAGACGGCGATGAAGAAGGCCCTGCCGGATGCGATCTGGTGGCCGTCGAGCCCGGCTTCGGGTTATCTCAATTTCGGCGACGCCTGGCATGCCGATGGCTCCGGCGACATGCATTACTGGTCGGTCTGGCACGAGAACAAATCCTTCGACAATTATCGCTCCGTGCGGCCGCGCTTCTGCTCGGAATTCGGCTTCCAGTCCTATACCTCGCTGCCCGTCATCAAGACCTATGCGGAGGCGAAGGATATGAACATTGCTTCCCCAGTCATGGAGCTGCACCAGAAGAATGCCGGCGGCAACGAGCGCATTGCCGGCACGATGTTCCGCTATTTCCGCTTTCCCAAGGATTTCCCGAATTTCGTCTATCTGAGCCAGGTCCAGCAGGGCCTCGCCATCAAGACGGCCGTGGAATATTGGCGGTCGCTGAAGCCGCATTGCATGGGCACCATTTACTGGCAGCTCAACGACACCTGGCCTGTCGCCTCGTGGTCCAGCCTGGATTACGGCGGCCGGTGGAAGGTGATGCACTATCAGGTGCGGCGTTTCTTCCAGCCCGTGTCCGTCGCGGCCATTCCCTCGGAAGACAACAAGACGATCCGCTTCTCCCTGGTCAACGATACCAATGCCGATGTGGTAGTGGATATTTCCGTATCGCTGCTCAAGCTCGATGGCGAACGCGTGCCGCTGACGACAGCGCACGCCGTCTGTACGCCGGATGCTGCCGTTACGGCATTGTCGATCGATGCAGATCAGGTTCCGGCCGATTGTCTGCTGGCGTGGCGCTTCACCGCATCGAACGGCATGGGCGGCGAGGGGCACTATGTCCACGGCACCTACAAGGCGCTCGAGCTTCAGCCTGCCGGGCTGACCGTGCTGCGGGAGGAGAAAGAGGAAAACGGGACAGTGGAACTCACCGTCACCGCAAAGGGACTTGCGCTGTTCGTGATGATCGAGAGCGAGGCGGAGGGGCGCTATTCCGACAATGCCTTCGATCTCGCCGCCGGTGAGAGCCGCCGCGTCGTATTCACGCCGGCCAAGCCGCTCGCAAGCGGCGTGCCCGATTTCCGCATCTACGATTTGCAATCCAGCCAGTCGGTGGATTGAGCCATCGCGTCGCAGTGGCGACGCTTTCGGGCCCCCAAGCCCCAAGATAGACGGCCCGAGGGCCATTGGAGGACTATTGATGACGAAACTTGGATTTCAGATTTACAGCGCCCGCAATTTCCAGCCCTATTCGGAAATCTTCGTAAAGCTCGGCAAAGCCGGCTACGCCGAAGTCGAAGGTTTCGGCGGCATCTATGCCGATCTGGACGAAACCGGCCTCAAGAACCTGCGCGCCGAACTCGACAAGAACGGCCTGCGGATGGCAAGCGGCCATTTCAGCCCGGATTTCCTCGATGGCGAAGTGCAGAAGTCGCTCACCATCGGCAAGATCCTCGGCATGGATTCGATCTATGCGCCGCACATTGCTGCCGACCAGCGCCCGAAGGATGCCGCCGGCTGGCTCGCATTCGGCAAGCGTCTGCATGAAATGAGCAAGCCCTATAAGGATGCAGGCTTCGAGTTCGGCTGGCACAACCACGACTTCGAATTCGTCAAGCAGGCCGATGGCTCGCTGCCGATCGAGCAGATCTTCGAAGGCGCTCCGGATATCTCCTGGGAAGCCGATATCGCCTGGGTCATCCGCGGCGGCGGCGATCCCTTTGCCTGGATCGAAAAGTTGGGTCCGCGCATCACCGCCGTTCACGTCAAGGACATTGCGCCGGCTGGCGAGAACAAGAACGAAGACGGATGGGCCGATGTCGGTCATGGTACGGTTCCGTGGGCGAAGCTGCTCAAGGCGCTCGCCGGCACCAAGGCCAAGCACTTCGTCGTCGAACATGACAATCCGAGCGATGTCGATCGTCTGATCACGCGCTCCATCGCATCCTTCAAGAGCTTTTGAGGCACTTCCACATGGCTAAGGAACTTGGCGTCGGCATCATCGGATGCGGCAACATTTCAACAACCTATTTCTCGCTGGCACCGCTCTTCAAGGGCCTGAAGGTGCTGGCCTGCGCGGATATCAACATGGAAGCGGCGCGTGCGCGCGCCGAAGAATATAAGGTCAAGGCCCAGACGATCGACGAACTGCTCGCCAATGACGAGCTCGATGTCATCGTCAACCTGACCATCCCGGACGCGCATTTCCCGGTTTCCAAGCGCATCCTCGAAGCCGGCAAGCACGTCTACTCTGAAAAGCCACTCGTGCTGACGCTGGAGCAGGGCGAGGAACTGCGCCGCATCGCCAAGGAAAAGGGGCTGGCCGTCGGCTGCGCGCCCGATACCTTCCTCGGCGGTGCGCATCAGCTCGCCCGCAAATTCATCGATGACGGCGGCATCGGCCGCGTCACTTCGGGCGCATGCTATGTCATGAGCCCGGGCATGGAGATGTGGCATCCAAATCCGGACTTCTTCTTCCTGCCTGGTGGCGGCCCGATCCTCGATCTCGGCCCTTATTATATAGCCAATCTGATCAACCTGATCGGGCCGGTGAAGCGTGTTGGCGCGATGACTTCAATGGCATCGCCGACCCGCACCATTACCAGCCAGCCGCGACATGGCGAGATCATTCCGGTTAAGACGCCGACGACGATCCAGGCGCTTCTGGAATTCGTCAGCGGTGCCCGGATCACGCTGACAGCGAGCTGGGATGTGTGGTCGCACCGCCATGCCAATATGGAGCTCTACGGCACCGAGGGCTCACTCTATGTGCCCGATCCGAACTTCTTCGGCGGCACCGTCGAGGCGAGCGGCCGCGACAAAGACATCAAGCCGCTGGAAAACTGGGCGCATCCTTTCGGTATCGTCAATCAGGAAAGCCCGAACGGCTCGCGTGCCAACTATCGCACGGCTGGTCTTGCCGATATGGCGGCCTCGCTGATCGACGGACGTGATGCCCGTTGCTCGCTCGACCGCACGCTGCATGGCGTCGATGTCATGACATCGATCCTGAAGTCGGGCGAAGAAGGCCGTTTCATTGATCTCAGCACGACCTGCACGCAGCCGGCAGCGCTTGGCATCGAAGAGGCTCAGGCGCTCTTGAAGTAGGTGCTGGAAGAGCTAGTTTGCGCGCGGGAGACCAAACCCGCGCGCTTTTTCATCTCGAAGGAATTTCATCATGGCCTGGCAACCGGCATCCGATCGCTATTCGAAAATGAAATACAACAGGACCGGCCGTTCCGGTCTGAAGCTGCCGGCGGTTTCGCTGGGCCTCTGGCATAATTTCGGCGGCGACACGCCGCATGACCGCAAGGTCGATATGTGCCGCACGGCCTTCGATCTCGGTATCACCCATTTCGACCTCGCCAACAACTACGGACCGCCTCCCGGCAGTGCCGAGACGGCGTTCGGCGAGATTCTGCGCACCGATTTCGCGGGCTTGCGCGATGAGCTGATCATCTCCTCCAAGGCAGGCTATGACATGTGGCCAGGTCCCTATGGCGAATGGGGCAGCCGCAAATATCTGATCGCCTCCTGCGACCAGAGCCTGAAGCGCATGGGCCTCGACTATGTCGATATCTTCTATTCCCATCGCTTCGATCCGGATACGCCGCTCGAGGAGACCTGCGGTGCGCTCGATCACATCGTCCGCTCGGGCAGGGCGCTTTATGTCGGCATATCCTCCTATAACTCGCAGCGTACGCGTGAGGCTGCCGCCATCCTCAAGGACCTCGGCACGCCATGCCTGATCCATCAACCGAGCTATTCCATGCTCAATCGCTGGGTCGAGGATGACGGTCTGGTGGACACGCTGGAAGACCTCGGCATTGGCTCGATCGTCTTCTCACCGCTGGCCCAGGGCATGCTCTCGACCAAGTATCTCGGCGGCATTCCGGAAGACAGCCGCGCGGCGCAGAACCACTTCCTGAAGCGCGACTTCATCCGCCCGTCGATTATCGATAACATCAAAAAGCTCAACGAGATCGCCGAGAAGCGCGGCCAGACGCTGGCGCAAATGGCGATTGCCTGGGTTCTGCGCGGCGGCCGCATCACCTCTGCCCTGATCGGCGCCAGCCGTTCGTCGCAGATCGTCGATTGCGTCAAGGCTCTCGACAATCTCGACTTCACGGCCGAAGAGCTGAAGCAGATCGATGTCTATGCCAAGGAGGCGGACATCAATCTGTGGGCAAAGTCGGCTGAACGCGACTGATCATCATAAGACGCCCGAGACCTGGTTCCGGGCGTCTCATTTGTATGACCGCACATCGCCACATGTCGTGGTCTCTGGAGGGGAGAGTTTCATGATCCGCAATCCGATCCTGCCGGGGTTCAACCCCGATCCATCCATCTGCCGCGTGGGCGAGGACTATTATATCGCCACCTCGACATTCGAGTGGTATCCGGGCGTCCAGATCCATCATTCGCGCGATTTGGTGAACTGGACGCTCGTGAGGCGACCGCTGGAGCGCGCGTCGCAGCTCGACATGCGCGGCGAGCCCGATAGCTGCGGCATTTGGGCGCCCTGCCTCTCTTACGCGGACGGGCTGTTCTGGCTCGTCTATACCGACGTCAAGCGCTATGACGGCAACTTCAAGGATGCCCATAATTACATCGTGACCTCGCCAACCATTGAAGGTGAGTGGTCCGAACCAGCCTATGTGAACTCCTCCGGTTTCGACCCCTCGCTGTTTCATGACGACGACGGCCGCAAGTGGTTCGTCAACATGCAATGGAACCACCGTACCGAAAGCTATGGCGGTTCGCCGAAGACACCGGCCTTCGACGGCATCCTGCTGCAGGAATGGGACCCTGCGACGAAATCCTTGAAAGGGCCGATCAGGAACATCTTTGCCGGTACGGAGCTGGGGCTGGTCGAAGGCCCGCATCTCTTCAAGCGTAACGGCTGGTACTATCTGACCACGGCTGAAGGCGGCACCGGTTACGACCATGCCGTGACCATGGCCCGATCCCGCGATATTGCCGGGCCGTACGAACTGCATCCGAACAAGCACCTGATCACCTCGAAGGATCATCCGGAGGCGGCGCTGCAACGTGCGGGCCATGGCCAGTATGTCGAGACCCATGACGGGCAGTTCTACCATACCCATCTTTGCGGGCGGCCTTTGCCGCCGCATCGCCGCTGCACACTTGGCCGGGAAACGGCTCTGCAGAAATGCGTGTGGAAAGAGGATGGCTGGCTCTATCTCGAAAACGGCACCAGCGTTCCAGATGCCGAGGTCGCAGGCTTGAACGGCGCCGTGCCGGTCCAAAAGCCGCGCCGCAGCGGTTACAATTTCGATGAGGCCAGACTGCCGATGGATTTTCAGTGGCTGCGCACACCGCAGCCTGAACGCATTTTCAGCGTAACGGAACGTCCCGGTCATTTGCGGCTTTTTGCCCGTGAAAGCATCGGTTCCTGGTTCGAGCAAGCGCTCGTCGCCCGCCGTCAGGAACATCACAGTTTCCGGGCTGAAACGGTAGTCGAATTCCAGCCCGATACCTATCAGCAGGTTGCGGGCCTGACGCATTACTACAATCGCTTCAAGCTGCATGCCATTGCGGTGACCCTGCACGAGAAGCTCGGCCGCTGCGTCACCATCATGACGTGCCCGGGCGATTATCCGAATGGCCGCTTGAGCTTTCCGATCGACGGCGGCGTCGCCGTGCCGGATGGGCGCATACAGCTCGCCATGGAAGTGCGGGACAACGACCTGCAGTTCTTCTGGCAAGCCGAAGGCATGGGCGCATGGCAGGCGATCGGGCCAGTACTCGATGCCGGTGTCATCTCGGATGAGGGCGGGCGCGGCGAACACGGCTCATTCACCGGTGCTTTCGTGGGCATGTTCGCCTTCGACATCTCAGGCAGAGCAAAGACAGCGGATTTCGACTGGTTTAACTACGATGAATTGTGAGGCATCGAAGACTTGCGGACATGCGATGGAAAGTCTGCCTGTTGTTGCCTCTATTACGGAATTGTAATTCGACTGTCAGATGCGTTTCATGTCTGTCACGATAAGTTCGCGTGCAGATTCTGAAATGAGGAAACAACCAATGAGAAAAACCTTCGCAGTGCTTCTTGCGGCGACAGTCCTCGGGATGCCGCTGGCTGCGACAGCGCAGGTCAAGCCCGCTCCCGCCGGCAGGCAGACCGTTGTTCAGAAAGAGGTAGTGAAGAAGAAGGTCGTTATCCGCAAAGGCGGCTGGGTCAAGGGGCGCCGCCTGTCGGCTTCTGACCGCCGCCGCGCAACGGAAATCGACTATCGTGCCTTCCAGCTATCCACGCCTCCGCGCGGCTATCACTGGGTTCGCCTGAAGAACAACTTCCTCCTCGTTGGTATTACCAGCGGTTTGATCTCGAAGGTGCATGAGGCCCGGTAAGCCGGCTCGAGCTACTACCAAGCAAGTCAAGGGCGGCCGAGAACCGCCCTTTTTTCGTGCCCTAAAACTTATGAAAAAGCCTGAAACAAAAATCCCCGGCATCTCTGCCGGGGATCAAGGAGTCGTCTGGTCTCATTCTCAGTTCAGGCGGCCTGCTGCGTGGGCCAGCATGGTGTAGACCTTGCCCGTGTCCGAGGTGAGATAGGACTGCGTAATGGTGCGATCACGATCGGTACGCGCGACATCGGCGAGCAGCTTTTCGAAATCGGCGATGTAGCGATCGACTGCGGTGCGGAATTCCGGCTCACGGTCGTATTTGCGCTTGATCTCGTCGAAGGTCTGCTGACCCTTGAGCGTATAGAGCCGACGGGTGAACACGTCGCGTTCGCCGCGCTGGTAACGGCGCCACAGATCGACCGAGGCGTCATGATCGATGGCGCGGGCGATATCGACCGAAAGCGAGTTCAGCGATTCCACAACATGGCGCGGGTTGCGCGCGGCGGGGGCAGGAGCCTGTTCCGCCGGCGCCTTCGGCGCTGGTTGGCGGGTCGGCTGCAGACCGGCATTTTCATCGCGCGAAGCGCCACGCAGCAGATCGCTGATCCAGCCACCGCCAGCTGCTTCCTGGCGCGCGGGCGCCGGTTCAGCCGGGCGCTGCGGCTGTGCGGCCGGGCGCTCTGCGGAAAGCGATCCACGCAGGCCGAGGGACTCGATCGAAGGCGGCTGCTGCGGCGCCGGGCGCTGTGCGGGCTGCTGGGCGACTGGCGGCTGTGGCGCCGGTTGTTGCGGAGCAGGCTGTTGAGACCGCGGGGCTGCAGCTGCCGGGGCAGGCGCGGCGGGCTGCGGCCGTGGAGCAGGTTGTGCTTCGGCCAGCGCGCGAGCGGTCGGCTCGGAAATCTCCAGCTGCTGCGTCGAGCGGCCGACGATTTGCGAGATATCTTGAAGGGCCTTGATCTGCTCGGCAACCGCGCGGCGCATCGCTGCAGCGCTTTCCTTCGCTTCTTCTGGAAGGTCGAAGGCACCGCGCTTCAACTCGCTGCGGGTGAGATCAAGCTCACGGCGGATATCGCCGGCCGAGCGGCGGATCTCGTCCGTCGCACCGGCGAAGCGGCCGATCGCGTCATCGACTGCAACACGCAGGGTTTCACGCAGCTGATGAGCAGCCGTCTCGGAGGTCTTGCCGGCGTCGGCGAGCATCTGCTCGACCTCGGACAACGAGGCGGTGAGGCCACCGCGCAGGCGATTGGTGAGATCGCTGGAGCGGCGCTCGGCGTTGGCGAATGTGTTTTCGACAGCCTGGTTCGCTTCCTCGCCGGCCTTCTGCAATGCTGCGCGCATGTTTTCCGCTGCATCTTCGGCGCGCTTCTCGGCGTCGGAGAGAACGCGGCCGATATCGCCGAAGGAAGACTGCACGCTCTGGCGCAGATTACCGGTCACCTGGTTCGACCGCTGCTCGGCCCGGTCGAAAGCTGTTTCCACCATCGAGCCGAGGGCGCGCATGGTGTTCTCGATCTCTTCCGAGCGCTGAACGAGGCCGACGGCCAGGTTCTGCAGCGCCGTTTCGCGCTCTTCCAGCGTCGATACAAGGTTCGACTGGGCCGCGCCAAGGAGCTGAGACGCTTGCGTCAGCACCTTGGAATGATCGTCAAAGCGGCCAACGATACTGCCGACCTGCGAAAGAGTCTGGCCGGTGATCTCAGACAGCTTGTCGACCTTGCCTTCAAGGAGGCGGCTCGAAGCCGAAACCATCTCGCCGGCTTTTGCCGCGGATTCAGCGAAGCGCGACGAGGTTGCCATCAGTCGGTCATCGACGCTTGCAAATTCGCTCGCAGCATTGGACAGCAGTCCGGCGATCGCCGAGTTGTTGTCCGCTAGACGGGCGATGACACCATTGACACTCGCAAGCAGGTTGTTTTCCAGCGCGCTGACCGTGTTGACGGCATGCTCGGTGCGCGACGAAATCGCGTTGATCAGCGCGGCATTCTCGGCCCGCAGGCGCTCCGTGCTTTCCTGAGCTGCCGCCGTGATGAGAGCGGCGGCTTCCTGACCCGTTGCCGCGTAGCGATCGACGATGGGCCGAGCCTTTTCGTCGATGAGGCGCGACAGCTCGGTGGAGCGTCCAGCCAGCATCGAATTCAGCTCGCGGGTGCGCTCGTCGAGCGAGGTACGGATGGAGGAGCCACGAGCTTCCAGGGCCTTGTCGACATCGGCAAGCGTCGAGTCGATTTCGTGAGCGCGTTCCTCCAGCGAACTGCGGATCGCTGTGCTGCGCTCGTCGAGCGCGCGCTCGACTTGTGCCATGGTGGCGGCGATCTGCTCGCTGCCGCCGGCAAGCGTATTGCGGAGAGACGCGCCGCGGGCTTCCAGCGACTGTTCGGCCGAAGAGAGTGCCTGCGAGATCGTGTTGACTTGGTTGCTGACGAGGCCCTCGGCTTCGGCGACCTTGTTGACGATCGCGTTGCCTGCTTCCGAGAAGGTCTGGGCGACGGCTGCAGCCTGGCTTGCCAGCCGGTTCTGCGTTTCCGAGACGCGGTTGACGAGCTCGTCGGAGCGCTCGGTCATGGCGCGCGTAAAGGCATCGCTATGGCTGCCGAGGTTTTCGGCAAATTGCTGGCCAGTATTGGCGAGCAATTCAGCCGTGCGGGTCGCTTCCGTGTCCATGCCCTGCGCGGCATCGGCAACAGCCGTGCGCAGCGTCGTTGCAAGATTGGCAGCCTTGCCTTCGATCGTGCGATTGACCGCTTCGAGGCCGAGATTGAGGGCGCGATCCATGGTCGAAAGGCGCTCTTCGATGCGGGCAGCTGCGTGGCTGCCGCTGTCATCGATCTTTGCCGCACCGCTCGCCAGCGTATCGGAGAGGCGGTTGCCGGCGGCATCGACCTGGGCTGCAACGCCGGTGACGCCTTCATTGATGCGATTTTCGAGAGCCGACAGGCTGGCTTCGACCCGCGAGCCGGTCTCGGCAAAGCGGTTCGTCATGCCTTCGATCGACTGATTGAGGTTGGACGAGAAGGTTTCGGCCGAGCGGGCGATGTCGCCGGCGGCCTGCTGGATACGGCCGGCAATGTCGCCTGCACCGCTGTTCAGGCGCTCTTCCAACGTCCTTGCACTAGCGTCGATGGTCTGACGCAGCGAAGCCTCACGGTCCTCGAGCGACATTTCGAGCATGCTGGCGCTGGTGGCGATCGAGGTCCCGATGGCGGTCGTCTGTTCCATCAAGGTGTTGTCGATCTGCGCATGGGCGTCGCGCAGGGCAAGGTTGATCGCATTGCTGCGGTCTTCCAGCGTGGAACGCATACGCTCGTAGGCCGAGGCCAGGTTCTGATCCATCTGCGACAGACCGGCGCCAAGCGTGTTCTCCAGCTGACGGGCGGTGGTGCCGAGAACAGTTTCGACGCGGTCGCTATTGGTGCCGAGAATATTGGAGAGAGTGTCCGTATGGGCGGCGAGCGAGCGGTCGAGGCGTTCCTGGTTTTCGCTATAGGCTGCGCGAATGGCATCCGCCTTGTCGCCAAAGGCTCCGGCAACGCGGGATTCTGCGCCGGAGACGCTTTGGAGGAGCGCGTTGGCACGTTCCTCCAGGGCGCTTTCGAAGCGGTTCTGGTTTTCTGCAAGCGAGATTGCGAAGGCCATGCTCTTGTCGTCGAGCGTGTTGGTCAATGCCTCGTGGCCGCTGGTGACGGTATGGGCAATGGCCTTGGCGCTGTTGGAAAGAGTGTCTTCCAGCTTCGCATGGCCTTCCGAAAGAGCGACGGCGAGCGCCATCGTCCTGTCGTCGAGGCTGTTGACGATCTTGTCGTGAGTGCCGGCAACAGTTTCGGAGAGGGCGTCGAGACGGCTGGATACCGCATCCTCGAGGCGTGACTGGGTGTCCGAAAGCGAAATTGCGAGAGCCATCGCCTTGTCGTCCAGTGCATCGGCCAGCGCATTGTGGTTGCTGGCGAACGCGTTGGTGATCGCCTCGGCGCGATTGGCAAGCGTCGCTTCGAGACGCGACTGGCCGGAGGTCAGCGCATCGGAAAGCGCCCGTGTCTTGCCGTCCAGCGTGTCGGCAACGCGATCAGCATGGCCGGAGACGGTATCCTCGAGGCGGGCCTGGGCTTCCGACAATGCGATGGCGAGAGCCATAGCTCTGTCGTCCAGTGCTTCGGCCAAGGCATTATGGTTGCCTGCAAATGCCTTGATGATGGCCTCGGCGCGGTTCGCGAGGGTTTCGTCGAGACGAGCCTGTCCGGAGGTCAGCGCGGCGGCGAGGGCACTGGCCTTGCCTTCGAACGTGTCAGCGACGCGATCTGCGTGACCGGCAACGGTTTCCTCCAGCCGGGCCTGGCTCTCTGAAAGTGCGATGGCGAGCGCCATCGTCCTGTCGTCGAGAGCATTGGTGACGCTTTCGGCGTGACCCGAGACGGTGCTTTCGAGGCGAGCCTGACCCTCGGCAAGTGCGCGCGCCAGTTCGTTGGTCTTGGTATCGAGCGTGCCGGCAACCCGTTCCGCATGACCGGAAACCGTATCTTCCAGGCGGGATTGGCTTTCGGAAAGCGCGATAGCAAGCGCCATCGTCTTATCGTCGAGCGTGTCGGCCAGCTTGCTGTGGGTATCGGTCATGACGCTGGTGATCGCATCTGCGCGGCTCGCAAGCGTGTTTTCGAGGCGCAGTTGGCTCTCGGCCAGCGAAATGGCGAGCATCGAGGTACGCTCGTCCAGAGCGGCGGTCAGATGTTCATGAGAACCGCTGACGGCGTTGGTAATCGCTTCCGAGCGCTCGGCAAGCGTCTGCTCGAAACGGGATTGGTTATCGGCAAGCGCGCCGAACAAGGCGTTGCTGCGGGCGGCCATGACGGCATCGACCCGCTCGTGAGCAGAACTCAAAGCCTGCGTGATCTCGTTGGTGCGGGCAGAGAGGGTGTTGTTGATGTCGTTGGCGCGGCCGGTGAAGGCGGAGGTGAGTTCTTCCGTACCGCTTTGCAGCGCGGTCGAGACTTCGCGCGTCACACCCTGCACCGCAGAGGTAAAGGCGCTGGCATGCGAGGCAAGCGTGGTGTTGAGTTCGCTCGTGCCCGAGGTCAGGGCCGAGGAAATGCCTGTCGTGGCGTTCTGCAGCGCGGAAGTGATCTCGTTCGCCTTGGAGCCGATTGCGCTTTCCAATACCTCCTGGCCGGTTGCCAGCGTCGTTGCCAGAGCGAAGGACTGGTCGGTGAGATGCGAACCGAGGCGCTCAATGCTGGAGGTCAGGATGCCTTCCAGTGCCTCCGAATTGCTGCCAAGCGACTGATTGATGCGAGCAAGGCTTTCCGAGAGCTTGGTGTCCAGAGAGCCGGCGCGCTTGTCGAAGGCGGAGGCGAATTCCGACACGCGCTCGTCAAAGGTCGTCGAAAGCTGTGCGATCGTCGACTGGAAGCGCTCTTCGAAGAAGCCGGAGCGCAAGTCGATGTCCATGATGGCATCATCGGCTGTCGACTGCAGACTTTGGCGGAAGCTCGCGCCTTTTTCGTCGAGTGCCGTGTTGAGGCGGGACAGAACATTGTCCAGCGTGCCGGTGATGGACCGCTCGCCGCCGCTGAGGCTTTCGCTGATCTCCCTTGTGCGGGCAACCAGCGTTTCGTTGAGCTGGCGCGCACGTTCATTCAATGCGGAATTCAGCTTTTCGGTGTTTGCATCGAGTGTCGAAGCGCGGGTTTCGAACTGTCCGAGCAGGTCCTTGCCGCGTTCGGCAAGGGTCGACGATAGAGATTCCAGGCGGGAATCGAATTCATGGCTGAGAGCGAGGCCCGAGGCGTTGAGGTTCTGCAGCAGGCTGTCGGTCTTCGCGGAAAGCAGAGTGCCAAGGGCCTGGACCGCGGAATCCGACTTTTCCATCAGGGCGGCTGCGCGCGTGTCGATCATCGACGCGAAGGCTTCACCCGACGTGGAGAGGCGCACGGCGATTTCTTCGGTCGCCAGCGACAGGTCTTCCTTGATCTGATCGTGCACGCCCGAAATCGAAGAGCGGATACGCTCGGCATGATTGACGATGGCGTCGCGCTCTGCGCCGAGTTCGTGGACCAAGCCGCGCACGCGCAATTCGTTGTCGGCGTAGCTGCGCTCCAGTGCGTTGACCTCGGAATGGACGAGGGTTTCGAGCTCCGTCGCGCGTGCAATGGTGCGCTCGATGCCTTCGTTCATCGCCGAGACTTCGCGGCGAACGGCCTGACCGACCGTCATGATGCGCTCCGAAGCGACGGTTTCCGGCTCTACGAGACGTAGCGCGACTTCCGCCATGGAGCGGGCCGCATTGCGCATGTCATGCGCACGCGAGATCATCATGCCGAAAGCATAGAAAAGCAGTACCGGAACGATAATGCCGACGATGCAGGCGATGAGGCCCGGAAGGGCAGCGAGATCCGCGATCGAATGGATGTTCCGGATCTGAGCGCCATAGAGCATGAAGGCGAGGCCGGCCCCGCCGATGATCCAGAACAGAGAGACGATCGTGGCGTTTCGCACCGCATGGCTCTGCGAGGCTCCATCGAGCGCTCTCAATATACTAGCGGAACTTGCCCTATTGCCGTCATTGGCGGCAGCGAGGGTCGGGTTCCTCGGCGCCTCGGCAGGGCGGGGCGGAGGCGCAGGGGCTGCGGTGCTGCGTGCGCCGCCATTCTGGCGGGCGGCATCATCCCTGGTCTGCTTTATCGGCTGTTTCGGCGGCTCAGACACATTTTGCTCCGGGATATCGGGCGTAATGCCGCTGCGAGACTCTAAGCTCTCGTCACTGAAATCGATCTGCAAAGCTTCGTCCAATGCCTGGAAGGCCTTGTCCTCGACCGACTCGATGTACTTTTTGTTCGCCATGCGGTTACGCCTCGTTACAACTCACTCGGGCTTGCCGTGTCTTTTCCGGTAATTCCGCCGCGTCCGGAAAAGACGAACCCTGCCTCCCGTGGGGTCTTCCGTCCTCGGTCAACACCGAGCTTGGATTTCCCATTACATTCAGAGTGGATAACTGGTTTTTCAAACGGATGTTATGAAAACATTACCATCATCCACTTCCGGGGCAAAGGCATGTGCCATCCACCCAATTTACCAGTATCGTAGTGACACATTCCCCCAGTTATGACAATTAATTCCACCTTAAAGTCAGTGGATCATTAAGGGGCCATTAACCCTGTTTGGCTGTTCAATACTATGAAAACCCAAGATTTTGAGCATGTTTAACGCACGTTAACCATGTCCGGAGTTTTCGGCCCTCAATGTGCCAAAATTTAACGGGATGGCCATGCCCGAGCCGCAACTATGCGGCAGGTTCCTAAAACAGTCCTAGATATAAGACGGGAGCATTGGCACATGGCCGCTTTGAACATCGCATTTGAATCTCCGGACAATTCGCGGGGCGCGGCCCCGTCGCGGGAGCGGGCTATCGATCTTGTCCATCTCGGAAAGCAGACGATGGGTGATAAGGCGCTTGAGGTGGAGGTGCTGCAGATGTTCGCAAGGCAGGCGCGTTCCTGTCTGCAGGAGATCGGCAGCGGCGATTTGAAGCGCATGCAGGCTGCATCGCACAAGCTGAAGGGTGCTGCCAGCGCCGTTGGCGCTTTCCGCGTGGCGGATGCGGCCGGAGCGCTCGAAAGCAATGCCGGCGACGCCGCTCGCATGGCAGTTGTTACAGCCAGCGTGATCGAGGCCGAGAACTTCATTTTGAAGCTCTCGCGTTAAGTCGACCGCTCGAACGTCAATCTCATGCATTCTTGCGCCGCCAGACGGTAAAACCCGTTTCGGCGGCGCAAATGTTGACTGCTCCGGCGAATTGTTGGAAGTAAAATCCCCATCGTCCTTCATTCAAGCAATTCGGAATCCACCCACATGACCAAATTGACCATCGTCGCCTTCGACGGCACGCGCTTTGACCTCAATGTCGACGAGGGCTCCACCGTGATGGAAAATGCAGTGCGTAATTCCGTTCCGGGTATCGAAGCGGAGTGCGGCGGCGCGTGCGCCTGTGCCACCTGTCATGTCTATGTCGACGAGGAATGGACCGAAAAGGTCGGCGGCCCGGAAGCCATGGAAGAAGACATGCTCGATTTTGCCTTCGACGTCCGCTCGAATTCGCGGCTTTCCTGTCAGATCAAGATGAAGAGCGCGCTTGACGGGCTCGTCGTGCATGTGCCGGAGCGCCAGGCCTGAGGCAGTGCTCCGACGCGCCTTCCGGCGTTTCCTCGGCTAGATCTCCTGTAGGCACTTATCACTCAAAAAGATGCCCCGCTCAGCCAGTGCAGCGAGCGAGGCGAGGCGGGCGCATCACCACAGGCAAGGGAGGAAACACCTGCGGCTTCAGGACGCGCCAGGAGAACACTTAGCGCATGCTTTGAAAAACAAACCCGACTGCGCCAACGAGCGAATAGCCCCGCCGACGCAGGCACTCGAAATCGATCTTTATGAGCCTCTCGCCCGGCCTTTTTCGAATCAACCAGTGCGTTTGTCTCTGTAATTGATAGGAAAAACCTATTTCAGATTCTCGTAAAGTTCAAAGAGGGGCGAGATCACACGATTCACAACATATAGTGACCTATTTCCCACAGTCGTTATTACTCGATCGCTTTTTGTGGTGAGTGCGGCTCTTCGGGCTACTGCGAATTGCCTTGTCGGCTGCGATAATAGAGCAGCCTCTGAATGCGGCTCGAAAAATTGAGCGCTTCTATGCGGTCGAAGCGCGCCTGATCGGCGTCGTGCCGCTCTGTTTCGCGGGATGTCACCGCGTTTGCCCGTTCCTGCAGCGTATCGCAATTGCTGGCCGATGGCAGAGCTAGGATCTGTTTTTCCATCTGTCGCGCATGCTGGCGGGCGATTTCGACATGCCGATCCTCATGGCGCCGGATATCGCCGGCAAGAGTATCCCAGATCACCGAAAGCTGCTTGGTGGCGCCGCGCCGGTCGCGCCAACGTGGCAGGATGATTTCCGTATCGACCGTTACCTTGACGCTGGAAATATGACAGCGGCCGTTTGCTTCGCTGTAGGTCGCGCTGCCACCGAAGCGGATCTTTGTCGCACCGGGATGGTGGCTGCTGGAGCCTATCGCCAGCGGGCCGCGCTGATTCAAGGCTGCATCGAGTTCGTCGGCGGTGCTGCCTTTGATGTCGAAATAGGAAATGGATTTGCGGGCGATGACTTCCGCACCGGCCACAGCGGGCATGCAGATTGTGAGCAGCAATGCACACGAAAGACTGAACTTATGGGACGCAAGCGGCATTCGTGTCGCTACCATGTTGAACTTCTGTGAACCTTGCGGCATAGCCACTGTGAGCGCAATATCAAGCGTAAGGTTTTTTCCTTTTCAATGGGATGGACAGTTCGTGACGGAGCTTCGCAGCCAAACTTGGCATGTCGCGCATGGCCGCAGCATCGATGTCGGCGGGCAGAGCGTCATTATGGCGATCGTCAATGTGACGCCGGATTCCTTTTCCGACGGCGGTCACTATGAGGCCGTCGATGCGGCTGTTGCCCATGCGTTGGCTTGCGTTGAGGACGGGGCTGCCATCATCGATATTGGTGGTGAATCGACCAAGCCGGGCGCTGCCCCCGTCAACGCCACCGAGGAGCAGGGACGGGTATTGCCCGTCATCGAAGCCCTGCGTGGGAGGACTGATGCTCTGATCTCGGTCGACACGTACCGTGCCGATACGGCGCGGCTGGCGATTGGAGCAGGTGCTCATATCGTCAATGATGTCTTCGGCCTGCAGCGCGAGCCTGACATCGCCGCCGTGGCGGCGCAGACGGGCGCCGGTCTGTGCATCATGCATACCGGCCGTAACCGGCAGAAGCTGCCTGATGTCATCGATGACCAGCTTCTATTTCTCAATCGCTCGCTCGAGATCGCTGCCGCCTCAGGCGTGGACAGGCGGACGATCGTACTCGATCCGGGTTTCGGCTTTGCCAAGGAAAACGCCGAGGAAAATTTGGAGCTCATGGCGCGTTTCAATGCCCTGCTGCACTTCGACCTGCCCCTGTTGGTCGGCACTTCGCGCAAGCGGTTCGTGGGCACGATAACCGGTCGCGAAGCAGCTGATCGCGATGTCGGCACTGCCGCAACCAGTGCAATCCTGCGATTGCAGGGAGCTGCGATATTCCGCGTACACAATGTCGCAATCAACAGGGACGCGCTGGCGGTCGCGGATGCTATTCTCAGGACGCGCGCGAGACTTAAAACATGATACTCGGATCCAGGGAGCGGTTTTCGGACGCGATCGCGCCTGTTCGAAACGGAGATACGCCATGAGCGCTGTGACATATACCATTACTCTGCAGAATTGCGCCTTTTTTGCCCGGCACGGCGTCCATGATGAGGAGGAGTTCCTAGGTCAGCGCTTCTTCGTTGATGCCGAACTCGATGTCGAGGCCGGCGATGCGTTGGAGCAGGATTCGATCGACGATACGGTCAATTACGGCATCGCTTTTAGCGTCATCGAGGAAATCGTGACTGGCCGCCGGCGTTATCTGATAGAGGCGCTGGCGCTCGATGTGGCGAAGGAACTATGCCGACGTTTTCCGAGTATCCGCCGCGCTAAAATCACGGTACGCAAGCCCAATGCCCCGGTTCCGGGCGTTCTCGATTATGTACAGGTGAGCATTGAGCATTTTGCCTGAGGGGGTAGCCGTGCGGACGACGCTCGGTTTGGGCGGCAATCTGGACAACCCGATCCACGCCATGGCGCTTGCCCTGCGCACGCTGGACGCGCATGCTGATTGTCAGGTGGTTTCGGTGTCGCGGCTTTACCGCACGCCGCCTTGGGGCAAGACGGACCAATCCTTCTTCTACAATTCCTGTGCTGCCGTCGATACTACGCTTTCGCCGGAAGCCCTGCTTGATGTGTGTCTCGATATAGAGCGGCAGATGAAGCGGGTGCGGATCGAGCGCTGGGGGCCGCGCACGATCGATATCGACGTGCTGACCTATGGAGAGCTGGAACAGGCTGAGCCGCTGCTCACCATTCCGCATCCGCGAATGGTCGAGCGTGGTTTCGTGCTGATGCCGCTTGCCGATTTTGCAGAGGATCTCGTCGTCAACGGCCGCAAGATCAGCGACTGGTTGCGGGAGGTCGATGTCGAGGGCATCGAGGTTGCGGATGAAAACCGTGACTGGTGGCGAACCGCCTGAATCGCAATATGAAAAAAGCAAAAGGCCGGCGAGTTTGCCAGCCTTTTGCTTTTGGGCATTGATATACGAAGCTTACTGGATTGATCCGACCGCCATCTGGTCAACATCGGCGCGCTTCAACGTGACGCCGATGACCGGCACCATCTGTTCGCCGACCTTCACCGAGATTGTGACATTCATCGACTTGTTGTCCGCAACGCGAGCGATCATGGCGCCGTTAAGCTTCTGGCGGATCAATCCGAGAACGACCGTGTTGTCGTTGACCGTGCCGGACGTTACGTCGAGGCCCTTACCGGCTGCACCATCCAGGAATTTTCCGCTGTAGGAACCGCCGTTCTGCGTGATCTCTGCCGACATCGGCTGCTGGAAAACGCCAACGCGGCAGGTGCCGTCGAGCTTGACACCGGCACTGCCGCCATCGGATGGCTTGCCCGTGAGATTGCACGTAAACTTCGTACCCTTGTACTTGCCGGCAACAATCTCACCCGGGCCGCTCCAGGTGCCTGATATCGACTGGAAGAAGGCCTTGTCGCGGGGTGCCGCGTCGGCTGATTGCGTCCAGACGCCGGTGGAGATGGCTGCGGCGGCAAGGCTGCTTACAAGAAGAAATCGACGCGAAAACATGGACATTCCCTAGCGAGGCGAAACCGTGAAACTGGTTGTCACTTTTGCCCTAGAATGGTTAATGCTTGGTTTCCGGACGTGTTGAAGTCCCTAATTTGCAGGTCGTCACGCCGGATTGCGACCGGTGACGTTCGGCGTGAGATCACCGGCGAAATCGGCAATACCTGGTCGCTTGAGCGCCTTGAAGGGAAGCGGTCGGCAGAGGTCCATGGCGGCTATCCCGATTCGCGCGGTCATCATGCCGTTGACGACGCCCTCGCCAAGACGCGCCGACAGTTTCGATGCCAGACCGTGGCCGATCAGTTGCTGGATGATGCTGTCGCCGACTGCTATGGAGCCGGTGACGGCGAGATGGGCGACTACATCGCGCATCAGCCTGACCATGCCGAGCGTTCCGGGTCTACCGCCGTAGAGTTCGGCCATGGCGCGGACCAATTTTGCCGCTTCATAGAGAACATAGAGAATATCGACGAGAGCGCGGGGACTGACGGCGGTCACCACCGATACCCGTTTCGATGCGCCGAGAATCAGCGCCCGGGCGCGGCGATCAAGCGGGCCGAGCAGCTCACGTTCGGCAAGATCGATCAGCTGGGGCGCATCGATGATATCGTCTTCCGCTGCCTTGAGGGTCGCACGGCCTCTTGCCGTGTCCGGATTGGCTTCCAGCAGTGCGCAGAGTCGCTTGACCAATGCTTTGGCGCGCGCCGGTCGAGTTTCGACAATGGCTGCTTCCGCCTCTGCCTTGATGGTCTGCACGGCGGCAAGCCGCATCATTCCGGCAGTCTCGCGGATGACGATGGCAAGGACGGCCAGAATGCCGACAGCGACGACCGTAAGGGCGGTATAGCCGAGCCAGTCGGCCCGGCTGAACAGGTCGCGGATGAGCTGATCCGTCCAGAGGCCAAAGGCGAGCGATACCAGAATACCGAGCGCACCGAGTGCCACCTTGCCGAAGGAGAATCTTTTGCGGCGGGGCTTGGCGATGGCAGTTGCGTCCGAATCGGCGCCGAGGGTGGGACTGATGAACGGATCCTCCGCGTCGGGCGTCAGCACGACATCGGCATCAAAGCTCTGTGGCTTGCGAACCGCTGGTGGAGCTACCTCCTTTCTGGAGGTTTCCGGTTCCACCGTGAAGGCGCCCGGACGACGACTACCGTTCGGTTCGTTTTCGGTCGATTTCGTCATGCGAGGCGATCTCCGAACAGGAACTGCATGGCGCGGTCGAGGCGAATATGCGGCACCGAAAGTTTGATGCCTTCCCCGGTTTTTTCCAGCTCCGGCGGGCGGAACCGCACGACATTCACTTCGGGCAGATGGACTTTGGCTCCGTCCGATTCAAGGGCTTCAAACAGCCAGCGCGGATTTTCAGGGAGGTCGCCGGGGAAAACCGCAGTTTTGCGATTGCCGTCGAATCTCTCGCCAGCGATGGTTTCCCCGTCCATCGGCGTGCCGACGATGACGGGGAGCGTCTGGCCATCGCGGGTCACGGTTGCCTCGCGGGTCGCCCGCACCGAGGCGATGGCCATGACATCGATGCCGGCACCGGCCATGCCGATGCGCTCAATGGCGCGGTCGACGAGACGGCGGGTCAATGCTTCCAGCCGATCATGACTTTCATGATGGAGATGGTCGGCCTTGGTTGCGGCCACTAGCACGCGGTCGATGCGCCGGCCGAGCAGCGAGGAGAGGAGGGAGTTTGTGCCCGGACGAAAGCAGGCCAGCACATCCGTCAGCGCCCGCTCGAGATCCTGCACCGCTTCCGGGCCGCGATTGATGGCCTGCAGAGCATCGACCAGAACGATCTGCCGGTCGAGGCGAGCAAAATGCTCGCGAAAGAAAGGTTTGACGACGACGGACTTGTAGGCCTCGTAGCGGCGCTCCATCATCGCCCAGAGCGAGCCTTTCGGCGCGCTGCCTTGGGGCGACAGCTTCAGCGGCGCGAAGGTGAGGGCCGGCGAACCGTCGAGATCGCCCGGCAGAAGGAAACGACCGGGCGGCAATGTGGAAAGCGAACGTTCGTCGGATTTGCAGGCTTTCAGGTAATCGGCGAAAGCCGTGGCAAGATCGCGCGCCTTCATTTCATCCGCGGGCGCTGCGATGTCTGTGGCGTCGGTCACGGCAAGCCAATGACGTGAAAGCTCGGCGCGAATACCGGTTTCCGCCAGCGCCAGAGTTTCCTCGCTGAAGGTGCGGAAATCCTTGGCAAGCAGCGGCAGGTCCAGCAGCCATTCGCCCGGATAGTCGACGATATCGATCGAGAGACGGCCGGGGGAGAACAAGCGGTTCCAGCCACTGGCGCTTTGATAATCCAGTGTGATGCGCAGCTCGGAAATTGCCCGCGTCGAATCCGGCCAAATGCGGTCGTTCACGAGTGCACGGATATGATCCTCATACTGAAAGCGCGGCACAGCATCATCCGGCTGGGGTTCGAGACGAACGGCGGAGACGCGGCCGGATTGCACCGGCTCGAACAGCGGCAGCCGCCCGCCATTCAGGAGATTGTGCACCAGCGACGAGATGAAGACAGTCTTGCCCGAACGGGAGAGGCCTGTAACACCCAGACGGATCGTGGGATTGACGAGGCCGGCGGCGCGATCGGCCAGATTGTCAAATGCAATGAGAGCGTCGTCGGTAAAAGAGGTCAGGCTTGGGGGCAAGGCGGGATCCCTGGATGACAGCGTGGCCGTGAATATAGGGATGGAAATGTGTGCCGAAAAGATGAGCGAATATGTGTCCGCAATTAGCGGCACTGCCGCTTGCGGCCTATCTCGGCGAAGTCTCTATTTGGTGACAAAATCGAGCAGTACCCAGCCCGATGGCGTCGAATCGACAACTGCAAGGCCGGCTGTGGGAAAGCCGCGTGGAAGAGCGCCAGCCAGAGCGTCGCGTCCGATCAAGGCCGCAAGCGTCATCTCGATGACCGGATTGTGCGCAACCAGCATGACTGAGCCCTGATCGGTCTGCGCAGCGATGAGCGACAGATAGATATCGGGTGAGCCGTTATAGAGTTCGTCGACAAAGCGAAACTCCGTCGATGGAGTGACGACGCGGCGCATGGCCTCCGCGGTCTGACGGCAGCGTAAGGCGGTGGAGGAAATGACGAGGTCGGGCTTGTAGCCTTTATCAGCCGCCTCGTCAGCGACGATCTCCGCTGCGGCGTAGCCATTATCGCTCAAGGGACGGTCGAAATCTTTCTGCCCGGGTGCAGCCTGCAGAGCCTCGGCGTGGCGCAGAAGATAGATCCGGAAGGGCGGCGGCGAAATGCTGATCATGGCAAGATCCCGAGGCTCGATTTCACTCATGAGCTAACGTTTCTTTATTGGTGCCGTCAACTGCTGCGCGATCTCTCAGAAGCCGAAATGCTCCATCATCACGGGAAGGTTACGAGAGACACGAATCCGGCCTGATGAGAAGAAGTGATTAAAAAATAGACCCTTAGCCGAATTTTATGACAAATTTAAAAATCAGTTGACAGCAGCTATTTGGCTTGAATCGGCACTATTGGTTGGGATATACACCCCGCCATATGAGATGTTCTTCAGGAGAATCGCGTTGAGTGAGAAGATCGATCTTAGCAATTATGTGCCCTCGGAAGACGAGGAGTTCATGAATCTGAACCAGCGAGCTTATTTTCGAGCGAAGCTGGTGGCATGGAAAAACGATATCCTTAGAGAAGCGCGCGAAACCCTGGATCATCTGGCGGAAGAGAGTGCAAATCACCCCGATCTCGCCGATCGGGCCTCATCGGAAACCGACAGAGCTATCGAACTTCGGGCCCGCGACCGCCAGCGTAAACTTATTTCGAAGATCGATGCCGCATTGCAGCGTATCGAAGATGGCACTTACGGCTATTGTGAAGAAACCGGCGAGCCGATCGGCTTGAAGCGTCTGGACGCCCGTCCGATCGCAACCTTGTCGATCGAGGCGCAGGAGCGTCATGAGCGCCGCGAGAAGGTCTACCGCGACGAGTAGTGACAGGCTCGGTTTCGACGGATTTCATAAAATAAAGGCACGATGGACATGTCCGTCGTGCCTTTTTCGATTCCGGCGAGATGGGGCGGCCGCGCTTTATTTGTCGCGGCTGACGCTCATTTCTCCAAAGATGCGAGCGACTTCTTTCTGAAGAGCGCTGTCAGCTCCCGTCAGCGGAGCGAGCTCGGGCTCGACACGTTTTGCCGGGCTTGGAATCGGGGATGGTCCAGCACTCTGTTGCTGCTGCACCTGTCGCGGTGCCGGCGCGTTCGGAATGATCCGCTCAGCGGTCAGGTTCTTCGACATTTCCGCTTCCAGTATGCGCTGGAAATCATTGCCGGGTTCAGCCGATGGAGTCGGCGAGGGGGCAGGTTCGACCGGTGCAGGGCGTGCGGGCGCCGGTTGTTGTTGTGGCAGGACGACATGGCGAGCAGCGTCCAGTATGTCGGCGGCTTCCGTCTCACTGATTGCCGGAGCCGGCTGGGGTGCAGGTTGCGACGGCTTGACCGCAGCGGGTTGCGGACGTTCGGTTACTTGAGGCACCGAAGCCGGTTGTGCTTCAGGCTCGAGACGCGGCTCGTTGCGCAGATAGGCTTCGATCTTGTCCTCAGCGGATTGCTGACGCTGCGGAAGCGTTGCGGGAGGTGCCTCCACAGCGGTTGCCTTTTGCTGCGGCTGCCTCTCTCCAAATACCAAGGGTGTCTCGGTCGACCTTGCCGTTCCGGCCTGGGTGGCATCGGAAATGCCCGATTCGATGACGATGTCTGTGGGGCCACCGATCATGATCAGGTGCTCAATACCATCGCGTCGAACGAGTACGAGGCGGCGGCGGGCATCGACGGCGGCGGCATCCAGCACCTGCAGGCGCGGCTGACGGTTCTTGCCGCCGCGCACGAAGGGAGAGGGCGCTCGGTTGCGCATGATCCACAGAATGCCGATCAGCACCAGCAGGGCAATGCCAACTCCTCCGGCTGCGAGAAAGAAACGGCTGCCATAGGCTCCGGCGATATCGTCCAACATATCGAGATACTCCGTAATTATCCCCGATGTCGCGGTTTGCAGCGCCGAGCGTCACTATGGCGCGCAAAGGTCGCCATAATACTCTAAATCCACTGCGTAATTTTGCCCTTAAATCGAATCCTGTTTAAGGAATTATGCAGTGGGTGCAACTGCTGCGGGTAATGCTTTGACCGTGACCCTTCTATACGGTGATCATATGAACAGGATTGCGGCGGAGACAAGATGCGATTGCGGTCTGTTCTGCTCTATTGCTTGTGAATTCAAGCCTTTCTAGCCCAGCAAAGCTTTTTGCCAATGATGCAAATTGATAAAGAAGATTCGAAAGTCCGACTCCGGCGACCCCTAAACGTGTATGACATGTCGCGAGGAGAAAGGCGGATACGAGGGGTTCATGACGAAGCAGCGTCCGTCCGACGAGTATAGCGTGCCGCTGGTGGATCGCGGAGTTCGTTCTGGAACCGTGCTGCGCATCATCCTGCTCGCGCTTGTCCTCGTGGCTGCCGCGGCGGCCTTCGTCGTTTTTAAAAACCAGCTGGACAATGAAGCGGTTCTCGGCGGCCTCGGCATTCTCGCCATGGTCGGCATCTTCTTCTTGGTTTCCTCGATCATCGGCTTTGTCGAGGTGATGCCGCAACCGCAGTCCGATAGTCTGGCGCGGTCCTTCCTCAACAGCCATCCCGACGGAACGCTGATTACGGACGAGAAGGGGCGCATCGTCTACGCGAATGCCGCCTATGGCCGTTTGACGGGGGCGACAAAGGCGACGGAAGTGCAGTCGCTGGAGATGCTCCTGTCGCGAAATCGTGAGTCCAACGAGGCTCTCTATCGTCTCGCCAATGGCCTGCGCGATGGTAATGAGGGGTCGGAAGAGTTTCGCCTGTTGAAGCCGCTCGGGCCGATGGATGGCAGCGGCAATGGAGCGCATTGGTACCGGTTGAAGGCGCGCGTGCTGCCGGCCGAGCATGGCGCCAACAAGACACTGCATATCTGGCAGATCACCGACATCACCTCCGAGCGTGACGACCAAGAACGCTTCTTCAAGGAACTGCAGAACGCGATCGACTATCTCGACCATGCCCCGGCCGGCTTCTTCTCCGCCGGTCGCAAGGGAGAGATCTTCTATCTCAATGCGACGCTTGCCGAATGGCTGGGCTTCGACCTGACGAAATTCGTGCCGGGCTCGATGACGATTGGCGATCTGGTGGCCGGCGAGGGACTGGCACTCATTCAGTCCGTGCAGGCCGAGCCGGGCTTGAAGAAGACGGTGACGCTCGATCTCGATCTGCGCCGGTCCAACGGCCAGAGCCTGCCGGTGCAGATCGTCCACAGCGTAACCTCGATGCGCGACGGCGCTCCGGGCGAGAGCCGCACCATCGTCCTGACCCGCCAGAACGGTGGGGATACCGAGCAATCGGCCTCCGCCGCCGCGATGCGTTTCAGCCGCTTCTTCAACAATACGCCGATGGCGATCGCGTCCGTCGATGGCAACGGACGTATTCTGCGGACGAATGCGCCTTTCCTGAAGCTCTTTTCGGAATTGGTATCCCGCGACGATATCGAACGCGGTGCTGCCCTCGAGAGCGTCGTCAACGAAAGTGACCGGCCGCAGCTGCAGCAGGCGCTGGCGGCCGCCAAGGACCGGCAGGGTGATATTCCGCCGATCGATTCCCGCAATCCGAAGGACGAAACGCGGCATTTCCGCTTCTACGTCAATGCCGTCATCGACCAGACCGACGAGGCGCCGGAAGAGGCGGCCATCGTCTATGCGGTCGAGGTGACCGAGCAGAAGGCGCTCGAAACCCAGATGGCGCAGACGCAGAAGCTCAATGCTGTCGGTACGCTTGCTGGCGGCATCGCGCATGACTTCAACAATGTTCTGACCGCCATCCTTTTGTCTTCCGACCATCTCCTGCTGCAGGCTCGGCCTTCCGACGCCAGCTTCGCGGATCTGATGGAAATCAAGCGCAACGCCAATCGTGCGGCAGTGCTGGTTCGGCAGTTGCTCGCCTTCTCGCGCAAGCAGACCATGCGGCCGACGATCCTGAACCTGACGGACGTGATCGGCGATCTGCGCATGCTGGTGGACCGACTGCTATCTGGCACGCATGTCAAACTCGACGTCGATTACGGGCGTGATCTCTGGCCTGTCAAAACTGACCTCTCGCAGTTCGAGCAGGTGCTGATCAATCTCTGCGTCAATGCCCGCGACGCGATGCCGAGCGGCGGTACGCTGACCCTGCGCACCCGTAATCTGCGTGCTGCCGATGTCAGTGCCTTCAACTATCCCTATCTTCCGCATGAGGACATGGTGCTCGTCGAGGTCAGCGATACCGGAACCGGTATTGCGCCAGAAATCATGGACAAGATTTTCGAGCCTTTCTTTACGACTAAGGAAGTCGGCAAGGGCACCGGCCTTGGTCTTGCCATGGTCTATGGTATCATCAAGCAGTCCGGCGGCTATATTCAGCCGGAATCGGAAGTGGGCAAGGGAACGACCTTCCGTATTTTCTTGCCACGGCACATCGTCGAAATGCCGTCGGTGACGGAAGTGAAAGTGGCGGAAAGCCGCGATGTTGCGGCCATGGACCAAAGTGTGGGTGTCGCCGCCTCATCAGAAGAGCCGGCCGATCTCACAGGCAAATCCGCAGTCGTTCTGCTAGTAGAGGACGAAGAAGCGGTACGCCGTGGCGGCAAGCGCATGCTTGAGACGCGTGGTTATACCGTCCACGAGGCCGGCTCCGGCGTTGAGGCGCTCGACATCATGGAGGAGCTCGACGGACAGGTCGATGTCGTCGTCTCCGACGTCGTCATGCCCGAGATGGACGGGCCGTCGCTCCTGCGCGAACTGCGCAAGAAGTATCCGGATCTGAAGTTCATCTTCGTTTCGGGTTATGCCGAGGATGCCTTTGCGCGCAATCTGCCAGCGGACGCCCAATTCGGCTTCCTGCCGAAGCCGTTCTCGCTGAAGCAGCTTGCTGTCGTCGTGCGGGAGACGCTGGACAAGAATTAAGCGAGGGGCGTTTCTCGCCTCTCCATGTTGCCGATTGTGGCGCAACAGTGTAATCAACCGCCCATGATCGACCTTGCCAAGCCCATTTGCCAAATGTGGTGGCGCTCCTTCTAGGAGCGGCAGTCGTCATGTCTTGAAATCGACCCTGCCGCCGTGATCCGGCAGGCATGGTCCATTCCGTTTTTCCTTCCCGATTGCGGCGGCTCCTTTTGCGGAGCAACCAAATGCATTCTCCCATCGATACTCGCCCCGTCATCCTGACTGGCGACCGGACCACCGGCCCATTGCATCTCGGCCACTACGCCGGGTCGCTGAAGAGCCGCGTTGCGCTTCAGCAAAGCCATCGGCAATTCCTGCTCCTGGCGGATACGCAGGCGTTGACCGACAATGCCCATGATCCTCAGAAAGTGCGGCGCAACGTCCTTGAAGTCGCCACGGACTATCTGGCCGTCGGCATCGATCCGACGCTGACGACGATCTGCCTACAATCCGCCTTGCCAGCACTGGCAGAGCTGACATTGCTCTACCTGAACTTCGTCACGGTCAGCCGTCTCGAGCGAAATCCAACGATCAAGACGGAGATCCAGTTGCGCGGCTTCGAACGCGATGTCCCGGCCGGCTTTCTCTGCTATCCGGTCGCGCAAGCCGCCGATATCACGGCGTTCAAGGCGACGGTCGTTCCGGTCGGCGAGGATCAGGCGCCTTTGATCGAGCAGACAAACGAGATCGTCCGCCGTCTCAACCGGCAGATTGGGCGCGATGTTCTTGTGGAAGCAACAGCGATGGTGCCGAGCGTGGGGCGCCTGCCAGGCGTCGACGGCAAGGCGAAGATGAGCAAATCCCAGGGCAACGCCATCCCGCTTTCGGCATCGTCGGATGAAATATGCGATGCGGTGCGACGCATGTACACCGATCCGGATCACCTGCGCGTCAGCGATCCCGGCAAGATCGAAGGAAATATCGTCTTCACCTATCTCGATGCTTTTTGTGAGGATCGGCAATTCGTCGAAGAGATGAAGGCGCGTTATCGGCATGGCGGCCTTGGTGACGTCACCTTGAAGAGACATCTTGAAGCTGTCCTGCAGGCGCTGCTCGCGCCGATCAGGGAGCGCCGCGCGCATTATGCCGCTGAGCCCGACTATGTCATGGGAATCGTGCGTGAGGGTACGCGAAAGGCGAGGGAGCGGACGGAGGCCACATTTGCCGAATTACGCAACGCCTTGGGCCTTTTCGTCCTGTCCTGAAACAAAAACGGCCGGGCGATCTTCTGATGCGTCCGGCCGTTCTCGTCGCTGCTTGTCTGATTATTCCGCCAGAGCGACGGCGATTTCTGCGGCCAAACGCGCATTGTTTTCGACAAGCGCGATGTTGGTCTTGAGGCTGCGGCCTTCGGTAATGTCGAAGATCGTGCTCAGCAGATAGGGCGTAACCGCCTTGCCGCTGATCTCGTCACGCTCAGCGCTGTCGAGGGCGCGCTCGATGTAGATTTCCATCTCCTCGCGCGGGATCTCGTCGGCTTGCGGAACCGGATTGGCGATCAACATACCGCCATCGATGCCGAGCTGCTCGCGCGTCGTCTGGAAGTTGGCGATCGCAGCGGGGCTGTTCAGCGTCAAAGGGCTCGTGAGCCCGGATGAGCGCGACCAGAAGGCCGGGAATTCCGTGCTGTCGTAGGTGACGACCGGAACGCCGCGGGTTTCCAGCACTTCCAGGGTCTTCGGAATGTCGAGGATTGCCTTGGCGCCGGCGCAGACGACGATGACACCCGTGCGGGACAGCTCTTCAAGATCGGCCGAGATATCGAAGCTCTCTTCGGCGCCGCGATGCACGCCGCCGATACCGCCGGTGGCGAAAACCTTGATGCCGGCGCGGGCGGCGGCAATCATCGTGGCGGCAACGGTGGTCGCGCCCGTGCGGCGTTCGGCGATCGCAAAGGCGATATCGGCGCGGGAAACCTTCATCGCACCTTCCGTTTTGGCGAGGGCTTCCAGCTCTTCCGGCTCAAGACCGATATGCAGCGTACCGTGAATGACGGCGATAGTCGCCGGAACAGCGCCTTCCTGCCGGATGATCGCCTCAACGCTGCGGGCCATCTCGATATTGCCGGGGTAGGGCATGCCGTGGGTGATGATCGTCGATTCCAGGGCGACGATCGGCGCACCGCGCAGCTTGGCGGCAGCGACTTCCTTCGAATAGGAGATCGGAAGCAGGGGCGAGATAGGCTGGGTCATTGTCGTTTCCAATTCACTGAAACAATATACGCGTCTTGAGCAGGCTTCATGACAGAATTTCGGCCTCGGGAACAAGGGCCAAAGCCGCCTTTAGCAGCTCGGGAGTGAGATTTTCCGCCGTCGCATGAGGGGACTGGACGGTGATCGCCGCCGCCGCTGCCCCATGACGGACGGCTTCCGCGAGATCGTGGCCGGCCAGCAGCGCCGAAAGAACGCCGGAAGCAAGCGAGTCTCCCGCGCCGGTGACATCGGCCACATCTTCGACGACAGGCGGCTGCAGGCTGACGATGGCATCATGCGAGAAGGCGATCAGGGGGCGTTTCCCGCGAGTGATCACACCATTGCGCAGGCCGAGCGCACGCAAAGCATTTATCCATTCGCGCGGATCCTCCGGACGGATTTCGGTCAGCGCCGCGGCTTCGGCCTCATTGAGGAACAGATGGTCGATGCCGGCAAGGCTTGGTTTCAGCCGCACGACTTTGGCCGGCGAGATGGCGATAGCGGCAACGGGCTTGCCGCAAAAGACGGCCCTTGCCGCAATTGCCGCCAGGGTTTCGGCTGGCAGATTGGCATCGCAGAGAATGAGGTCGGTTTCTTCGAAGGTGTCCCGAACGGCGCGAATCGCCAGGCGTCTTGGCACGAAGAGCTTGTAGAGCTCCATGTCGGCAAGCGCGATGACGAGATTGCCGTCATTCTCGAGGATTGCCGTATAGCTCGGCGTCTTGCGATCGAGGAAGACGAAGGGCTTGTCTTCGATGCCGGCATGGCTTGCGGCTTCCGCCACCATTTCGCCGGAGGGATCACCGCCGCGCGGCGAGATCAGCTTCACGTCGAAGCCTAGGCGGGCGAGATTTCGGGCTGCATTGAAGCCGCCGCCGCCGGGCTCTTCGTACCATGCGCCGGGGTTGCTGGCGCCAGGCGCCGTCTCGCCGAAGATGCGGCCACGTCGGTCGATATGGGCGCCGCCGAGAACGAGAATCTTTTTCGCCATAGGGTTATCCTCAGCAGTCGAAAAGGCGAATCGAGCGAGCCGCAAACACCTCGCAATTCACCGTTCCTGGCATGTAAGTGCCTGGGAAGAAAGAAGAAAACAAAAATAGAACGAAATTCATTTTACCTTTTTCTTTCAATTGCTTGTTGTGCTCTTGCGATAAGAGAACAAATAGAGTACAGAATTCTCATCGGCGGCGACATTGCTAGAGCGGCTTCAATAACCTAAAGGTGGATCGGATGTCTCAGAATTCTTTGCGGCTTGTAGAGGACAAATCGGTGGATAAAAGCAAGGCACTTGAAGCGGCACTCTCTCAAATTGAGCGGTCGTTCGGCAAGGGCTCGATCATGAAGCTCGGTTCTAACGAGAACGTGGTCGAAATCGAAACGGTTTCCACCGGCTCTCTGAGCCTCGATATCGCTCTCGGCATTGGCGGCTTGCCGAAGGGGCGCATCATCGAAATCTACGGGCCGGAAAGCTCGGGTAAGACGACACTGGCGCTGCAGACCATTGCAGAAGCGCAGAAGAAGGGCGGCATTTGCGCCTTCGTGGACGCAGAACATGCGCTCGATCCGGTCTACGCCCGCAAGCTCGGCGTCGACCTGCAGAACCTGCTGATCTCGCAGCCCGATACGGGCGAGCAGGCGCTTGAAATCACCGACACGCTGGTGCGCTCCGGCGCGATCGACGTTCTGGTCGTCGACTCCGTTGCGGCTCTGACGCCGCGCGCCGAAATCGAAGGCGAGATGGGCGACAGCCTGCCGGGTCTGCAGGCTCGTCTGATGAGCCAGGCGCTGCGCAAGCTTACGGCTTCGATCTCGAAGTCCAACTGCATGGTGATCTTCATCAACCAGATCCGTATGAAGATCGGCGTCATGTTCGGTTCGCCGGAAACGACGACGGGCGGTAACGCGCTGAAGTTCTATGCCTCGGTTCGCCTCGACATCCGCCGTATCGGCGCCGTCAAGGAGCGCGAAGAGGTGATCGGCAACCAGACCCGCGTCAAGGTCGTCAAGAACAAGATGGCGCCTCCCTTCAAGCAGGTCGAGTTCGACATTATGTATGGTGAAGGTGTTTCCAAGACCGGCGAACTTGTCGATCTCGGCGTCAAGGCCGGTATTGTCGAAAAGTCCGGTGCCTGGTTCTCTTATAATAGCCAACGCCTCGGACAGGGCCGCGAGAATGCGAAAATCTTCTTGCGCGACAATCCGGATCTCGCCCGCGAAATCGAGTTGTCGCTGCGCCAGAATGCCGGTCTCATCGCCGACCGCTTCCTGCAGAATGGCGGTCCCGATGCCGATGATGGCGACGCCTCCGGAGAATAAGGATCTTCGGGAGCAGTTCCCGGTCTGAGACTGAGACTTTAAATTGGAACCGGCCGCATTGTCCAAGGGATGTGCGGCCGGTTTTGTTCGTGCGGCTGGACAGCGCCCGGAGCGAACGATAAAAGCCTCTGACTTTGACGCAAGTTGTTGACGGCAGTACTGAAGGGCCCCCTATGAGCGGTGTGAATGAAATCCGGTCGACCTTCCTCGACTATTTTAAGAAAAACGGCCACGAGATCGTGCCGTCGAGCCCGCTGGTGCCGCGCAACGATCCGACATTGATGTTCACCAATGCCGGCATGGTGCAGTTCAAGAACGTCTTTACCGGCCTGGAGCAGCGCCCCTATACGACGGCTTCGACGGCGCAGAAATGCGTTCGCGCCGGCGGCAAGCACAACGACCTCGACAATGTCGGCTATACCGCACGCCACCACACCTTCTTCGAGATGCTCGGCAATTTCTCCTTTGGCGACTATTTCAAGGAGCGCGCCATCGAGCTTGCCTGGAACCTGATCACCAAGGAATTCGGCCTCGATGCCAAGCGCCTGCTGGTCACGGTCTACCACACTGACGACGACGCCTTTAACCTGTGGAAGAAGATTGCCGGCCTTTCCGACGACCGGATCATCCGCATCGCCACCAGCGACAATTTCTGGGCGATGGGCGATACCGGTCCCTGCGGCCCCTGTTCGGAAATCTTCTACGATCATGGCGATCACATCTGGGGCGGCCCTCCCGGATCGCCGGAAGAAGATGGCGACCGCTTCATCGAGATTTGGAATCTCGTCTTCATGCAGTTCGAGCAGATCACCAAGGAGCAGCGCGTCGACCTGCCGCGTCCGTCGATCGATACCGGCATGGGCCTCGAGCGCGTTGCTGCCGTGCTGCAGGGCAAGCATGACAATTATGACATCGATCTGTTCCGCGCGTTGATTGAAGCTTCGGAAGAGGCAACGGGCGTCAAGGCCGAGGGCGAGCATCGTGCCAGCCATCGCGTCATCGCCGACCATCTGCGTTCGTCTGCCTTCCTGATCGCCGATGGCGTGCTGCCGTCGAACGAAGGCCGCGGCTACGTGCTTCGCCGCATCATGCGCCGCGCCATGCGCCACGCGCAGTTGCTCGGTGCCAAGGAACCGCTGATGTGGAAGCTGCTGCCGGCGCTAATCCAGCAGATGGGCCGCGCCTATCCCGAGTTGGTGCGCGCCGAGGCGCTTACCTCCGAGACGCTGAAGCTCGAAGAGACCCGTTTCCGCAAGACGCTGGAACGTGGCCTGTCGCTGCTCAACGATGCAACTTCAGACCTGCATAAGGGCGACAGCCTGGACGGCGAGACCGCCTTCAAGCTCTACGACACCTATGGTTTCCCGCTCGACCTGACGCAGGATGCGCTGCGCGCCCGCGGCATCGGCGTCGACATTTCCAGCTTTACCGATGCGATGGAGCGGCAGAAGGCTGAAGCGCGTTCGCATTGGGCAGGCTCCGGCGACAAGGCGACCGAGACCATCTGGTTCGAGCTCAAGGAAAAGAACGGCGCCACTGAATTCCTGGGTTACGATACGGAATCTGCCGAAGGGGTGATCCAGGCGATCGTCAAGGACGGTGTTGCAGTCGATAGCGCCTCTACCGGCAACAAGGTGCAGATCGTCGTCAATCAGACGCCTTTCTACGGCGAATCCGGCGGCCAGATGGGCGATACCGGCGTGATATCAAGCGATCACGGCAGACTCGCCGTCAATGACACCCAGAAGAAGGGCGAGGGCCTCTTCGTTCACAGCTCCGAGGTTTCGGAAGGCAAGATCAAGGTCGGCGACGCCGTCGTCCTGACTGTCGATCACAACAGGCGCTCGCGCCTGCGTGCCAACCATTCCGCCACCCACTTGCTGCATGAGGCACTTCGTGAAGTGCTCGGCACCCACGTGGCGCAGAAAGGCTCGCTGGTCGCGCCCGAGCGCCTGCGTTTCGACGTTTCTCATCCGAAGCCTATGTCGGCTGAGGAGTTGAAGGTCGTCGAGGACATGGCTAACGAGATCGTCCTGCAGAATTCGCCTGTTACGACCCGTCTGATGAGCGTCGATGATGCCATCGCGGAAGGTGCGATGGCACTGTTCGGCGAGAAGTATGGCGACGAGGTCCGCGTCGTTTCGATGGGGCAGGGCGTTCGTGGCGCCAAGGCTGGCAAGCCCTATTCGGTCGAGCTTTGCGGCGGCACGCATGTCTCTGCCACCGGCCAGATCGGTCTCGTGCGCATTCTCGGCGAAAGCGCCGTCGGTGCAGGGGTGCGCCGTATCGAAGCCGTCACCGGTGAAACCGCGCGTGAATATCTCGCCGAGCAGGACGACCGCGTGAAGAGCCTCGCCTCTGCGCTGAAGGTTCAGCCTGCCGATGTCGTCTTGCGCGTCGAAGCCTTGATGGACGAGCGCCGCAAGCTGGAGCGCGAACTGGCCGATGCCAAGCGCAAGCTTGCCATGGGCGGCGGCCAAGGCGGTTCGGCCGATGCGGTACGGGACGTCAATGGTGTCAAGTTCCTCGGCAAGCCGGTTTCCGGCGTAGACCCCAAGGATCTCAAGGGCATGGCGGATGAGGCCAAGGCAGGTCTCGGTTCTGGCATCGTTGCGCTGATCGGCGTTTCGGACGATGGCAAGGCCAGTGCCGTCGTCGCTGTCACCGAAGATCTGGTCGGCCGCTTCAGCGCCGTCGATCTCGTACGCGTCGCCTCGGCTGCGCTCGGCGGCAAGGGTGGCGGCGGCCGTCCCGACATGGCTCAGGCCGGCGGTCCAGATGGCGCCAAGGCAGATGAAGCGATCGAGGCAATCGCTGCGGCACTTGCTGGCTAAGACGCTGATCTTCCACGGATAATCAAGAATGGCGGATACTTCGGTGTCCGCCATTTTTCTTTGTCCGGACAACTCCGCAGGATTTGTCAAATCGGGTTATGCTCTTGTCGGGCCGATCGAATTTGCAAGAGGTTTGATATGAGTGGCGGAACGGCGTGGACGCTTTACGAGACCCGGCTGCGGCGGGTTTCGGCCTATATCCATGAGCATCTGGATGATGAACTCGATATGGAAAAGCTTGCCGAGATCGCCTGCATGTCCAGCTATCACTGGCACAGGATCTATCGGGCGATCTATGGCGAGACGGCTGCTGCAACCGTCAAGCGGCTGCGGCTGCACCGTGCAGCCGGCGATCTCGTCAACACCCGTCTATCCGTCAGCGATATTGCAAAGCGGTCGGGCTATCCCAACCTCCAGTCGTTCAACCGCATCTTCAGATCCGTCTACGGCATGCCGCCGGCGCGATATCGGAATGAGGGAAGCCATACGGTCTTCGAACCCAGTACCCAAGGAAGGATCACGGTTATGTTCGACGTTACGCTTCGCACGATTTCCCCGATGTCACTGATCGGTGTCGCCCATCGCGGTTCCTACATGCAGATCGGCCAGGCATTCGAAACGCTGTTTGGCACCATCTTCGCCCGCGGCCTGGCTGGGCCGGACATGCGCATGATCGGCGTCTATCTCGATGATCCCGATGTCGTAGAGGTGGACAAGCTACGCTCCTATGCCTGTGTTACTGCCAGCGAGACCATAGCAACTGCCGCCCCACTGGAGCGGCGCTCGCTGGAGGGCGGTGAATATGCCGTGCTGCGTCACAAGGGGCCTTATGCGAACATGCATAGGGCTTATCAGTGGCTCTATGCGCAATGGCTTCCGGCTTCCGGGCGGCAGCTGCGTGATACCGTCATGTTCGAAGAATATATCAACAATCCGCGCGACGTGCCGCCGACGGAGCTTCTGACCGATATCTATATGCCGCTGCAATAGCGGCATATAAGCATACGCGAAAATTTCCTCTCAATGCCTCGCATTATCACGCATTAGCTGGCTTCGGCATGGCAGCATTGTCGATCTCGTTGCCGCGGCGATAGGCGTCGCGGTCGCTGACCCGGCTCCAGTAGTCGACGAATGCCTGGCGCTTCTCGATCGTGCCGAAATTGAGACCCCAGCCGATATGCGAACCGACATAGACGTCGGCGGCCGTAAAGCGGTCGCCGGCAATGAAGGGCGAGGCTGTGACCGCCTGTTCCAATGTATCGAAAACATGGTCCAGACTGCCGCAGCCGGCCATGCGCAGGCGTTCCGTCGGAATTTCAAAGCCGAGGGCGCGGTTGGTCACCGCCATCTCCATCGGGCCGGCGGCAAAGAACATCCAGCGGTAATAGCGTCCTCGTTCGGCTGCTGCTGGCGCAAGCCCGGCCTGGGGAAAGGTCTCGGCCAGATAGGCGCAGATGGCAGCACCTTCGGTGACGATGGTATCGCCATGCTTGATGGCCGGCACCTTGCCCATGGGATTGACTGCCAGATATTCTGGCGCCTTCATCGTCGTGCCAAAATCGAGGTACTCGGTGCGGTAGGGTTGGCCGATTTCCTCGAGCATCCAGCGAGCAATGCGTCCGCGTGACATCGGATTGGTATAGAAAACGAGTTCCTCAGCCATCTGCCTCTCCCTTTTGTTGCGCGCATTTTTGCCACCGGTGAGCCCCGGCGGCAAGATTCAGGGCAAAAGAAAACCCGGCGTTGAGGCCGGGTTTCCGTATCTGCTTTGTCGGTGAGGCTTAGGCAGCCATGGCCTTCTTGAGGTTCTCGTCGATCTTGTCGAGGAAAGCGGTGGTGGAGAGCCACGGCTGGTCGGGACCGATCAGCAGTGCCAGGTCCTTGGTCATGTAGCCGGCTTCAACCGTATCGACGCAAACCTTTTCCAGCGTGGAAGCGAACTTGGCGAGTTCGGCGTTGTCGTCGAGCTTGGCGCGATGAGCAAGGCCACGGGTCCAGGCGAAGATCGAGGCGATGGAGTTCGTCGAGGTTTCCTGGCCCTTCTGATGCTGGCGGTAGTGACGGGTCACCGTGCCGTGTGCGGCTTCGGCTTCGACCGTCTTACCATCGGGCGTCAGCAGGACCGAGGTCATCAGGCCGAGCGAACCGAAGCCCTGGGCAACGGTGTCGGACTGGACGTCGCCGTCATAGTTCTTGCAGGCCCAGACGTAGCCGCCGGACCACTTCAGAGCGGAGGCAACCATGTCGTCGATCAGGCGGTGTTCGTAGGTGATGCCGGCTTCGTCGAACTGAGCCTTGAACTCGTTCTGGTAGACTTCTTCGAAGATGTCCTTGAAGCGGCCGTCATAAGCCTTGAGGATGGTGTTCTTGGTCGACAGATAGACCGGCCACTTGCGCATCAGGCCGTACATCATCGAGGCGCGGGCGAATTCGCGGATCGACTCGTCGAGGTTGTACATGGCCATGGCAACGCCGGCGCCCGGAGCGTTGAAGACTTCCTTCTCGATGACCGTGCCGTCTTCGCCAACGAACTTGATGGTGAGCTTGCCCTTGCCGGGGAACTTGAAGTCGGTGGCGCGGTACTGGTCACCGAAAGCGTGACGGCCGACGACGATCGGCTGCGTCCAGCCCGGAACCAGGCGCGGAACGTTCCTGCAGATGATCGGCTCGCGGAAGATGACGCCGCCGAGGATGTTGCGGATCGTGCCGTTCGGGCTCTTCCACATTTCCTTGAGGTTGAATTCCTTCACTCGGGCTTCGTCCGGGGTGATCGTCGCGCACTTGATGCCGACGCCGTATTTCTTAATGGCGTTGGCGGCGTCGACGGTCACCTGGTCGTTGGTGGCGTCACGGTTTTCGACCGAGAGGTCGTAGTAGTCGATATCGATGTCGAGGTAGGGGAAGATCAGTTTTTCTTTGATGAGCTGCCAGATGATGCGAGTCATTTCGTCGCCATCGAGATCGGCAACGGGGTTAGCGACCTTGATCTTCTTCATGCTTCTGCCTCGTTTAAGCTGATGGGACCGGATGGTCCTGTGGGTAATAGGAAATCCCGAGGGCTATAGCACCGCAAGTGCAGAACGCAAAGCCGATAGAGCCTTCGGCATCGCGTTTTTGATCATTCATGACATCCCTGGCATTTTATGAGGAGGCCATTGCCAAAGCGGTCGATGGGGCTAATGTCGCGCATGTTTTGCCTGTTGCAACGGAATCATATCATGCAGAAATTTGCGGCATCCGCGCTCGCCTTCACGCTTTTCCAGTTCTCCCTCGGCGCACATATGGCGCTTGCCGCCGATGCAACGGCGCCGGTCAAGGTCATCATGGATGCGACTGTCTCCAATTGGGCTGGCGGCGACAGCGATTGGCAGGATATTTTCGGCGAGGACAAGCTGAACGATGTCTACAGCAAGGATTTCGCCGCAAAATACCAGGCGGCGGCGCAGTTTCCTGCTGCCGACGAGGATGGTATCTCGCCATTCGATTATGATGTCATCGTCAATGCGCAGGATGCGTGCCCGCTGGAGGACGTGAAGATTGCCGCCCAGCCGCCGAAGAACAATGTGACGGAGGTGCTGGCGACCTTCAAGAAATCGACTTGCATGGGCTCCGACGCGGATTATCAAAAGGCGACCACGGTTCGTTTCGAGGTCATCGAAGAGGGCGGCAGGCCTTTGGTGGACGATATCGTCACGAACGACGACAACGGCAATCCGAGCTCGCTCAAGAGCGTGATGGTGGATCTCGTCAAACAGCAGCAGCAACAGCCGACAGACCAGACGCAGCAACCGTCGGATCCGAAGAAGCCTGCCAATCAGCAATAATCGGCCGGATTCGTTCTGCCATTCAAGCGCAAAACCTTGCCGATCGGCTGGCGTCTCGCTATTGCGACACCGGATTCAGGACATTGAGCATGATGTCGTGCGAAAATCGCTAACACTTTTCGGCATCATTCTCGAATTAGCGCGATTGGGTTCGCGCGCGGAGATTTAGGCATCATGGCAGGCACGAACAGCGAGCGTCAACTTCTGGCCGAAGGGCCGGCCATCATTCTGGTCGAGCCGCAGATGGGCGAAAATATCGGCATGGTCGCGCGGGCCATGGCGAATTTCGGACTTGCGGAGTTGCGCCTCGTCAATCCTCGCGACGGCTGGCCGAACGAGAGGGCGCAGGCGACGGCTTCCAAGGCGGATCACATTATCGAGGCGACGAAGGTCTACGAGACGCTGGAGCAGGCGATCGCTGATCTCCATTTCGTCTATGCGACGACCGCGCGGGAGCGGGACGGTTACAAGCCGGTGCGTTCGCCTGTCGTTGCCGCGCAAACCCTTCGTGCCAAGTTCCAAGCAGGCGAGGGCACCGGCATTCTCTTCGGCAGGGAGCGCTGGGGCCTGACGAACGAAGAAGTGGCGCTGGCCGACGAGATCGTCACCTTTCCTGTCAATCCGGCCTTCGCTTCTTTGAACATCGCGCAGGCCGTGCTGCTGATGTCCTATGAATGGATGAAGTCGGGCATGGAAGATCTGGGCGATGTGCCTTTCCAGGCGATCGAGCAGCGGCCTTCGACGAAGGAGCAGCTTTTCGGCCTGTTCGATCAGCTCGAGGAAGCGCTGGATGCGCGCAACTATTTCCATCCCGCCGGGAAAAAGCCGAAAATGGTCGACAATCTCCGGGCTGTCCTCTCGCGCCGGGCGTTCACCGAACAGGAAATCAGCGTCTTGCGCGGGGTGATCTCGTCTCTTGACCGCTTCTCGCGGAAGTCCCCGCGCGGTAGCGGTTCGCATCCCCGATCCTCCAAAGCACCCAAGGAAACCACGAACGATGACAGCAGCGGCGAATGAGCTGAAACCGGTCCTTGTTTTCGATTCAGGGATCGGCGGTTTGACCGTACTGCGCGAAGCACGCGTGCTGATGCCAGAGCGGGGTTTCATCTATATCGCCGACGATGCCGCATTTCCCTATGGCAGTTGGGAAGAAGCAGCGCTGAAGGAGCGCATTGTCGGTCTCTTCGCAAAGCTGCTTGCGCAATATGATCCGGAAGTCTGCATCATCGCCTGCAACACCGCGTTCACGCTGGCCGGAGCCGATCTTCGTGCCGCCTTTCCGCAGATGACGTTCGTGGGTACCGTGCCGGCGATCAAGCCAGCTGCGGAGCGCACGCGTTCAGGCCTGGTTTCGGTGCTCGCGACACCGGGCACCGTCAAGCGCGCCTATACGCGCGACTTGATCCAGTCTTTCGCCACGCAATGTCATGTGCGGCTTGTCGGATCGGAAAATCTGGCGCGCTTGGCGGAAGCTTATATTCGCGGCGACGCAGTAGCCGACGAAGCCGTCGTGGCCGAGATCGAGCAATGTTTCGTCGACATGGATGGCCGCAAGACCGATATAGTCGTGCTTGCCTGCACGCATTATCCTTTCATGGCAAATATTTTCCGCCGCCTTGCGCCTTGGCCGGTCGATTGGCTCGATCCGGCTGAAGCGATCGCAAGGCGTGCGCGCAGCCTGGTGCCGCAGGTGGCCGATGCGGTGCATCCCGACAATTTCGACTTTGCGGTGTTTACCTCCGGTGCGCCGGATTTCCCCACGCGCCGGCTGATGCAGGGTTTTGGACTCAAGGCTTGATGATGAAAGACAAGGTTTCGCTGCGAAAACTCGATCTCGCGGATATGCCGGCTGCGGCCGCTGTCCATCGCGCTTCCTTCAACGAGCGGCTACCGACGCTTGCCGGACTTCACACGCCTGAAGAAGATGTTGGCTTCTGGAGTGCTGTCGTATTCAAAGATTGCCAGATTTGGGGTGCGGAAGAGGGTGGTCGTCTCGTCGGCGTCATCGCCTTTCTCGAAGATTGGATCGACCAACTCTACGTGTTGCCGGAGGCGCAGGCGCGCGGCATCGGCAGCCGCCTTCTCGATATCGCCAAGTCGACCTATCCGGCGCTGTCACTCTGGACGTTCCAGAGAAACGAGCCTGCGCGCCGCTTTTACGAGAAGCATGGCTTCTTCGTGGTTGACGAGTCGGATGGGGCAGGCAATGAGGAAAAGGAGCCGGATGTGCTTTACAAGTGGGAGGCACGCTTGCACCGTTTGTAATGCAGGATTGGGCTGCGCGGCGGAATATTGGGAGGGCGATATTTGATGTCTTTTGAGATTGATTGCAATGTTGTCGGGGCACGCCATGCGTCTGCGTGAGTGCCACAACTTCCATGATTTTCGCCTTCTCGCGAAAAAGCGTCTTCCAGGTCCGATCTTCAACTATATCGACGGCGCTGCCGACGATGAGGTGACGCTGCGGCGGAACACGACGAGCTTCGAAAGCTGCGATCTCGTTCCCAACGTCCTGCGTGGGGTCAGCGAGATCGACATGTCTGTCACCGTCATGGGACAAAAGCTCGCGACACCTTTTTATTGCTCGCCGACGGCGTTGCAGCGGCTCTTCCATCATGAGGGCGAGAATGCGGTTGCTGCAGCGGCTTCTTCGCTCGGCACCATGTTCGGCGTTTCCTCGCTCGGCACCGTCAGCCTCGAGGAAATCCGCAGGAAGCATGCGGGACCGCAGGTCTACCAGTTTTATTTCCATAGGGATCGTGGCCTGAATCGTGCGATGATGGAGCGGGCCAAGGATGCCGGCGTCAACGTGATGATGCTGACGGTGGACAGTATTACCGGCGGCAATCGCGAGCGCGATCTTCGCACCGGATTTTCCATTCCGTTCAAGCTCAATCTCGCCGGCATTACCCAGTTCGCCATCAAGCCCGCTTGGGCGCTGAACTATGTCACCCATGAGAAATTCCGCCTGCCGCAGCTCGACGAGCACGTGGACATGAGCGGCGGCGCCATGTCGATCGGCAAGTATTTCACCGAGATGCTGGATCCGTCGATGAATTGGAACGACGTCGCCGAGATGGTGAAGCACTGGAACGGGCAGTTCTGCCTGAAAGGCATTATGTCGGTCGAGGACGCCAAGCGCGCCGTCGATATCGGATGCACCGGCATCGTGCTTTCGAACCACGGAGGCCGGCAGCTGGACGGCTCGCGCTCGGCATTCGACCAGCTGGCGGAGATCGTCGACGCCGTCGGCCATCGCATCGATGTTATGATGGATGGCGGCATCCAGCGCGGCACGCACGTGCTGAAGGCTCTGTCGCTCGGCGCCAAGGCAGTTGGCCTCGGGCGCTTCTATCTCTATCCGCTCGCCGCTGCCGGACAGGCTGGTGTGGAGCGAGCGCTTAGGCATCTGCGCACCGAAGTCGAGCGCGACATGAAGCTGATGGGCTGCACCTCGATCAGTGAGCTGTCGCGGGCCAATCTGCGCTTCAGGTAGGTCTCGCAATCGCCTGTGGGTTTTTTCAATCCACGGGCGCGAAGCTTGGAAATCTTTGCTAGACGGAGGCGCGTCCTTTCAGAAAGATGGGACGTATCCACATTTGATTCTCGCTCATAGGGGAAGTGCATTGCAGGTCGGCATCGACATGGGAACGGCGTCCGGCGGGACCAGCGCCCAGCTCGATATCGAGGAGCTGCTGGCAACGCGGCTCCTGGTGCAGGGCAATTCCGGTTCCGGAAAATCGCACCTTCTGCGAAGGCTGCTGGAACAGTCGGCGCAGTGGGTGCAGCAGGTCATCATCGATCCCGAAGGCGATTTCGTCACGCTGGCCGACAAATTCGGTCATGTCGTCGTCGATGGCGAGCGTACGGAAGCCGAACTTGCCGGCATCGCCAACCGTATTCGTCAGCATCGCGTTTCCTGCGTGCTGACGCTGGAAGGGCTCGATATCGAGCAGCAGATGCGCGCTGCCGCCGCCTTCCTGAACGGCATGTTCGATGCCGATCGCGAATTCTGGTATCCGGTGCTGGTCGTGGTCGACGAAGCGCAGATGTTTGCGCCTTCGGTCGGCGGCGACGTCTCGGAAGACGCGCGCAAGATGTCGCTCGGTGCCATGACCAATCTGATGTGCCGTGGCCGAAAGCGCGGCCTTGCCGGTGTCATCGCTACGCAGCGTCTGGCGAAGCTCGCCAAGAACGTTGCCGCAGAAGCCTCCAACTTCCTGATGGGCCGTACCTTCCTCGATATCGACATGGCCCGCGCTGCCGATCTGCTCGGCATGGATCGCAGGCAGGCGGAAATGTTCCGCGACCTGAGGCGCGGCAATTTCGTCGCCCTCGGGCCGGCACTTTCCCGTCGGCCGCTGCCGATTACCATCGGCGCGGTGGAGACCTCGGCGCGCTCCTCCAGTCCGAAGCTGATGCCGTTGCCGGATGCGCCGCAGGATGTCGAAGACCTGATCTTCACTCCGGATCCGGAAGAGTTCGCGCGGCCCGTCGTCCGTCGCACGACGCCGGCGCCGCGGCCGACGACCGATATCCTGGCTGAGCTTTCCCGCTCCGTGCCGGCGGCAAGTCAGGCGCCTTCCGAGCCCAAGGTCAGTCAGCCTGAACTATCGAGTGAGGATCGGGAGGCGAGGATGACTGCCGTGCTTTCCGAAATCCTCGATGATCCGGCTTCGGGCTTCCGAACGGATTCGGTGCTTTATCAGGAGTTTCTTGTGCGCTTGCGCATGCGCCGCGTTCCCGGTGCCCCTATGAGCCTGTCGGAATTCCGCCGTCGTGTGGCGATTGCCCGCTCCGGTGCGGACGAAGAGGTCATGGCGACGGACCAATGGGCAACGGCGCTTTCGCTGTCCGCCGGCGTCACCGACGATCTGCAAGGTGTTTTCCTGATGCTGGCGAAGGCCGCGATCAGCGGTGAGCCATGCCCGTCCGACGCCCGCATCGCCCGCGCCTATGGTACTCATTCGGCGCGGCGCGCGCGGCGACTGCTAAGCTATTTCGAGGAGCAGGGCAGCGTTGTCGTCCATACGGATTTCTCTGGCAAGCGTATCGTTGCTTTCCCGGATATGGGATCGCAGACCGCGCCTGGTGATGCCAATGCGCCCGATCTGGACGGTGGCGAGCAGGCGGCGGCGGAATAGCCGCGCTATTCTCGCTGAAGAGCGTCTGGCGCTGTTGACAATTCCATGACGACCGCTTACAGACCGCCTCAACGCCGGGCAGAAATGTCCGGTGTTTCATTTGACATGTCCCGTGGCTTCGTCCGTTCGCTAACGTGAGAAGCCTGTCAGAGCTCGAAAACGGAGTTCAGAGGAGGGCGTGTTTCCTTCGCGGTTCGGCAACGGGCCGCCATAACACTTGAAAGGAAATACGATGAGCAAGCGCGAATCGTCCAAGTACAAAATTGACCGCCGTATGGGCGAAAACATCTGGGGCCGTCCGAAGTCCCCGGTTAACCGCCGCGAATATGGTCCCGGCCAGCACGGCCAGCGCCGCAAGGGCAAGCTCTCCGACTTCGGCGTGCAGCTGCGCGCCAAGCAGAAGCTGAAGGGCTACTACGGCGACCTGCGCGAGAAGCAATTCCGCGCGATCTTCGCTGAAGCTGACCGTCGCAAGGGCGACACCTCGGAAAACCTGATCGGCCTGCTCGAATCGCGCCTCGACGCTATTGTCTATCGCGCAAAGTTCGTTCCGACCGTTTTCGCTGCCCGCCAGTTCGTCAATCATGGCCACGTCACGGTCAACGGCGTTCGCGTCAACATCGGTTCGTACCGCTGCAAAGCTGGCGACGTTATCGAAGTTCGCGAAAAGTCCAAGCAGCTCGTAACGGTTCTGGAATCGGTTGCTCTCGCTGAGCGCGACGTTCCGGACTACATCGAAGTCGATCACAACAAGATGGTTGCGACCTTCGCTCGCGTTCCGGCTCTCGGCGACGTACCCTACGCCGTTGTCATGGAACCGCATCTGGTCGTCGAATTCTATTCGCGTTAATAAGCGGATAACTTTCTTGATGAATGAAAAGCCGCTCGGTTCGAGCGGCTTTTTTGTCTTTGGAGCGCCTCATGACGGATTTGCAGGCTATTCTCGACGGCATTCATGCAGAGCTTTCGCCGCGCATCGGCGAGGGCAAGGTTGCCGATTACATTCCGGAGCTGGCAAAGGTCGATCCGAAGCAGTTCGGGATGGCAATCGCCACTGTCGACGGCAAAGTCTACAGTATAGGTGATGCCGGCGTTCCCTTCTCCATCCAGAGTATCTCCAAGGTCTTTATGCTGACGCTGGCGTTGGGCAAAGTCGGCGAGAGCTTGTGGAATCGGGTAGGGCGCGAACCGTCCGGCACGGCTTTCAACTCCATCGTCCAGCTGGAGCGGGAAGAGGGAATACCGCGCAATCCCTTCGTCAATGCAGGTGCCATTGCCGTCAGCGATGTCGTGCTGGCGGGACACGAGCCGCGCGAGGCCATCGGCGAGCTGCTGCGCTTCGTCCGCTATGTGGCTGACGACGAGACGATCAGCATCGATGACAGAGTGGCGCGTTCGGAGACCCAAACAGGATATAGAAATTTCGCGCTCGCCAATTTCATGCGCGCCTACGGCAATATCCACCATCCGGTCGAGCATGTGCTCGGCGTCTATTTCCATCAATGCGCGCTTTCCATGAGCTGCCGTCAACTTGCCAAGGCGGGGCTCTATCTCGCTGCGCGCGGCAGCAATCCGATCACCGGCCACTCCGTTGTTTCTCCGAAGCGGGCACGGCGTATCAATGCGCTGATGCTGACCTGCGGCCACTATGACGGTTCCGGCGACTTCGCCTATCATGTCGGCCTGCCGGGCAAGAGCGGCGTCGGCGGCGGCATTCTGGCTGTTGCGCCGGGCATCGGCTCTATCGCCGTCTGGTCGCCGGGGCTGAACAAGGTCGGCAATTCGCAGCTCGGCGCCGTGGCATTGGAAATGCTGGCTGCGCGCACCGGCTGGTCGGTGTTCGGCGATTGATACGGTGTCTTCTCGTTCCGCTTTCTGCTATCAGCGTGGCGAGAAGCAAGGAATGACGCAATGAATATCGCGACCACGGTGAAAGACGACATCGATATCGAGGCTGAAGATGGCGGCTCTGCCGTTCATCCGATGTTTTTCGATGCGCCGCGTTCGGTCTCCTTCAACAAGCTTCGCAAGCGCCTGTTGCGGCAAGTGCGCCAGGCGATGGAAGACTTCCAGATGCTGAAGGGCCAGAAGCGCTGGCTGGTCGGCCTTTCCGGCGGCAAGGATTCCTACGGTTTGCTGGCGCTGCTTCTTGATCTGAAATGGCGCGGATTGCTGCCGGTGGAACTGGTTGCCTGCAATCTCGATCAGGGCCAGCCGAATTTCCCGAAACATATCCTGCCTGAATACCTTACGAAGATCGGTGTTGAGCATCGTATCGAGTATCGCGACACTTATTCGATCGTGAAGGAGAAGGTGCCGGAGGGGGCAACCTATTGCTCGCTCTGCTCGCGCCTGCGTCGCGGTAATCTCTATCGCATCGCCCGCGAGGAAGGCTGCGACGCGCTGGTGCTCGGCCATCATCGTGAAGACATTCTCGAAACCTTCTTCATGAACTTCTTCCACGGCGGCCGGCTGGCTTCCATGCCTGCGAAGCTGCTCAATGACGAGGGCGACTTGATGCTTCTGCGTCCGCTCGCCTATGCCGCAGAGGACGATCTTGCCAAATTTGCTGCCGCCATGCAGTTTCCGATTATCCCGTGCGATCTCTGCGGCTCGCAGGATGGGTTGCAGCGCAATGCCATGAAGGACATGCTCGCCGATATCGAGCGGCGCATGCCGGGCCGCAAGGATACGATGCTGCGCGCTCTGGCGCATGTGAACCCGTCGCATCTGCTCGATCCCAAGCTCTTCGATTTTGCGGGTTTGATGACTCAGGGATCTTCGACCGATTCCGCTTAATTTCGGGGCTTTTGCCACACCGATGTCATCGAATCGGGCATAAGAGGAAGCCCTTTCAAAACAGAGGCTTCCTATGAATTTCTCCGATGCTGATTTCGACTATGTGATGACGATCGTTGCCGAAGCGGCGTCAAAGGAGATCATGCTGCGCTTCCGTAATTTGGACGCTGGGGACATATCGGAAAAGACCTCGGCTATCGACCTTGTAACCGAAGCCGATCTTCTCGCCGAACGGCACATCACCGCGGCGCTGAAGGCGCGTTTTCCGAAGGCCGTCATTGTCGGCGAAGAGGCCTACGAAGCCGACAAGTCCGTCGTGCCGGCGCTGGCGCATGCCGAATTGGCTTTTACCATCGATCCGGTGGACGGCACCTTCAATTTCGCGGCCGGACTGCCGGTCTTCGGAACGATTGTCGCCGTCATCGCCAATGGCGAGACGATCGCGAGCATCATCCACGATCCCGTGCTGGGCGACACCGTGACTGCCATGAAGGGCGGCGGCACTTTCCTGCGCCGGCAAAGCGGGCAAGTGAGGCGGCTTGCAGTAGCCTCACCCGCGCCCTTGAGCGCGATGACGGGCGCAATATCCTGGGGGCACATGGATGAACCTGATCGATCCCGCATCAGCACCAATCTGTCAAAAACCCGTATGGCATTCTCGCTGAATTGTTCGGCTTACGAATATTGGATGGTGGCGTCCGGCAAATGGCATTTCATCGGCCATTCCAAATTGATGCCATGGGATCATCTGGCTGGCGTGCTGGCGCATCAGGAGGCGGGCGGTTATACCGCCAAATTCGATGGTACGCCCTACAAGCCCGGCGAAACGACCGGCGGCATCATTTCTGTGCCTGACGAGGAAAGCTGGCGGATGATCCGTCGCGAGATCATCGGCGCCTGACGCGAAAGGAAAAAGCATGACATCGCTCGTTGACGTTACCACGCTTGCCCATGTGCTGCGCCGTGCGGCGCAGACGGAGATCCTGCCGCGCTTTCGCAGGCTCGGCAGCGACGATATCCGTGCCAAGAGCGAGGCGACGGATCTGGTGACGGAGGCTGATGAGCGGGCCGAGCGCATGATCAAGGCCGAGGTTGCCCGGCTCTGGCCCGAGGCCCTGTTCGTCGGCGAGGAATCAGTTGCGGCCGACCCGTCGCTACTGAAAAAGCTGCGGGATGCCGATCTCGCCATCATCGTCGATCCCGTGGACGGCACGTTCAACTTTGCCGCCGGCATTCCGGCCTTCGGTGTGATGGCTTCAGTGGTGTCGAAGGGAGAAACCGTTGCCGGCATCATTTTCGATCCGATGGGCGACGACTGGGTGCTGGCGGAGCGCGGCAGCGGCGCATGGCTGCGCCGTCCGGATGGCGAGACGCTGCGCCTCAACGTTGCTCCTTCCGTCCCGCTGGAAGAGCTGGTCGGCATGGCGGCCACGGGTTTTCTGCCTAAGGAAAAGCGCGCCGAGATCATGGGTAATCTCGCCAAGGTGCGATACACGACCTGCTATCGTTGCGCGGCGCATGAATACCGCACGCTCGCGGGCGGCTATGTGCACTATCTTATGTACAACAAGCTGATGCCCTGGGATCATTTGGCGGGAGCCCTGATCTCGGCCGAATCCGGCGCCTATGTCCGTCGTTTCGACGGCTCGCCCTATCAGCCGCACCATCTCGATGGCGGGTTGCTGGTTGCGGCGGATAAGGATACCTGGGAGCTGCTGCGGCGCGAGGTCTTCACTCTTTAAGGTGAGCTACGCGCGAGGATAGACGCAAGGCCCTTGGAAAGTCACTGCGGCGGGGCTATCTTTGCCCCAACTGGCAAGAGCCTTGGTCGGCGCTTGCCGCGGAGGTGAGACAGATGTCCGAGACGAGCCGCAAGCTGACCACCATCTTCTGTGCCGACGTGCAGGATTATACGCGCCTCATGGGGAAGGATGAGGAGGGGACGCTTTCGACCCTTCGTCGTTACCGCGATGCGATGAAACGGCTGATCGAAGCACATGGCGGCCGTGTCATCAATACCTGGGGCGATGGTGTCTTTGCCGAGTTTCCGAGCGTGGTCGAAGCCGTGCGGGCTGCAATCGATACGCAGAACGAGCTTGCCGGCTACAATGCCATAACCGACTCCGACAAGCAGATGCTCTTTCGCATAGGCCTCAATCTCGGCGATGTGATCGCCGATGGCGATGATCTCTATGGCGACGGCGTTAATATTGCCGCGCGGCTGCAGTCGCGCGCTGCTCCGGGTGGCATTGTGATTTCCAACACTGTCTACGATCAGGTTCGCAATAAGGTGGCGGTCGGTTTCGATTTTCTCGGCCAGCTCGAGGTCAAGAACATCGACGGCGGCGTGCCAAGCTATGCTGTGCGGATCGGCGGCGTGCAGGTTGTCGACACCACATCCGATTATCGGTCGGCCCCGGAGCCGGCTACCGTGCGGGCGCCGGAAGCGGCAATGCGGGAATCCGTGCCGCAGGACTGGCGGCTAAGCTACGGTGTTGCGTTGGTCGTGTGCATCGGCCTTGCCGTTCTCAACGGATTGACCTGGGATGGGGAATTCTGGGCGAAATGGCCCATACTCGCGATTTTGTGGGTTAACGCGTATCGCTATGTCCGTGGCAACCCGCAGATCGATATGGCGATCGCGAGCCTTGTGATCACCGGCATCGGCATCGTGGCGATCAATCTTTTCACCTGGCACGGCACGCCTTGGGCGATGTGGCCGCTCTTCGGGCTTGCGATCGCTGCGGCGGTGCGCTGGGTCAGTCGGCCGCGCAGTGGCGCCTGAGGAAGGGAGGCATGTCGTTCAGACGTGCCCCATGCCGGGTTCTAGTGCCGGCGCATCGCCGGGATGGGTGAAGAGCTTGCCGCGCTCTGCCCACAGCGTCGCCAGAAGTGACAGCAAGCCGAATATCGTGAAACCCGCAAGCAGTGGCTGGGCAGTTCCGTCGAACATCTGGCCGACGATGCCGCCGATCAGAACGCCGACCGTTGTGGAGACTGAGCTGGTGATGGCGGCTGCCGTGCCCGCCAAGTGTCCCATCGGCTCAAGGCTGATGGCCATGCAGTTGGTGGTAATCACTGCAAACATCATCAGCATCACCGAGATCAGTACATAAATGAAGGTGAAGCTCGGCTGGCCGAACATGCCGACGATGTAGCCGATGGCGCCGAGCACTGTGAAGATGATCATGGCCGCGTGAGAAATTCGGCGCATGCCGAAGCTGCGGACGAAATAGCCATTGGCGAACTGTGCTACGGCGGTGCCCGCCGCCGTTGCCGCAAAGGCGATCGGGAACGTGTCCCCCAGCCCGTAGACTTCGCCGAAAACCTGCTGCACCGAGACAATGTAGGCGCAGATGATGCCGGTATAGAGCGTCAGCGCGATCATATAGCCGCAGGTGATGCGGTTGGTGAGCACGGTCTTGAAGCCCGAAAGAACCGACGAGACCGAAAGCGGCAGGCGCTCTTCAGCGGGCAGCGTCTCCTTCATGCGGAAGAAAGCGACCAGGAAGAGCCCGGCGCTGACGATGCCAAGCAGGATGAAGATCCATTGCCAGTTGGAATAGGCAACGATCATCTGACCGACGAAGGGTGCGACCATCGGCATGATCATGAAGACGATCATGACATAGGACATGACGCGGGCCATTTCACGGCCACCGAAGCAATCGCGGACAATGGCGAGCGTCGTGATGCGCACGGCCGCGGCGCCAACGCCTTGGGCAAACCGCATGGCGAGCAGGGCAAACAGGCTGCCGCTCCAAGCGGCGGCAAACAGGGTCACTGTATAGAAGGCAAGACCGCCGAGCAGGATGTACCTTCGGCCATAGGTATCCGACAGGCTGCCGAAGAAAAGCTGACAGATGCCGAATCCGAGGAAATAGACACCGATGACGAGCTGGGTATCGTTCGGATTGGCGACATTAAGCGACTGACCGATATTCGGTAGCGCCGGCAGCATGCTGTCGATGCCCATGGAAATGCTGGCGGTCATCAAGGCGATCGTGATGATGAACTCGACAATGCCAAGACCGATGCGGCCGGAGCCGGGCTGCACCGGCGGCTGAGCCGGCGACTGTAATTGAGGCGCGGTTGTCATTCGAATATGCCTGTCAATGTAGAGCGAGGGACTGGTCGGCCGGAGGCGGCGCATTGTGCGCGCGGAAGAGGCGACCCCTTTCGGCGACCAGCACGAACACCAGGCCGATCAGAGAAACGGTGAAGTAGCCGATGACCATAGGCGTTGCCGTGCCGTTGAAATACTGGCCGATACCGGCGCCGATCGATGCGCCGCCGACGGTGCTCATGAACCCGAGCACCGAGGAAGCGGTGCCGGCGACATGGCCGAGCGGCTCCATGGCGAGAGAATTGAAATTCGAGCCGATCCAGCCGAACTGGAACATTGCCAGCGCGAAAAACAGCATGAACAGCGGGAAGGGCATCGGTGCCGAGCCATAAAGCTGTACCAGCATCCAAATGAAAGTGATGAAGGAGAAGCCGAGCAATGCCGCATGCGAAAGCCGCCGCATGCCGAAACGTCCCACAAGCTGTGAGTTGATGAAGGAAGACAGCGCCATGAACAGCGCTACGCCACCAAAGGCAACCGGCGTGTACACGCCCAGCCCGTAAATGCCGCTATAGATCTGCTGCGCCGAATTGATGAAGCCGAACAGCGCTCCGAATAGGAAGGTGCTGGCCAAGGTGTAACAGAGGGCTACGCGGTTCGTCAGAACCATCCTGAAGCCGGAAGCGACCGATCTGATGGTCAGCGGACGGACATTTTCCGGCTTCAATGTTTCCGGAAGCCGGAAATACATCCAGAGACCGACGAGTGTCGCCATGGTGCCGATGAAGACGAAGATCATGTGCCAGGTGCTGACCAGCATGATGATCTGGCCGCTTCCGGGCGCGATGACCGGAACGATCATGAAGACCATCATGATCAGCGACATCACTTCGGCCATCAGGCGGCCGCCGAAGACGTCACGGACGATCGAAATGGTGATGACGCGCGTGGCTGCCGAGCCCAGGCCCTGGATGAAGCGCAGAGCGAGAAGGCCCGCAAAGGAGGGTATAAGGGCAATACCGAAGGCGGAGACGACGTAGACGGTGATGCCGATCAAGAGGGGCAGGCGGCGGCCAAAGCGATCCGACAGGGGGCCGTAGATAAGCTGAGCCGAGCCGAAGCCGATCAGATAGGCCGTCACCACATATTGCCGATGATTCTCGTTCATCACGCCGAGGCTGGAGCCGATCTGCTGCAATGCGGGGAGCATGATGTCTATGGCAAGCGAATTGATCGCCATCAGGAAGGCCGCAAGTGCGATGAACTCGCGTTTGCCCATGGGCAGTTGCCCATGGGACATGGCCTGGGATGAAGTCGTCACGGTTTTATTCCCATAAACATGTCAAGGCGCCGCCCGGCGGCAGCGCCCAATCGATCAAATTTAACTTATGGAAACCGGACGAGGAGCCCGGTGCCCGGTCAGGCGGCGCCGCGAACGCTGATGCCGTGTTCCTGAAGGTGTTGCTGCAACTCGCCTGCCTGGAACATCTCGCGCACGATATCGCAACCGCCGATGAATTCGCCCTTCACGTAAAGCTGCGGGATGGTCGGCCAATTGGAATAGTCCTTGATGCCCTGGCGAATCTCGGCGTCGGCAAGGACATTGATGCCCTTATAGTCGACGCCAATATAATCGAGAATCTGGACCACCTGGCCGGAGAAGCCACACTGCGGAAACTGGGGCGTGCCTTTCATGAAAAGAACGACGTCGTTGTTCTTAACTTCATTGTCGATGAATTCGTGAATGCCGCTCATTGTCCAGTTCCTTTCACATGCGGGGTCAAGGTCCGCAGCGTTACATCTGTCCCTTAAATAGCAAGCAGCCGACAAGATTTCCAGCCGCAAAACATATGCATCTTCTTTTTCATCGCATGAATGGACTTGCGGATTTACGATCCCGGACACAAGCGAAAATGCTTCATTGAGGCGATTTTCTGAATAGTGCGTTTCGAAAATGACCCTTCAACTCCCTGCCTGAACAACACACATAAATTTGAGGCAAGGGACCGTTAATATTAGTTTGCTATCTAATTTACAAACGATCGGTATGTTTGTAAAAATCTGTCGATTGATGCGATTTGGCGCGTATCGGTCCCTTGTGAGCATTGCAGTCGCATTTTGAGGGAGCGGACACTATGAGCCACCACCATTATTCAGACGGGCAGGTTGGTGAAGAGCGGGAATTTTACAGCTCTGAAGATACCAGCGAAGGCGAGCGGGAATATTTCGAGCACGTGCGCACGCCAAGAGCATCGATCCTGAACAGCGCCGTGACAGTAAGTGCCATTGTTCTTATATTGAGCATCGCTTTCGGCTACCGCGCCTCGACAGCCCCGACGCAGCAGCGGGTGGCGCCTCCTATCGCTCAAAAGATCATGATTGCTCCACCGGTAGACTCGTGTGCCGAGGCTTCTCCATATCCCCGCCATGAATGCTAGGATATTTCTGTGTGGTCACAGCATGATACGATGGTGGGAAGATTTTTTGAGCAGCTTCATTTCTGTCTAAGTCCACGCTGATAAATGCTTGATCTCAATATTTTTACTTTCGTCAAATTATACTGCTTCGCCATGAAAAAGCCGGTAGTTCGTGGTCATGGCACCTTCAATTTTTAACAGTGCTATTGGCGCGCGCCGGGGACAGACTGCAATATGAATCCTATAAAGAAGAGGGTGGTTCTCCACTTCCCTGGCTTCGAGCCGCTGGACGCTGCCGCACATCGGGCTCGTTACGAGCGCTCTGCGCGGCAGAGCGCTGCCGCCTGGGATTTCACCGTGTCCGTAGACGAAATAAAGAATTTCGGCCGTGCACCGTATTTCGATGTCACGGCGACGGCTGCGGACTGGCATACGCAAAGCCGCATTCACATCGTCGATCATAACGATCTGGTTGCCATGCTGAATGGCAGGCCATTCTTCACGCGGCTGATGCAGGGCTATCTTGCCGCGGCAAAAGTTGCCGCTTCGGGTGGCATGACGGGCTACTTCCGTCACGCATGGCGCTTCGGCCTGTTCTTTATCTTTCCGTTTCTGCTGATGCTTGTGGGGCTGATTCTCAGCCTGTCGATCGCCTTTGCGCCAATCCTTTTCGGGCTGCCGGCCTGGAGCCATATCGGCAGCATCGCGCTCGCAGTCGCCTTTTTCGTCTATGTTTTCCTGCCGCAAGCCGAAAAGCTGCATACGCTGCATCTTTTTTCCGATTGGGAGATGGCGGTGGCAATGGCGGAGTTGAACGGGATAGGCGCGGAGCAATGGCTGGAAGCCAGCGCCGTGAATGTCCGGCAAGCCTTGGATGAGCCTGACGTCGAAGAATTCGTCATCTCGTCGCACAGCATGGGTTCGTCCGTGGCAGCTCACGTGGTCGGTCTGCTGCTGGAGCGTGAGCCGGATTTGCTGCAGGGAAAGCGCGTAGTATTTACGACCCTTGGCAGTGCCATCCTGCAATGTGCTCTCATGCGGTCGGCCAATGTGCTGCGCTCACGCGTGGGATTGATCGCTCGCTGCAAGGAAATCTTCTGGCTTGACGTTCATTGTCTCACGGACGCGATCCATTTCTACAAGGCTAGGGTTGCCGCAGTTTGCGGCCATGAGGACGCCCGGCAGGCTTCGATCCTTTTCGTGCGCTTCAAGCAGATGCTGTCGGAAAGGCATTATAAGAAGATCAAACGGGATTTTCTGCGGGTTCACCGGCAATATGTGCTCGGTCCCGATCTCAGGGCCTTCTTCGATTTCACCCTGATGACTGCCGGTCCGTTGCCGGCTGCGGATTTCGCTGAATTCTCAATAAAGAGATTGCCGGAGCTGAGCTTCAACTCCGGCGAAGAGGCGCAGGCGCTCTCAATCGGGCGCTGAGGTCTGCAGCGCAAGAGCGTGCAGTACGCCGCCCATATTGCCCTTCAGGGCATCATAGACCATCTGGTGCTGTTGCACGCGAGTCTTGCCGCGGAAGGCTTCCGCGACAACTTCGGCGGCATAGTGATCGCCATCCCCGGCCAGGTCGCGAATCGTCACCTTGGCGCCGGGAATGCCGGCCTTGATCATGTCTTCGATATCGCCGGGGTTCATGGGCATAAGGGGTACCTCGATTTATTCAGCAGCGGCAAGCGAGCCGCCATCCATGAAGGCAGGAAACCACGATTCATGCGCTTCGCGCAACTGTTCAACCGGTAGCGTTAACAGGCCATCGACGATGAGTGCATTGCCGCCGACCGTTCCGAGACGGCGGAAGGGCACGCCGGCGCTTTCCGCATTGATGCAGACGAAATCGGCAACATCGGCCGGAACGGCGATGACGTAGCGGGCCTGATCCTCGCCAAAGAGGGCTGCATGCGGCAATGTCTTGCATTCGCCGAGATCGATACGCAGGCCCTTGCCTGAAGCCATTGCCATCTCCGCCAGAGCGAGTGCCAGACCACCGGAGGAGATGTCGTGGCAGGCCGTGACCTGACCGTTGCGGATGGCAGAGCGCACGAAATCGCCGTTGCGGCGTTCGGCGAACAGATCGACTTCCGGAGCAGGGCCATCCGTCGAGCCGATGATATCGCGCAAATAGATCGAGGAACCAAGATGGCTGCCGTCGACACCGATCATCAGAACGTGGTCACCTTCCGAAGCGGAGCCGATGCGGGCCATGGCCTTCCAATCCGGCAGCAGACCGACGCCGGCGATGGTCGGGGTCGGCAGGATAGCGACGCCATTGGTTTCGTTGTAGAGCGAAACATTGCCCGAGACGATCGGGAAATCCAGTGCGCGGCAGGCTTCGCCGATGCCTTTGATGGCGCCAACGAACTGGCCCATGATTTCGGGCTTTTCCGGATTGCCGAAGTTCAGATTGTCGGTCGCGGCCAGCGGCTCGGCGCCGGTTGCCGTAATGTTGCGCCAGCATTCCGCCACTGCCTGCTTGCCGCCTTCGAACGGATCGGCTTCGACATAGCGCGGCGTGACATCCGAGGAGAAAGCGAGCGCCTTGGTCGGATGACCTTCGACGCGAACAACGCCGGCATCGCCGCCAGGAAGCTGCAGCGAATTGCCCTGGATCAGCGTATCGTATTGCTCATAGACCCAGCGGCGGCTGGACTGGTTGGCGGAGCCGACCAGCTTCAGTAGGGTCTTACCGTAGCCTTCCGGCGCAGCCACGAGATCGGCGGGGAGTGCGGCGCGCTTGTCGGATTCCCGCCACGGACGGTCATATTCCGGAGCCTGGTCGCCGAGATCCTTGATCGGCAGGTTGGCGACTTCCTCGCCCTGATGGATGACACGGAAACGCAGGTCGTCGGTCGTCTTGCCAACAATAGCGAAATCCAAGCCCCATTTGACGAAGATCGCCTTTGCGATGGCTTCCTTTTCCGGCTGCAGCACCATGAGCATGCGCTCCTGGCTTTCCGACAGCATCATTTCATAGGCCGTCATTCGCTCTTCGCGCACAGGCACCTTGTCGAGATCGAGCTCGATGCCGAGGTCGCCCTTGGCGCCCATTTCGACGGCGGAGCAGGTGAGGCCGGCCGCACCCATATCCTGAATGGCGATGACGGCGCCCGTTTGCATCAGCTCCAGGCAGGCTTCGAGCAGGCACTTTTCGGTGAAGGGGTCGCCGACCTGAACGGTCGGACGCTTTTCCTCGATCGATTCATCGAATTCGGCCGACGCCATGGTTGCGCCGCCGACACCGTCACGGCCGGTCTTAGCGCCGAGATAGACGACCGGAAGGCCGACGCCCTTGGCTTCCGAGAGGAAGATCGCATTGGACTTGGCAAGGCCGGCAGCAAAGGCGTTGACCAAAATATTGCCGTTATAACGCGCATCGAATTCGACTTCGCCGCCGACCGTGGGAACACCGAAGGAATTGCCATAACCGCCCACACCGGCAACGACGCCGGAGACGAGATGGCGGGTCTTCGGATGATCCGGCTCACCGAAGCGCAGGGCGTTCATGGCAGCGATCGGGCGGGCACCCATGGTGAAGACATCGCGCAGGATGCCGCCGACGCCGGTCGCAGCGCCTTGATAGGGTTCGATATAGGAGGGGTGATTGTGGCTTTCCATCTTGAAGACGACACAGTCGCCATCGTCGATATCGACGACGCCGGCATTCTCGCCCGGGCCCTGGATAACGCGCGGTCCCTTGGTCGGCAGAGTGCGGAGCCACTTCTTGGAGGATTTGTAGGAGCAGTGCTCGTTCCACATGGCCGAAAATATGCCGAGTTCGGTGAACGTAGGCTCGCGGCCGATCAGATCCAGAATGCGCTGATATTCATCCGGCTTGAGGCCGTGGGCGGCAATCAGTTCGGGGGTGATCTGGATCGTATTGGAAATGGTCATGGGCGCTCGAGTGTCCTTGCCTGTAAAGGATTTGAAGACCGGTCAGGGATCGGGGTCTCTTTAGCGCAACTCTCCCTGTCGTGCGACAGGAAAATCACCGGCGTTCACAACACGCCGGTATGGATATAGCGAAAATCAAGCGCGCGGCCATTGGCGGCCGCTCAGCAAGGTCAGAATTTATAGCCGACCATTATGCCGGCGCGCGTCATGCCGCCGTTAGGCCCGTCACAAAGATTGGCATGCGACGAATGCGCGATCTGCGCCATCACGTTCCAGTGGTTGTCGAAATTGTAGCCGAGGCCGGCATATTCATGGAAGAGCAAGCGACAGCCGAGCATCGGGCCGTGCTCTCGCCAGTCGTCGAGGTTGCCCGTGTGCACCGTGCCGCCGAAGCCGAGTTCGGTGAAGATGCCGTTGCTATGCGTAAGCGTCCAGGAAAGGCCGCCATAGACCTGCGTTGCAGAGCCTGACGTGCCGATCGATGTGCCGACGTGAATACGCGGATGGGTCAACTGATCCTTCCAGTCGGCGGTTGGATTGTAGCCGAACGGATTGAAGAGGACCTGAACATCCGGGAAGACACCGCTTTCATGCTCATTGCCGCTCTGGATGGAGCCGCTGGCACCGAAACGAAGTTCGTCGAAGATCTTGACTTGAGGGGCGGGAGCCGCCGTCACCGTATCGGCGGCGATTGCGATCGATTGACCTGCGATGAATACCGAACCGACTGTCAGAAAACTCAAAACTAAACGCTTGCTCAAAAAGCTTGTAATAGCCATGCGCTCCCCCTGGTGTAGCGGGCGAATCCTCACTTTATATTGATAGAATGGTAGCGTGCTAAGTGTCGAGGCGACAAAAGCGCATTTACCCAATATGTCTGCCGATAAATTGATAAGGCTTGCTTAAATGTGACTATCGTAACCGGATGAGCCGTTTTCCAACAACCTGCGTAATGTCATGAACCCTGCCGCAACATCTTTTCGCTGTGGGGGCGACGAAAAGGCGATGCGAACACGGTGATAGACCCTGTCGATTCGGGCGGCCTTGAATTCATCCTCATCATCAATGAGCACTCCTTCGGAGAGCGCTGCATTCTTGAAGGTACCCGAAAGCCAGGGTTCCGGCAGCTTCAGCCATAGAAACGGCAGATGCGGATGCGAATGGAACTCGAAGCCCGATAATGCCTCGCGCGCCAATTGCTCACGGGCCTTGATCTCTTCGACGGATTTGCGGCGAAGTTCCAGGGCATGACCGCCCAATACGAGTCGGGCACAGGTTTCGGCCAATATGAAAGGCAGGCCGCCGGTCGTCATCTTGTGCGTGACTTTGATGCGCTGGGCGAAATGCGGCGGGCAGGCGACCCAGCCGCCGCGCACGCCGGCTGTCACCGATTTCGACAGGCTGCTGACCACGAAGGTGCGCTCCGGCGCGATGGCGGCCATCAGCGGGTTCTGATCGCCGGTCATGCCGCCGTAGAGGTCGTCTTCAATCAGCCATACGCTGTGGCGGCGGGCGATGGCTGCAATCGCCCGGCGTCTTGCCTCCGGCATTGTCACCAGCGTGGGATTATGAGCCGTGGGCATCAGGAAGGCGAGGCGCGGATGCTGCTGCTGGCAGAGACGTTCGAAATCCTCCGGGATCATCCCATGCTCGTCCGAATCCACCAAAATCGAGCGGCGTCCGAGTAGGCGGGCGGCGCGGCTTATCTGCGTATAGGTGAGGTTCTCGAAGACGATCTTGTCGCCCGGCGAGGTGACGGCCGAAATGACTGCTATGGCGGCGGCATGGGCGCCGAGCGTCGGCACGACCGTCTCGATTGCTGGCTGCCAGCCGTTGCGGGCGAGCCAGATCTGCCCGGCCTCAAACCAGTTTGCCGGGAAGTTCCTTGAATAGGAAGAGATCTCGGATTGATGCTCGCTGCTGATGTCGGCGAAAAGCTTGCCGATGATCGTGCCCTGGCCGATATCGGGAGCGGCTGTCGTGTCGAAGCGGATCTTGGCATCGGGCGTATTCAGGCCGCGCGTGCCGGCAAGTGCCTGGGTGATCGGATCGACGGGTTCGATCTGTTTGCCATTCGAGCGCTCCAGAACATAGGTGCCGCGGCCGACTTCGCCGGCCACGAGGCCGCGTTCATGCACAAGGGCATAGGCCCTGCTCACCGTGCCGATAGTCACGCCGATATCATAGGCAAGGTTGCGCTGCGGCGGCAGCTTCGTGCCTGGCGGCAAGACGCCATGCGTGATCGCATTCTCGATGCTGTCAGCGACGCGGATGTAAACCGGGCCGGTTCCGCTGGAAATGTCAGGAAGCCAATTTGTCATAATGACAATTTCCTAGATTGTCCCTGTCATCGAGTCAAGAGTATGAGTCAATTTGCATCGTTTGGCTCGATGCATCGAAATTGTCACCATCATGTGGAAATGAAGATGAGTACAATGGCTACAATCTGTTCGACCGAAGCGGGAGACCCCTGCGCGGCGCGCGTGGGAACTAGAGCGGCGCAGCCAAGGCCGCATATGTTGCGCCGGCTCTGGACGTCCTATTGGGATTGGCTGGAGAAGCGCGAGGGACGGCGTGTTTTAAGAGATCTGACCGATGATCAGTTACACGACATCGGCCTGACGCGTCGCGAGGCGGCAAAGGAAGTCAGTAAGTCATTCTTCTGGGATTGAGTGGGCTGAGCCGCATATCAGGCCAATGTGCCTCTTATCCGGCCCATTTCAAATCCTTGACATTGCCTAGCTTGTGAACGAGTTTGCAGTGGCTGCGCGACTGGCGGATTGTGATGGAGAACCATCGTGGAACGCAGCCCTGAATGCCGACCGCCTGGGCCTCACTGAGAAATGCGATGGAGGCTCATATGCGCTTGGATATCGATCGGATCGAAGCCGCTGCCACGACCATACACAAGGTCTTTCGCCATACACCACAATATGTCTGTGAAAGTTTGAGCCGGGCGCTGGGTTGCCGGGTCGTTCTGAAGATCGAAACGATGAATCCTGTGCGCTGCTTCAAGGGGCGTGGCACTGAGATGGTTTTGGCGAGACTCCAGTCACAGGGTGACAAGAAATCGGTTGTCTGTGCCAGCGCGGGCAATCTGGGCCAGGCACTTGCCTATGGCGGCCGGCTGAGAAACTTTGATGTCATGGTTACGGCGTCCGTCGCTGCCAATGCCATCAAAGTCGAAAAGATGCGGCTATTCGGAGCAAGAGTGGTGTTGGTCGAAGGGGAAATCGAAGCCGCGCTGCAGGCAGCCTCCGATCTCGCCGAGGAAACGGGTGCCTTCCTCGTGGAGGACAGCAAGAATCTCGATACTTGTGAAGGTGCCGCGACAATCGGGCTCGAGCTTTCCGAATTTCCCCAAGCGCTGGACACCGTCTTGGTTTCTCTAGGGGCCGGGGCAATGGCGACGGGTATCGGCTATGCTCTGAAGTGCCGGCGGCCGAATGTGGAGATCATCACAGTCCAGCCCCGAAATGCACCGGCTATGACTCTTTCCTTCAAGGCCGGGCGGATCGTGGAAGCGGGCACGCCGAACACCATTGCCGACGGTGTGGCCGGGCGCTATGTGATCCCGGAAGTTCTTGATGATCTATTGGTCGTCGCCGACGACGCTCTTTTGGTCGGTGAGGATACCATCAAGGAGGGAATGCGACTCCTATATCTGCATTCCGGACTTATCGTGGAGCCTGCCGCCGCCCTTGGCGTTGCCGCCATTCTTGAGAATCCACAGCGTTTCGCCGGCAAGACCGTGGCAACCGTTCTCTGCGGCGGCAATGTCGAACCGAAAGCGTTCGAAGCGTGGATTAGGAAACCCTAAAGGCGGGCTTCTTTTAAGTTGCGCGAGCCTGTTCGCTGGCAACAGAACCGCGACGGAGAAACGGTTATTGGCAACCCTTGGTGCCACCAGCCCAGCGATTGACGTCGCCCGTAATGCGGCCGCCGGAAGCGCCTGACATCATCGGACCGAAGGCCTGTAACTGCGCAGGATTGCCTTCCGCCTGCACAACGAGCGACGGCCGGCCGGTGGGATGTTTCTTGTCGACCACGAGGATGCGCGGGCGACCGGTGTAGGAATTGAGCTCCGGAGAGAGTTGATAACCGGCAAAGGCCGGGTCCGAGGATTTGAACCAGCAGGCGCTGGCATTGAGCATGACGCGCTCCATCGTCGACAAGGCGCTGTGATCGGTCGCCGTGATGGCCGGCGGGCGCGGGCCGCAAGAGGTAACCAACAGCCCAAGCATCGCGATGGCGGCAGCGGAATAAAGTCCTGTCAGGAGGCGAGGGCGCATCAATTTCTTTCCAATGAGGCGATTTAGGGCTGGTCTGCAGGGTCGCATTCCAGTGCTCTGCTGTTCGATCCTAAAACGCCGATTTTATGGTTCTAATAGCGGACTGGTCTATCAGGCCGCGATCACGCCGAGTGCGGATGCGAACAGACCGCGCCCATCGCTGCCGCCATGGGCCGCCTCAATCAGGTTTTCCGGATGCGGCATCATGCCCAGCACATTGCCCTTGGTATTGATCACGCCGGCAATGTCGTTGACGGAACCGTTCGGGTTGGTACCTTCGGCATAGCGGAAGACCACCTGGCCATTGCCTTCGATCGCCTTCAGCGTCTCGGCATCGGCAAAATAGTTGCCGTCGTGATGGGCGACCGGGCTGCGGATGATTTGGCCCTTGGCATAGGCAGTCGTGAAGTCCGTCTCGGCATTGACGACTTCCAATTTCACTTCACGGCAGACGAATTTCAGCGAGGCGTTGCGCATCAATGCGCCCGGCAGCATGCCGGCTTCGAGCAAGATTTGGAAACCGTTGCAAACGCCCAAGACCTTCACGCCCTGGTCGGCCTTGTCCTTGATTGCTTGCATGATCGGCATGCGGGCAGCGATCGCGCCGCAGCGCAGATAATCGCCATAAGAGAAGCCGCCGGGAATGACGATCAGGTCGACATCCGGGATCTCGGTCTCCGTCTGCCAGACCGTTACGGGCGCGTGGCCGGAAATCTTGGTCAGCGCCGCGATCATGTCGCGATCGCGATTGAGGCCGGGGAGTTGGACGACTGCTGATTTCATGGTGCTGGTCCCGCAAGAGGCTAGGGATGATCGCTGAAAGCGCTTTCAGAGCCATACTCTATTGCCTGAGACAAAGGAAGGAGGGCTCGCGAAAGAGGACAATCAGTCGATCGAAATGCTGAAGTTCTCGATGACCGTATTGGCGAGAAGCTTTTCGCACATGGCCTTGAGATCGGCTTCTGCCTTGTTCTTGTCGGTGCCTTCAAGCTCGAGATCGAAGACCTTGCCCTGGCGGACCTGATGGACGCCGTCAAAGCCGAGTGCGCCGAGCGCGCCTTCGATTGCCTTGCCTTGCGGATCGAGAACGCCGTTCTTCAGCGTGACGGTTACACGAGCCTTGATCACGATTGTCCTTTCTGAACTTACTTGACGAGAACCGGGCCCGTGCCGCGCACGGGTTCGTTTTCATTGATGATGCCGAGGCGGCGAGCCACTTCGGAATAGGCTTCGAGCAGGCCACCCATGTCGCGACGGAAGCGGTCCTTGTCCATCTTTTCCCGGGTTTCGATATCCCAGAGACGGCAAGAGTCCGGCGAGATTTCGTCGGCGAGGATGATGCGCATCATGTCGCCTTCGAACAGGCGGCCGCATTCGATCTTGAAATCGACGAGTTGGATGCCGACGCCGAGGAAGAGGCCAGTCATGAAGTCGTTGACTCGGATGGCGAGCGCCATGATGTCGTCCAGCTCGGCCGGATTGGCCCAGCCGAAGGCGGTGATATGCTCTTCGGAAACCATAGGGTCTTCGAGCGCGTCGGACTTGTAATAAAACTCGATGATCGAACGCGGCAGAACCACGCCTTCCTCGATGCCGAGGCGCTTGGCGAGCGAGCCGGCGGCAACGTTGCGCACGACGATCTCAAGCGGAATCATCTCCACTTCCTTGATCAGCTGCTCGCGCATGTTGAGGCGGCGGATGAAATGGGTGGGAATGCCGATCTTGTTCAGATGGCTGAAGATATACTCGCAGATGCGATTGTTCAGAACGCCCTTGCCATCGATGACTTCGTGCTTCTTCTTGTTGAAGGCGGTGGCGTCGTCCTTGAAGAACTGGATCAGCGTGCCCGGCTCAGGTCCCTCGTATAGGATCTTGGCCTTGCCCTCGTAAATACGGCGGCGACGGTTCATTGGTATTGTTCTCTGTCTTTGGCGCTCATGGGACAGCGCAAGTGGATCGTATGTGGGCGTCCCCATAACGGATAAGAAGCGAATTCACAATCCGCCTGCGCCTCCTTCCTCGGAATTCCGGCCTTGGCGGGGTGCCAATGCCAGATTCGGGTCCAGTCATGACCTGTTTTACAGGCTTTTATCTGTCGATGGAATGAAGGTGCCAGGTACTTCACAGGCTGGTGAGGCGAGGCATACCTCCATCCATCATCGTTTATGAATAATACTACGGCTTCAGCTGGCTGAGAAACTTCGAAAAGACCATAGTGCCCTCCGGCCAGGGACCATGACCGGATTCGGTATTGATATGGCCCGATTCGCCGGCATCGATCAGCAGCGAGCCCCAGCTGTTGGCAATATCATCGGCATGCTCATAGGTGCCGAAAGGATCGTTGCGGCTGGCGATAGTGATGGACGGGAACGGCAGGGGATCGCGCGGGTAGGGACCGAAGGTCATCAGATGCTTTGGCCGAATGCCGGGGTTGGCGACATCCGGAGGCGCGACCAGAAAGGCGCCGGCGACCTTGTTGCGGAAATGCGGTATCGCATGGATCACCGAGGGAACGCCGAGCGAATGCGCGACCAGGACCACGGGCTTGTCCGAGGCATTCACTTCTTCAGCAATGCGGGCCACCCAATCGTCGCGCACAGGCTTCGACCATTCCGCCTGTTCCACGCGCCGTGCGGTCGAGAGCTTCTGCTCCCAGCGCGTCTGCCAGTGGTCGGGGCCGGAATTCGTATAGCCGGGGATGATGAGAATGTTTGCGTCGGAGGCTTTCATGATTTCGCCGATTTGGAAAAGGGGAGCCCAACTGTCAAGGGAAAAGGCGACAATTGCGGCAAAATTTGATAGGATTGCTGCTGCCGGTAGCGAATGACGATGTCGGCGCCCCGTTTGCCGCCATCTCGTACCGCCAGCCGAGCACCACGGTTGAGGAGGAGAAGCATTATGACGGCCTTTCACGTCATGGCTGGAGCAGACCACACTTTCACGCGCCCCGCCATCCGTAAGATCGCTATCGCCGACCTCGTCGATGCCCTGAAGATGGGGCTGGACGATTTCAGCGAAAAGCCATCGCATTATGTCTTCCTGTGCCTGCTGTATCCGATTGCAGGCATCGCGCTGGCGATCTGGAGCACCGACCAGAATCTACTGCCATTGCTGTTTCCGCTGATGTCCGGCTTCGCTCTGCTGGGGCCTTTGGCTGCAATCGGTCTCTACGAGATCAGTAGGCGGCGGGAAAAGGGGCTGGATACGTCATGGAGCCATGCGTTCGACGTGCGCTTCTCGTCGGCCTTGCCGTCGATCATCGTTGCCGGCCTCATGCTGTTCGGCCTGTTCATTGTCTGGCTCTTCGTGGCGCGGAATATCTATTTCATCTACTTTGGCGATGGTGTCCCTCCGACGCTTTTATCTTTCGTCTCGAGCGTGCTGACGACCCGGGAAGGCATGGCGATGATGCTTTGGGGCGATTTGATCGGCTTCGTCTTTGCGCTCGTGGCCCTGGCGACGACCGTCGTTACGTTCCAGCTGCTGCTGGATCGTGACGTCGGTGTCGTCGCCGCGATCGACGCGAGTATCCGGGCGACGCTGACCAATCCGGTGCCGATCGCGGTCTGGGGGCTGATCGTCGCGGCGCTGCTCGTTGTCGGCACCATCCCGATCTTTGCCGGGCTGGCAGTCGTCATGCCGATCCTAGGCCATGCCTCCTGGCATCTCTACCGCAAGCTGATCGTAGCTGAAGGTTAGGACGACAGGCTCAGGCGGCAGGCCGCTATTGTTGGAACCGCGGCGCGGTTTTTGACGTTGATCCGCGTCACAAGGAGATGCGGATCATGGCGTGGCTTACCCATATTTTCACCCGTTTCGCAGTCGTGGTTTCGGAATGGACTGGCAAGCCGGTCATTTTCGTGCTGGCGCTGCTTTCGGTGGTTGTTTGGGGAGCCACCGGGCCGATCTTCGGTTATTCCGACACGTGGCAACTGGTCATCAACACCAGCACGACGATCGTCACCTTCCTGATGGTTTTTCTGCTTCAGAACGCGCAGACGCGCGATACGCGTGCCATTCAGGCCAAGCTCAACGAACTGATCCTGACGAGCGCGGCCGAGAACCGCTTTATCGGAATCGAGAATCTTGATGAAGAGGATCTGAAACACCTCGACCGGCTGGTCGAAAAGGCGGCAAAGCGCGACCATGGACAGCATCAAGGCACGGCTGGCGAGAGTGTCGAGGATGATCGCGTTATCGCCACCGAATCCACCAATAAAAGAAAGAGGCGGCGCGTTAACCGCACCGCCCCAAGTAAAGCAAAATCAGAGACGGGAAACCCTAGCCGAAAACCCGCTTGAAGATCGTGTCGACATGCTTGGTATGATAGCCAAGGTCGAATTTTTCGCGGATATCTGCTTCCGAAAGGGCGGCGCGCACTTCCTGATCGGCCAGCAGCTCCTCAAGGAAGTCCTTGCCTTCTTCCCAAACCTTCATGGCGTTGCGCTGGACGAGGCGATAGGAATCCTCGCGGGAGACGCCGGCCTGGGTCAGTGCCAGCAGCACGCGCTGTGAATGAACAAGCCCGCGGAACTTGTTCAAATTCTTCATCATATTGTCCGGGTAGACGAGAAGCTTGTCGATGACGCTGGTGATGCGGGCCAGCGCGAAATCGAGCGTGACGGTCGCGTCAGGGCCGATCATGCGTTCGACGGAGGAGTGCGAGATATCGCGCTCGTGCCAAAGGGCGACGTTCTCCATCGCCGGAATGGAATATGAGCGGACCATACGGGCGAGGCCCGTCAGGTTTTCCGTCAGCACCGGATTGCGCTTATGCGGCATGGCCGACGAACCCTTCTGGCCCGGCGAGAAATATTCTTCTGCTTCCAGAACTTCGGTGCGCTGCAGATGGCGGATTTCGGTGGCGAGACGCTCGATCGAGGAAGCGACGACACCAAGCGTGGCGAAGAACATCGCATGGCGATCGCGCGGGATGACCTGGGTGGAGACCGGTTCCGGCTTCAGGCCGAGGGCGGCTGCGACATGCTCCTCGACGCGGGGATCGATGTTGGCGAAGGTGCCGACGGCGCCGGAGATGGCGCAGGTGGCGACTTCCTCGCGAGCCGCGATCAGGCGCTGCTTGCAACGCTCGAATTCGGCATAGGCAAGGGCCAGCTTGACGCCGAACGTGGTGGGCTCGGCGTGGATGCCATGCGAACGGCCGATGGTGACGGTGTCCTTATGCTCGAAGGCGCGGCGCTTCAGGGCTTCGAGCAACTTGTCGATATCGGCGATGAGCAGGTCGCTGGCGCGCACGAGTTGAACATTGAAGCAGGTATCGAGCACGTCCGAGGAGGTCATGCCCTGATGCACGAAGCGAGCGTCCGGTCCGACGATTTCGGCCAGATGCGTCAGGAAGGCGATGACATCGTGCTTGGTGACGGCCTCGATCTCGTCGATGCGTGCGACGTCGAAAGTGGCCTTGCCACCCTTTTCCCAGATCGTATCCGCTGCAGACTTCGGAATGACGCCGAGCGCGGCCAGCGCGTCACAGGCATGGGCCTCGATCTCGAACCAGATACGGAACTTGGTTTCGGGAGACCAGATGGCGACCATTTCCGGTCGGGAGTAGCGCGGGATCATAGGCTCAAGGCTTTCTTGGCTGACGGAAAAGGAAAACTCGGCGCCCCCATAACAAAGACGGGCGGCAATCACAATGTTTCATGGGCACAATGTTTCAGCGCCTCAATCTCCCTGGCGCGCAAGATATGCCGAAACAACGATCAGGCATAGCAGGCCGAACGGCAAAAACAGGGTAAGGCCGAGGACGGCGAACTGGTAGACGGCGCTGGCGCTGGTGAACAGGAACTGGAATATCCAGATAAGCGAACCGAATGGCGCATGCCAGCGCGAATAGAACCAGCGATAGTCCATGGCGAAGAGGAAGGCCGTCATGGCCACAGTGCCGATGGAGAGGGCCAGAAAGAAGGCGGCAAAGCGCGCGCCGGTGGGCCGCCGGCGCGTAAAGCGTCGGATAAGCGGTATGAGAGCTGGCCAGGAGAGGGCAGCGCCGAAGAAATAGATGAACGTCAGGGCGGAGAAATGGTTGGTCAGGAGGCCGTTGCGCAAATATAGAGCGGCAAGTACCGAGACGACCATGGCCGCGCCCCAGCCGATTGCGCCGGCGAAAATTTCCAGGCAATGCGAGGCGACGGTCCGTGTTCGGCCCGTCGCGATAATGACATCGGTCGGATTAGTTTGATCCAACGCGGCCTCGTTCGGCGGCGGCCCGGAGATCGCCGACCGTCTGACGATAGGCGTCGACCGATTCACCCTTGAAGATCGCCGAACCGGCAACGAGGACATTGGCGCCGGACGCCGCGATGAGCGGAGCAGTCTCGACGGAGACGCCGCCATCGACTTCCAGTTCGATCGAGCGGTCACCGATCAGGGACTTGGCATTGCGGATTTTATCAGCCATGGCCGGAATGAACTTCTGGCCACCGAAGCCCGGATTGACCGACATGATCAAAATCAGGTCGATATCATCGAGCACGTTTTCCAGCACGGAAAGTGGCGTTGCCGGGTTGAGGGTGACGCCGACCTTCTTGCCGAGATGGCGGATCGTCTGCAGCGAACGATGCAGATGCACGCCGGCTTCGGCATGAACGGTGATGCGGTCGCAGCCGGCCTTGGCGAAGGCTTCCAGATAGGGATCGGCCGGCGAAATCATCAGGTGGCAGTCGAAGGTCGCGGTCGTATAGGGGCGCAGTGCCTTGATGACATCGGCGCCAAAGGAGATGTTCGGCACAAAATGGCCGTCCATGACGTCGAGATGGATCCAGTCGGCACCGGCTTCGGTCACATCCTTGACTTCCTGCCCGAGCTTGGCGAAGTCGGCGGCGAGAATGGAAGGGGCAATACGGATCGGCAAGGTCATGGGTAGCTGAGCTCCAACTGGTTATTTCGCGCCTGGATTACCACCGCTATCGCGGGCAAACAACCGCCAGAACGGCTTGTCTCAGTTCAAGGGCATCACCGGCACGAAGGCATTGCCGCGCCATTCCAGCAGGCGATAGGGATTTTCGGTCAATTCGTGCTTCTGTCCGAACGAGATCGGGCCGATCGTTGTTTGGAAAACCGTTCCGACGAGCTTTTCGGCGATGGGCTTATTCTCCGCCTTGGCGCTGTCGGCTGCCTGGCTGGCGATCTGAGCCGCCGCTGCGGCCGGCAGGGTATATCCGTCAGGTTCGATACCGCCCGCGCGCATCGCCTGTACAGTGGGCTGGGCTACCGGCAGACTGGCATAGTCGGGTAGCGCGATTGTCTGTACACCTTCGAGCAAGGGAATGGGCTGATCTGCGGCGCGCATGGCATCACCGCCCATCAGGACCAGCGGGATGTTCTCGCTCTTGGCGTCGCGGGCAATCACGGCGACATCGCCGCGGTCGCCGCCGACGAAGACGCGTGTTGCGCCTGCCTTCTTCAGTCGTCGCACGAGGGCGATCTGTTGATCCTGGCCGGGACGGTACGTATCGGTGAAAACAGGCTTCAGCCCCTTTTCCTCCAGTGCGTTGCGGATAGCGCCGACCAGTTCGCGGCCGTGTATCGTGCCGTCATCGATCAGCGCCATCGGTTCTGCGGCCCAGTTTTTCAAGATGGTATCGATCGCTACGGCCGCCTCGGCGCTATCGACCGGCGCGAGGCGAAAGAGCGGCCAGCTATTCTTCAGCGCGTCTTCCATGAGGATGCGGGAGCGCACCGAAACGGTGATGACGGGAATGCCGGCATCCTTGAGGCGCGGCAGCGCGCCCTCGAGGGTCTCCGTGCAGAGAAAGCCGATTGCGACCTGTGCTTTGGCGGCCACCAGCGCTTCAGCGGCAGCTCGGCCGCCATCCTCCGTGCAGGGCTCGTTGACGACAGTCGCCGCATCCTTTTGGGTTTGGATCTGGAAATTGGCGCCGGCGATGATTTGTGCGCCTAGCGTGGCGAAATTACCGTCCTGCGGGGCCACTACGCCAATGTGAATCCCTGCGGCATAGCTGCTGCCGGCTGCCGAAAGCAGCGCAAGCAGGAGCGGAAGGCAACGCAGAACGTTCATCGATGGAGTATCCCAGACAATTTTCCTGCCCTATTTATCCGTCTGCAGGGCATCGTCAAAGAAAAAGCAGCAAAATCGCTCTGTTTTCACTAATCCTCTTGTAGAAAAGCTAACACCTGACCGTCATATTCAATGATAAGCAAGCACGACTCAATAAAGGAGACGGTGGTGCTAGACAGGCAACGTATGGACCCGGCGCTTTATCGCGATGCCATGAGCCGCTATGCGGGGCATGTGCAGCTGGTGACGACGGCGCTCGGCGCGGAGCGGCGCGGCGTGACGATCACAGCCGCGTGTTCGGTCTCGGATAGCCCGGCGACGGTTCTGATCTGCCTCAACAACAGCAACGCCAAGAACGAAATCTTTTTTAAAAGCGGCATCTTCGCCCTGAATTCGCTCGGCGCGGATCACCAAGCCTTGGCCGATGCCTTTTCCGGCAAGACACAGCTGACCGTCGACGAACGCTTCGCTACCGGCAAGTTCGAGACGCTGGCGACGGGGGCGCCCGTGCTTGCCGATGCTCTTGCCGCCTTCGATTGCCGCGTGATCGAGATCAAGGAGGCCTCGACGCACAACGTCATCTTTGGCGAAGTGATGGCCATACGCTACAGCGAACCAAAGCCGGCATTGCTCTATATGAACCGGGGCTATCACGCGCTATAACCCCTGCAAGGGAGTTATCATGGCGGATCAGATTTTACCTTCGTTGCCGGGTTCGATCGATGAGACGATGGCGTTGCTCGGTGCCCATGACTATCTGGCCGGACGCGCGCTCGGCACCGTTCTGTTTCTTGCATTGAAAATGAAGCGGCCGCTCTTTCTCGAGGGCGAGGCTGGTGTCGGCAAGACAGAGATCGCCAAAGTCTTGGCGAAGGCGCTCGACCGGCCGCTGATCCGCCTCCAATGCTATGAAGGTCTGGATGTTTCCTCGGCCGTCTACGAATGGAACTATCCGGCACAGATGCTGGAAATCCGCCTCGCGGAAGCATCCGGCCTCACCGACCGCGACCGTATCGAGGCCGATATCTTTTCCGAACGCTATCTGATCCGCCGGCCTGTGCTGCAGGCCCTGTCCGGTGTCGGCGGGCGTGCACCTGTCTTCCTGATCGACGAACTGGATCGCACCGACGAGGCTTTCGAAGCATTCCTGCTGGAAGTGCTGTCCGATTTTCAGGTGACGGTGCCGGAGCTTGGCACGATCCGCGCGGCGGAGCCTCCGATCGTCATCATCACCACCAACCGCACGCGCGAAGTTCATGACGCTCTAAAGCGGCGCTGTCTCTATCATTGGGTCGATTATCCTGAGGCTGAGCAGGAGCTTGAAATCATCCGCCGCAAGGTGCCGGGCTGCAACGAAGCGCTGTCGCGCCAAATTGTCGCCTACGTCCAGAAGCTGCGTACGCTCGACCTCTTCAAGAATCCAGGCGTTGCTGAGACGATCGACTGGGCGACCGCTTTAACGGAACTCGATCGGCTGGCTCTCGATCCGGAGACGGTTTCGGATACGCTCGGCACCATGCTGAAATATCAGGATGATATCGCCCGTATTCAGGGCGCCGAAGGCAAGCGTGTGTTGGACGAAGTCAAATCCGAACTGCTGGCGGCAGGATGAGCCATGGAGCCGGGTGCGCAGGATGGCATCGTCGTTGCGCCGTCACCGCCCGGTGATGGGCGCCTCGCTGACAATATCGTGCTATTCGGTCGGGTGCTCCGCAAGGCCGGCCTGAAGATCGGTCCTGGGGCGATTGCTGACGCCATAGAAGCGGTCGAGGCCATCGGGATCGGTTCGCGCGAGGAATTTCATGCTGCCCTCTGTTCCGTCTTCGTCAAGCGGCATGAGGATCTTGCCGTCTTCGGCGAGGCGTTCCGGCTGTTCTGGCGCTCGCGCGATCTCGTTGCGAAAATGATCGCGATGATGTCGCCGGTCGCGCCTGACAATCGAGAGAAGGAAAAGCCGAAGCCGGGCGAGAGCAGGGTAAGCGATGCGTTATTGAGCGATCGGACTGACCGGAGCCCGCAGCGCGAGACTCCCGATATCGAGATAGATTCGCGATTTACCAGCTCCGGCAGCGAGGTTCTGCGCCATCTGGATTTCGCGCAGATGTCGGCCGCGGAGATTACCGTTGCCAAGAAGGAGCTGGGGAAGCTGCAATTGCCGCTGGACCGCGTGCGCACACGCCGTTTCGCATCGTCACGCACGGCGGCTAAGGTCGATCCGCGCGCAACAATGCGCGCGGCTCTGCGGACAGGTGGAGCGTTGATCCTGCCGCGATTTCGACGGCCTAGGGAAATTCAGCCGCCGCTGGTCGTGCTCGCCGATATCTCCGGTTCGATGAGTCAGTACACGCGTATCTTCCTGCATTTCCTGCATGTGCTGACCGAACGGCGGCGACGCGTGCATACGTTTCTGTTCGGAACGCGCCTGACCAATGTCACCAGAGCGATGCGCCACAAGGACCCGGATCAGGCGCTGGACGAATGCGCGGTGGCGGTGCGCGACTGGTCGGGTGGAACGCGGATCGGCGAGACGCTGAAAGAGTTCAATAGACTATGGGCGCGCCGGGTGTTGGGACAGGGCGCGATCGTACTCTTGATCACCGACGGGCTGGAGCGCGAAGGCGTGGAATTGCTAAGCGAAGAGATGGATCGCCTGCACCGCTCCTGCCGGCGGTTGATTTGGCTCAATCCACTGTTGCGCTTCGAAGGGTTTGAGGCGCGCGCCCGCGGCGTAAAAGCAATGCTCCCCCATGTTGACGAATTCCGTCCCGTTCACAATCTATTATCTCTAGCCGATCTCGTATCGGCTCTCACCGCCGGCCGCGCGGATAATTATGATCCCAGGCGGTTTCTCGGCAAGCAATGAGGCTCAGATGTCAGATATATCCGAAAGTCTGGATCCGCTTGTGATTGCGGAGGAATGGGTGTCGGCAGGCCGCAATGTGGCCATGGCGACCGTTGTCGATACCTGGGGTTCGGCGCCACGCCCGTCCGGTAGTCATCTGGTTATCGACGGTGAAGGCAATTTTCATGGGTCGGTTTCCGGCGGCTGCGTCGAAGGCGCTGTCATCACCGAGGCGCTTGATGTCATCGAGACCGGCAAGTCGCGTATGCTGGAATTCGGCGTCGCCGATGAGACCGCGTGGCGGGTCGGCCTCTCCTGCGGCGGCCGCATCCGCGTCTATGTCGAAAGGCTCGCCTGATGGACCGGCAGATACTGGCGCGGCTGAACGAAATGCGGCGCAGGCGGCATGCGGCGATCCTTGTCACCGATCTCTCCGGAGGCCCGGATCGGCTCATCGTTGAAGGTGATGTGCTGGAAGGCGCTCTCGCCGATGCCGCGGCATCGGCATTCCGTTCGGGCAAGTCAACAGCTCTCGAGGTGGACGGACAGAGCCTGTTCTTCAACGTGCATCTGCCGCCGCCGCGCATCGTCATCATCGGTGCCGTGCATATCAGCCAGGTTCTGGCGCGAATGGCGGCCCTCGCGGATTTCGACGTGACGATCATCGATCCCCGCACTGCCTTCGCAACGCCAGAGCGCTTCGAAGGCATCGACCTGATCGCCGACTGGCCAGTCGATGCGCTAAAAGAGCGACCGCTCGACAGCTATATGGCGCTGGTCGCCGTGACCCATGATCCCAAGATCGATGACGAGCCGATTATTCAGGCGCTGAAAACCGGCTGTTTTTATGTGGGCGCGCTCGGCAGCCGCAAGACGCATACCAGCCGCCTGGAACGTCTGAAGCGCGAGGGTGTGGATGAGGCGGAGCTTGCCCGGATCCACGCGCCGATCGGGCTTCCCATTGGTGCCGCAAGCCCAGCCGAGATCGCAGTCGCCATTCTGGCCGAGATCATCGGCTCCCTTCGCGGTCGAGATGTCTCATCGCCAAAGGGTGTCGCGCCATGATCTTCGGTGAGTTCCCGACGGCGGAGGCGGAGGGCGCGGTTCTCGCGCATTCCGTTCGACTGTCTGACGGCAGCTTTTCCAAGGGGCATAAGCTCACCGGCGAAGACATCGAGCGACTGGCTGCGGCCGGGATCGAGCACATTATTGCCGCGCGCATCGAACCGGGCGACCTTTTGGAAAACGAAGCGGCCGAGCAGCTGGCGCGGGCCATCGCCCCAGATCATCTGACTTTCTCAAAGGCAGCAACAGGACGGGTGAATGTTTACAGTGCTGTCGACGGTCTGTTCGTTGCGGATCGCATGGCAGTCGATCGGATCAACGGTCTCGACCCGGCGATCACCCTTGCCTGTCTTGCAGACCATGTACCTGTGCGAGCAGGCGACATGGTCGCGACTATTAAGATCATTCCGCTCGCCGTTTCCGGAGCCAAAATCGCCACAGGTGTCGAAATTCTGCGGCGGATGCCGGTTTTCGAAGTCAAGCCCTTCATGCCGCATGCCGTTTCGCTTGTTGCTACGGAGCTGCCGTCGCTGAAAGCCTCGGTCATGGATAAGACGACACGAATACTGTCGCAGCGGCTGCAGCCTTCGGGCAGCGTGCTGCAACGGGAAGAGCGGGTTGCCCATAGAGCAGCCGATGTCGCCGATGCGATCCGTCGCGGCCTTGCTGCGTCGGACCCACTGCCGAAGCTTATGATCGTATTCGGCGCTTCGGCCGTCATCGATGCCGACGACGTGATACCAGAGGCGATCCGGCTTGCCGGCGGCGAGGTCATTCAGGTCGGGATGCCTGTCGACCCGGGGAATTTGCTGGTGCTTGGAAGGGTGGGCGATGTTCATGTCGTGGGGGCGCCGGGATGCGCGCGCAGCCCGAAAGAGAATGGATTCGACTGGGTGCTGGATCGCATATTAGCCGGCGAACGGCCGACGCCGCAGGATATCACCGGCATGGGCGTTGGCGGATTGCTCATGGAAATACAATCGCGACCGCGACCGCGCGACATCGCCGCCAAGCCGGCGTCGGAGATATCGGTCGCCATCGTCCTGTTGGCTGCGGGAAAGGCGAGCCGCATGGGCGAGGGCGGTGCGCACAAGCTTCTAGCGGAATTCGATGGCATACCGCTGGTGCGTCGTTCGGCTTTAACGGCCCTTGCCAGTGGCGCATCCGACGTCGTCGCGGTCACCGGGCATCGTCGGGATGACATTGAAGCAGCATTGCATGGGCTTGCGGTCGAGCCTGTCTTCAATCCGGATTATGCCTCCGGTATGGCCAGCTCGCTGGTCGCGGGCGTCGGCACGCGCGCGGTTCAAAAGGCCGATGGCGTAGTTGTTATGCTGGCCGATATGCCCGGACTCACCGGCAACGATCTGAGAACTTTGATATCAGCCTTCCTTGGAGCGAACGGCCAGGCGATCGTGCGGGCGGTATCGGGCGGCAAGCGTGGCAATCCGGTTATCCTACCACGATCGGTGTTGAACGCGGTAATGCGACTTGAAGGCGATGTGGGGGCGAGGCATATCATCGAGACATCGGGCCTCCCGGTCATTGATGTCGAGATCGGCGAGGCGGCACATCTCGATGTCGATACGCCCGAGGCCGTTGTCGCGGCCGGTGGGATTTTGAAGGGGTAGGGAATGGACAATATCGATATCGAGGAGATGTTTCAGTCGCTTGGGCCGATCACCATCAAACGGATGTTCGGCGGCAAGGGCATCTACCATATGGGGCGGATATTGGCGCTGGAAGTGGGCGACGAAATCCTTCTGAAGGCGGATGATACCAGTGCTTCCGAATTCGAAGCGGCAGGCGCTCGGCGCTGGGCTTACGAGGGCAAGAAAGGCAAGGCCGTCAACATGCCCTATTGGTCGATACCCGACGATGCGTTCGACGATCCGGATGAAATGGCGCGTTGGGTGCGGCTTGCCTATGAGGCCGCGCTTCGCTCGGAGAAGTAGGTCTCAGCGAAAGTTTTCTTTGCTCAAATGGGCAATGGTTGCCTTGGCGAACTCGGAAAGCGGAGCCGGCAATTCGTTTCGGCCAAACCAGCCGAAATCGGAGAGCTTATCCGGTTCCATCAGCCGTGGTTCGCCGGAAAAGTCGCTGCAGATATAGATGAGGGAGATCCAGTGCTGCCGATCGGCCGCGACAATGACTTCCTCAGTGCAGAGATAATCGATTTCACCGATGGAGAGGCCGCTTTCCTCTTCGGCTTCGCGAACGGCGGCGCTGGCCGCCGGCTCCATATGATCCACCTTGCCGCCGACGATACTCCAGCATCCGGCTTCCGGCGCCTTGAGGCGTCGGTAGAGCAATAGCTTGCCGTCCCGCAAGATTGCGAGACCGGTTCCCAGTCCTGGGAAATCGATGCCGGGCTTGCCCAATATTTCAGATCCCGAAGTTGGACGCAGCATCTGGCTGGCCGATTCGCTGCGTATCTGAACTGGATATATCAGGCCTTGGCGTTCGCCACGATGAGCATGAAAGCGGGAATATCGTCGCCAAAGCCAACCGGAGTCGGGCCATCATCCTGATCGCGATAACGGTTGCGGCGCTCGCGATGATCGTCATTGGCAGCGGGGAAGGGCCGGTGGCTGTTGCGAGAACCGTTATGGGACCTGTTATTGTTGTTCTCAGACTTGCGCTCGTTCTTCACGCTTTCGGCCTTTGCTGGTGCTGCTTCGATCGCTACGACGTCATTATCCTCGACGTCGATATCAGATTTATGACTCGGGGCGTTGCGGCCTCCACGGCTGCGATCCCGATCGCGGCCCTTGCCCTTCTGGTCACGACGGCGGGACGGGCGATTGTCGTCACCGCTCTCGTCAGCGGGCGGCAGAGCCGAAAGATCGCCGTTCAGCCACTGGACATCTTCGCCGATCAGCTTCTCGATGGCGTCGACATGCTTGGTGTCGCGCTTCGTCACGATAGTGAATGCAGCGCCGGAACGACCGGCGCGACCGGTGCGGCCGATACGATGGACATAGTCTTCCGAATGGATCGGAACATCGAAATTGAAGACGTGACCGACATCGGGAAGATCGAGACCCCGAGCTGCGACGTCGGAGGCGACGAGAAGCTGGATCTGTCCGTCACGGAAGTTCTGCAACATCGTCGTGCGCGAGCGTTGGTCCATGTCGCCATGCAACGCACCGACAGAAAAGCCATGGCGTTCGAGCGAGCGGAAGAGATCGGCCACATCCTTCTTGCGATTGCAGAAGATGATCGCGTTCTTCAGATCCGTCTGGGCGCGGATAAGATCGCGCAGCGTGGCGCGCTTCTCGTAATCCTTGCCATGCGAGGCAACGAAGCGCTGCGTCACGGTCTTGGCCGTCGATGCCGGCTTGGCGACTTCGACACGTTCCGGGTTCTGCAGGAAGCGGTCGGCCAGCTTCTGGATTTCCGGCGGCATGGTTGCCGAGAAGAACAGCGTCTGGCGCGTAAACGGGATCAGCTTGGCGATGCGCTCGATATCCGGGATGAAGCCCATGTCGAGCATGCGATCGGCTTCGTCGATCACGAAGATCTCGACGGCGCTCATCAGCAGCTTGCCTCGTTCGAAATGATCCAGCAGGCGGCCGGGCGTGCAGATCAGCACATCGGCGCCACGCTCGAGCTTACGGTCCTGCTCTTCGAAGGAAACGCCGCCGATCAGAAGGGCAATGTTCAGGCGGTGGTTCTTGCCGTATTTTTCGAAGTTTTCGGCGACCTGCGCTGCGAGTTCCCGCGTCGGCTCCAGAATGAGCGTGCGCGGCATACGAGCGCGAGCGCGTCCCTTTTCGAGCAGCGTCAGCATCGGCAGCACGAAGGATGCGGTCTTGCCGGTCCCTGTCTGGGCAATGCCGCAGATGTCGCGGCGCTGAAGCGCAAAGGGAATTGCACCGGCCTGGATAGGAGTCGGTGTGGTGTAGCCCGCGTCAGTCACCGCGGAAAGGACTTTTTGGCTCAGGCCAAGGTCAGCAAATGTTGTCAAAGGGAAATCTAATTCCGTCTTGGTTCAGTCGAACACCATGAGTCGACACACAGGAGCGTGCCGCAATGCAGCGCGACATAGAACCAAATACCCGTGAAGTCAAGGAAAGCAGGCGCTTCAACAGCCTCGAAGTTCATTCATAACGCAATTTTTGGATTAGTGCCATCTTTGTTGCGCGTTTGTCACAATTCCGGCAGCTAAATTGCGCCCAATCCGCTGATGTAACTTGCGAGTTTCGCGCCGGCACCGATGAAATACATCGGGTCTATGGCGCGTCCGTTTTCGCGCACTTCATAATGTAGATGTGTTCCTGTGGAGCGCCCAGTACTGCCGGCAAGACCGATCGCATCGCCGGCGCCGACCTTGTCGCCGACTTTGACGAGCACCTGTTCCATATGCCCGTAGCGGGTGGAGATGCCGTCGCCGTGGTCGATCTCCACCATGTTGCCGTAGCCACCGGTCCATCCAGCCGAAACCACTTTGCCGGGAGCGGTCGCCTTGATCTTCTCACCGGGACTGAAATGGAAATCCGTGCCAGTGTGAAGTGCCAGCGTGCCGAAGAAGGGATCCTTGCGATTGCCAAAAGGACTGGTGACGAGCTTGCCCGGCGCCGGGTTACGGAAGGGTAGGCTTTCGGCCGCCCCCCGAACGGTTTCCAGATATGTCAGGGCGGTGTCGAGTTCCGCCATAGATCGTTCGAACTGGTCGACATTTTCCGGAGGTGCGTAGGGACCGCCCACACCGTCATCCGCATCGTCACGCGCAATGCCGGCGACCTCGTTCGGCACTTTGATGCCGACATTCTGCATGATCGATTGGATTGAGGTGGCAGTTTCCGACGCATCGGCGGTGAGATTGTGGATGCGGGACAACTGATCCTGTTCGATATGCTTCAGCGACAGCGTCACCTTTGAGAAGACCCGATCGGCACGGTCGGCAACGGTTTCGGGGGCAGGGACGTAGGCAAGCGTTGAGTTGTCGGGTGTCGCATCAGCCGGCTTGCCGCTCATGAGAAGCTTTTCGATTGCCTTGGGTGACGTCAGCTGGGCATGTTCATTCTTTGGCGCGGCAGCGTCGGCGTCGGAATGCGCGCCCTTTCCGGCCAGCCCGGAGTTCTCTGCTCTATCGAGCAGGGTGCTCAGCTTGCCGTTGCGTGAGGAGAGTTGCTGTTGCTGTTCGATCAACTTGTCGACCTTCTCCTCCACGACCTGCTGATCCAGGAGCTGACGGGAGGTGACGCGATCGACCTGAGCCCGCAGCGCGGCGATACGGTCCTCGTAGTCATATTGCATGCGCGCCTGGCGGGCCATCGTCGCGCCGATCAGATCGTCGCGCAGGACGAGGTAGGACGTGGCAAGGAGATAGCCGATCGAAAAAAATCCGACCATGCAGACGGCAATTGCCGCCATCCATGGACGTACCGTCATATGGCGCACCGTATCGCCGCTGGCGAGTATGATGGTGTGATGTCGCCGCTGTTTGCCGAAAACCCGGTTGTGAGGCTTTGCTGTCACCGAGAATCTCCCAATCGGTGCGTATTCGCACCCAGAGGAAGTACACGGCATTATGGTTAATGAATGCTTTCTATTGCAGTATTAGATGCCGGAAAAACCGCTTATTATTAGTATATCAGGCGCTGCTTGTAGATGTCAGGGAACGGTAGAAGGATGGCGTCAGCCCGGCTTCCGCCCGCGCGATGTCATTGAACGGCGCCTTCAGCGAACCCCGGAAATTGGCGCGCACCAGCTCCTGAAACGTGCGGGCCGGATCGCGCTGTTCCCGCGCGCACAGGAAGCGGAACCATTTGGCGCCGACAGCGACGTGGCCTTTCTCGTCATTATAGATGACATCTAGGATAGCGGCGCTTTCCAGGTCGCCCGTTTCGCGCATTTTGGCCTGCAGCGCCGGCGTGACGTCAAGGCCCCTGGCTTCGAGAATCAGTGGTACCACGGCCAAGCGGGCTGTGAGATCGGTGCGAGTGGCGTGGGCAGCCTGCCACAGGCCGTCATGGGCGGGCAGGTCACCATAATCTGCGCCAAGTTCGCGCAGGCGCGCGCGCACCATGCGAAAATGCTTGGCCTCTTCGAAGGCCACTTGCATCCAACCGTCGAAGAAGGAATTGGGGACCGGTCCCGTCGCAAACCGCGCGACAATATCGAGCGCCAGATCGACGGCATTCAGTTCGATATGGGCAATGGCATGAAGGAGCGCGATGCGGCCTTTCAGCGTATGCAGCGAGCGCTTCTCCATGTTTTTTGGCGGCACCAGCTCCGGCTTTTCCGGCCGGCCTGGCCGATCGGCGAGCGGCGGGTCGAGCGGCGAACGCAGCGACAGGGTACGGGCGAACCAACGTGTCGCCGATTCCTGGGCAAGCTCCGTCTTACGATCGAGATCGGCCGAACGGATCGCGGCGATGGCACCACCGCGCAGCGACGTGATGGTTTCGGGACTGGCGGACATGCCGTCAGAGTTCCCTGGCTGCGGCCAGGACGGCTTCAGCGTGTCCGGCGACCTTGACCTTGTCCCATATTGCAGCGATGCGCCCATCGGTACCGATCAAGAACGTCGAGCGCACCACGCCCATATAGGTCCGGCCATACATGCTTTTTTCCCGCCAGACGCCGTAGGCCATCGCCATGGTCTTTTCCTCGTCGGAGGCGAGTGGAACGGAAAGCGAATGCTTCTTGACGAATTTGTCATGGCTTTTCACGCAATCCGGAGAGACGCCGAGTAGGGCGACGCCGAGCTTTGCGAAATCGGCTGACAGTGCCGTGAAGGTAATCGATTCCGTCGTGCAGGCGGTCGTATCATCCTTGGGATAGAAGTAGATCACCAACGGCTTGCCGCCAAAATCGGCAAGGCGAACGCGGTCGCCGCCATCGCGCGGAAGATCGAAATCCGGTGCCTTATCGCCAATGCTCAGTTGAATCGGTAAAACTTCCGCCACGGGAAAACCTTTCTTTTGCCGGTTTTTTAGATGACACTTGAGGGAAGGCATATATACTGCTCGCGTGTGCCGTCCAATGGGACGCAGCGTCACCAACAAAATTGTATAAGCGAAAGGCACGCGCAGGAGTGATCCGAGGCGAAAAGGTAACATTCCGCAAAAAGGATCTCGTGTCGCTCGACCATCTGCCGTCTGCTCAGGTCGAAGATCCGTTGATTGTGCACGTGCCTGAGCGCCGTCGCCGTAACCGTTCGCATGTTTGGCATGTCTGCCGCATGACGTTGGTTTTCTTTGCCTTTCTCGCGATCATTCTCGGTGCGGTCATAGCGACCATCGAAAGCGGCATCTTCGATGCGCCGCTGTCTCAGAAGGCGCAAACCGCCCTCGATCAAGCCATCGGCCCGCGTTACAAAGCAGAAGTGGGCTCGACCGTGGTCCGGTTTACCTCCGACCTGCGGCTGGCGCTCGAGGCACGCGACGTCAATGTCGTTGACCAGGAGAGCGGCAAGCATCTGTCGACGATGTCGGCCGTCAACATGGAGCTGGATCCCTTGGCCCTCATCGAAGGTCGAGTGGAAGTGGCAAGTGTGGCGGCTGAGGGGATCGCGCTCGATGCTTCGCTGCTGCCGCAAGGCGACCCGGTGGATTTGACCACCTTGCGCGTCGATGCCTTGCCCAAGGCCTTGAATGCGGCTTTCGACAATCTCGATTTCCTCGAACGTTTCGTCCAGCGCGGCGGAACGAATTCCGTGCGCATTTCCGGCTTCTCCATGAAGCTGGCGCGGCAGGAAGGCGAGCCGATCTCTCTTGTCGTCGACAATCTGACCTTTGAGCGCACTGCGCCGAATTCTTTGCATCTCTATGGCCAGGTGGCGCTCAATGGTTCGGTGGCACTTCTTGATGTGCGGGCGGATCAAAAGGAAGCCGGTCGCAGCTCTTCGCTCGCAGCCAGGATATCCAATCTGGACCTCAAGCCGCTCACCATGGCCTATGACCCGAATGGTACGCCGCGACAGGGTTTCACGACCTTTGGAGATGTGACGCTTTCGGCCGTCAAAGGGGAGGCTGGTGTAGATCCGAAGCTGAGTGCCACCATCAACGTCCAGCCCGGCGTCCTCTATATGGATCATGATCCGCAGGAGCTGACGGGCGCCAATATCAACCTGGCCTACAACTTCGATCACCAGACCCTGGAAATTGCTCCGTCCAACGCTCAGTTCCTTAGGACGATCGTGCCGTTCTCCGGCGCGCTGATCGATCTCGACCGCGTCGACGCCAATGCAGGCAGTGGATTTGGCATCGATTTCGTGATCAAGGATGGGGTCGCCGCCTCGTCTCTGTCAGGGGAGAAGCCCATCAGCTTCGATGGTCGCGCTACCGGCCGGTTCTTTTCCGCCACCAAGGAATTCCAGTTCGACAATCTCGGCATATCGACGCCGCAGGGCGCGCTTTTCGGCTCACTGCATATGAAGCTCGGCGATAGTTCGCCGGAGATCAGTTTCGGCGGCCGTGCGGATAAGCTCGACACGTCTGTTGTCAAGCAGTTATGGCCCTTCTGGATGGCTTCCAAACCTCGAACCTGGGTCGAGGGCAATCTCTTCGGGGGATCAGTCACCAACGCCGTCATATCCGTTTTCATTCCGGCTGGCCGGCTTCGGGAAGCGTCACAGACCGGCAGGCTGCAGCTTGGCAAGAACGAGCTGCATATCGCCTTCGACATCGATGGCGCGCGAATGAATGTTCCGGGCGAAATCCCGCCATTGCGCGATACCAAAGCCCATTTCGATCTGACAGGTCCGAATATGCTCGTCGATATAGCCTCGGCGACGTCCTACTTCTCGACCGGGCGCACGATCACACTGAGCGACAGCAGCTTCTCGATCCCTGCGACCTACGACAAGCCGCTGATGGCCGATCTCGATTTGACGATTTCAGGCTCCGGCGACGCTATCGGTGAACTTCTGACCTACAAGCCTCTGGAGGTCCTGCAGCGGACCGAATTCAAGCCGGAGGATTTCAACGGCAAGATCGTCGCCAAGGTCGATGCCAGGATCGGGCTGATCAGGGATCAGCAGCCGCCTCCGCCGGAGTGGCAGGCGACGCTCAATCTCGATAATGTCGATCTGTTGAAGCCTATGAACAATCGCAAGATCGACAATCTGACCGGCGTGATTTCGGCCGATCCGCAATCCGTGCATCTGCAGGCCCAGGCCCAGATCGACAGCATTCCTGCCCAGATCGACATGGTCGAGCCGACAGACAGCAAATCGACCGTCAAGCGCGCCCGCGTGATCACGGCAACGCTGACCGATGCGCAACGCAACACCGTTCTGCCTGGACTTCGCGATATGATCGACGGGCCGGTCAAAGTGGAGTTGACGCGCATTGATGACGATCGCCAGGGCGTAAAGGTCGATCTCGGCAAGGCTGCTCTGACCGTTCCTTGGATCGGTTGGTCGAAGGGCAGCGGCATAGCAGCGACTGCGCAGTTCGAAGCGTCCGGTCCGGACAACCAGACGGCGCTCAAGAATTTCACACTGAAAGGCGATGGCTTCGGCGCCAGCGGCGATCTTCTGATCAGCAAAGGGAGCCTTACCTCGGCCAGCTTTACCAGCGTGAAGCTTTCGGCGCTCGATGATTTCGCGCTCTCGCTGAAGCGGAGCAAAAGCGGCGGCTATGACGTCGCCGTGTCAGGGAGTTCCGCTGACATAAGACCGATCCTCGCGCGCCTAAAAGCATCTACTTCGGGCGGACAGCAGAGTTCAAACGGGGATGGCTCGGCGAGCGCCACCGTTCGCGCCAATCTCGACAAGGTCATCGGCTTCAATGACGAGACGATCGGCAATGTCAAAGGCGTTTATTCGATCTCCGGCGGCAAGACGACAGCTGCGGATTTTTCAGGATTGACGCGTAGCGGTGAAGCGCTCGTCACCCAGATGAGCAAAGGAGCCAACGGCGTCATCCGTATCACGAGCGGCGACGCGGGGGCCGTTGCGCGCTTCACCGACCTTTACAAGCATTTGCAGGGCGGGCTGCTCAATCTGTCGCTGCGTTCTATCGGCCAGGATGACTGGGACGGCTCGCTCGATATCCGCAACTTCTCCATCATCGACGACAAGAAACTCTCGACCATCGTCTCGACCCCAAGCGGAAAGAACGGCAAGAGCCTGAATTCGGCTGTGAAACAGAATATCGATACGCGTTCGCAGAGCTTCGAGCGGGGCTTTGCGCGGCTGGTGATGCGCGATGGTGTGCTCTCCGTCGAAAACGGTGTGGTGCGCGGCGTTCAGGTCGGGGCGACGTTCCAGGGCGTGCTGAAGGATGCCGACGGCAAGATGGATATGACGGGAACCTTCATGCCTGCCTACGGCCTGAACCGGCTGTTTGCGGAAGTTCCGATCGTCGGTTTCATCCTTGGCAATGGCAGCGACCGCGGCCTGATCGGCATTACCTTCAGGCTGACGGGTACGCTGGAGAAATCGAACCTACAGATCAATCCCCTCTCGATTATCGCGCCGGGTGTTTTCAGGCAGATATTTGAATTTTGAATATCGAGGCGACGTATACCGAGGTATCGCTTTTTCGGTAGCGGGGCCGCGGGAAGGGCTATTTCTCTTCCATCAATCGCTCTCGTATGCGTTCCGGCCCACCGCTCATGCGTCGGGCGAATGGTCGAGCCGGATCCACAACACGCCAGAACGGTGCGCTGCCGTTCTGGCTGATCTGCACCAGATGTCGCTGGACGGTGACGGGGCAGCAGGCGTCCGCGCCATATTGCCTGGCAAGCGCCTTTCTCATCTCCGCAATATCAGACAATCGACCCGGTGGCGCTGCCCGGAGCGCGCGGACGATCATGTCCTCGCTGGGAATCAACATGCTTTGCGTGAGGCTTCTGCCTTTGCGCCTCGTTTTGATCATCGGCAATTCATCCATAACTCACCTCCGCACGTGCGATCTGAACTGAGGACGAATGAGTAGGCTGCGATCCGACATGGGATATAAAGATTCATCCAGTCAGCATTGATAATGCTCCGCATGCGCGCTGACTCGAAATGATAAAGCCGGCGAGGGGACGCCGGCTTTGTTCGTTGTCCGTGGGTTGGCTCTTCAGGCGGCCGGGCGGATCAGGATATGCTTCTTCTTGCCGAGCGACAGCTTGATGACGCCATCGGCGGTGACTTCACCGCCGCCAATGATCTTGCGCTCGTCGCTGATGGGCTGGTCGTTGATGCGTACAGCACCGCCCTGAACGTGACGGCGGGCTTCGCCATTTGAACCGGCAAGGCCGGCACGCACGATCAGAGCCAGAAGGCCGATGCCAGCTTCCAGTTCGGATGCCGGAACATCGATCGACGGCAGGTTTTCGGAAAGGCCACCTTCCTCGAAGGTCTTGCGTGCGGTTTCGGCGGCCTGCTCGGCTGCCGCGCGGCCGTGAAGGATCGCGGTGACTTCGGTCGCGAGGATCTTCTTGACTTCGTTGATCTCTGAACCGGCAAGCGCGGAGAGGCGAGCGATCTCATCCATCGGCAGCGTCGTGTAGAGCTTGAGGAAGCGGGAAACGTCTGCATCCTCGGTATTGCGCCAGTACTGCCAAAAATCATAGACCGGCAGCAAGTCGGCATTCAGCCAGACAGCGCCGGAAGCCGATTTGCCCATCTTGGCGCCCGAAGAAGTGGTCAGCAGCGGCGAGGTCAAGGCAAAGAGCTGCTTCGTCCCCATGCGGTGACCGAGGTCGATGCCGTTGACGATATTGCCCCACTGATCCGAGCCGCCCATCTGCAGGCGGCAATCGTAACGCTTGGCCAGTTCGACGAAATCGTAGGCCTGCAGAATCATATAGTTGAATTCGAGGAACGACAGCGACTGTTCGCGGTCAAGTCTCGTCTTCACGCTGTCGAAGGACAGCATCCGGTTGACCGAGAAATGGCGGCCGACATCGCGCAGGAATTCCAGATAGTTCAGCGAGCGCAGCCACTCGGCGTTGTTGATCATCAACGCGTCCTTTGGGCCTTCACCATAGGTGAGATAATTGGAGAAACAGCGCTTGATCGAGGCGATATTGTCCTCGATCGTTTCAATCGTCATGAGTTGGCGGGCTTCGTCCTTGAACGAGGGGTCGCCGACCATACCGGTACCTCCGCCCATAAGCGAAATAGGTCGATGGCCGGTTGCCTGCATCCAGTGCAGCATCATGATCTGGATCAGCGAACCAGCATGAAGACTCGATGCCGTCGGATCGAAGCCGATATAGGCCGTCACGGTTTCCTTGGCGAAGAGGTCGTCGAGGCCGGCTTCATCGGAAATCTGATGAATGAAGCCGCGCTCTTGCAGGGTGTGCAGGAAATCGGATTTGAACTCTGCCATGATCTTTGGTCTCTCGAGGCCGCTAGAAAGCGCGGCGAAGTCACTATTGTTTGATGTCGCGGGGCGCGTTTAGCACCGATTTGGCGACGCGTCATCATTTTGGTGGAGCTGGCATCAAGTTTCGGCGGCGGCGCCAATCGGATGGGTTTGTAACATAACGCCTTATAATGTGAACGGATCGCGGTGTGTCTTCGGAAGCCGTCCGAAATGTGCCGCGTATTCGCCCGAATTGCAGCCTAGTTTTTTGCCACCAGTACTCGCGTACACCACATGTTTCGTGAAAGAAACCAGTATGTTTGTTTTGTTTTCGATGATGGGATTGTTCTTCAAACGGACGATCTGCGCATTCTTCGCCTTAGTGTTGGTTTTAGGCGGCATTGCTGCTGTGAACCCAGCCCAGGCGCAAGGTTCCCCTGAAAAGAGAATAGCATTTGTCGTTGGCAACGCCGCCTACAATGCGGGCGCCTTGGCGACGCCGGCCAATGATGCCGGTCTGATCGCACAAACGTTGCAGGCTGCGGGTTTCGATGTGATTGGCGCGCGCGACCTCGACCAGAACGGGTTGCGTGACGCGATGCGTGACTTTCTGACGAAAGCCAATGCCTCAGGCCCCAATACTGTCGTCTTCGTCTATCTGGCGGGTTATGGCGTGCAATATCAGGGGGATAATTATTTCGTGCCTGTGGACGCGCAAATCGCCAACGCGACGGATGTGCCGCTCCAGGCGCTACGCGTGAGCGATTTCACCAAATCGCTGGCAGCCCTCAACAATCGCGGCAACATCGTCGTACTGGATGCAGCGAGGGCCAATCCATTCGTGCAGTCCAGCCAGCCGCTGGCCGGCGGTCTTGCGCTGGTCGATCCTGACGCCAACCAGCTGATCGCCTTCAATGCGGCGCCGGGCACGGTCGCGCCGCAGGAGGCTGGTCCTTATGGATCCTATGCACATGCGCTGGCGGAGATGATTCGCGTCGGCGGTCTGTCGCTGGACGATGTGTTCGATCGCACGCGCCTGCGGGTCAGCGATCTGACCAAGGGCGCGCAGATTTCATGGGACGCCTCCAAATTCAAGAATGCCTTCACCTTCTTCGATCGCGGTCCCGATGCGCCGCCCGCCCAGGTGTCCAGCTACAACAATGCCGCAATTCGCACAAAGGCGATCCGCGATTTCGACGAACGCGATGCCTATTTCGCAGCGCTCGATCGCGATACGCTTCAGGGCTATGAGGATTTCCTGGCCGCCTATCCAAACGACTCCATGGCAAGGCGGGTGCGCGCCATCATCGCTGCTCGCAGAGAGGCGATAACCTGGCGCGAGACATGGCGTGCCGACACGCCGGAGGCCTATTGGTCGTATCTCAGGCGTTATCCGCGCGGTCCTCACGTGTGGGATGCCCGCCGTCGTCTTGAACATTTCGAGGCAGCGCTCGAACCGCCGCCGTCATTCGCCGTCATCGAGTATGACGTACCGCCACCGCCGCCGCCGGAAATCGTCTATGTCGAGCGGCCCGTGCTTTATTTTGACGATGCCGACTTCGGCTATGCACCGCCGCCGCCCGTCGTCTTCCTGGCGCCACCGCCGCCGGATTTCGTCGTGCTTGCGCCGCCACCGCCTCCCGTCGATCTCTACGTGCTGCCGGAGCCGACCTACGTTCCGGTCCCTGATTGGGTGGAGCCGCCGCGTGATGTCGCGCCGCCGGAAAACAACGTCATCTTCAACAACATCCACAATACGGTCGTGAACAACACGACGGTCATCAACAACAACACGACCACTACCACGACCAATGAAAATGGAGCTGCACCGGCAACTCCGGGATTGACGACAGGGCAGAAGATTGCCGGAGCCGCTGTCCTTGCCGGTGCGGGTGCCGCGGCACTGCATGTTGCGTTGCCGCCTTCCGTGCAGAAGAAGGCTGTCGTTCAACAACAGCAGAATCCGGCCGCTGTGATCAAAACCCCTCCTGGAGCCGCGCCGACGGCTGCACCTACGGCCCAACCGCAGACGGGAAACGCCGCACATGCGCTTCCGGGTGCTAATGGGCAGTCGCTGCCGGCAACCGGCAAAACACCGGGCGCGATTCCGACGAAACAGGCTCAGCAGCCACAGGCGGCGCCGAATGCCACGCATAATCCGGCCGTCGCCACCCAACCTGCCGAGCCGGGCACGAATACCAATGCTCACGCACTTCCCGGCGCAAACGGCCAGCCCTTGCCCGCAACCGGCAATCTGCCAAAGGCTCCGGGCGCGGCACAAACGAAACAGACCCAACAGCCTCAAACGGCGCCGAATGCTACGCATAACCCGGCCATCGCCACTCAACCTGCCCAGCCGGGTACAAATGCCGGCACGCATACACTTCCCGGTGCCAAGGGGCAGCCCTTGCCGCCGTCCGGCAATACGCCTGCTGTGAAGGGGCAAAATCAAATTGCCAAAACCCCGCAGCCTCAGGCGGCTCCGGGTGCGAAGCCGAATGCTGTTGTCGCCGCGCCGAAACCCAATGCGCATGTTCAGGCAATGAAGCCAGCGGCGCCCGCCTTTGCCGCGAAGCCGCCCGTGAAGCCCAACGTGGTTAACAATGCGCGGCCGCCGGCCAACAACCAGCCTCGCATTGCGCCCGCACCGCCGCGCCAGGTCAATCAGGCAGCTTCTCAGCCAAGGCCGGTGCCGCACGAGGCTGCTCAGGCAAGGCCACCCGCTCCGAAGGTGCAGGCTCAGCCCCAGCCTCAGCCTCAGCCGAAGGCTATGCAGCCGCAGGTGAAGGCTCCGCCACCGCAGAAGCCTCCGGCAAAGAAGACGTGCGGTGCTCCGGGTCTACCGGCATGTCACTGAGCAATGATATCGAACGATGTTCTGGGGCATGTTTCGGCGGGCCTTCGCGTTCAGTATTGTTGCTTTACCTTGTTGAAATCGGACCTAGCGTTTAGCACTGACTGGCCGGTTGCAAATCAGTGCCTTCATACGCGTTGTGACTGGCTCATATTCGCCACGAAAACAGGCAGTCAGATGAGTGACACCATCATACTCGAAACCCCGCGCCTCGTTCTGACGATGTGGGACAAGGGCGATGCCGAAGTGATTCGGCAATTGCATTCGACAATCGAAACGACGCGCTATCTCTCAGGTGCGGCGCCATGGACGTTGGAGAAGGCCGAGGAGCGGTTGAAAAGCTGGTTCGATGAACATGCGCGAGATGGTGTAACCAAATATAAGATGCTGCGGCGCGACGATGGGCGCTTCATAGGCCGAGCCGGCTTTTCGCGCTTCCAGGAAAGAGGGCGGGGCGAGTTCGAACTTGGCTATTCGCTTCGGCAAGACGCCTGGGGCAACGGTTACGCCACGGAGATCGCCGGCGCACTCGCGCAGTGGTTTTTCCGTCGAGGCTTTGCGGATCGGTTCATCGCATTCACGCATCCGGAAAATACTGCTTCGCAGCGGGTGCTTCAAAAAGTCGGGATGCAGTACGAAGCACCGATCGTTGTCAGCGGTACTCCGGGCCTTTGCTTCAGGATGTCGCGCTAGGAGAAGTTCCGGGAAAAGTTCGCAAATGATTTTCGACCGGAATGTGTAAAACAGCAAGATTTAGCGTTTCCGCGTTTAAAAGAACGGCGGAAACGCTCTGAGAGGGGCGCCGCTTCTTAGCGAATGCGCTTGGCAGCCGGTTCCGGCACCAGTTCGCCGTTCAGGCGACGATCGAGATAATCCTCACATTCACCGAGCAGCGTTTCGACCTGACCGTTGAAGAAGTGGTTGGCGCCCGGCACGACCTTGTGCGTGATCAGGATGCCCTTCTGTGTCTTCAATTTCTCGACGAGGCCGTTGACGTCCTTTTCCGGGGCAACCTTATCGGCATCGCCGTTGATGATCAGGCCGGACGAGGGGCAGGGTGCGAGGAAGGAGAAATCGTAGATATTCGGCTGCGGCGCGATCGACATGAAGCCTTCGATTTCCGGACGGCGCATCAGGAGCTGCATGCCGATCCAGGCGCCGAAGGAATAGCCAGCAACCCAGCAGCTCTTCGAATCGGGATGGAGGCTCTGCACCCAGTCGAGTGCCGATGCGGCATCGGAAAGCTCGCCGGCGCCGTGGTCGAATTCGCCCTGGCTGCGGCCGATGCCGCGGAAATTGAAGCGGAGGGTGGTGAAGCCGCGCTTCTGGAACATATAGAAGAGCTGATAGACCACCTGATTGTTCATCGTACCGCCGAACTGCGGATGGGGATGAAGGATAATCGCGATCGGGGCGCTCTTTTCCTTGGAGGGCTGATAGCGGCCTTCAAGGCGACCCGCGGGGCCGTTGAAAATTACTTCGGGCATCGATACTCCGGCTCTTCTTTTTCTGCGTTCAAACCTTACGGCACGCAGCAAGTTGACTTGACGAATGCGCTCATCTTTTCTAGAACGCAGTTTAGAACAATTCGAAACTTGATGCGGTGGTCCGCGCGTTGTCTGTGCAACGGTTTGTGGAACGTGTCATAAGGCATGCCCGGCTGAAATTTCAAGGAAAATGAGCCGGTCGCAGCAAAGCAAAGTCGCGCAGGAAGAAGATTATGGCGGCAACGCGCCTCTATCTCGACTGGAATGCTACCGCACCGCTTCATCCGGCGGCGCGCGATGCGATGCTGCGTGCGATGGATATTCAAGGCAACCCCAATTCCGTTCACGGCGAAGGTAGGGCAGCGCGCGCAGCTGTCGAGACTGCACGCCGGCAGGTTGCGGCTCTTACGGGCGCGGAAGCTGCCCATGTGGTTTTCACCAGCGGCGCCACTGAGGCCGCCAACATGGTGCTGACGCCGGATTTCCGCATGGGGCGTACGCCGCTTATCGTCAGCCACCTTTATATATCGGCTGTCGAGCATCCGGCCGTGCGCGAAGGCGGGCGATTTGCCAGGGAGAATGTCAGCGAAATACCGGTGACATCGGACGGTACGGTCGATCTTGCCGCGCTGGAAGCGTTGTTGTCGGCGCACGACAAAACGGCCGGCTTGCCGATGGTCGCCATCATGCTTGCCAATAACGAGACCGGTATTCTCCAGCCTCTATTTGAAGCGGCCAAGCTTGTTCAGGCCGCGGGTGGTCTTTTCGTGGTGGATGCCGTCCAGGCAGCCGGCCGCGTTCCGCTCGATATCAATGCGATCGGCGCGGATTTCCTGATCGTCTCCTCGCACAAGATCGGCGGTCCCAAGGGTGCCGGTGCACTCATCTCTCGGGGCGAGGTGCTGATGCCGAAACCATTGATCCATGGCGGTGGCCAGGAAAAAGGCCATCGTTCGGGCACGGAAAACACGCTTGCCATCATCGGATTCGGTGCGGCTGCCGAGGCTGCCGCCGCAGACTTCGAGGTTCGCAATGCCGCGATCGCCTCACTGCGCGACCGGCTGGAGGCGGGCATGGAACTGGCGGCGTCGGATGTCATCATTCATGGAAAGAATGGCCCACGTATACCAAACACCAGCTTTTTCACGCTGCCGGGACTGAAATCCGAAACCGGACAGATCGCCTTCGACCTTGAAGGGGTTGCCATATCGGCCGGCTCCGCCTGCTCGTCGGGCAAGGTCGGGGAGAGCCATGTGCTCGTGGCGATGGGATGCGACCCGAAACTCGGGGCGCTCCGCATTTCGCTCGGACCGACCACAACCGAAGCGGATATCGATCGCGCAATCGCTGCTTTCGCCCGCATCGCGGGAAGGCGCAAGCTGGCAGGTGCGGCGGCCTGACGGCCACAATTTTGCGGAAACCGAAATTTCCGCTTGCCAATCGGGGTGAAAAGTCCCTTTTGGCCGACTACATAGAGGGCAGACATAAGTCTGCCGCAACGTTGACAAGCTGCCGGACCTTGTATCCGGCGAGATTGGAGAACGAAATGCCTGCAGTCCAGGAAACGGTCGATCAGGTTCGCCAGATCGACGTGGACCAGTATAAGTATGGTTTCGAGACTACGATCGAGGTGGAAAAGGCTCCCAAGGGTCTTTCCGAAGACATCATCCGCTTCATCTCCGCCAAGAAGCAGGAACCGGATTGGATGCTCGAATGGCGCCTCGAGGCTTACCGTCGCTGGCTGACGCTTGAAGAGCCCACATGGGCGCGCGTCGACTACCCGAAGATCGACTTCAATGACATTCACTATTATGCCGCGCCGAAGAAATTCGCCGGTCCGAAGTCGCTCGACGAAGTCGACCCGGAGCTACTGAAGACCTACGAGAAGCTCGGCATTCCGTTGCGCGAGCAGGAAATTCTTGCCGGCGTCGAAAAGCCGAAGATCGCCGTCGATGCGGTGTTCGATTCCGTCTCGGTCGTCACCACCTTCAAGGAAGAGCTGAAGAAGGCCGGCGTGATCTTCATGTCGATTTCGGAAGCCATCCGCGAGCATCCGGATCTGGTGCGCAAGTATCTCGGTTCCGTCGTGCCGACGTCCGACAATTTCTATGCGACGCTGAACTCGGCCGTCTTCACCGACGGTTCGTTCGTCTTCGTGCCGAAGGGCGTTCGTTGCCCGATGGAACTGTCGACCTACTTCCGCATCAACGAGAAGAACACCGGCCAGTTCGAGCGCACGCTGATCATCGCCGAGGAAGGCGCCTACGTCTCCTATCTCGAAGGCTGCACCGCGCCGCAGCGCGACGAAAACCAGCTGCATGCCGCCGTCGTCGAGCTCGTTGCGCTCGATGATGCCGAGATCAAATATTCGACCGTTCAGAACTGGTATCCGGGCGACAAGCAGGGCAAGGGCGGCATCTACAACTTCGTCACCAAGCGTGGCGATTGCCGCGGCCATCGCTCCAAGATCTCCTGGACGCAGGTTGAGACCGGCTCCGCGATCACCTGGAAATATCCGTCCTGCATCCTGCGCGGCGACGACAGCCGCGGCGAATTCTACTCGATCGCCGTTTCCAACGGCCATCAGCAGGTCGACAGCGGCACCAAGATGATCCATCTCGGCAAGAACACGTCGAGCCGCATCATCTCGAAGGGTATTGCCGCCGGCGTCTCACAGAATACCTATCGCGGCCAGGTTTCGGCGCATCGCCGCGCGACCAATGCCCGCAACTTCACGCAGTGCGACTCGTTGCTGATCGGTGACAAGTGCGGCGCGCATACTGTGCCCTACATCGAGGCGAAGAACTCGTCTGCGCAGTTCGAGCACGAAGCCACTACCTCGAAGATTTCTGAAGACCAGTTGTTCTACTGCCTGCAGCGCGGCATTCCGGAGGAAGCGGCGATTGCGCTGATCGTCAACGGCTTCGTCAAGGAAGTGCTGCAGGAGCTGCCGATGGAATTCGCCGTTGAAGCGCAGAAGCTGATCGGTATCTCGCTTGAAGGCAGCGTCGGCTGACGCACACGAACCAGTATTAGCTTTGGCGCGCGCTGCGCGCCGCACACTCATTCCTGCGATAGGATACTAAAATGCTTGAAATCAAGAATCTGCACGCTCGTATCGCCGAAGACGGCACAGAGATCATCCGTGGCCTGAACCTGACCGTGAAGGCAGGTGAAGTCGCCGCCATCATGGGCCCGAACGGCTCCGGCAAGTCGACGCTCTCCTACATTCTCGCCGGCCGTGAGGACTATGAAGTCACCGAGGGTGACATTCTCTACAACGGCGAAAGCATCCTTGAGCTCGATGCCGCCGAGCGGGCCGCCAAGGGCATCTTCCTGGCCTTCCAGTATCCGGTCGAAATCCCCGGCGTTGCCACCATGCAGTTCCTGAAGGTAGCGCTGAACGAGCAGCGCAAGGCACGCGGCGAAGACGAGCTGACGACGCCGGATTTCCTGCGTCGCGTCAAGGATGCTGCCGCCAAGCTGCAGATCAACATGGACATGCTGAAGCGCCCCCTTAACGTCGGCTTCTCCGGCGGTGAAAAGAAGCGCGCCGAAATCCTGCAGATGGCGCTTTTGGAGCCGCAGCTTTGCGTGCTCGACGAAACCGACTCCGGCCTCGACATCGATGCGCTGAAGATCGTTGCCGATGGCGTCAACGCGCTGCGTTCGCCTGATCGCGCCGTGATCGTCATCACCCACTACCAGCGCCTGCTCGACTACATCGTTCCGGACACCGTCCACGTCCTCTACAAGGGCCAGGTGATCAAGTCCGGCGACAAGACGCTGGCGCATGAACTCGAAGCCAACGGCTATGCCGACATCATCGGAGCTGCAGCCTGATCGAGGCGGAAAGGACACGTCGATGAACATTCAGACGACGAACCGCCTGACATCAGCCGAGACGGCGCTGATCGAGGCGTATAACGACCAGATGGGCGATCTGCCCGGCGATGGCGAAGTTTTCGCCGTCCGCGATCGCCTTCTGGACGAGCTGAAGACGGCCGGCCTGCCGACGCGTAGGATCGAGGCATGGCACTATACCGATTTCAAGAACCTGCTGCGTCTGGTTCCGAGCGATATCGGCAAGGGCCTTGCCGAAGCGTTGCCGGCGACGGTCGAAGGATCGCCTGTCATTGCGGTTCTGCAGGGCAAGGCGAGTGATAAGGCTTCGGTGAAGAATTTGACCGTTGCGCGCTACGCCGACAGCCTGATCAACGGCACGGCTGCCGCCGGTCTCGAAGCGCTTGGCAAGGATGACGCTATCGGGCGCATCAATGCGAGCTTCGTGCGCGATGGTTATGTCATCGATTTTCCTGATAACACCGAACTCGAAGCACCTCTGGAAGTGCAGTTCATCCATGCCGGTGGTCAGATCCACAGCCGTCTGCCGGTTACTTTCGGTGCCGACGTCAAGGCGACCTTTATCGAGCGTCATCAGGCGGTTGAAGGCGCTGCCGCCCTGGTTTCCTCGGTCAGCGAAGTCAAGATCGGCAAAGGGTCTGAAATCACCTGGATCATCCTGCAGGAGCAGGGCAGCGAAGATACCCATCTCGGCCAGCTCCGCATCGATCTCGGAGAAGATGCCAAGCTGAAGCTGTTCGTCATCAACGCCGGCGGCAAGTTGGTGCGTCAGGAACTGTATATCAAGGTATCGGGCGAGGGCGCCGATCTGACGCTGCGTGGCATCAACCTGCTTGGCGGCGATACCCATACCGATGTGACGATGGTGCTTGGCCATGACGTTCCGAACACAGGTTCCACGGAAGTTATCCGCAACGTCGTGTTCGACCGCGCACGCGGCGTCTTCCAGGGCATGATCCGGGTCGCGCCGGATGCGCAGAAGACCGACGCCAAGATGGCCTGCAACACGCTGCTGATGTCCGACGATGCCGAGTTCTCGGTAAAGCCGGAGCTCGAAATCTTCGCCGACGACGTTCAGTGCGGCCATGGCGCCACTGTCGCTGATATCGACGGCAACCATCTCTACTATCTGATGGCGCGCGGCATTCCGGAGAAGAAGGCGCGGGCCATGCTTGTCAATGCCTTCGTGGCCGAGATCGTCGAGGAACTGGAAGACGAAGCCCTGGTCGAGGCGCTGGAAGGCGTTATCTCGGCCTGGCTGGAAAAGCACGCCTGATTGGAGGCAAAGCTCGTGGACAAGATCGTGCCGGCAACGGCCTATGACGTCGAAGCCATTCGCAGGGATTTTCCGATCCTGGCGAAGACGGTGCATGGCAAGCCGCTGGTCTATCTGGACAACGGCGCTTCCGCGCAGAAGCCGCAGGTCGTCATCGATGCCATCTCTCATGCCTATTCCAATGAATATGCGAATGTGCATCGCGGCCTGCACTTCCTGTCCAATGCCGCAACGGAAGCCTATGAAGCGGCTCGCGAAAAGGTGCGCCGCTTCCTGAATGCGCCGTCGGTCGACGATATCGTCTTCACCAAGAACTCGACGGAAGCGATCAACACGGTCGCTTACGGTTGGGGCATGCCTGAGATCGGCGGGGGCGACGAGATCGTCGTCTCCATCATGGAGCATCACTCCAACATCGTTCCCTGGCATTTCATTCGCGAGCGGCAGGGTGCCAAACTCGTGTGGGTGCCAGTCGACGACGAGGGCGCATTCCATATCGAGGATTTCGAGAAGAGCCTGACGGAGCGTACGAAGCTTGTCGCCATCACTCATATGTCGAATGCGCTCGGAACCGTCGTGCCGGTCAAGGAAGTGTGCCGCATCGCTCATGAGCGCGGCATTCCGGTTCTGATCGACGGCTCGCAGGGTGCCGTGCACATGCCTGTCGACGTGCAGGATATCGATTGCGATTGGTACGTCATGACCGGTCACAAGCTCTATGGCCCCTCGGGTATTGGCGTTCTCTACGGCAAAAAGGAGAGGCTCGCCGAGATGCGTCCGTTCCAGGGCGGTGGCGAGATGATTTTCGATGTCACCGAGGAAAACGTCACCTACAATGATCCGCCGCATCGCTTCGAAGCGGGAACGCCCCCGATCGTGCAGGCGATCGGCCTTGGCTATGCGCTCGACTATATGGACAGTATCGGCCGGGAAGCGATTGCGCGCCACGAAGCCGATCTGGCCGCCTATGCGGCGGAACGGCTCCGGGATATCAATTCGCTGCGTGTCATCGGTACGGCGCCAGGCAAGGGCGGCATCTTCTCCTTCGAGCTGGCGGGTATCCATTCCCACGACGTCTCGATGGTGATCGACCGCCAGGGTGTCGCTGTTCGTGCAGGTACCCATTGCGCCCAGCCGCTCTTGAAACGCTTCGGCGTCACCTCCACATGCCGTGCATCGTTCGGCATGTACAATACGCGCGCCGAGGTGGATGCCCTGGCCGATGCTCTGGAATATGCACGGAAATTCTTTGCCTGAGGAGGCAAGCGATGTCACTCGACGAAAGCGAACAGAAGATCGACGCACGCGAAGGGATCGTGCATTCCAGCATTCCCGCAGATGAGCTGGCGCGCCTCAGCGACGACATCATCTCCGCGCTGAAGACGGTCTATGATCCTGAAATTCCCGCCGATATCTTCGAGCTGGGTCTGGTCTACAAGATCGACATCGAAGACGATCGCATGGTGAAGATCGTCATGACGCTGACCGCGCCAGGTTGCCCGGTTGCCGGCGAAATGCCAGGTTGGGTCGAAAATGCCGTCGGCGCCGTGGAAGGCGTTTCCGGCGTCGACGTCAGCATGACCTTCGACCCGCCATGGACACCGGATCGTATGTCGGAAGAGGCACAGGTGGCCGTCGGTTGGTATTGAAGCTTTAAGCCGCCGGCTTTACATTAAGACTCGAAGCGCCGGATCTTGACCCCGGTTGCATTTTAGTAGGCATCGGCTGATCCGAAAACCGGATCCACTTTTCGGGCCGATGCCAGAGGAGAATGAGCCCATGGGCTTTGCAGTCATGAGCATGACGGATGCGGCAGCAGCCCGCGTCAAGGTGATCGTCGGTAATTCAGGCCCCGATGCCAAAGGTGTTCGCGTCGGCATCAAGAAGGGCGGCTGCGCCGGCATGGAATATACCATCGACCTGGTGACCGAGCCGAACCCCAAAGACGACCTGATCGAGCGCGATGGCGCAAAGGTCTGGGTCGAGCCGTCGGCGGTGCTTTATCTGCTCGGTACGGAAATGGGCTTCGAGACTACGACGTTGCGCTCGGGCTTCATCTTCACCAATCCCAATCAGACATCGGCTTGCGGCTGTGGTGAGTCCGTCGAGCTGAAGCCTGCCGATCTGGCTGCTCTGGCGGCGCAACGTCAGGCCGCGCAACCCGCTTAAAGCGCATCTCGCCACATTTCGCTTCGCTGCGTTTCATGCTTTGATCGACGAACGCCGAGGGTCTTTCCGTTGCCCCTTGGCTGACCGGTTGGGCCGGATAAGGTCGACATGGCGCGCGAGGGTGAATATATGGCGGCTGCGGCATGGGTTTACACATTGATCCCGGCAGGCGCTGTGATCGCGGGCGCCGCGGTTGCCGTGAATACGCGGCCAGGCCCCAATCTTGTCAGCGCAATCCAGCATTTTGCCGCCGGCGTCGTGTTTGCGGCTGCCGCCGGAGAAATTCTGCCTGATGTCATGCATCGCGGCTACCCCCTGGCAACGGTGATCGGCGGCGCTATTGGTGTCGGCGTGATGCTGCTGGTCAAGCAATTGGAAAACTGGGCCAAAGGATCGGTCGGCCTTCTGGCCGCCATCGGCATCGACATCCTGATCGACGGCCTGGTGCTCGGCATCGGCTTTGCGGCTGGCCCCAAAGTTGGTTTGCTGCTGACGATTGCGCTGACGCTAGAGGTGCTGTTTCTCGGCTTGACAGTAGCGAATGAGCTTGGTGAGAATGTTCGCTCTCGAGCCAAGATTGTAGCAATCACCGCAGCGCTTGCGTTATTGCTGCCGATCGGCGCCTTGTTCGGAACGCCGGTCGCTTCATTGCCTGGCCCTATTCTGACCGGCTTCTTCGCGTTCGGGCTGATTGCGCTTCTCTATCTCGTCACCGAGGAACTGCTGGTCGAAGCCCATGAAACTCGCGATCGCCCTTGGGTGACGGCGATGTTCTTTGCGGGCTTTCTCGTTTTGCTTTTGCTTGAAGAGGCGATCGGTTAGCGACACTCGGGATTGGGGAAACGAATTTTTAGTTTGCTGCCGGCACCGGCGTTAATTTAAGGCCGAGCGCCCTGACCACCTTCAGGATCGTTGCGAATTCCGGATTTCCGTCACCACTGAGCGCGCGATACAGCGCCGAGCGGTTCATGCCGACATCCTTGGCGAGCTTGCTCATGTTGCGCGTACGTGCCACTTCCCCCAGCGCCTTGGCAATCGAGGCCGGATCGTCGGTTTCGAAGGCGGCGGCGATGTAGCTGTCGGGATTGTCCACGTCGAATCGTTCCGGCATAAATCTGAATTCCAAGGCCCCATTGTGGCGTCATCAAAAACGCCGCGCATCCTTTCGGACACGCGGCGTTTTCATAGACAAGTTTCACGATAGATTTATGTCTGTTTCCTGCGAAGCGACTGAACCGCTTCGCTTTTTTTGCAAGAATCCTATTCTGCTGCTTCCGCGTAGGATTCCAACGGCGGGCAGGTGCAGATCAGGTTGCGGTCGCCATAGACATTGTCGATGCGATTGACCGGCGACCAGTATTTGTCGACGCGGAATGCACCGGGCGGGAAGCAGGCCTGTTCGCGCGAATAGGGACGATCCCATTCGCCGACGAGGTCTTCCACCGTGTGCGGAGCGTTCTTCAGCGGATTGTTGTTCTTGTCCATCCGGCCGTCTTCGATGGCGCGAGCTTCCTCGCGGATGGCCAGCATCGCCTCGCAGAAGCGATCGAGCTCCGCCTTCGTTTCCGATTCGGTCGGCTCGATCATCAGCGTGCCGGCAACCGGCCAGCTCATGGTCGGGGCGTGGAAGCCGCAATCAATGAGACGCTTGGCGACATCGTCGACCGTCACGCCGGCGCTTGAGGCCAGCGGGCGGGTATCGATGATGCATTCATGCGCGACGCGTCCGTCCTTGGACTTGTAAAGCACGTCATAGGCGCCCTTGAGCCGCGCAGCGATGTAGTTGGCATTGAGGATCGCCACCTTCGTTGCCTGCGTCAGGCCTTCGCCGCCCATCATCAGGCAATAGCTCCAGGAGATCGGCAGGATGGAGGCCGAACCAAAGGCTGCTGCCGATACCGCACCGCTGCGGCCGTCCGTTTCCGGGTGGCCGGGCAGGTGAGGTGCCAGATGCGCCTTGACGCCGATCGGGCCCATGCCGGGGCCGCCGCCGCCATGCGGGATGCAGAAGGTCTTGTGCAGGTTCAGGTGGCTGACATCGGAGCCGATATCGCCGGGACGCGAGAGGCCGACCATGGCGTTCATGTTGGCGCCATCGAGATAGACCTGACCGCCATGCTTGTGCACGAGATCGCAGATCTCCTTCACCGTCTCTTCGAAAACGCCATGGGTCGAAGGATAAGTGATCATGCAGCAGGAGAGGTTGTCGGCATATTGCTCGGTCTTGGCGCGGAAGTCGGCCATGTCGATATCGCCATCGTCGCTGACCTTGACGACCACCACCTTCATGCCGGCCATCTGTGCCGAGGCGGGGTTGGTGCCGTGGGCGGACGTCGGGATAAGGCAGATGTCGCGATGACCCTGGCCATTGGCAATGTGGTAGTTGCGAATGGTCAAGAGGCCGGCATATTCGCCCTGCGCGCCGGAATTCGGCTGCATGGAGAAGGCGTCATAGCCTGTTACGGCGCAGAGCTTTTCCGTCAGGTCGTCGATCATTTCGCGGTAGCCGAGCGCTTGATCGGCCGGGACGAACGGATGGATATCCGAAAATTCCGGCCAAGTGATCGGCAGCATTTCCGCAGTCGCGTTCAACTTCATGGTGCAGGAGCCGAGCGGGATCATCGAACGGTCGAGCGCCAGATCGCGGTCAGAGAGACGACGGATGTAGCGCGTCATCTCGCTTTCAGCGCGGTTCATGTGGAAGATTGGATGCGAGAGGTATTCGCTCGTGCGCAGCAGGCTCTTCGGCAGGCGGTAGGAGGGCTCGAAATCGGCAATGCGGAAATCGCCGCCGAATGCGCGCCAGACGGCTTCGACGGTTGCCGGGCGCGTACGCTCGTCAAGGCTGATTCCGATCTTGGTTTCACCGACCTTGCGCAGGTTGACGCCTTCGGCAACGGCGGCGCGCAGGATAAGGCCTTGCATATGGCCGACTTCGACAGTGATCGTATCGAAGAAGGTCTCCGGCTCGACTGAGTAGCCTAGCTTTTCCAGGCCCTTGGCCATCAGCACGGCCTTCTGGTGGACCTGTTGGGCGATCGCCTTCAGGCCCTGCGGACCGTGGAAGACCGCATACATGGAGGCCATGACGGCGAGCAGCACCTGCGCGGTGCAGATATTCGACGTCGCCTTTTCGCGGCGGATATGCTGTTCACGGGTCTGCAGCGACAGGCGATAGGCGCGATTGCCGCGCGCATCGACCGAGACGCCGACGAGACGACCGGGCATGGAGCGCTTGTAGTCGTCCTTGACTGCCATAAACGCGGCGTGCGGCCCGCCATAGCCAACCGGAACGCCGAAGCGCTGCGAGGAGCCGATAGCGATATCCGCGCCCATTTCCCCCGGAGATTTCAGCAGGGTCAATGCCAGAAGATCGGTCGCCATAATGGCGATGGCGCCGGTCTGATGCAGGCGAGCAATCAGGCCGGAGAAGTCGTTGATGTGACCATGCGTGCCCGGATACTGGAAGATCGCGCCAAAGACGTCGACCGGATCGAGATCCGTGAAGGGATTGCCGACGATGACGGTCCAACCGAGCGGTTCGGCGCGGGTCCTGATCAGCGCGATGGTCTGCGGATGGCATTCGGCGTCGACGAAGAAGGCTTTTGCCTTCGATTTTGCGACGCGTTCGGCCATTGCCATGCCTTCGGCTGCAGCCGTTGCTTCATCGAGCAGCGAGGCGTTGGCGACATCGAGACCGGTGAGGTCGCTGATCATCGTCTGGTAGTTCAGCAGTGCCTCAAGGCGGCCTTGGCTGATCTCGGGCTGGTAGGGGGTATAGGCCGTGTACCAGGCCGGGTTTTCCAGAATGTTACGCTGGATGACCGGCGGCGTGATCGTGCCGTAATAGCCCTGGCCGATGAGCGAAACGAGAACCTTGTTCTTGTTGGCGGTCTCGCGCAGACGGTCGAGCGCCTCGCGCTCCGTCATCGCTGCGCCCCAGGCGAGCGGCGCCTTCTGGCGGATCGCCGGCGGCAACGTCGCATCGATCAGGCCGTCAAGGCTCTTATAGCCGATCACCCTGAGCATATCGGTCATCTCCGACGGAGATGGGCCGATATGACGGCGGTTGGCGAAGTCGTATGGCTGGTAATCGGTGAAGGTGAATTCTGTCGGCGTCGTCATTATCCGATCAGCTCCTTGTAACCGGATTCATCAAGAAGACCATCGAGATCGCCGACATTCTTCAGCTTCAGCTTGAAGAACCAACCAGCACCCATGGGGTCGGAGTTGACGAGGGCCGGATCGGCGGTGATGGTTTCGTTGATTTCCGTGATTTCTCCGTCGAGCGGACAATAGACTTCGGAGGCCGCCTTGACGGATTCGACGGTTGCCGCGTCGTCACCCTTGGAGAAGCTGGCGCCGACTTCGGGCAATTCCACGAAAACGAGGTCGCCGAGCTGTTCGGCTGCATGGGCCGTAATGCCTACGATTGCGACATCGCCTTCGACCTTCAGCCACTCGTGTTCTTCGGTGAATTTCAGCATGGATAATCCTCTCTGGAAAGACGTTCAACGTTTGTAGGTTGGTTTGATGAAAGGCAGGCTGCTGACGACGACAGGCAGATATTTGCCGCGCACTTCAGCGTAGATGATGGTGCCGGGGGCGGTGAATTTGCTCGGTACGTAGCCCATGGCAACCGGAGATTCGACGCTCGGACCAAAGCCGCCCGAAGTGACTTCGCCGATCTCGGTCTTGCCTTCGGCGTCGGCATAAAGTTTGGAGTGGCCGCGCACCGGCGCCTTGCCCTCCGGCTTCAGGCCGACGCGGCGGCGGGAGGTGCCGCTATCGAGTTCGCCAAGGATGCGGGTTGCACCAGGAAAGCCGCCGGCGCGGGCGCCACCGGTCTTACGGGCCTTCTGGATGGCCCATTCGAGCGCAGCTTCGATCGGCGTCGTCGTCTGGTCGATATCGTTGCCGTAGAGACAGAGGCCGGCCTCAAGGCGCAGTGAATCACGGGCGCCAAGGCCGATCGGCTGGACGTCCGGGTGCTCCAGCAGGCGCTTGGCGATATCTTCGGCCTTGTCCGCCGGAACGGAGATTTCAAAACCGTCTTCGCCGCTGTAGCCGGAGCGCGAGACAAGGCAGGAGACATCGTGGAGACGACAATGGCGCACATCCATGAATTTCATATGGGCGATATCGGCCCAGAGCTCGGCAAGCACGTCGACCGCGCGCGGTCCCTGCAGGGCAATGAGGGCGCGATCGAGTAATGCAACTTCGCAGCTATCGCCGATATGATCTTGAAGATGCTTGAAATCCTGCTCTTTGCAGGCAGCGTTGACGACGACGAAAAGATAGTCGTCCATATGGGTGATCATCAGATCGTCGAGGATGCCGCCCTTGTCGTCGGTGAAGAAGCCATAGCGCTGGCGATTTTCGGCGAGGCCGAGAATGTCGATCGGCACCAGGCTTTCCAGCGCAAGCGCCGCATCCTCGTATTTGCCGGAGCGGGCGCGGATCGTCACCTGACCCATATGCGACACGTCGAACAGGCCGGCGGACGATCGAGTCCAGAGATGTTCCTTCAGCACGCCGGGCGCATATTGCACGGGCATGTCGTAGCCTGCAAACGGCACCATACGGGCGCCGAGGGACACATGCAGGGCATGAAGTTGGGTGGTCTTGAGGGCAGCGGTCTCGTCCAAATGACGCCTCCGGGTTTTGCGCTCGTTTCGAAGCGCAGAGCTCACACTTTCGGCGCGGCAGCGCCTCACGATGAGCCCCCTCTGTCTGTTTGCCTGAGATTGTTATCCCTTCGGCGAACGCTTGCGCGCTTCTCTCCAGAGTTCCGTCTGCCCCTTGCTGGTCCTTTGGCCTGAGAGTTTCCGGGGCGGTTGCTCCTTCGGCACCGGCTTGCGCCGGATTCTCCCAACAGGGTGAGTGCCATTATCCGGTCCCGGATAGAGATGGCAAGGGGCAAATGTCGCCGCTGAACAAATTTTTGTCGCGGCGATCAATCCTGCGTTTCCTAATGAATACGGCCTTTGCAACAGGGATGGGAGAGGCTATCCCTTCTGATCGATTGAGGAGCCGGGCAGGAGATGAACATGAACCGTAACTATGCCGTCGCATTGCTGATTTCGATTGGCGCATTTTCGCTTCCCTTCGGTGGAGCAATGGCTGAGGACAGCGGCGCGATGAAATCCATGCCCGGTATGCACATGGATGCGGGTGCGGCACCTTCGGGATCGGCCGCTGCCAAGCTCGGCGATCTCGATATCAGCGGCGGATATGTTCGCGCTATGCTTCCCGGCCAGCCTGTCGGCGGTGGCTACATTACCATTCACAATACCGGCAAGACCGACGACAAGCTCACTTCCGTCACCTCATCATCCGCCGGCAAGGTGGAACTTCACGAGATGAAGATGGAAGGCGAGATCATGAAGATGCGCGAGGTGAAAGGCGGTATCGCCATCCCCGCCGGCGCGACCGTGACGCTCGCGCCGAATACGATGCACATGATGTTCAAACAGGTGAAGACGCCTTTCAAGCAGGGCGGCACGGTGCCCGTGATGCTGATGTTCGACAAGGCGGGCATGGTCGACGTCAATCTGCCTGTCGTCTCGGCCAAGGGAAATTGAGCCAGAAAATTATCCTGCCGTACAATTCCGGTTTCCACTTTTCCTCGAAATGCTCTAAAGCCACGTCAAAAGGCCGGGAAATCTCCGGCCGCGGGGCTGATGCCCTGTCGTTTGAATTTGCATGATCCGCCGAACGCAGGTTTGGCAACGCTTGGGACATGCCGCGGTATTTGAAAGAAGAAGAATGGCCGGGATTGAGCATATTAAGGTCGAGCCTGACGAGGCCGGCATGCGCCTGGACCGCTGGTTCAAGGTGCACTTTCCAGGGCTCGGCTTCGGTCAATTACAGAAGCTTTTGCGCTCTGGTCAGGTGCGCGTCGATGGCGGTCGCGTCAAGACGGATGCGCGCGTGCAGCCGGGGCAGATGGTGCGGGTGCCGCCGCTCGATGTCGATGCCAAAGGGCCGAAAGGTGGCCCCATTGCCAGTAATGACCTGAAACACTCCGGCGATGCCGAGCTTCTTGCGCGCATGCTGTTGCATGAAGACGATAAGGTCTACGTGCTGAACAAGCCGGCAGGCCTTGCTGTACAGGGCGGTTCCGGCCTGACCCGTCACATCGACAAGATGCTGGAGGCGTGGACGAACAAGAAGGGCGAGAAGCCGCGGCTGGTGCACCGTCTTGACCGTGACACATCGGGCGTGCTCGTCGTTGCCCGCACCCGCGGTGCCGCGCAGAAGTTGACAGCAGCCTTTCGCGAGCGCGACACCAAGAAGACCTATTGGTCGCTGGTCAAGGGCGTGCCGCGCAAGCACGAGGACAAGATCTCCACCTGGCTGGTGAAGGAAGCGACGCCGGATGGCGACCGCATGCGCATCGCCAAACATGGAGAGGAGGGCGCCGATCACGCCATCTCCTACTATCGCGTGCTCGAAACCGCAGCGCAGAGCCTCGCCTGGCTGGAAATGGAGCCCTATACCGGCCGTACTCACCAGTTGCGTGTTCACGCACTGCATATGGGCCATCCGATCATCGGCGACCCCAAATATTTCGATGACGATCCGAACTGGGATTTTCCCGGTGGTGTGCAGAAGCGCCTGCATCTGCACGCGCGCCATATCGATATTCCGCATCCGAGCGGCGGACGCCTGCGCGTCACCGCGCCTTTGCCGCCGCACATGGTGCAGACTTGGAACCTTCTCGGTTTCGATATGGAATCGGCAGGGGAGCCGGACGACGAATGAAGCTGGTCCTATTCGATTGTGACGGCACGCTGGTCGACAGCGCGCGGCTGATCCATGAGGTCATGGCGCGCACCTTCGTGGCCTTCGGCTACAAGCGCCCCGATGTTTCGGCGACCAAATCGATCATCGGCCTGACGCTTGATATCGCCATCGCCCGCCTGCAGGGCAAGCCGCATGTCGACGACGAAGCGATTGCCATGACGGCGCATTACAAGTCGATCTTTCCGGAAGTGCGGGACGAGGCGGACATGCAGACGCCGCTCTTCGACGGCATCAAGCCGCTCATCGAGACGCTTGCGGCCCGCGATGAACTGCTGATTGGCGCGGTGACGGGTAAATCCCGCCGCGGGTTGACCCATATCCTTGAGGTCAACGAGTTCACGCCCTACTTCATTGTCTCGCGCACCGCCGACGACTGCCCATCGAAGCCACATCCGGCGATGGTGACGGAATGCTGCGATGAGACTGGCATGGATCCGCACGACACGATCGTGATCGGCGATGCTATATACGACATGCAGATGGCAAAAGCGGCTGGTGCGACTGCTATTGGTGTGGCCTGGGGCTATGCTTCGGTCGAGGAGTTGCTGGCAGCAGGCGCCGATGCCATCGCCCACCATCCGAACGACTTGTTGAGCCATATTCTCTGAGGTGACGCCATGCGCGACCTGTTGAACGATCTTTCAGAAGGTCTCAGCCATCCCGATCCGATCCGCCGCGCGCAGATCCAGATGAAGAAGCCGTTGCCAAAACGCTTCTACAAGGATGTGACAATCAGTAAGGATGAGGGCGGTCATGCCATTGCTCTTGACGGCAGGATAGTGAAGACGCCGGCGCGGCACTCCTTGGCCCTGCCGACGGAAGCGCTTGCCAGACTGGTGGCCGCCGAATGGGCGCGACAGGTCGACGTGATCGATCCTGCGACCATGCCGGTAACGCGTCTCGTCAACACAGCCATCGATGGCGTTGCAACGGAGAGCCAGGCCGTATTCGACGAAATTGTCCGTTTTTCGGGCAGCGATCTGCTCTGCTATCGCGCCGACGGTCCTGAGCGCCTTGTCGAGCGGCAGTCGGAGCGCTGGGACCCGGTGATCGAATGGGCAGCGCGCAATCTCAGCGCCCGCTTCATTCTGGCGGAAGGCGTCATGCATCAGGAGCAGCCTGTCGAAGCCATTGCTGCCTTCGCCGCTGCTTTGCGCGAGTTTGACACACCGATGGAGCTTGCGAGCTTGCACACGATCACGACACTGACCGGTTCGGCGATCCTGGCGCTGGCCTTTGCAAAAGGTTTCCTGCCACTTGCCGACGTCTGGTCGCTCGCACATCTCGACGAGGATTGGACGATCGAGCATTGGGGTAGCGACGAAGAAGCCGAGCAGCGTCGTGCACAACGTTTTGAAGAGTTTCAGGCCGCGACAGACGTTTTTTCCGCGCTTCGCAGTTGAATATTGTTGATTTCCAGTCCTTTATATCGATCTGCATATCTAGCAAATTCGAAAGTCGGGGCAGGGATTATGTTGTTGTGGAGGCCGAGAGCCATATCGGCGCTCGTGGGAATTCTGGCATTGGCCGCTTGCTCAAGCTGGTCCGTGGATCCTCCGCCTCCAACCTATGCCGTGCGCAGCGCAACCGTCATAGCCGATCAGGCTTTGCCACCGGTATCGCCGGCGCTGGTTTCAGCCGTCAGTGATCGGGTCAACGCCGCGATCGCTGCGACAAGCTTCAGTCCGCAATTGCCACAGGTTGCCATCACCGTCCGACTAAGCGACGTTCGGAAGGCGCGGGGCTTCAATCGCGACCGCAATAGCGCCAAGATCAATATCGATGCTGCGGCGCCCGACGGCGGCTCCGTGATTGCCATGGCGTCGTTCGAGATTAGAACGGTCGCTCCTGATCCTGCCACCGCAGATGAGCTGATGGCGGAAGATATCGCCGCGCGGGTCCGCTCCATCTTTTCGCTGAACACGCCTCGGCTGGCGAATTGAGGGCAACGCTTCAAACTGAATCCGCGCCATGCTAAGCCAAGGCGACGAGGGAGAGAGGACCGCATGAAGGAAATCCTGCAGGAACTGGAACGTCGTCGCGGGATCGCAAGGCTAGGCGGCGGGCAGGCCCGCATAGATGCGCAGCATGCACGCGGCAAGCTGACAGCCCGGGAGCGCATCGATATCTTCCTCGACGAAGGTTCTTTCGAAGAGTTCGATATGTTCGTCGAGCATCGCTCGACCGATTTCGGCATGGACAAAAGCAAGATTGCCGGCGATGGCGTCGTGACCGGTTGGGGCACGGTCAACGGACGCACGGTTTTCATTTTTGCCAAGGATTTCACAGTCTTCGGTGGATCTCTTTCGGAAGCACATGCGGAAAAGATCACCAAGGTGCAGGATATGGCGCTGAAGAACCGTGCGCCGATCGTCGGTATCTATGATGCCGGTGGCGCCCGCATTCAGGAAGGCGTAGCCGCGCTTGGCGGCTATGCCGAGGTTTTCCAGCGCAACGTGCTAGCCTCCGGCGTCATTCCGCAGATCTCGATCATCATGGGACCTTGTGCCGGTGGCGATGTCTATTCTCCGGCCATGACGGATTTCATCTTCATGGTGCGCGACACCTCCTACATGTTCGTCACCGGGCCGGATGTGGTGAAGACCGTCACCAACGAGACGGTGACGTCCGAGCAACTCGGCGGCGCCTCGGTGCACACGACGAAATCCTCGATTGCGGACGCAGCCTATGACAATGATGTCGATACGCTCTTGCAGGTGCGCCGCCTCATCGATTTCCTACCGCAATCGAACACGGCAGCGGTGCCGGAAATTGAGTGCTATCAATCGGTGACGGAACCGGACAATTCGCTCGATACGCTGATCCCGGTCAATGCCAACAAGCCTTACGACATCAAGGAACTGATCCTGAAGGTGGCGGACGAGGGCGATTTCTTCGAGATTCAGGAAAGCTTCGCCAAGAACATCGTCTGCGGTTTCGGCCGCATCGAAGGCGCCACGGTGGGCTTCGTCGCCAATCAGCCGATGGTGCTGGCTGGTGTTCTCGACAGCGACGCGTCACGAAAGGCGGCGCGTTTCGTGCGTTTCTGCGATTGCTTCAATATCCCGATCGTCACCTTCGTCGACGTGCCGGGTTTTCTGCCGGGAACGGCACAGGAATATGGCGGCCTGATCAAGCACGGCGCCAAGCTGCTCTTCGCTTATGCAGAAGCGACTGTGCCAAAGCTCACGGTTATCACTCGCAAGGCATTCGGCGGCGCTTATGACGTCATGGCCTCGAAACATCTGCGCGGTGACCTAAACTACGCCTGGCCGACAGCACAGATCGCCGTCATGGGTGCCAAAGGCGCCGTCGAGATCATATTCCGCAAGGATATCGCCGATCCGGAGAAGATCGCGGCCCACACCAAGATGTACGAAGACCGTTTCCTGTCGCCCTTCGTTGCCGCGGAGCGCGGTTACATCGACGAGGTGATCATGCCGCGATCGACCCGGCGGCGGCTGGCACAGGGGCTCAGAATGTTGCGCAACAAGGATCTGACCAATCCCTGGAAGAAGCACGACAACATCCCGCTTTGAGTCTGTGACAACGCGTCACGGATATCACACGGAAAATTGATCCGGTGTCAGAAGGCGTGTTTTCACGTTCCCGGCCGTGCGCTCTATTGCTTCCCCGTGGGGGAGTTAAAACTGGAGTTTAACATGGCGCTTTCCGATCGGCTGAACCAATATCAGCCCTATGCTCTTACTGTCTTGCGCGTCGTCACCGGCGTATTGTTCATCGAACACGGCTTGCAGAAGCTGTTTGGCTTTCCGCTCGGCGGTCAGTTCCCAAGCCCGCTGCCGACTCTGCTTCTCGTTCAGGGTATCCTTGAAGTTGTCGGTGGATTGGCGACGATCGTTGGCTTCTTTACCCGTCCGGTCGCGTTCATTCTTTGCGGTAACATGGCGGTCGCCTATTTTATGGCGCATTATCCGAAGAATTTCTTCCCGGCCAACAATGGCGGTGACGCGGCGATCCTCTACTGCTTCGTCTTCCTGTTCCTGATCTTCGCAGGCCCGGGCCTGCTGGCGATCGACAACAACAAGAAGTAACCAGCCTCTCCGTCGGGCTCGGTTGAATTGCCGGGTCCGGCGAATAAATTCGTCTCTCGCGTGTTTACTCCGTAATCAGCGAAACGAGAGCACTTCTGACAGGATCTCCTTCGCATCCTCTATCGAACGGAGATCCTCATGTCCCTTTCCGAGCGCCTGTCGCCTTATCAGCCCGCTGCCCTTGCCATCTTGCGGGTCGTGACAGCGTTGCTGTTCATCGAGCACGGTACGCAAAAGGTCTTCGGCTTTCCGCCGGCGCCTTTCGAAATCACGACGCTGTTCTTCGTGGCCGGGATCATCGAGCTCATAGGCAGTGTCCTGATCCTGCTCGGGCTTTTCACCCGAACGATCGCCTTTCTCCTGAGCGGTGAAATGGCGATCGCCTACTTCATGGTGCATATGCAGATCGACTTCTTCCCGGCCAATAATCAGGGAGATGGAGCCATCCTGTTCTGCTTCATTTTCCTGTTTCTGGTGTTTGCCGGGCCAGGAAGCTGGGCGCTGGACAATCGCCAGCGCCGATGACCGCCGCCGACTCAAGCAGCAAGCTTCAGGCCGGCTATACCGGCCACGATGAGCCCAATGCAGAGCAGCCGCACAGGGGTCGCGGGATCACCAAGCAGCCATATTCCAAACAAAACCGTACCGACGGTGCCGATCCCGGTCCAGACCGCATAAGCCGTGCCCATCGGCAGGGTCTTTACGGCCAAGCCAAGCAGTACGATGCTGATGATCATGGAAATGACGGTGAGGACTGTTGGTACGAGGCGCGTGAACCCATCAGTATATTTCAGGCCGACGGCCCAGCCAATTTCGAACAAACCTGCGAGGAAAAGCAGGAACCAAGCCATTTTACGCTCCTTTGTTAAGAGCGAGGCCGTCCCCGCGGTGTCTACGGCAGGTTCGATTGCCGACCGTCGCAGTCGTCTGCGTCCTTCCTATATGCCTTCCTCGACTGCCCATTTCAAGGCGATCGGGCTGCCTTTACTTTCCCAGCCGCTCGGCATGCCACTTCAGGTGATCATCCATGAAAGTGGAGATGAAATAGTAGGAATGGTCGTAACGCTCGTGCATGCGCAGCGTCAAACTGATATCCGTGCCCTTAATTGCGTCTTCGAACAGCCAGGGACGCAGCCCGTTTTCGAGGAAGCTGTCAGCCTTTCCTTGATCGATGAGGAATTCGCGGAAGCGGGCGCCGTCTTCGACGAGCGCGCAGGCGTCATAACGGCGCCATGCAGCCTTGTCGCTCCCCAAATATTTCTCCAACGCGGGTGCGGACCAATCGGCGGTCGACGGCTGCACGATGGGCGCGAAGGCCGAGCAGCTCTTGAAGCGCTCCGGATTCCTCAATGCGATCGTCATGGCGCCGTGGCCGCCCATGGAATGGCCGAAGATCCCCTGGCGGCTCATATCGGCCCGGAATTGCCTGGCGATGAGGGCAGGCAGCTCTTCGGTGATGTAGGTGTACATCTGATAGTTTTCGGCCCAGGGCGTCTCGGTGGCATCGAGATAGAAGCCTGCGCCTTTGCCCATCTGCCAGTTGGTCAGCTCATCCGGCACGTCATTGCCGCGCGGGCTGGTGTCCGGGCAGACGATGATCAGGCCGAGTTCGGCGGCCATGCGGCGATATTCGCCCTTTTCCATGACGTTGGCATGAGTGCAGGTGAGGCCGGAAAGATACCAGAGGACCGGGCAGGGCTCTTTGATCGCCTGAGGTGGTACGAAAACGGCAAAGGTCATCTCGCATTTGCAGGCTTCAGACTCGTGAGAAAAGACGCCCTGCATGCCGCCGAAGGCTGTGTTCTGGGAAATGATGTTCAAGACTGGTCTCCGGGCGATGATTGATGTGCTTTGGCACGCCGGCAGAGCCGGTCGAAGGTTTCGAGGAAGGCGGAGCGGTCGCGCGGCGAGAAGGCGGCATTATAGCCTTTGCTTTCTCCGGTTTCGCGAAGATGCGCGCCGAGATCGCGCATGGCCGTTGCCATGCCGATGTTGGTCTTGTCGAAGATACGACCGGTCGGTCCCGTCACCAGCGCTCCGGTCGCAACACAGCGGCCGGCAAGCGGTACATCCGCAGTGACGACGATATCGCTAGCACCGGCATGCTCCGCGATCCAGTTGTCGGCGGCATCGAAGGCATTGGAGACGATGACGTTGTGCACCATCGGGTCCCGCGATGGCCGCAATCCCGAATTCGCGACAAAGGTCACCTCCATGCCGTGGCGTTCGGCAACCTTCAGGATCTCCGGCTTGACCGGACAAGCGTCGGCATCGACATAAATCATGATATCAAATCTTTTCAGCTATATGCGGCGCTTTTTTCATGCGCCGCATACGTTCAGCCGAGTGGCTTTCTACTCAGTAGAGCACGACGCTGCGGATGCTTTCACCCGAATGCATGAGCTCGAAGCCCTTGTTGATGTCGTCGAGCGGCATGGTGTGGGTGATCATCGGATCGATCTCGATCTTGCCCTCCATGTACCAGTCGACGATCTTCGGAACATCGGTGCGGCCACGCGCGCCGCCGAAGGCCGTGCCCATCCAGGAGCGACCGGTGACGAGTTGGAACGGACGCGTCGAGATCTCCTGGCCGGCGCCGGCAACGCCGATGACCACGGACTTGCCCCAGCCGCGATGGCTGGCTTCGAGAGCCTGGCGCATCACCTTGGTATTGCCGGTGCAGTCGAAGGTATAGTCGGCCCCACCGATCTGATCGGCCCCGCGCTTCGTCATGTTGACGAGATAAGGCACAATGTCGTCGCCGACCTCCTTCGGATTGACGAAATGCGTCATGCCGAAGCGCTCGCCCCAGGCCTTCTTGTCATTGTTGAGATCGACGCCGATGATCATGTCGGCGCCGGCAAGCCGCAAGCCCTGGATGACATTGAGGCCGATGCCGCCGAGACCGAAGACGATCGCGGTTGCGCCCATCTCCACCTTGGCGGTGTTGATGACGGCGCCGATGCCCGTGGTCACACCGCAGCCGATATAGCAGATCTTGTCGAAGGGAGCGTCGGGATTGACCTTGGCGACGGCAATCTCCGGCAGCACGGTGTAATTGGCGAAGGTCGAGCAGCCCATGTAATGATGGATCTTGTCCTTGCCGATCGAGAAGCGCGATGTGCCGTCCGGCATCAGGCCCTGGCCCTGGGTCGAGCGGATCGCCGTGCAGAGGTTGGTCTTGCGCGAAAGACAGGACGGGCATTCGCGGCATTCAGGCGTGTAGAGCGGAATGACGTGGTCGCCCTTTCTGACAGAAGTCACTCCCGGACCGACATCGACGACGATGCCGGCACCCTCATGGCCGAGGATGGCCGGGAACAGGCCTTCCGGATCGGCACCCGAGAGCGTGAAATCATCGGTATGGCAGATGCCGGTCGCCTTGACCTCGATCAGCACTTCGCCGGCCTTTGGCCCCTCCAGCTGAACCGTCATCACCTCAAGCGGCTTGCCTGCCGCAACCGCGACCGCTGCTCTTACGTCCATGATCTCATCCCTTCCTGCAATGATTTGGTCCGCGCGACATTGGCATGGGCGCACGGGGCGGCTCAAGCCAAAATCAGACACTTAGCGTCGCAATTATCATGTTTTAGCCGAGCAATCGCCACGCAGCTTTTCTGATATGGCCGCCGTGGCGAAGCTTCTCGATCAGGCAAATTCCATGATCACGGCGTCAACGGCGAGACTTTCGCCCGGCTTGGCGTTGATCTTGCCGATGACCAGATCGCGTTCGGCGCGCAGGACATTTTCCATCTTCATTGCTTCGACGATGGCCAGCGTTTCGCCCGCCTTGACGTCCTGTCCCTCGGCGACAGCGATGGCGACGACCAGGCCCGGCATGGGGCAGAGCAGGAGCTTCGACGTATCGGGCGGCAATTTGACCGGCATGAGCTTGTCGAGTTCAGCCTGACGAGACGTAAACACCTTGGCCCGGACAGAAATGCCCTGCCAATCAATGCGCAGACCATTGAGCACGGTGCGGATTTGGGCCGTCAGCTTGCGGCCGCCGACGGTGCCGGCCCATACTGAATCGCCAGGACGCCAGTCGGTCGCGACAGTTACGGTTTGGGCGCCGATCTGCATGTCCATCTCGAAGGGAATGGTCGCTAGACCTTCAAGCAGTCTCACAGGCAGATAGTCGGCGCCGAGCTTCACGACCCAGCTCTCCCGAAGCGGCGCGGCGGCTGGACGCAGCCGGTCGCCATAGCGTTCACGGCGATTGGATTCGATCAGGCTGCAGGAAAGGGCGATTGCCGACAGCAAAGCGGTTTGCCCCTCATCCGCCGTCACCGGCGCGAAGCCATCGGGATATTCCTCGGCAATGAAGCCCGTGGAGAGGCGGCCTTCGCGCCAGCGCGGATGTTTCATCAATGCGGATAGGAACGGCATATTGTGCTCGATGCCATCGACGACAAAGCCATCCAGGGCTTCCCCCATCGCTTCGATCGCCTCCAGCCTCGTCGGAGCCCAGGTGCAGAGCTTGGCGATCATCGGATCGTAATACATGGAGATTTCGGCGCCTTCGAAGACGCCGGTATCGTTGCGCACGACCGATTTCTCCGTTTTACCCTCGCGCGGTGGACGATAGCGTGTCAGTCGGCCGATCGAGGGCAGGAAGTTGCGGTAGGGATCTTCCGCATACAAGCGGCTTTCGATCGCCCAGCCATTGAGCTTGATATCCGCCTGCTTGAACGGCAGCTTTTCGCCGGCGGCGATGCGGATCATCTGCTCGACGAGATCGATGCCGGTTATGAGTTCTGTCACTGGATGCTCGACCTGCAGGCGCGTATTCATTTCGAGGAAATAGAAGTTCCTGTCGCGATCGACGATAAATTCGACCGTGCCGGCGCTCTGATAATCGACGGCCTTGGCAAGCGCCACGGACTGCTCGCCCATAGCCTTGCGCGTCGCTTCATCCAGGAAAGGCGAGGGCGCTTCTTCGACGACCTTCTGGTTTCGGCGCTGGATGGAGCATTCGCGCTCGCCGAGATAGACGACATTTCCGTGAGCATCGGCCAACACCTGGATCTCGATGTGCCTGGGATCGACGACGAATTTCTCGATGAAGACGCGGTCGTCGCCGAAGGAGCTTTTCGCTTCCGAACGAGCGCGCTCGAAACCGTCGCGCACCTGGTCCTTGCTCCAGGCGATGCGCATGCCCTTGCCGCCGCCGCCGGCGGACGCCTTGATCATGACGGGATAGCCGATCTCGGCGGCGATCCTTTCGGCATGATCGGCATCATCGATGATGCCGAGATGGCCCGGAACGGTGGAGACCTTGGCGGCATTGGCGAATTTCTTCGATTCGATCTTGTCGCCCATGGCTTCGATCGCCTTCGGCTTTGGACCGATGAAGACGATGCCTTCCTTCTCCAGCGCCGCACAGAAGGAGGCGCGTTCGGAGAGAAAACCGTAACCTGGATGAACCGCTTCCGCGCCTGTCTGCTTGCAGGCAGCGATGATCTTGTCGGCGACGAGATAGCTTTCGGCAGCAGGAGCGGGGCCTATATTGACTGATTCATCGGCCATTTCGACATGGAGAGCATCCCGATCGGCATCGGAATAGACGGCGACCGTCAGGATACCCATACGGCGCGCGGTCTTGATCACGCGGCAGGCGATCTCGCCGCGATTGGCGATGAGGATTTTTTTGAACATGCAATCTCCGCCCAAATACCCTATTCAGTCAGTGTTTTAGCCACAAATTGCACCGCGGGTCCATGTGCAAGATATCCGCATTCATGCGGTTTTTTGCAATCTCGACTGAACGCGCTCCCGCCAAATGATGAAGAGGCCGGAGCCGACGATAATGGCAATGCCGATCCATTTGGAAAGATTGGGGAAATCACCGAAGATCGCGTAACCGAGAACAGTGGCGGAAATGATCTCGAAATATTGGAATGGTGCAAGCAGAGACAAGGGCGCCAGCCGGAAGGCCCTGACTACGAGCATATGGGCATAGCCTGATATCGAACCGAGAATCAGCAGAAGCACCAGTCCAAGCGCCGAGGCGGGCAGGGACGGCTCGAAATCCGCAATGCCGGCTGAGGAGCCGGCAAACAGAGCCACGGCCATGAACGCCGTGCCGCCGAGACCCGACATGATCTGCATCGTCAGCGGCGAATCTGCCTCGCCGACAGCGCGGTTCATGAAGAGATAGAGCGCATAGAGAAATGCACAGGCGACCGGCAGCAGCGCCTTCAATCCGAAGATCGCAAAACTCGGCTGAATCACGATCATTGCGCCGCCGAAGCCGATAACGATCGCCAGCCACCGCCGCCAGCCAACCTTATCGCCAAGAAACAAGGCGGAAAGCGCCGTGAGCATAAAGGGCTCGACGAAATAAATGGCGAAGACATCGGCAAGCGGCATGTATTTGACCGCGGCGAAGAAGAGCAGGCTCGCAGCGCCATGCAGCGCGCCGCGCAACAGATTCAACCAAGGACGCTTTGCAGAAAAAGCCGACCGCCCGGTAGCGGTCGCAAGCAACGGCAGCATGCACACAAGCTGAAAGAAGAAGCGATAGAATGTCACTTGGCCTGGCGACATATTTTCGAAGCTGGCCATATATTTGGCGATCGCATCCATCGTCGGCAGGAGGATCATGGCGCTTGCCATGATCGTCATGCCTCTAAGCGGATTTTGCTGCGTGGAAACGGCGGAAGAGACGGGCATGCGTCAACTTCAAACACAGGACAAACATGCAATCAAGACGCGCTCGAAAGCAGGTTGCAAGATGCGGTGGCAGCCATCCGCAAATGCCATACTTTTCCAAATGGGACAGATCTCCCTGGCGAGATGACGCCCTTAGACCTATCTGGAGCTTTGGAAACAGCTAAAACATGAATGCGCGGCACAAAATTGCCGGCGCAACCAGGAAAGGGATCGCACCGATGTTCAAACCAGAACAAGAGACGACCGTTTTTTCGGATGAAGGCGGTGATACGCTTGGAGGGCGCTTGTCCATGGCGCGCGATGCCGCAGGAATCAGTCTCGAAACGCTGGCCGGACAGCTTGGCGTCAGCGAGGCGACCATGCTCGCATGGGAATCCGATCGCGCCGAACCCAATCCCTCCGCGCTGGCGAAGATGTCGGCTCTTTTCGATGTTTCTCCGGCATGGTTGATGACGGGATCGGGTGATGGACCCGGCGAAGACAGCGATGAGCGCGCACTAGCAGCCGTCAGGAACGAGCTTTCACGGCTGCGGACGGCCTATCAGGAGATCGGCCGGCTGATCGAGACCACGACAAGCCAACTGGAGCGTCTTGATCACCAGATCCGGCTGCGCAATCTCAGCAAGGATGTGGCGCATTGAGGGCGGTTTCCCTCGTGGCGCGGACTTGGGTGTTTCTAGCTTAATCGGGCAATCGTATCGTCGAGGGTGTCGATCGCGAGTTGTTCACGAGCGATCATGTCGTCAAGGTCGATGACCTCTCCGATCTCTTTCGCGTTTATGCGCTGTGTCTTCATCGCCAGCAGTTCATTGCGATGGGCGATCTTCTCGCCTCTCATTTTGATAAGCTTCAAGCGAAAATCATCATTCATCTCCAATCCCTCCGTTGGAATGAGTTATCCGCTGTTTCAAGCCGTCATTCGTTCTCCGGGCTCGCATCTCTCAATCTCAGTCGTGTCCGCGGCCACGATAGGTGGTTGGAACGCCGGCTTTCTCATGGCATTGCGCTAGGGTTTCCAGCCATTCCGCCAACCCTGCCGGGACTTTAGCATTTCCAGCTTCCAGCGCCTCCACCCATGACAGGTCGCATTGCAGAGCGCTCGCCAGATTGATGGGCGTCCAGCGTATATGCAAAAGGCATTCTGAAAAACGTTCTGGCGTCATCCATCTTCCCCATATCTGCAGAGTTTCACGGTGCCAGAGAGGGGCGCGAAGTCAAGTGACCATGGGAATAGGATGGCCGCTCCTGCCAATCGGGGCAGAAAAGCTGCATGTCGACATGAATTTCTTGAGCAACTTATTTGGACAATGGGAGGATCGCCGCAATATCTACGATGCTTCGATCGGCTTGCACGCCGGCGGCGAGTCGGAGAATGGCAGGCAAATTTAATGTTGTGCGGAAGCAAGCGTTAGCGACGCATTGTTTAAAAACAAAAAACCCGGCCTAAGCCGGGTTCTTTTGGTGCGGTCGAGAAGACTCGAACTTCCACGGGTTGCCCCACAGCGACCTCAACGCTGCGCGTCTACCAATTCCGCCACGACCGCATCGTGGTAGGCCAGATTGCTCCGGCGCGGCTGCATGTAGCAAAAGCATTCGGGGGGCACAAGAGCGATATGTCAGTTTTTTTAAATTCCTTCACAGCTCGTCCGATTTGACCTGTGCGAATGCTGCAGAAACGCCTTACATGTTTGAATTCCCGCCAGAATGGCGCCATATGTGGACAACCCGTCGGCACGCTGGTTTTCCACATATGCGGCCGGCGCGGCGCGCAAAGGACTGCCATATGCTTCGCACCGAACTTTCTCACCAGATGTTTCCCGTTCAAGGCACGCCGCCTGTCCGCTGGCGGATCAGCGATGGCCTCGTGCCTTATGAGGAAGCCGTAGCCACCATGGAGGCGGAAGTAGCTGCGATAGCGGAGGGGCGGGCGCCGGAGCTCGTCTGGCTAGTCGAACATCCTCCGCTCTATACGGCGGGCACCAGCGCTGATGCCGCCGATCTGATAGAGCCGGATCGATTTCCGGTCTTTAAGACCGGACGCGGCGGCGAATATACCTATCATGGGCCTGGTCAGCGCGTCGCCTATGTCATGCTGGATCTAAAGTGTCGTCGGCAGGATATCCGCGCCTTTGTCGGCGCGCTCGAGGAGGTCATCATCCGCACGCTCGATTCGATGAATGTGCGCGGCGAGAGACGCGAAGATAGAGTTGGCGTTTGGGTCAGGCGCCCGGAGAAACCCACTCTGGCTGACGGCACCGTGTCTGAGGACAAGATTGCGGCGCTCGGCATCCGCGTGCGCAAATGGGTGACGTTTCATGGCTTGTCGTTGAACGTCGACCCCGATCTCGGGCATTTCACCGGCATCATTCCTTGCGGAATTTCGGCCTATGGTGTGACCAGCCTCGTCGATCTCGGTCTGCCGGTCATGATGGCGGATGTTGATATCCGCCTGCGTGATGCGTTCGAACAAGTCTTCGGCGAAACCGTCAATGACGCGTGAAGGTGATCTGCGATCGTCCGAAGACGATGCCGGATGTTGCGATGAATTTTAGTGCTGAGCGGGACAGGTCAAACGACCTGTCCGATTTGATGGCGAACACTGCTATAGCTCGCAGGAGCGCTCTTCGGCGTCCTCTACCATCGGCACTTCCGAGTCATTCGGAACGAAGCGTTTCGATTTCTCCAAAAGATCAATCCTGTCTTCTGCCTTGAGAAGATCGTGCAGTTTCTGATCGCTCAGGATGTTGTCGCTATCATGCGAGGTCATGCGGGTAACTCCTTGACCTCTGCAGGCGAGAGTAATCATCTCTCTCAGCCGCTAGCGCCTACGGGTTCGGTAGCCAACGGTAGGACGAGCCTATACCTATTTGAGCGCTGTGGCGACTCTTTTGGTGCGTTGTCTCTCGACAACCTTATCTGCCAGAAAAATATCTGAAAGAAAAATGCCCTGGAAGGGAGAGCATCCAGGGCATAGAGAGGGGAACTGCATAACCAAAGCTAGGGCGAGGCGCCTGCACTTCAAGACCAAAGCTCACGATAGGTTGTATTTGGTCTGCAGCCGCCCTCATGCCTCGCGACCTCTTCGGTGCCTGGTTTCGATTCCACCGCACTCAATCGCATCGCTGACCTGCGAATGGCGAAGCAAGATTGCAATGTGAATCGGCACCATCGATCCTTCCATCTCTGGATGAGGTCAGCGCGCCTATGAGCCGCCATCCAGGATTGCCGCTATAGTCAAGCCACTCTTTTCGATGGTTATTTTTGTACAGATTGCGTTCATGTTCGTCCGCATATGGTGTCTTTCGTCGCCCCCAGATCGCGCGTCGATTGACAATCGACGGGGACGATACGATTAATAGTTTCGACATTCGTCATAGAGCGGAGGAAATGCCAATGACAAGTCGTGCCATTCTGTTGATGTCTCTTGCGTCTCTCACAGTTGTAGGCTCGATGGGCCTCGCTTCTTCGGCTTCTGCGCTAACCATGAAAGAGTGCAGCGCTAAATATCAGGCCGCTAAAACCGCTGGCACCTTGAACGGCCAGAAGTGGAATGACTTCCGCGCAACTCAGTGCAGTGCGGACGCTAGCGCCACGACAACCACCGCTCCTGCAACCACCGCACCGGCGGCTACGACGCCTGCGAAGCCGGCGAAGACTACTGCGGCAGCCAAGGTCGACGCCAATGAGCCCGACGCTACAAAGCCGCCGGCAGCAGAACCGGCAAAGCCGACCACGGCTGCTCCGGCCGGTGTAACCTTCCCGGCAAAGGTCGATCCCAAATATGCGACCGAGACCCCCGGCAAGGGCCGCTTCCACACCTGCGTTGACGCTTACAACGCCGCCAAGGCCAGCAATTCGCTCGGCGGCCTGAAGTGGATCCAGAAGGGCGGCGGCTACTACAGCCTCTGCAATTCCAAGCTCAAGGGCTGATTGTCGAATTTTACCGACGACAAAACGGGCGCTTTCGGGCGCCCGTTTTGCTTTGACTATATCAGCCCCGCATCTTTTCCCATTTCTTCACCAGTCGGTCGCGCTTGAGCTTGGACAGCCGCTGCAGCCAGAAAATGCCGTCCAGCTGGTCGATCTCATGCTGAATGCAGATCGCCAGAAAATCATGCGCCTCCGCTTCTTGAACCCCTCCAGTGATGCTCTGATAGCGAAACCGGATGGATTTTGGCCTGACGATTTCCTCCGTCGCTCCGGGCATGGAAACGCTACCCTCCGTATGCCGCATAGTTTCCGCTGACGACCATAGGACTTCCGGATTGATATAGGTGCGCACGCCATCCCCGCGGCTGAGTTCAATCACTACGACCCGCTTGAGGACACCGATATGCGGGCCGGTGATGCCGACGCCGGGCGCGGCCCGCATCGTATCCAGCAGGTCGTTGACGAGCACTCGCAGATCGTCATCGAAGGCTGTCACGGCACTGGAGGGGGTTCGCAATAGCGGATCGGGAAAGCGGATGATGGGGCGAACAGACAAGGCACTCTCTATCGGGAATGGAAGAATATTTGGCGGGGGCCAGGATAGGAGGGAGATAATGGCAGCACCAGCTCCCGACGATCACGCCTTCTCCAAAAGCTTTTTAATATCCGGTTGTCTTATATCAATTTCAAAAAGGCGCAGAAGGAGAGGTGAGCGCGTACCATTCTGACGAGGAGTTGTTTATGCGCTGTGGGCAATCGCTGCGTCTCCGCATCTCGCATTTTTGCTGCATTGATTCGAGTCTGGACCTCCGAGGCGCTACCTATCCCGGTGACGGCTGCAAACCGATCTCAGGAGGAATTTCGATCTTTAGCGTATGTAAGCCGGTAGTTTGCGCGGCATCGCTGGTTCGGGAACCGAACGCTAATAAGTCAAAATTGACTATTACGTAAAAGTCAATATTATTACGGGCAGCAGATTAGGGGCGGATTCTTGGTAGACGGATATTATAGCATAACGGAGCTCACTCGGGAATTCGGGGTTTCGACCCGGACGTTGAGGTTCTATGAGGATGAGGGCCTCATCCATCCTGAGCGCAGGGGCCGCACGCGCCTATTTCGCCCGGCCGACCGTCGTCTGATCATGGAAATCCTGCGCGGCCGCCGCATCGGCTTCACCATCGCCGAAATTCGCGAGATCATTCAGGTCTACAAGGAACCTCCAGGCGAGATCGGCCAGCTGAAGCTGCTGATGAAACGCGTTGATGAGAAGCGCGACGAGCTGCGTCAAAAGCGCAAGGATATCGATGATACGCTGAGCGAACTCGATAATGTCGAGGAAGCCTGCCTCGGACGCCTGGCCGAAATCGGCGTTGGGACTTGATTCGCTTTAATCCTTCAACTTGTCAAAGCCAGCGGCGCGTGTGCTTGCAGTAAAATTCGAATTCGCAGCCGAATCGCGAGAGGAGATGCATCTCTTCGCAGCGGATGACGAGCAGTGTCGTCAAGGCGGCTGCCGCTGCTGCCATGGGCAAGAACCAGAGATTGCCGATCAGCAGGCCGAGGCCTGCGGTCAGCAAGGTATAGCCGAGATAGGTTGGATTGCGGGTGAAGCGAAAAGGGCCTGACGTCACTAGATACGCGCTGCAGCGCTGTGTCAGAACGGTCGTGCGGCGCTCCATCAGCGTCTTGACCGCCCAGACGTTCAATGTCACCGCGGAGGCGGTCAGGAGCGCGCCAAGCACCCAGGAAACAAGCGCCCAAATGAAGGGCAAAGGCTGTGGATACAAACGCTGCAGAGACAGCGCCGCTATGACGGCGAGGCTATAGAGCAGCGGCGGCCACGGAAAACTCAGCGACTTCGAACGATAGGCATTCATAGAATAACCCTGTCATTGCGCTTCATCCGTGCATTGTATCGCGATTCGGCTTACGCGTTCATCGCTATCTGCTTTAATCGCCCCGGATTCCAGCGGTTTGAAGAGATTCTGAGCCTGCAACTTGTCGAGCGTGCATTGGCAGAAGCTACGGCACATGGCTTCGCTGCCCGATCGCGTGCATGAAGCCACGCATTGCCTGATATAGCCGACCGTCTGGTCTTGCGGCGGTGCGGGAGCGACAAGCGACAGCAGATAGACCAGACCGAACAGCACCGGCTGATGAACCAGATAAAAGATCAGGCTGTGACGGCCGGCGCGCGCGATAAGATTGTGGCCGGGGCCGAATGTTGCAAGCTGCTTAAGCCAGCCTAGGGAGGTCGCCAATTGCGCGATGCCGAGGCCGAACAGAAATGGCGTCAGCCATGGAAAAAGTGGCACATAGTCGTTCGAGCGCTGGATGTTTTCCGAAAGCCCGACCCACCATAGCCACGGCGCGTCGAAGAACGTCGAATGCAGCGACAGCGGCGCGACGACGTTGTCGATCACAATGCCCACGGTGAGCAATGCTGCGACCAGAAGCGTCACGAATGCCGGCAAGCGCAGGAACAGGAGGCCAATAAGGCTCGCCGCTGCTATGCTGTGCAGGATGCCGAAGAAGATCCATTCGTCGCTCATGCCGATGAAGGTGACGAGTGAGATCGCGGCAGCAGCAGCGACGATCATTCCCAGCCGTCGCCAGTAAGAGCGCCAGCGGATTTCGGGCGTATTGGCAAGCACGAGGCTGAAGCCCGCTAGGAACAGGAAGGTGCTGGCGATGGCGCGGGCATAAAGCTTCAGCCAGCCAGTTTCCGCCGTTCCCGAATCGAGATAGCCGAAGAATTCGAAATCCCAGGTGCCATGATAGCTCGCCATGGCGAGCAGGGCAGCTCCGCGCGCTGTGTCCAGAATGCCGATGCGAGGCGTCTTTTGCGGAGCATCGGCGCTCGCGGCGATGGCGGCCATTACGGGGTCCTTCCAGGCATGAATTCAAGTATTTGCAGCGGCATGGGCCGATGCGGCCTTGTCATGGCATATCGCCATCCATGATGGCCAGACGGGCGTCGGAAAAAAACTGACGGCGAATCAGCACGACGATGATGAAAATCGTCGTCGCCATGAAGACATAGGGGCTGAGGAACCAGCCGAGATAGCCGATAGATAGAAAGATCGCCCGCAGACCGGCATTAAAGTTGCGCGCCGCGATGATGTTCATGCGCACCACGCGCTCGGCGGCTCTTTCCGCGGCCAGCGGATCAAGGATGGCATCCTCGCGCATCGGCAGGGAGCCGAAGAGAATCGTGCAATAGTTGAACAGACGATAGGCCCAGCCGAATTTGAAGAAGGCATAGCCGAAGAGGCAGCCAAGCCCGGCTACCTTGATTTCAAAGGCTGCCCGACCGCCATTGAGTATAAACGGCATATCCGAAAAGAACGCATTGATCTTGTCGGTGGCGCCGAGGAGCGCAAAGCAGCTGCCGATGGCGAAAATCGATGTGGAGGCAAAGAAGCCTGTACCGTTCTGCAGGCCGGAGAGGATCTGCGTGTCGATCATCTTCAGGTCGCGGCGCAGCGAGTTGTATATCCATTCGCGACGACGCTCGTTCATTGCCCGCGTCAAGCTGATGCGATTGAAGAAGCTGGCGCTGCTGGTGATCCAGTTCAGTGCGATCCAGAGAAAGATGAAAAGGGCGAGGGCGACATAGTCGGCAGTCGTCATAAGGGAGATTCTCCAGATCAATCCGATGTAGACTGTAGCTCAGCGCGTGGTGGGTGCAATGGCCTTCAGTTTGCTTCCCCGGATGCCTATATGTAATGTCGCTGCCATGAAATCCGATGTCGGCCAATCGCCGTGCAAGCTTGCCCCGATAGCGTAGCCTTGCCGGAAAACGATTTGCCTGGAGGCACCAAAGGTCCATGTTTCTCTCAGTTTTTGATGTGTTCAAGATCGGTGTGGGACCGTCCAGCTCGCACACGATGGGGCCGATGTCGGCCGCGAATCGCTTCCTCGATCTCGTTCTTTCGAACGAATGGCCGCGTCCATCTTCGAATGTGCATGTCGAGTCGATCAAGGTCAGCCTGCATGGTTCGCTGGCGCATACGGGTATCGGCCATGGCACCGGAAGGGCTGTCATCCTTGGTCTCATGGGCGAAAAGCCTGATAGTGTCGATCCCGACCATATGGATGCCATTATCGACGAGGTCGAACGCAGCGGACGCATTACACCACCAGGTCATCCGGCCTATCAATTCCAGCCAAAGACAGATCTGATCTTCGACAAGAAGGTGCCTCTCCCAGGCCATGCCAACGGCATGAGCTTCTCCGCCTTCGACAGGGATGAGCGCTTGCTGGTCAAACGCATCTATTATTCCGTCGGCGGCGGATTCGTCGTCACCGATACCGAATTGGAGCAGATGAAGGCCGATCGGAAGAAACCGGCTGCAGCGGGCGAACGCGTTCCTTTCCCATTTGCCACCGCCAAGCAGATGCTCGAAATGTCCGAGCGCTCCGGCCTTTCCATCGCGCAGATGAAGCGCGCCAACGAAGAGACACGTATGAGCGCCGAAGAGCTGGATGCCGGCCTCGACCGCATCTGGGCGGCCATGAGCAGCTGCATCGATCGTGGCCTCAAGGTAGATGGCATCATGCCGGGCGGCTTGAAGGTGCGCCGGCGTGCCCGCGCCATTCACGACAAGCTGCAGCAGGAGTGGCGCAGCAACCGTATCAATCCGCTCCTCGCCAACGACTGGCTCAGTGTCTACGCCATGGCCGTCAATGAAGAGAATGCTGCCGGCGGCCGCGTCGTCACCGCGCCGACCAATGGCGCGGCGGGCGTCATCCCGGCAACGATCCGCTACTATCAGCACTTCCATGAGGATTGGGATCAGGACGGCATTCGCAATTATCTCCTGACGGCAGCCGCCGTCGGCGGCATCATCAAGCACAACGCCTCAATTTCCGGCGCCGAAGTCGGCTGTCAGGGCGAGGTGGGCTCGGCGGCCGCGATGGCGGCGGCAGGGCTTGCCGCCGTGATGGGAGCAACGCCGGAACAGATCGAAAATGCCGCAGAAATCGCGCTGGAGCATCATCTTGGCATGACCTGCGATCCGGTCGCTGGACTGGTGCAGGTGCCGTGCATAGAGCGAAACGCTCTCGGCGCCGTCAAGGCAGTCACGGCCGCCTCGCTCGCGATCAAGGGTGACGGCCAGCATTTCGTACCGCTCGACGCCTGCATCGAAACTATGCGTCAGACGGGTCACGACATGAGCGAGAAGTACAAGGAAACTTCCACCGGCGGCCTGGCCGTCAATGTCGTAGAGTGCTGAGTGTGGACGCCTGATCTAAAAGCTTGACGCTGCCGGTCAAAAGGACTTCAACGGCACTATGGCTTTGCATCTCATCAAATTATGCGTCGGCGCGGATTCGCTTGATGATCTGCGCGAGTGGGTGTCCGAGCGGGCGATGAACGCCATCGCCGCCGGACTCGAGCCGCACACGACCCATACGACGCGCATGGTGCCGAAACGGATAGATGAGCTGTTGGATGGCGGCTCGCTCTATTGGGTGATCAAGGGACAGGTGCAGGCACGACAAAAACTGCTTGGCATCGAGACCTTCACCGATGCTGACGGTATTCAACGCTGCCGGCTTATTCTCGACCCCAGCGTCGTCGAAACGACGGGACAGCCTCGGCGTCCTTTCCAGGGCTGGCGTTATCTGCCGCAGGATGACGTGCCGCGCGATCTCGACAGTCTCGGCGCGGCAGCCGAACTGCCCGCCGATCTGCGGCGGGAGCTTTCCGAACTTGGGTTGCTTTAGGGTGGCGACTTAAATCAGCTCAGCTTTTTGCGAGCTCTCCGAAAAGCTTATTCCATCGTTTTCATGCAGTCCTAGAGGAAAAACTGCTGTGCAGTTTTTCCCGAGATTGCCTCAACGCAGCCGCATCATGATGGGCGCGCGGCCGGTCGGGGCGGTGATGTGCAGATGAATATGCGCTTCCGGCTGCGAATAACGCCAGGCGCGAGCGCCGTGGCAGAGCAGAATGCCGATCAGGTCTTTCGTCTTGCTGCGCGAGCGCGAACGGCTGAGACCCAGGTCCGCCAGCCGCATTGCCGCCTCATGCAGCGGATGAAGAGCAAAGCCCTTCTGTTTCATCTTGCCCCCGCCATCGAGCGAGAAACCGGGAAAGTTCTCGTTCACTGCCATTTCAAAACCCCGTACACGTTACAAACTCAGGGCCGGTCCGTTTGACATTCGGAACCGGAAGATCGGAGCAATAAAGGCCCTGACCAATTTTCACATCATGCGGCGCGTAACCACCGACCGCATTTCTATTCCATGCTTGCCCAGCACCTTACGCCGGCACGCTTGAGCGCCTTGCAGGCATTCACTGCTTCGCTCTGATCTTCAAAGCGGCCAAAACGGGCGCGGTAACCGCCATCGAAGGCGACCGCATAAGGCTTGGCCGAACGCAATGCCTTGCCGGCTTTGCTCTTAGCCGTATTAAGCAGATCGGTGGCGCCATCCTTGCTGGAAGAAACGCCGATCTGAACGATCCAACCGGTCGGCCCGCGTTCAGGTTTGGCTGCCGTTGCAACCTTCTCGGTCTTTTCGGCGTGCTGCAGCTTTACCGGCTTCGTATCACTCTTGGCGGTCGATGCAGTCGTTACGGCATCGATTTCATCCTCATCGGCGTCGTCCGAAGATCCGGCAGAGGCTGTTTCGTCATAGGCAGGCCGTTTTACGGGCTCCGGCTTTGCCGAAAGCAACGGATTGGAGGAAGAAGATTGCGGTGCTACCGCTGCGAAGGCCGCAGCACTGGAAGAGTTGGAATCGGCGACCTCCGTCACCCCGTTATTCTTGATCTTTGCGCGACTGATATCCGCCATGCGTGCACTGGCTGCCTGCACATTAGGCGCGGCGGTCGGCGCCTGGGCAATCACATTGGAATCAATATGCTTAGTTGACGCTTTGGGCAGATAGTCAGCGATCAGCTTGCGCATCTGATTGTCGCGAGCTGGCGTCGAAGCCCCGCCAAGGACCACACCGACGATAGAGCGCCCATCGACTTTCACGGAGGTCGCCAGATTATAGCCGGCGGCACGCGTGTAACCGGTCTTGATGCCGTCGACACCCCGCACGGAGCCGATCAAACGGTTGTGCCCGTTAATGACGCGATTGCCGAGCCGGAAGCTCGTTTCGGAGAAGAATCCGTAATATTCCGGGAAGTGTTCACGCAAGGCGATACCGAGGCGAGCCTGATCACGAGCCGTTGTCATCTGAGCTGTATTCGGTAGACCGTTCGGGTTGCGATAGGTCGTGCGCGTCATGCCGAGCGCCCGCGCCTTATCATTCATCATGCGGGCAAAGCCCTCCTCGGAACCGCCGAGCATCTCGCCAAGCGCCATTGCAGCGTCGTTGGCAGACTTGGTGACGATGCCGAGGATCGCTTCGCGCACGGTTACGGAGCGGCCGGCGCCGATGCCGAGCTTGGTCGGAGCCTGTGCTGCAGCGTTCTTTGAAAACACGACGGGGGTATCCAGGGTAATGCGGCCGGCTTCGAGCGCTTCGAATGTCAGATAGACGGTCATCATCTTGGTCAGGGAGGCTGGATAGTGCAGCGTGTCTGCATTCTCGCTATAAAGAACATTGCCCGTATTGGCGTCGATGACGATCCCGGCATATTTCGGACCGGCTGCACTTGCATCAATCACGGTCACGGTGATCGTCGCCGTCGCAATCGAAAAACCAAGAAGCGCTCTCGCCAGAATCTTACCGGTTTGAGACGACGAAACGGGTAGAATGGATCTGGACACTAAATCACTCTCTGCTTGCATTTACATTCTCGATTATCCAGCCGCCGCCTCCATGAACGGCCGTTCCGTTCGACATTAGAGGCTTAGCGTTACCAATCGGTTTATGATGAATAGTTGGTTTCAGGTTTCTGTGCCATTTTAGCGGCCGCCCACAGCTGTCGCCGCAGGCAGGGAATTATCCACAAGGCGCGTCTTGACGAAGCTCTGGACAGCGGCATCCATCGTGCGCCAATCCCCAAGCTGATTGCTGGAAAAGCGGTAGAGAACGCTCAGATCCTTGCCGACCTTCACGTCCCTCTGGCAATCGCCGCTCGTCGCCAATGCTTGCGAAGAGGGCAGGAGGCAGCGCACGACATAGTCCGTTTCACCGGATCGTGCGGCGGTCAAAAGGACTTCATCGTTATATCCGGCATCGGCGCGAAGCCGATGAGCCGTCAGGCCAAAGGGGCCAGCGTAGGGAGCGCCGTCCATCAATTGCGAATAGATCGGACCAAGCCGGCCGGACATATCCCGAGACATGGTGCTCTGGCTGATCTGGAGAAAGAGTAGCGAGGACGATTTCGAGATATCGTCGAAGCGCAACCGATTGGCTTCGCTATATCCCTGCAGCTGCGGCCAGGTCAGATAGAGATCGACACGCTCGGCCGGGCCATCGGTGCGCTCGCTTGGAAAGCGAATGGTGTTTGCAGCGAGCCGTATCGTGTCTTCGCCGATCGTGATGGAGATAGGTTTGGTGTCTGTCGTATGGCCCCCGAGCGAAATTCTCTCACCAATCCAGCTTCCACCCACGGATATGGCAACGGTGAGCGCCGCCAGGGCGGCAAAGCCCGCCATAAGCCGATAGACAAAGCCGCTCGATATTAGCGGTCTTTCTTCGATCATTGCGACGGATGATAGAGGAGGAACCATGTTGTTGCCTTCGTCTCCTTGCGCTCGCCATCATCAATGACGAGTACTGAGGGGTCAGACTTTCGAGTCTCATTGAAGGTATGATTGGTGTTGCGATGGTTAATCAACGGTTAAATATAGGCCGCAACGCGTGCTAATAGCACAGTTAATTCGCTGGAATGTTCAGCGCTTAGGTTTCTAAAGGTCGTGAAATGAAAAGAGCCGTTCCCGGGGACAGCGGGAACGGCTCAGAGACACCGGCCTGGACAGAAATCAGGGGACGAGACCGGGCCTCTGACTTTACCACCGACGCTAGGTCGCCGGTGATCTGGTATGAGGAGGCTTATTTCAAGCTGCCGACTGCGACCGCGCGGCCATCCTGGATCTTGACCCAGCGAGCCGGATGGTCGGCGGATTGGCGCTTCAGGAAAGTATACTCGGTCTCCGACCAGAGCTTTACCTTGTTGCGCATGTTATCGAGAATGAAATCGCCGCGATCGGTGCGGACGGTCAAAACGGCATGGCCTTCGCCGTTCGGCTGCAGCACGACGGTCATGAGCAGATCGGAAGGCGAGAAGCCAGCATCGATGAGCTGCTTGCGTTTCAGGAGTGCAAAATCTTCGCAGTCGCCGGCAGTGGTCGGGATCGCCCACTTTTCCTCGACGCCGTAAAGTTCCATATCGGTCATCGGCTTGATAGTGGTATTGACCGTGTAGTTGACCTTAAGGATCATCTTCCAGCTATCCTCATTGAGGATCATCGGCCCTGCATCGCCACCGGAATAGGCGCATTCCCGCGGATTTTCCTTGCAGAATTCGTAGTGGCCGATCGGAGGAGCAGCGTCACCCGTTATCGTCATGTTGGCGGGGGCTGCTTGAGCAGCACCGAAGAAGCCAAGAGTGGAAAGCGCCAAAGCGGCAAGGCCGCGAAGTACGATTTGAAAATTCATGTCCCTGTCCCTGTTTTATTGGGGTCAGAATGACACGCGTGATTTTATCTGACGCAAAATTGCGCAGTTAAATTAATGGCTTAGTTGAATCAAATCTGCCGAAAATTCTCATAAAACACGCAGAAAACTTGATTCAATTTCGCGGTAAATTCGATTAAAATTTGAGGGATTTCGGTATGGATTGCAGCGACGCAAAAATCTGAATTCGCTGTCTCCGAATAGTTTTCAGCAATGGGATCGTTAACGCCGCGCGCCAATCTAGGCGGTAGACGTATTGTATTGATACAGCGCGCGTGTAGCGACTGGTCGGACTTGGTGCCGCAAAAGGCTGCAAGAGCCTGCACCTGTCCCATTTTGAGAAAGCCGGCTCAAAAAATATTTTTGCTTTTTATTGCCGAGTGTGCCGACGAAGCCCGTCGGTCGCTTGGATGATCGCAGTCGCCATCTCGGTGACCGCAAGCGAGTGGGCTGCGTTCGCCACGATTACCAGTTCCGCCTCCCGCCATGCCTGTGACAATTCCCAGGCGGTGACTAGCGGCGCCTCGAGATCCATGCGGCCATGGATCATCGTGCAAGGAATGTCGGCGAGCCGGCGGATGTCGCGCAGGATCTGGCGCTCCTCAAGCCAAGCCAGATGATGGAAGTAGTGAGTGATGATCCGGGCGCGCGCCGTCAAATAACGTGGATCGGACCATCGCGGTGATAGGGTCGCGCGCGGATCGATCAAGATCGAGGCGGCTTCCCATTCGTGCCAATCCCTGGCCGCCTTCACATGGATTGCCGGATCGGGATCCCGCAGAAGGCGATAATAGGCAGCGACCAGATCATCATCGCGATCGGTCTCGGGCACCGCAGTGCGAAAGCGCGCCCATTCCGCAGGAAAGAAACGGCCGAGACCTTGATAGAGCCAATCGATTTCAGATTGTCTCGTCATGGTGACCCCGACAAGGAGCAAACTTTCCACCTGCTGCGAATGAGTTTCGGCATAGGCGAGTGCAAGCGTGCAGCCCCAGGAGTTGCCGAATATCATCCAACGTTCGATTCCAAGGCTCAACCGCAATCGCTCGATATCGGCAATCGTGTGCCATGTCGTATTGGCCGAGAGATCTATCCCCGGTTCCGAGGCATGCGGGAGGCTGCCGCCGCAGCCGCGCTGATCGAATTGAATGATTCGATAATATTCCGGATCGAAATAGCGACGCGTTCCAGCTGAGCTGCCCGATCCGGGGCCGCCGTGCAGGATGAGGACGGGGGCGCCCTCGGGATTGCCCGATTGCATCCAATAGATCCGTTGGCTGTCGCCGACTTCGAGGAGGCCGTCGTCATAAGGCGTTATGTCAGGGTAGGGCATGTCGCGGTCACGCATCAACAGGAAGACTAGAGCCGCTATTTCGCGGCGCTGCGTGACGGAGAGATGACAGTATCAGAGAAATTCGCGCAAGGTTTCGCGAGACTGTAGCGAAAGGAATTCGATCGCGACGCCTTCCATGAAATGACGTACCACGCGACCACGCATATTGCCCAGACGCACCGGTGTCCCGATGGTGGGGCGTATTTCGACGTCGACCGCGGCGCCTGAGAGCGAGAGGTCCATGATGCGGCAGACATATTGCGTACCGTCGTCGAGCGTGAGTTCGCTGCGGGTATTGCGCGGCGTCAGACGATCATGGCGGCGATCTTCTGGCAGGCCGAGTTCGTGTTTGTTGGCAAGCCAGGTCAGTTGCGCCGCAAGCTTTTCACGTTTCCGCTCGGTCGCGTTGATCGACATGGTGAAGCCGCGGCTATCGACGGCAACGACATAGCCCTCGACTCGGCCAAGGTGGTCGATGTAGGCCACGACCCGCTCATCCGCGCGCGGCCGCCCCAAACAGGTCACATGAAGGTCGCCCGGCGACATTTCCGTGACAACACATTCGAATTCCTCATAATTCGCCAGCATCAGACGACCCTGCATATTGATCGGGACTCGCTGAAAAGTCCGCTGATCATTACGAGCAGCATTGCCTGTCATTTGATTGGGCCGCGTCGCCTGAGCCGGCTGAAATGAGTGCATGGAGCCGTCTTAAATCCTATTGCGTCTCATCCAACTATTAGCCGCAACTCCTTAAAGTAAGGTTGTCTTTCCCGAGACATAAAACAGAGATGATCGCTGATCTTGTTCCGCGCTGGGTCAATTCTCATTCTATCGCGCGCCATTTTTTGCTTGAATCAACTTTCGCCGCACCCATTCCCCGAGGCTCGTGCTTGCCTGATGCGGCAGAAGATTCGCCGGATCTGGATGGGGAGGAGCATCGACCAGCTGCACGCGTCGCTCGCGAAGAAGTCGGCTGCGATCCAATGCCAAAAACTCCAGTCGTTCGTTGCCGAGCCAAGGCGCGTAGGCGGTGGGTATCAGGCAACCAAGCAGTCTGTCGCAGGTGTCGCTCGAGGTGCGAACCGGTAGCAATATCATCTCGAAGGGCATGCTACGGCCGCTGATACAATACCCCGTCGCGTGGACCAATGCGGGAACCACGTGTTTCATCACGCCGGCGGCAATGCGCACCGGATCATCCTGCTGACTGCCAGCCCAGAGTGCCGCGAAATTCTCGCCGCGGAGTTCGCGCCCCATGAGGTTGCAGATCGCCGTACCGGCCAGCCGGAAGCGGGGATTATCATCCACCGAATTTTCCAGGATAAACAGCTCGGGAAGAATATGGCCGATTGCCGATGGCTGTATCAAGTTGCGCAGGGGGGCGTCCGCATTTCCGCGGATACGCTCCCAATAGGTAAATACATCTCTGCTTGTCTTGTGGCGCATGATGCGTCCGTGTCCCATTTCACTTCAACTACAAGGGCATTCATTGCCCTCGACGGTCGCGTTGCGAATTCCATGCCAGAACCGGACCGTTAGGGTTAACAAGGAGTTTCGGTTGCCTTGTCGGATGGTCGGTGTAAGTCTTTGTTCATCACTTCACCAAGTGACCTTCAGCACGAATTTCCCGGGCGCCGGACGAACCATTGAGGTCAGATCCGGAGAGGAGCGCCCCGGCATGCCGCCCGATACAACGGGCGGCTTTTTTTTTGATTTTTGCTGCGTTATGTGTCGAGGACTTTTATCGACACGCAGAGCAAGACATGGATGACGAACAGCTGCCGCGCCCAGAGCCGGAAAATCCACGGCCGCAGCAGCGAGCTCCAGCCTTCAACTTGCCTCCAGCCATTCTGGCGAGCCTTGCCGTCCTGATCGTCATTTTCGCGGTCATGAACCTTCCTTGGTGGTCCGACGATACGCTGAACTGGATTTATTTCGCCTTCAGCTTCATCCCAGCCCGCTATGCTTTTCCCTTGTCGCAACAGGGGCTGGAATGGCTTTGGACGCCTGTCACTTATTCGCTGCTGCATGGCGGGATCGAGCATATCGTGTTCAACAGCCTTTGGCTGATGGTCTTTGCTGCACCTGTGGCGCGACGCATCGGCGCTGTGCGCTATTTGATTTTCTGGATTTTCTCGTCAGCCGCCTCCGCCTTCCTGCATGCGGTGCTCTATTGGGGGGACCAAACGCTGTTGATCGGTGCATCCGGTGTCGTCTCGGCGCTGATGGGGGCGGCTTGCCGCTTTGCCTTTCCGGCCATGGACGGTCGCAGAGTGTCCATGCGGCAGGCGCATCTCAATCCGCGCCTCGGCATTTTAGAGTCGCTTCGTAGCCGGACGGTCGTCGCCTATATTGTCATGTGGGTTGCCGGCAACGCGCTCGTTGCTTTCGGCATCAACCTTGCCGGGGATAGTTCACAGCCGGTAGCGTGGGATGCCCATATCGGCGGCTTCCTGTTTGGATTCCTGCTTTTCGCCCCCTTCGACCGGCAGCCGCCCGTGGAAACTCGGGAAGCTTTACCACTCGATGAATGAGCTGTTGCTTTCTGACTGACACAGGAGCACCATTGGTATCCGTCGATCGCGGGATGAGGAGATCGACCGACCGACGGGCGAGGCGCCGGTTTGAGCTCCGGGGGTAATTTCGGAACATATCGGACGCTTCAGGTGTTCATCATGCTTTCGAGATGGGAGGATCGAATGTCAGTTTCCGTAAAGGCCATACTTGAAGCCAAGGGCCGCGACGTCGTGACGACGGGCGGCAATACGACCGTTGCAGAAGCCGCGAAAATTCTGAACGAGAATCGTATCGGCGCTGTCGTCGTTGTCGGACCGGGCGGCAAGATTTCCGGCATCTTCACAGAGCGGGATGTGGTCAATGCCGTTGCCAAACAGGGGCAGGAATGCCTCGACAAGCCGATTGCATCGATGATGACGGCCAAGGTGCACCGCTGTAAGGAAGACACTACCACCGACGAATTGATGGAGCTGATGACGATGCGCCGCTTCCGCCATGTTCCCGTAGAGGAGAAAGGCAAGCTTTCCGGCATCATCTCCATCGGTGACGTCGTTAAATGGCGTATCCGCGAGATCGAACTCGAGGCCGAGCAGATCAAGGCCTATATTGCCGGGTGAGGAAAAGTTCGGTGTTCTCGAAGCAATCGACCCGGCGGGTCGATTGCGATGACACCCTAGCGCGCGTATGTTTCCTGCATGCGGCGGATTTCCGGCAATCTCGTCAAAGCCTCCTCATAGCCGCGTTCGATTGCTTCGCCGGCGCGATGGAATTCTGACAGGCCGATATCGCTAAGGCGGGGATGCATTGCAAGATCCGGTGGATCTCCGGCCAAACGGGCGCGAGCAATCCTATCCTGGATGATGTTGAAAGCCTGTACCATGACGCCGGTCATGCCGAGTTTCATGGGCGGCGCTTCTTCACGCCGCAATAAATCTCCATTAGGCGGCCCCACATTGTGTTTAACGACAGCCGAGCGACCGAAAAGGTCATAATTCAGATTGACCGCCGCTACGAGCGGTTGTTCATACGAACGGCATACAGAAACCGGAACGGGATTGACGAGAGCGCCATCGACCAAAGTACGGCCATTGCTTCTCACCGGCTCGAAAATGCCGGGCAAGGCATAAGAAGCCCGCAGCGCCGTGATGAGAGAGCCGTTGGCAATCCAGACCTCATGCCCGGTATTCAATTCCGATGCGACAGCGACAAACGGGCGGTCCAGATCCTCGATGGAAAAGCCTTCCAGGTGCTCCTGCATTCGCTTGGTCAACCGCATACCGCCGAACAGGCCGCTACCGCCTATGGTCAGATCGAGAAGACTGGCGATGCGTCGCATCGTCAGCGAACGGGCAAAGGCTTCGAGTTCATCGAGCTTTCCGGCGAGATAGCAGCCGCCCACCAGGGCGCCGATCGATGTGCCGGCGATCATGCCAACTTCAATGCCTGCCTCGTCGAGCGCGCGCAAAACGCCGATATGGGCCCAGCCGCGCGCAGCACCACCGCCGAGCGCCAAAGCAATCTTGACTTTCCTGGGGGGAGCCGGAGGGAGAAGCGGATTGGAGGTATCCTGTGAAGGGCTTGAACCGGTCAAGTTCTGTCCGCCGTTAAGACGATTCAAGCCCCAATTCAGCATTTAACGCCTCCTCCGAGGCTCCGTGCGCCTCGGCTAAAATACTGTCCCTTTTTCGTTTCCAAATCGTATACTGGTTGTGGCTGATTGAAACACCATCCCCGATAGGTCTACTGCTTGTAAACTTCTTTCGGATTGAAATGCAGGTGATCGTCGACCACGCTCAGTACGGGCTTACCATCTTCAAGTGCAACCGTTCGGTAGAAGCAGGAACGACGGCCAGTATGGCATGTCGCGTCATGTCCGGCCACCTCCACTTTCAGCCAGATTGCGTCCTGATCGCAATCCGTGCGGATCTCCTTCACCGATTGCAGATTTCCGGAGGTTTCTCCCTTTTTCCAGATCTTTCCGCGCGAGCGGCTGAAATAATGCGCCGTGCCCGTCTTGATCGTCAGGGCGAGCGCCTCGGCATTCATATGCGCGACCATCAGCAACTCGCCATCATGCGCATCGGTCACGATCGCCGTGATCAGACCGCGATCGTCGAAACGAGGGGTGAAATCGCCGGCATCCTCGAGTTCGGATTTATCTTCGGAAGGCGCGTTGAAAATCAGATTCATTTCCGGCTCTTTCGTTGAAGCCCGGTCAGCGACCCCGGACCAAAGACATAAAGCGGGCCTGCTCCGCCGGATCGGCCTTGAAAGCACCCGTGAAGGTCATCGTCAGCGTCGAGGAACCCTGCTTTTGCACGCCACGCATGGCCATGCACATATGCTCGGCGTCGATCATGACCGCGACGCCGCGCGGACGCAGCGTATCATCGATCGCATTGGCGATCTGCGCCGTCATGGCTTCCTGCGTCTGCAGGCGACGACCGAAGATTTCAACGACGCGGGCGATCTTTGAGAGGCCAAGCACGCGGCCGTTCGGCAGATAGGCGACATGCGCCTTGCCGATGATCGGCACCATATGGTGTTCGCAATGGGAGAAAAACGGAATATCGCGCACGAGGACGATGTCGTCGTAGCCCGAAACCTCTTCAAAGGTCCGGCCGAGCACGTCTTCGGGATTCATGTCGTATCCGGCGAAAAGCTCGCGGTACGCCTTGGCAACACGCGCAGGCGTGTCTAGCAGGCCCTCGCGCTGCGGGTCATCACCGGCCCAGCGAAGCAGAACGCGAACTGCGTCCTCGGCTTCCTTCTGCGATGGACGTTCGGAATCAACGGATTGCGGAAAGTTCTTTACAATGGCGTCCATTACCTGTGGTTCTCCTGATCCGCCAAGCGGATATCATCTTGTCGGACTCGCCACTGGCATTCCCCGAGGTACGGAGATTGTGTACCTTTGGCGGGCTCCGGGGCGTTCTGGCTGGCGGACAAGCCTGCCGTCCTGCACGGTTTCCCATCAAACTTACAGAAGACCATTGCATTTCGATGGTCTTCGAACGACATACATATAGTATGGCATTGTCCCTGTGAAAGTGTCCTAAACGGACACGCTGTGTTTTTTGTTACGAAACGCAAAACAGGTGCATCGGAGCGAATTCTGTGATGGACGACATCTACAACAGCAAAATCCTGGAGTTTGCCGGTAATATCGGCCGCATCGGCAGCCTTCCCGACGCCGATGCCAGTGCCCAGGCCCATTCCAGACTGTGCGGTTCTCGCGTCAAAATCTGGCTGAAAATGGACGGCGATGTGGTGACCGATTTTGCCCATGACGTCAAGGCCTGTGCGCTCGGTCAGGCATCGTCGTCGATCATGGCCCGCCATGTTGTCGGTGCTACCGCCGATGAGGTGCGCAAGGCTCGTGAAGACATGCTTGCCATGCTCAAGGCAGACGGGGAGGGACCGGACGGCCGTTTCGAGGACATGCGTTATCTGAAGCCGGTCAGGGACTACAAGGCTCGTCATGCTTCGACCATGCTGACATTCGATGCCGTCGTGGATGCGATCGGCCAGATCGAAACGGCGCGGGCGGGCGGTATCGCCAAGGCTGCAGAAGCTGTTTGATAGGGGCTTCGTGCGATGTGCCAATTCTGTCTCATGCAGGATGACGATGAAGGTGAGGGCGGCGCCGCTCCTTCAAGGTCTGCGCGACCTCACGTATCACCGTCCGGCGACAAGCCGGTCAAGTCGCGCAATTATTCCGGCCCCTTTCGCAAAACTCCGGATCGGCTTTTCGGAATGGGCTTCATTCGCCTCTATCAACTGACGCTTTCGGGATTCATCGGCAATTCCTGCCGCCATATCCCGACATGCTCGGAATATGGCTATGAGGCAGTCGCCCGCCACGGACTTTGGGCTGGCGGCTGGATGACGCTGTTTCGGGTGGGGCGTTGCGGGCCGGGAGGCACAAGCGGGCTCGATCCAGTGCCCGACGAGCTGGAGCGCCGTTATCATTGGTGGACGCCCTGGCGCTACTTCCGCCTTGGGCAAAAGGCTGCCTGACCCGCATGGTGGTCTATGTCGCACTGCTCTACAGCATTGGCCTCGACGCGGGCCGTAGAGTTGTTATGGCCGATCTCAAGGCCATGGCGCAGAGTTTGGGCTTTCGCAATGCCCGAACGCTTGTCTCGACCGGCAATCTCGTTTTCGAAGCCGAGACGCAACCGATTGCGTCGATCGAGGCACGACTCGAAGCGGGTTTTGCCGCGGCTTTCGGCAAGCATGTCGACGTCATCGCGCGTGATGCCGACGGATGGCTGAAACTTGCCGAGGGCAATCCTTTCCTCGACGGGATCCCCAGCGAGGTCATCGTCCGGGTGATGCGCCAGCCGCTCGAACCGGACGTTCTTGATATGCTCGCGAGATACAGGCGAGATGAGCGTATGGCCGTTGTCAACGGCGATCTCTGGATCGATTTTGGCCTCAAAGCCAGCGAGACGAAAATGCTCCCGGCTTTGACGACAAAGCGGCTCGGCATCGGAACGATGCGAAACTGGAACACCGTGCGCGGTTTGGCCGAGATGATCCGCGGCTAGCGCCGCTTTTCCTTTACTAGAATGCGAAATACCGCTATCAGGCGCGCGGACATAAGTAAGTATTTATTTAGTCCGTATCTTTCGAAACCACCCGCATTCGTTGGCGGGACTGGACAAGGAGAATATCGATGTCCCAATCCGTTTCCCTGACATTTCCCGATGGTTCCGTGCGCAGCTTCGCTGCGGGCACGACCGGTCGCGATGTCGCTGAATCCATTTCCAAGTCGCTTGCCAAGAAGGCTGTCGCCATTGCGCTCGACGGCACGGTCCGCGACCTTTCCGATCCGATCGTCGATGGCAAGATCGAGATCATTACCCGTAGCGACGACCGTGCGCTGGAACTGATCCGCCACGACACCGCACACGTTCTCGCCGAAGCCGTTCAGGAGCTTTGGCCGGGAACCCAGGTGACGATCGGTCCGGTCATCGAAAACGGCTTTTACTACGATTTCGCCAAGAACGAGCCTTTCACGCCCGATGACCTCCCGGTCATCGAGAAGCGGATGCGCGAGATCATCCAGCGCAACAAGCCGTTCACCAAAGAGATCTGGTCGCGCGAGAAGGCGAGGGAAGTCTTTGCCGCGAAGGGCGAAAACTACAAGGTGGAACTGGTCGACGCGATCCCCGAAGGTCAGGATCTGAAGATCTATTACCAGGGCGACTGGTTCGATCTCTGCCGCGGCCCGCACATGGCCTCGACTGGCCAAATCGGCAGCGCCTTCAAGCTGATGAAGGTTGCCGGCGCGTATTGGCGTGGGGACAGCAACAACCCGATGCTGACCCGCATCTACGGCACGGCGTTTGCCGAACAGGCGGATCTCGACAACTATCTGCACATTCTCGCCGAAGCCGAAAAGCGCGACCATCGCCGTCTTGGCCGCGAAATGGACCTGTTCCATTTCCAGGAAGAAGGCCCCGGCGTCGTCTTCTGGCATGGCAAGGGCTGGCGCATGTTCCAGACACTCGTGTCCTATATGCGCCGACGGCTGCAGGGCGACTATCAGGAAGTCAACGCGCCGCAGGTGCTCGACAAGTCGCTTTGGGAGACCTCGGGTCACTGGGGCTGGTACCGCGACAACATGTTCAAGGTGACCGTCGCAGGCGACGATACCGACGACGATCGCGTCTTCGCGCTGAAGCCCATGAACTGCCCAGGCCATATCCAGATCTTCAAGCATGGCTTGAAATCTTACCGCGAACTGCCGATACGCCTTGCGGAATTCGGCGCAGTCCATCGCTACGAGCCCTCGGGCGCGTTGCATGGTCTGATGCGCGTGCGCGGCTTTACGCAGGACGATGCGCACATCTTCTGCACTGACGAGCAGATGGCTGCCGAGTGCCTGAAGATCAATGATCTCATTCTCTCGGTTTATGAGGACTTCGGCTTCAAGGAGATCGTCGTCAAGCTCTCGACCCGCCCGGAAAAGCGCGTCGGTTCGGACGAACTCTGGGATCGCGCCGAAAGCGTGATGATGGATGTGCTGAAGACGATCGAGGCGCAGTCTGAAGGGCGCATCAAGACCGGCATTCTGCCGGGTGAAGGCGCTTTCTATGGTCCGAAGTTCGAATATACGCTCAAGGACGCCATCGGCCGTGAATGGCAGTGCGGTACGACGCAAGTCGATTTCAACCTGCCTGAGCGTTTCGGTGCGTTTTACATCGACCAGCACTCCGAAAAGACACAGCCGGTCATGATCCATCGTGCCATCTGTGGCTCGATGGAGCGCTTCCTCGGCATTCTGATCGAGAACTTTGCCGGCCATATGCCGCTCTGGGTCTCGCCGCTGCAGGTCGTCGTCGCGACGATCACGTCCGAAGCCGATGCGTATGGCGAAGAGGTGGCGGAAGCGTTGCGCGATGCCGGCCTCGACGTCGAGACCGACTTCCGCAACGAGAAGATCAACTACAAGATCCGCGAGCATTCGGTGACAAAGGTTCCTGTCATTATCGTCTGCGGCAAGAAGGAAGCCGAGGAACGCTCGGTCAATATCCGTCGCCTCGGCAGCCAATCGCAGACGTCCATGTCGCTCGACGATGCCATCGCATCGCTTGCTCTCGAAGCAACGCCGCCGGACATTCTGCGCAAGCGCGAAGCACGACGCGTCAAGGCCGCTTGACGCTCCTACATCTGACGGCACCTTCAGGGTGCCGTCAGAGAACTGACATACGGCTTTCATATAGTTATTGAATCAACGCGTTGCTGCGGCCGCAGCATGTGACGCAACTGAGAACCATAGGAGCGGGGCAGCCCCGTCGCGCACTTGGAATTCAAAGAATTATCCTACGCCAACGAACGGGACACGCGGATCAAGCGCTGGTTCATCCGCTCCATCGAAGGTCTTTCCGGCCGGGACCGTTACGCCCGGCTCTACGATATCTGGCGCACCGATATCGTTGGCAAGAGCGAGCGGGTCTTCGGCAAGATGCTCGATCTTATCGACGTGCGGCTGCTCATCAAGGGAGAGTGGCCGCCGAACCAGATTCCGGAGGCGCCGATCGTCATCGTCGCCAACCATCCCTATGGCATCGGCGACGGGATCGCGGTGCTGGCGCTTGCCGAGCAACTCGGGCGCCCTTTCAAAGTCCTGATCAACAACGAATTGTTGAAAGTGCCTGAGATGCACGACTACTCGCTACCGGTTTCGTTCGAGGAAACCAAGGAAGCGATGGCGATCAACATGAAGACTCGGCACGAGGCCGTTCGCCTGCTCAAGGAAGGCACGACCATAATCGTTTTTCCCGCCGGCGGCGTCGCAACCGCGAAGAAGGGTTTCGGCCGGGCAGAAGATCTTCCCTGGAAAATATTCCCGGCAAAACTCATTCAGGCGGCGCGCGCCAGCGTCATTCCGATCTATTTCGAGGGGCAGAACGGTCGGCTATTCCATTTAGCAAGCCGCATCTCGATGACCCTGCGCATCTCGCTGCTGATCCGCGAATTCCGGCGTCTCTCCGGCAGCACTATAACGGCACATATCGGTGCTCCGAGGAGCTGGGAGGCGTTGAGCGAAGGCAGCGACCGCAAGGATCTGCTGACGAAGCTTTACGGCGCGGTCTTTTCGATGGCGCCGCCCAGAAAGGTGCTGCGGCGCAAGGCTGGATGAATATCGAGATTTTGTCGCCGAGTGGTGACTGTCTGCATAGTTCGAGTTAGCGACCAAACGCGGGTCTCCGCTGTCAATCCATGCTATCGCCGTCATCGCCGCCGGCGGCAGGCGCCAATTGCTCATAGGTGGGCAGCGGCTGTTGGTTGGTCGTGGCCGGCGGCGTCTGGCTCTGGCGCATTGGCGGCATCTGGATCGGCAGCTGTCGGGCCGACCGTTCAGTATCGGCATCCTGCGGCTGCTGCTGCTTCATCAGCACTTCCACATCCGTATTCATGCCGGCGGCGACGGAAAAGTCGCGCTGATAGATCTTATCCTTATTGCGGGCAACGGCCGTGTAGCGGCCTTCCGCAAGCACCATGGTCGGGAACGCACTGACGCTTTCGCCAACAATATCGCCCGCTGCTGTCAGGATCGACCAGGCGGTATCGGCGATAGCCTCACCGCCGGCATCCGAAACCAGCTTGAAGGTGATCTTTGCCGCCCTGTGCTGAATGGTCGCTTCCGTAACTTTGCCGGCTTCCACCTGGATATCCGCGCGAATGACGGCATTCACCTCGCCATATTCGGAGACGACGTGATAGGTGCCGGCGCTGAGGCCGACCAGCGTGTTCGGCTTGACGTCGTCCATGACGAGGCCGCGTTCGCCATCTTCCTTGGTCTCGCTCGAATAGATCGAGAAGCTCAGCTCATTCGGAGGGATACGGACATCAGGCCCGGATACGGCATTTAGGACCATGCCGCCTGCATCGAGAACCATCGTCTGCTTCTGGGTGTCGCCGTTTTCAGGCACGCTCAGCCGCTTGGTGACGCCGGCGCGGCCGAAGGAGACGTTGACGAAGTAATCGCCGGGCAAAAGGTGAAAAGAGGCAGAGCCTCCACGCGAACTGGCGACCAGCGGCAGCTTGCCGTCGGCTCCCGCTATCGGACTGAAGACGTACCAGGCGAGGCCTTGCTGCTGCGGAGCGCTTTGGGGCGTGAGCTTGGCTTCAAGGGAAACGTCGCGCAATGTCCGCGCGGCTGAATTCTCACCATTCGGTGCCACGAAGGCATTGAGCTTCGGCATCTTGACGCTACCGTCGAGCTGCTTGAATTCCTTGAAGGCATCCTGCGCCGAGACGGTGGTGCTCAGGCTGGCAAGCATTGCCAAAGTCGCGCTCAATCGGCGAGCGGATGAAATGCTTGACATGGATACCCAACCGATTGACTTCCGATAAAACACACGCCACTTCAAAACCAATGCGGTGGCAAATTCAAGACCTCATCATACCCCAAGCCAAAATGAAGGCAGTTCCTTAATGAAAACCGATATCAAGCTGGTCGATTATCTAGCGATGCGCCGATCTATCCCTGCGTTTCAAATGTCGGAACCGGGGCCGGACAAGGCTGAAATCGAGGAGATTCTCCGGTTGGCCTCGCGTGTGCCGGATCACGGCAAGCTCGCACCCTGGCGCTTCATTGTCTATCGCGGTGGGGAACGTGCCCGTATCGGTGAGGAGTTGCTGAAACTTGCGCTGGAAGCCAAGCCTGACCTTTCGGACGAAATGATCCAGGTGGAGCGCACCCGCTTCACCCGTGCCCCGGTCGTCATCGCAGTTGTCAGCAAAGCGGCGCCGCATTTCAAGATCCCGGAATGGGAGCAATTGATGTCGGCAGGTGCGCTTTGCATGAACCTGCTGATCGCGGCCAACGCGCATGGCTGGGTTTCCAATTGGCTGACCGAGTGGTTCGCCTTCGACGAGCGCGCCTATCCGCTGCTTGGCGTGAAGCCGGGCGAGAAGGTGGCCGGCTTCATCCATATCGGTTCGACAAGCTTCCCGCCGGTCGAACGCCCGCGTCCGGAGCTATCGGAAACCGTAACTTGGATCGGCGGCGAGGACGCGTGATGTTCTATACGACAGACACCAATCGCCACGGTCTAGCGCATGATCCTTTCAAGGCGATCGTCGCGCCGCGGCCAATCGGCTGGATCGGCAGCAAGGGAAGGGACGGTTCACTGAACCTCTCTCCCTATTCCTTTTTCAATGCCGTCAGCGATCGGCCGAAGCTGGTGATGTTTTCTTCCGCCGGTCGAAAGGACAGCGTGCGCAATGTAGAGGAGACTGGTGCCTTTACCGCCAATCTCGTCAGTCGCCATATCGTGGAGAAGATGAACCATTCTTCCGTTGCCGTTCCCTATGGCGTCAACGAATTCGAACTTGCAGGACTGACCGCAAAGCCTGGTGAGCTGATCGATGCGCCCTATGTTGCAGAGGCCTTTGCCGTGCTCGAATGCCGGGTAACCGAAATCCTTCAGCCCAAAGGTCTCAATGGCGACGTGTCGGAAAATATCATGGTCATCGGCCAGGTCGTCGGTATCCATATCGATGAGACCATTATTCGTGATGGCCGGCTCGACATGGCGTTGGCGCGTCCAGTCGCCCGCATGGGCTACATGGATTATAGCGAGGGCAGTGACGTGTTCGAGATGATGAGGCCAAAGGCGCCCTGAGCGGCGCTACTCATGCCGATCGCAAAAAGGTTAACAAGCAAGGTAAACGTCCCGTAAACCTTTGCCAGATAAGGTGAAGCCCAGGAATATGCGGGGCAAGAATCGCCTCGTTGATATCGGGGCGCTACGTGATTATAGAAGCATTCCTTCGTTGGGCTGAAACCGCCAAGGCTGAAAGCAGAACCCGGGCGGCCAATGCGCTCGGCAGGGCCTATCTGCAATCGGAGATGCCGAAGGAAGAGCGCGCAGCCGCCGAGATGGCGATGACCTATCTGCTCGACGATCCATCTCCCCGCGTGCGGCTGGCACTTGCAGAGGCGGTCGCGCATTCGGCCGGTGCCCCGCGGAACGTCATTCTGTGTTTAGCCGAGGATCAGCCTGAAATCGCCGGGCAGATCATCCTGTTTTCGCCCGTGTTCACCGATGCCGACCTCGTCGATCTCGTATTGCGGGGCAGCGACGTGACGCGGGTGCTGATCGCGTCGCGGGGCGAGGTGCCACGTGCGGTCTGCGCTGCACTTGCCGAGATCGGCGGCGAGGTCGAAATTCTTTGTCTGCTCGAAAATGACGGTGCCTTGCTTTCGCAGGCCTCGCTCAAGCGCATCGCCGAGCGCATGGGTGACTGTGCCGACATACGCGGGCTGCTTCTTTCACGAGACATTTTGTCCTCGGATATCAGGCACCTGCTGATGCGCCACGTCAGCAACGCGCTTTCGGAATCACCTCTCGTCCAGGGTTTTATCGACTTTGCCAGGCTGCAGCAGGTTACGCGTGAAGCGTCTGAATCCGCAACTGTCACGATCGCAGGAACGGCTCAGCACGAGCAATTGCCTGATCTGGTCGAGCATCTGAGGCGGAGCGGCTGGCTGACGCCGGCGTTCCTGATGCATGCGCTTTGTTCCGGCAAGGTCGATTTCTTTGCCTGCGCAATCACCAATCTTTCGGGATGCGACGAACGGCGCGTGCGCTCGATCGTTTCCAGAGGACGCGTTCTTGCCTTACGAGCGCTTTATGAAAGCGCCGGACTGCCTCGGGATATCAGCACGATCTTCGTCGAGGCAACGATGATCTGGCGCGAATCCTCCCGCAAGAACGGCAGCGCGATGCTGGAAGACGTTTCTTCGCGATTGATACGCAAGTTTCGGTTTGCAGAGCCAGCCGCCGCCGCTGCAACGCAGTTGCTCGACATGGTCGAGAAGCTTGCCAATGCCGAGAAGCGGCAGACTGCCCGCAGCTTTGCCGCACTGGCGACGCTCGCCGCCGCGTGATATCCAGCGAACGTTCTAAAGCGCGTCGCGATCTCTCAGATTCGCTTTCCATGCTTTAGGTCTTTGATTCTGCGCATGTCGTTGTCGCAACACCGCTGCACACCTTTGCGCAACATGCTCTAAGTTCCGAGGTTCATCTTGTCGCTGACGATTGCTATCGAATCCCCCCGTCAGGAGGGTATTGTTCGCCTCCTAGACATGTCGAATGCCTATGCGGAATCGCTCTATCCGGCGGAGAGCAATCACATGCTCGATCTGTCTTCGCTGGAGAAGGTCGAGGTGACCTTCTGGGTTGCCAGGGTAGAGAGCGCGATCGTCGGATGTTGCGCGCTGGTTGAAGCCGGTGACGGCACGGCGGAGATCAAGCGCATGTTCGTCGATCCTGCCGCCAGGGGGCAAAGGGTCGCACGCGGGCTCATGGAAACGCTCGAAGCGGCAGCGCTCGAAAAAGGTCTTTCTGCGGTGCGGCTGGAAACCGGCATATATCAGCCGGAAGCAATCGGTCTCTACCGGAAATTCGGCTATGTCGAAATTCCGGCTTTCGGCAGCTATCAGCCGGATCCGTTGAGCCTGTTCATGGAAAAACGCCTGAAATAAACCAGCGGAGCAATCAGCCCTCGGTAACGTCCCTAACATGCAATTGCAGTTCTGGCTCCTGCGCTTGCTGCTCCTCGGTCAATTCGGCTTCGCGAATCCATTCGCGCCAGATGGCAACGATGATGGCCATTAGCACCGGGCCGATGAAGAGCCCTAGGAAGCCCATGGTCTTCACGCCGCCCACTAAGCCGAAAAACGTTGGAAGGAAGGGCAGCTTGATCGGGCCGCCGACAAGCTTGGGACGAAGCGTCTTGTCGACAATGAAAAGCTCGATCGTACCCCAGAGGAAGAGGCCAACACCGGCCCAAAGCGAGCCGCTGGCCACGAGATAGATCGAGACGAGCGACATCGAGAGCGGCGCGCCGCCGGGGACAAGCGCCATGACACCTGTCAGAACGCCGAGCGTGATGGCCGAAGGAGCGCCGGCAATCCAATAGGCCACGCCGAGAACGATGCCTTCACCGATGGCGATCAGCGTCATGCCCATGACCGTAGAACTAATCGTCGCCGGTACGACGCGAGAAATCCGTTCCCAGCGATTGGGAAGGATACGTTCGCCGAGCAGATCGACCTGACGAACGAAGGTCGAGCCATCGCGATAGATGAAGAACAGCGCGATCAGCATGAAGAGCAAGGTCAGTACAACGTGAAAAGCGCCGCCGCCGGCTGCGAGCACAGCTCTGTAGATATTACCGATATGGGCGCCGCTTACGAGTTGCGCCAGTTCACCGAGCGAGCCGGGGCTGCCGACATATTGCGTCCATTGCTCTCCGAGCCAGGAACCGACCACCGGCAACGCCAAAATCCATTGCGGCGGTGGCGCGCCCTCGCGATTTACATGGATTGCCCAGCCGAACCAATCGCGCACTTCTCCGGCCATATAAAGAGCGGAAAGGACGATCGGCAGAACCAGAAAGGTCACGATGAATGCGATGGCGATGGTGGCGGCAACTGTCGTATTCCCGCCGGTTCGCCGCACGATATCGCTGTAGAGCGGCCAAGTGGCAAAACCAATTACCGCGGCGGCCAGAACAGGAACAAGAAAGCCGTAAAAGAAATAGATGCCGGCAATGGCAATCAGAATCAGCAACCAGCGGGCCGCAGAAATAGAAGGGATCAAAGGCATGCGCGCATGCGCGCTTGGTCCCAGCCACCGATGCTCCCTCGGCTTATGACGTTCAAATACACCCACCGGTCTTACTTCGCCCCAATTTACTAGATCATCCGGTTATGGGGTATGATCTAGGCCGTTTCAAGAGCAACGGATTTCGGCTTCTTATTCAGCCGTCATGACAATAGCACGACTACCCGCACGCCGTAATTAAGGCCACAAGCCATCTTGAACGCAAAAGACTGAGTTTACCTTGGATTGAAACCGTTATTGGTGAGCAGGATCAGCAAATCCGTTCGCAGTCGGCTTGCCGTCAAATATCGAGATCCTCGGCAAAGGCAGCGCGCTCCTGAATGAAGCGGAAACGGGCGTCGGCCTTGGTGCCCATAAGATTGTCGACGGCGTCGCGGGTGCCTTCGAAATCCACTTCGTCTATCTCGACCCGCAGCAGTGTGCGCTTGGCCGGGTCCATCGTCGTTTCCTTGAGCTGAGCCGGCAGCATTTCGCCCAGACCTTTGAAGCGGCTGATCTCGACCTTGCCTTTGCCCTTGAATTCCGTTGCCATCAGCTCCTGCCGGTGGGCGTCGTCGCGGGCATAGATGGATTTCGAGCCCTGCGTGATCTTGTAGAGCGGCGGGACGGCCAGGAAGAGATGGCCTTGGCGGATCAGCTCAGGCATCTCCTGATAGAAGAAGGTGATCAGCAGCGAAGCAATGTGAGCGCCGTCAACGTCGGCATCGGTCATGACGACGATGCGCTGATAGCGAAGATCTTCCTCGCGATATTTGGTGCGCGTGCCGCAACCGAGCGCCTGCACGAGGTCGGCAATCTGCTGGTTTGCTGAAAGCTTTTCGCGGCCGGCGCTTGCGACGTTGAGAATCTTGCCGCGCAGCGGCAAGATCGCCTGGTTGGTGCGGTTTCGTGCCTGCTTGGCCGAACCGCCTGCCGAATCGCCCTCCACGAGGAAGAGTTCGGCGCCTTCGGCAGCACTCTGCGAGCAATCCGCCAACTTGCCCGGCAGGCGCAGCTTGCGCACGGCCGTCTTGCGGTTGACTTCCTTTTCCTTGCGGCGACGCAAGCGCTCCTCGGAGCGCTCGATCACCCATTCCAGCAGCTTTTCGGCTTCGGCAGGATTGTCAGCAAGATAGTGGTCGAAGGGATCGCGCAGTGCGTTTTCGACGATGCGCTGGGCTTCGACCGTTGCGAGCTTGTCCTTAGTCTGGCCGACGAATTCGGGCTCGCGGATGAAGATCGACAACATGCCGACGCCCGAAATCATCACGTCGTCCGTCGTGATATTGGCCGCACGCTTGTTTTGGGTGAGATCGGCGTAGCTCTTCAGGCCCTTCGTCAACGCGATGCGGAGGCCCGCCTCATGCGTGCCGCCTTCCGGGGTCGGAATCGTATTGCAATAGGAATGGATCTGCGGGTCGCCGCCATACCAGGTTATCGCCCATTCGAGCGAGCCGTGGCCGCTTTCCTTCTCCGACTTGCCGGCAAAGATTTCGCGGGTAACCGTGAACTCATTGCCCATCGTCGCCTTGAGGTAATCCTTCAAGCCGCCGGGAAAATGAAAGACCGCTTTTTCCGGAACATCGCCCCCCTCGGGCGCCAGCTCTGGATCGCAGCTCCAGCGGATTTCGACGCCGCCGAACAGATAAGCCTTGGAACGAGCCATGCGGAAGACGCGGGCCGGATCGAAGCGGGCATGATCGCCGAAAATCTGCGGATCGGGGTGGAAGCGGACGCGGGTGCCGCGCCGGTTATGCACATCGCCCAGTTCTTCCAGGCCGCCGACCGGCAGGCCGCGCGAGAAGCGCTGGCGATAGAGTTTGCGGTTGCGGGCAACTTCGACTTCCAGGTCATCCGACAGCGCGTTGACGACCGACACACCGACGCCGTGCAGACCGCCCGAGGTCTCGTAGGCCTTGCCGTCGAATTTGCCGCCGGCATGCAGCTTTGTCATGATGACTTCGAGCGTCGATTTACCGGGCACCTGCGGATGGTTTTCCACGGGAATGCCGCGGCCGTTATCGGTGACGGTCAGATACCCCTCGCGATCGAGATAGACTTCGATGAAATTGGCGTGGCCGGCCACAGCCTCGTCCATCGAGTTGTCGATCACTTCGGCGAAAAGGTGGTGCAGCGCTTTCTCGTCCGTGCCGCCGATATACATGCCGGGACGCATGCGGACGGGCTCGAGCCCCTCGAGAACTCGGATGGAACTCGCGCCATATTCCTCCGACGACTGGGTCGTCGGCGCCGCGCGCTGTGCGGGCGCAGGAGCCGGCTTTTCTGTCTTTACGGCCGGCTTTTCCGCTGCCTCCGGCTTCGGGGAACGGGGGAGTCCGGAGAAGAGATCGTTGCTATTGTCCATAGAATTTCAAGCTGCTCAGATTTGTTCTGGTGGGGCCAGACCCCTTTATTATCGCATTTGTCGCCGGTATTCGCGAATCACCGTGATTCTGCCAGAAACGGCGCACAAGAGCGATGGCGCCCCGTAACGGAGCCGCTTTATAAAGAGATTTGCGTTGCCGGGTGAAGAATGGCAAGCCCGATGGCCGATCGGAGGAAGTATCCGCATGCCAATGTCCACAGCTCATTTGCCCGTTCTGTCCGCAATCGCGGGCATTTTGCTTCTGAAGAGCGTCAGTGGAGCCTCGGCCGAGATGCTCAAGCCGTTCAAGGACGAGCTGTTTTCCAACCAGACGGTCATCGAAAGCCACGACAACGGTGCGTTCCAGACAATCGATTATCAGGAAATGCGGGATATCAACGGCCGCGACCAGATTCCGGAAAAGCGCGTCAAGCCTGCCTATGTCGATACCGGCGTCCGATGGAAGGCGCAGGAGGACGAAACGCTTGATATCGGCAACCGTAAGGTCGATGTTACCCGTATAGGTCCTGCATCGAAACAGGCCTTTACCGTCATCTTCATTCACGGCCGCGGCGGCGACCGTCGGCTTGGTTCCAACGACTATACGTTCGGCGGCAATTTCAATCGGCTGAAGAACCTAGCCTACAAAAACGGCGGTACCTATTATGCCCCGAGCGTCAAAGGTTTCGACAGCAACGGCGTCGCCGATATCGCGGCGCTCATCCGCTATTCCTACCAGCAATCCGCCGGCAAGCCCGTCATCCTCACCTGCGCTTCCATGGGTAGCTTCATCTGCTGGGGCATTACGCGCGATACCGAAAGCGTCAAGCGACTGAAGGGCATGGCGATCCTGAGCGGGGTCACCGACCCGGATTTCACGAAGAGCGCTTTTTACAAGGCAAAGCTGCCGCTCTGGTTCACGCATGGCAGCAAGGACCCGGTCTATGCTGCGATAGATCAGCAGGCGCTGTTCGAAAAACTCTACAAAGCGCATTATCCGACACGCTTCACGCTTTTCGAAACCGGCAATCACGGAACGCCGGTACGCATGACCGATTGGCGAAAGGTGCTAAACTGGCTCGTCGACCCCCAGGCGTCGTGAAACACATCCCACAATTCGATTTATTTTCCGGATAAGCATTTTTTCAAACGATTTGAACGGTTTCGGCCGCGTTCTCTAACTTTCCTTTGCTCCGCCTTTTTGTTAGGCCGGTGAATGAAATAGGGGGAGAAATCGGAATGACGAAGACGATACGGCCGCTTTTGGCCGGAAACTGGAAGATGAACGGCACGCGTGCGAGCCTGGATCAGATCAAGGCAATCGCGGATGGCGTCAAGACGCCGCTGTCTGAGAAGATCGACACGCTACTCTGCCCCCCAGCGACGTTGCTCTATGTGGCGACGGCGCTTTGCGATGACAGCCCGCTCGCCATCGGCGCTCAGGATTGCCATCAGCAGGTCAGCGGCGCCCATACGGGCGATATTTCGGCCGAAATGATTGCCGACTGCTTCGGTACCCATGTCATCGTCGGCCATTCCGAGCGCCGTAGAAATCACGCCGAAAGCGATATGCTGGTGCGTGCTAAGGCACAGGCCGCCCACGATGCCGGGCTGATCGCCATCATTTGCATCGGCGAGACCGCTTATGAGCGCAATAGCGGCCAGACGCTCGACGTTTTGAAGCGGGAGTTGATCGGCTCTGTTCCCGACGGTTCGACCGCGGCAACCACCGTGATTGCCTATGAGCCTGTCTGGGCAATTGGCACCGGCGTGGTTCCCACAAGCGAAGACGTCGAGGAAGCCCATGCCTTCATGCGCGCAGAGCTAATCGAACGATTTGGCAAGGAAGGCGCGAACATGCGAATTCTTTACGGCGGATCCGTCAGCGGCGCGAACGCGCGCAGCCTTCTGGATATCCCGCATGTCAATGGCGTGCTTGTCGGCGGGCAGAGCTTGAAAGCGGTCGACTTCCTTGCCATTTATGCCGCATTCGAACGGCAGTTCGCCTGAAGCAACCACTTGCCCGGAGTTCCAGCCTTAAAAGGGCTTGGAATAGGCGAGAGCCTCATGTAAAGAGCCGCGAGCTTTTATTTTTGATGCCCGCACCGGGCAGGACTGGATCTATGCAAACCGTACTGCTTGTCATCTATCTCATGGTTGTCGTCGCCCTTATCGGCGTGGTGCTGATTCAGCGCTCCGAAGGTGGCGGCCTTGGCATCGGCGGCGGCTCGGGCTTCATGTCTGCGCGCGGTACGGCCAATGCGCTGACGCGGACCACGGCCATTCTGGCCACGCTGTTTTTCGCACTTGCGCTCGGCATGAACGTGCTGTCCCGCTTCGAGGCTCGCCCGACCGACATTCTCAACCGCATTCCGAGCACGGCCGGCCAGGGTAACGGTATCCTCGATTCGCTCGGCGGCCAGAAGGGTGCTGCTCCGGCAACCACCCAGCCGAAGCCCGCCGACAATAGCGGTGTTCCGAACAGCGGTGCTGTCGCTCCGCAGTCGCAGGCTACCACACCTGCCACGACGAATCAGGCAGCTCCTGCCCAGCAGGCTCCGGCCGCTACGGGTCAGCAGACTGCGCCGGCGACGACCACTCCCGCGCCAGCCGATAACGGCGGCGTCCCGACCGGTAAGTAAGTCCGGTCTTCGAAGATCATCCCCGGCAGGTCCTCGGATCTGCCGGTTTTGTTTTGTCCATATTCCGCGTTCTGTAGCCAAAATTCCGGAAACGAATTTTAGGGCTAGCGGAATCATTTGTGAAAAGGTATCCGGTGACTCCCATGGCGCGATATGTATTCATCACTGGCGGCGTGGTTTCTTCCCTCGGAAAAGGAATTGCGGCTGCGGCTCTCGGAGCGTTGTTGCAGGCTCGTGGTTATCGAGTCCGCCTGCGCAAACTCGACCCCTATCTGAACGTGGATCCGGGCACTATGAGCCCGACCCAGCACGGCGAGGTCTTCGTCACCGACGACGGTGCGGAAACCGACCTCGATCTCGGCCACTACGAGCGCTTCACCGGCCGCTCGGCCACCAAGACCGACAACATCACCACCGGTCGCATCTACAAGAACATCATCGACAAGGAACGCCGCGGTGACTATCTCGGCGCGACCGTTCAGGTCATTCCGCACGTTACCAACGAGATCAAGGATTTCGTGACCGAAGGCAATGACGACTATGATTTCGTCATCTGCGAGATCGGCGGCACGGTCGGCGATATCGAAGCCATGCCCTTCATGGAAGCGATCCGCCAGCTCGGCAACGATCTGCCGCGCGGTACGGCTGTTTACGTTCATCTGACGCTGATGCCCTATATCCCCGCTGCCGGCGAGCTGAAGACCAAGCCGACGCAGCATTCGGTCAAGGAACTGCAGGCGCTCGGCATTCATCCTGACATTCTGCTGGTTCGTGCTGATCGTGAAATTCCCGAAGCCGAACGTCGTAAGCTTTCGCTGTTCTGCAACGTGCGGGAATCTGCCGTCATTCAGGCGCTCGATGTCGCGAATATCTACGACGTGCCGATGGCCTACCATAAGGAAGGCCTCGACAATGAAGTGCTGGCCGCCTTCGGTATCGAGCCGGCCCCGAAGCCGCGTCTCGAACAGTGGGAAGAGGTCTGCAATCGCATCCGCACGCCGGAAGGCGAGGTGACGATTGCCATCGTCGGCAAATATACCGGCCTGAAGGATGCGTATAAGTCGCTTATCGAGGCACTGCATCACGGCGGCATCGCCAATCGGGTTAAGGTCAAGCTGGAATGGATCGAGTCCGAGGTCTTCGAAAAGGAAGATCCGGCGCCGTATCTCGAAAAGGTTCATGGCATTCTCGTGCCTGGCGGTTTTGGCGAGCGCGGTTCGGAGGGCAAGATCCTGGCAGCCCGTTTCGCGCGTGAACGCAAGGTGCCTTATTTCGGCATCTGCTTCGGCATGCAGATGGCCGTCATCGAAGCGGCCCGCAATCTGGCCGGTGTCGAGCATGCCTCGTCGACCGAGTTCGGCCCGACCAAAGAGCCTGTCGTTGGCCTGATGACCGAATGGCTCAAGGGCAACGAGCTGCAGAAGCGCACCGCATCCGGCGATCTCGGCGGCACGATGCGTCTCGGCGCCTACAAGGCGGCGCTGAAAAAGGGCACGAAGATTTCCGAGATCTACGGCTCTACCGATATTTCGGAGCGCCATCGCCACCGCTATGAGGTCAATGTCGACTACAAGGACAGGCTGGAAGAATGCGGCTTGACCTTCTCCGGGATGTCACCGGACGGTGTTCTGCCTGAGACGATCGAATATGCGGATCATCCGTGGTTCATCGGCGTCCAGTATCATCCGGAACTGAAGTCCCGTCCGCTGGAACCGCATCCACTGTTCTCGAGCTTCATCGAAGCGGCGACGGAACAGAGCCGGCTGGTTTAGGAATAGCAAATCGCTTGCGGTAGTCGCTCGGGCTGACCGCAAGCCTCTCCCGAAAATGATGGCGCATGGTGGCGAGCGATCCAAATCCGCTCGCCACGGCCACATCGTCCAATGAAATGACGGTTTGCTTTTCAAGCAGATCGCGGGCGCGCCGCAGCCGCTCGTTGAGCAGCCATTCTCCTGGCGCCATGCCGGTGGTCGCCTCGAAACGACGTTGAAAAGTCCGTACACTCATACCCGCCCGCGCGGCAAGTGCTGAGATGGACTGCTCTTCCTGCAAACGCTCGCGCATCCATTCAAGCAGCGGGCCTAAACGCGCTCCCTCGCGCTGCCTTAGAACTGGCGTTTCGATATATTGGGCCTGGCCTCCTTCGCGATGGGGCGGAACCACCAGGCGACGAGCGACACTGTTGGCGATATCCGGTCCGAAGTCCCGGCGCACGACATACAGGCACAGATCGATGGCGGCGGCACTGCCGGCGGCGGTCAGCACCTTGTCTTCATCGACATAAAGAACATCTGCGTCGATTGTTATATCCGGATAGCGCGCGGCAATGGAATCGACATAGCGCCAATGTGTGGTCGCCTTGCGGCCGGCGAGCAATCCCGCGGCGGCGAGGACCGCGACGCCGGAGCACAGCGACATGATGCGAACGCCGCGGCGGCTCGCCGCCTGCAGTTCGGCAATCAGCGGGGCAGGGACAGCCGTTCCTATGCCGCGCCAACCGGGTACGACGATCAGATCGGCATCGGCAATAACCTCGAGGCCATGATCGACCTGCACCGTGAGGCCGCCTGCCGCCCGCAGCGGGCCATCCTCGATCGCGCAGGCGGAAAAGCGATACCAATCCTCGCCCATTTCCGGGCGCGACAGGCCGAAGATTTCATAGGCGACGCCGAATTCGAACGTGCACAGCCCATCATAGACGAGGGTGACGACATGGGGGCCGCGGAGATTGGGGTGATCTGAGTTTGGCATGATTTCGACGCTATATGGCATTTCGGCCAATTTCAACCATGGGATCGCTCAGGCATGAATGCACCGAAGCAAAGAAGGAGCGCTCCATGTCGCTAGTCAGTGAAATCCCCACCGCAGACCCTAGTCTCGTCGCTGAGCACTATGCCAGGAGACTTGGCTTCGAAACCGATTGCTCCGACGTCCACCAATCCATGAAGTCGGGCAATGTCGACTTCGTCCTGCTCGATGTGCGCGGCCCGGCCCTGTTCCAGGAGAAGCATATCCCGGGTGCGATCAACCTGCCGCATGGCAAAATGACCGCGAGGAAGATGGCGGAATGGCCTGAGGGTACGCTATTCGTCGTCTATTGCGCCGGGCCGCATTGCAACGGCACCGACAAGGCGGCCTGGCGCCTGGGCACGCTCGGCAAGCGGGTAAAGGTCATGATCGGTGGCATCACCGGCTGGGCCGATGAGGGGTATCCGTTCCAGAAGGACTGAGCGCAAGGGGCAGAGCCGCTATACGGGCTTGCCCATTTTTGCGACACTGCGAAAAACTTCGGCATTTACGTCATTTGACTGTCGCGCTGCTTTCGTTTCCGTGACATTGTGCGAGTAAGCATAATGGGAACAAAAGTATGATTCTCAATCCATTTGATGATCGCGCTGAGAAGCCGAGGGCGAAGATCGCCATTACCTTCCTACTGCTGATCGCCTTCAATATTGTCGCGTGGGCTTGGGCCTGGGTGGCCTTTGCAGACCGCCCGTCTTTGCTTGGCATTGCGCTTCTTGCCTATATGTTTGGCCTACGCCACGCCTTCGATGCCGATCACATCGCCGCCATCGACAACGTCGTGCGCAAGCTCATTCAGGAAAAGAAACAGCCCTATGCCGTCGGCTTTTTCTTCTCGCTCGGTCATTCCTCGATCGTTGTGATCGCCTCGATCCTGATTGCCGCAACGGCTGCCGCCATGCAGAGCCAGCTCGGTTCCTTCCACGATATCGGCGGCGCCATCGGTACGACGGTTTCGGCGGTCTTTCTGCTGCTGATCGGCATTGCCAATCTCTTCGTCCTCAGAGGTGTCTGGTCCGCCTTCAGAAGGGCGCAGAGGGGTGAGCGGATCGCGGAAGAAGATCTCGACACGCTGCTCGCCGGCGGCGGCTTTCTGGCGCGCATCTTCCGTCCCATGTTCAAGGTCGTGACCCGTTCCTGGCATATGTATCCGATCGGCTTCCTTTTCGGCCTCGGCTTCGATACCGCAACGGAGATCGGGCTTCTCGGCATTTCGGCTGCTCAAGCCGCGCAGGGCATGTCCTTCTGGACCATCCTCGTCTTCCCGGCGCTGTTCACAGCCGGCATGTCGCTAATGGATACGCTGGACAGTACGCTGATGACGGGCGCCTATGGCTGGGCATTCGTGAAACCCGTGCGCAAGCTCTGGTACAACCTAACCATCACCGCGGCTTCGGTCGTCGTCGCCGTCTTCATCGGCGGTATTGAGGCGCTGGGGCTCATCGCCGACAAACTCGGCCTCGAAGGCAGCTTCTGGAGCTTTGTCGGCGAACTCAACGACAACCTTGCCAATTTCGGCTTTGCCGTCGTCGGCATCTTCCTGCTGAGCTGGCTGGTTTCGACCGTGCTCTACAAAGCCAGAGGCTACGACAACTTGCAGATCAATCGCTCATGACGCATCATTACGCCCAGGGATCGAGCATGCTGTGACTGGACATCGCCGTCCGCGGCTCCAGTTATACGCGATGAGGGGCCACCACTATGATCCATGCAAGCAGTATTCGCGGCCTGGTGCTGACGGCAGGCATCCTGTTCGGCGCCGGCATAGCTTTCGCGCAAACTGTCACGAATTGCCCGCTGCGGCCGACCGTCAGCACCGAACGTCAGACTTTGAATTGCCAACCTGGGCTTAGCATCACCGTCGAGCGTGGCGCGCATTTCCACCTTGCTGACCGAAATCGGGATGGGCGGGTGGATGCTATCGTGCTCGATAGCAAGGCGGCTTTGATAGATGTGGACAGTAGCCGTCACCAGGGCGGGTTCGAAGTGGTTACGCCACAGGCGATCGCTGCCGTGCGCGGCACGCGGTGGGCTGTTGACGCGCAACGTGGCAAGACATCCGTGCTCGTGTTGCGCGGCCGTGTTGCGGTTAACAAGGTATCGACCGGGCAGGGGGTGACGCTCGGGCAGGGGCAAGGGGTCGATGTGGATCGCACCCGCTCTGCCTTGCGTGTCAATCCATGGGCACAGTCACGCATAAACGCCTTGATGGCACGCCTCGGCCAGTGAGAATCCCGACGGCTATGCGCAGACCATCGCTGCAAACGCTGACTGCGCTTCTCTTGACTGCCGCCTGGAGCCTGGGTCTTGGCATTGCGCATCTGCGCGGTGACATTCCCTTCATCGACGGTGCAGAGGCAACGTTTACAAATCTGCGCAATACGCTCGGCGGTCATAGCCAACCGCCCGATCTCGTCACGATCGTCGCCATCGACGATGAGACGTCTCGAATGGCGGGACATTATCCCTTGCCGCGAGCTGCGCTCGCCAGGATCGTCGATGCCGTCGCCGCCCTGGGCCCCAAAGCCATCGCCCTCGACGTGCTCCTGGTCGATCCCGGTGACGAAGCCGGTGATGCGGCATTGGAGCAATCACTCAAGCGGGCCAAGGTCGTGCTGGCCGCAGCCGGCATCTTTCCCGAAAGCCGCCAGCGCGTTGTCGACAACAGCAACGAGCCTCTCGCCCGCATGCCAAGCGCGCTGCAATTCCTCGAACCGCATCAGCGGTTCGCCGATGCCGCAAGCTTTGGCATCGTCAATCTGCAGACCGACAAGGCGGGCACGCCGCGTTTCGTTCCAATGCTGTTTCGCAGCGGCGAGCGGATCGAGCCATCCTTTTCGCTGCGCGTTGTTTCCGCCGCAATCGGGGAGCAGACGACTGTTATTTCCGACCATATCAAGATCGGCGACCGCTCCATCCATACCGACACCGGCTATCTCATGCCGCTTACGTTTTACGGTCCACGCGGTACTATACGCACCGTCAGCGCCAGTGCGGCGCTAAGCGGCCAGTTACAGGAAGCCGCGATCAGTGACCACATTGTCGTGATTGGCGCGACCGTAACGGGGGGAGGCGATGTCTTTCCGACGCCGTTCGACCCTGTTCTGCCCGGCGTCGAGGTGATCGCCACCTCCATTACGCATCTGCTCTCAGGGGACGGCCTGGTACGCGATCGCAATATCCGTTTTATCGATCTTTATTTCGCGGTCGGGCTATCGGTTGCCGTTGTCGGCCTCCTTTCATGGCGACGCAGCACTATAGGCCTCATCACGGTGCTGGGCGTCGTCCTCCTTTGGTTTGCCGTCAACGTCAGCGCCTTCAAGCACGGAATTTGGCTAAGCGCCGCCCTTCCGATTGCGGCAACTGTCCCGCCGGCGCTTCTGTTTGGCGTGATCCAGCTTTGGCTAGACCGCAGACGTGCCGCCCGCTTCGCGGAACAAAGCCAGCTGCTGCAGCGTATCCAGGCGCCTGGTTTGGCGGAGCATCTCGCGCGCGATCCCGGCCTTCTCGCGGAGCCGGTACACCAGAAGGCGGCCGTCGTCTTTATCGATATCAATGGCTTCACCGGCCTTAGCGAATCGATTGGCCCAACCGCCGTGCGTGAACTGCTGAATGATTTCTACAATCTCGTCGACGAAGAAGTGACTGCATCCGGCGGTGCCATTACCAGCTTCATGGGTGATGGCGCCATGATCCTTTTCGGCCTGCCGCATCCAAAGCCTGCCGATCCCGCCAATGCAGCGCATTGTTGCATTCGCCTGGCTCACAGGATGAGAGACTGGCTCTCGGCGTTGCCGGAGGGAATAACCTCGCGCATCGGTTTCAAGATCGGCGCTCATTTCGGTGCCATCGTCGCCTCCAGGCTCGGCGGCGGCGATCGTCAACAGATCACTGCGACGGGTGACACGGTCAACGTTGCCAGTCGCTTGATGGAGGTTGCCGCGGCTAACCATGCGGAGGTTGCCATCAGCGCAGACCTCTTGCTTGCGGCGGGTCGCGACAGCGCTCCTTTTAAAGAAGGGCACCTCCAGGGCCCAATCGAAACGAGCCTCCGCGGCCGCGCCGGCTCTCTGACCATATGGCTCTGGCGCGGTCGGCCGTGATCCGAGAGATCTCAGCATCGGATCTTATTCGTACCACATGGGAACGATTGAAATTACGAGGAGGCAAGCGAGAGAGATGTTGACTGCTCGCCATTGCCAAGCTGTTTTCAAGAGATGTCCGAGCATTTGCCCTAGAGCACACCAAACCGCCAAAGAGAAAGCGGCGATGAGGCAGAAAGTCACGCCAAGCAAGAATGCAAGTCTGGCCGGGCTATCCGCCAGCGCGGCAAAGGAGGCGGCCGCCCCCATCGTCATCGCCCAGCCCTTAGGATTATGCCAGAGCATCCAGACGCCGGCAAAAAAGCCCGTCGGCTTTGCCATTTGTCTCGTCTCATCCGGCCGGCCGCTTCTGCCGATTCGAATAGCGAGCCAGATCAAATAGAGCGAGCCCAGTGTCTTCATGGCGACCTGCAGCATTGGCAGGGCCATCACAACGCCGCCCAGCCCGGCTGCCGCCGCTCCGGCCATGGAGCCCAGGCCGAAGGCAAAGCCGCCCATGACCGGTATGGACCGGCGGAAGCCGAAATGCGCGCCGGACGCGGTCGCGAGCGTGGTCGCACCGCCCGGGGTTATGGTGGAAACCAATGCGAAGAGCATCAGCGGCAGCAGAGATTCGATCGTCATATCCAGCCTTTCTCTAATCGAAAAAGGCATAGGCGCCGTTCCGGCATCATAAAATCGAATATTGAAGGATCTCGTCATTAGCAATTATAATACCTGAATGATCCGAAACTTCGATATTGCGCTCATCAGAACCTTCGTCACCGTTGCCGACCAGGGCAGCATGACGATATCAGCCAATATGCTGCACATGACCCAGGGCGCCATCAGCCAGCAAATCAAGCGGTTGGAGGACATGCTCGGCTGCGCCCTGTTCGAGCGTGACAGGCGCGGATTGCGAATGACGGAAGCAGGCGAACGGCTGCGCGGCAATGCCCGCCGCCTGCTTGTCTTGAATGACGAGATCTGGGACGACATGACGGAAAGCACGGTTCGCGGCGGCGTCCGGCTCGGCGTTCCCTACGATCTCGTTGGAGCGACATTGGCGCCTGTGCTGAAATCCTATGCCGAGCGCCATCCGCAGGTGGAGATTTCGCTGGTTTGCGCTTCATCGCCGGAACTGCTGGAAGAGCTGGGGAAGGGAGCTATCGACCTCTGCGTGGCGGAGGAGCCTTACGGCACCTCGCAGGGCGAATGTCTTGCTGTGGAACGGCTCGTCTGGGTCGGAGCGAAGGCCGGCAACGCCCATCGCAAGGTGCCGCTGCCGATTTCGATGGTTGCCGATACCTGTGCCTTCCGGTCGTCCGTCTTTGCCGCACTTAGCACGGATGGGTTGCGCTGGCGGACGGTCTTTGAGAACGGTAATATCGAAGCGACCACGGCGACGGTGCGCACGGATCTGGCTATCACCGCCTGGCTGGCTTCGACCGTTCCCACCGATCTCGATATTCTCACCGTCGAACAGGGCCTGCCTGAACTGCCGGTCTTTTCGATCAATCTGCATTTGCCGAAAAGTGGCGCGACGCCGCAGACATTGGAGCTGGCCCGCCATATCCGCGAAGGCATGATGCGGCCGCGCCAATCCGCGGCCGCCTAAGTCCCGCCTCCCTGACAGAACCGCCTATGCCGCCTTCGGCAGCGGACCGACATAGCGCGACTGCGGCCGGATCAGGCGTCCTTCGAGCGTCTGCTCGCGGGCATGGGCGATCCAGCCGACCGTGCGGCCGATCGCGAAGACGCCGGTGAACGCACTGCGCGGAAAGCCGAGGGCGTCGAGCAGCAAGGCGGTGTAATATTCGACGTTGACGTCCAGGGGCCGATCCGGCTTGCGCTCCTTCAGCAGTGCCAGTGCCGCCGCCTCAATCGCTTCGGCCAGGGCGATACGTCCAGCATCCGCCTGTCCGCTGGCAAAGATCGGCTTCAATGCGGTCTTCAGCGCATCGGCGCGGGGATCGCGGACGCGATAGACGCGGTGTCCGAAACCCATCAGCCGCTCACCGCGATCAAGCGCGTCGGACAGCCATGCGCGGGCATTTTCCGGTTTGCCGACGCCGTCAAACATATCGAGGACAGGGCCGGGGGCGCCGCCGTGCAGCGGGCCTTTGAGGGCGCTGATTGCGGCAAGCACAGAGGAGGTCAAGCCGGCATGCGTCGAGGCGATGACGCGGGACGCGAAGGTCGATGCATTCAGGCCGTGATCAGAAATCGTCACCAGATAGGCATCGAGGCCAGCCGTCTGCTCCGCCGTCGGCACCCGGCCCGTCAGCATGCGCAAGATATCACCGGATTGGGACAAGGTTGCATCCGGCGCGATCGGTGCATCGCCCTTCTGCAATCGCAAAACGGCTGGCAGGAAAACGGCGGGCGCCGCCATGAGGCGGATCGCGGTGGTGAAATCCTCACCGTCAGCAACGCGCGCCAGCAAGGCCCGCACGGCATCCACGGGTGTAAGCGCGAGCAGAGCGGCATCGGCGGCCTTCACATGCGAGAAAAGCGCAACGCGAGCTGCGCCGAGCTGAGTACGGATGGAAGCTGCGTCGATGTGCTCGTCAAACAGGCCATCCAGCAGCAGCGCCGCGACATCCTCGAAGCGGCTGGTCGCCACCAGATCATCGAGCGACACGCCGCGTATGATCAGGCGACCGGCAGCGCCGTCGACGTCGGACAGCTTGGTTTCTGCAGCAATGACATCTTCAAGACCACTTTTCATTACGGTTCTCCTTTGACTATCCGATTAGATCGGATCTATTCCTATTGACGTCAATCTTGATGCAATTGATCAATATGAGGACCGATGAGCTGGCTGACGGCAGCGCAGGCGTTGAACCTGCTGGGAACGAAATCACAGACGCTTTACGCCAATGTCAGCCGCGGGCGCATTCGTGCGAAAGCCGATCCCACGGATACGCGGCGCAGCCTCTATTTTGCCGACGACGTCAAGCGACTGGCCACCCGTCATGCCGGACGGCGCAAGACCGAGACGGTGGCCGCCGAGGCCATTCAATGGGGCGATCCGGTATTGCCATCCGCGCTGTCGACGGTTTCGAACGGCAGGCTTTTCTATCGCGGCAAGGACGCGGCGATGCTTGCTGAAAGCGCAAGCCTCGAAGATATCGCGCGGCTGCTTTGGGACATGAAGCGGCCGTTGCGATTCGAGCAAAATACGGCTCAGCAAAAACTTCCTTCTCTGAATGCTGCGTTTTCGGCATTGGCAGAGCGCATAACAAGCGATCTGCCATCACTCGGGCGTTCGCTTCCGGCCCTGCAGAACGAAGCTGAAAGCGTGCTCGGTACGGTGGCTGAAGCCTTGGCCCCGGGCGCGTCGGATCAACCGCTGCATCGGCGCCTGGCGGCTGCCTGGGACCGTCCCGATGCCGCCGATATGATCCGCCGCAGTTTCGTCTTGCTCGCTGATCACGAGCTGAACGCTTCGACCTTCACCGCGAGAATCACGGCATCCGCAGGCGCCACGCTATCCGCCGCCACTCTATCCGGCCTCTCCACACTGACAGGTCCGCTGCATGGCGGTGCATGGCAGAGCGTGCGTACGCTGATCGCGCGGGCAGCCACGACGGGGGTTGATGAGGCGGTCCGCAGCTATTTGACGGAAGGACGGCCATTGCCGGCTTTCGGGCATCAGCTTTATCCTGATGTCGATATCCGCGGAGAGGCTTTGCTTGGCTGCTTCACGCTGCCGCCGCTCTTCGCCAGGGTTCGCGATGTCGGCGAGCAGCTAGTCGGAGAACGCGTCAATGTTGACTTCGCTTTGACAGCGATGACCCACACCTATCATCTCTCGGAAGATGCACCGCTGATCATCTTTGCGCTGGCACGGACGGTCGGCTGGCTTGCGCATGCCATGGAGCAAGCCACCAGCGGCAGGCTCATTCGCCCGCGTGCGCGTTATGTCGGCCCGCCGGTACAATGATCTCATTCTTACCGGACTTCGGGCGCTTTTGCTTAACTCACCGGTAGGTGACAAACAGCTTCGATATTGTGGCCATCAGGATCGAGAATGAAAGCGCCATAGTAGTTCCGATGATAATGAGGGCGCAGACCCGGGGCACCGTTATCGGTGCCGCCAGCGATGATGCCGGCCCGATGGAACTCATCGACGAGCTCCCTGTTTGAGGCGGCAAAGGCGATATGGGTGCCTGTTTGCAAAGCATCGCGCTGACCAATCCAGAAGAAAGCCTTGTGGCCGATACCGTAACCCGCAAATCTTTCGCCTTCGGCATAAAGACGCTCTATGCCGATAGAGCGCAGTATCGTGTCGTAGAAGATCTTCGATCGCTCGAGATCGCGAACCCCGATCGTCACATGATCAAGCACATCATCCTCCTGAGGACGATATTGAATTCCATTACCGCTGGCCAACGGCGCCAGCGTCACGGTCGGCAAGCTCGACCCAGCCAATGACGAGTTTGCGATTGGCAATTAGCCAGATCGTCGCCAGCGCGATCAAACCCACAACGATATTGGCGGTGACGAAGAGAATGGGAGCAAGTTGCGTCATTGGGCCGACATCGCCGCGTTCGACAAGGCGCATCGGGGCCGTTGCCAGTGCGGTCGCACCGAAGGTGAAGGCCCAATAAGCGGGGCTGAAGCCTTCCTTCATGATCCAGGGCAGGAGGCGCAACATGATCAGGGCCTGTAGCAAGCCATAGCCGATCATTGCATGGACGAGCATGTCAGGAGAGCCTTGCGTGACGCTGATATAGGCAAGCGCACCAACGACCGGGGGAGCCAGCTGAATTCCAAGGGTCGGCCTTAGTGGCGGTGCCAGTGCGGGCCCCGTCAGCAGGCGATGCAGCAGGGCGGATTCGATGGCAAGCCAGGCGAAGAAGCCTGCGCCGAAGAAAAGCTGCGCCCATTGCGGGAAGCCGAGGGCGGCGCCGACGATGGCGGTCACGAAGCTGCCGGCGACGCTTGGCAGATAGAGCACGGCTGTCGTCGCGGCGATATCGCGCTCGCCCTGCCAGAGCCCTCCGGTGCGCCAGACGGAGAATGCCAGAGTGTAGACGGCACCGATCAGGAATATGGTTTCGGTACCGATACGCGAATAAGGCAGCAGGCCACCGGCCACCAGCATGGTTGCGACACCGATGAGGCCGATGAAGCAGCACTGGACTGGGTGCGCCGCCTCCTTCAAGGACTCCTCGCGCGCCACCATCCATTTCAAAGCGTAGAGCACGATCAGCACCAGCCAGACGGCCAGTGTAATAAAGGTAAGAACTTCACCGACGAGTATCGGCAGATGCCAGATGCGTGCACCCACGCGCCAGGCGTTGGCGAGACCGGAAAGCCCCAGAACCACCCCGAAAAAAGAAGCTGGAACCAGTGGCAGTTTCAGAGACGCAGCCATATGCCCCCTTTGGCGCTCTGTATGAGCGCCGCTTAAAGTGAATGATGCAAGGAATCCGAGACCGATGCTAAATCTATCAATGCGAAAAGAAGATCAAAATACAGCTTTCCTCGAAGCCGGCAAAGCGCGATCATGGAGAAAAGCGGGAGGTTTCGGCAAGCGATATCACGGATGCGTGAACGCGCGCATTTTTCTCCGCTCCATGGCTCCTGCATAGCTCTTCCGTCATTTGTTCATTGGAAAATATTGCGAAATATCTCTATGCAGTATTCAAACGATTGAAACCGTCCTAGGAGACTGAAACATGCAAATCGGAATGATTGGCCTCGGCCGTATGGGCAACAACATGGTGCAGCGCCTGATGCGAGGCGGTCACAGCGCCGTTGTTTTCGATGCGCGCCCGGAAAGCATCGCCGGCCTTGAACAGCTCGGCGCCACCGGCAGCAAGTCTCTCGCGGATTTCGTATCGAAGCTTGCAAAGCCACGCGTTGTCTGGCTTATGTTGCCGGCGGCAATCGTCGATCAGGAATTGGCTGCCATCGTTCCGCTGCTGGAAGAGGGCGACATCGTCATCGATGGCGGCAATTCCTATTATCACGACGATATCCGCCGTGCCGAAGAGCTGAAGCCGAAGGGTATCCACTATGTCGACGTCGGCACCAGCGGCGGCGTTTTCGGTCTGGAGCGCGGCTATTGCCTGATGATCGGCGGCGAGAAGGAAACAGTCCAGCATCTATCGCCGATCTTCGCGACGCTTGCCCCCGGCGTCGGTGACGTCGCTCCGTCGGCAATGCGCTCGGAAGAGGCTGCCAAAAACAGCACGGCAGAGCAGGGCTATCTGCATTGCGGCCCATCCGGCGCCGGCCATTTCGTCAAGATGGTCCATAACGGCATCGAATATGGCCTGATGGCCGCCTATGCCGAGGGCTTCAACGTTCTGCGCCATGCCAATATCGGCAAGCAAGACGCCGAGAAGGACGCCGAAACCGCGCCGCTCTCGCATCCGCAATATTATCAGTATGATCTCGACATCGCTGAAATCTCGGAAGTTTGGCGCCGCGGTAGCGTGATCACCTCCTGGCTGCTCGACCTCACGGCCGACGCGCTGCATGGCGACGCAGCCCTTTCGCAATATGCCGGCCGCGTTTCCGACTCGGGCGAAGGCCGCTGGACGATTTCGGCCGCGATCGACGAAGGCGTTCCGACGCCAGTGCTGAGCGCCGCGCTTTACGGCCGTTTCGCTTCGCGCGGCAATGACGATTACGCCAACAAAGTTCTCTCCGCCATGCGCGCCGGCTTCGGCGGCCACCATGAGAAGCCGGTAAAGTAATTGATTTTGCAGAAGTCATTCGCGAAGCTGTCTTTGCGAATGACTTCTGTAACAAGCGCTTTACGAAACCTTCCGTGCTTCGGACAACATCGCGGTGCCTATTGCGACGTCACCCGGGTCGTGGCGCTGCACCACTCCTCCAAGGAGCGGCGTATCGCTATGTCGAATGGTTCCGTGCGAGCGAATGACCACCAGATGCGCGCGCCCATCCAGACCTTAGCCATCTGCCATCCGAATGACGTTGCCTTGACGGTATCGCTGGTCAATCTCCGGCCCAAGGCGGCAGCAAGGGTCGCTCCCCAAGCTGCGCCTCGCGCGCGAAGGATCGGGTTGCGAATGTCCTCGCGCAGTATGAGCAGCCCATCTGTCTCATTTTGTTCGGGATTTTCCCTAGTGAGCAACCGCAACAACACGCGGATTGCGCCTTCTGGCGTCAAAGGCTCCTCCAAATCCGCACGTGCCGTCGCCTGATCCAACAAATCCCACGCATGGAGAAGAGCCATCTCGATGAGGGTGTCCTTATCACCGTAACGCTGCACGAGCGTCGCTGGTGAGAGCCCGGCGGCCTTACCCGCTTGACCGAGAGTTAAGTTCGACGGGCCGACCGCTAGCATTTGATCCAGCACAGCATCGAGGATGGCCTCGTCAGATATAGTTTTGTGTCTTGCCATAGTCAATTAATAAACATACGTTCATTTATAAATCAACAGGAGATGGAAAACGAATGGCGAGGATTCTCGGCTACATCGCCTCAAGCCTCGACGGCTTCATTGCCGACGAGAACGACAACCTTGATTGGCTTTTCAAATACAACGATATGAATTTGGGGGAACATGGCTACGATTTGTTTATCAAACGTATTCGCACGGTCGTCATGGGGCGTGGCACCTATGACTTCATAGCCAACGAGCCGACCCCATGGAGCTATGGAGAACAACGGGTCGTGGTAGTTACTTCAAGCCCCATCGCTCGCCCGAAAGGAAAACTTGAGGTGCGCAGTGACGTTGACGCCCTCATAGCCGAGTTGCGAACATTGGAAGATGGCGACGTATGGATGCTCGGCGGCGGGCAACTGCAAATGAGCTTCCTGCAAAAAGGCGCCATTGATGAGCTCGCAATCTACCTCATGCCGGAACTGCTGGGCGGCGGGCGCCCGCTGTTTCCCGCTACAGGCTATCGCGCTAGTCCCAAGCTGATCAGCGCGCAAGCGCTGGATAGAGGATGCGTCCGTCTTCACTATCGCCTTGATCATTCCGATTGACATGAAGTCCGTCACAAATCTCCCGAACGGAAAAACGCCTTACCCCAGCAATTCGGGTCGCAGGACTATGACGGGAGTGGGTGAACCGACTTCCAGCTGCGAGGCATGCGGCGGGCGGACGACGAGGCAGTCGGCGCGCGAAAAGACTTTCATCATCGACGAATCCTGCTTCGAGAAGGGCTCGGCGAGCCAACCGCCGTCCGCAGCTTTCGTCAGCGTTGCGCGCACATAATCCTGTCGCTGATCGTTGGCGGCAAAGGACACGGCAGCGCGCGCAGTGCCTTCGCGCTTAACCGGGGGCAGGGATGCGAGCTTTCTTATCAATGGCTCGAGAAAGAGCAGGCCGCAGACGAGGCTGGAGACGGGATTACCGGGGAGGCCTAGGACATGCATGTCGCCGAGGCTTCCAACCATCAGCGGCTTGCCGGGGCGCATGGCGATTCGCCAGAAATCCAGCTTCATGCCTGCAGCGACCATTGTCGCCTGCACAAGATCATGATCACCGACAGAGGCGCCGCCGAGCGTGACGATGATGTCGGCCTTGGCCACCTGCGCACGGCCGATGGCGGCGGTGATCTCGTCGCTGTCGTCGGCGACGATGCCCAGATCAAGCACATGCGCGCCGGCGTTGCGCGCAAGTGCAGCAATGCCGAACGTATTCGAGGCGATGATTTGTGATGGGCCTGGTTTATTGCCGGGTGCGACGAGCTCGTCGCCGGTCGCGAGAATCGCCACCAGCGGCCGCCGGTAGACATCCAATGCCGGATAGTTCATGGCAGCGGCGACAGTGAGCCGCGAAAAATCCATAACTGCGCCGGCGGGAAGCACAGCTTCGCCTTCCAGGAAATCCTGTCCGCGCGGGCGAATATGCTGCCCCTTGCGCAGCGGATAGGTCGTATGGATGCGATCACCCTCCAAGCGCTCGGCATCCTCCTGCAAAAGCACCGAATCGGCGCCTGTGGGAACGGGAGCACCGGTGAAAATGCGAACCGCTTCGCCTCTGCCGACGCTACCATCGAAGGCGTGACCAGCGGCAGAGACACCGATGACCTGCAGCTCCGAACCAGGCGCCGACGCATCCTCGAAGCGCAGCGCGTAACCATCCATTGCCGACGCGTCGAAAGGCGGCTGTGTGAGGCGGGCCGTCAGATCTTTGGCCAGAACCCGACTCTCGGCCATATCGAGCGGAACGCTCTCAACACGATGGATCGGCGTTGCACTGTCCAATAGGCGCGCCTGCGCTTCAGCAACTGGCAATAGGCTCATGTCAGGCCCTCGGATGGCGGAAATCCCCCGATTTGCCGCCGGATTTCTCCAATAGAGTGATGCCGCCGATTTCCATGCCGCGATCGGCCGCCTTGGCCATGTCGTAGATCGTCAGGCAGGCGACGGAAACCGCCATCAGCGCTTCCATCTCGACGCCGGTGCGGCCGGTCAGCTTCGCCGTCGCGGTGACCCGGAGGCCGGGTAGGGCGGCATCTTCTGCGATATCAACGGCAACCTTCGTCAACATGAGGGGATGGCAAAGCGGGATGAGATTGCTGGTCTGCTTGGCTGCCATGATGCCGGCAAGCCGCGCCGCGCCGATCACATCACCCTTTTTGGCGTTGCCATCGCGAATCAGCGCCAAAGTCTCGGGTTTCATCTTGACGTAACCGGTCGCGGTGGCGCTGCGAGCCGTCTCGGCCTTATCGCCGACGTCGACCATATGAGCTTCGCCCGAAGCGTCGATATGCGTAAGACCGGCCTTCTCGGTGCTCATCTCACTCGGCCGCCAGAATGCCGGTTTCGCCGTTCAGCAGCAGTTTGGTTGCCGCCGTCACATCGTCCTTGCGCATGAGGCTTTCGCCGACGAGGAAGGTGCTGATGCCGACGGCCTTAAGACGCTGGCAGTCGGCATGGGTGAAGACGCCGCTTTCGCCAACCAGCAACCGGTCTTCCGGCACCATGGGCGCCAGCTTCTCGCTGACCGTCAAGCTTACTTCGAAGGTGCGCAGATTGCGGTTGTTGATGCCGATCAGCGCGGAGGAGAGTTTTAGCGCACGATCCATCTCTTCGGCATCGTGGACCTCCACCAGCACATCCATGCCGAGGCTGAACGCTTCGTCTTGAAGGCGCTCGGCATCATCATCCGAAAGCGATGCCATGATGAGAAGGATGCAGTCCGCTCCCCAGGCACGGGCTTCCTGCACCTGATATGTGTCGAACATGAAGTCCTTGCGCAGCACCGGCAACGAGCAGGCCGCGCGGGCAGCCGTCAGGAATTCCGGAGCACCCTGGAAGCTCGGCGTGTCCGTCAGTACTGAAAGGCAAGCCGCGCCGCCGGCCTCATAGGCCTTGGCGAGGGAAGGCGGGTCGAAATCGGGGCGGATCAGGCCCTTGGACGGGCTGGCCTTCTTAATTTCAGCAATCAAGCCGAAAACACCACATTCCTGCCTGGCGAGCAGCGCCTTATGGAAGCCGCGCGGCGCGGACTGTCCGGCCTGCATTGCCTTGAGGTCGGGAAGGGAAAGCTTGGCCTTGGCGGCAGCAATCTCTTCGCGCTTGTAGGCTTCGATTTTTCTCAGGATATCGGTCATGAAGTCCTAGTCCTGTCCTTCTTCATTGGAAATGGCAACCAGCTTTTCCAATGCTACGGCGGTGGCGCCGCTATCGAGCGAATAGGCCGCGAGTTTCATGCCATCATGCAGCGTTTCAGCCCTGCCGGCAATGACCAGCGAGGCCGCAGCATTGGCAAGGGCGATATCGCGATAGGCGTTCTTTTCGCCGGCGAGCACGGCACGAAGGGCAGCGGCATTGGCAACACCATCGCCACCCTTTATGTCCTCAAGCCGGGCATGCGGCAGGCCGAAATCCGATGGCGTGAGCTCGAAGGTACGGATCTTACCGTTTTCGAGAGCCGCGACGGAGGTCTTACCGGTTGTGGTGATCTCGTCCAGACCGTCGCCGTGCACGACCCAAACGCTCTCAGCATTCAGATCCTTCAGCACCTCGGCCAGCGGCAATACCCATTGCGGCGCGAAGACGCCGAGCAGCTGGCGACGGGCGCCAGCGGGGTTGGAGAGAGGCCCAAGCAGATTGAAGATCGTCCGCGTGCCGAGTTCGACGCGTGAAGGGCCGACATGGCGCATGGACGAGTGGTGCAGCTGCGCGAACATGAAGCCGATGCCGGCTTCCCGAATGCAGCGGGCGATGGTCTCCGGCCCGATATCGAGCTTGATGCCCAATACGGATTGCGTGTCGGCGGTGCCGGCCTTGGAGCTCTGGGCGCGATTGCCGTGCTTGGCGACGGGCACGCCGGCACCGGCGACGATGAACGCCGCCAGCGTCGAGATATTGTAGGTTCCGACGCCGTCGCCGCCTGTCCCAACGATATCGATGGCATCGGCCGGGGCTTTCACCGGCAGCATCTTGGCGCGCATCGTGGTCACGGCGCCGACGATTTCGTCGACGGTTTCGCCGCGTACGCGCAAGGCCATCAGGAATGCGCCGATCTGCGACGGCGTGGCCTCGCCCGACATCAGGATTTCGAAAGCCTGCCTGGCTTCGTCCCGCGTCAGCGCCTCACGATTGGCGACCTTGGCGAGGAAAGGCTTTAATTCGCTCATCGACTATCCATCCTCCCGAACGGGCCTAGCGCGACATCGCCTGTTCGGCGAGGTTCTGGTTGACCGTGACGGTGTATTTGGACTGCAGCTGGCTGACCATCTGGTCGAGGATGTCATCGCCTGCGGCGTTGGCAATCTGGGCGACCTGCTGATCGTCGTTGCTCAGAGCATCGGTCGTCGGGGTATCGTTGACATCGGTCACCTTGAGGAGGATCTGCGTGGTGTCATCGGCGCCGACGGCGCTTGCTGCCGTATCGACGGGACCGGAGAAGGCGGCTGCGACACCGCCGCGGCCCAGTACGGGATCATCGGTCGAGCGCGTAATGCCGGTCTTGTTTTCGACAGCAATCCCGAGCGGGGCAGCGATATCGGCAAGCGATTTGCCCTTCTGCGCTGCCAGCTTCAGCTCAGCCGCCTTAGCGGCGAGCGCGATCTTCTGCTGTTCGGCAGTCCAATCGGCGGCGGCCTTTTCACGCACTTCCGCAAGCGGGCGATCGTGATCGGGCGTGATGTTCATCACGTCGTACCATATATAGCCGTTATTGCCGACTGTCAGCGGAGCGGGGTTGCCGCCCTGATCGGCCTTGAAGACTTCCGAAAGTAGCTGCTGGCGGGCCGGCAGGTCCTTGATCTCGTTGCCGTTCTGATCGAGACCTGTCTGATCGATCGCATCGATGGTGACGAGTTTCAGCTTGAGCTGCGAAGCCGCCTCCTGCAGCGATGCGCCGGAGCCACGCAGGTCTTCGAACTTGTCGTGGACGCTGGTGATCTCATTGGCAGCGTTGCTGAGCGCAATTTGCTTGCGGATTTCTTCCTTGACCTCGTCGAAATTCTTCGCCGTTTCGTTCTTCACATTGGTGACGCGCAGAATGACCGGACCGAACGAACCGTCTACGACAGGGGTGGTGCCGCCTTCCTTGGAAACGGCAAAGGCTGCTTCGGCAACGGTTTTGTCCGGAACCTGATCCTTGGTGAAGGTACCGAGCAGCACGTCGGACGGCTTCTTGCCCTGGTCGGAGACGAGCTGATCGAAGGTGGTCCCGGTCTTCAGTGCATCGGCCGCGGCATTGGCGAGATCCTTGTTGGCGAAGGTCAGCTGCTCGATGGTGCGCGTTCCCGGTGTGGTGAAGCTGTCCTTGCGCTTGTCGAACTGCGCGTGCACCTCGTCATCCGTAACACTCGCGGTATCGGCGATATCCTCGGCCTGCAACTTCACGAAGGCAAACTTGCGATATTCGGGCGCGCGGTACTTCGACTTCACGCCGTCGAACCACTTCTGCAGCACGTCGTCGGCCGGGGCCTTGACGGGATCGATATTGGCGTTGGTCAGCAACAGATAATCGATGCTGCGCGTCTCGTTGTGATATTGTTTGACGGCGTCGACAAGGACTGTCGGTGCGGTAAAGCCGTTCGATACGGCCTCGACGATCTGGCCGCGGATTGCGACCTTGCTGCGTTCCTTGATGTAATCATCGGGCGATATGTTGCTGTTGCGCAGAAGCATATCGAACTTTTGCCGATCGAAGGAGCCATTCGCAGCCTTGAAAGCTGGATCATCGCCGATGAGCTTAGCGAGACGGTCCTGGGAAAGTCCGAGATTCATGTCGGCGGCAAGCTGATCGAGCGAAGCGCCGGCGACGAGCTGCGCCACCGTCTGCTGCCCAATACCGAAAGCGCGAGCCTGCTCCGGCGTGATCTGCATCCGCAGCTGCTGGCTGATCGCCTGCATTTGGCGGCGATAGGCGAGGCGGAACTCGTTGGTATCGATGTGCTGATCGCCGACCGTGACAACGGTATTGCTACCACCGCCGGTGATGAGGGACCGCTCGACGCCCCACACGCCGAAGGCTGCCGCAAGAAGAAGCAACAAACCCTTGGCAACCCAGGTCTGGGCGATTTTTCTCAGCACGTCGAACATCGGAAAGCAAACCTCGTCATGATAAAGTCTTCACCCACAGGCGAAACAATCGGAGTTCCTTAGAACAATCCGAACCGGAATTGAAGAGCCACTAGGGAAATCGCCTGATGAGGTACAGCCGTGCCGGAACCTTTGACAGGCAGCAGCGTTCTAGCATCGAGGAAACATAAGGAGCATCCGATGGCAGAGATGAAATCAGCTTCCACTCCGTCGTCTTCGGCGCGGGCGCAGACGGAAACGGCAATGGAAGATCTTGCCGCACAGGTCGCAGCATTGCGCGAAGATCTGGCAAAGCTATCGCAGAGCGTGGCCGCCGTGGGGCAGGGAGCGAAGTCTATCGTCACGGAAGAAGCCCAGGAACTTACGGAGCAACTGCGCGAGCGTGTCCGCGAGGAGCCGATTTTCATGATCGCTGCTGCAGCGGGGCTCGGCTATCTCATTGGCCTGCTGAATCGCCGCTAGCTTGAGGTGGCTCTCACAATTTCCGAAAGTTCAAAGGCGCAGACCAGAGCTGCGCCTTTTTGATTCAATGCCACCAGCCCTTTGCTGCCGTCTCATTCATGGAGATGCATAAAACGCCAACGCAAGGCTGTCACCATCTTGCGATACAGCCCGCGACATATTCAACCCATCGCCATTTGTTGATCACATCCCCCTTGTATCACATGCGCGCTTACTATACGTAGCAATCATTATAAGGTTGCTTATGAATAGCAGGCTTCTTATAGATGACTTTGACACCTACTCTCGGCTTTCTTCTCCATGATGTGGCTCGTCTTCTTCGGAAGCGATTCGAGCAGCGCGCAAAAGATCTGGGCCTGACGCGTTCGCAATGGCAGACGCTTGCCTACCTCGCGAACAACGAAGGCATTCACCAAGCCGGCCTGGCCGAAATGCTGGAAATCGAACCGATCACCCTGGTTCGCATCCTCGACAAGCTCAGTGAACGCGGTCTGGTGGAGCGTCGGCAGCATCCGAACGATCGAAGAAGCTGGCTGCTCTACATGCGCGACGAAGCCCGACCATTGATGGACACGATGCGCGGTATGGGCGACCTGACACGCAGGGAAGCGCTCGAAGGCGCCTCCCAGGAAGATCAAGAGCGCCTCTATGAATTGCTTACCCTTATGAAATCGAACCTGGTCAGCGCCTGCCGTTCAAAGGCAGTCGACAAAGAGTTACAACATGGCTGAAGCATCCTCCCCACTTCGCGTACCCGCGAACGCAAACTCCTCCGAACAAAATCAAGCTTCCGTCGCCGAGGCCCCATCCTCCAACCCGGCGCCTCAGCCTTCGGCGACTGCGCCCGCCGCACCGGCAGCGCCCCCGGAGACGCCGCGCAAGCGCCGTAGCATGACGCGACCGGTCCTGTTTGCGCTGCTTCCCGTCGCGCTTGTCATCGGCGGCTACTACTACGTCACCGGTGGCCAGGTCATGTCTACGGACAATGCCTATATCCAGGCCGATATGGTCGGTGTTTCCACGGACGTTTCCGGCACCGTAATCTCGGTCGACGTGCATGAAAACGAAGTGGTGAAGAAAGGGCAGGTGCTCTTCCGCTTGAAGCCCGATTCGTTCCGGATCGCACTCGACGGCGCGAAAGCGCAGCTCGGCAATGCCAGGAACCAGATCCTGAACCTGCAGGCGAGCTACAAACAGTCGCTAGCGGAAATTGCCCAGGCACAGGCCGACATCCCGTACTATCAGACGGAATTGGACCGCCAGCAGAACCTGATCACCAATTCGGTCGCCTCGAAGGCAGCGCTTGATCAGGCGAGGCACAATCTCGAAGCCGCGCAGCAGAAAGTATTGGTCGCAAAAGCCACGGCCGCCGCGACCCTCGCCCAGTTGGGCGGTGAAGGTGCTGCCGATCTGCCTCCGGAGCAGAATCCGCTTTATCTGCAGGCCAAGGCCGCAGTCGACAATGCGCAACGTGAACTTGACGATACCGTGGTGAGGGCTCCATTTGACGGAGTGACCGCCAACGTTCCCTCCCTGCAGGTCGGCGCCTATCTGACCGCCTCCCAACCGGGCTTTTCGTTGGTTTCGACCACGCATATGTGGATCAATGCCAGCCCGAAGGAAACCGAGCTGACCTATGTCCGCCCGAGCCAGAAGGTCGATATCTCCGTCGATGCCTATCCGGGTGTGACGTGGAAGGGCACGGTCGCCAGTATTTCGCCGGCATCTGGCTCAAGCTTCTCGCTTCTGCCGGCGCAGAACACGACCGGCAACTGGGTGAAGGTCGTGCAGCGCATCCCGATGATCATCAATATCGACGACACCGCAAGCAAGCCGCCGCTGCGCGTCGGCATGAGTGTCGTCGCCGATGTCGACACCGGCCATGCGCGCGGTCTGCCTGATTTCGTTATCAACCTGCTGGGCCATTCCCGCGGTCAGGATCATGAGTAACGCGACCACTTCTTCGCCGGCGGCACCCGTCGCCAATCGCGGCGCAATCACCGCCTGCGTCATCCTGTCCGTCATCATGCAGGCGCTGGACACCACTATCGCCAACGTCGCCCTGCCACATATCCAGGGCGACGTTTCCGCCAGCGCCGACCAGATCAACTGGGTCCTGACGTCATACATTGTCGCCGCGGCGATCATGACGCCGCCCTCCGGCTTCCTCTCGGCGAAATTCGGCCGCAAGCGGGTCTTGCTGGTGGCGATCGCCGGCTTCGTCGCCGCTTCCGTTTTGTGTGGCCTGTCTGAATCGCTGGTGCAGATCGTTGGTTTCCGCCTGCTGCAAGGGTTGTTCGGCGCCTCGCTGGTGCCGCTGTCACAGGGCATACTGCTCGATATTTATAATGTCGAGGAACGCGGACGTGCCATGGCGCTGTTCGGCGTCTCGGTCATGGTCGGGCCGGTGCTAGGTCCCGTCATCGGCGGCTGGCTGACCGACAATATCAGCTGGCGCTGGGTGTTCTATATCAATGTGCCGATCGGCGCGCTCGCCTTCTTCGGCATCGTCGTCTACGTGACGGAAACGAAGCTCGACGCACTGGCCAAGCTGGATTGGTTCGGCTTCAGCATGCTTTCGATCGCGATTGCCGGCCTGCAGCTGTTCCTCGACCGCGGCGAGCAGCTCGACTGGTTCTATTCGAGCGAAATCATCATTGAGGCGCTCGTCTGCGTCAGCGCCTTCTATCTCTTCCTGGTGCACATGTTCACGGCCGAGCGAAGTTTCGTCAATCCACGGCTCTTCATGGACCAGAACTTCGCCGTCAGCATCCTGTTCATCTTCATTGTCGGCGTGACCTATCTGGCTTCGCTGGCGCTGATGACGCCCTATCTGCAGACATTGATGGGCTATCCGGTCGTCACGGCCGGTATCGTCATGGGGCCACGCGGCCTAGGCACCATGTTCTGCATGTTCCTGGTGGGACGACTGATCGGCAAGGTCGACACACGCTGGCTGCTGTTCATCGGGCTCGCGCTGACGGCCTGGGCCATGTACGACATGACGGGCTGGACGCCGGATGTGTCGCAATGGACGCTGATTTCAGTCGGCTTCGTCCAGGGTGCTGGCCTCGGCTTCCTCTTTGTGCCCTTGACGACGATCGCCTTTGCGACGCTGCCAGCGCAGATGCGCGGCGAGGGGACGGGTCTCTACAATCTCTCCCGCAATATCGGCTCTAGCGTCGGAATCTCGGTCGTCTCCATGCTTATTACCGAGAATACGCAGGTCAACCATGCCAACATTGCCGCCTATGTCACGCCATTCAACCGGTACTTCGGGGAGACTGCCGCGCAGGGAGTGAGCCCGGTGACTGCAGTCGGTCGTGCGACGCTCGATGGGATGATCACGACCCAGGCGACCATCATCGCCTATATGGACGATTTCAAACTGCTGATGCTGATGTCGATCTTCGCCATGCCGCTGCTGGTGCTCTTGCGCAAGCCGAAGGCACCGCCGGCGGTCGACCATAGCGTCGCGATGGAATAGCTACGCAGCCTTTCCAGTTTCACTGCGTGGCTCAGCGGCTGCCGGGCACCACCCCGGCGGCCGTTTTTGTTCGATCACGGAAAACGGCGGCTGACAAAGCGCGAGCCGGCTGCACCGAAGCGCCAGAGCGGATCGACATTCTTCGTGATGCCAATTCGCTTGCCCGAGACGATCGGTATCGGGTCCGCCCGAGACAACGAAAATGGCGCCGCATCCAGCGAGCGGCCGTCGAGACTTATATCGATGGAAAGCGCCTGCGAAAGCTTGCCCGGCCCGTTGCAGAGCGAGATCATGTCGGCCAGTCCCCGCCGCCGGATCATGTCTTCTATGCCGTTCTCCGGCTCGATCGCCCGGATGAGCACGGCACTCCCCTTAGTGCAAACGAAATTCAGACACCAGTGAATGCCGTAGGAGCGGTAGACATAGACATGGCCGGCCGGTCCGAACATGGCCGCATTGCGCGGCGTCGGACCGCGATATGCATGGGAGGCCTCGTCATCTGGCCTATAGGCCTCCGTCTCGACGATTCGGCCACCCACCCCCGCAACGGTGAAACGCATCCCGATCAGATCAGACGCGACCACGATGGCATCACGGCTGAAAAAAGCGGTAAGAGCAGAGCGGGCGAGGGGTTTGATGCCGAGAGCCAGGGAATGATCATCAGAAGTCATGGGAGGAAACTATCTCGGATAGCCGAAGCCATCAACACGGCGCCGAACATCAAGTGCTTGGTCCGGCGCGCTGACAATTGACAAAAACTAAGCATGACTTATTAATAGCTTGCTTCAGTCAGATTTGACCCCTGACCTGGCGAAGGTGGCCGGCCCTTCCAGTGGCCGGCCACCTTATTTTTTATGCCTATTCATGTTGGAACCTCGCGCTGGAGAGTGCCTCGCGCGCGTTCCGCGCTGGCAGTATTTTCGGATGTGAGATCAAGTTGCCAATCCTTCAGGCCACCGTCAGGTACCAATTGTACGGAGCGCCGTGCGAAACTGGCGCCCCCAATCGAAGTTTCGCATGAGGCGCCGCAAGGCTCTCAGCTCTGCCTCATGACGAGGCAGAGCCATAATCCGCCGCCAGCCATTCCGAGGCGCTGTTCTCCACCCAATCCGGATAAAGCCCCTCTCAGATCAGAGACAGCCCGCAAGCTTCTTGCTTGATGAGTATATTCCGTTTTCCTCGTGGCCCTCAAAAGTCGTCATGACACATGGTCGACACAACGTGAGTTTGCCCAGCGCTTAACGAATCTACTGAAGCACAAAGAGAGCTATAAGCCCGAAAATCGTCATGACCCCAAATATAGGCAGCAATATTTTCATGACACGACGAATGAATCTCTGTCTTTCGTCAGCGCTCATCAAGTAAAATGATGAATTTGGAGATTCCATGATCTCCCCTCCCGGCACTCTGTTCGTATTTCAAACAGAAATGGCGCAGAATGTATAGGAGTGTTACTGCGATTTCCCTGGACAAAGGTTCTTCGCGATTACGCCAATGAAGAATGTGCGCCGCAGGCGTCAACGCTTGGTTGCTTTGTTTGACCGTGGATTACGAGCCTGCCGGAATTCTGCAATCCGGGGGCACACATGAACGCAGAAGATCAATTGCATGATGAGGTTATCCAGTTGGGCGGAGGCCTTTGCTATTCGGATGTGATGCCAGGAATGCAGGCCGATGCTGCCGAACAAAGTTGACGCGGCGTTGCAAGTCGCTATAAGCGCAAGTCAGAAAACGAAATAGTTGCAAAGCGCGTAGCGAGCGACCATTTCAATCCTTGATGTTAAACGGAAGAGCCCTTTAACATCAAATAGATGGAAGAGTGTCCGAGTGGTTTAAGGAACCGGTCTTGAAAACCGGCGTGCGGGAAACCGTACCGTGGGTTCGAATCCCACCTCTTCCGCCAATGGGCTTCTACAATTTTTGCGCTCCCGTAAGATCGCGGCATGTCACAATCCGTGCCCATGCCTTGTCATGTCCTTCGCAAAGCCAAATTCGAAGGAGATGACAAATGATCCGCCAGCGCATCGCAATCGTTTATCATAGCGGCTATGGGCATACCGGCCGGCAGGCCGAGGCTGTCAGGGCAGGGGTCGAAGAGGTTGATGGCGCGGAGGCGATACTGTTGACCGTGGACAGAGTGGAGCGCCATTGGGATGATCTCAATGCGGCTCAGGCGATCATCTTTGGCTCGCCGACCTATATGGGCGCAGTTTCCGCGTCATTCAAAGCATTCCAGGAGGCGACGTCGAACACTGTTCTTGCGAGGGGTTATTTGTGGAGGGACAAGATCGCAGCCGGCTTCACCACCTCGGGGTCACGATCCGGCGACAAGCTTTCGGCTCTGATTCAGATGGTGATTTTTGCAGCCCAGCACGGAATGCATTGGGTCGGTCTCGATTTGCCGCCGGCCAATTGCTCTTCGACGGGCTCGGAAGAAGACATGAATCGCCTCGGCTTCTGGCTTGGCGCCGCAGCGCAGGCGAATACGGACGAAGGCCCGGAGACGGCGCCACCGGCATCCGATCTCGCGACAGCCCGCCATCTTGGCCGGCGAGTCGCGCTGACGGCGCTACAGTTCACCCGTGGCCGCGATGCCAATCCATTTGCACGCGAGTTTGCGGCCAATGAATGAGACGCTGTCCGACCCGATCTTCTCCTCGCTGCGTCCGCGCCTTGTCAGGCTCGCCTACAGAATGCTCGGATCGGTCGCGGATGCCGAGGATATCGTGCAGGATAGTTGGCTGCGCTGGCTGGCAACTGATCGCACTGCGGTCCGCGAACCGGCGGCATTCCTGCGGACTATCGTCACCCGGCTTTGCCTCAACGAGTTGAAATCGGCGCGTCGTCGCCGGGAATCCTATGTGGGCTCCTGGTTGCCGGAGCCGATTTTTGACCCGGAGGACGGCGATGCTGCTGACGATATAACCATGCCGCTAATGCTGGCGCTGGAGCGTCTTTCACCGCTAGAGCGGGCCGCCTTTCTCCTGCATGACGTGTTCGGCATGGATTTCGATGAGATCTCCTCGGCAATTGGTCGCGAGGCGACCGCTTGCCGTAAGCTTGCCAGCCGGGCGCGGGCGCATGTCACCGAGGCCCGGCCACGTTTCGCCATCGACAAGGAAGCGGGGCTCAAGCTTGCCACGGCTTTCTTCACGGCGTCGAGAACGGGCGACATGGCTGCTCTTCAGGCCTTGCTTTCGGAGGATGTCGTTGTCTACGCCGACGGTGGCGGCAAGGTGCCGACATCGCAGCGACCGCATATCGGGCTTTCTGCCACCATGCGGCTTCATGAGCAGCTGGCGAGAATTTTTCGCGAGCAGCCCTCGCAACTGATCCATTACGCGATCATCGACGGCTTGTCCGGCTTCGTGACGATGGAGGGTGGCAACGTCGTGCAGACCACTGCGCTGCAGATCGAGCGGGAAAAAGTCGTCGCCATCTATTGCACCCGCAACCCCGACAAGCTGAAGCACGTTATCGGGACGTTGGAGTAGGCGATATCTATCACGAACTACTGCTGCGCTTTGATACAAGCACTTGAAAGACCTGCGCCAAAACTGTCCAGCGCAATCCCAAACCGAGTGCATCTGTTCCAATCCTGAACGACTGATGGCGACCGGAAAACAGATCATTACCGGAGCGGGATAGGCGTGATCGACACTACTTGCAGCCGGTAGCGCTTTACTGAGCATTAACCATGATCTTCGGAAATTCTTCGGTGCGTTCAATTTGCATCGCAAAATGGACAAACTGCAATCATGATTAAAGCACCGTTAGGTGATTGGAGCGTAGCAGAATACCGGAGCGAGGGACCTACCGGTAGCAGACCTCCGTCAAAGTAATGAGTAGCGGCTTGGGACAGATGACATTCGAAAATCGTGCGGTGACATACACAACGGCCATGCGTTGGTTTGCTCTCTCACTGATGTGCGCAACCATCACGGCCTGCGGAACGTCTCAGAAGGTTACTTCGACACGCAAGCACGGCAAGGAATATTTCTCCGAGAAGGAATATGGCGTGAAGGCGAGCCCTCGCGTCGTCAATAACGGCCCGGTGCCGAAGGGCGGCGGCCGTTTCATGGTCGGCAATCCCTATCAGGTAAAAGGCAAATGGTACTATCCGAAGGAAGATTTCGGCTATAACAAGGTCGGCATCGCGTCCTGGTACGGTTCTGCCTTTCATGGCCGCCTGACCGCCAACGGCGAAGTCTACGACCAGCAGTCGCTGACCGCCGCCCATCCGACTTTTCCGCTGCCAAGCTATGCCCGCGTTACCAACGTCGAGACCGGCTCCTCCATCATCGTTCGCGTCAATGATCGCGGCCCCTACCATCCCGGCCGCATCATCGACCTTTCGAATAAGACGGCACAGATGCTTGACCTTCAGCATAGCGGCACAGGCAATGTGCGCGTGCAATATGTCGGCCGCGCCCGGATGGATGGTCACGACGAGCCCTATCTGATGGCCTCTTATATTCCGAAGGGCTCACGTCTGCCAGGCATCAATCCTGGCGGTCAGATCGCAACCGGCGTGATGGTTGCTTCCGCTGGTCGTATGACTGCCGATCAGCTGCCGGATTCGTATACGCCAACACCGACGCGCGCCAGCCGTCAGGTGCGGAGCTTTGATGCCGCGCCGGCGATCGCACCCATCCCACGACAGTCGCCATATTCTTCGACGGCTTTCGCCGGCTCGACCCCGGACGGCGGTTACAACGCCACCAAGCGCAACGACCCGCCACCAATGATGTGGAATGGCGGAGCGATGCCTGCGGTGGAGGCGGCGGACCCGACCATGATCTTGCTTCCGCGGATCGGCCCGATCCCCCGCGAGCGGCCGGATTTCTCTCCGCGTCTGGCAAGCCAGAAGGACCAGTCCCTTGGCTCCATGGTTGCCGGCTATCAGGAAGCGCCGATCAAAACAGTTTATGTCGATCTCGCTTTTGATGCCGTCATGGTTCGCAACGACGGTCTCACGCAGGAATCGATTCTCTCGTCCTATCGCCGCCAGCATCAGGGTATGACGCAGGTCGATTGATCGGCATCATTGCCTGAATCTTAACCGGTCACTAAAATAATCGTGCCGGTGATCGGATGAAGGGGACGATATGCCAAAGCGCTTGATTCTTTTGTTCCTTTTTCTCCTTGAGATCGGCAATGCGGCTGCTTTTGCGCAGCCGGCGACCCCAGGCGCTTTCGATACGAAAGCTGCGCAGGCGTTCATGATCGAGGCCTCGACCGGCACTATCCTGCTTGCCAAAAACGAGGATCAGCTGATTTCGCCGGCGTCGCTTGCGAAGCTCATGACATTGGATGTTGTTTTCGATGCGATCGGGCGAGGGGAGATCAACCTCGACACCGAATATACCGTCTCGGAGAATGCCTGGCGAACGGGCGGCGCTCCCTCGCGTGCCTCGACCATGTTCGCCGCGCTAAAATCGCGCATCCGCGTCGGCGATCTGCTCCAGGGTATTGCCGTGCAGCAGGCAAATGACGCCTGCATCGTTCTGGCAGAGGGTATGTCGATCAGCGAACGCGAATTTGCGCGTCGCATGACGGCACGCGCAAGAGAGATCGGCATGTCTCGGTCTACCTTCACCAATTCCACCGGTCTGCCGGATGCCAATGATCCCAATACCGGCGGCAAGGTGTCCGCGCGGGAAATGGTCATGCTGGCGCAGGACCTGCAGGAGAAGCACCCGGATCTCTACAAATATTTCGCGCAGGCCGACTTCACCTGGAACAAGATCTATCAGCGCAACAAAAACCCGATGCTTTTGCTCAATATCGGCGTTGACGGTCTGGGGCTGGGTTTTGCCGACGGTGAGGGCTTTTCTATCGTCGCCTCCATTCAGCGTGATGGACGCCGGCTGTTCCTGGCACTCGGCGGGCTGAAGAGCGACAAAGAGCGCATCGAGGAAACGCGACGCGTCCTCGAATGGGGGCTTAGCAATTTCAAGAGCCAACGCATCTTTGCCGAAGGCGAGGTAATCGGCGATGCCAGCGTCTATGGCGGCGCCGCATCAACTGTCGGCCTGCGTGCTAAGATACCCGTCGATGTCTACGTGCCTGTGGACACGCCGGATCGGCTATCAGCCCGCATCGTCTATCGCTGGCCCCTGACGGCGCCGGTTGCTGCGGATTACGAAGCGGGAACTCTCCGCGTCTTCCTAGGCGCGCGTCTGCTACGCGAGCTGCCGCTTTATACGAAGGAATCGGTCGGACAGGGCACATTGGGCCGCCGCGCATTCGATGCTCTGATGGAGTTGACCGAGTCGCTGCTGTTCTCCTGGTTGTGGGACAAGCCTTTGCCAACCTGAATAGGCCCAAAAGCTCGCCAAATCTCTGTTTACACCCCACATAGAGTGGCGGACACCAGGACATGCATAGTTCCACCTGGACATGTCTTGGGTTAAACAAGAGCGTATCGCGTGCCGACTGACGGCACGCGAAAAGTGCAGGACATGATCATTGGCTGATGCAAACGGATTATTCGTAAGCTTCGAAGGCGGCGAGGGGGCTGGAAAATCCACCCAGATTCGTTACCTGGCTGAACGGTTGCGCGAGCGTGGCCACGAGGTGCTTGTCACACGCGAGCCCGGCGGATCGCCGGGCGCGGAGGCGGTGCGGCATGTCCTGCTTTCGGGTGCCGCTGAAATGTTTGGCACGCGCATGGAGGCCATTCTCTTTGCTGCTGCCCGCAACGATCATGTCGAAGATGTCATTCGTCCGGCGCTCGCGCGCGGCGCTATCGTGCTTTGCGACCGGTTCATGGATTCCTCGCGCGTCTATCAGGGTGTGACCGGCAACCTCGAGCCCGATTATATCGAAGCTCTGCAGAGGGTCGCCGTCAACGGCGTTATTCCGCATTGCACGCTAATCCTCGACATTCCTGCCGAAGTCGGTCTCGAGCGTGCGCGCAAGCGCGCCTCCGCCGCGGCCGCACCCGATCGCTTCGAGAAGGAAGAGATGCAGACCCACGAGAAGCGCCGCGAGGCGTTCCTCGACATTGCCGCTCGAGAGCCCGAGCGTTGTTACGTCATCGATGCTCAGAAGCCGGAAAACGAGATCGCCGCTGAAATCGCCGGGATCGTCGACAAGCGGCTCGGTGCAGCCAATATCGCCGCAGGATCGGAAGCGGCGCAATGAGCGATGAACGTCCGGGCGTCCTCGACGGCGCTATTCCTCCGCAAGACAATGCGAAGCTCTTCGGCCATGAAGAAGCCGAAGCCTTCCTTGCGCAATCCTATCGCTCCGGCAAGGGTCACCACGCCTTGCTGATCGAAGGGCCTGAGGGCATCGGCAAGGCGACGCTTGCCTTTCGTTTCGCCAATCATGTCCTCTCCCATCCCGATCCGGCGTCCGCACCGGAGACGATCGGCGATCCCGATCCGGCATCGGTCGTCTCCAGGCAGATTTCTGGCGGGGCATCGCATAATCTATTGCATTTGAGCCGGCCGGTCGACGACAAGACGGGCAAGATGAAATCCGCGATCACCGTGGACGAGGTGCGGCGTGCCGGAAAGTTCTTTTCGCAGACCTCGGGTACGGGCAATTGGCGGATCGTCATCATCGATCCCGCCGACGATCTCAACCGCAGTGCGGCCAATGCGATCCTGAAGATCCTCGAGGAGCCGCCGAAGCGCGCTCTGTTTCTCGTTCTATCGCATGCGCCGGGGCGGCTTCTGCCGACGATTCGCTCGCGCTGCCTGCCTTTGAAGCTCGCGCCGCTCGGCAATGACGCCTTGCGCATGGCGCTCGAAAATCTTGGCGTACCGGCCGGGCAGGGGGGGGAATTGCTCTCCGCTGCCAAGGGAAGTGTCAGCGAGGCGCTCAAGCTTTTGAACTACGGCGGCGGCGAGATCATCGAAGCGTATCGGCAGGTGCTTTCGGCAGATGGACCTGCGGCCCGCAAGGCAATGCACCGCCTCGCCGACGCGCTTTCCGGCAAGGATAGCGACACGATCTTCGGCTTCTTCCTGTCGCATATCGGCGACGACATCATCGAGCGCGCGCGCGCTGCGGCGCTTGAGGGCTCGATTTCGACGGCCGAAAGGCTGGCCCGCTTGCATTCCGAGACGACAGAGCGGCTGAACGTATCGCAAGCCTATAATCTCGATCGTAAGCAGACCCTGATTACCATTCTCGGCGAGCTCAAACAGCAGCTTTCGGCGTAGCTTCCCATGGAATTTCCGGAAATGAAAACTTGCCGCACTCCTCAGTTTTGCGGCGAGAGAGATGCTGCGGATTATCAAAAGCGATATATCCAAAAAACGGCATAATGTAATTCATTGCCAGCGTGTAGTGCGCTGCGATCCGGTCTCCTACCTTCATGGTTAGACGGACCGTATCGCAGTTGAAGTGATCGGTCTCATGTGAAGGTGCCGCTGCTCTTCGGCTGCGGAATTGGATTGGAGACTAACCATGACACTAGATGATAAACCGTTGATCGCAATTGCCGGGGCGACCAGCAAACAAGGTCGGAGCGTGGCGACGACGCTGCTTCAAAGTCAACGCTTCCGCGTCCGTGCGCTTACTCGAGCCAAGGATTCGCCCACAGCTCGCGCGCTGCAGGCGTTAGGGGCGGAAGTCGTAACGGTGCCGCTCGAACTCGGCCGGACAAAGGAACTCGTGTGTGCTTTCGAAGGTGCTTCCGGCGCCTTCTTGATGACACCTCCCATTGCGCCGCCGGACAGGAGCGAGGCGCCGCTTGGCCGGCAATTGGCCGATGCCGCCGTGGAGGCCGGTGTCGGCCACGTAGTCTTCAGCACGCTGGAGAATGTCGAAAAGATCACAGGCGGAACGAAGTATGCGCCACACTTCACCGACAAGGCGAAGGTTGCCGATTATATCCGCGGACTCCCTGTCTCGCACTCCTTCGTCATGCTCGCGTTCTTCTACACCAACCTGCTCGAATATTATGTTCCTCGGTATGATGGCGACACGCTCCTATTGGCAATCTATCTGCCGGAAGACTTCGCCGCGCCTTTCGTCGATCCGTTGACGGCCACGGGTCCTGTCGTCCTAGAAATCTTTTCCCATCCCGAACGCTACAACGGAAAGACGCTTCCGATCGTTGGCGATGTCATTTCACCGCGTGAAATGGTCGATACCTTCCGGCGCGTAACGGGTCTGAAAGCCGAATATCGGAATGCCTTTTCCAGGGACGGCCTCCTGCGGTATTTTCCGGATTTCGCCGCCAACGAGCTGCTCGTCCGCGAGACTTTAGGGATGGTCGAATATGCCGTCGAATATAGCTATTTCAGTGGAGAACATGATCTCGGCTGGAGTCGCCGCTTAGATCCAGAGACGTTGAACTGGGAACAATTTTTGCGAACCACAGGCTGGCGCGGTGAAAAGCGAGCGTTCGGACTTTGAGGCCGATTGCTTATCTCTCAGTCAGCAGCGATGCCCGGCATCTTCTTTAACTCCGTGACGAGAAAATCGACCAGTAGCCTTACGCGAGCGACGCCTGCTCGTTCTGGAACAACGAGCAGGCTGAGGGGAACCGCATCAAGGTCGTAGTCGTCGAACAGAACTTCGAGCGTACCGGCGTCCAGCAGATCCTGAACCAGCCAGAGGTGAGCGGGACCGATGCCGCGGCCGGCCGCGAGAGCAGCTCGAGCAGCGAGGCCGTGATCGACCCGCAGCATTCCGCTCACCGGAACCACCAAACGCATCCCATTCGGATCAAACAGAATAAGCTGATCGCTTCCGGCAATGTTGGACATTACCACACTATCATGCTGCGAGAGATCGGCGGGACATGTGGGCCGCCCCTTGCGGCGAAAATAATCTGGCGAACCCACGAGCCTTCGATGGCTTTTTCCGATGGAAACGAGCTTCATGGCGTCATCTGCGATCGGCCCTAGACGCAGAGCGATATCAATCCCCTCCCGAGCAAGATCGATGCGCTCATCCGTGAGATTGAGATCTATCCTGATCTCCGGATATCGGTTCTGAAAATCGAAAATCATCCGCGTGACATGCATGACGCCGAGAGCGGCAGTGCAGGAGAGGCGAACGGCGCCTGCCGGCGACCGCCGCGCATTTCTTGCTTCTTCGGTTGCCTGATCGACAAGGCGCAGAATCTGCAGGCAGTTCGCATAGTAGCGGCTGCCTTCCTCGGTGAGCGTGACGCGGCGTGTGGTTCTTCCGAGAAGAGGGACGCCGACGGCTTCCTCCAACTCGTTGATATGGCGGGTTACCGTCGATTGACCGAGGCCAAGTTCTCGCGCGGCGGCCGACAAACTACCGCGTTCGACAACCCGGACGAAGGTCCGCATCCGATCCAGGGAAAGGCCTTGATCATCCATTTTTTGGCAAAATCAGCTTCATTACTTCTTATAAGCCGATCAATAGCCTTTGGCTACGGCACACGTTTCACAGTGAACGTGTTTCCCATCCACTTCCAAATTCGGCATCAAGTTCAGCGCCACCTAGGGAAAGATCAGCTTCCAGGCAACGATTGCGAGCGTCACGGCAAGGATGATGCGCACGGAGCGCTCGTGCAGGCGAGGGGCGAGCAGGCTGCCGGCGACGATACCCGGAATTGATCCCAGCAATAGGGCGAACAGCATCGTCCAGTTGATCTCGCCGATGAACCAATAGCCCATGCCGCCGATCAAGGTCAGCGGCACGGCATGGACGATATCGGAGCCGACAATTTCGCGGACATCCGTTTGCGGATAGAGCACAAGCAGGACGGTGACACCGAGCGCGCCCGCGCCGACCGAGGTCATCGTGACGAGAATCCCGAGCATCAGGCCGAGGATGACTGTCAAGAGAGCAATGTTGCGCGGCGATATCATGCCGCGCTCGCCGCGCCATTTGCGGATGACTTCGATGATCTGGCCTCGAAAAATCAGCATCAGCGCCGTCAAAAGCAAAAGGCAGCCCAATGACAGGGTGATGGCATGGGCAACGGCGGGGCTCTCGCGATTGACGCCGGTCATGATCCAGAGCATGGCGAGCGCTGCCGGAACGCTGCCTGACGCTAGAAGGCTCACAACCTTCCAATTGACGCGTCCATGCATGCCGTGCACGGCCGTTCCAGCCGTCTTGGTGATTGCGGCATAGAGTAGATCCGTACCAACGGCCGTTGCTGGATGGACGCCGAAGAGAAGCACGAGCAGGGGGGTCATCAGCGAACCGCCGCCCACCCCTGTAATGCCTACAAGCATGCCGACGAAAAAGCCGGAAAAGGAATAGAGCGGTTGAAAGGAATTGATCAAACTCAAATTCACGGCCTCTTGAAGCCGTTAGGCAGACCAATACATAAAACGACGAAATCCACGGCCATGTCTGTCCTGCGTTCTACTTGCCCGCAGTGGGTAAAGGCGAGGCGGAGCCGAGTCAAGCAAAGCGCCATCCTGAAGTTCCGAATGCTGCGCGCGCGAAACTTGGTGTTTCGCTCATGGCAAACATGCGCTAAAGCGAGCGGAGCAAGAATAACTGCGACGTAACAGTAAAAGCGGGCCACTGCCTCACATGACCGAAAAAACTCCGTTCTACATCACCACCGCGATCGCCTATCCTAACGGCAAGCCGCATATCGGCCATGCCTATGAGCTGATCGCCACCGATGCGTTGGCCCGATTCCAGCGCCTCGATGGCCGCGATGTCTTCTTCCTGACGGGTACGGACGAGCATGGCCAGAAGATGCAGCAGACAGCGCGGGCCGAAGGCATGGAACCGCAGCAGCTCGCCAATCGCAATTCCGATGAATTCCAGGCGATGGGCAAGCTGCTGAATGCGTCGAACGACGACTTCATCCGCACGACGCAGCCGCGCCACCACACGACATCGCAGAATATCTGGAACCTGATGGCCGATGCTGGCGACATCTACAAAGATTCCTATGCCGGCTGGTATTCGGTCCGCGACGAAGCCTATTACCAAGAGAACGAAACCGAGCTGCGCGCCGACGGCGTACGCTACGGGCCTCAGGGCACGCCGGTCGAATGGGTAGAGGAGGCAAGCTACTTCTTCAAGCTCTCCGAATACCAGGACCGGCTGCTGAAGCACTATGAGGAAAATCCGGATTTCATCGGTCCGGCCGAGCGTCGCAACGAAGTGATCTCTTTCGTGAAGTCCGGCCTCAAGGATCTGTCGATCTCTCGCACGACCTTCGACTGGGGCATCAAGGTGCCGAACGACCCGTCGCACGTCATGTATGTCTGGGTCGACGCTCTGACGAACTACATCACGGCGACCGGCTATATCGAAGACCGCAACAATCCGCGGGCGAAATACTGGCCTGCCGATCTTCATATTATCGGCAAGGACATCATCCGCTTCCACGCCGTCTATTGGCCGGCCTTCCTGATGTCGGCGAAGCTGCCGCTGCCGAAGCGCGTTTATGCCCACGGCTTCCTGCTCAACAAGGGCGAGAAGATGTCGAAATCGCTCGGCAACGTCGTCGATCCGGTCAATTTGGTGAACCATTTCGGCCTTGATCAGGTGCGCTATTTCTTTCTGCGCGAAGTCTCCTTCGGCCAGGATGGCAGCTACAGCGAAGAAGCGATCGGCACGCGCATCAATTCCGATCTCGCCAATGGCATTGGCAACCTTGCCAGCCGCTCGCTGTCGATGATTGTCAAGAACTGTGACGGGCAAATTCCGGAATGCGGTCCGCTGACCGACGAAGACAAGGCGCTTTTGGCTCAGGCCGACGCGTTGCTTGCCTCGACTCGCGAAGACATGGGCAAGCAGCTGATCCATCGCGCTCTCGCTTCCATCATCGCAGTGGTTTCCGAAACCGACCGCTATTTCGCGAGCCAGGAACCCTGGGCGCTGAAGAAGACCGACCCGGCGCGCATGGCGACTGTGCTCTATGTCACGGCCGACGTCGTGCGCCAGATCGGCATTCTGCTGCAGCCCTTCATGCCGGAATCCTCTGGGAAACTGCTGGATCTCATTGCAATCCCTGCCGACAAGCGTGATTTTGCAGCACTCGGCGAGGCAGGTCGCCTCGTTGCCGGAACGCCGCTGGAAGCCCCGAAGCCGGTCTTCCCGCGCTATGTCGCGCCGACCGCCGAATAAGGTTTTCCATGCTGATCGATACGCATTGCCATCTGGATTTTGCCGATTTCGAAGAGGAGCGCGACGCAATCGTCGCGCGCGCTCACGAGATGGGCGTCAAGCAGATGGTCACCATTTCGACAAAGGTCAGGAAGCTCGACGGATTGCTTGCGCTGACCGAGCGTTATCCGTCGGTTTTTTGTTCTGTCGGCACCCATCCGAACAGCGCCGACCAGGAGTTGGACATCCAGACGGAAGATCTCGTGCGGTTAGCAAATCAGCACGAGAAGATCGTGGCGATCGGTGAGGCGGGTCTCGATTACTTCTACGATACCGTCAAGCCTGAAGACCAGAAGACCGGCTTCCTGCGCCATATCGCTGCTGCGCGCGAAACACAGCTGCCGCTCGTCATTCACAGCCGCAGCGCCGATGAGGATATGGCCGCGATCCTGACGGAGGAAACAGGGAAGGGGGCTTTCCCCTTTATCCTCCACTGCTTCTCCGCCGGCCCTACCCTTGCCCAGACCGGCGTGGAGCTTGGCGGCTATATCTCCTTCTCCGGCATCCTGACCTTCCCGAAATCGGAAGAGCTGCGTGAGATCGCCAAGACAATCCCGCACGACCGGCTGCTGGTCGAGACCGACGCGCCTTATCTCGCGCCGAAGCGCTGGCGCGGCAAGCGTAACGAACCGTCCTATGTCGTCAACACGGCCGAGGTGCTGGCCGACACGATCGGCGTCAGCATGGACGAGATCGCCGACATCACCACGGAAAACGCCTTCCGCTGCTTCTCCAAGATGACGAGGGTCTGACGTCGTGACATACCGGCGGCGCTTCACCATTTTGGGCTGTTCATCGTCGCCGGGCGTTCCGCGTATTACCGGCGATTGGGGCGCCTGCGACCCGAAAAACGCAAAAAACCGCCGCACCCGCGCTGCCTTTCTTGTCGAGCAGATCGCACCGGATGGCGGCATTACCACCGTCGTTATCGATACCGGTCCGGATTTCCGCGAGCAGATGATCCATGCTGGGGTCAGCTCCATCGATGCCGTGCTCTATACGCATGCGCACGCCGACCATATTCACGGCATCGATGATCTGCGCGGCTATTTCCATATTTCGAACGAGCGCATCCCGATCTATGCCGATCCGCCGACGATGGATCGTATTCGCGAAGGCTTCCGCTACTGCCTGGAAACGCCAGCCGGGAGCAGCTATCCGCCGATCGTGCGCCCGGTGCTGATTGAGAGCCTTGAGACAAGTTTTGTGATCGAAGGGGCAGGCGGTCCGATCCGCTTCTGGCCGCATAAGCAGATACACGGTGATATCCATTCCCTGGGTTTCCGTATCGGCAAACTCGCTTATTGCAGCGATATCAGCGACTTCCCGCCAGAATCGATAGAAAAGGTTCAAAACCTCGACATCTTGATCATCGATGCATTGCAGTATCGGCCGCATCCAAGCCATCTCTCATTGGAGCAATCGCTCGAATGGATCGAACGCCTGACGCCGAAACATGCCATCTTGACCCACATGCATACGCCGCTCGATTATGAAACCGTGCTGGCTGAAACGCCCGATCATGTCGAGCCGGCCTACGATCAGATGCAGATCGAACTCGACGTGGAGGACGCCGATCTATGAGCGAAGATATCAAGAAGATTTCCAGCTTGGAACGCGTCGAACTTGCGGCGCGCATGCTGGGGCTAGACATCTCGATCAAGCGCATGGAGCAATCGACGCGGACCGCGGAAGAAGCTGCCAAGGCCGCAGGATGTGCCGTGGGCCAGATCGTGAAATCTCTGGTCTTCGTCAATGCCGACACCCATGCGCTGACGCTGCTTATTGTTTCCGGCGCGCATAATGCGGACACCGCTTATATTGCAGCGGCTTACGGCGTTCGGCTGAAGCGTGCTGATATCGATCGCGTCCGCGACGAGACCGGCTTTGCGATCGGCGGCGTCGCACCGATCGGCCATCTCGTCGATCTGCCTGTCTTTATGGACGAGAACCTTTTGACTTACGATCAAGTCTGGTGCGCTGCCGGGCGGCCCGACAGCATTTTCGCATGCAATCCGATGACATTGGCCGAGAAGATTACTGCCAAGGTGATCCGCATCAAGGCGAGTTGAGATAGCGGGATGATTCTGATTATTAGGGCCATTGCGATAAGGGCTGAGATCAGCGCTCTGGACATCGCAACAGTCTGAAACAAAAAGAAAATTCGGTTTTCCTTACCTGAGAGAGATTGGAAATAGTTCCATAATCTATC